>NZ_KB898626.1:0-174526 GCF_000377705.1 Salsuginibacillus kocurii DSM 18087 | reverse complement strand
GCCGCTAGGCAATTTTTAAATACCGTACTTATTTTTGAACGTTAGCCGCTTGTGGGCCACGCTGACCTTGTTCGATATCAAATTTAACGGCTTGGCCTTCGTCAAGTGTTTTGAAACCTTCTTCTTGGATGGAAGAGAAATGAACGAAAACGTCGTCCTGGCCTTCAACTTCAATGAATCCAAATCCTTTTTCTGCGTTAAACCACTTTACTGTACCTTCAGTCATGTGTAATCCTCCTGCGCGGGATTTTCCCCGCTAAATATTGCTAATGGCTACTCTGATGATCTGAAAGCTGTTCCCACTTGAGACCTTGCCTTATTTAAAATCACGAGCTTGCTCTGTTAGCTTATTTATATAGTAGCACAGCTGCCATATAAATGCAATGGCTTTGCTAAAATCAGGCAATGCCTGCCTGATTTTTCACTTGGCGCGGGCGTCTTGGGCGTGGATGTTACTTATCTTTTTGCACAGCAGTCAGGCAGAGGAACCAATGAGCGGCCCGCCCCGGTTTTTGATTCCATTCCATGAAGTGGCGCTGGTAGTGTTGAATTACAGGATTCGCCTCCGAAACACGCTTCCTACAGGCGCCGACGGTAAAAAAGACTGTCTTTCGTTCAAATAGTTTTATTTTTTGAATCCGCTAGCTTCGGTAATCGTGTACCTTTTCCGTTCATGCCCCGCACATTGGACACTCCTGTGCTGTCCGGGGCATCTCGATATGAAGATGAAAAACACCTTTCACCTCTTCGGATGAGTAATCTCCACGTCTTCTTAAACCAGGCAAAATCATGGTAGAATTCATAAACACGCAACTCCAATCCTTCTCTTGTTCCTCGTCAATTCGAGTGTAACGGATTTTGGAGTTCGCGTGTTTTTTATGCTCAATTTTTCACATACCCCAACAAATATTGTAGAGCCATTAAAAAAACCTAGCGGCAATGCGGGCCGCTAGGCAATTTTTAAATACCGTACTTATTTTTGAACGTTAGCCGCTTGTGGGCCACGCTGACCTTGTTCGATATCAAATTTAACGGCTTGGCCTTCTTCAAGTGTTTTGAAACCTTCTTCTTGGATCGCAGAGAAATGAACAAAAACGTCGTCTTGTCCTTCAACTTCGATAAATCCAAATCCTTTTTCTGCGTTAAACCACTTTACTGTACCTTCAGTCATGTGTAATCCTCCTGCGCGGGATTTTCCCGCTAAATATTGCTAATGGCTACTCTAATGATCTGAAAGGTGTTCCCACTTGAGACCTTGCCTTCTTCTTAATCACGAGCTTGCTCTTTTAGCTTATTTATATAGTATCACAGCTATTCAGCTAATGCAATGGTTTTTCTATAATTAGGTAATAGAAGGCTTACCAATGCCTTCTTACTATTAGTTGAACTCATTTTTTCAGCATCCTCAACGTTTACCCGATGGTAGCCTAACTCGCTTCTAATTATGTATAGACCTGAATCCGTGATAACAGGTGTTGATATGCCATCCATCTGTTCGCTTTCCTCGCGGGCGAATCGCGAGCCTCCTCAAACTCCACTCCGTTTCGTTCTGCGGAGTCTCACCTGGCTCGCTTTTCCCGCAGTGAGCGTTTTTTGCGAATGAAGAGGCTGAAGTGTTGCCCGCGGAAAGCCTCCGCCTGAAACGGATTCGAGTTATACTCACTAACAAAAAAAATAACGTTTTTATAGTAAATAGCCAAGAATGAATTATTTCATCACGAATTCAGGTATAGAGACAAAAACCACGCTTGCTTATTAAGAGGGTGAGGGCATAGTTTTTCGTTTTAGTTCATGCTCCACTTTCAGAAAAGGGAAACGCCAGAGCTTGAGTTCCTGGACAGCATACAGTGTGCCGGTTTCTCCTTTCCAGACGTGAAAAGTTTCTACGAGCGGGGTGCGGACGGTGACGGGACCGAGCGTGATATATATGCCCTCTCCTCCTTTGCCTACCCTGCTTGTGAGCCACAAACCATCTTCTTTATCATTTTCCGGCCGGAGCACGCCTACCATCACACCGCGGGCAAGCGGCAAAGCAATGTTCATAAAAGCATAGCCTTCTCGTACATCTGTGCTGTATATAGCAGTAAAAACGTGTTCTTTCGTATCCTTGCGCCAGCGCAGCCAGGCACTTGGCTGCGGGCGCCGATCCTGTTTTTCTGAAAGAGCTGCGAGCGTGCCTTCTAATTCTACTTCCCGTTCAATCGGCACATTCAATTGGCCCATGCGGCGCGTAACAGCACGGTTGAACCGCAAAAATGGTCGGGTCCAGCTTCCCCATTGAATGAAAGCGCGCATCTTATAACGGGTCGGATCGGTGTAAAATTCTTTCACTTCCTGGGCCACATCGGCCGGTTCGAAACCAGCGCTCCTGTACTGCTCCCAATCAGCTATAAGCGCTGGCGCACGCGCGTCGTCTTCTTTCCACTCTTTCTTTTCAAGCGGGCGCTTGCCGACATAGCCTTTCGTGCGCAAGTCACTCATCACAAACGCAGACAACGCTGGCTGAGTTTCTGCCAGCTTGGATGCAATCACAATGAGCGTCGTAAAAATAAGGGCGTTGACGGCCCCGTGCCAATTAACCATCCAAGGAATATCAACGATAAGCGTTCCCTGCCATAGCCCGAAGCTATACGTAACTGCAAAGCTCGTCGTTATGAGAAAAACTAAGCCTCCACTCCCCCAAAGTAATCGTTCCGCCCGGCGCAGCCGTGGGCTGTAAAAAGCTGCACCAAGCCACCAGAGAGCGAGCAGAACAAGCGCTGTCCCGTAAATAATAACGAAATAAAATTCCAGCGGCGGACCTTGCATAATACCGAACGCGACCATTAGCGGACCAAGTCCTAAAAGGGTCGCAAGGTATGGCCAGAAGAAGGGAGCGTGCTGCTTTTCTTTTATAGACCGAACGTAAAGACCTGTTACAGCAAGCAGGATAAAAGCGGCATAGTGAAAATGGACGGCGGTAAGCCAGACGATGACGTTCGTGTAAGGCAGCACATCCGCAAAGCCACCGGCCCCCAGGAGAAGCCAGGCACCTCCGACCGGCAAATAGATCATAGCCAGATTGATGATGACTTCTTCACTTTTTTGAAAACCATACCGGAGTTGACGCAACAGGCCGGCACATCCGATAAGCGCAGTATAGAAGAACCAGGCGGCCGCGGCAATGAGCGGCCCGTTTCCTTCAGGTAGAATGAAAGCGAGCGTGCTTATTAGCGCGAATGGGTAGCTGCGTTCGCTTAAGCTGCGGACCATCTGGTCGCTCCGTATAGCGGTCGGCTTTGGGACGACAAGGCTTAGAAGGGCTGGTACCCAGACAAACATGGCCATTAAAAGGGCTAAATCGATAATGGTCAATGGAAATACATAATAAACAGCCACGGCAGTGACCAAGCCGAGGCGGATGCGGGTGTTGGGCGGCACAACAATCGTTCCTTTCAACTAATCTTGCACGTGTTTAGTTATCTTTATTTGTTTAGTAAGGTTGATTTCTTAAAGGAGGGGGCTTTTTTTAATGTAAGGCTATTTGGATTCACTATTGCAGGAGCCCGGCAGGATCACTCGACTTTGATCAACTCCACCCTGTAACAAACCCTCATGATGTACATAAAAAGCAAATCACTCTCTCTTGCTACCCTTACCCTATCTTTAGGCTACAGCCCGATGTATGTAGTACCTTTAATTATAGCGAATATAAAAAATGAATGATAGCTACAAGTATTGCACCCTCTACGCAGAATCCACTTTTACGCGTTCATGTGGTAGTTCAATTGGAGAGAACGAATAGCTTCAACAATCCATATATGGCTAATGCCATTAGGAACGACTCATACAAAGGTCGGAATGTGAAAGAGCACGTTTCAGCTGGGCTTATTGCGGAAATATCTTTACTGAAAGCATAGAAGAAAAGCGAACAAAAAGGAGGTAACTATAATGAACAGAGAAGATTTTCATGGCAAATGGAACAAAATGTCCGGAGAAGCGAAACGGCAATGGAGTAAATTAACAGACGATGATGTACGCTTTGTTGATGGCAATCGTGATAAATTAATTGGTAAACTTCAGGATCGCTACAATTATTCAGAAGAAGAGGCTGAGCGGGAAGTCGATTCGTGGATTAACAAGATTTCACTTTAAGAATGGCTTAAGGAGGCTATCGCTAGGTGGAAACAACGGAGAATATTGAAAAATCCATGCAAGTAAACCACGGAGTCTGTGTCGAAGAGTACGAACGCAGCCTTAAGCGAAAATTGGAAGTCGAAGAGAAACGTTATGAAGACCACCGCCACAGCCAAATTCTTCAGCAGGAATTGAATAATAAACTGTTTTAGAAAACTGGCCAAAGTCAAACTATACCTGTGCCATCAGGTTCGATGACAAGCCCCGATCCATTTTGGATCGGGGCTTGTGTGCGTTCACCAGGTGCCTTCGTGACCCTACATCGTGAAAACAATGGTAAGATGCTAATCCAGGGCTGTTGCCGGGTTCACTGCCGGCCGTTCTACTAAAGTTTCGTCCGCCTCTTCAAGCTCAAGCGTAAAAAACCGTAAAACCGATCACATAAAATAGTTGAACGCACAAACCAGCTATTGAGGTAATGGATCCTGCCTTTGCCAATCCTTCCCCTCTCTCACGGCTGCGCCTTATTTCCTGCGTGCCTTGCTTCGAAAAAATCATGCCGACCGCAGCTAAAATGATGCCGATAAATGGTAAAAAGAAAGATAGTACGCCCAGCATAAGAGACGCTTGCGCTTTTCCATTGGTTATGGCACGTTTCGCCATTTGAAACTCCCCCTAGGTTACTTCATCCTTGCAACGTTTCTATGTTTTCTTCTGAGGCTCGAATCTCGACTTGGATTTTACCTGAATGTGCATCGATAAACGAACGCACGATAACTGGGAAATCATAGGGGTTGCTAAATCGCAAATCAGCCCATCCCCAGCTGACCATGGCATCCAACCCTTCCGGTACATATTTCACCGGTTTAGAATGCGGGTTTCTCTCTACAATGTCCATCCCAGCCTCTAGTGCTGTATTATACAGCGTTGTTGATGTTTGGCAAATCCCCCCGCCAAGACCATCTACAAAATCACCATCAATAATGACATTAGCTTCTCGGTACCCTCTCTCTCTAGTTCGCTCTCCCACCACTTCATTAAAGGAAAAAGTGTCCTCTGGTCCTAGTACTGTCCGATCGATGCTATCAGAAGATATCGCAATATTGTGCGAGCGCCCCTCAATGTATTTATCAAAATACGTGCTGTATTGCCCGATCACTGTTTCCTCAATATCCTCTAGCTCCTCTAAGCTGATGTTCGGCTCGGTAATATATAGTGGAAGCTCCACTTTTTGATTAAAAAAGCTGTCATGGGTTGAAATGGCCTCTACCAATTCTTCCTCGTCTAAAATGACTTGGGGGCGTCCTTCTTCTAATTCTCCGTCTTCGGTCAATCTTGGACTTTGCATACGTTGGTCAAACCCATCCTCACCCTGAGCTAAGTCATTCGCAAATGCTTTTAAGTTATTCTGTTTTTCTTCTCCCTCCTGGCCAAACTCCTCTTTATAGAACGTTTTTATTGTTTCGTCATTGGCTGGGTCGTACAATTCAATCCCTCTGGTCTGCGGCTGGTTTATTGTTTTTGTCGTCTCAGCGAGTGCTGATGCTTCAGTGACTTCTACCGGACCACGTTCTTCGAGTGTAGAACAAGCTGAAAGTAAAATCAGCAAAGCTGCGCCTGCAATCATTCTCCTCACCATGCAATCCTTTCCTCCCCTTGCCACTTCCTATATTTTTTTAGTGTATTCTGTTTTCTTTTGCGTTATTAAGCGTCAAATCTTCTTTTAAACGCAAGCTCTCCCATTATATTAAAGTAAAGGCATTTTATAACCAGTCATAGGTTGATTTTTTGTTATCTACAGCTTTGATTGTTCTTAAACGAACACTCTAATTCTTCCTAATTATACCACACACCTTGTTACTAAATGGTTGTCAAATCGCCTGACATGTCTGATTCTCTGCCTTTCCCCTGCATCTTTCACCCTATTAATAAAAACAATAAGATCCAACAAATTTCCTAGAATATTTATTTTTTTTGCTGGGTAACTAACAGGCAGAGTCAAAATTGAGGAGGTAGTACACACCATGAAAAAATATGTTGTAGGACTAACACTAGCCACTATTCTAGCAGCTTGCGGCGATGAAGATGCAGGCACCGATGAGACCGAACCAACTGAAGACGATCCAGGCGCTGAAGAACAGGACGATGAGAACGGTTTGGATGATGATGATGACGATGATTTGGATGAAGATGAGGACGAGGAAGACGATGAAGACGAAGATGAAGACAACGTAACACTAGATGAGGTAACTACATTTGACCTTGAAATTGAAATGACAGAGGGTGACGTTTACACCTTCCATTATGATAGCGAAGATGAAGAAGAACCAACCGTTGAAGTTAATGCAAACGGCTTATTAGATGACGACGATGATAATGGCGATGATGACGAGGACATTGACCTCGAAGAAGACGATAATGGAGATAACGGCAACGACGAAGATGTCGACGGCGTTGACGACGATGAAGAAGGCGTATTTGAAGACAATGGCGATGATGAAACAGGCGAAGACGGTTTAGCCGACGATGATGAGAACAATGGTGACAACGGACTTACTGATGATGAAGAGGATGAAGAATTAGAAGGTGACGAAGCCGAAGAAGAAATCGAAGCACTCTTTGAGGAAGTTGATTTCTCCTCTGATCGTGACCAGGAAGATATAAAAGAAGATGTGCTTGAGCATTTCGATTTGGATGAGGAAGATGTTGAGGAATTTAACCTTGAAATCATTTATGCCGATGAAGACGAAGAAGACTTCGTATATGAAGCAGATGAAGAAGACGAAGACAACGGCGACGACGGTGAACTTGGGGATAATGGCGACAATGGAGACAATGGCGACTTAGGTGACAACGGCGATGAAGATGAAGATGACGACGATGCAGACCTCGACATCGGAGAAGACGATGATGATAACGACCTCGACAATGGCGACGATGATGACGACAATGACCTATAATTTACTGTAGGATAACAATTAAATGAAACCATTCCAGCTGTATCCAGAATGGGGGGAAACATTTCTCTTTTCTGTAATCTAAGCTGACTCAAGTGCAGGAGTTGTCTTATTAAGAGGCAGCTCCTCACTTATTTTCTCATTCAACATAAAAAATAAAAAGTTGGTGACACTCCATCATAACTAAACGAAGGAGGATATACATATGAAGAAATCTGTAGTAGGACTCACACTCATCAGTCTATTAGCCGCATGTGGCGACAATACGGATACTAATGACGAGATGGAAACAGCAGATGAGGAAGCTGTTGAAAATATTGAAGAAGACGAAGTTGAACTATCTAAGGATGAAGATGACGAAGATGAGGGCAGTGATAATGAAGACGTTGAAGAAAACAGTGACGGAGACGACCATTTTCTCAGCTTGGATGAGGTGGAGGAATTTGAATTAGAAATAGAATTAACGGATGGGACCGAGTACGAGTATGAATTTGAAACAGACGATGATGCTGAAGTAGAAATTGAAAACGGTAGTGATCAGGATATGGAAGGGGATGAAGCGAACAGCGAAATCGAAGAGTTGTTTGCAAACGTTGATTTCTCCTCTAATCGTGATGAAAGTGACATCGAAGCGGATGTTTTAGACTTTTTAGAGATAGACAGCTCTGAACTCAATGAATTTGAGCTTGAGATTAAGTATACTGACGGTGAAGAAATGGATTATGAAAACGAAAATGGTTAGCGGTAAGCTCCCAACCTTATGAACCGTTTAACACACAGAACCCCCCTCACTTGAGCGGGGTTTTTACACGTCTAAGGAGGCCGCTATGGCGTAAGTGAGCCGTGAGCACAATACCTCCCTACTCTTTTCAAAATTGAAGAGTCAATTGCCCGAACGTATGCAGGCCGCTGCCATGACAAGCTTTTTCCGTTCCCAATAGCGCTGATGCTGCTTGGCCGGCATCGTCTAAGATCGCAGTTGATAATCTGACATTATTATGAGCTCCGAAAACGGACATCACATCTGTAAGCTCACTTAAACGTTGTAAGGACTGTAGTAATACTTTCGGGTCAGTAGAAGGAAAATGGGCATAAACAGGGGTGCCGCTGTACAATATATCGCCACTAAACAAATAGCCTGTGTTTGTTTCAAACAGACACACGTGCCCCGGAGAATGACCGGGTGTATGTAACACAATCAGCTCCCTCCCCCCTGCTTGCAGGCGGTCGCCATCTTGCAACAAGGCTGTCGGAGAGCCAGTAAACGGCTGGTACGTAGCTGGGTTAAAAGAATTCGGAGTCGGTTTTGTTATGTCACGCCCGACATCATGTCGAATCTGCTCCAGTGGCAGGCCCGGGATCCCATTTTTCAACCAATCTGCTTCCGCTTCGTGAACATAAATCGTAGCAAAAGAGCCATGGCTGCCAATATGGTCCCAATGCACGTGGGTTGTTATCACTTCTACTGGATAAGACGTTAACTGCTCGACTACGTGCTGTATATCAAAGATCCCCAACCCAGTATCAATTAAAAACGCTTCGCCCTCCCCTATCAAAAGATACGAGTGCACCTGCTCCCAATGCCCTAATTCGCTCAGTGCGAAGGTAGAATCATCTATTTTCGTCACCGTAAACCACTCTTCTGTTTTCATAAACACACCCCCCTTCCATTACATAGTAGCGGGCAAACGGAAAAACCTCTTTTTTGCCAAGGCTACGTATTGATGCATATAAACTATCATCAACGAAATGAAGTGACAATAATGACTTGATAATTACAGGGGATTTAATTCCAAATGTTGAACTTATGATAAACTAAAGCTAGCTATGTTAACAATATATAAATTTTTTATTTGGCGAAGAGGCAGCATTATGAATTCAAATAAGGTAGTTTTGTAGGAGTTTTCATTTTAGGAATTAGAGAAGCTCACATTACTAATAGCAACAATCTTAGTGAATTAGCTTATAGATCAAAAGCATATTGAAACACTTCTTATCGAATGTTATAAGTTCATTTTATACAAATAGGACTGTTATTAAATGAGAGTTCTACTTTTTATGACCAAACCAACAGTAAAAAATGACAGAGCCAAATAAAAAAGGCCCCTCTCTGGGGACCTTGCTTCTTAAAGCATGGATAATATAAAGCTCACCACAACAATTAAGCCAATAATCATAAGAATGGTACGAAGCATAAATAAGTCCTCCTTTTCGACATCGTATTTCTACCTTTCCCTATTCCTACGCACTTAAAAACCCTCTTCGCAAAGATTTCAACATCGTAATTTTTTTGTTACATGAATCACTTTCAACATTTAAATTAAGATGTCAAATCCGACTAATGAATGGGACCTTCACTTCAGACGGACGCTTTCCCGAGGGCTTGTCTTCAGCTACCTGTTTCGAAGGTAAAACCTTTGAAACAGTGGCCCTTCAGACTGCGCGTTATCCTCTGGGAGTCACCGTCTTACGTTTTAATCACTTTTTACATTCCGTATAGTAAATAAAAAATATATAGCATTCGTTTTATTTCTCATAAAACGTCATGATGAAATTGATTTACATGCTGTAACATTTTCCGTTTTCTCACGACAGTTAGAAAAAAGGGGGAATAGCCATGTTTCAGCGATTAGCTACATTCGGTCTCTTCGGTTGCCTTTTAATGGCTGCCGGCTGCGATTCGACGGGTGAAAGTACTCCATCCAGCTCAGCTGACGAATTTGACGCCGCTGCCAATTCAGAAGTGGAGGACCTTGAGATAGAAAGAGCTTCAGAAGATGTCATAGCCGGACAGCGAGCCTTTGGGATCGAACTTTTGCAACACACATATCACGAAGATGAAAATACGCTCATATCACCGTTAAGTATTCAAATGGCCCTTGCTATGACAATGAATGGTGCTGCGGGCGATACAAAAGCCGATATGGCTGATGTTATGCATGTAGATTCAGAGGAAATCGATGCAGTAAACGAAACGATGCAAGTGCTTATTTCACAGGCAAATGCTACTGAAGAAACAGTTTTTGCTCTTGCTAACACGATCTGGCACCAACAAGGGCGGGAAGTAAATGAAGAATTAACTGACACAGTAAGCCGTCATTACGGAGCAGAGATCGAGAGCACTAATTTTAGCGACGAGGGAACTTTGGATGAGATCAACAGCTGGGTGGAACAACAGACCGGCGGAATGATTGAGGAGCTCCTTATTGACCTTGACCCTTCAACCGTCATGCTGCTAGTGAATGCATTGTATTTTCAAGGGGATTGGCAACTGCCCTTTGACAGCAGCCAAACGACAGAACAAGAGTTTGAAACGGCTTCTGGAGCAATGGCAGACGTGGAAATGATGAAAGAAGAAGATACTTTCCCGCTCGCAGAAACAGAGACGTTCACAGCGGTTGAAATGCCATATGGAGAAGATAAAGCCTTCTCGATGCTTGCGCTTCTTCCCCATGAAGATCAAGACATAGAGGACATGAAGGCTGAGTTAGTGGATGGGAACTGGAGCTTTTTAGATGAATTTACAATGGAAGACTTCCAGCTTGAGTTTCCCAAGTTTACGACAAAAACAAATAAAAATTTAAATGAACCGCTTAAAGCACTTGGGATGGAAGTACCATTTGCAGAGAGCGAGGCTGAATTCCCCCACTTAGTTGCTGAAGAAGGGGACCCTTTGTATATCAGTGAGGTCGAACACGGCACAAAAATAAATGTCAATGAAAAAGGAACAGAAGCAGGCGCAGCAACCAGTGTCGCGATGGATGAAGACGAACCAGCTAAAGCCATCACCTTTGACCGGCCCTTTTTGCTCGCATTAGTCGAAAATGAACTAAAAGCACCTCTTTTTCTAGGCACGGTTCAAAATCCAACTCGCTAGCTGTGAAACGAGCTCAATCTCAGTTCTTTCTTATTCATATTCACAACACCACGAAGTGGCCTGCAGTTTTAGTACCAGCCTGGTTTTAGCCCAGCCCTCAGCTGATTGCGACGTCGTGTTATCATTGATTTTTCCACTTATAATCAGCGACGGTAGAGCCTGTGTACTATTTGGTTGAATACGCTCCACCTTTTTTCTTACGATCCCACTACCCTCAGAAGGCGAAGATGTGGTCGTGATTTCAATGGAACTAAAGCGGGCATAAAAATCCAATGAGGCGCTCCCCATCGTGGCGGAGCGCTTTCGTTGTTTTTAACAGCAACTCGATTTTTCAGTGACTGACAAGCGGTTTGCCTGACAGACACCTGTTGATGGAAGGTTTAACTCTGTCCGCTCCGCTGCTTCATGATCTTCTGCCAGCACTGCAGCCACGGAGCGCACTTGTTCATATCCAGTCGCGAGTAAAAATGTAGGAGCCCGACCGTAACTTTTCGCCCCTACAATATAAAAGTTAGGCTCTGGCTGAGCAAGTTCCTTGGCCCCGTGTGCCGGTACCGTGCCGCAGCTATGCACATTCGGGTCAATTAACGGGGCAAGCGCCGGCACACTTTCTATGGCTGATTCTGCTTCCACCCGCAGTTCGCGCAAATAGGAAAAGTCGGGACGCGCTCCGGTGTTGGCAATGATTTGGTCAATTTCTTTTATCTCTGCTATTTCCCCTGCGTTTTCACCAATTACTGTGAATTTCTCATGTTCTCTTACGATGCGTTTTATATAAAACGGATGAAACACTTCGACCTTGCCTTGGTCAACTAGCTCCTTTAGCTGCAAACCGATTGATCCCCGCTCCGGCAAGGCATCATCTTCTCCTCCACCAAAGACATCATTCAGCTTTTCTTTACGCACTGCCCACATAACTTTCCTGCTTGAGTTGATCTCAAGAAGGCTCAGAATAGAATGCATGGCAGAGTGGCCGCTTCCTACCACCAGAACATTGTTATGTTCATAATACGAGCGCTCAGTGCCCGTAATGTCAGGAATGGTATAGGTTATTGGAAGTGTTGGATTTGTTTCGCCAAGAGCAGGCAGGCCATTGGCACCAACAGGATTAGGCTGATTCCACGTACCAGCTGCATCAATAACAGCTTTTGCTTTCAGTTCTCCTTCTTTTCCTTCGTGATTGTAACGCACGATAAAAGGAGTACGTGCTCGTTGAGTGCTTTTAACTTTATCTATATGTTCACGGCTGATCGCGACTACTTGGTGGTTAAAGTGAAGGTGGGGTGCAATAGCTGGAAGTTCGGCCAACGGTTGTAAATACTCGTTGATTAAGTCCGCTCCCTTCGGAAGAACATCAGCTTCTGGAGGGGCCCAGCCGGCAGCTAGCAGCAGTCGGCTAGCCGCAGCATCAATATTGTATTTCCAAGGACTAAAAAGTTGAACATGCTTCCATGTTTGAATGTTGGCAGCTGGGGTTGGTCCTGCTTCCACTATCTCAAAGGGAACGTTTCGTTCAGATAACTGTGCAGCTGCTGCCAGGCCAATCGGCCCTGCCCCAATAATAATGACCGGGTATTCGTTCATCATGATCCTCTCCTTATATCAAATTTTTTTGATGTTTTGTTCGTAAAAATCGTTAGCGGCTCGGCCGGAATAAACAGCAAAGTTCTGGGGAAAGCAAGTGGTTAACAGTTTCTTCGTTAAGTTGGTAATAATGCCACGTTCCATGCTTGGTGCGGGTAATCAGCTCAGCATCCATAAGCAGCTTCAAGTGATAAGACAACTTGGATTGTGGAAGGTCCATGATGCTGCTGAGGTCACATACACAAACTTCGCCTTTTAAGGTCAACTCATGCATAAGTTTTAAACGCCTAGCATCGGATAAGGCTTTAAACTGAGTGGCGTATCGTTCAAAAGTTTGCTCGTTTGGCGAGTTAGCAGATGATTGCTGATTAATTTCAAGCTCCACCTTTCATTCTCCTCTCATTGAAGTGAATACTATACATCAATTTTTTTTGATATATATAGTGTACATCTTTTTATAAAAACAAGCAAGCAAAAATCCCCTGGTTTTTTCCAGGGGATAAGTCATTGACCTATTAAAGATTCTTTTTGCTCAAGTACCAATCGGTAATATCTATGGACTCATCTTTTAAACGCTCTTCTGCTTCTTGCTGCGTTTTTGGCGGTGGTACAACAACCTGGTCACCTGGTGTCCAATCTGCTGGAGTTGGCACTTGCTCATTGGTTGTAGTCTGCAAGGCAGTTACTAAACGCTCGATTTCGTCAAGGTTACGACCTGTTGTTAGCGGATAATAGATAATGGCACGAATTTTTTGCTGATCATCAATGACAAATACAGCACGGTTTGTTTCCGTTTGGCTTTCATTTGGGTGAATCATGCCGTATTGCGTTGCCACTTGACGGCTGGAGTCAGCAATGATTGGATACTCAATGCGTACGCCACTTTTTTCTTCGATATTGCGAACCCAGGCAATGTGTGATTGCACGCTGTCTACACTTAAACCAAGCAGTTCAGTATTCTTTTCTTTTAGACGCGGATAAATATTTTGAAAACCGATCAATTCAGTTGTGCAAACAGGAGTGAAATCGGCTGGATGCGAAAATAAAAGCAACCATTTTCCTTTGTAATCACTTAAAGAAACCGGTCCTTGCGTCGTATTTACTTCGAATTGCGGGGCATCGTCCCCAATTCGCGGCAGGCTAACTGCAGTTTGTGCTTGTGTATCTACTTGACTCATGCTGTTTCCTCCTTCAATTCATAGTAAATTTATATGATTTATAGATATTGTATATATAAATCAGAAATATTACAAGAGGAAATTTTGATTATTTCAGAAAATAAATCAATTTCATCATTTAACATAAGATGTGAAGACCCGACTAATGAAGGTGACCTTCACTGTCAGACAGACGCTTTCCCAAGGGCTTGTCTTCAGCTAACTTGTTCGATGTAAAATCATCGAACAAGTGGATCTTCAGACTGCGCATGATCCTCTGGGAGTCGCCGTCTTACGTTTCAGTCACTTTTTACATTCCGTATAGTAAATAAAAAATATATAGCATTCGTTTTATTACTCATAAAACGTCATGATGACATGGATTCAAACAAGTTATATATTAAATTTTTTTAAGACTTCACATATGAGATGAGACATCGCTTTGCCCATACCTTAGTAAACAGATACCACCAGGGAAAGAACCGTAAAAAACCCGCTGGAATGAGTGCTCCGACTAAACGGATGCCAGCGGGAGGATACTTAATTTTTTTATGTTCACAATTCATACGTTAAAGCAGCCGATACACGCAGCAGTTAGCTGCCTTTAGTTGTTCATTGTCTTACTCATCACCTGGCGGATTGGTTCATAACCAAGTGCTTCATAAAAAGCGCGCGCACTCTCGTTTTTCACCCAGACATCAAGTTCAATTCGATCGATCCCGTCCCGGATGGCCAATTGTTCAACTTCTTGCATGAGCATCTTGCCAACACCTTGCTGTTTGACACCTTCCTTAACACAGATCTGGTGTACGTAAAGGGAAGCAAAACTTTGTTTAAAGCTGTTTTCATGATAAGCGCGCTGCTCAAACCAAAGATAACCCAGCGGCTTCCCCGCTTGTACCGCTAAGAAGAAAGTCATCACAGAAGTAGCCATCATTTGTTTGAAAAAAGTGACCGTGTCAGCACGGTTATAGGATTTGAAACGTTCTGGATGCCACGTTTCATGAAGCTGGTGAACTTCTTTATTAATCTCACTTAAAATGAATGGATCTCTTGTCGGCTGAATTTCGATCGAAGCTGCCTTGGAACGATTCTTTTGCGAACGTTCAGCTTCCTTCCATTCCGAATAATAATGAACTTTTTTGCCACTACGAGTCGCATACTCGATTTCATCACGCGTACTTTCTCCTACATACTCATTCACATCAATCACAAAGATTTCATCTGCCATATCTATTTTTTTAAAATGAATGCGGCGAAATGTATCTAGTTCTTCAGCTGAGACAAGCTTGGCTTCCGCTTTCTCAAAAAAACCAACGCTCAGAACTATATGCCCTGCCCGCGTTAAGCTTTCGTTCATTTCTTCGAATTGGGATTTGAAACGAGTGGAACCACACAATGTGATCACCTTCATCAGCTATCACCTACTGGCAAGGTCTTATGCATTTCAAAAATAGCAATCTTTCCCCCATCAAAACGTGTAATTGTCCGTTCTGCAGTAATGTCATAACCTAAATGTTGATAGCGGGGGACATGTTTTTCTTCATCTTTCCGCACTTTTAAACTCATAAAAGACTTCCGGTGTGCCCTGGCTTTCGCTTCTGCATGTAGCAGCAGCGCGTTGCCCCAGCCAAGACCTCGTGCTGCCGGCCGTACCGCAAGTCGTGATAAATAAAGCTCATTCTCTTTTAATGTACAACGAAGGGCTGCGACTGGCTCATGATGATCCGTACCGAGAAAAGCTGCTTGATGCTCTTCTTTTAAAAACTGAAAAATCTCTTCTTCCTTTTCCTTCAGTGCTCCAGTCACAGGCTTTAAATGCCTCGCTTCCCAAAACGCTTCCCGAGTGATCTGTTGAATAATGTTTGTATCGTTTTCTGTAGCTTCTCGTATCACCATCGTTCATGCTCCTCTTAGCTATTTATTAATGCTGGTGTCGCAAACGGACGTATTAGTGGGGGAAACCTAAGTAGCTACAAGGCGAAACCACCAACCGGAGTGAAGATTAAACCGCTGTTGTTCTTGAGCCTGTGGTGAAAACGTCCATCTCTAGTAATTAAAAACTTTACCTTTTTCAAGATTATTAAAGGACGTTATTTAACGACCATATGATATACCGAAATGATCGACACTTCTGCGGGCCAAGCGAGCCTGGCGAAACCACGTAAGAGCCTAGCCCGAGAAGGCTTGTAGATCACCCGCAGCAAGGAAGACCATGGCCATATGGGTTACACTACGCTTTAACAAATCCTATTTTAAAATCAACCAGCTCTTCTAACACAGCTTAAAATTATAATTGCATGTTGAAACAAGATGCAAAGTCGCATTTCAGCCGCTTAGTCTTTAGTCATCACTCGGCACGGTCACCTTAAAATTGTGTTGCTCCAACTGGTCAACAATGCTATTTTCACCTACTAAGTGCATGGCGCCAACTACGACAAACGTAGTTTCCTCGTTGTCTTCTTCAAGATAATTTATAATTTCTGCAGCCATATGTGCATCACGTTCATCAAGCGCGAGCGTATCATGTGTGGCCGTTTCCCCATCCTGGTCTCGCATTTCTTCAATCGCTTCTTCATTCCCATCAAGCCAAATCTGCTGAAGATCTTCCAGCGCTTCACTCGCTCCATCCATATCTTGAAGCGTCAACTCCAGCTCCTTAATTTGTTCATCCTGAGGCGTTTGAGTGAACATGTTAATTTGGTCCTCAATGTCTTCGAGACTATCAATTGGTATGTCCTGATCACTTGCCTGCTCAAGAAAATATTGGTCCACCCCAAAATCCGGGTCAAACTCCGTTGTCATAACAGCTTGCTGAGTAAGCATCAGTGTAGCAAGCCATGGCTGAAATTGATCAATCATATCCTCCTGCCCGGGCATGAAGCTGAGCTCTTCTAACAAGTGCTCAAACGTTTCTTCAGGTAAATAATCAGAAAGACGCTCCTCTCCTTGATATAAACCAGCTGACATCAGTTGATTCGTAATTTCTTGATCCGTTTCGTAATCGCTGATATTTACTTCCACTGCTAGTCGGTCTGCTTCTTCAAACCGCTCTTCGATTACGTCATCAAGCGGATACATTCTTTCTTCTCCAATATGAATTGAGCCGAATAAGTATACCGTTTGCTCTCCCTCTTCTACTTTATAAAAGACGCCTTCATGTTCTGGCTCTGCCGTTTTTTGACCGTCTGTGCAAGCTGCACACACCGCGACTAAAATAGTTAAAAGAACAGCCTTAACAACCTTCATTTTCCGCTCCCCCATTTCCTTCCCCGCTACTCCTTTTTTTATTATGTAAGAATCTACAGATGCATGTAACCCATTTCACATAGAAAGTAGTTAGGACCTAAAGCTAAGCAGCGCCAGCCCCCGCAATACTTGCTTACCCCGCTTTTGTACAAGACTAGCATCTCATGCTTAAGTCCTTCTCCAACTAATTAACGTAAAGAGTCCTTTCCGTCCACTAACTTGCATAGACTATAACCTAGCTATGAAACTTGGCTGTTTAAAGATTCTGATAAAGAATGCTGTTGATAAGAAGCGGTGCTACCCCAAGAATGGCCAACCTTCCTGCGTGCTAAGCGGGCCTGAGGAGAATACACAGGGCGCTAGCCTGAAAAGGTTCGCAGCTCACCCGCGAATAGGAAGACCATGGACAAACTATCAATACATTTAAAGAAGCGCCCGCGGCAAAAAAGACAAAGCCCTTCAACGCAGTGAAGCCTCCCTTACTTAAAAGCAACCGTTTAGAAAACCTCTACATTGAAAGGAGCATTTATGAATTATTTTCAAAACACAGCTAGTACACCTAGCCTAGACAGCAGCATGACAGTATTAACATGGACGACAGGCGATGTTTCTGGAGATAGTATGAACGACCACATCTATCTGCTTGGCGAACCACTAGCAGACAGCCCGCTTCGAAAAAATATCAAACTTCTCGTGGTAGATGGGCAGAGCCATTATTCATATATAGTAGACCTCCCTGATGATCAAGGCTATGACCCTCGCTTGTTTCTCGGTGACTTCACTGGAAATGGTGTTGAGGAAGTAATGATAAGTATTGCATCAGGAGGCAGCGGGGGATACAGCTATTATATGATCTATTCGTTTGTACATCATCAGCCGGTCTTGCTGTTTGACAATGAAAGGTTTGACAACATGTTTACGTATCAAGTGAACTACGAAGATGATTTTAAAGTACACGTGGTTAATAACACCCTTAACCTTGCTTTTATCGTTGACATCAGTCTGCGCCCACCCGCTTATTTAAAAGAAATCTATCTTAAGAACGGTCAATTAAAAGCACCGATAGAGGGGTGGGTATCTGGTTTGAACCAACTCTATCCAATTGATTTTAACGGCGATGGCGTCTATGACTTGCTGGCTGTCCAGCGCGTCATCGGGCAATACAGCGCAGATGGTCTTGGCCTCATGCAAACTCAGCTAAGTTGGGATACTAACATATTTGCTCCTGCGTTTAATGAGCAGTCATTGGCTATTTACAGCACTGAAATTGGCAGGTAGCGACCTACAAGAACGGGCGGCGAGATGTTGCAGCAGCCCTTTTGGCCTGTAAGTAAATACTTGTCACCCTTCTCTTTTCACTCCAACTTCCTTATTTTACCACAAATTCCTCTTTTCTTGTACAGCCCCTCTAGTATTTTATGCTATGCATTTGAGGGACCTATAAAAGCCTGGACACAAGGTGTATCCAGGCTTTACAGCGGTTACGGCTTATCTGTCGTCACGTACGTATTGGCAATGAAATCATGGAGGGCACGCCTGTCCTTACGCAGGCCAATCATAAAGGCTGAAACGAGCACTCCCATCAATAAAGTGATCACATAAACAATACCACCGAGGAAATGTCTTAAAAGCATAGTACCAAAGGACACATTGGATCCATCCACTTTAACAATCCGTATACCCAACAGACGCTTTCCTACCGTATAGCCATACCATAGCGGCGGCAGAATAAAAAGATATATGATCGTTAACCCTGTTTCAAATAATTGCAGCGTGAACTCTTCAGCCGCAAATTCTCCAAATACGATCAGGGCAAAGATAAATATAACAGCCACTATCAATAGACTATCAAGTAACACCGCAGCAAACCTGCGCCAAAAACCGACTGGGTTATTCAATTCATCCACCTCTTTTCACCACTACTTCTTTACCCTACTTTAACGAAGAAAAAACAGCCCGTCCAGTATTTTAGGCTTGAGCCGGTAGGGAATGCACACCTAAAGAGCATGGAGAAGCATGAATGCAAAACAGCAAGTAGCACACGAGCTACTACTCATACATTCAGTCTTTTTTGTAGACGATAAAGAAGCTCACTCCAGAACGAATCAGAAGCCTCATATGTTTCATAGTTGAATGTGTATGGCTGGGCATCGTTTGTCCACATCTCTTCAAACCACGCCTTAACGTCTTCTGCCGCTTCAGCATCACTGCTGCTTTCCACATAAAGGTTCATATCCAAATTCCGGTTTTCCATATTGGGAGCAGAAAAGTTCGCTGAACCAGCAAGCATTTTGGCGTCATTGTTTGAAAAAACTGCCATCATTTTTACATGAAATTGCTGTTTGTCCGAATTATACCAGCGTATTTCTAGCTCTCCGTCATCCTTAGCCAACATTTCTTTTGCCACGGGGGGATTAGGCATGCCAAAGTCGGAGAGGCCAAATACATGAGTATTCGGGTCAAGAATCATCCTCACTTTTGCCCCACGCTCTGAAGCCTCCAAAATAGCGTCAATGATAGCCCGATCAGATACATAAAACATTCCAATCCAAACTTCCTCGCCCACTCCTGCTCCTTCTAACATGCTGAGCACCCGTTCAAAGTTTTTACTCTCTGTAAGAACTTGAACCTTATAGTCCCCCGCCTCTTGTGGTGTTGACTCCATTTGTTCAAGCTGAGGTCCGCCGGAAAAGTTAAGAACAGCTTGTTCGGCAGCCACAATATCTTCTACTATCTCGCCGTACACTTGAAATCCTGCATTTGTAAAGTAATAACTTTTATCATTCACGTTTGCCGAAGAAACAATCGCTGTCTGGTCTGTTACAACGACTTTACGGTGATTGGCTTTTGCGTTTAGAAGCATGAGGCCTGAGCGCAATGTCATAGCAGGTGCTTCATTACCGAATGGATTGGGGATCCACCCCTTACCTTCTTGTCCGAACCATTGGATAAACATGCGCCAAATCCCCGAATACAGGGGGTTGGGATCTTGTAAAGGATCTAAATTCGTAAGTACTGTTTCTATTCCCGCTTCTTGTAAGTTGGTTAAAATCGGCAAAGAGTGGGAATTATAACTGGTGTTGATCGGGTCCGTGATTACCACGATGTCAACATGGGGATCCCGTTCCTTTTTTTCAAGTAACGCCTCCTTGACTTCGTTACTAAGTGGAGGGTACTTCCCATTAGGATAAGGACTTTCACCATTGGTATTGCTATTTATTAAAAACATGTCCAGCACGATGAAAGATTCCGCCTCTTCAATCGCTTGAAAGAGATGAACATAAATATCGTCTTCAAAATCAATCGCTCCTCCTGATTCTGTAGGAAGAGATCGGTTA
The DNA here is from genome assembly GCF_000377705.1 of Salsuginibacillus kocurii DSM 18087. GTDB lineage: Bacteria > Bacillota > Bacilli > Bacillales > Marinococcaceae > Salsuginibacillus > Salsuginibacillus kocurii. The sequence continues at coordinate 154,248 of NZ_KB898626.1, read as the reverse complement.
AATAAAAAATCAACTTGTTCCACCTCACGCAGTTCTCCTTCATAGGAAAGACCCGGTGGCAGTGGTTTAAAATATGCCGCTAACGTAGCGACAACAATACATATAAACAAGACAGCCAAACCTACACGAAACGGGTACTTTTTTAACATTTAGGGCGCCCCCCTTCGCAGCTATTACAAACAACTTACCTGATTTTTGCATAACAAATAGGCAAAGGAATATAGTTCCTTCACCTAGAGTGCCCCGCTTTTTATTTTCTACAACCAGCTTTACTTCTTTTTCATGTTTTCTCTATTGAGTAAATAAACATGTCTCTCCCTTTTCTGATGTGCTTCTTTTCAAAACTCATCCCGATTCGTTCCGCTACCTTAATTGATGGAATGTTTTCTGTAAGAATGATCGAAATGAATCGCTTTATTCCCATGATCTGAAACCCCTGCTGTTTTACAGCTTCTGCTGCTTCCGTAGCAAACCCTTGTCCCCACTGTTTCCGCACGAACAAATAACCAATCTCGCTTTCTATAACCTCATCCACACGTTGAGGCACAATCCCACACTGACCTAAAAATGTTCCCGTTTCTTTATGCTCACATATCCATAAGCCTGCACCCGTTTCCTTATAATTTCGTTGATTCCATCTAATCCACCGTTCAGCTTCGGCCCGGGTCTTAGTGGAAGGATAATAGCGCATAGTAACAGGGTCGGAAAAAATCTCCATAAGCAGGTCGACGTCTTGTTCAGTCATTTCTCGTAACTGCATTCGCTTTGTTTCAAGTATAATCACAAGCTCTCCCTCCTTCAGCCCTTCCTTAAAGAAACTGCATTTAACTAACTATAGCATAGGACAAGCTCGACATTTACGAAGGCCTGTCCTAAAAGGCTTTGCAAGACAGCCGCCATCCAAAATAGTAGGCACCTGCGTGCAAAGAAGACACGGTGCGACCCCAATCGTAGTGAAAGTGAAACCGAGGTCGCATGGGGCTCAGGGGTGAAAGTAAGTGTGTTTCCGAGAACGGACGTAAAGGACAGCTTCTATAGGCTTAAATATCCTTTGGCGTAAGTGTCCGTTTCATAAATAAAGACAAAATAAAGGCAATAACGGCAAAGAGGAGGCCGACAGTGAATGCGCTTTGTACGCCGGCTGTCATCGCATTGGCAATGTGAGACTCAGAGCTTGGATCACTCACATTGCTTAAATAATTGGCTTCACCTGCAGACATGATTCCAATAAATAAAGCAATGCCGATCGCACCACTCACTTGCATGAGCGTATTGATGACAGCAGTACCATGCGGGTAATAATCCTTTGGCAGTTGGTTTAATCCGTTCGTCTGACCAGGCATCATTACCATCGCAATGCCAACCATTAAGGCTGTATGTAATAGCACAAACACATACACCGAGGTCGAAGCTGAGACCTGAGTAAACACTGCCATTACAACGACGAGTATAAGCGTGCCAGGAATCACAAGGACACGCGGGCCGAAGCGGTCAAATATTCGACCGGCGATAGGCGACATGAGACCATTTAACACCCCACCCGGCAAGAGCGCCAGACCAGCTACGAGCGCAGATAAGGCGAGAGGCCCTTGGAAATACATCGGCAAAATAATCATGGTCGAGAACATGGTCATCATCATAATAATTAACAGCACAGTCGTTAATGAAAACATCGGTGACTTAAAGACACGGAATTCCAAAATCGGGTCTTTAATTTTTAATTGCCTCAGTATAAAACTTAGTAAAGCAGAAATGGCAATCACTAAAGAGAGGTATACTTCAGGACTTGACCAGCCTGCCTCACCTTCACCTACACTGCTGAAGCCAAATACAATCCCACCGAATCCAAGTGTAGATAAAATAATAGATATCACGTCTACCCGCGGCTTCGTGACTTCAGAGACATTTTTTAAATAAATGTACGCAAATCCAATCGAAAATAATGAAAATGGAAGTACAATATAAAATAAACCGCGCCAGTTTAACGTTTCTACAATAAGACCAGACAAAGTAGGGCCGATCGCAGGAGCGAACATAATCACAAGCCCCATCATTCCCATGGCTCCTCCTCGTTTCTCAGCTGGATAAAGCAACAAAATAGTATTCATCATCACCGGCAGCAAAAGCCCAGTACCTGCAGCTTGAAGAAGTCTTCCGATTAGCAGTACAGAAAAGGCAGGGGCAATCGCACAAACGAGTGTGCCCACGGTAAAAATCGTCATCGCTCCAATAAACATCTGCCGCGTCGTAAACCATTGGACAAGCAGTGCGGAGATCGGAACAAGGACACCAACCACCAGCATAAAGCTAGTCGTAAGCCATTGTACGGTCGGAGCTGTTACATTAAAAGCTGCCATTAAGTCTGTATATGCTACGTTTAACAGCGTTTCATTTAATATCGCAAAAAAGACACCGATTATTAAAGAAACCATAATCGGTAGTCGTTTAATCGTTTCCTCTGTTGCTACGTCTTCTTGTGTTTGCGTGGTTGCTGTATTCATAAACTTTCCTCCAATTTCTTTCTCTATCGTTTTACCAGTAAAAAAGGAAGCTGATCTCTACTGATTTGAAGTGGCATACTGCTTTTCTTTGTAACAGCTTGAATTAGTCCGCCTTCCATTAAGGAAATGGTAATGGTCCCCAGCTCCTCTGCTCGTTCCCTGGAGAAGCCATCTTTTATGAGCTTATCTGTATAAATGTCTTTCCACTTCTCAAAAGCTCGCTCACAAGCGATTCGCAGCCGTTCACTCATTGACCATGTTTCCAGCGCTAGCAGACCAATCGGCACCCCCTCAAACTCTTCATCGCTTTCAAATCCATCAATTAAACCTTGGAATGCTGCTTGAAATGCTTCCATACTTGTAGAGCTTCGTTCCATATGCCTAGTTAACTCGTAGCTGATTTGCCGGTCTGTCATTCGAATAGCCTCTTCAGCCAACTGCTCCTTGCCTTCTGGAAAGTAGTAGTAAAGCGAGCCTTTTGGCGAATCACTTTCCTTAATAATCTGATTCAGACCGGTGGCATGATAGCCTTGAAGTTGAAACAGCTTTGCAGCAGCCTTTAATATGCGATCTCTTGTATGTGCAGTCTGACGCTCACTCATCATCTTCACCTACCTGTATATTATAACAACTGGTCTATATATTCTGCTTCTCCTTTTCATAAAGGTCAAGTAAAAAACCCTAGCAACAATTGAAAGCGCTATATCAGTTACTTAATGATTTATATACTTTCTAAGAGTGCTTATTTTTCTGCGCAGATCTTTGAAAAAAACAAGAATTTAGTACGGCAAATAAAGAGGTATTGAAAATACTGTTTTATAGCACGTTAACGTAATAACATGTATTTTCTATACATGAAAAAGTTTGTCAGATTATTTTTCACGATTCACCAAAGACCTTATTTCGTGCTATACAATAACCTTTAACAAAACATACACACATTTGAAGCACCAGCTACAAGGGGGTTGACCATATTTGCTGATTGATGATGGCTGTATAAGAAGACAGTTTAGAGGCTGCTTACATTCTGTGCCACAAACTGATCATTAAACCAAGAGCGTACGTTGATAAGTATTACAACGAGAAGGCGATGGACCTACGAGCTCAATTTTCAGAAAAGTGATAATTAAAGAAAAGCAAACACATGGGAGTTAGCAAACTAGCTAGAAACTAGAAAGGGGCGCCTGGAGAGATGACTACACGCAAAGAGAAATTAGTCGTCGTTGGAAATGGGATGGCTGGAGTACGAACAGTAGAGGAACTATTGAAACGGGAACCTAATCGCTTTGACATTACGATTTTTGGTAAAGAACCACACCCAAACTACAACCGAATTCTTTTATCCTCTGTTCTTCAAGGTGACACATCGGTTGATGACATTATTTTAAACACTTACGAGTGGTATGAACAAAACAACATCACGCTTTTCACCGGTGATCCTGTCACTCACATTGATACGAAGCAGCAATTTGTAATAAGTGAACAAGGGCAGAAGGTTGCTTATGACCATCTCATCATGGCAACCGGTTCAAATCCATTCATGCTTCCGCTACCTGGCGCAGATTTAGAAGGTGTGATCGCCTTCCGTGACATCGAAGACTGCGAAAAAATGATTGATGCTGCGAAAAACTATAAAAAAGCTGTAGTCATCGGCGGCGGTCTGTTAGGGCTTGAAGCTGCCCGCGGATTGTTGAACTTAAACATGCAAGCTGATGTGGTCCATTTAGAACATTACTTAATGGAACGTCAGCTCGATGAAACGGCAGGAGATATGCTGCGGGACGAATTAGCTTCCCAGGGCATGACGTTTCACATGGGCAAACAAACGAAGCAAATTAACGGCAAAGAACGCGTGCAAGCCATCCAATTTAATGACGGTGAAATTGTAGAAGCAGACCTCGTCGTAATGGCAGTTGGGATCAAACCAAACGTCGCTTTAGCCGCAGATTCCGGCATTGAAACAAACCGGGCAATCGTCGTAAATGATTTCCTAGAAACAAGTGCCCCAAACGTCTACGCAGTTGGGGAGTGCGCGGAACATAACGGCATTGCCTACGGATTGGTGGCCCCTTTATACGAACAAGGGCAAGTACTTGCTGACACGATTTGTAAAAAAGAGCAAGTGGACGGATATAAAGGCTCATTGATGTATACCCAGTTAAAAGTGTCAGGTGTAGACGTCTTCTCAGCTGGTGATTTCCGAGAAGGCGAAGGCAAAAAAGCGATTCGTGTCCACGACGAATTCGAAGGCATTTACAAAAAAATCATGGTAAAAGACGACAAAATTACAGGCGTTGTCTTATACGGTGACACTTCCGATTCACCGCGCCTGTTAGACATGATGAAGCAAGGAGAAGACATCAGCGACATGAGTAAAGCGGTTCTTCTTCCTTCTGAAGACGCAGCCGGCGGCCAAAGCCCGGTTGTAAACATGGAGCCTCACGAAACGGTCTGCGGCTGTAACGGCGTCTCAAAAGAGGACATCGTGCAAGCCATCAACCAAGACGGCCTGCAATCCGTGGAAGAAATCAAACAACATACAAATGCTTCTCGCTCATGTGGAGGTTGTAAGCCACTCGTAGCTGATTTACTTCAAGAAACATTGGGCAGCGATGTCGACATCGCGCAGGCAGAACCTCTATGCGGGTGCACCGATCTTTCTCATGATGTCATTCAAGAAGCGATCAAGAGTCAAATGCTCACCAACCCGCGTGAAGTCATGAATGTACTCGGCTGGGAAAATGAAGAAGGCTGCTCAAAGTGTCGCCCAGCGATTAACTACTATCTTAATGTCATCCACCCAGAATCGTATGAAGACGATGATCGCTCTCGTTTCGTTAACGAACGGGTCCACGCCAACATTCAAAACGATGGCACCTATTCGGTTGTACCGCGCATGTACGGCGGGGTCACCAACGCCGAACAGCTGAGAAAAATTGCCGATGCTGCCGATAAATACGAAGTTCCCCTCTTAAAAGTTACCGGCGGCCAGCGCATCGACTTGCTCGGTGTAAACAAAGAAGACCTTCCAGATATGTGGGCCGACTTGGATATGCCATCCGGTTACGCCTATGGAAAAGCAATACGGACGGTAAAAACGTGTGTCGGTGAAGACTTCTGCCGCTTCGGTACACAAGATTCGATCGGCCTCGGCATGAAAATCGAAAAAAAGTTCGAACGACTTAGCACGCCCCACAAAGTAAAAATGGCCGTTTCCGCCTGTCCAAGAAACTGTGCGGAATCAGGCATCAAAGACATTGGCATTGTCGGTGTCGAAGGAGCCTGGGAAATGTACGTCGGTGGAAACGGCGGAGTAGACCTGCGCCCTGGCGACTTATTGACGAAAGTCGAAACAAGCGAAGAAGTGATGGAAATCATCAGCGCCTTCCTCCAATTCTACCGCGAAGATGCCAACTACTTAGAGCGCACCTCGCACTGGATTGAACGCAAAGGCCTCGATGCCATTCGCGATGAAATTATAGACAACATGGAAATGCGCAACGTGTACGCCGAACGCATGGAAACAGCGCTCGAACACAAGCCAGAAGATCCATGGCACAGCCTTTCTCACAACGAGAAAAAACGCCAGGAGCTATTCGAACGAAAACCAGTCGAACTCGTTTGAGACAGAAAAGCGGAGCGGGCTTGGTCAACGACGCAGAGCCCTTCTCTCCCACCGAGGAGGCTGTTGCCGCCACAGTGTGGGAGAAAGGGATCTCAAGTCGTTAGCCCGTGAAGCTAGACAGAAAAGCGGAGGGCGCCTGCACATTGGCGAAGAGCCCTTCTTCACCGCCGAGGAGGCTGTCGCCGCCGCAGGGCGGGGAAAAGGGATCTCAAGCCAATGGCGCCCGAAGCTAGACAGAAAAGCGGAGGCGCTTTGCTCAGATGCGACAAGTTTTTCTAGAACTGTGCAGCGCAGCCTGCTGCGCGGAGTCAGGACTAGAAAAAACCTCGAGCATCTAAGCGTCGCAGCTGGACAGAGAAAAGCGGAGGGCGCTCAGGGCCGTCGAGCCTGTTAAGTTTTCGTAGCGTTCATTACCCCATTTACCACCAGAAATTTTATTGAGTGAAGGGAGCTTCCAACATGTCATCAGTTCAAATCGACGAAAAGCATGTGTATGTTTTACCTTTTGAGGAGTTACGAGTAAATGTCCCGAGAGAAATTATGTGGGGCGAAACTTCGATTGCGGTATTTAAAACCAATAAAGATGAAGTCCACGCGATTGAAAACAGTTGCCCACATCGCGGCGGCCCGCTTTCCCAGGGCATTGTCAGCGGCGATCATGTATTTTGTCCGTTGCATGATTGGAAGATTAATGTCACAGACGGCCAAGTTCAGGCACCGGATGAAGGGTGTGTAAAGACATTTGACACAGCAATTATAGATGGCGCCGTCTACCTTATAGACAATGCGTAAGTGATTAACGCCCCTCATTCCAATGGTCATAAATAATAGAAACCATACGCGCTTATAAAACATGCAAAGAGAAGGTACTGCAACTTTTAAAAACAACGAAAGAACAAACCTTCGATTGATCCGTCCCATATATAACGGAAGGTGCAGGCAACCTTCCGTTCCTATCAAACAGTTAAGGCTAAGTATAACGATAAGAATAATACATTTTTATCGAATGCTTACAGTCTTAACGATTTTTACAGATAGAAAGGTGGAGGACCATTGAAAGTTAGAGATATTTTCACATTTAAAGACGAACGGATAAAAATTCTTCATTATTGCTGGTTTGCTTTTTTCGTTTCCTTTTTCGCCTGGTATAATATGGCCCCTCTCGCCACAACGATGATGGAGGATATGGGCTGGCTTACGCCCGAACATATTGCAGCCCTCGGTATTATTAATGTCGCATTAACTATACCTGCCCGCATCATCATCGGCACCCTGCTTGACCGGTTTGGTCCACGAGTGGTTTATTCAGGTTTACTTATTTTGATGTCGATCCCGACGTTTGTGTTTGCTTTTGGTGACACGTGGGCACAGCTAATGATCTCACGACTTATCCTCGGTAGCATTGGCGCCAGCTTTGTCGTAGGGATCCGCTTAGTGGCTGAATGGTTCCCGCCAAAAGACGTTGGTTTCGCCGAAGGTATTTACGGCGGCTGGGGGAACTTTGGTTCTGCTGCTGGTGCCATGCTGCTACCTTGGTTTGCCATTACGTTGTTTGGCGGCGATGAGGGCTGGCGTTATTCGATTGCTTTTACCGGGGTCGTTTGTCTTGTCTACGGGATTATTTTTTATTTCAAAGTAAAAGATACACCAGATGGCCGCGCGTTAATCAAACCTAAAGGAAATGGCGCGATGGAAGTAAGCTCCTGGGGAGATATGGTACAGCTTATTTTATGGACAATCCCGCTCGGCGGTGCACTAGCTCTCAGCGCGTGGCGTATTGAAGACATGGGTTTTATGACGATAGAGGTTCTGTATGCCATTTGGGTCGTGGTCGGGTTAGTCTTCATCTATCAGCTCTATCAAATTCTAAAAGTCAATGTCCCGATCTTAAAACGCGGCGTTCCGGAAAATGATAAATACAAGTTTAAAAATGTCGGCGCCTTGAACAGTACCTACTTTGCAAACTTTGGGGCTGAACTGGCGATTGTCTCCATGCTTCCGATGTTTTTCCAGCTGACATTTTCCTTGGATCCAGCTACTGCGGGGGTTATCGCAGCCTCATTTGCCTTTATTAACCTGCTGGCCCGGCCATTAGGAGGCATCCTTTCCGACCGGATGGGTTCAAGACGAGGTGTTATGCTCTTTTACATGCTGGGTATCACGGTCGGTCTTGCCGGCATGGGAATGATTGATTCGAATTGGCCGCTTATTTTGGCTGTTGCTCTGACTGTATTTACTTCGATGTTTATTCAAGGTGCAGAAGGTGCAACGTACGCTATTATTCCAATGGTAAAAAAGCGTATTACCGGTCAAGTAGCCGGCATGGCAGGCGCTTACGGCAATGTCGGTTCTACCATTTACCTTACGCTTTATACCTTTGTAACACCCCAGCAATTCTTTTTCGTTCTAGCGGGCGGAGCCTTGGTGAGCTTTGTCATTTGCTACTTCACCTTAGAAGAACCGAAAAATGCTTTTGCTGAGGATTACTATCTGTCAGACGAGGACTTAAAGCTAGAAGACGAAGGATTTGCTGAAGAACAACAGCCTGAAGTTGCGGCAAAAGAGGCCTAGTACCAGTTTAATAGACAAAAAAATATCACTCCCGGCTGCTAGAAATATTTCTTACTTTCTTCTGAGCCGGGATTTTTTTAGTTTGTGCGTGCGGCCTGAGCATTTGATTATATAAGCATATCCCTTCTTCCCCCTCCAAAGCTGGAGAAAAAGGAAGATATATAGAGGAGAGAAGTGTGTACATAAATAAATGAAATTGTACGCCTAAGAATTTAATAATTTACGTTATATCTCCCCTATAGGTTGGGTAATACCTCCCCTAGGAAAGAAACGCTTTTACCTTGGCAATTACAGCTGGAGTAGATACAACTTTAGAAAGAAAGCGGGGGATCAGCTGATGCTGAAATATTATGTCTTATTGGTTGCTTCTATCATTTTCGAGGTGATAGGAGCAACGTTCATGAAAGTGGCAGAAGGCTTTAATCATTTAGGCGCCGGGTTGATCGTAATTGGTTGCTATGGAATCTCGCTTGCTTTCTATGTCATTATCACCCATCAGCATGAGATTGGCATCGTTAACGCGATTTGGTCGGGAGCAGGGACTGTATTGGTTTCTATTATTGGCATTGCTGCTTTTCAAGAATCAATCTCACTTGCCAAAACAGTCGGCATTATATTAGTAGTTGGAGGAGTTGTTGCGCTTAACTTGCCAGAAAAACCTCAAGCAAGAGAGGAGCTGACATAATGGGAGCCTTACTATTAACAATTAGTCTCTGTTTTTCAGTAATTGGCAACTTTATGGTCAAGCTCTCTAAAGGGTTTCAAAATAAACTTCCTAGTATCGGTGTATTTGTTTCGTTCAGTCTCTGCATATATTTTCTGACTTTAAGTGTTCAATATATGGAAGTTGGAATTGTTTACGCCATTTGGTCAGGAGTGTCTGTAGCTGCCACGACCTCCCTTGGAATTTTGTTTTTCCAAGAGCCAAGTTCACGAAAAAAAATTACCTCTATTCTGGTCATCATTGTCGGTGTCGTTCTCCTGCAATTTTACAGTTAATTCTCCCTCTGCTCCCCTTCCTGCTAAACAGCGTTTTGACGAGCAGGCTTTAGTAAAAACTGGCTGTTTCGGCTGCTTAGCCACTTATTAAAGGAGCACTTGAGTTTGGCGCTTCTGCAGAGCAGGCTTTGAAGCAATAGCTACTTCTTCCCTACAAAAAGTGGACGCCTCACCCGTTGCGAGTGACACGTCCACTTTTTTAATTTGCGCTGATTGCTACTTTTTGTGTTATTGGTTTTAATGCTACAGCAGAACGTTTGAAACCAGGCATCCCACAATCTGGGTCAAGCGTTCCATCCACCACATTATTGATGTTTTGTTTTCCTCCCCAGTGCATCGGAACAAATACTGTATCCTGCCGGATTTTTTTTGAATGGGTGCAACGCACGATCGTTTCTCCCCGCGCAGAAGTTAATATGACTTGTTCCCCATGCTTTAGCTCATACTTTTCAGCCGTTTCCGGATGAATGTGAACGGTCGATTCAATTTCTCTTGCAAATAGACGGGAACTACGCCGCGTTTGCTCTCCCGTTAAATAATGGCTCATCGTCCGGCCTGTGGTTAGATAGAGCGGATAGGCGTCATCGGTTTCTTCTTTTTCATGTGTTGCAGCAGGGTTATAGAACAGTTCGGCTTTTCCATCAGCTGTAGCGAATTGTTCGGTGAACATCTGCTTTTCATCTGCTGTTCCTTCGGCTCGGCACGGCCAAAATACCCCATGTTCCTCGCGAATTCGATCGTAAGTAATGCCGTAATAATCTGCTTTTCCGCCTTTGGAGGCAAGGCGAAGCTCATTAAAAATCTCTTCGGCTGAGGAAAAAGAAAAAAACTCCCCTTTTCCGAGCTGTTTGGCAATGTCTGCTAAGATCCTCCAATCATGCCTGGCTTTCCCTGGTGTCCGTTTAGACGCTTCTCTTAGTGTCACCCGCCCTTCAACATTAGTCAGCGTTCCTTCATCTTCCAGATAGGAAGTGGTCGGTAATACAACGTCCGCATAAGCAGCTGATTCTGTTAAAAACATGTCTGCCACCACCATAAAAGAAAGCTCTGAAAAACCGCGACGCACTCGGTCGGCATGCGGATTGGAAAGCAAAGGGTTAGAGCCGAACAAAAACAAGCTGCGAATCTTTCCTGTTTCCATAAGAGGCATCATCTCGTGGGCGGAGACGCCTTTGTCCGGAAGCTCACTTTCCCTGATCCCCCAAACGTCAGCTATATATTGACGGTCCGCTTTATTATCAATTTTCCGATAACCAGGTAGCTGGTCAGACTTTTGGCCGTGTTCGCGTCCGCCCTGGCCATTTGCCTGGCCAGTAATGGCTCCGTAGCCACAGCCATCCTTTCCTATTTTTCCAGTCAAAAGCAGCAAATTAAGAAAGTGGCGGACTGATTCATGGCCGTCTGTCTGCTGCTCTACTCCGCGCGCCGTAAAAATCATACCTGTCTGCGCACGGCCAAAACGGTGAGCTGCTTCTAACACTTCTCTTTCAGTAACATCCATTTCCTCATAGCTTGTATGGTTGGCTTCTTCCTGTAAATAAGCTAGCAGTTCGTCCAACCCGTTCGTCCGCTCGCGGCAAAATTCTTCATCAATGAGATCTTCTTTGATCAGGTATGAAGCAATACGTTTGGCTAGCGCTTGATCATACCCCGGTTTGATTTTCAAATGAAGATCTGCCATGGCCGACGTTTCCGTCTCTCTTGGATCAATTACAATAATAAATGAGCCATTTTCTTTTGCTTTTTCAAAATAAGGAACAAAAGTAGGCTGACATTCTGCAATGTTCGTGCCTGCTAAAATAATACACTTGGCCTCTTCAATTTCAGCTAGCTGGTTGGTGAGGCCACGGTCTATTCCAAACGTTTTTGTACTGGCAGACGCTGCTGCTGACATACAAAACCGTCCGTTATAATCGATATATTTGGTACCAAGCCCTACCCTGGCAAATTTCCCTAACAGGTATGCTTCTTCATTGGTAAGGGAGCCGCCGCCGTAAACTGAATGAGCGTTCGCTCCGAATTCATTGCCTATTTCTTCAGTACGTTTTTTAATGAGCGTTAACGCTTCTTCCCAGGTAGCTTTTTTAAATTCCCCATTCTCTTTAATAAGCGGATGCTTTAACCGCTCAGAATGAAAGGCATGCTGATACGCATTTTCCCCTTTCACACACAGTCTGCCATGAGTGGTCGGATTATCCATACCTACCGTATGATAAACGTAACGAGAAGGCGTGCGTTCTTCGATGACTTTTTTCTTGCACTGCATGCTGCAAAAAGGACATTGCGTTTCATAAATCTTCTCCGAAGCTACTTCTTCCAACCGGTTGCGAAAACCGGCCAACATATTTTCATTCATAACATGACCTCCTGAAATTCCCGGTCTCTCTGCATTTACAACAGTGAATATTCACCAATTGACTGAACCACTTCAGTTTGCATAACAAGCCGATCCTTTAAAGCTGCCTGGTTTTCTCCTGATAACAATAATTCACGTATATTTACCGGCGTGTAACGCTTCACCCAGTTGGCAAACGTTTCATTAAAATAAGCTGTCTCCCGGTATAGTTGAATTAAAGCAAGCACCGTATCCTTCAAATCTTTCACAGAGACAACATATAAAATTAAACGATCGCTACCATCATCCACATGGACTTCCCACATATCGTCTACCAGAACGAGTGTGAGACTATGCGGGCTGATTGATGAAGGGAACAGGTCATGCGTTTGCAAAGTAAAGGTGGTTGGGAAAGCGAGCATAAACAAGCCAGCTTCTACTTCTGCTAAAACTTCCTGTTGGAAAGATGTCTCCAGTCCAAAAGGTTCCAAATTTGCTTCCGGCTGGGAAGACTGAGGAACCTTCAAACTTTTACAAACTTCCTCCACTTTCTCTTCAGGAACGCCTTTCAATTGAATTCTTCTGTCCTCTAAGAGGCCAAGTTCGCTTTCAGGAAGAGAAGCTTCCATATAAATCCAGGGCTCCATCGCTTTTGAAATCGAATGCGTTCGCAGTGGAAAGGAAGAAATGCTGAGCATCTCTTCGCTCTCTTGCTTAATCCACGGTGCTCTGATGGTTCCTGCCTTCTCTGCTTCGCTAAATACAGCGAAATAATACCGTAAAGCAGGGAGGCAGGTTGCGCATCCTTTTTCCAGCCACTCCGAGGAGGCCAATAACTGCTCAAGTGCTTCCCAATCTCCTATAGCAATCCGCTGCCTTACTTCTTCTTCCTCCAGTGAAGTACAGCCACAAAATGCAGCTTCTTTTTCCGGCATTTCACAGCGGTCACTAACATCAAGCAGACAGGAGACATCTTTTGTACACCCGCCACAGGAAGTAGAAGCTTTCGTCTCTGTCTTGATAGTAGAAAGAGTTGGATTCTCCGTGGAAGTGATATGGCGCAGAATCGTCTCTTTGTTCACCTGATTGCATAAACAGATCTCTTTTTCCATCGGCATATCAATAAATGTTTCTTCTTCTGTACCAGCATGAAACAGTTGTCCCTTCTCTTCATTAGAGAGGGGTTTTTGCGTTTGAAGACGCTCGGTTACTTCATCAGCTTTTGAAGTGTCTCCAAATAAAATCGCTCCTTGGATGACATCATCGTATAAAACGACCTTTTTATAGAGCGGTTTCGTGCTGTCAGCTTGCACGATAACATCCCGGCCTTCTCCTTCTTCTACCTCCCCGGCAGTGAAAAGATCCATTCCGCCGATTTTCAACTTACTGTGTGTGGTACTGCCTGCATAAGGAAAAGACAGCTCTCCGCATAAATAATGAGCGGCGGCCTCTGCTTGCTCATATACAGGCGGCACCAAGCCATAGGTTTTTCCTGCGTGTTCTATGCACTCTCCAATGGCATAAACGTTTTCTGCACTTGTTTGCATATAATCGTTAACGATAATCCCGTTATTCGTTTTAAGCCCGCTTTGTTTAGCCAGCTCAATATTAGGCCGGATGCCAATGGCCACGACAACCAAACTAGCAACAAGCTCCTGCCCGTCGTCGAGTCTAACGTGTTCCGCCTGGGAACCTCCTTCAATGCTTTCAATACCTACATCGAACATAAAAGAAATGCCGGCATGTTCTAGTTTTTGCTGCAAATATGAAGAGGCTGTTTTATCCAGCTGCTGATTGAGTAATTTGTTTCCTTTTTGCACGACTGTCACTTTCATACCAGACTGCCTCAACCCGTAGGCGGCTTCCAACCCAAGAAAACCAGCACCGATTACGACAGCCTCTTTCCTAGGTTCAGCCAGGCTCTCAATCTGTTTCGCATCAGCTATCGTGCGAAAGGTATGTACTCCTTCTTTATCCATTCCTGGGAGTGGCGGTTTAATAGGAGAGGAACCGGTAGCTATGACTAACTCATCATAAACGTAACTATCTGCTGTGGTATGTATTTGTTTTTCTGCTGTGTCAATTTCTAGCACTCGCTCGTTTGTATGCATCGTTAACGTGTCCGTTTCATACCACTCTTTATTGTGTAAAAACAAGGACGACTCTTCTACTTCATGTTGAAGGTAAGAAGAAAGCATGACACGATTGTAAGGAAACGCTGGTTCTTCCCCAAAGCAACGAATGGCGTATCCTTGGCTTTCATAAGATAGGACCATTTCAATAAAACGTAAGCTGCTCATGCCGTTTCCGATTACAATAAGTGTTTGATTCATCACTCGTTCCCCCTAATTAAACCGCTTCGTTAAGCTAATCGTTTCTCTTTGCCTGTATTTACTTAATGTACGAGTTTATTAATACCTGCAGGCGGAAAAAGTCGTTTCGCTCAGGAAAATATCGGCTTTCCTGTTTGATTCGAGCTTGTCGTTTGAACAATTGCCTTTGTATGCTCAACTATCACTTCTTCTAAGGCTTCCTTAGCCCCTAAATGCGGACATACTTTAAAGGTTTTATGCAGATGCTTATGCTGCACGTTTTGGACTACTTGATGAATCTCTTGCATCAGTAAGCCCGTAAAGAGCAAGTAAGGAACTACATAAACAGTCTCTTCTTCCTGCCTGGCAGACTGATGCATCGTCTCTTGAAAAGGAGGATTTGCAGCAGCTAAAAAACAAGTTGCCGCGTTGTTAAACTGGTGTCTGTTTTTTAGGATCTCTGTAATCTCTTTTACTTGAGAAACTACAGCTTCTTCACTGCTTCCGCGGCCAACAAGAACGAGCCTGGATGCACCGGAATCTTGTAATATGCCAGCCTCGGTCAAATGGTCACTTACAATTTGCAATAAAGACTCGCGAATCCCTAACGCGTCTCCCAACTGAATCGTAAGCTCTGGGTGTACGTGTTGAGCCCTGCTTAATTCAGCTGGTATGTCATCATGCAAATGGCGGGCTGAGAAAAGTAGGACAGGGACCACATATAACTCCGTGACGCCTTGGGCCACGCAGCGTTTAACCCCTTCTGGAATGGTCGGTGCGGCCAGCTCTAAAAAAGCTGTCTCTTGCACAGGTACAGGAACTTGATCTTTAACTTTTTCGGCAAGGGATTTAACTTGTTCGTTGCCTTCCTTAACTCGTGTGCCATGCCCGATGTAGAGTACGCCTTTCACTCTATTTAACCTCCTTTAGAAACAAGTCCAGCGGCCGGTTGAAGGGGGGATAGCGGAAGACCAGCTTCTAACGCAAACGCTTCTACTTTTTCATTTAAAGCAAATAGATTAAGTTCCAATGGCCATTCTCCCTTGGCAGTCTGCCACTCCACTGCTTCTACTGCTTGAATGTCCTCAAGTAAAAGGGAAGTTACATGTCCATCAACCATCATTTGCTTGATCCCTTCCAATTGCTGAGCTTCTACCAAATATTCGTGGGTCACAAGGTGGTTTGGCAGTACTTGCCCTGGCTGCACAGCATGCTTTATTTCCAAAGCACTGCCCAGAAGCAATTCGCCCCCCCGGCGTAATGAAGGTTGTTGTATAGTTACTGAGAGTCCACGTTCTTTTAAATAGCGCTGTACTGTTTCATCCGCGGCATAAAAGTCACCCTGGACCTGGCGAATGTCTTTATTAAGCCGTTCAAGTGTATGGAAAAAATGAGCCGCTGCCGTTGTAGACAAAAACAGGTAGCGTTCATGCGTTGCAAATGCTTTCTCCCACTGCTTCGGTTCAACAGATAAAAACTTTTTCTCTACCGTTAACTCCCGGTCAGATAATTCTTTTGGAGTGGAAGGATTTTTTAAAACAAGTTGTTTCTTCTCAGCTTCCGGTTGGAACCACTGGATGTCTTCTTTTAGGCCAACAACATCTCCGACCATAATTACCGCAGGGTTTTCAATGTGCGCTTCTTCACACACCGTGCCTATGGTAGCAAGAGTACCTGTTACTTCCCGCTGCCTGCTTAAGGTAGCCCATTCGGCGACAAGTACGGGAGTTTCTCTCTTTTTACCATGCGCAATCAACTGTTCTGCAATATAATTTAAGTTCTTCACTCCCATATAGAAGACGATCGTGTCAACTCCTTCAGCTAAAGCTTTCCAATTTACAACGGGACGGCCTTCTTTGTCTTTTTGATGACCGGTGACAATAGAGAAAGATCTCGATTTTTCCCGATGCGTTATAGGAACGCCTGCATACATAGCACCTGCAATGCCTGCTGTAACTCCGGGAATGATCGTATAACTAATGCCATGATCTTTTAACAGGTGTGCTTCTTCGCCGACCCGGCCGAAAACAGCTGGGTCACCGCCTTTTAACCGCACCACTTTCTTTCCTTTGCGCGCTTCAATTAAGAGCATTGTTTGGATGTCTTCCTGCCGGAGGGTATGTTTACATGGCTGCTTGCCGCAATAAATCCGGGTGGCATCCGGCCTGGTTTCAGCAAGAAGGGTCGGATGAGCAAGACGGTCATAAACAACAACATCTGCTTCTTTTAATGCCTTCAAACCTTTTACTGTTAATAAGCCAGGGTCTCCAGGACCTGCTCCGATAAAATCAACATGTCCTACTTTTATCATCCAACCACCTCCTTCTTTCTTTTTAAATTGCTGAACAATCTGTAAGGTTCACCGTCATCCAATAACCTTCTAGCTTCGTCTATTCCTGCCGTGACAGAAGAAACTCTATTCAAAAGAAAATGTCTAATCCCAGCGTTATATACAACTTGCTCACGATACGGTTGAATGTCAGCGTTCTTCTTTCCCCCAAGAATTTGTTCTGTGATACTAGCCTGCTGTTCGGCTGTTATCGGTTCTTTAGAAATGGTTTGTTTACTTACTCCTGTCTCGTCTAAGCGAAACGTAAGCTGTCTTACCTCTGCGGAAGTAATCACATAAGCAAAGCTGGCTGTCCGGTCGACCGGCAAATCTTCGGAACCTTCATCACCTTGAAAAACAATGACTTTTTCGTACGGCAGTGTCTGCAGCATTGGTGTCATCCGCTCAATCGCTGTTTTATGGAATGCGCCTAGCAGCAAAGTGTTTCCTTGCGTTGGACACAACGTCTTTTCAATAGTATTTATAAATGTGCGCACGCCGAGTTGTTCACGTACGTGTCTTAGTTTTTTTAAGGGAGCGCAGCGTGTTTCGAGGTTCACATACGTTACCGCGCAACCATCTTGTGTCTGAGCTGGGTCAATACCGCACGCTTCTAAGATCACTTCAAGCGGCGTCCCATATTTTGGAGGAAGTGTCCGGCTCCCTTGCAACGTTACAGGCAACCCAGCTGCCGCACTTACAAAAGCCGCTGGTATGGTAGCAGCAAACCTGTGCCTGCCATCAAATGGCCCTGCACAATCCAGCCCGTTGGGAGATGGAAGGGGAAGTACCTGGGTGTGCTCTCGAAAAACCTCGGCAAAAGCTTGCAATTCAGCCCCGGTAGCTTCTTTCATTCTCATGAGAGAAAAGAAAGCTCCCGCTTGCACATCTGTCCACTGCTCATTTGCGAAAGCTTCCGCAGCTGTTCTTGCTTCTGAATAACTTAAATCACGACTTCCTTTTTTGCCACGGCCGATTGCTTTTATCCATTCTTCCATGTTGTGCCTCTCTCCCTTTTAATGGTTACGTCTATCATAAAACAACACAAAACCCTATTTGTTAGATCTTGATAGATATTCTGACACACTTTTCGAATAGTCTGACTTTTGATAGTGGTCAAAACGCTGGCACAACAAGAGTTACCATACGTTGTTCTGGAGAGTGGAGTTGAAATTGGTAAACCGCTTACAAGTTTCTCCTTTATGTTTCTTTATTCAAAGAGAAGAGGGGGGTAGAAGTTCTGGTAAAATAAACATATAAATAACTGGCGAAGGAAGGAGGAGATTGTCAGTTCATCAAGACTCCCTTGAACCGCTAGCAGGGGTTATGTACAAATCACTGCAACATTATGTATTCTTTACTTGCAAAAAAACATTTATTTACCTATGCTGCTGTATTACTTGGATTATTGATTCTCCACTTAGATATTTGGCTGCTGCTGGACCCCGGCTTGATCGAGCTTTTTATAGTTCAGCTCCTGTTAACTTCAAGATACTAATTTCTTCAACATGACATGCACTTCATTTGTCCATAATAGTTCATGGAAACAAAAAAACGTCCGTACCGTCATTTAAGACGTTACGGACGTTTGTATAGAACGAATTCCTCTTACTCAGCTGCTGCTTTGGTAGTAACGCATCGACATTTTCTGCACGGATTCCAACGACTGAAAATATTCCAGGGCGGAAAGATCTCCCCCATCTTCCATTAAAAAAGCTGTTTTCACGGCTCGCCTCATGACTTTTCCATTTCTAGTGTCTTCGGCAGATCCTCTATAAAAAAGAGTGTAGAGGGTCTTAAGGACTTCCCCATATTATCTGCGCAGCTTTGTAGTAGTTCCTCTTTTAGATGAATAAGATCTCTCGGCTCTGTATTCAGTACGGCAAAGCAGACGACGGCCTCTCCCTTATTTTTATCCGGGACACCTATGGCTGCGGCCTCCTTCACCGCCTCATGTTCGACTAGAATTGACTCTATTTCTGCCGGCCCCACTCGTTTGCCCGCTGTGGTAATAACATCGTCAGAGCGTCCGGTAATCGTCCAATATCCTTCTTTATCTTTTACGACCCAGTCGCCGTGCACCCATGTATCTTCCCAACGGTTCCAATAGCTTTTCTCATATCGTTCCGTATCCTTCCAAAACCCTGCCGTCATGCCTACCCATGGCTTTTTCACAACCAGCTCGCCGACTTCCTCTACTACAGAGTTCCCGCTGTCATTAAATATGTCCGCTGCCATACCTGGCAGAGCGCTATTAAACATTGCCGGACCAATCGGCTTTAACAGGATGTTTCCTAATATCCCTCCCGATGTTTCGGTGCCTCCGGAATAATTAATAATAGGCGTTTGGCTTCTTCCCGCTGTGCGGGACAGCCATTTCCACGGTTTAGGATTAAAAGGCTCTCCTGTCGAGCTAATTACTCGCAAGGAAGAAAGATCATTTATTTCTGTCCATTCTGTTCCTTTCTGCATAAGAGAACGCACCAACGTTGGGGATACTCCCAAATGAGAAATGTGGTACTTTTCCGTTAACTCCCACAACCGATTCGGCTGCGGATAATCCGGAGCTCCCTCATACATCATTAAGCAGGCCCCGTTTACTAAAGCGCCATATACAAGAAACGGCCCCATCATCCAGCCCATGTCTGTATACCAGCAGAATGTATCGTCTTCCTGGACATCCATACAGATCCCTGCGTCAAACGCAGCCTTTATCGGAAAGCCTCCATGATTATGAACGGTACCCTTTGGCTTACCCGTAGTGCCTGATGTATAAATGAGCATAAAAGGATCTTCGCTTTTTGCTTCTTCCACTTTTTTCAATGGAGATGAAAGCATCACTTCATCCCAGCTGATATCTACAGCACTCCGCCAGCCCATATCTTCTTTCGTCCGCTTTACGACAATGAGTTTTTCTGCTGAGGCTGCTGCATCCAACGCACGATCCGCTTCTTTTTTCATCCGCACAAGCTTGCCTTTTCTGAAATACCCATCTGCGGTAATTAGTATGTTTGAGCCGGCTGCCTCCATTCTTGAGGCTACCGCCTCCGCCCCATAGCCGGAAAAAACCGGAGAAAAAACCGCTCCTATTTGCGATAAGGCCATCATGGATATGACGGCTTCAGGAATCATCGGCATGTACAGTGTTACTACATCCCCTTTACGAATACCGAATTCTTTGAAACCGCCGGCGGCTGTATGAATTTTTTCTCTTAATTCTGTGAATGTATACTCTTCATGACTGCCGTCTTCGCTTTCCCACTGCAGCGCTTTTTTGTTTTTCGTTCTTTCTTTTTCCGTCCATTTAAATACAGCGTTATGAGAGGCATTTAATGTTCCTTCCACAAAAAAGTGAGGCCATTTTTTCCCATTGGAAAGATCTAGGGCGTTTTTGTAACGGGAAAACCACGCAATACCGAGTTCTTTCTCCGCCTGGCTCCAAAACCAGCTTTCGTTATCGATGGAAGCTTTATAAAAATCATCATAATGGTCAAAACCAAGAACCTTCATCCACTGATGCAGCCTTGTTGCTTTCATCTGTTCCTCACTGGGGTACCACCAGTCTTCAAGTTTTTCCGTATTTTCTAAGTTATTCATGTTCTTATTCTCCTTTTATCCGATTGGTTATCACTTTTCTAGTAAAAGAAAATACTGATGCATATTGCAAAAATCAGTGCTATTAAAGGACCGACTACACACGTCCAAAAAATCGGCATATAGCTGTCTTTATGGGTGGTTCCGCAGACAACCAGGGCCGTCACTATCGCCCCACTGTGAGGCATGGCATCCAATCCGCCCGCACTGATAGCACCAATACGATGAAGAACTTCTGCGCTTACATAAGGGGTGTATTCATTAATCAACAGTTCAAGAGCTATTCCCAATCCGCCAGATGCCGAACCCGTTATGCCCACGATAATATTTACGGCTATTGCAAAAGATATAATCGGAGGGCCGGGTATATCTAAAAGAGCTGCCTGCATGACTTCAAATCCATTGGTTGCAGCCACAACCCCACCGAATCCAACCACTGCACTGGTATTTAAAATAGGAGCGGCTACGTTCATTGCTCCTGTATTAAATGTTTTGAGAGGTTGAACTAAATAATTAAAAAACAAAATCCCAGCCGCTGCTACAGCTATTGCCAAAGATAATTCTATGTTAAATTCAACAACATTTATTAATAAAAGCAGAATAGCAGAAGGAATGATACTAACAAAAAATGTTGGGTAATTTTCCTTTATTTCAAGCTCTGAGGAAACGTCGCCCTTTGTTTCTTCGTACCCAATATTTTGTTTCTGGTATTTTTTGTCCCGTTGATTCAACCACCACAGTCCAAATAGTACTACTACTACACTTGCTACCAAGCCGAGCGGTGCTCCGGCAGTAGCAGTCGTATCCAGGTATGGAATAGGAATTAAATTTTGAATCTGTGGTGTTCCGGGAAGCATGGTCATAGTAAACGTCGCAGCCCCCAGGAAAAAAGAACCGATAAAAATAGGCCAGGGTATATCCATCTGTTTAAATATTGGTCTTGCGATTGGCATGATCGCAAAAATAGCAACAAACATACTTACTCCGCCGTAAGTTAACGATGCCGTAATAAGCATGGTCGTAACAATAACAGCTAGCCGACTTTTCGTTCCGGTTACTTTAATAATTCCTTTAGCTATACTCGTGGCAGCCCCGCTATCCTCCATCACTTTCCCGAAAATTGCGCCAAATAGGAAAATTAAAAAATAGCTTCCGGCAAAACCTATAAAACTATCCATATAAGAGCCCGTCAGTACTTCCACTATATTCATGCCGCTTGTTACAGCTACCAATATTGCTAATGCTGGAGTGATCAGAAGAAGCCCGTAGCCTTTCATCGCTAAATAAATCAGTAAACCAAGAGAGAACAAAATCCCTATCAAACTTATCATTTTATCCAGTCTCCTTAGTTAATGAGTTCCACCTAACACATAATGGTCTATCGTTCCGCGCTTATTTACCTAAAGACCCTTCGTAATAGTCGGATGCTTTTAATTGATGGATCAATCTTTTAGCAAATTCTGTTTTTATAGCTTGTATATCTGCATGCCTGTAATCATAAAACCCCTCGTTTGATTTGATACCCAGCTTGCCTTCGTTCACTTTTTCTCTTAACAACGAGTTAGCTTCTGAAGAGTTATCCATCACGCTTAATAAGTTATCTCCTACCACACACCACACATCTAGGCCTCCTAAATCACAGATCTCCAGCTGGCCGGTCGTTGCATATCTAAACCCTGGACCGTACCTTAAGGCTTTGTCTGCATTTTCTGCATCCACTGCTCCCATTTCCATTAAGGAGAATACTTCTCTTGCGATACCCTGCTGGATTCTATTCGCTATAAGGCCCGGAATGTCTTTCAGCACTTTAACCGTCTGCTTATTGATGGAGTGGTACAGGTTTTCCACTTCTTCGTAAACGAATTGTTTTATATCACCGAAATAAGAAAGTTCCACAAGTGGCATTAAGTGCGCAGGGTTATACCAATGATTAATCATTATTTGTTGCTTACGCTCACCGCTGACAAATTTCAACATCTTATGCAGCTCGAAGCTGGAGGTATTACTCGCTAAAATCGTATGCGCCGTACAGTATTGATCCAATTGTTTAAACAACTGCTGCTTTACTTCTAAGTTCTCCGGAGTCGCTTCGATGACGTAATCGCATCCCTGCACGCTGTCTTGTAAACTGGAAATGAAGTTTATTCTATTAATCGTCGCTTCTAATTCATCAGCTGGAAAAAATTTTTGTTCAATCAACAGGATAAGCTCTTCTCGAATTTCGTCTTTTGCTTGGTTTAATTTATCCTTACTAATGTCATACAAGTTCACTTCATATTTATGCATCGCAAACGTTTCAGCCATGCCATGCCCCATGGTTCCAGCCCCTAATACCGCTATTTTAGTAATCATATAAAACTCCTTTTAGGATATAGTTTGAAATCACCCTATTTTGATAGCGTTTACATTTTATTGTTAAGGGTTTGGAACTCCTCAATATTTTGATCGAATATAGGAAGGTCTTTTGTCATCTCTGATTTTTTAACGAGCTCGCACACTAAATCATTAAACGGGGTGGATAAGTTTTGTTCGCTCCCTTTTTTAACCACATACCCATTAATGAAATCTATTTCTGTTTTAATATTTTTCTCTAAGTCTTGCAGCATGCTGGCTTTTGTATTGGCATGCGGCCCCCACACTTCATGGTAAAACTCCATTTTTTCTAGAATACTTTCCTGGTTTTCCAGTTCAAGAAATTCCATGTCTTTTCCCTGTATTTTTTCCAGCTGAATATTGTTGGCCCGGGCTACCTTTATCGTTTCATCTGCAATGTTGGCCAGACTTTTCATTGCGTCTTCGTTGTTTAACACATCTCCAAATGTGCAGTTAAGAGAGGCAGACATGCCGCTGAATGTAGCATTCATTAATAGCTTGGACCATTTTACACCTAGGATATTTGTAGACATTTCGCAGTCGCCAATGGTATCCAAAATCTTCTTGATCGTGATTAATCGCTCTGATATTTCGCCATTTAATTCCCCGATGTCAAAAGCATACTTTTTAACCGTTTCCCATTTAGTCGCTAATTCAGATTTACCCGGGCCTTTCCAGGTGGCACCAAATCCCACGCATCCCCCTACTGTTCTATCCGATCCCACTATTGAAGCAACCTTTTCTTCCGGGACCCCGTTTTGAAGAGTACACACGACGCTTTCCTCATGAAGAAATGGAGAAATAGAGGATAATGCAGCTTCGGTAAACACCTGCTTAGTGAGCAAAAAAACGGTGTCATATTTAGATTCCAGATCATCATAGTGTTTGGCTGAGACAGGAATTACTGTGTTTAAATGCCCGGAGATCTGGGCTCCATGTTGATTAAGTCCTTCTATATTTTCTTTATTAATATCTATTAAATCCACATTGTACCCTGCCTGAGTGATTAACCCACCAATTATCGTACCTAAGGAACCTGCACCTACCACTGCTATTTTCATTTATTTCACTCCCATGTTAGAGTTTCTTGGTATTTTCAACATTGCTCTTGCTTCATCGGGTGTTGCTATCTCTCTGTTCAATGTATTTGATAAATCGACAATTCTTTCTACAAATTGCGCATTGGATTCAGCAAGCTCTCCTTTTTTGAAATAGACGCTGTCCTCCATACCTACACGGACATGTCCTCCTAAAAGAATACTCATCGTATTAATAGTTAGTTGATCTTTACTGGCACCAATAGCTGACCAAGTTGATCCTGCGGGAATACTTTCTGTTAAGTACATTAAATTTTTCGGAGTAGCAGGCATGCCGCCGGGGACACCCAATACAAACTGAAAATGATAAGGCTCATGTATCAACTCTTTTTTAGCAATTCGCAGTGTGTTGTGGATCATTCCTACATCAAATATTTCAATTTCTGGTTTGATGTGGCGACTTTGCATTTCAGCAGCTAATTTTTCCAGGAAATTTGGAGTGTTGTAAAAAACGTCTTTGCCAAAATTCATCGTTCCTGCATCGAACGTGGCCATTTCCGGATTGAGCTCACAAACCCGCAGCCGATCTTCGTCACTCATTTTCAATCCGCCGGCGGTCGTTAAGTTTAAAATAATATCACACTTACTTTTAACCCGGTCTATCACTTCTTTATAGATATCCAGATCAAGTGAATTATTGCCATCGCGATCCCTAACATGAACGTGCCCGATAGCAGCACCGGCCTGCCAGGATTTATAAATCGAATCTGCAATTTCTTTAGGGGATAAGGGCACATGGGGAGTATGCTGCCTAGTTGTCTGAGCTCCGGTTGGTGCAACCGTAATGATCATTTTTTCCATAACTACCTCCTGAATGTTTTGTCGGTACACCTTAAACAATTGCAAGTTCTATGCCAGTCCTTTATAACTGAAAGACAGGAATTTTTGCCCTAATAAAACCACTAAGTGATGCAATTATTCATCACTTAGTGGTTTTATAAATAATACATCATACATCCGGTGGTAAAGGGAACTTCGATGAATAAATGCATCTATTGGTGCATTTGTTCATCAATGAACGTTTAGTTCTAGTCTTTTTGCTTTTTTTACTAAAGTAGACTGAGGGATTTTCAGCTTTTTTGCGGCTTTTCTCGTACTCCCTTCACTGATTAATGCTTGTTTGATCAAATCTCTTTCTAAGTTATTCACTATTTCTTTTAGGCCGCCTTCCTCTTCAACAGCGGTTTCATCCATGTCAATATTAATAATTTTCTTTACTTCTTGTTCGCCTATAACAGCATTTTTTTTAGAAATAATGACCATGCGTTCAATTACATTTTTCAATTCACGCACATTCCCCGGCCAGGCATACTTCTTCCAACAATAGAAACCGGACTGGTCTAGTTCAATATTTTTCTTGTATTTGCTGTTGTAATCCTGTAAAAACTTTTTAGTCAGAGGCTCAATGTCTTCTCTTCTTTCACGTAAAGGTGGAATGTCTAGAGGGAAGACATTTAATCGATAATACAAGTCTTCTCTGAATTCGCCTTTCTTTACGAGTTGCAGCAAATTAGCATTGGTGGCCGCAATGATTCTAATATCGAGTTTAATGGACTCGGTTCCACCAACTTTAGTGATTTCCATTTCCTGAAGCGCTCTTAATAATTTTGATTGTAACTCTAAAGGAATCTCTCCTATTTCATCTAATAGAATAGTGCCTTTATTAGCTAATTCAAATAGCCCTGTTCGGCCTTTCGATGAAGCACCAGTAAACGCTCCTTTTTCGTAGCCAAATAATTCAGCTTCCAGTAACTCTCCCGGAATAGCTGCACAGTTCACTTTAATAAAAGGCTGGTTATTTCTATGGCTGTATTTATAAATTTCATCTGAGAACACTTCTTTTCCTACTCCCGTTTCACCGGTTAATAGCACAGCTACATCCAGATCAGCTATATGATGGATCATCTCCATAATACTTTTTATTTTAATACTGTCTCCAAGGAATACATTTTTTGTTTGATAGTTCTGAAGATTTTCCAGGTTTTTCTTATGTTTCAATTCTTCTTTTTCCACAATTTTCATTTTTTCTTTCGTGGAATTTAGTTCTTTCTCTATTTTTAATAAGTCGGACATATCTCTATTTATGATAACAACGGCTTCCACATCTCCGTTGCTATTAAAAATGGGGTTCCCTGTCAGAAGAACTGTAACTCCATTTCTGATTTCCGCTACAGAGTTCACTTGTTTTTTATGTTTGAGAACTTCAGAAGCAACTCCATTCTTGTAGACTCCCCGCTCCATTAAATCAACTACATGATAGCCAACCACTTCTTCTGCTTTTAAACCAGTGATTCTCTCATACGATTTATTGACATAAAGTGTTTTTCCGTTTTTATCAGTTATGTATATCCCATCGTATATGTAACGACCAATTTCTTCAAAATTTAATATTTCCGATAAGCTCTTATCTGTCATTGTTATTAACCTCCTTTTTACAAGTCTGGTAGTAAGTTAGATAAGCCTTCCTTATGATTTATTATAAAGAATTTTAACTTTTCATCCATAAGTTCATATCGAAACCGACATCTGTCGGACATCCTACTTTTTGCTTTCTTCAAATACCGTAATATTTTTTACCGTATTTCTTGCAACTTTTGTTGCTTTTGAAATGCTTCTATCGATCTCCCCATTTAAATATCTTTAAGTTGTTTTTTGTTTCATGTGCCCACTCCCTTAACTCCCCCCAATTTTAAATTGTAATATTAGAATTATTTTCTATCAGGGTAGTTCAATTTTAAGTTACCATATACACGAAATGAATTTGACCGTTAAGGAATCAAAGCTGCTAAAACCTTTAAGAAAAGTAGGCATTACAATTTCTTTTTTCTTTCCTGCGCGTACATTTGTCCATTAATTTTTTGTTTGATTTTTTTAAAATAAGAACTGGTTTCAAATGCTCTATTAATAATTATAAATCATTAATGATTCTCATACTGGCAAAACATACAAAATTAAATGCCATATACACTACAAATAGCATTAGTATTATACTAAACAAAATTAAAACACCCCCTAAAGTATCAGGGAGTGCTTTACATCAAATTAATTTTGTCTTGATACCAACATGCCCGCAAGTAAGTACACTTGCGGGCATGTCCTGCTGCAATATTTAGCTCTGTTTCACTTGCACGGAAGCGCGTACTCTTTTGGCCGCTTGGACCATGGCAGCAAGCGACTCACGCACTTCTTTTTCTGAGCGTGTTTTTAAACCGCAATCCGGGTTGACCCAGAACACTTCAACCGGCAAATACGTTAAGCAGCGATTTAACATAGACTCCATTTCATCAACGTCTGGAATACGGGGACTGTGAATGTCATATACGCCTAAGCCGACTTCATTAACGTGCTGGCCATCTTCAAAACCAGCGAGAATGTCACCGCCACTCTTTGACGCTTCTATGGAAATAACATCGGCATCCATCGCACCAATCGCAGGCAAAATATCTTGGAATTCGCTGTAGCACATGTGCGTATGAATTTGCGTCTCGTCTTTCACATCACGGTGCGTGCGCTGGAACGTCTTAACGGCCCAGTCTTCATAGGCAGGGCGGTCTTCTTTTTTGAGCGGGTAGCCTTCTTTAAATGCTGGTTCATCAATTTGAATCATGGAAATGCCAGCCTTCTCCAGGTCCAGCACTTCTTCAGCCAACGCTTCCGCTACCTGGGCAGCCGTATCCGCTTTTGGCTGGTCACTTCGAACGAATGACCAGTTTACGATCGTAACCGGCCCGGTCAGCATCCCTTTTAACGGTTGCTCTGTAAGAGATTGAGCATATACCGTCTCCTCAACTGTCATAGCTTGCGGGCGTTTCACATCGCTATGAATAATAGGCGGTTTCACACCGCGTGAGCCGTAGGACTGTACCCAACCAAAATCGGTAAATGCAAAGCCATCGAGTTTTTCACCAAAAAATTCAACCATGTCATTGCGTTCAAATTCCCCGTGTACGAGCACATCGAGACCAAGCTCTTCTTGTTCTTGCACCCATTTTTTAATATGACCTCTTACTTCTTCTTCATAGCGTTCAGTTGACAAATCCCCACGTTTCCAATCACGGCGCAATTTGCGGACTTCTGTTGTTTGCGGCAGGCTTCCAATCGTAGTAGTAGGAAGTAGAGGCAGGTTAAATGCTTGTTGTTTTTCCTGCCGTTTCTCAAAACTGGTGCCGCGGTGAGTTTGGATATCTTTAAATACCGATGGGACGGGATCTTGTGCCAAGTAAGTGGCTAGTGTATCTTGATCTGCAGCTTGACCTTCCTTTAAGGCTTCTGTTACTTCCACCACTTCAGTTAGCTTTTCATCCGCAAAGCTTAACCGGTCATAAAGTTCAGCCGGCAATCTCGTTTCATGAGTTTTCGTTTCTGGTACATGTAAAAGCGAAGTAGTAGGCTGCACCCAAACTTCATTTACGTTGATTTTTTCTAAAACAGCTTGGAGGTAGCTCGCTTTTTCCTTTGTATGTGCGCGCCAAATGTTATCACCTGTAATAATGCCGGCTCCAAGCACTTTATCATCTGGAAACTTGCCACTTGTAAGTTGAGCAAGCGCACGCTGTGAGGTTAAATCTAAGCCCCATCCATCCACAGGAAAAGCCATGCACGTATCAAAATCAACGAGCGCCTCATAATACGTTTGAATGAAGAGCTTCATTCGTGGTGCTGCGGTTCTTAGGGCGGAATATGCCTCATGCACTTCTTTTAGGAAAGGTGCTGCTTCACCGACAACTAAAGCAGGTTCTTCGATTTGCAGCCACTCCACACCTGCTGTATCAAGCTCTTCAATCATTTGTTTATAAAGAGGAAGTACCGTCTCTAATGCTTCAGACACAGAGGTAAACCCTTTAGAAAAATAAGCAAACGTAAACGGGCCGACCAACGTCGGTTTAGGATTTGAAATACCCGCTTCCTTAGCCTCTTTCCAGGCTGCCAGCGGCATATTTTTAATAAGCGAAAGTTCCTGTCCTTCCCATTCCGGAACAATGTAATGATAGTTTGTATTAAACCACTTTTTCATCGCACATGCTTCGGCGGTTTGTTCGCCACGTGCCATCGAAAAGTAGTTTCGAAGCGAACTTTCCGAAGTATGCTGATGACGGGCAGGAATGAGATTAAACATCCAGGCCACATCCAGCATCCGGTCATAATAAGTAAAATCATTCACAGGCACGTAGTGAATTCCTGCTTTTTCTTGCTTCTTCAAACGATCCACTTTCAATTCTTCTAATTTATCATACAGTTCAGTTGCTGATAGATCTTCTTTCCAATATGATTCTAACACGCGTTTCCATTCTCTTTTCCCATCTAATTGCGGGTAACCAATATTAGTTGCTATTACGCTTCTAGACAATCCAATCTCTCCTCTTATCTCTACACATTTTGTCTGTTTCTGCTCTTGGCGCCATCGTTAATCACCTGGGCTATAAACGATGAAACGTAAAAAACCCTGCCATAACATGACAGGGGCTGATTCAACGACAAAACGTTATAGACACATAGATCCATCCGGTGCCTATACTTTTCCACATTTCGCCGTCCCTCTGCTCACCCCCCGAAGTCAGGAAACTTAAAAGACTGCGCGGCAGGTCTCCTGGCTTATGCTTCGTCCTACCAAGACCCCTTCCCGGCTTCAAAAGCCAGTGGTTTGGTCTCTTCGTCCACACTTACAGTTGCGGGGACAGCTCCGACTTTTCATCGGATTCCCTATTAAACCTCCTTTGAGGTACCGCGAATCTTTAAATGATATGAACCTGTTGGTGTTCTATTTTTATCAAAAATCAGAGTTTTTTGCAAGTGTAGATACTAGTTTTATCCTTCCAAACTATAATTGTTCTTACTCTTTATGGAGCATGCCCGCAAATACGCTCAGCTGCTTTACGGGCGCCGGATATATTTTTAGCTATCGGCCCAATTTCAAGTTCTGCAAGAGCCCCCATCACATGTAAACCGCGGGCCCAGGCAAGATCAAGTGATTGAATAATCGGAAAACCGCATGGGGCGACGGGCAGGTGATATCTATCTTTTACTGTGGTCAGCCATTCGTTTGCTGGCAGATCTTTTTTAAAACCTGTGGCCAGGATGATTGTCTCAGCTTCTATCTCTTTCTGTTCATCTCCTATCCTCATTTTGTTGTCGGTGTCTACACTCACTCTGCCATCTGTTTTCTCATGTACAATAACTGAGTTTCTTTTTTGCGCTTTTTGAAGTTGATTGTATATAAAACGAGGGATGGTTCCAATATTTCTCGCAGTTTTAATCATCTCCCGCCTTTTTGTGTAATCTTTTGTCTGCAGAAAATGACGCATATACTTCGGTCCCAACCAGCCTGGGTCTGAGTCAAAGGTGGCAACCTTTAAGTTATGTTTACTAATCAAATGAACGGGGGTTCTTGCTTTCTCTTGAAGGGCTAATACAGTTTGGGCTGCACTGATTCCACCACCAATTACTGCGACCGGACGCTTCAGCATCGTAAATTCAGGTAATGAGGTTGAAAAAATATGATGAATTCCTTTTCGATTCTGCTCTTCTTCGGCTATATCCAACTCGTCAGGCACATGTGGTTGTTCACTCATACCTAAAGCGAGAATGACCCGTTTGGCTTCAAGCTCCTCACCACTCATTAATCTAATTTTCCACCCGTTCCTTAGTTGTTCAAGATCTTCTACTTTACCCTGCTTCCACATGTCCTGCCACTTGATCTTTTTAAGCACTTCATCCGCATGAGCGTTAAATACTTCCAGAGATGGACGGGCATATTTTCCCCTGAAAGGCTGTTGCGACAGTTGCTTTCCCTGTTGTTTAGCAAAAACCTTTAAAGAAAACGAATTGATTCCAATATGATGGACGCCCGGAGACCGTAAATAGTTCATACCAACCGCATTCGTACATCTTTTCCAGGCAGCCAGCGGACTTTTTTGAGGATCAATCCAAGCAATCTCGCTAGCAGATACTCCTCGTTGTGATCGTAAAAAATGAACCATGGTCGCCCCTTGAATGCCCCCACCTACAACCATCCATTCCAGCATCTTATCTACTCCCCAATTTGAAATGTACCAGTAACAAATCGTAATTATTACTATTTAAGTTGACAGCTTTAGTGTAAAGAAATAAAATAAATTTGTAAATCGTAATGATTACAATTAATGTGTTAGTAGGAAGGAGAGACGAGATTGAACGAACAAATTCCTGTAACTGTCTTAAGTGGCTATTTAGGGGCTGGAAAAACAACAATCTTAAATCATATTTTGCACCAACGTACTGATATGAATGTGGCTGTACTCGTTAATGATATGAGTGAGATGAACATTGACGCTGAACTGATAAAAAAGGGAAATTCGCTTACTCATGCTGATGAACAGCTAGTTGAAATGTCCAATGGCTGCATTTGCTGTACCTTACGTGAAGACTTACTAATCGAAGTTAAGCGCTTAGCTGAACAAGGCCAATTTGATTACATTTTAATTGAATCATCCGGGATTTCTGAGCCGGTGCCCGTTGCTCAAACGTTTTCATATATTGATGAAGAATCAGGAATAGATTTAAGCAAATTTTGCCGCTTAGATACGTTAGCAACCGTGGTAGATGCCGCCCACTTTTGGGAAGAGTATCATTCTGGTGCCAGTTTATTAGAAAGGAATCAAGCAGTTAGTGAAGATGACACCCGTGAAATTAGCGATTTGTTAATCGAACAAATTGAATGTTGTGACGTTTTGATTTTAAATAAATGTGACCGGGTCGAGCGTACAACAATCCAACATTTGGAATCGGTATTAAAAAAACTACAGCCTAAGGCAAAGATTATTCAGGCGAAACACGGGCAAGTGGCACCTGAAGAACTTTTAAATACACATTTATTTGATTTTGAACAAGCAAGTCAGTCTGCAGGTTGGCTTAAAGAACTTCAAACTCCTGAACATACACCAGAAACAGAAGAATACGGGATTTCATCATTTGTTTACCGGAGACGTCGCCCTTTTCACCCCGAACGATTCCACAACTGGCTTAATCAATGGCCTGAATCTATCATCCGCGCCAAAGGACTATTCTGGCTTGCTTCACATAACGATATTGCTATTGAATTAAGTCAAGCTGGTCAATCTATACAAGTCGGAGCTGCCGGCTACTGGTTAGCATCGCTGCCTGCGGAAGAACTTCAGGTTACGTTAGAAGAGGAACCAGAGTGGTTAGAGACGAGGGATGAGAACTGGGGAGATAGAATCACGGAACTCGTTCTGATTGGTATCGATTTTTCCCATGCAGAGATTGCTGCCTCTTTAGATCGTTGTCTATTAAACGACAATGAAATGAAAGAAGACTGGAGCTCTTTTGCAGATGTCTTTCCCATTCAAGAAAAAGTAGAACATTAATCTCTACTTTTTTATAGATGCGGCTGATGATGATGCAGCTGCTAAACGAATTGAAGTTGCTTTAGCCCGGCTCATCAAATAAATTTATACAAAAGGAGCTCTCCCTCAACAGGGAAAGCTCCTTTTTTTAACACTTTCTATTAACGTTTTTCGTTCACTTCAAAGCGTTTCACTTCCGGCGCTCCTTCCAACAGATTTTCGGCAATGTCGCCAAAATGAGCAAAGTGAGGCGTTTGAAAGTGATATTCAACCGCATCCTCATCCCGCCATTCTTCGAGCATGACAAATTTATTCGGCTCACTTACATCTTCATAAAGGTCGTAAGAAATGTTTCCTTCTTCTGCTTGTGATTCTTTTATCAAGCTTTGCACCCGCTCTAAAAATTCCTCCCGGTTTTCTGATTTCACTTTCATATGTGCATGGATCACTTGCATACTAACAGCCCCTTCATCTATGTATTTATTATTAGTTTATCATTAATCCATTTAAAACAGAGAATCATTTGCTTTTCATAAAAGCAACACTTTACAACAACGTTTCTTCTTATCTTCTTTGTTTTCTTCTCACGGGCTGTCACTACTTTTACCCACCATAAGTTCTCCCTGCTCTTTTCTTAATATTGCATAGCTTACCTTCTTTAAATAGTTGTTGCTTCTGCACTTCTCGTTGTTTACACAAAAAGTGAGTACTGAGAGTTCAAATAAAGTGAGGATGAAGCAGATGTCACACTTGTACCTATAGATGAGATCAACGCTACTCTGTAACAGACATCTGCCTTAAATTTAAATAGCAAACTAAAGAACGCTTCACCCGCTTTTCGCATTTACTATTTCTATATAACCTACTTTTCTTATCAAGTATTAAACTTTTTGCTTCACTTCTTCCTTAAACTGGATTGACAACAGTTTCATCCCGTGATACCTTAAATTTTAATTAATCCTATTGGTCAACTAGGCTTTTATTTTAACAAGAGGTGATCATCGTTGAAGTTGCAAGAAACAAATAGTCCTTTTACGCATGAACAAATTGAATACTTGAACCAGCTGCTTCCAACGTTAACGGAAGCACAGAAAATGTGGCTGAACGGCTTCCTTGCCGCCGGTCCTGTTGAAGCTCCTGCAGCTCCACCGACAAACGGGGCAGCTACTGCTACCGCCACCGCCACTGCTGTCAAGCCGGCTGAAGCACCCACCGCAGTGGCTGAACCTATCAGCGCGCCTCCTCTTACCAAAGATGTGACGGTTCTTTATGGTTCGCAAACGGGAAATAGTGAAACGCTTGCTGAAGAGTTATCTGCAAAGCTTAAAGCTCAAGACTTTAACGTGACGCTCTCTTCAATGGATGATTTTAAGCCTAAAAACATAAAGAATCTTGACCATTTATTTGTGGTCGTAAGCACACATGGCGAAGGTGATCCGCCTGATACTGCCCTTTCCTTTTATGAATTTTTACATGGCAAAAAAGCACCTAAACTGGACGGACTTAATTACTCCGTGCTTGCGCTCGGTGACAGCTCATATGAGTACTATTGCCAGACTGGAAAGGATTTCGACAAACGCTTAGAAGAACTAGGCGCTAGCAGGCTTACGGACCGGGTCGATTGTGACGTAGACTTCGATGAAGATGCGGCAAAATGGGCGAATAATGTCCTTGAATCATTACAAGCTCTGCAGTCTTCTACGGGTGATGCGGTCCAAGAAGCCGCCGCTGCAGTAGCAGAGGCTGATACAGCACCTGAAACACCGGTGTACTCACGGACGAATCCGTTTTATGCGGAAGTGCTAGATAATGTGAATTTGAACGGACGCGGTTCGAACCTTGAAACGCACCATATTGAATTATCACTTGAAGGCTCGAACTTGCACTACGAACCAGGTGATTGTTTGGCCATTTACCCAGAAAATCATCCCAGCTTAGTTAACGCCCTGCTTGAAAACTTGAGCTGGAGCGAAGATGAAAGTGTGACGATAAACAAACAAGGTGACGAAGGAACGCTCCGTGAAGCGCTGAGCCGCCATTATGAAATTACAGTACTTACGAAGCCGCTTCTTAAACATGCAGCTGAAATTAATGCAAACGAACAACTACAGGACCTCGTTAAAGACGACAACAAAGAACAGTTAAGAGAATATATTAACGGCCGTGATTTACTTGATTTAGTAACGGATTTTGGCCCGTGGAATGTAAGTCCGCAAGAATTTGTGAAAATTCTCCGGAAAATGCCGCCGCGGCTTTATTCGATTGCCAGCAGTGAAAACGCGAACCCAGATGAAGTTCATCTTACGATCCGGACAGTGCGATATCATACACACGGACGCGACCGCTTCGGTGTCTGCTCCGTACAATGCGCGGAAAATCTAGAGCCGGGTGACACGATTCCTGTATATATCCAGAAAAACCCGAACTTTAAATTGCCGGAAGACCCGGAAACACCGATTGTCATGATCGGCCCGGGCACTGGAATTGCGCCATTCCGTTCCTTTGTGGAAGAACGCGAAGAAATTGAAGCAGACGGCAAATCCTGGCTCTTCTTTGGCGACCAGCATTTCCGAACCGATTTCCTCTATCAAACGGAGTGGCAGAAATGGTTAAAAGACGGGGTGCTCACGCGCATGGATGTCGCTTTTTCCCGGGACACGGCACAAAAGGTTTACGTTCAGGACCGGATGAAAGTACAAAGCGCCGAGTTGTTTAACTGGATTGAAGAAGGCGCGCACATCTATGTATGCGGTGATAAGAACCGGATGGCAAAAGATGTCCATGCAACGCTTGCGGCGATTATCAGCGCGGAAGGCAACATGAGCGAAGAAGAAGCAGAAGCTTATTTAACCGGCTTAAAGAAACAAAAGCGTTATCAACGCGATGTCTATTAATCAGGCACCCAAGTACTGAGGTGGCGGATTCCGCGCAATACAGAGCGAAGCGGAATTCGCCCTTCAATTCTCAAAATTTGAATACGATAAGTGAGGGGGAATTCATCATGTCAAACGATACAAAATCCGGTGAAACACTGCCTTCCCATGATGAAGTTGAACATATTAAACGCGCTAGCCGCTACTTGCGGGGAACACTTGAAGAAACACTAAATGATCCGATTACCGGTTCAATTCCTGATCAAGATAATAAAGTACTTAAATTTCACGGGAGTTATATGCAGGACGACCGCGATTTGCGCAACGAACGGCGCCAGCAAAAATTAGAGCCGGATTATCAATTCATGGTGCGTGTATTAGCCCCGGGCGGCGTGGCTACACCTGAACAGTGGCTTGTCATGGACGATCTCGCTCATAAATATGCAAACGGAACGCTTCGCCTCACGACCCGCCAGGCTTTCCAGCTGCACGGGATTGTAAAACCGAATTTAAAAAACAGCATCAAAGAAATGAATGAAGCGCTGCTGAGTACACTGGCAGCTTGCGGTGATGTAAACCGCAATGTGATGTGTACGCCGAACCCTTATCAATCAGAAGAGCAAGAAGAGGTATATGAAAAAGCAGAACAATTAAAAGATCACCTTGCTCCAAAAACACCGGCCTACCATGAAATTTGGCTCGACGGTGAAAAGCTTGAAACAGAAGATACTAGCGAAGAAGTAGAGCCCATTTACGGCCCGGTCTATTTACCGAGAAAGTTTAAAATCGGCATTACGGTACCGCCTTCTAATGATGTCGACGTCTTCTCCCAGGATATTGGCTTTATCGCGATCTTTGAAAATGGGAAATTGCAAGGCTTTAATGTTGCCGTCGGCGGCGGACTCGGAATGACGCATGGCGACACGAACACGTACCCGCAATTAGGACGAATTATCGGATTCTGCCCGGCTGATAGCTTGCTTGAGGTCGCAGAAAATATCGTTACGATCCAACGCGATTACGGTGACCGTGAACATCGAAAGCAAGCGCGCTTAAAGTATACGATTGACCGTAACGGCCTGGATTGGTTTAAGGCTGAACTTCATCACCGTCTCGGCTGGGAATTAAGTGAAGAAAAACCGTATCATTTCGAACGCAATGGCGACCGCTACGGCTGGGTGAAAGGCACAAACAACCGCTGGCACCTAACTCTTTTCATTCAAAACGGCCGCATTAAAGATGACGAGGATTCACAGTTTATGACGGGCCTTCGTGAGATTGCGAGAATCCACACCGGCGATTTTCGCATCACCGCGAATCAAAATGTGATTATCAGCAACATCACCAACTATAAAAAACCTAAGATTCAAGAATTGGTAGACATGTACGGTCTGACAGATGGTTCTACCCAGTCGCCTTTGCATAAGAATTCCATTGCCTGTGTAGCTTTTCCTACGTGTGCGCTGGCAATGGCTGAAGCTGAGCGTTATCTTCCAACTCTGGTGGATAAACTAGATCTAATCATCGACGATGCCGGTCTTCAAGATAAAGAGATTACTATTCGGATGTCAGGCTGTCCAAACAGCTGTGCTCGTCCTTCCTTGGGTGAGATCGGCTTTATCGGAAAAGCACCGGGTAAATATAACCTTTACTTAGGAGCTGGATTTGCCGGAGACCGCTTGAATAAATTATATAAAGAGAACATCGGCGAACAAGAAATCTTGGAAACACTCACTCCTATTATTAATGACTATGCAAAAGAACGCTCAGATGGTGAACATTTCGGGGATTTTGTCATTCGTAAAGGCTATGTCAAAGAAGTCCCTTCCGGTGAAGAATTTCATGTGTAATTATTCAAAGCAGATTTACAAATAACTGTGAATACCTCTGTTTTCTTTTCACATACTAATGTTCATCTGAACAAAAAGTAGACAAGAAGCATCGCACAAAGCGATGCTTCTTTATTTTTTACAGGATATCAAGTACCACGGCAATGGCCACAAGCAGTTGCAGGAGCAGCTGAATGTTAACATGAGCTTGTAGGTCAGTACGGTCTACTGATACATTTTTGCTATTTTCAATGACAGTTTCTTGATGGGTGATTTGTTTTGTTTTTACTGTTTGCGTTAGTTGCTGGACAAATTCTTCTGGGTCTGCGTCATCACCGATCGCGATGGCTATAATTACTAAAATAGCTGCCTGGAGTCCCGCCTGAACATTAACTGCTGCTTGTGTTCCTGTTGAGGAGATATCAATATCACAGGAGTCGCTGACATGGATATAATCTTGAGACAACTGCAAGGTTTTATTTGTTTGTTCTGCTTCTTGGGTTGCATCCTCTACTCGTTTAGCGCAGGATGCTGAATGAGGTTTAGCCGGATGCTTATCACTGGGATCGCGAAGAGCATTCCAGTCGCGGTCTCCTGCACCTCTTGCTCTTCGTTTTCTTCTTTCATAAGCATGTTCTAATCCACTCATTTTTCCACCTCCTTACATGTTTCGATTCTATCCTATTCATTAGTTTAGAAGCTGATTGGACAGGTTGCGCAGGAGTAACGTTTATTTTTTTGTTTCTCTTTCCTTTTTGAACTTTTTACGTTCTTTTTCTTCCTCTTCTTTTTTCAAAAAGTCTTCAACGTCCTGTATAATACCTTCAATCAGCTCTCTTAAACGAGCTTTATCCTCCACTGACAATTCAATATCCTCCGGAGAGATCCCAAGCTTTTTTAACTTCTTTCTGACCAGCATCTCAAAGGACTTTTGCTGACTTGACACTTTACTCCCTCCTTTCCTATTCACTTAATTAATTTATGGAAAAGAGACAAAAATGCATAGGTTGGTAAACTTATATTGAGGAAAATTAGACGAGCGCCTTTCCTTTAATTTTTCATAACATGCGGCATAATTAAAAAGCGTTTCTACCAATTGATAGAAACGCCTTTCCGTTATTGTCCTTTTTTTCTTCGGTCTGATATTTGCTCTGCGCCAATTCCCCAGTTGTCCATGTCGATTTCGTCGATTGTAACTACGGTGGTATTCGGATTTTTGCCGAGTGTTTCTTGAAGA
The DNA here is from genome assembly GCF_000377705.1 of Salsuginibacillus kocurii DSM 18087. Classification (GTDB taxonomy): domain Bacteria; phylum Bacillota; class Bacilli; order Bacillales; family Marinococcaceae; genus Salsuginibacillus; species Salsuginibacillus kocurii. The sequence continues at coordinate 116,231 of NZ_KB898626.1, read as the reverse complement.
AGCCGGGTTGAACCTTCAATTAATTTCTGTTTTTCTTCTTTAGATAGTCCACCATTTTCTTTAGTCACTTTAATATTTACATATGGCATTACTTCACTCTCCTTTTTTAAAATAAAGTCCGCTGTAGCCGACGATTAAAACAATAGCGGCAAGGCTAAATGCCAGCGTATAGTCTCCTTCTTGAATTAATAAAACAGCGACCAAGGGGCCTGCAATCTGGCCCAGGGCATAAGCGCTGGTAAGTCCGGCTACAAGCCGCTGGGCCCCGGCTCCAAAAAGTTCATTCGCTTTAAGCATGGTAAGCATGACAATCCCCATGAATGTTGCCCCAAAACCGAAAGCCGCAAGCGCTGCTGGAAAAAACGATGTGGAGATGACCGGTAGTGAAACGCTTACAATTTGCACAAGATACGCACGTTTTAGTGTTTTTGTGACAGTTTGTTTTTTAGCAAGCCAAGCCCAAAATAGGCATGACGGAATGGCACCAATCCCTGCTATCGCCCAGATATAGCCGGCAGGCCAATGCATTTCAGGAGCGGCTTCAAGCATTGCAACGATAAATGTGCCAAAAATAATGTAGCCAAAACCTTCACAGGTGTACGATAAATAAAGGCTTACTACATCCTTTCGAGCTGGTGGTTGCGCATCATTTGTAGCAGCAGCTTCAGCAAGCGGAGGATCGTAAGGAACAGCTTTTGCAACGAAGAGAGCTGCTACCAGGCTGAAAAGGCCTAGTAACACCCAAATATAAGACCAATGCATGTTAAGGGCGGCAAAAGGAATGGACACTCCAGAAATAAAGATGCCAAATCCGACACCGCCATACATGTAGCCCGACCAGCTGAGACGCCCAGATTTCGTAAGCTCATACATGACGAGACTTACGACAAGGACAAAAACAAGTCCACTTGATATGCCTGACGCAAGGCGCAACACTGACCAGAGGACCATTGATTCAGTAAAGCCCATCCAAAGTGTCGTAATCACGTTAGCCCACAACGAATAAAGCAGCACGCTTCTTTTTTGCTCGATCCTTCTGGCTGCAAGCGCCCCTATTAAGTAGCCTAAGTAATTCATGCTTGCTAAAAAACCTGCCGCAAAAGACGATAAGTGCGTTGCTTCCATATAAGGAAGCAACGGGGTATAAGCAAAACGCCCAATCCCCATAGCTACAGCCAAAGCAAGAAAACCTGCTATAATTCCGATTAGATCTTGTCTTTTGTTGTTGCTCTTCATACTGGCCCCCCGCTTTTCCTGCTCCTTTTTAGTATACGAGAGTTTTCTGCTAAAATAAATTAATAGTTTAGAATACTAAAATTTTATTGTCACCTAGATTGAATGTGTCACTTTTGCTACACTCTTTTTCCTAGCAGCGTCAGCTTGAGTTTAACAGGGGAGACTTTCAGGAAGATTACCTAGAGAGCATAACCTGGTCCTCCCCTACACTCGAATTGCCGAAGCGGCACGCAGCATAAATATAACCACACGTACGGCTGAATTCTTCCTACTTTTACTACCGACCTGAGAGGAGTTTTTTCATGAAAAAGAACTATGTTCTCTCCGTTCTCTCCATTGACTAAGGTACGACTAGTTCATGGGCGATTTTATTTAATTATGAGGGAGAGCCGGTGGCAAGCGGTCAGCGCGAATTTGAACAGTATTTTCCGCACCCGGGCTGGGTGGAGCATGATGCCAATGAAATTTGGAGTTCCGTGCTCGCGGTGAATGCAGATGTGTTAACAAAGACAGATGTTTCAGCGCAAGAGATTGCCTCAATTGGTTACCAATCAACGGGAGACCACCGTTATGTTTTAGAAGCCATGGAAGCCGATGCCCAGATGGAGCTCAAAACATTGCGTGTAGATGGCGGTGCGGTGAGTAATGATTTCTTAATGCAATTTCAAAGCGATATCTTCGGTGTGGAAGTCGATCGTCCAGAAGTTATGGAAACGACCGCACTAGGAGCAGCATACCTTGCCGGGCTGGCCGTAAACTTTTGGGATAATAAAGATATTATTGTCGAACGGTGGAAAACGGAACGTCAATTCAAGCCAGAGATGCATGAATCCGAGCGGGAAGCTCTTTATGCTGGCTGGAAAAAAGCAGTTCAAGCAACCACCGCTTTTACGTAAGCAGCATGTTGGAGCTGAAAGTCTCATACTTCCTTTCAGCTCCCCTTTATGTGTATGACATTGACAGATGGAGGCTTTTGGGGAAACAGTTATTATTAATCAGAAGCTATTACAAGGGTGTCCTAACTCAAGCTTGTGCTTTCATAGCCGCCGATATACAATAAACCTTTGCCTCATGTAGTAGATAAACCATTACATTTTTTATGAGAGGAGATTGATGGATGCTCACTTTTGCTTTTATTCTACTCTTCGCCCTTCTCCTTTTTGAATGTCTAAGCGGCGTCCTCGATATATCGGGTAAACGAGCGAATGTCCAGCCAAAACGTAATATTTTTGGGGATGAAATCCGCTTACATAATATACAAGACTATCGCACACGACGAGCGTATTTTTCGTTTGCCCGGGCAGGTGTCACTCTTTTCTTTATGGTTCTCATACTATTCCAACGTGACGACCTTCCTTTGCATATAGGAAGCTATTTTTTTGTTCCTGCTCTTCTTCTGGTCAGCCTGGCCCAAGCTCGAATTTTACAAAAGTATGAGCAGCAAGATCAGCAACAATGATGTGGTAACTCCCACTATCCATTTATGCAACTGCGGCTCCAACCTGGAGTGCTAAGATCCATGGATTCCAGCTTCGTCCCCCCCCGAATATCTGTTGAAATTTTCATATTTTTAGTGATTGCAATCAGTTTGTAACAACTTGCAACACTTTTTAATTTAATCGTAAAAAATTGAACTGAAGCTTGGTTGTGCAGGCGTTCCTTGCTTTCACCCCTTCTCCCCTACGCTTCGCCTCTCTTCTGTTTTTTCCTTTTATATGTATAATGTGGTAGTGTGAATGACCTATTTTAAGTACCAAGTAAAGGAGGTGAACTCGGAATCAAGGAAACAATTGATTCCGGGGGTAACTATCAAGTATACAGCAGCAAGCCTTGTAACGGCTTTATCTACTTTATTTTTTGTGAACCCAGCCGATGCTTCCACTGACATTTCAGTAGATGGCAATACGATAAACATGAATGAACCTATACTTACTGAAAATGACAGGACGCTTGTACCAGTTCGCTTTGTTTCTGAAGAACTCGGCGCCGAGGTAGATTGGAATGCAGAAGAACGCGAAGTTGAAATCGAGACCGCTCAGGGGGATACGATTAAACTTACCATTGATAATGAAATGGTTGAGTTAAACGGCGAAACCTATTCTATGGACGTGCAAGCAGGCATCAACAATGAAAGAACATATCTTCCCGTCCGTCACGTCGCTGAACTTATGCACAGCAATGTTCATTTCGCTAACGGGCACGTACATATCAACGAGGTTTCATTGCATGAAGTACAGCCAGGCGAAAATGCAGAAAATATAAGTACTAACTACGACGTAAGCACGAGTGATCTAATGGAACGAAATCAAATGACTGACCAATCCCTAAGTCCGGGTGAGATGCTAAAAACAGTCATTCCAACAGTGTTAGCTGAAGACCTTGTATTTGAAGAAGAAACAGAAGAGGCCGTAAGTGAAGCCTCAACTGCAGATATCGATGCACTCGCTCGCTTAATTCATCTCGAAGCACAAGGAGAACCAGTAGAAGGTAAAATTGCAGTTGGCAATGTTGTCCAAAATCGCGTTGACAATGGCAATTATCCAAACACGCTAGAAGGCGTTATCCGCCAATCCGGACAATTCACCCCGGTAATGACAGGCGCGTACGATTCAGCGACAGCTAGTGCCACTTCCATTGAAGCAGCTACACGAGCACTAGAAGGTGAAAATGTAGTAGAAGGGGCCCTCTACTTCCACAACCCAAACGTAACTAGCACCGCCTTCTTCAACAACAAACCAACCATAGACGTCATCGGCAACCACAGATTCGTAAGGTAACAAAGAAAAGCGGAGGCGCTTTGCTCAGAGGCGACAAGTTTTTCAGCACCTGCGTAGAGGAGCTTGCTCCTCGGAGTCTGGGGCAGAAAAATCCTCGAGCCTCTAGGCGCCGCAGCTAGACAGAAAAGCGGAACGTGCTTGGTTAACGACGCAGAGCCCTTCTCTCCCCCCGAGGAGGCTGTCGCCGCCGCAGAGTGGGAGAAAGGGATCTCAAGTCGTTAGCACGTGAAGCTAGACAGAGAAAAGCGGAAAGCGGCGTTCAGGGGCGTCAAGCATAAGACGCGCGGCGCCAAGGGCACATTTTGACTTTGAAGGCGAACGGTATAGACCTTGCCCCTGCTCCCCGCAGCCAAACGCTAACAATTTTTCGCTCCAGGTGACGTTTTCCACGTCTCATAGTGGAAATGTCCATTCGCATGCCATCACGATAGTGAGCCTAACTACGGCGTTGTTACCCCAGTCATAGAAAATACCCAGGCCGGACGACGGTCAAGGAGGAATAAGGATGCTTCGAGGGTTTTATGGGGCTGCTTCAGGGATGATTACGCAGCAGCGCCAAACTGAAATGTTGAACAATAATCTGGCCAATGCAGAAACTCCAGGATATAAGGGGGAGCAAGGGTCAATCCGTGCCTTTCCGGAAATGTTGATCCAGGCGCAAGGGACAAATGCTCAGCCGGGCAATATCCCTTACACGGTAGGTTCGATGAATACTGGTGTGTACATGCAGGAGCAGACACCGAATTTTGCGCAGGGAGACATGCGTGAGACAGGAAATAATACTGACCTTGCGATTCAGCAAGGGGACCTCCCCATTAATGAAGAAACAGATCGGCCCGGGGCCCTGTTCTTTACGGTAGCTAATGAAGATGGAGATGTTCGCTATACACGCAACGGAAATCTTACTGTGGACGGGGAAGGCTTTTTAACTACGGCTCAAGGGTACTATGTGCTTGATGAAGATGGAGACCCGATGAATGTTGAGAATGAATTTTTCGACGTAGATGAAGCGGGAAATATTACCGATGAAGACGGAGCCGCCGTCGGTCAATTGAATGTCGTATTGGCCGAGCAGCCAGAAGATCTGGTGAAAGAAGGGGACGGCCTGTTTGCGCTGGATGATGAAGAGGCTGAACCGCTCCCAACAGCCATTGGAGCTGAGGATGTCGACTACACGATCAATCAGCAAATGCTAGAGCAATCCAATATCGATCCCCAGCAGGCGATGACAGACTTAATGCAGTCGCAGCGGACATTTGAATCAAACCAAACGGTATTGCAAGCATATGATCAGAGTATGGAGCTTGCTGTAAGTGAAGTAGGACGCCTGCAGTAATTTTCACGGCCTCATTGGTTAGAAATAACGATTTTTATTTTCGACAATTATTTCCCGGGAAACATTTCATTAATTTGACGCCATGTAATGATCGAATGATATAAACGGCATTCCATAAAACAGCAGCCGGAAAGAAAAGCCTAGATCTGTAATCAACAGGGAATAGATTTGCAAAGGGGCAAGGAGGAGCATTATGTTAGGAAGTGCGATGTCAACGTCTTCTGTAACAATGGGACAGATGCAAGGGAAACTCGATACGATTGGGAACAACTTAGCCAATGTGGAGCAAACAGGATTTAAACGTCGGGAAGCGTCCTTTCAAGATTTATTGTTTCAACAAGTGAACAACAATTTGAACACAGAATATGAAGGGGGACGCCTGACCCCAGACGGTATTCGTAATGGAAGCGGGGCGGCGGTTGCGCAGACGGCACTCCGCATGGACCAAGGCTCTATTCAGGAGACGGGACGCGACTTAGACTTTGCTCTTACGGAGCCTGGCCATTTCTTTGAAGTGGAGACGACAATTGATGATGAAGCAGAGACCGTCTACACTCGGGAAGGTTCTTTTTATCTCTCGGAAGAAGCAGATGGAGATGAATGGAACCTTGTGACCGCGAACGGAGAGTTCCTATTAGATAGTGATGGCGAGCGAATGACTGTGCCGGGGGATGCTAACGGCTTCAGTTTGCAGCCTGATGGCACATTACAAGCGGATTTTGAGGGCGACGATTCGGTAGATGTTGGTGAAATTGCCGTAACACGGGTGACCCGTCCGCAGTTGCTCGAAGCCGTTGGTGATACGAATTTCCGTCTTCCGGACCTTGATGAACTAGGCCTGGATGTCGATGAAGCAGAGATACTAGAAGAAGGCGTAGCAACGGATGAACTGGTTTCCCAAGGCGCCACAGAATCAGCAAACGTAGATATGACGCAGGAAATGACCGAAATGATGACGGCCCAGCGTAATTATTCCTTTAATGCGCAAGCTGTAACACAAACAGACCAAATGATGCAGCTTATCAATAATCTAAGATAGCCTATGGCTTACGGTTTAATGGAGCTGCTTCGTTGAATCGTAGAGATATAAAAGGGCAGAAGGAGTTCCATTCATGAGTAACAAAACGGAAAAAAACCAGTCCGAAGAGAGCCGCTCGGCAAAAGGAGAGCGGCGGTCCAAGCCAGCTGAAGAGAAGGAAGAACAGGTCAGCTACGCAGAAAAACGGAAAAGAGAAGGCAAGCGGATGTTTCCGATTTGGCTGCGTTTAGTGATTGTTGTGGTCCTTGCGCTACTTAGCATTGTATTCGGTCTCATTGCTGGGTACTCCTGGTTTGGCGATGGTGACAATGCGACCGGTATCCTTCGCCCCGGTACATGGCTGGATTTACTGGATTTTATCCGCCCAGATAGATAAAGGCTTGCTAGACTGAGACACAGCGAATATGCAGATTGTTTCTACATAGCGGCAGAAGTTTTTATGTTTGCCGGGAGGCCAAGCCTGGTTAAGAACTATCTACTTTTTTACCAACTTCACAAGTGAGCTAGGACAAGGAAGGTGGCAGTGATATGCTTACAACTGAACAAATTCAAGCGATTATTCCTCACCGATATCCATTTCTCCTGATTGACCGCGTCGAAGAACTGGAGGAAGGAAAGCGGGCTGTGGCTCGAAAGAACGTAACGGCTAATGAAGAATACTTCAATGGTCATTTTCCGGAGTATCCGGTTATGCCCGGGGTTTTAATTGTGGAAGCGATGGCGCAAACAGGTGCGGTTGCAATTTTGAGCCAGGAAGAGAACAAAGGCAAGCTAGCCTTTTTTGCGGGCATTGACAGTTGCCGCTTTAAGCGGGAAGTGAAGCCTGGGGACACACTTGTCCTGGAGATGGAGCTGACAAAAGTTCGCCGCGGAATTGGCAAAGGAAAAGGGACAGCGACAGTTGACGGTGAACTGGCGGTAGAAGCCGAGCTTACGTTTGCGCTCGGGGACGCCCCAACAGCTGAATAAAACGGATGCTAAAGCTGGAGACGTTTACTGTCTCGGCTTTTTTTGTGTTAGGGGAGAGGATGTATGCTTTTTCCTAAAGAGTTATTTGCTTATCTCTAGCTATATGACTAAAGATTTAGTAAGATGAAACGTATTGAAAGGATAAATCGTAGAAAATAGAGAAAAAGGAGATAAGGGTCAAGACTTAAGATGGATGGGAGGGGACTGGCGACCGCCAGAATGATGATGAGAAAACACCATTTTTTGGAGTTTGCAAAAGACACGGACAATGTATGGCGCCTGTTCAACCACATGAATGACGGCTTGATTATTACAGATGACAAGCGCCGAATTCTGCTGATGAATCCAGCCTATGAAGAGCTCACTGGCTATACAATGGAAGAGTTGTATTTAAAGAATCCCGGGTTTATCAGCTCTCGCCAGACGCCATCCCATGTTTTTAATGAAATGCGAGAAGGGCTTGCAAGCAAAGGAACTTGGACCGGCGAACTATTGAATCAACGGAAAAACGGAGAGTTGTTCTGGTCTTATATTACGATAACTTATATTGAAAAAGAAACGCCGGAAGAGTCTTATTATATTGGCATTATGCGCGATATTACTGAACGTAAAAAGGCCGAAGATGAAGCTTCATTTCTTGCTTATCATGATGAATTGACCCAAACCCCAAACCGTCACTTGTTTATGGAAAAAGGCACAGAGGCGCTTCAACAGGCGAGAGAAGATAATCACCGTGCTGCTGTTTTGTTTATTGACCTTGATCGTTTTAAGAAGGTGAATGATAGCTTTGGCCACCATATCGGGGACCAGCTGTTGATGGAAATGTCCACCCGCCTCCGCAAAGCTTTGGGGGAACGCGGGATGATCAGCAGATTTGGTGGTGACGAATTTACGGTATTAATTGATAAGATAGAAGGTGATGTCTATGAAGAAGTACAATATGTCATTACCGAAATTTTTAATACGTGTAACCGTCCAATCACATTAGTAGACCGCCATGTCTATATTACTGCTTCTATCGGAGTTAGTATTTATCCAGAGCACGGCCAAGACGTAGAAACGTTAATGAAAAATGCGGATAGTGCTATGTATCAGACAAAAGATGAAGGACGAAACAATTTCCAAATCTATAGCGATGGCATGGCTGATTACTCTCCTGAATACGTGGAGATAGAAAGTAACTTGAGACAAGCTATTGAAAATAAGGAAATCGAACCGCATTACCAGCTGCAAATAGACACACTCTTGAATCAACCTTATGGTGTGGAAGCGCTCGTACGCTGGGAACATCCAGACCGAGGTATTATGTCCCCGGGAAGCTTTCTGCCCGTAGCAGAGCAGTCAGGCGATATTATCCCGCTTGACCATATGATGCTAGAAGCAGCATGCCGGCAAATGAAAGAATGGCATAATGAAGGGTTTTCCCATTTGACGATTTCAGTTAATATCTCAAAGCTTACCTTTGAAGACGTATACTTTGAAGAGAAAGTACGGCAAGTATTAAAAGATACCGAGCTGCCGCCCGAGCGCTTATGCTTGGAAATAACAGAAAACATGGCAATTTCCAATGGTGAGGTGGCCATTTGGAAACTCAATCAATTAAAAAACATAGGCGTCCATGTCTCCCTTGATGATTTTGGGACGGGCTTCTCCTCACTTAGCCAGTTAAAAGACTTCCCAGTGGATGAACTGAAAATAGACAAATCATTTCTCAGCGAAAGTGACAATCAAAAAATCAATTCCACTATTATTAAACTGATTGTGCAAATGGCAGAGAGCTTGAATTTCTCGGTGATTTGCGAGGGAATTGAAACGAAGGAACAACTAGCGCAAATTAATAAAGAAGGCTGCTACCAGGCCCAAGGGTATTATTTCAGTAAACCATTAGCAGTACAAGACCTGCGTAGCGCCTTAGATGAATGTTTAGCATGAAATAAGGTAGAAACATGCAAAAATCGACAATCGTGAGAAACTATCAAAAGATAAAGTGAAACTTAAGCTGCTAGATTCCATTTTTGTGGCATAATGTGAAAGACGTTCAAAAAACAACGTAATTCATAGACGCAAAGGGTAGCTCCCTGTTATGATGAGTTTGGTTGTTGGGAGAGGCACCTGCCTAATAGACAACCAAACTACTATTGTTTTTAAACAGGGGGAACTAACCATGAATAAAAAACTTCTTTATACTACACTTACAGGAATCCTTTCACTAAGCGTACTTGCTGCTTGCGGCGACGAGCCAGCAGATGAGGAGCCAGTAGACGAGCCAGCAGACGAAGAACTTGAAATCGACGATGAAGAAGGCGAAGACGACGAAGACGGTCTTGAAGACGATGAAGATGAAGATGAAGACCTAGACGACGATCTTGAAGACGATGAAGATGAAGACCTTGAAGAAGATGAAGAAGACGAAGAAGACGACGAGTAATTAACTCATCGCTAAAAAAGCACCCCGCGCGGGTGCTTTTTTTTATAGGGCTAAATCGAATGTGCCGGACGGTAGAGTTTCTCGATAGGGAGGAAGACAGGAGCAGGGCAGAGCCCGGTTGTGGAGTGATTAAATGTAGTTGTGGTGTGACGAGGCGCAGTTGTGGAGTGACAGCATCTTGTTGTGGCGTGTAGCGGATTGGTTGTTGAGTGAAGCCTTTAGGTTGTGGCGTCACGTGATTTCTTTGTGGCGTGACGCGGTTTCCTTGTGGTGTCCCGATAATCGGCCGTGGAGCCAGGGGCTTGCGCCGTCCTACCATCTACCGTTTGCAGAGGTAGGAGGTACATTCATACGGCTTGGAGTTCCAATGAGGCGCCACTTCTCTGCAAAGACGCATTCTTAAAAGCCTTACCAACATCAGGTAATGAAACGCTGCGTTCGCAGCGTTTTTCTATGCGAAAAAGACGAGAGACCTATAGTCAAAACAGGCAAAACGTCGTAGAATAACAGATACATTGTCAAAAAGGCCTGAATTTTCCACATAATACATGCTATTTCCTGTGCAACCTCTAGGAAGAAGGGTTTACACCAAGCCACTGTCTCTTCTTGTGTGACGATGGCATGATGAATACAGGAAAGCTTATGACACTAGCCATCTACTTCATTTGAGAGAGAAAAAGAGGAGGAAGCATTCATGTTAAAACGGAGTCCGTACCGTACTGAAGTGAATGAAACATCCGCATCCTGGCCTGCCCGAAGCAAACGCGAGCGTAAAATGCAAGCACGTACTGGCAAGAAAAACCGGCAGTCCACTCTCCAACCTTTACCATTTCCGGCTGTATTCTACCCACCAGCCGCACCATTAACTATACAAGCACCAGCCAAGCCGGCAGAACATCACCCTTACCTTGCTAAAACGCTGGTAACGACCACCGCTTTAGGCGGTACCCTGTTCGCCTTACCGCTTGCGGCAGACGCTGCTTTCAGCCAAAACACCCTCTACCCGGGGCAAGAACACGAAGAGGTAGCGCTTTTGCAAACCAAACTCGCCGACCATAAATACCTTACATATGATGACATCACCGGCTCTTACGGCGAACGAACGAGCGAAGCGGTCAAGCAATTCCAGCGCGATTACGGCCTCCCCGTCGATGGGGTCGCTCAAGCGAGCACACTAAAAGCTATGACACAACACCTTAATGTAAAGACAGAAACGGATGAAGACGACGTGGAACCTGTAGATGAGGCAAAAGACCCAACACCGACAGTAAAAACGACCGAGGAACCCCCGACTTCCTCGGTCCAATCCGAAGCGGAAAAACCTCCTTCCTCGGTGGAAAACGAACCGGAACCGGGCGCCGAAGAAAACGAACCTGCCCCTTCCTCTGCAAAAGAAGAAGCGGGTACTACCACAGAACACGCGCAGACAAACGAGCCTGCGGTTCAATCCTCTTCTTCCGCTGCCTTACCGGCTTCTACTGTACTGCAGCCGGGGATGGAGAACCGCAAAGTCAAGCAGCTACAGCGCCAGCTCAACGAAGAAGGGTACTTCACCCACGAAGCCACCGGTTATTACGGCCGCATTACCTCCCAGGCCGTGCGCGATTTTCAGCGGACTCACGGGCTCCAAGTCGACGGCTTGGCCGGCCCTGAAACGTTAAGCGCGCTACGTGCCGTCGCTGCCGCCGACAATAGTGAACCTGACGCCCCCGAAGTCAAAAGCGAGTCAGGGACAGAGGAGGGGTCCACCGCTACAGACACCGACGATGAAGTGGGTACTCCCGGCTCTTCTTTACCAGAAGAGGCACGCGAAACGAGCAGCTGGTCGTCTGAGGATTTTCAAGAAGATGACGGCAGTGATTGGCGGACAAGCTCCTTTGCGATGGAAGAGATTGTGCTCGGGGAGGAGGGCAACCACGTGGCTTTGCTGCAGCAGGCATTGAAGGCCTTAGATTACTACAAAACGGATGTAACGGGCGTTTTCGGGCCGAAGACGGAAACGGCTGTCGCCGACTTCCAGGCGAAAAATGACGTTGCAGAAGATGAGAGTGGGGTAGCGGGCCAGGCGACGCTGCACGCACTGAAACATGACCCCACCCCGGCAGCAGGTACTGCGGACGAGCCTGAAGAAGAAACGCTGGCCGAGCGCCTTCCGAACGACACCGTCTACCGTTCGGGCGCCACCGGCTCCGGCGTGGAAACCCTCCAGGAAGCCTTGCGCGACCTCAACTTCCTCGCCATGGAACCATCCGGCGTCTACTCCACCGTCACCGAAAACGCCGTCCGCGACTTCCAGAAGACCTACAACATCACCGTTGACGGCCTTGCCGGCCCCCAGACCTTTGCCAAGCTAAAAGGCGTCCTTACTGGAACAGTGGAGGAAAGAGAAGCAGGTGGCGGTGTGGACGAAGGCGGCGAACGCGCCCCGGAATCCGGCACCGACGGCGCAGCCGAATCGCCTGGCGAAGAGGACAGCGAACAAGAAGGGAACGGCTCCACTGAGGTAGATGTGGAAGACCTCTTCGCTGACACGTCGCTCGTTTTGCGCTTAGGTGACACAGGCGGCGTGGTCGAACTGTTTCAATCCAAATTGAAAGAACTCGACTATATCGCGATGGAACCATCCGGTGTGTATTCAAATGTAACTGCAGAAGCGGTAAAGGAATTTCAGCGCGATTTCGGGCTTGTGGTGGACGGCTTGGCCGGCCCGGAAACCCTCGGTGCGCTAGAAGAGACGCTCGCCGGCGAACGCGCCCCGGGCGAAGCACCAGAGCCGAACAACCCCGACCAAGGACCGTCCACACCGAGTGGAGATGATGAGCGGACAGGCGGCGGCTTTGAGGTGATGGATTTAATCGAAGAAGCTTCCACCCATATCGGTACCCCGTACCAGTGGGGCGGCACGAGTACCTCGGGCTTTGATTGCAGCGGCTTTTTGCAATACGTCTATAACGAAGTAGGGGTAAGCCTCCCCCGCACCGTCGCGCAAATGTGGGAAGCGGGAGAAGCGGTGAGCGAACCAAAAGTCGGCGACCTCGTCTTCTTTGAAACCTACGCCGCTGGCCCTTCCCATGCCGGCATCTACAGCGGCGGCGGCAGCTTCGTCCACGCCGGCTCGTCTTCCGGCGTCACCGTTGCCAGCATGCAGACGGAGTATTGGAGCGACCGCTACCTCGGCGCGAAGCGTGTGTATTAAGGCATGGTGCTGCAGAACCTGTTCTGTTAGAGGGGCACCCGCCTCCGTTCACGGCGAGTATAACGAAGGGGGCTGTCCAAAAAGGGCAGCCCCTTCGTTAGTCATCCTATGAAAATTGGGTGATTCCGTTGGCGCCGATGCCATACCGCAAATACAGCATGGGAAACGCGCGACGTCACACGTATTGGCGTGACACGGCACTCAATGCTCATGACACCACACTCGAAGAACGTGCCTCCGCACTAACATAGCGACACGCGGCACTAATGAGCCGTGACACCACACTCCGTCATCGTCACTGCGCAAAGGAAGGGCATGACTGCGCACCGGTAGCCCGTCACTGCGCAAAGGAAGGGGTCGACTGCGCACCGGTAGCCCGTCACTGCGCAAAGGAAGGGGTCGACTGCGCACCGGTAGTCCGTCACTGCGCAAAGGAAGGGCATGACGCCCACCCGCTCCCTTTTTTAATACTTTCAAGGGTTTTGGGACTGCCTCCTTTCTGCTTTATCGCCTTCCATTTCTATTATTCTCGCTGCTGGTCCTAGCCAATAAAACCTTTTATTTATCATATTTCTACGAGATTATTTCAAATTTTACAAGATGTGATACGTAAACGTAACGTGATTTTGGGACCTTTAGACCACTAGCCACGCCTAGAGTTGTGTTAAACTATCTACGAATCAACTGGAAATCGTTTCATATATTAAATGTTCTCCTATTTCAACGCGAGCTCGGTTGCCACAACAGACAACGGGTCCTCGCACAACGCACGTCTCCGCTTGTCTTTTACATAAAAGCACGAGGTTGGACGAGCTTGGAACTTAATCAAACGGACGGTTGTTTCAAAGAATGTCATCAGGGGGAGTAGAATCATGAAGAAGGTTACGTTGTTGGTGCTTGCGATGGCACTGGTCTTGTCGCCGTTGTTCATAGAGTCATCGGGTCAGCAGAAGACTGCGGAAGCGGGTACGAACTATTCGGACGTGCAGCCTTCGCAGCAGGATGCGATTCAGCGTTTATCAGATCAAAATATAATTAGTGGTTATCCGGATGGTACGTTTCGTCCGAATCAAGAGGTGACACGGGCGGAAGCGGTATCGATGCTTGGCCGTGTGCTCGGTTTTAGCAGTAGCGGGAGCAGCTTCCCGGATGTAGATTCTAATCATTATGCGTCCGGCCACATTGCGGGCGCAGTGGAAGAAGGCATTGTTGCTGGATACCCAGACGGCACGTTCCGTCCGACTCAAACGGTCTCGCGAGCTGAAATGGCGATTTTCTTAACGCGTGGCTTTAACTTGAGCGATGAAGGCGGGGAAGCGAATTTCTGGGATGTGTATCCGGGGGTTATGGGAGCATCAGCGATTACAGATGTAGCTGAAGCGCGCATTGCCGCTGGTTATCCGGACGGCAGCTTTAAGCCGACCCGGGGTATTACGCGTTATGAATTCGTATTGTTCCTTGACCGCACGCTGCATGAAAGTGAACGCACGTCAGGCAATGGCCAAAGCGGCCTGCAGGGCATGCAAGCAACATCCGCTGTAGTTAACGCGCCTGCAGCTGGCGCTCTCAATGTCCGTCCTTACCCAGGCACAGACAATACACCAATTGGTCGGGTGACACATGGCGATGAAATCGATTATTACGAAACGATCGATAACTGGGCACTCATCGACTATAACGGAGAATTTGGATTTGTATCGTTGTCGTACTTACGCTCAGCAAACGGAAGCCTTGCCGGCAAAACGATCGTCGTCGATCCCGGCCACGGCGGCCATGACCCAGGAGCCGGCGCATTCGGCATCCAAGAGAAAGACGTCGTCCTCGACACCGGCAACTACCTAAGACCAATGCTTGAAGATGCCGGAGCAAATGTAATTATGACGCGTTCCACCGACACATTTGTTACACTTAACGAACGCGCAAACATTGCAAACCGCCAGAACGCGGACGCTTTCATCAGTATTCACGCAAACGCAGCCGGAAGCTCCGCCGCCCACGGCACAGAAACGTATTGGGATAACTCAAATGCCAGTGCCGGAAGCCAGGCGCTCGCAGCGAGCATCCAGCGTGAACTCGTCGCTGAACTTGGCACACTAGACCGCGGCGTCAAACAAGCCGGCTTCAGTGTAATCCGCCGCTCGCAAATGCCAAGCGTCTTAGTCGAACTCGGCTTCGTCACCAACCAAAATGAAGCCAACCGACTTAACAGCTCCGGCTTCCAGCAGCGCGCCGCCGAAGCCATCACCCGCGGCACCATCAATCACTTTGAATAATCATACGAAGAAAAGTCCCTCCAGCGCGAGGGACTTTTTTCAGTCATCATGCTAAAACGCACTGAGCCCTTTTGCACCGTTCTCAGGTCTCGTGCCGCCGCACCCGGGTGGAGCGACGCCACACCCGGGTAGAGTGACACCACAACGGAGCCGAGTGACGCCACAACGGAGTCGAGCGACGCCACACCTGGATCGCGTGCCGCGGCACCCGCCAGCCAATATGCAAGAGGAACCCATGACTGCGCACTGAGAACCCGTCACTGCGCAAGCGGAGGTAGTGACTGCGCACCGAGAACCCGTCACTGCGCAAGCGGAGGTAGTGACTGCGCACCGAGAACCCGTCACTGCGCAAGCGGAGGTAGTGACTGCGCACCGAGAACCCCTCACTGCGCAAGCGGAGGTAGTGACTGCGCACCGAGAACGTCACTGCGCAAAGAGGAAGGCGCGCTCGCGTCCTCAGCACACACCATGACGCCCCACCCCCTTCTCTACGCAATGCCGCAATCTTCGGAATGAAAACCTCTACCCCTCATAACGAGAAAACTGGCTGTGCCAGTTTTTTCAAAATCATCATCCTCGCCCTTTCTGCCAATTTCCGCTATACTATGAATAACCGCGCGCCTCCCCGGCACCTATACCCTAAAGGAGGTCGACCCCTACGCCATATTCTCCGCACGATGCCATCCCGCATGATCAACTTTTCAAACAGCTCCTCACCACGTATTTCACTGAATTTCTCGATGCGTTTTTCCCCGCAGCGCTTGAACATATCGACACCACTCACCTCACCTTCCTGGAACAAGAAGTTTTCACCGACATCGTCAATCAGGACAAACGCGTCGTCGACTTGCTCGTCGAAACGAAAATCAAAGGTGAAGACGGGCTCATTATCGTCCACGTGGAAGCGCAGTCCGCGCCACAGGCCAACTTCCACCAGCGTATGTTTCACTATTTCAGCCGCCTCTACGAAAAATACCAGCGGCGCATCCTGCCGATCGCCATCTTCAGCAACCAATCCACCCACAGCGGACCTGAATCTCTTCAAATTGCCTTCCCCTTTTTCCACGTGCTCTCCTTTCACTTTTTCAACCTGGAGCTTGCCAACCGCAACTGGCGCGATTTTATTCAAAAAGATAACCCCGCAGCCGCCGCATTACTGTCACAAATGGGGTATAATGAAAAAGAAAAAGTAGAAGTCAAACTCGAATTTTTACGCATGATCGCCCGCCTCGAAATCGACCCGGCCCGCGCCGACTTTCTCGCTAACCTGTTTGAATCATACCTGACATTAAACCCAGACGAAGAGGCCACCCTGCAAACCGAAATTCAAAAACTCCCAAAAAAGGAGGAAACCCATGTCATGAAAATCGAAACGTACCGCACCCGACAGTGGAAAATGGAAGGAAGAGAAGAAGGCAGAGAAGAAGGCAGAGAAGAAGGGATAAGAGAAGGTAAGGAAAAAGGAAAACGTGAGGAAAAAGCCGCTATGCTGATCGGCTTTCTACAAGCCCGCTTCCCGGAAGAAGTGACAGAAGAAGCTGTGGCTCTCATTCAAGCATGCCGGGACACAGAAAAATTAGAGAACGTGCAGCCCCGCCTCTTCAAAGCGGACAGCTGGGACGAAATTGCTACAGCATTGGAAGTTTTGAAAGACTAATACGAAGCCGGGCGTTCCATTGATATAAATCTCAGGCTGGGGGCGCGCGGTTCCCTGACTTATTCTATTCATTTGTATCTAACTCCCCAAAAGGAGGAAACCCATGTCATGAAAATCGAAACGTACCGCACCCAACAGTGGAAAATGGAAGGGAGAGAAGAGGGCAAAAAGGAGGGCATACAAGAAGGCAGAGAAGAAGGGATAAGAGAAGGTAAGGAAAAAGGAAAACGTGAAGAAAAAGCCGCCATGCTGATCAGCTTTTTACAAACCCGCTTCCCGGACGAAGTAACGAAAAAAGCAGTGGGCAGAGTTCAAACGTGTGCTGACATAGAAACGTTAGAAAAGATTCAGTCCCACTTATTTAAAGCGGACACGTGGGAAGAAGTAGAAAGCGTACTGAAAACTTTGGAAGTCTAACATGCTGGAAAAAGGTTCAAAGGTAAAACGCACGGTTTATGTGAAAATAAAACACCTACTAAGCTGAAAGAGATTCCCTTAACGGCAATCTCTTTTAATTTTGTCTTTTCTTAAAATGTAAAAACTGGCTAGCCAGTTTTACCCGCATCTAATCTTTTGATTTCCTCAAGAAGGTTTACGAATATCTTACATAATGTCTTCGAGGCTGCACCGACCTCGCAACTTTCCTTTTCACACGCCACAACGGAGTCGAGTGACGCCACACTCAGGCCGAGTCACTCCACAACCAATCCGCGCGACGCCACAACCGTAACCCTGATCCGCACGATCCCCCATCACACCACGCCCGCCCCCCCACCACACCGGCCCCAGAGCCCAAAACACGCCATTCGCACCCTCCCCGTTCTCCATAAAAATTTCCACTAAAACATGTAACCTTTTTTTCCGTGCACCGACATATACTGTGGAGAATAAAGTAGCAATACATGACCGAGCATTCTGGGCATGACTGCGCCCTGGGGATCCGTGACGGTGCACCTAGCACCTGTCACCGCGCAAAAAGAGGAGGTGCCTGCGCCCTCCGCTCCCGTGGCTGCGCAAGCCGAGCGTCTTCGAACGGCCTCGACTCCCGTACCAACGCACCTCGGACCCCTCAAGCGCTCAACGACGCACACTCCTGTTGCGCCCAGTCTCCCGGGAACCTCCATAACCAGGCGCCTAACCGCCGTCCCTTGTGACCAGCCTGGTTCACTCGGCCAAAGCTGCCAAAGCTGCCAACGCAGCCCCCAGGCTCACGAGGCTCACACGCCTCATCCGACCCGGCCCCCTGCTCGCCCGAGTCACCAACGCGCGCTTGTATCCTGTATCCAAAAATCCGCGTGCCGCCCAAGCACAGCAGCTCGCCCCTAGCCAGTACGCTGCATATCACACGCTGCCACCGCCCACGAACAAAGGAGGAACGCCAATGGCACGACCACGCACCCTGACAACACTCATCGTTTCTGCTTTAGCCATCGCTGGACTCGTTACATATACAACGGAAGAACCGCTGACCATTAGTATCGACCAGCCCAACACCCAGTCCACCCAAATCAAAAACCCAGACACGCCCAATCAGCCCGAACCAAGCACAGCCGACACCGAAACCCTCATCGCCGAAACCACCGACACCAACTTTACCTATCGCATCATAAGCGAACAAAGCAGCTACACCAGCGACCAGCCCGTCCAACTGTACGCTGAGCTCGAATACACCGGTAGCCGCGACCACATCACCATCAGCCACGGCGCCGACCCATTCTACTTCCCGCTCAAGGACCACAGCCGCGACCTCGAGCTGAGCTACTGGAGCTATGACACAGACCAAACCACCACTTTGGAAAAAGAAAAGCCGATACGCGTCTCGATCGATCGAGACCGGCTCCAGCCGCGATCAGGCAGTCAATCGAGCGATGCGCGCACCTTACTTGAAGACATACGGGAAGGCGAAGACTTTCCCCCAGGCGAATATAATGTGAAAGGCCAGGCTCGTTTTCAAGTACCAGACAAAGACCATCAGCTCCACTCCCTGGAAACAGAACTAACCTTCACCGTCCATGATGGTGTCTGACCCCCACTGCGGTAATGCGTTAACGCAGTGGGGTTTTTTTCTTGCTTTTTGCAAAGTATGTTAGAATTTAAACGTTTTTGGGAATAGGGCTCCACAGATTAGAAGATCTACCCTTCTATATTAAAATCTATCAATCTAGGCAAAAGGACATGCTCCTTGAAAAAACAGAGAAAGGTGGAGATACCATTGCAAAGCTATTACCCTCCTATCAAAGTAGAACGCTCGAAATGTTCACTCCCAGTAAAAGTTGGTGCGAGAGCTTTCCTCCCGTTTCTTTTGACAGTGGTAAGCTTAATGCTTGTATCACCGCTGCAAGCAGAGGGAGGAGAAAAGGATTATTTTATTACTTATACCGATGAGATTGATGAAACCTTAATTGAAGAGCATGGTGGTTCGGTCGTCGAAACATATGATTTTCTTACAGCTGTATTGGCCGAACTAACTGAAGAAGAAGCGGCTAATCTTCTTGAACATGAATCAGTAGAAAACGTAGAAAAAGACCAAGAATTCCAAATCGACCCGGAGCCAGCTCCGGAAGAAGACGATGGCTCGGACGGCTCAGCTGATGACCCAGAGATCTCAGCTGCCAATGAAACAATTGACTGGGGGATGGAGCGAATTAACGCCCCAGCCGCTTGGAAGAATGATGTCACCGGCGAAGGGGTGAGTGTGGCCGTGATCGATACCGGCATCATGCACGACCACCCCGACCTTAACGTCGTAGATAGTGAGACGTTTGTTGACGGGACAGAAGATGCGGAAGATGATAATGGCCACGGGACTCACGTGGCTGGTATTATAGCAGCGCTTGATAACAATGAAGGAACTGTGGGCGTAGCCCCAGATGCCGACCTTTACGCGGCAAAAGTGCTAAATGAAGACGGCAGCGGCATGCATTCCTGGGTAGTGCAGGGCATTGAGTGGGCCATCCACAATGAAATCGATGTAATTAATTTAAGCGTAGGCGGTGACCAGCACTCCGACCTGCTCGGGGATGCGATTGAATACGCGGTGGACCAGGGTATCGCGATGGTGGCTGCTGCCGGGAACCGCGGGGCCGGCGAGGACCAAATTGAATATCCTGCCCGCTATGATGACGTGATCGCGGTGGGTGCGACCACGATTCACGACGAGCGTGCCCAGTTTTCCGCCACCGGGCCGTCCCTTGATATTGTGGCTCCTGGCCAAGATATCTTAAGTACCGATAACGACGGCGGCTACATCCGCGACCATGGAACCTCTATGGCAGCCCCGCATGTGAGTGGGCATTTAGCCCTTTTACAACAGGAAAACCCTGAAGCTGAAAGCGATGAGCTGACGGAAATTTTATTTGAGAACACCGACAATCTCGGCACGGCAACGCCAAATGAAGAATACGGCCACGGTTTGATGACGATTTCTTCGGACATATCAGCACCGGAGCTTCCGCCGGAGGCACCGGAAAACTTGAGCGCGATTGTGGAGGAAGATGAAGAGGTGACGATCACCTGGGACGAACCAACAGATGGACCGGAGCCAATCCAGTACGTGGTGGAACGAAACGGCACAGAGATTGCGACCACTTCGGAGCTTGCGGTAACCGATGAGCCGGGACCAGGCGAGCATACCTACACCGTCACGGCCATCGGAGAAGATGATCGAACCTCGGACAGCGTCTCCACCACGATAACAGTAGAAGAAGACCTCGTCTTTGCACCGGTGTCCGGGCTGGACGCTGAACTTATTAATGATGAGACGGTGGAAGTAACCTGGACTTACGACGACCCGGGCGACACCCAAGCGCTCGAAATTGTCCGCGACGGCGAAAGCCTGGCGACTGTCGACGTCGATGAGACGAGCTTTGAAGATGAGCCGGGCACCGGCACGCATACCTACACGGTCATTCCGCTCGCTGAGGACGGCGAACGTACAGACAGCTCCCTTCACCGCGATGTTGAGATCACGGTCGAGCCCGAGCCAGAACCCGAACCTGAACCAACGCCGGAGCCGGAACTAGAGCCGGTTTCCGATCTTGAAGCGACCGTAACGGCAGATAACACCGTGGAGTTAAGCTGGACATACGACGACCCGGGTGACACCGAAGCATTGGAAATTGTCCATGATGATGAAACGCTCGCTATTGTCGACACTGACACCACCAGCTACGAAGACGTACCGCCCGAAGGAAGCCATACGTACACCGTCATTCCATTGGACGAAGAAGGCAACCGGGCAGACATTGACCAGCACCGAAGCGTTGATGTGACGCTTGAAGAAGAACCCAAGCCCGAACCTGAGCCTCAATTAGAGCCGGTCTCTGACCTAGAAGCAGCCATCGTCAATGATGAGACGGTACAGTTAAGCTGGGTCTTTGAGAACCAGGGCGATACAGAAGAACTTGAAATTGTCCGCGATGGTGAAAGCCTGGCAGTAGTGGATGCAAGTGAGACCACCGCTTACGAAGATGAACCGGGCGCAGGCACGCACACGTACATGGTGATCCCACTCGATGCAGACGGCAACCGGGCTGATAGCTCGCTGCACCGCAGTGTCGAAGTCCATATCGAAGCGCAGCCAGATCCTGAACCGTTAGAAGCGTATGGGGATGTGGACGAAGGTGATTGGCATCACGACTACCTCGCCGACCTTTATGGCCGTGGGTTTATAACCGGCTATCCGAATGATACGATGCAGCCAACAGCAAGCATTACCCGCGCGGAAGCGGCTGTGATCCTGGTCCGGGCAACGGATGCTACCACCGCGGACGCGAGCCATGAGTTCACTGATGTCCCTGATCATCATTTTGCAAATGACGAGATCGCAGCGGCTGCAGAGGCCGGCCTGATCTCCGGCTATGAAGACGGCAGCTTCCGCCCAGACGAGACGATCACCCGCGGAGAGACAGCGGCGCTCTTCACGCGCGCGTATAACTATAGCGGCGGCGAAGGCACCGATTTTCCTGACGTGAACGAAGACTATTTCGCCAGCGCCGCAATTGACACACTCACCGGCGCAGGAATTATTGAAGGCTACCCGGATGGGACATTCGGCCCAACCGACAGCGTATCAAGAGCTGAATATGCTGCTTTCCTAAGCCGCACGCTTGCTCATCAATAATAATTGCTTATACCCCACTGCGGTAATATATGACCGTGGTGGGGTTTTTCTTTTTTTAAAAAAAGAATCGTAAATTTCATTACAATTTGGTAACAAAAACCGATATAATAGTAAATATATCCATGAAAATACGAATCTCGCAATGTATACATGTGATTATTCTTTGTAATACAGAGAAGAAAGGTGGAGCTACATTTGCGCAAACATCATCAACCAACCTATAGAACAGAGCCAACATCGTCGTCGAGGTCCTCTTCACGAACGCGCGGAGCCGGTCTCCCCCTTCTTTTCACAACCCTTAGCTTATGTTTTACATATCCTGTCCATGCGGCAGAAGAAGAGACGTATATGATTACCTTTGCCGAGGAAATCAAAGAAGAGCTGATTGCAGAACAGGGCGGCGCGGTAGTGGATACATACGAATTTATGCCGGTCGCTTTAGCAGAACTAACAGAAGACGAAGCAGATACGCTGCTTGAGCATGAGTCGGTGGAGCACGTAGAAGCCGATGAAAAAGTGAATGTCGACCCTCTTCCAGAGCTAGAAGAGGGAGCGGAGAAAGAAGACGCTGCTGATACGAGCGGGGAAGCAGCACTCTCGATTGCGAGCGAACAAACGGTGGACTGGGCCCTCGAACGCATCAATGTGCCAGCAGCCTGGGAGAACGGACTCACCGGCGAAGGGGTGAGCGTTGCCGTGGTGGACACCGGCATTATGCATGAGCACCCTGACCTCAACGTGACCGACAGCGTCTCTTTTGTGGAAGGCGCAGAAGATGCTGAAGACGATAACGGGCACGGCACGCACGTTGCCGGTATTATAAGTGCGCTTGATAATGACGAAGGCATAATAGGGGTGGCGCCGGATACAGAATTGTACGCAGCCAAAGTGTTGGACGAAGAAGGCAGCGGTTATCATTCCTGGGTCGTGCGCGGCATTGACTGGGCTGTTCAGAACGATGTTGATATTATTAATTTGAGTGTAGGCGGTGACCAGCACTCCGACACGCTTGCAAGTGCTGTTGAACACGCCTATGCCGAAGGAGCAATGATAGTGGCCGCGGCGGGCAACCGTGGCTCCGGGAATGATCAGATTGAATACCCGGCTCGTTACGACGAAGTGATTGCTGTAGGAGCGACAAACCGTCAAGACGAGCGCGCTGCTTTTTCAGCGACCGGTCCTTCCCTTGATATCGTCGCCCCCGGGCAAAACATTCTCAGCGCTCACAACGACGGCAGTTATATCCGCGATAGCGGGACGTCAATGGCAGCTCCGCATGTGAGTGGTCACTTGGCTCTTCTGCAGCAAGCTGAGCCCGAGGCCACTAACACGGAACTGAGAGAACTTCTGTACGCTCACACCCAGAACCTCGGACTCGAAAGCCCTAACCATCTATACGGTCACGGGCTTACGTACGTATCTTCCGAGCTCGAACCTCCTGCGAATGAAGTTGAACCAAACCCAGAACCTGATTCGCTCGAGGCCTACGATGACGTTGACCGAGAGAGCTGGTCTTACTCTTATCTTGCGGATTTATATGAACGAAACTATATTAGCGGCTATCCGAATAACACCATGCGACCAACTGCAAGTATCACCCGCGCAGAAGCCGCCGTCCTGCTTGTGCGCGCCACTAATGCCTTTACGAGTGACGGTAGCCATGACTTTACCGACATTCCAGACGGGTATTACGCAGAAGGGGCGATTGAAGCAGCCGCCACCGCTGGCCTGATTTCCGGCTATAATGACGGCACCTTCCGCCCAGCGGAGACGATCACCCGTGGTGAGACGAGCGCGATGTTTGCCCGTGCCTACACGTACAGCGGCTCACAAGCATCCGATTTCTCAGACGTGCCTGAAGACTATTTCGCCGCATCCGCTATTCAATCACTTGCCCGCGCCGGAATTATTGAAGGGTATCCGAACGGAACCTTTGGCCCGCGAGAGAATGTGAGTAGAGCGGAGTACGCTGCGTTTTTAAGCCGCACGCTTGAACAACAATAAAACCCTCTATGCTTCGGCCATCACGCGCGCGCCGGAGCCATTCTATATGATAACTTTCTCTTTTATTTAAAAGTTGTCCAAAAAAATTTAGGAAAAGAAGTTTAAGAGTTTCTCGTCCGGGGAAGTCTTATAACCAAGAGGCAACAAAAAAAGACGCCTGTCTCTCCCAACAGGACGTCTTCAATGCTTCTTCCCCTTTCCTTACCCTATATATAGATGCTTATTCGCGCATGGAAGAGTAAGTCACACCCCTTACTTAAATTCTATGCTATGAATAAGCGTCGCGATTTCCGCTCGGGTCATGAATTGATCCGGGCGGTATTCGTTTTCACTGTAACCATTCACATGTCCTGCTGCATAAAGACCAGCTACCTCTGCAGCCATGACGCTATCTTCCTCCATATCAGAAAACAGAAGTTCAGCACGTTTATCGCGGTAGTCATAAGCTCGTGCGACGAGTTGAGCGACTTCTCCGCGTGTCATTGCCTTTTCTGCTTCAAAGCGATCCCCTTCAATGTCCAACAATTGTTCTTCTTCTATTCCTGCAATCGCATCCGCAGCCCAGAAGTCTGACTCTATATCTGGATAACTAGGTCTGTTCGCAGCTTCAATCCCTGCTACTGCAGTCACCACTTTAGCTGCTTCAGCCCTGGACATCTTCTCATCCGGTCTAAACTCTCCGTTTTCATATCCGCTAAGCACGTCTTCTCTACTTAGCTTCGCAATCGCCTCATGAGCCCAGTGATCTTCCGGCACATCGGTAAATTTCCCCTCGGGCAGCTCCGCTAATACGTTTTGCTCCGCCTGTTCACGTTCAAGCACTTTCCCGGCACCAATATAACGCTTTTCCCAATAATAAGGATCATCAATGGAGTCAACACTCACACCGTTCGAAGAAGAAGCGTGAATAAACTCTCCCTCCCCTTTATAAATCCCGGCATGAGAAGCACCGGGCTGGTACGTTTCAAAGAAAACGAGATCACCGGCAGCAGGCTCCTCGTGCTCAATCGAGTCAGCTTCGTTATAAATATCAGCCATTGTTCTGGGCAGATCTACACCGGCCGAATCATAGACATAATTTAAAAAGCCGGAACAATCAAATCCGCTCGGATCCGTGCCGCCATACACATATGGCGTGCCTTTATAGGACGTTGCTTCTTCAAGTAGGCCTTCTTGCTCGCCGGCAAGTGCTGCAGGTGTGTGCAAGCTGAGGAGAAAGCCTCCCATAAGTAACGCAGGTAGTACACGTGTCCTTGTAGGCATTCCCTCGACTCCTTTATGTAAGTGGTTATATAGAACTAGTGAATTTTAAAAATAAACCCAATCCTACCAGAATAGGAAAAGGTGAATAGATACCTGGACTTACGACTAATAGCCTAGCATAGTAGTTCTTTTCAGAATATTACACAATAATAACAAACTATTAACTATTTATTACATGAATCGACATCATTTCGTAAATTAACTATTTCTAAAATGTGACGATATAAGAAGTGAGTAGCTTATATTCAATCAGCCCCGCCATGAGCCCAATCGATATTCACCTATATAAAATGAAGCAAAAAAGTCAGTAACTATACAGGCTCAGTTCTTTTTAGAAAATGTTTAAAAATATGAAAAATCGGTTAATAACTCTATGAATGGACGGCGCATTGGTGTAAACTGATTGGTAGGTTATTCCTTTTACCTGTAAGATTTGACATTGCTTCACCATCATTTATCTTCCAAAACTTTGAAACTACTGGATAGTACTAGGTTGACAATGAAAAATAAGGTAATTATACTAATCTTGCAGGCGCCACCAAAATAAGACATATCATACCAAGGGGGCGAGGCTAAGTACTTAGATCTGATTAGAGATAATTTACGAGCTTCGTTTGTTGGAATTTGTCATTTTTTGGTTTTCAGGACCTCATTCACGGTAGAAACAGGTACAATTTATGGGTTCATACTATGGGCAACCTGCGATTGTACATAATTTAAAGGAGGAATACATTAATATGGCTTATAATCCAAAGTCTTACCGCCAATTTTTGGCGACAGGTGTAACAGCAGCATTGGCTAGTGTAGCAGTGGCAGGCACGGTAAGTGCAGACAATCACGAGGAAGTGGAAGCGTCTTTTGACGACGTTGATGAAGAGGCGTATTACGCGGAAGCTGTTCTTCCAATGGCTGAAGCTGGATTTATCGAAGGTACTTCTGAGAACCTTTTCTCTCCAGACCAGAACTTAACTCGCGGCCAGGCAGCAACTCTTTTCTCTCGTTCCCTTCTTTGGGACACTGACGAAGTAGAACCAGTAGATTTCTCCGACGTTGACGCAGAAGCATACTGGCACGACCACATCGCGGCAGCGGTTGAGCATGGCGTAATCGAAGGCCACGAAGACGGTACATTCCGTCCAAGCGACGACCTAACGCGCGGTGAAATGGCAGTACTTATGACTCGCGCATTTGACCTTGAAGTAGACAATGGCGATAACCATGACTTCACTGACCTTGATGGTCATCCATATGAAGACTACATCGCTGCGATCTATCAAGCAGGTCTTACTGACGGTTACCCAGACGGTACATTCGGACCGAATGACTCCGTTACACGCGGTCAATTCGCTACATTCCTTTACCGTGACGCTACCGTTCAAGAGAACGTTGCGAACGCGATTGCTTCTGTTGCGATCACAGAGGTAACGGCGGATACTGAAGCAGGCGTGACTACAGTTTCTGCTAACGTAGAAGGTGAGTTCGAAGCTGAAACAGCAACAGTTACTGTTGAAGCTGATGAAGAAGTAGTAGCAGAAGAAGAAGTAGAAATCGACGAAGACGGCAACGTAACTGCTGAATTCGCAGGACTTGCTGAAGGCGAGTACACAGCTACTGTAGAAGTAGAAGAAGACGGTGAAACAGTTTCTGAATCCACTGACTTTGAAGTAGACTACGACCTTGAAGGTTCAATCGAAGCTGCTGAAGAGCTTATCGACGCGCTTTCTGATGACATCACACTTGAAGACCGTGCGGATGTAATCGAAGCACGCGCCCTTGTTAATGAAATCCTTGAAGTAGACGAAGACGCTGAAATCGAAGGTCTCGACGCGCTTGAAGAAGCTGAAGAAGAAATCGAAGACCTCTTCGAAGATGCTGAAATCGACGATGCAGCATTCACTAGCACTTCTTCTTTCGAAGTAGAATTCGACAACGGCATCACTGGCCTTACAGAAGCAGACTTTGACGTAGAATATGATGGCGACGAGCTTGAGTTCGACGTAGAGTCTAACGTAGACGGCACTGTTTACACATTCACTCACGCTGACCTAGCTGGTGAAGACGGTGAACTCACTGTAGAATTCAACGACGAAGAAACTGAAATTGAGTTTGACTTCACAGAAGAAGCACTTGAAGCTGCAGTAGCTGAAGTTAACACTGCTGAAGATGAGGAAGAACTTCTTGAAGCACTTGAAGCTCCAGTTCTTAACCTTGAGAACGTGAACGATGACTTTATTTCCCAATATGCTGAGGAGATTGACGATAGCTTCACGAACACTGCAGAACGAATTCAAGCAGCTATTGAACGTGTGAACGAAGAATATCAAGATGATGTAGCAGAAGCTATTGAAACGCTTAATGAGACAGCTAACACAGAAGAATTCCAAGAAGCACTTGAATTTGTTCTTAATCTAGAAGAGGAAGAGCTTGATGATGTTGACTTGGAAGATTTCTTTGAGGCAATTCAAGAGGCCCAGCCTGAAACTGCAGGTGAAGTGTTCGATATTGTTATTGATGAATTACTAGATACCCCAACATCAGAGAGCCTTGAGCTAGCTGGTACAATAGCAGAAGCTAATCTCTCTGGCGATGATCTAGAAGATCTCCAAGAAGAAATCGAGGATCTACAACTCCTAGCAGACATCAATGATGCTGTAGAAGAGGGTGAACTTGAAGATGCGCTAGAAGCGGCTGACATTGAGGGTTATGATACTGAGGTGTTAGAAGATAACCTAGCGGACACATTCGAGGATGAAACATTTAACTCTCTTGAGGAAGTACAAACGTTCATCGATGAGCAAAATGAAGAACAAGCTGAAGATATTATCGAAGATATCAATGATATCTTGGCTGGTAATTATGATGGAGATGAAAGTCTAGAAGAGCTTCTTGGAGAGCTTGGAATTGACTTTGACGATGAAAATGATGACGAAGAGAACTTTGTGAACATGTTCGAAGATGAAACCTTTGATTCCATTGAAGATCTTCGAAGCGCTGTAGAAGAAGCTCGTCTTGTAGAAGGAATTTCTTCTGCATATGATGAGGGAGAAGACACTGTTGCAGAGATTCTAGAGCTTCTCACAGAACTTGATGATAATGAAGACTTCATTGACCTTGGAGCTCAAGGACGAGTTGATGTGTCTGCGATTATCGCTGCGGAGTATGAGGCTGAGGATTTTGAAACAGAAGAAGATGTTCGCTCTGCACTAGAAGAAGCTATTTCAATATTTAATGAACGTGTAGATGCAGTGAACGAAGCAACTTCTATTTCAGCTACAATTGCTGCTCTTGAAGATATTGATGAAGATTTTGCAGAGTTATCAACTGCAGAGCAATCAGACATTGCTGAAGCGTTCTTAGATTACAGAGAAGAAGTAGCTGAAGAAGAAGAGTTAGAGGAAGACTACGCTGATTTCTCAGATATCGGCTCAATTGAAGCAGCACTAGATTCTCTTATGCCAGAAGAAGACCCAGAAGATCCAGAAGAAGACCCAGAACCTGAATCAGCTGAACTAGAAGGTGTTTCTGCTGGAGATTCTGAGATTGAGCTAACCTTCACTGATGAGGTAGCTTTTGAAAACACTGAGAACTTCGGTGAAGGTGAAGGTTTTGAAGTTCTTGCAGGGGAGACACAATTAGAATTTAATGAGGATTATGAAGCTCTAGACGAAGGTGAATTCTCAATTGTAGGAATCACGTATGATGAAGGGACAGAACAATCCTCTACCGTTAACGTTTATGTGTATGGAGATGCAGAAAGTGGCTCTTACACTATCGATTACACTAATAACGAAGACAACTTCTTTGTAGACGAAAACGACAATGACGTTGAAAGTTTTGTAGTTGAGCTTGAAGACGGTGAAGAACAAGAGTAATCATAATCTTTTTGTCCCATAAGTAATAAAGTGAACAAATGTTACGGCACAAGTTCGAATTACCCGAACTTGTGCCGTAATTTAATTTAGCTAAATGAGTAGTTTCATTAAGTAATGAATGAACTTAATAAGACCTAATAGCCTAAAGGGGATTTAGATAATGCGGTGCGTAGTACTTTTATTGTTAGCGATGATTGTTTTATCCGCTTGTGGGAGTAATGGAGAGGAAGAGACTGAGGGAGCTGAAAACCTATTTTTTGGAGAACCTACTGAGGGCGGAGATTTAGAAGCCCGGAATGCCTTTGAAGTAGGGGAAGAAGTATATTTTGCTTTCCATAAAGAAGGTGGTTTTGAAACTGACGAGGTATTGGTTGAACTAAGTATTATAAATGAGGAAACAAATGAATATGAAGCAATTACCGATGCATCTTTACCTGTGCCAGAAGAATCAGAGCAATATATGAATGGGTTTCCTGGCGAAACTTTTGAAGAAATAGGTGCAGGGCCATATTTAATGGAAATCTACGCAGGCGAAGAACGCTTTGCTTATGGTGAATTTATCATGGAATAATTAAGTGGGGCCCCATTATAAAATGGGGATTTTTTGGTTGGTTTTATGCTTTTTCTTCTATTATTTATATATTTATAGGGAAAGTGATATAATTCGATATGGTTTGTTATTTTCTTACGGAGGTTTCCAAATGATTCATTGGATGGTTTTTATTTTACTGGGCGGTTTTTTGCTTATTAGTTCCTACAATCAAGGTCTTTTTCTTCATACATCTATTTATGCATGGCAATTAGGGCTAGCTATTGTCTTTATCGCTTACATTACATATTTGATCATTAATACAAAAACAAAGGTGCCCTATGTGTATTTATTGATATTTTTAATTCCACTGTTTTACTTAGTATCCGTTACTAACGCCGTGACCATGCAAGGGGCGTTGGATCAGTTCATCCAATGGTCGTTGTTTGCTATGTTTTTCTTTGTGCTTGTGAGTTTAAAAGTGAATCAACCGTCCATACAAAATGGCCTGTTGCTTTTATTGCAAGTGTTTGGCTTATACATTGCGCTTCTCCCATTTTTTGTTTCTTGGGAATGGGTGGAATACAGCGACGCGATATTAGGAGGACGGGAACGGTTTTCAAGCATTTTTCAATACCCAAACACATACGCAGCGGTTACGATGACGCTCTTCCTGTTCAATTTAATTTATGTATCACTCAGTAAATCACGAGTATGGTACATAGTCTTGATTAGTTTACCTTTAGTTTTATACGCCTCTACTTTATTCCTCTCTCTTTCAAGAGGGGCTATGATTATTCTTCCTGTAGTTTGGTTTATAGGGCTCTTCTTTTTAACGTTTAATCAACAGTTAAAGTATATCCTGTTTACTACAGTAGGATTTTTAGGCGGATTTGCGGTATACATGGTAACGATTGAAGAATGGGCGGAATTTGGAAGTGCGGGACAGCTAGCGTTTTTGATCCTTCTTAGCCTTGTAGCAGCTGGTTTAGTAGGAAGTGTGCATAGATATCTCTCTTTATCTATTAATAAAAAAACGGTTAAATATTTCATTCCTATCGGAAGTTTTGTGGTTGGGCTGGCCCTTATCCTTGATTTTACTAAGGAAGGATTAATTTATGGCACCTTGCCTTCCCTGCTTCAAAACCGGATTTCTAACATGGGCTATGAAACGTTATTCGAAGACGGTCGTGTAACCTTCTTCTTTGATGCTATAGCGATGTTAAGAGATGCGCCCTTATTTGGATGGGGCGGCGAAGGTTGGAGTATTCTCTACCACGGGTATCAGACAGAACCGTATATAAGTAATGAAGTTCACAGTGTCGTATTTGAACAACTGTTAAATGTCGGAGTGGTAGGATCGTTATTTATGATCGCTATCTTTACTTATTTTATAGGCAAGGCCCTTCAGTCTTACCTCGCTGATAAAAATGCAATTGTTCCAGCGAGCTTTATAGGGCTTCTCATGTTAGTAGGGCATGGTGCGATTGATTTTGATTTTTCCTTTGCGTCGGTTTGGCTATTATTTATGGTGCTGCTTGCTATTATGATGCCTCACGCAACAACTCCATCCCTACCTAAAATTCAATTACATGATATTCGCCAGCCTGGGTCGGTTATACTTGTCCTCATGACTGCGGCCGTGATAGTTGTTGCTTCTACGTGGGCCTTTCGTTTTGAAGCAGCTGAGCGAATTGTTCAAGATCAAACACAAGTGTCTAATACCCAAGCGCTTGAGGCTTTTGAGGAAGCAAGAGAATATAATCCCTATCGTTTAAGTTATATATTAAACCAGGCCACAATAGCCGTTGAGGAAGGGGATGAAGAGCTCACCTTGGCGTTAAGTGACCAATTCGTAGAATCTCGTCCTCTATCGGGCACGGCATGGATGAATAGTGCGAATAGCTATGCTTCTTTTGACCATTTTGATGAAGCCGTGGAACGGTACGAGCAAGCTTTAGTATATGATCCTTTTAATACCGATATCTATGAACGGCTGATTCGTTTAACAGCTAATCGAGCGGAAGAGTTAGCCGTGGAAGAGCTCGAGGAAGAAGAGGTACAACAGCGAGCTCAACAAGCTCTATCCTCCTATGAAAAATATAATGAAACCACAGAAGAATTTATCGAGAATCCGAGGTCAAGTTATAAGGGCTTAGAAGTGAATCAACTGACGCACTTTTATGCCGGACAAAGTTATGTGCTGCTTCAGGACTATGAACAAGCAGTAAGCACTCTTGGGGAAGTAGGATCAGATGATGATGAAGTATACGCTCGAGCCAACGCTTTAATTATTCGCTCATTAGAAGAAAAAGGGGAAGAAGAGGAAGCTCATGAACGGCTTGAAGAACTGAGAGAAGACTATGAAACTATCGATCAATATGTTGAAGCCTATCAACCGTTTTTTTCCGGTTAGGACTATATTAATGTCAAAAGTTGTGATAATATGAGGAGAAATGGAAAACGGTCTAGCACAGGAGGAAACAAGTAAATGTTTCAACAAGATGAACCCAACTATCAAACCAATCAATCGCCCGATGAAATCAGCTTAAGTGAAATGATAGAAGTCTTATGGCGCTATAAAATACTTATTATCGGCTTACCAATTCTCCTAGCCGTTATAGCCTATATAGCATCTCAGTTTATGACACCAAGCTATAGTGCTTCAGCTAAACTCTATCTTGGCAACTTCGGAAGTGAAATGTATACCGACGAAGAAGCAGCAGAACAAGTGATCCTAAGCAATGATTTTATGGAAGAAGTAAAGACGGATCTCGGTTTACAAGAAGGTGAGATGGATGATCTAGAGATAGAAACTCTTCCATCTAATATGATCGAAATTGAAGCTAGCCATCAAGACCCGGAACAAGCAGAGAGCATTGCCAACTATGTAGCAACAAACTTTTTATCACGGGCAGAACCCGCTTATCAAGACCGGTTAGCGTTAATGGAAGAACAGTATGAATTAACAGTGGAAAATTATGAAGAGACAGCAGAAAGCTTGGATCGCAACCGGGAAGCATTAACATCAATTGAGGAAAATACAGAATTAAGTGAAGCAGAGAGAGACTTGTCGCGCACAAGATTGATTGACTACGTAGAAAATCACGAGAGTGAAATGCGCACGCTGGACCAACAACTTCAAGAGCAACAATTAGAATTAAAAGATATTCATGAACCGGAAGTATTTGACCAAGCGCAAGTTCCAAATTCAGCTGATTCTCCCAACCCACTGCTAAATACGGCGATTGCTTTTGTAGTAGGAGGAATGGGAGCGGTTGGGTTAGCTTTTAGCATGGAATTTTTCAAAAACAATCCAATTCGTCCAAAAAAAGATTGAAATTAAACTTCATGTTAATGTAAGTGATTATTAAAACACAACACATGTAAGACCTTCACAAGGACGATTCCTTGATTGTAAAGTTATCAACTGTGCTATAGATCTTCCGTTTTAAGACCATACAACCAATAAAATCCAAAGTCATTACCTCATTCCTAACTTCTAATGTAGTCAATACATCCATGACAGACATCCAAAAAGACAAATGGAAAAATTCCCGGTTTTTTCCTGGAACGGTAATGCTTGCTGTACCGATATCACTGTGAGCACTCGGCCGTGCTGTCGGTGGGTCGATAACGACCACTTTAGCGCAAGTTGCAAAGGTTCGGTGTGAGGACGGGTTCAATGCCCAGTATACATAACGAATCAAAAAAACAGGCGTGGCTCACGCCCAGAGGGATTGACAGACAATTCTTGTGGCCGTGAGCCAAAGTGTTGAAAAGGAGGCTCATTTGATGACTTATGGAAAGCGGCTACTATTGTTAATGGGAATAGATACAGTGATTGTGATCACCGCCGTCTTTATTGGCGGTTTTTTACTTTATAATGTTGATTATTTGCACGCACCGATCATCTTCGCTAGTTCGGCGACCCTGGTGATTTCGCACCATATTCTCGCTCATATATTCAAGCTCTATAAACGGATTTGGCAGTACGCCAGTATTCACGAACTGGTGGCGATTTTTAAAGCAGTCAGTTTATCCATCGCAGCGACAGCGCTCATGCAGAACGTTGTATTTCAATCGCTTCACTCGCGTACACTGATTATCACCTGGATGCTCCATATTCTTTTAATCGGCGGTTCACGCTTTGGCTGGCGCATGTACCGGGACCATAACAGCCGGCCGAAAAAGAACAAAAAACGAACCCTTATTATTGGAGCGGGCGGCGGCGGCACAATGGTGGTCCGCCACCTGCTACAAAAAGAAGACAGTGAACTGGAACCGATCGCTTTTATTGATGATGATGAAACGAAACACCGCTTGGAAGTGATGGGGCTTCCTGTAGTCGGCAGTGTGGAAGATGTGCCGGAAGCAGTTAACAACTATCGAATCGAACAAGTTATTATCGCCATTCCTTCTCTCGATAAACGAGAAATGCAGCGCATTTATAAAGCCTGCCAACAGACAAAAGTCAAAACACAGATCATGCCGCGAATGGAAGATGTCTTTACCGGCAAAGTCGCAGTCAGTGAGTTCCGAGATGTTCAGGTTGAAGACCTGCTCGGCCGCGATCCGGTGGAACTGGATACCAAAGGCATCGGAGAAACCCTTACGGGTAAAACAGTACTTATTACAGGAGCGGGCGGCTCCATTGGCTCGGAAGTGTGCCGGCAAGCAGTGCGCTTTCAACCGAAAGCGATGATCCTCCTCGGCAATGAAGAAAACAGCATCTATTACATCGAGCGTGACTTACACGAAAGCCAAGTGAGTGCTGACCTCTTCACAGAGATCGTTGATGTAAAGGATCGGGAGAAAATGTTTACATTGCTTAATACGTATCTCCCGGATGTCGTTTTTCATGCAGCCGCGCATAAGCACGTACCGCTTATGGAACGCAACCCGGAAGAAGCGGTGAAGAATAACGTATTAGGCACAAAAAATACGGCTGAAGCCGCAGCCGAAGCAGGGACAGATACATTTGTGATGATCTCCACCGATAAAGCGGTAAATCCTACAAGCGTCATGGGGGCAACCAAGCGGCTTGCAGAAATGGTTGTACAAGACATGGACACAAAAAGCAACACCCACTTCGTTTCCGTACGCTTCGGCAACGTCTTAGGTAGCCGCGGTAGCGTGATTCCGCACTTTAAGCGGCAAATTCAAGCCGGCGGCCCGGTCACTGTCACTCACCCCGAAATGGAACGCTACTTTATGACGATTCCAGAAGCGTCCCGCTTAGTACTGCAGGCCGGGGCCCTGGCAAAAGGCGGAGAAATCTTTGTTCTTGATATGGGAGAGCCCGTAAAGATTATCGACCTCGCGAAAAACTTAATCGAACTCTCCGGACACAATATTGAAGATATCGGAATAGAATTTACTGGCATGCGCCCAGGAGAGAAACTGTACGAAGAACTGCTCGGTGAAAAGGAAGTACACCCAGAGCAGATTTATCCGAAGATTTATGTTGGTAGAGCAGAGAATGTAGAAATTGAAGCGCTAAGCCCTTTCTTTTATCAACTAAACAAGTTTCAATCAAGAGAACTACGTCAAGTTCTAATTAGTTTGGCACAGTCGAATGAGTTCAGCTCATTGGAGGTTCCATCTGTTTACTAAAATCACCTTAGGTGAGAGAAGGGGAATTAAACTATAGTATTTATAGTGTGGACCCTACTTAGTGAATATTAAAGAAGGAATTAAAAAATAAGAGATACATGGAAAGCACTTATGTTATAGAGACATAAAGCTGTCATAGAAGAAAGGGAGTAAAGTAATTCCTTATAAGACAGGTGATTATTAAATATCGTGAAGTTAGGAATTTGAACTTATGTTAAAGCATTTTTTAAATGTTCTAAAAGCCCAAGCCAGCATAAAGTTTGTTGGAGTTGTGTTTACTGTTTATTTAGGTAGTGTATATGGGGCTCCCTTTTTAGGGAGTTATGTATTATTCATTTCCTTAATGTCTTTAAGTTTGTTTCTATCAAAATTAGGAGTTTTATATTCGGTTGAAAAAAAATTAAGTGAGAGAAGAGAATTAATTTGGCCTTATGTGATAGCGGGGTTAATTATTAACCTAACTTTGTTGGCGTTTACTATAGGACTATTACTTTTCTTCTCTTCACATTTAAGTGTATATATAGATGAAAGTTTAATAAGTTTGTTAATTTTATCAACAGTAACCGGTAATTGTGTTAACTTCTTGAACAGAGTTAATAAATCACAAAAACGTTTTGATGTATTTGCGAATTCAGTAATTATCAAAGAAGTAGGAGCTAAAATAATAGCAGCCATTATTCTTTTGGTGGCTCCATTTTTAGAGAGCATTATAATTTGTCATGTGATAGCAAATATTTTAGCTTCTATCTATGCATTTAGGTATATCCCCCTCCATTCAATAACTTGGCCAAAAACAATTCATTTCAAAGAAATTGTTTATTACTCCAAATTCAATGTGGTATTAGAATTAAGAGATGTTGCAATTAACTGGGCCGATATTTTGATTATAGGTTTGGTTCTTACAGAAACTCACGTCGGTATATATCAATTAATTTGGCAATTAGCCTCTGGAATTCTAATAATTGCAAAATCTATAAACTTAGTGTGTTTTCCATACTTTAATACTTGGTTTTATGAGAGGAATTTTAAGCAAATAAAAGAGTTTTTAGGAACAAAAATTTATTTATTTACCTTACCAATTATACCAATCTTTTTTGGAGGTATTGTAGTTGGAGAAGATTTATTGATTTTAATTGGGGAGGACTATAAAGAAGGGTATATCCCTTTAATTATATTACTGTTTGGAGCAATTTTTCGATCAACTCAGGAGCTTTACAGCAAACTGTTGGTAGCCTATGGAACTCCAAAATATAGTTTTGTGATTTCCACTATATCCGGCATTTTCAATATAATACTTAACATTATATTAATTCCATTATGGGGGATTTCAGGCGCAGCAATAGCCACATCTATAAGTTTTATATTAAATAATGCAGGATGCTATTACTATTTTCATAAACAAATTGCTTTTAAATATTATAAGCAAATTATACTTAACAATGTGTTAGCGTCTATCTTTATGGCTGTAATCATATTATTAGTCTCAAGTATTTATCAACTTTTAGTGTTTTACGAAATAATACTAGGGATAGTGATTTGGACGTTATCGATGTTGTTGTCGAAAGACATTAAGAATGATGGGAAATTTTTAATGGAAAAAATGAAAAGGAGAGCTTATACATGAAAAAAATGAAGGTGGCATTACATGGAGCCTATCAAGGTGAAAATTTTGGGGATGAATTATTGATGTACATTCAATCACAATGGATTAATAAGTTAACTGAATTTGAATTAGTAATGCCATATGCTCATAAAGTTTATAGGGAGCAAATAGGGGCAGGGAATGTTAAAGGGTTTGAAGCATTAAAACAGGCAGATAAGTTGATTTATGGCGGGGGAGGGTATTTCGGAGAGCCAAATTCTAAAGTTATGAAATGGGGTGGGGCTTTTTTCAAAAAGAAACATCCTATACCTGCAGAGTACTTTAATTATAAAAAGCGTCCTTATATTATCAATGGAGTTGGTGCTGGTCCTATTAGCAATTTATTAACTAGGCATGAAGTCAAAAGAATATGCAATAATGCTTCCCGAGTTATAGTCAGAGATGAAGAATCCATGGAATATTTAACTCACTATGGAGTTAAAAGTAGTAAACTTGACGTAACAAGTGATATTGTCTTGTCTTTAAATAAAGATGAAAATGTTATAAAAGTAAAAGATCATGGGCTTCTAAGCCCTTCAAGCTCGATAAAAAATAGAATCGGCCTTCATATGAATTTTTCAATTAAAGATCCTACTATCAAAAGATTATTGGATTCTCTAATAGAATTTTTCAATGAAAGAGAAGATGTAGAAGTTGTTTTAATTGCTGATAAAAGAAACTCTGAAGCTCAAGAAAAAGTAATCGAATATGTCGGTTCGAAGTTGATACATACCTTTAAAGTTTATAGGCATCAAGACATTCATATCACTTGTGCTATTTTAAAGGATATTGACGCAGTTATAACTTCTAAGTTACATGTGGCAATCACCTCTTACACTTTTGATACTCCCGCTTTTAGTATTGCAAAGCATCAGAAAACAAAAAGATTTTTTAAACAAATTAATCTGGAAGAATGTCATTATGATATAGGAAATTTATCAGAAGAGCACATAGAGAAATTATTTCATTTTTTGAGTAAAGTAACAGAAAGTAAATTTGCAATTGACTATAGTAAAAAAGAAGAATTAGTTAACCTTGCCACTAAAAATAAATACTTTTTAGAAAATTTTTTAATTAGTAGAACTTAATAAAAAGTACTTCAAGTTGATAAGCTATTCTAATATTAAAGGTGTTATTATATTGAATATTAAGAAAAAAGATGTGTGTACATGGTTAATCGCTTTAATAATCAGCTTTCTGTTTTTATTTAGAGGAGTGTTACCTTCCTACTTCTCAGATATAGGGCTAACTTTAATTTTTTTGATTATCTTAAGTTTAAAACTAAGACATATAGTACTTAGTAAGTATCATTTATTAATTATTGGTTTAATTTGTGGGTTGATAATAGTAAATGTAGTAAATGTATTTTATGCGGAACAATTATCCCTTTCTTTAATATCAATAAGTTATTATTTCGCTGGTGTAATAATTATTATAATTATTAGAAGCATATTTAATACTCATAAGAAGTTTTCCATATTAATTTATACCTTTGTGAGTTTAGTAAGTATTGTGGCTTTGATAAATAATTTTACATATATTATGAATTTAGCAAATGGATATAGTAATTTAACATTAAGCGAGGGTGCTACTTTACGATCTGTAGGATTTTACGGTAATCCTAATAATTATGCTATTTTATTAAATTTGGCTATTGGAATTCTTCTAGGGTATATAGTTCTTTCCTTTAATAAACTACAATCTAATAAGAGATTATTTACAATTTATAATTTATTATTATTAAATATGGTAACTAGTCTTTTTTTGACTCTATCACGGGGAGCGTGGTTAGCCTTTTTTTTTATGACCGTGATAGCGACACTATTAATCATAAATACTTCACTGAAAAAAGCTAAAGTGAATACAAGTTTTGTTATTTTTACTGTTGGTTTTTTTATAATATTACTTTTTGTGAGAGGCATAAATGACTTAACAGAGTATTTTAGTGAGCAATTTAGTATGAGAGTTGGACATGCTATCGAAAGTGGAGGTTCCGGTAGATTAAATATTTGGAGCGAAAGTCCATACTACATTTTTGATAATGTTATAAATTTCCTAATTGGAATAGGAGGTAATCAATTTATACATGTTTCTAACATGAATCATGTACATAATCACTATTTAAAAATATTAATTGAAAATGGTGTGATTGGGTTTACTATTTTAATTTTTATGCTTGGAATTTTGGTTTATTTAACTTTAAAGAGAGAGGCTTTAACTAAAAAACCTTGTTTATTTATACCATTGGTAGGTTTTTTAGTTAGTTCATTTACAAATGACCACCTTATAGTAAAGGAGTTTTTTTTTCTGGTGGCTTTAATTTTAAACCAAGAATGCCTTGGAGGGAAAAATCACCATTAAAGAAGGCGTTTTTACAATAGTTTATAGGGGGGTTATGAAAAAATGAATAATAAAACTCTTAATATTATATGTTTTTCGCCATTTTCAGGTAGATTTACAGGCTTGTCTTATTCTGTTCCAGCTATGATAGAGGTATTATATAGACATTCAGAAGTTAATTTGTTATTTGTTAACAGTTCTAATAATTTGAGTTTGAATAATAAAGTACCTACTCTAAAAAAAAGTGACCTAGTTAACAGTGTGACCAAATTTCCAAAAGGTTTTAACAAACCTGATTTACTATTGTTTCAAAGTACATATTTACCAATTCATTTTAAATATGCCAATGAAGCAATTAAAAAGAATATACCATATGTGATAACGCCACGTGGGGGGATGACAGAAGGAGCTCAAAAACAAAAACCATTAAAAAAGAAAATTGGTAATTTCGCCTTCTTTAATAAAATGGTGAAAAACGCCTCTGCAATCCATTGTTTAAATGCGGCCGAAGCAAAGGATGTGGCAAAGTGGACAGACTGCCATTTTGTGGTTGGAAATGGAGTTAATTTACCTTCACAGGTTTTGATAAATAATACAGAAGTTGCACGTTTTAATATAACTTTTATTGGGAGGTTAGATTTAAATCATAAAGGATTAGATTTGCTGATTTCTAGCTGCGCTCATGCTAGAGAATATTTGAAAAATAGAGGAGCGGTAATAAATTTGTATGGGCCTAGTATAAATAACAGCAAATCAATATTGAAAAATATGGTCAATGATTTTGGTCTGAAGGAAATTGTGAATATTCATGGACCGGTATATAAGGAGGAAAAAGAGAAAGTGTTGAGGCAAACTAATGTGTTCCTCCATACCTCCCGGTTTGAAGGTCACCCTATGGCTGTATTGGAAGCTATGTCATATGGTGTTCCATGCTTGGTGACTCCTGGTACAAATATAAGCGAAGAAGTTCAGAATACAAACTCAGGTTGGAGCACCTCTTCTTCCCCTAACCAAATTGGGGAAAAGCTAATAGAAATCACAAAGTCGAGTTCAAAACAAATAATTGAAAAAGGTTTCAATGCACGACGATTAATTGAAGAAAAGTATACATGGGATATTATTGGAAAAGAGTTACTTAAGGAATATAAAAAAATATTAAACCGTGAGGGATTCAATTGAAAATTCTTTACATCCATCAATATTTTAAAACACGTATAGGAACAAAAGGTACTCGTTCCTATGAGATGGCCAAATATTTTAAACGACAAGGACATGAAATAACAATGTTGACAAGCCATCGTCATCTTAAAGAATATACACCTGTAAGGGTTTTTAAATCTTACAAAGAGTATGAAATCGATGGGATAAAAGTTATTAGTGTTGATAACGAGTATTCTGGAAGGATGAATACATTTAAAAGGATTAAATCTTTTCTATCGTTTATGTATAAATCATCAAAAGTAGCGATTGCTCAAAAAAAGACATATGATTTAGTGTATGCAACCTCAACGCCGCTAACTATAGCTTTTCCAGCTCTACTGATGAAGAAAATCAATAAAGTTCCTTTTGTGTTTGAGGTAAGAGATTTATGGCCAGAAGCTCCTATTCAAATGGGTGTTATAAAAAATCCTGTATTAAAGAAATTTCTACGTTGGTTTGAAAAAAAAACTTATAAAGAAGCTTCACATATTGTAACGCTTTCCCCAGGAATGAGGAATGGTGTGATTTCTCATCAGGAAATAGATCAGAAGAAAGTTACTATGGCACCTAACAGTTGTGACTTAGATTTATTTTCTGAGAGCGTTTCAAAACGTGAACAGGAAAGACTAATGAACGACTTTTCCTTAGAGAATAAATTTGTAGTTACGCATGCGGGAACGATTAATACAGCTAATGGAATCGAATATATATTAGAGGCGGCAAAGCTTTTAAAAGAAAAAGGTAACAATAGGGTGTTGTTTTTACTGGTAGGAGAGGGCAATAAGAAAGAATGGGCTGAAAGCTATGTAAAAGAGCATAAACTAGACAACGTAATATTTGTAGGAGAGGTTTCTCGGATTAAAATTCCTTTGATTATGAGTGTAACTGATATAACTATTACCTCATTTCAGAACGTGCCTATATTAAGAACAAACTCACCTAATAAGTTTTTTGATTCATTAGCTGCGGGTAAACCAGTTATTGTAAATTCAAGTGGTTGGACAAAAGATATAGTAGAAAATGAAGGAATAGGTTACTATGTCGAAGAAGGGGAGCCCAAAAGTTTAGTTAATCTATTAGTGCAAATTCAAGATCAAAAAGAAAAAATGAGATTTAAGGGGCACTTGGCACAACATGTAGCGGAAAAATATTTTGAACGTAATAAAGTGAACCAAAGAATTTTAAAAGCTATTGAACATTAGAACTAGGTTTTTATTATTAGAATAAGATAGGAAGGTGCTAGCATTTGAATACGAGGAAGTCTCTCTTTTTTTTAAGAGACAAGATTTTAAATAAAAATATTAACTCAAACATATCTAGGATCAAAAACGAACTAACTGAATTTGATCAAGGAAAGCAATATAAGAACTTGAAAACAATGATCAAGT
The DNA here is from genome assembly GCF_000377705.1 of Salsuginibacillus kocurii DSM 18087. Lineage (GTDB taxonomy): Bacteria > Bacillota > Bacilli > Bacillales > Marinococcaceae > Salsuginibacillus > Salsuginibacillus kocurii. The sequence goes on along the minus strand of NZ_KB898626.1, from coordinate 74,344 downwards.
ATGTAACTGAGCATGTCCCCTATTATAAAAGATATAAAGGGATAGAGGATATTCAAGAGTTGCCGGTGATAAACAAAGCTGAAATTAAACGGAATTACAAAGACTTTCTTTCGGAAGAGTACGAAGACCAAGTGTTAAAAACACTAAAAACTAGTGGTTCCACTGGAGAGCCCTTTGTTCGCTACGTAGAGTCAGAAAAAATGATGAGAAGAATTGCAGAAGTTATTTATTTTAATCAACTAACTGGCTTTGAAGTAGGAGATAAACACGCATTGGTTAGCATAAATAAAAAAGGTAAATTACAGTGTATTCTACAAAACCAAAGTGTGATTGACCCTCAGTACTTGGAAGAAATTGATTTATACCAAACATTTAATGTGCTTGATAAAAAACGTACAAAGGTAATAGTAGGATATCCTTCTACAATTGAAGCTATGGCTTTAGCGGTTTATAAAAACAGTGGGTTACAAACTGACTCTTCTGTAAAAATTGTTATAGCTACTGGGGAGCCTTTAGATGAAAATGCACGAAACAAAATAGAAAGCATAATGGGGTGCAAAGTCTGTGCTCGATATGCAGCTAATGAACTTGGAGTGATTGGCGGTGAAAAAAATAAAGGAGAGTATCTTTTAAACTCTTCTAATTACTTTATTGAAGTATTGGATCCCCTAACCAATGAACAGGTGAGACCGGGTGAAATTGGTAAGGTGGTAATTACCGATTTGTCATCTTTTGCAATGCCATTAATTCGCTATGATATTGGAGATATCGCTACATTTAAAAACGAAGAGGCAGGATGTTTAATAACAGACCTTCAAGGTAGAAGTAATGATCGGGTAATTACACCAAATGGACAAGTGGTATCTCCTTTTAAAGTGAATCAAGTAATAAAATATCAAAGTGAGATAAATAGATTTCAATTTATACAGGAGAATGATTCAACGTATCAAATAAACGTTGAGATAGGAGAAAGCAAGAATGTAAAGGAGATCCGATATAGAGTAATAAAGGAGTATAAAAAATTATTAGGCGAAGAGGCAAATATTAATTTTCAAGTGATGGAAAAAATACCTACACTTGCCTCGGGAAAAACTACCTTTATAAAAAACAATTATATTAATAATGAGGAAGCAAATGTTTAAAAGAGGATTTGATCTATTTATTGCTGTAAGCATGCTGATGCTTACTTCGTCGATTATTATACTGGCCTCTACATTAATTTTTCTTAGAATGGGGAGACCTATATTTTTTAAACAAAAACGACCTGGTTATAAAGGCCGTCCGTTTTTCGTTTATAAGTTTCGAACGATGACAAATGAAACAGATGAAAACGGTGACCTTCTTTCTAATGAAGAACGACTGACAAAGATAGGTTCTCTCCTTCGAAAAACAAGTATAGATGAACTGCCGCAACTGTTTAATGTTATAAAAGGAGAGCTTAGTTTAGTGGGGCCACGACCGCTCTTAATGGAGTATCTCCCACTTTATACAGAAGAGCAAGCTCGCCGTCATGAGGTGAAACCAGGAATTACTGGCTGGGCTCAAGTACACGGAAGAAATAATATAACGTGGGAAGAAAAGTTTGAGTTAGACGTGTGGTATGTGGATAACCGCTCTTTCATATTAGATATGAAAATCATACTACTAACTATTCAAAAGGTAGTATCTTCTAAAGATATTGATCAAGGTAATAAGGTCGGTGCCAGTCGATTTAAGGGGTCAACTAAATGAAAAAAAAGGTTATATTAATAGGTAATGGTGGTCATGCAAAGGTAGTAAAAGAAATCATTGATCTGCACCCTGATTGGAGACTTGAAGGGGTGCTAGATGATAATGCCTCCTCTAATGAAGTTTTAGGGGAAATATCGTTGGCCCCTGAACTAGCTGAACGGGATCAATCTTTATATTTTCACTTAGCTGTTGGAGACAATATTGTTAGAAATGAAATATTTGAAGAGATAGGGATATCTCATGAACGCTATGCTACCTTAGTTCATCCAACGGCAGTGCTTTCTCCGTCAGCCAGCATTGGTTATGGGGCTGTTTTAATTGCAAATACTGTAGTTAATACCGATACTGTAATTAATAATCATGTTATTGTTAATACAAGCAGTTCAGTAGGACATGATTGCAAAATAGGAAACTTTGTACATATTTCGCCACAATCAGGAGTTACCGGAGGAAGTGTTATAGAAGAAGGAGCTCAGTTGGGAGCTGGTTCAATTATGGTTCCTAATACAACAATAGGGAAGTTTACTACAGTGGGAGCAGGGTCGGTTGTTACAAGGGATCTGCCAGCGAATTGCACAGCCGTAGGATCACCAGCAAAGCCGATTAAATATCATGTAAAGGATGAGTGATGATATGGAAAAAATCCTTCTATCTACTCCACATATGAGCGGTGAGGAACAAAAATATATTCAACAAGCATTTGAAACGAATTGGATTGCTCCATTAGGTGATAATGTGAACCAGTTTGAGCAAGACATTATAGACTATACAGGTGCGACCGCTACAGCAGCGGTCTCATCAGGGACAGCAGCCATCCACTTGGCCCTAGAATTACTAGGTGTTGGTCCCGATGATACCGTTATTTGTTCCTCATTAACATTTGTAGCGAGCGTTAATCCTGTATTATACCAAGGAGCCGCACCGGTGTTTATTGACTCTGAGCCAGGATCTTGGAATATGTCTCCTCGTGCGCTGGAACAAGCACTGATAGAAGCAGCTGAACAGGACAAACTGCCAAAGGCAGTAGTAGTGGTTCATTTATATGGCCAGAGCGCAGATATGAACCCAATATTGGAATTGTCTTCCCGATATGGAGTGGCTGTAATTGAAGATGCAGCAGAGTCTTTGGGAGCTACTTATAAAGGTAAGTTGACCGGATCTATGGGTGATTTTGGCATTTTTTCTTTTAACGGGAACAAGATCGTCACCACTTCAGGTGGTGGAATGCTTGTTAGTAATAATGAAGAAGCAATTAACCGAGCTCGTCATTTGGCAACACAAGCCCGGGAGCCAGTGCCTCATTATCAACATGAAGTTGCAGGATATAACTACCGCTTAAGTAATGTGCTCGCTGGTATTGGGCGGGGACAAATGGAAGTGATTGAAGAGCGCGTTCAAGCTAGACGGGTTGTATTTAAACGGTATGAAAAAGAGTTAGGGCATCTTCCGGGAATTGAGTTTATGCCTGAAATGGATTATGGACGTTCCAATCGTTGGTTGACTGCGCTAACAATTGAACCTGAAATAGCTGGTATAGGTCGAAACGAACTTATAGAAGCTTTAGAGAGAGCAAATATTGAAGCGCGTCCAGTCTGGAAGCCGATGCATATGCAGCCGCTTTTTGAAGGGGCTAAGTATTATAAGCACGGAGAACATTGTGTTGCTGAGGAGTTGTTTGAAAAAGGGCTATGTCTTCCTTCGGGTTCAAATTTAACAGCAGAACAACAGACATATGTTATTGAAACCGTTAAACGTGTTTTTCAGAAAAGCGGGGTTAAAGCATGACTATTTTAGTTACAGGCATTGCTGGTTTTGTCGGCATGAATACGGCCAAGTATTTACTTCAGATGGATTATGAAGTCATCGGCCTCGACAATCTAAACGATTACTACGACGTTTCTTTGAAACAAGCACGCCTCCGCGAGTTAGAAAACTTCGGTGGTTTTTCTTTTTATGAAGAGAATTTGGCGGATGAGGAAGCAGTGAATAATATTTTCCGTAAGCATGATATTGATGTTGTCATCAATTTAGCTGCCCAGGCCGGAGTCCGCTACAGCCTAGAAAATCCGCATGCTTATATCCAATCTAATATAGTTGGCTTTACAAATATCTTGGAAGCTTGCCGTCATCATGAGGTGAAGCATTTAATCTATGCCTCTTCTAGTTCGGTGTACGGCGCGAATGTAACGATGCCGTTTTCAACGAGCGATGGTGTTGATCATCCGGTGAGTTTATACGCGGCCACGAAAAAGTCTAACGAACTCATGGCTCATACATATAGCCATTTGTACGGAGTTCCGACGACGGGGCTTCGTTTTTTTACGGTGTATGGGCCTTGGGGGCGTCCGGATATGGCGTATTTCAAGTTTGCGGATAAGATTATGAAAGGTGAACCGATCGATGTCTACAATCACGGCGATATGATGCGGGACTTCACTTATATCGATGACATTGTCGAAGGGATTGTGCGACTCTTGGATAAGCCGCCGGAGCCTAACCCGGAGTGGGACAGGGAAGCAGCTGATCCTGCCACAAGCTATGCGCCGTACGCGGTGTATAACATCGGTAACAATCAACCCGTGCGTCTGCTTGATTTCATTGAAACATTGGAGAAGCATTTAGGGAAGAAAGCGGAGAAAAACTTCCTGCCGATGCAGCCGGGGGATGTGGAAGCGACATACGCAGACATTGATCCGCTCTATGAACGGATCGGCTACAGGCCAACCACCACCCTGGACGAAGGATTGAAGAAGTTTGTGGATTGGTATAAAACCTATTATCAAACCTAATTTGACTCTAGTTATGTGTAGGGAGAACCCCCTCTATCCCCCCGATAAAACGTGTTAACGTTAAGTACGAATACGTTTTAAATTGGTTTTATTCTATTACGTTTAGAGAACTACGTTAATTTCTCTACTACGAACTGGTGGCATTCATGAAGTAACTCTTCTTCCATGCCATTGATGAGTTCCATGTGGGCTATTTTGTTTCTCGTATAGGTTAAGCGATACAGCTTTTTTAATTCCTTTTCTGTAAAGATGGAACTGATGGGCGCGTACTTTCCGAAGTAGCTTACTTTCTCATGAAAAAAGGTGGTGTGAAGACGCCGGGGTGTTTGGAGTTTGAGTTCCCAAGACGGGCCATAACTTGCGGTTAATCTCGCGTCGATTTCTTTTTCCAGGGTTACTTCAATTTCGAACAACAAACGGTACGCACTGCTCATGTATTGAATATCAGCTTCTGCAGGCATCGTCTTCGTCCCTTTCCAAAGTAAAATGAGAAACCAAGGGAATAGAGGGTTTCTTAAAGTATAGAATTGGTTGTACCCCTAAAATATGTATAATTTGTGAATTATTGACACTGTATGTCATCCCCTGGCGAAGTTTATCGAATAGAATAAGGTGCCTCACTTCTAGTGCGCTGACGATGAGGCCTCTTAGATTCGGAGACTCCCCTAGTAGTAGAGTGAATTTTCCGGGAGCGGGGAAAGAAATGAATAGTTTTATGGGTGCACCCATGTGTTCAGTACTTTTTATATAATTAAAGATGAACACGGGGAGCAAGATCAAGGGTAATAGGAGTATAGTTTGTGACCTGGTAAGTTTAATGCAATCTTTGACAATCCTCTCCAAATCTTGGTGTGATTATGATAGAATGAACCTACTTATAATAAGGCATTCAATAAGTGAATGTCTTTTTTAATGGTTCGGGAGGGAATAACATGAAAGTACGAAAAGCGATTATTCCGGCAGCAGGGTTAGGGACACGGTTTTTGCCAGCGACTAAAGCGCAGCCCAAGGAAATGCTTCCGATTGTGGACAAGCCGACGATTCAATACATTGTCGAGGAAGCGATTGAGTCCGGAATCGAGGATATCATGATTGTGACTGGACGGGGAAAGCGCGCGATTGAAGACCATTTTGATAAGTCTTATGAATTGGAAGAGACACTGCTCAAGAAAAGTAAAGTGGACTTGTTTACTGAGGTGCAAGGCATTTCTCAACTAGCGAACATCCATTATATTCGCCAAAAGGAACCGAAAGGGTTGGGGCATGCAATTGCCTGTGCGCACAGCTTTATCGGAAACGAACCATTTGCCGTAATGCTCGGGGATGATATTGTGCGGACGAACGGTAAACCTTGTCTTCGTCAATTAATTGAGTCTTTTGAAGAACATGAAGCTTCAGTGGTTGGTGTACAAGAGGTGCCGGCAGAGGATGTTTCCAAGTACGGGATTATTTCGCCATTGATTCAACGAAGAGGGGCTGACGTAATTGAGGTAGCCGATCTTATCGAAAAGCCGGAGCCAGCAGAAGCACCTTCCCGGCATGCAATCATGGGCCGGTACGTCCTTACACCTGAAGTGTTAGAGATCTTAGAAACCCAGGAGCCTGGGGCAGGGAATGAAATTCAATTAACCGATGCTCTACGTACGTTAAATCAGTTTCAGTCTGTGAAAGCTTATCCTTTTTCCGGAGAACGGTATGATGTCGGGGATAAGCTAGGTTTCGTGAAAGCGACGGTTGATTTTGCTTTAGCGCGTGAAGATCTGCGAGACGATATGGCAGCTTATTTAGAACAACTTAAAGCCTATGAGAATGTATAAAAGGCAGGAGGAAGACAACATGAACATCGCCGTATTTGGCACTGGCTATGTGGGGTTAGTCACAGGGGTCACCTTAAGTGAAATAGGCCATAACGTCGTCTGTGTAGACCTGGACGAAGAAAAAGTGGACGCTATGAACAAAGCTCAATCTCCTATTTATGAGCCAGGTATTGAAGAATACTTAAAGCGAAACGTAGAAGCCGGGCGGTTATCTTTTACAACAGAGTATTCCGAGGGGCTTGAAGAGGCAGAGGTGGCTTATATTGCAGTAGGTACTCCAGAAAGAGAAGACGGCACAGCGGACCTACGTTTTATTGAATCGGTAGCGGAAGATCTAGCGATGTGGATGAAGCGGGATATGACGATTGTGACTAAAAGCACGGTGCCTGTTGGAACGAACGACTGGATTCGTTCGATCATAAATAGCATCTCATCCTATGAGTTCACCATGGTCTCCAACCCAGAATTCTTACGCGAAGGTCAGGCCTTGCATGATGCGTTTCACGGCGACCGAATCGTCTTCGGTGTGGAAGATGAGCAAGCCGGTGAAACCATGCGAGCCATAAATGCGCCGTTCGAACTACCAATGTATGTGACCGACATTCGTAGTGCGGAAATGATTAAGTATGCTGCTAATGCTTTTCTTGCCACCAAGATTAGTTATATCAATGACATTGCTTTACTTTGTGAAAATCTTGGCGCCAATGTGCATGATGTGGCCGCAGGGATGGGCATGGATGAGAGAATTGGTCGTTCGTTTTTAAACGCTGGCATTGGATATGGCGGTTCCTGCTTTCCAAAAGATACAAGTGCGCTTGTAACTATTGCTGACCAAGTTGGCCAAGACTTCTCCTTGTTAAAAGAAGTGATAAACACAAATGACAGGCAGCGCAATCTACTTGCCGACAAAGCAAAAGAGCGTCTTGGGAGTTTAAGAGGAAAGAAAATTGCCGTACTCGGTCTTGCCTTCAAGCCAGAAACGGATGATATGCGCGAAGCAGCTTCTATTCCATTAATTGAGTCGCTAGTGTTAGCAGGAGCAGACGTCTATGCGTATGACCCAATAGCAGAAGAAAATGCACGTCGTTTGCTACCAGAAGCTGTGAACCTGGTAGAGTCAAAAGAAGAAGCACTAGCCGGGGCTGAAGCAGCTTGTTTAGTGACCGAATGGCAGGAATTTAAAGAGATCGATTTAAGAGAACTACCCGAAATAATGGAACACCCTATCCTTCTTGACGGCCGCAACGTCTTCTCATTAGAAGCAGCAGACGAAGCGGGAGTGGAATACCACTCGATTGGGCGTCCTGTTGTTCACGCTCCTTCTGAAGAAGAAGCTCAATCTACCGTTTAAGTGAGAACTCATTTTTTATAAATTGGCTTCTAAGTCGTTAAGTTATTGTAAACTAGATAATAGAAAGCTTAGCCCTGCAGAAAGTGAATCTTTGTGGGGCTTTTTAATGTGCAAAAACCTCTCAATATAATAGTGAAATATTCTCTATATAACGACATATTATGACAATGTTTTCACCTTTGTTGCTTTACAGTAAAAAGAAAATAGTTAGGAGGTCTTAGGAATGAAGGATTGTTTAGGTTTAAAAGTCTTAATGGGAGTTGTGCTCTTCTTTTGTTTAGCTGTAACAGCAAATGCTTCTGAACGGCAAGTATTAGTGTTTGTGGGGGACAAAGAGCCTGAATTTACGAATGAACCTATCACCAATCAAGGCAGAACATTAGTTGAAATGCGGCCTATAATGGATGCACTTGACTTGAATGTTACGTGGGAACCAAATGAACAAAAAATTGGAATAGAGGGAAATGGAGTTTCTGTCCAATTGTCGGTAGGTAGCCAACAAGCAAGGATTAATGGGGCAGTTCACTCTATTGATGTCCCTCCCCAGGTGCGAGATGGACGTACTCTTGTTCCGCTGCGATTTATTAGTGAAGCCACGGGAATGGATGTGTCTTGGAGTAATGAGGCTCATATTGCCCATATCCACGAGGGAGAACTCCCTGTAGTAGATACAACTGTAGCCTCGACAAAGGATGAAATCTGGCAAGAAGCAAAAAGAGGAGAAATTGGCCCTTTTTCGCAAGAAGATCGAGAGAAAACATTAGCTGAGATTGTACATAATTATGGCATGCCCGATGCTCGCCATGACGGTACTCCTGAGTCAGATGATACTCCTTTTGTCGTGTACGGGGATTTTGATATAGAATTTAATGGAACCGCTGCTGAAGTTAGGGACAGGGAATGGCATCATTATTTGAGCCAAGGAGAAGTGACAGGGATTAGAGGCAGAGTAGGAAATCAAGGTTCAATTGAAGAATGGGCGGCCCAATATGGGTCTTATGAGGACTCTATGTTTGGCTTGCAACAAAAATATTTCTATTCAGTAGGCGGGTATCAAATGACACTATATGAGGGTTACACTGGGGACATATTTTCATACAGTGTGGGAAGATAAGTGGATAGTTGTTAACAGCTATTTATTCCGAGTAAAAAAGAGGTTTTTAAATAACAGGTTGAATATATAAAATTTCAAAACTATAGGAAGCGTACCATTAAGTAGTAAAAACTCCCCGCAAGGTTCTTGGCGGGGAGTTTTAGTGTCTGAGAAGAGCTTTATCCATATGTCTCATTTACCAAGAGCTAATGTTAATAGATTTCTGGCTCTATAGTGAATGTTGTGGTGTAGGCTTTACCTAAGCGGATGGGTGGGCATTTTTTTATAAAAAATGCATCCTGCCCCCTCTCTTTGATAACCTTGAGTTGGCAGACAAAAGGCAAGGAAAGGAGCAAGATGCAAGTTGAGGACCGAAAGTACTCCCTAAGGTGATTGCGATTGATGAATGTACAGGCGATGCGTTTGATAATAAATATGCTTTTACATCGCGTCAAACCTTTAAAAGCGGAAGTTCTGCAGTGAGAAATTACGTGATTATTATTTCAATACAAAACCATCTTTCAGAACGTCATCAGGATCTACCATGAATTGTTGGAAACCGGTGATACTTGCTTTCCCTTTGATTTTCGGTATGACCCCTTCATAGGAGCCAACTTTCGTACGGCCGATTATTTCGCCTTTCATCTCACTATCTAAGATACCGGCATGTCGGAATTCTTCAGCGTTTTGCAGCTTATGAGAAGCGGCTAACTTAGCTATGAGTGCAGCCGTGCCAGTCCCACAAGGGGAGCGGTCAATCTGGCCATCGGCAAAGACTGTTACGCTTTTTCTGTTCACTGGTCCGCTTTCAACCTTTTGTGAAAATATTACTCCGTATAACCCTTGCAACCCTTCCTCCAACGGGTGCTGAATCTGAACGTTGCTTTCTACTTCTGTTTTTATCCTTGCAAATAGTTTTTTTAAAAGAGATAGGTTTTTAATGTCTGGAGTAAGACCTAAGTCTTCTATATCTACGATGGCGTAAAAAGCACCCCCAAAAGATATGTCCGTCTTAATAGTTTTATCGTCTACCTTTATCTCTAATCCAGTTTCTAGAACAAATGAAGGCACATTCTCAAAAGCTACTTCTTTTACAATTGTACCTTCCGTTGTTGTATCTGCTCGAATTTCTCCGGCAGGGCTGTCTATTACTAGATGTGTTTTTTCACTTAGTAGTCCGGTTTCAAAAGCTGCAGTTGCTACCGCAATGATGCCATGACCGCACATCGTACTTAAGCCTTCATTATGCATAAACAGTACACCCATATCTGCATTTGGCGTAACCGGAGGCGTAATGATACATCCATACATTCCGGCGTGCCCCCTTGGCTCTAACATTAATACTCTCCGGATATCGTCAAGGTTCTCTTCGAAAAACTTCTTTTTTTGCAGCATTGTTTTCCCTGAAATGGGTGGTACGCCACTCGTTATAATACGTAATGGTTCACCGGCTGTGTGTAAATCAATTGTTTGAAAGTAACGCTGTATTTCCATGTAGTACCTCCTAAGCTAAATGACTAGATTTAGTATGTTCGTTAAGCCACTCGTTCCATGAGTTCTGCATTTTTTTTCTACCTTCATTGATATGTGGGTTAAAACTCAAGGGGGCTTGATCTCTAATTTGCTGTACATTCTCTACTGAACGATTTACTTTTTCTTTGAAGTTTTCATGGTTGGTGGCGTGCTGAAGAATGGAATAGGCGGCAACCTCTCCTTGAGCTAGAGCTACCTTGGCGCTCTCAATCCCTGTAATGTTGCCTGCTACAAACAAACGATCAACAGGTGTTTCCATCTTTTCACTATGGAGTGGCACATACCCACCTAATTCTGCTGCATCGAGGAAAGGACACCCTGTTAGAGCTGCTAGTTCAGCTAGAGGATACAACCCACCTGCAATACAAACGAAGTCAGCTTCAATTATTTCTTCTGTTCCTTCTATCGGATTTCCATTTATATCTATAGCCGCAACTTTTACACCCTCAACCTTACTTTCTCCTACTATTTCCAGTGCTGCTTTACGTAAGTGGACGGGAAAATCCCAAATTTTAAATCCACGTTTAGGGAAGAAGCGGGTGCTTAAGTTCCTCATATATTTCCATTTAAGCAGTGGACTGGACCATTGTATTAATTTTGAAGGGGCTAGATGAGAGATGTGGCTCAGGGATTCCATCACATGTAATGGATTAGCAAATTCTTCATTAAACTCTGTTTTCTTTGGAAGTACCATAGATTTAATATGAATGCCTGCCATATCAAGTTCCATAGCAATCGCTGATCCTAACACGCTTATCCCTATAATAACTCCAGCATTACCCGGTTTAACGCGTTGAACAGTAGTCATAACTTGTGCTGCCCCTACGGACATTACTCCCGGCAGAGTCCAACCATCTATCGGTTGCGGTGCTTCAGCAGCTCCCGTTGCTAAAAGCAAGTAAGAAGAAGTTAAAAGCTCAGCATTTGTATGAACTGTCCATGCGTTCTCACTATTTTCTATGTGTATAACTGAAAGCCCAAGCTTTATTTCAACTCCTGAGGAAAGAGCTTCCTCATAAAGTCTTTCTGATTCCTGTAATCCATTCCACCATTCGCCGTCTTTCTCTTGATACAACTGACCCAGAAGACGCCCGCCTGCTTTCATGTACTCATCAACGACGGTGACGGACAAACCGTTACGGGCACATATAATGCTTGCTCTAAGACCGGCAGGCCCCGCGCCTACGATAATTAAATCACTCATCAAAGCTGCCTCCTTGCTTTAGAGGATTAGGAAGCCTTTTACCTGATTCGACCTTCATATTATCTTCAATCACTGTAAGGCAAGCTCTACATCCTTCTATATCATTAACGGTCACTCTGCATTCAAAACAATGACCGATATTACAATAAATCCCTCGCGCACTTCCACTTTCTTCGTGGTGTCTCAACGTTCTGATGTCATTACTTAATAGTGCTACAGCAACTGTATCTCCCTCTTCTCCAACGTAGGTTGTGTTATCAAACGTGAACGTCACAGCTTCTTTCTTTGGTCTTTCCCCTAAAATAGGATGATGATTGATTCTATCCATGATGATCACCTTGCATACGTTGAAATGTTATAGGGCGAACAGGAGGCTGATATTTTAAAGGTATAACCTGTGATTCCAAGCGTTCATTTTTATTTTGTGAGATTTTATCCAATAATGGTCTGCAAACTCTTCCGCCGCAGTATCCCATGCCAGCCCGCGTTCGCAGCTTTAACTCCCTAGCGTCGCACTGATACTTTTCTTTCGTTGCTCGTACTGTTTCATAGGTGACTTCTTCACACCTGCATAAAATCATACTATCGCCTCCTTTTTAACTACTTGAAGTAAATGCAAGTTCAATGCCAAAAAGACCGTCTCGTTAATCTGGAGACGGTCGGTTGTGCGTTTTATTTCTTTCTATTCAATGTGTAATCGTTTCATGCGATTATAAAGGGTAGCGCGTGATACCCCTAGTTGTTTTGCACATTCTAATTTACTACCATTACATTCATTAATAGCTTGCGTTATGATTTCTTTTTCATAATACGCTAATTGGTCTTTTAAACTGCTAGCTGGATTGTATGTAACAGCAGCGCTGTCACCTGCAGTGTTATTGAAATCACTTATTGTGACAGAAGTGTTATCTTCATTCGTCTGTTTTTCCATAAACGGTATTTCATCGGATTGGATTTCCCCATTTTCTGAGAGTACAACGACCCGTTCAATGACATTCCTTAATTCCCTGACATTACCCGGCCATGAGTGATTAAGAATCGTTTGCATAAACTCCTGGGAAAGGTGTTGAATGGGTTTATTATATTTCGTAGAAAATTCGTATAAGAAATACTGGCTCAATTCCAGAATATCTTCTTTTCGATTACGCAAAGGAGGGATTGTAATACTAACGACATTAATGCGGTAATAGAGGTCCTCACGAAACTTACCTTCTGTTATCAGCTTATATAAATCCTTATTGGTCGCAGCCACTACTCTGAAATTCACCGATTTTTCTTCCGTAGCCCCTACAGGAAAATATTTCTTTTCCTGTAAGACACGAAGAAGCTTAACCTGCATTTCATATGGCATTTCTCCAATTTCATCTAGAAATAATGTCCCGTCTTTCGCCAGCTCCACCTTGCCTTTTTTTCCTTGTTGATTAGCCCCTGAAAAGGCTCCTTTATCATACCCAAATATTTCACTTTCAAATAGAGCCGGCGGAATAGCACCGCAGTTAACGGGTATAAAAGGGGCCTGAGAACTTTCACGCGCATCATGAACTGCTTTAGCGAATAACTCTTTCCCCACACCGCTCTCACCAAGAATTAAGCAATTGGTGTCAGTGGCAGCTACTTTTTCAATATGATTGATCGTTTTTTTCAGTACCTTACTATTTCCTTTGATTTGTGCATATGGACTATTTGAGCTTTTTAACTGAGCCATTTCTTTCTCGAGCTGATGAGCTTTAGCTGATATGTTAAAAAACTCTTGATTCATTCTTACCTGAGAGGTGATATCAGTCTCTGAAACTACCGCGCCTACAATTTTATCGTTTAAGTAAACAGGATTGGAATTTATTAATACGACTAAATCTTCACGGGCTTGATGTTGATGGCGATACAGTGATCTGCCTTCACTCAATGCTTTATTGATTTCTAGCATGTCACTGTCGAAAAATTCAGTTATATTACGCCCCATCACTTCTTCCTTTGAATAGGAGAAAAGGTTTTCGGCACCTCTTGTCCAATACTGAACACGCTCTAAACTATCAATCACAGTACAAGATTCTTCGATCGTATCCAATATTGTGTTAAGGAAAACATCTAATAATTCATAAGCGTAGTTTAGGTTAGACAATAAATCGTGTGCATTAAGTAACCCCAGCACTTGTTCGTTTCTATCCAGCACTAACATTTGATTATTATTGCTACAATGCTTTTTTACAGCCTTCCAGTTCATTGCTGCTCTTACTATATCAACTCTTTTCCAGGCCCAGCCTTCATTTATTTCATCAAAATAACCTGCAAAATAGGCATTTTTACTCTTATGAAAAAATACGGGCGTTTCCCCTTTCTTTAAAGTATCGACTTCGTGTAAGTCATGTAATTCAATCACTTTATAATCGATTAACTCCGGAATATGAATAGTCTGTTCCAAAAACGCACACCTCCATACTGTTTAAAAATGTATACATTTCTAATTATTTTTACACACATGTCTGAATTTTTCAAATTCAATAGTTGTGTGATTTGATTGATAGATTTCTGTTTAATTGTGTTACCACGCTATTATATAGAATGGCACAATAATTGCATTTAATATCATGAAGAAAAGAAAGGAAGGGGGCAGTCATGAACCATAGAGAGATAGTAATCATAGGCGGGGGGATTATCGGCGCCGCAATTGCTTATTATACGTCACGTGCAGGCTATGAAGTGACAGTTCTGGAGAAGAATGCCTTAGCAAGCGGTACTTCTTCTAAGTGTGACGGCAATATTCTAGCAATTGATAAAGATCCTGGTTTTGATTCTCAAATGTCGGTAGTAAGTCAGGACTTAGTAAAGGAATTGACTAACGAACTTGATATTCCATTTGAGTATCGAAACCCCGGAAGCATACTGGTTTGTGAAAATGAAGATGAAATGGAAGCAGCAGCAAAGTGGGTTGCTCAGCAACAAGAAGCAGGCTTGCCATTTACAATGCTGGACCGAAATGATTTAAAGAATGAGTCAAAGTATTTTGCTGACGACCTTCACGGAGGATTGGAGTGCCCGACCGATGCAACCGTGAATCCTTACTTGCTTACTTATTCGTTGATGGAGAAAGCCAAACAACTCGGCACTACGGTGATCACAGGGACCGAGGTTCGGAACTTAGAGACTGATATATATAATAACTTCAACATCAGCACAAGCAAAGGAGAATTCACCGCGAAAAAGGTGATAAATGCCGCAGGAGTTTGGGCTCCTCATATTGGTCATATGCTCGGCGTGGACATTCCTATTAAACCAAGAAAAGGGCACATTATCGTATCTTCGCGTCAAAATCCTGTAGGTCCACGTAAGGTCATGGAATTTGGTTACTTAATATCAAAGTTCGGCGGCGAACGCCAAGTAGATGAAGTAACAGAAAAATACGGAGCTGCTCTAGTATTTGAACCTACAGAGAGTCAAAATTTTTTACTCGGGAGCAGCAGAGAGTTTGCAGGATTCAATACGACTGTAAATATGGAGGTCATAAAATGTGTCGCCCGAAGAGCTATACGGTTTTACCCCAGTATGAAAAACATGAACATCATTAGAACGTATGCTGGGTTGCGACCTTGGACATCTGATCACCTCCCCATTGTTTCAAAAGTAGATGATATCCCTGGCTTTTACATCGCCGCAGGCCATGAAGGTGATGGCATCAGCTTAGCTGCTGTGACTGGTAAAGTAATGGCAGAAATGATACAAGACCAAGATGATACAATCATACCAACTGAACCACTTCGTCTGTCTAGATTTAAACATGCAGAGGTGAAAACGTAATGCACGCTAATAAACTATTTCGAACGATAGACACGCATACAGGTGGCAATCCAACAAGGACGGTCGTAAGTGGGCTCCCGACGCTGAATGGGGAAACAGTGGCTGACAAAATGCTTGATATGAAAGAAAACCATGATTGGATTAGAAAATTCTTAATGTACGAACCTCGAGGACATGAAGTAATGTCTGGCGCGCTTCTCGTAGACCCATGCCACCCTGACGCTGATATAGGTGTAATATTCATTGAAACGGGTGGATACCTGCCGATGTGCGGCCACGATACGATCGGCGTTTGCACTGCACTTGTTGAGGCAGGAATGATTAAATGCACAACTCCTGTCACTGCTCTCACCTTGGAAACACCTGCGGGAATAGTAAAAGTTGAAATTGAAATTGAAAATGAAAAAGCAACAAAAGTAACATTCCAAAATATCCCTTCATTTAAACTGAAAACAGTAGAAGTGGAGACTTCGGTATTACAAAACTCTTCAATTGAATTATCACCTCAGCATTCAAGTATAACGTGCGATATAGCCTATGGTGGTAACTTTTACGGCATTATAGATGCGAAGAGTTTAGGTTTGAGAATAACTCCAGATAACGCTTCAGAAATCATCGAAACAGCAGTTACAATTAGAAATCATATTAACGAAATTGCAGAGATTGTTCATCCTGAACACCCTTTCATAAAAGGCCTGACCCATATTGAATTTTCTACTGATCCGACTCACCCTCACGCCTCAGTGAAGAATGCTGTGGTGGTCCCACCAGGAGGTATAGACCGCTCCCCATGTGGCACAGGTACTTCAGCTAAGCTGGCAACACTTTATGCTAATGATTCGTGGTCATTAAACGTCCCTTTCTTGCATGAAAGTATAGTTGGATCACTGTTTGAGGCGAGCATCATTGAAGAAACAAGTGTGGGCAAGTTAAACGGAATTATTACAACAATCAGTGGGCAAGCCCACATTATGGGTATGCACACGTTCGTAAGTTCAGCAGAAGATGAATTAAACGAAGGTTTTCTATTAATCGAAGAAATGGAAGTTCATTAATATTTTTGGAAAATTTTAAATTGGCACACCTTTTGCAATATTTAATAGCAGAAAGTAAGAAAGCATTATTTTGCTTTAACAAGTAATCAGTGAAGTCTCTAGCAATTTTAGTTTAATCAGGAAGGGGGGTTCATTAAATCATTAATTTTGGGTTTCGATTAGGCAGGGAGCAGGTTGATTTTTACTACTTATTTTAGGAGGGGTTACATTGACTTATAAAAAAACGTTACCGATTAGCTTAGCTGTTGTATTAGGACTTATGACTGCATGCGGTGATGAAGAAGCTGCATCAAATGAGGAGAACGCAGAAGCGGAGAATGGTCAGGATGAAGAAGTAGGAGCTGAAGCTGAAGGGGATGACAATGACGAAAATGGGGCAGAGGATTGGCCAGACGAAACGCTAACGATTGTTAATCCATTTTCATCAGGTGGATCCATTGACAGACAGTCGCGGGAACTCACTCCTTTGCTTGAAGAAGAACTTGGTGAAGCAGTAAATGTTGAAAATAGGGAAGGTGGAAATGGGTTAGTTGGCGCTCAAGATCACCTTCAAAATGATCCAGATGATGGGTCGCATATCTTATTCCATTCACATCCCCACTTTGACGGCGGTATCTTCAGAGGAGCGGAATATGAGTTCGATGACTACGATTACATGGGGACTGTTCATGATTCCCCGATTGGATTGTTTGTTCCTGAAGACTCTGACTATGAAACATTTGAAGATTTAATCGATGACTTGGAGAACAATCCAGGTGGTCTAAACTACGGCATGCTCACAGGTTCTTGGGAGGACGTTGCAGGTCAAATGCTGCTTGATGAATTAGGGCTAGAAGCTGCCGGTGTTCCTTATGATGGGGGCGGGCCACTTAGAACCGCATTAGTTTCGGGTGAAGTTGACTTTGCATTCACAGACATTGAAGGTGTGTATGCAAGCATTGGTGACGAAGCAAGAGCACTAGGTCTATTTTCTAACGATCCATATCCCGAAGACACAGATGTTCCCCTTATGAATGATCTAATGGGAGAAAAGGGCGAAGATATTGATTTTCCAGAAATGTCTAGCGTTCGTTACTTGAAAGTAAAGGAAGGCTTTAAAGATGAGCATCCTGAGCGCTGGGATATCTGGATCGACGCGTTGGAAGCAGCTGTAACTAGTGACGAATATGTCGAGTGGGGACAAGAACAAGGCATGAACTTAGAATGGCAAGGTCCAGATGAGACTTATGATTTCCTCAGTGAAAGTCATGAAATCTTCTTGGAGTACGGAAGTGCAGAGGAAGAGTAATAGCCAAAAGGACAGGGGGAGATAGTTATGGCGGAAAAAATAGGTAATTTAATCTTTTTGATTATCATTTTTGCCTTCGGGCTCTATTACTATATGGACGTTCAATCTCTCCTCCATTTTGAAGAACGGTTGATAGTTGAAATTCTTTTCTGGTTTTTAATGATTCTGCTTCCCCTGGAGGGGGGCAGAATCATATATAAAATGGTTAAAGAATCAGCAGGGAATTTTACCTTCAAACAACTTTTACATAGTTGGTTTATGAACAAACCAGCGCTCCTCCTTACCGGTCTGGTAATTTATGTAGTTTTAATCCCCATTCTAGGTTTTTTTACAGCGTCTCTCACTTTCATAGTCGTTTTTAATATTTTATTGAAAAGTACAAAGGTATGGGAAATAACTTTACTTCCTGTAGGCGTACTCACGTGTATTTACTTTATATTCGTCTACTTTTTAAATATTCGGCTTCCGGAAGGTGTTTTATTTTAAAGGCAGAAGGGAGGGATTCACTTGTCTGTTTTAGACGGCGCTGCATTGATGGAAGGATTAAATCTGATTATGTCACCTACAGTGTTACTCTTTATTATCCTCGGGATCATTGTAGGTATTTTCTTAGGATCACTTCCTGGCATATCAGGAGTAATGGGGATTGCGATTATGCTCCCAGTAACCTATCAAATGGAAGCTATACATGCTCTCATGTTTTTGACAGGTATTTTCACAGGCTCTGTTTATGCAAGCGGTGTAACCGCAATATTATTAAATATCCCTGGTGGACCAGGTGCAGTAGCTACTACATTTGATGGATACAAGCTTACTCAAAAAGGTAGACAAAATGAAGCTTTGGGAATTGGGATCGGCTCTTCCGTCCTCGGCGGAGTGATTAGCTATGTGCTAGTTTTGTTTTTTATACAGCCGCTCGGGCAATTGGTTTTGTCTTTTGGAGCGCCTGAAATGTTGATGTTAACACTCTTTGCCCTTTCCGTCATCGGAGCTGTCCAGGGGAGTATTATTAAAGTATTTATTGCTGGTACATTGGGCCTCATGCTTGGAACGATAGGAGCGACAGCCTTTGGCAGTCCGCGAGGAACGTTCGGCCAGGCCAGTCTTTACGAAGGAATTGAAATTATTCCTGCACTTATGGGGCTGTTGGCACTCTCTGAGCTATTTTTTCTGATATCCAGGAAATTCATTGTTGATGATGGCGCCGAAGTGCAAAAGAACTTTAAAGATCTTTTGAGAGGCGTGGCCCAACCCTTCAAAGAAAAGGTAAACAGCATTCGTTCTTCATTAATCGGGATGTTTGTCGGCCTGCTTCCGGCTGCCGGCGGGACCGTTGCTGCAATTTTAAGCTACGGCCAAGCACAAATGTACTCGAGAAAAAAAGAGAACTTCGGTCACGGGGAGCCGTCAGGCGTAGTTGCTGCCGAAGCTGCCAACAGTTCTTCTGAAGGCGGAAGTATGACAACGATGATGACGTTTGGAATTCCAGGAGGGAGTGCGACAGCTGTTTTAATGGCTGGATTTATGATTCACGGATTAATCCCCGGACCTTACTTAATTCGTGATGATATGGATTTAGCTTACGCGGTTATTTTAGGGAATATCGGGCAAATGTTTATCTTGTTGGTTCTGGGTATAATTTTCGTTTGGTACTTCAGTAAAATTGTTATGATTCCAACGAGACTTTTAATCCCTATTATTGGTGTACTTGCCATACTTGGCGCTTTATCAATCCGTGGATTATATATAGATGTGATTCTTACTCTAATTTTTGCTTTTATTGGGTTTGTAATGCGGAAATTGGATTATCCAATCATAGCTATTCTTCTGGGGATTATACTCGGAAGTATTGTTGATACCGAACTTTCACGGACCATTATTATGTACGAAAATAATCCAATGCAGCTTTTTGAAAGACCTGTTTTTGTGATCATGTTAGTGCTGACAATCATTATGTTTTTGTTTCCAACTTTACAAAAACTTTATGGAAAGTCGCGTGAAAAGTCGTCGTCATAGAAAGCCTGTTCTGATGTCTCTATGTTTATATATCTAGTTGAGAAAGGGGGAATACAATGATTCATCTAAGTTATGAAGAGGTTTATAGCACAATAACAATGAAAGAAGTCATTGAGGAAATTGAAGCTTTTTACCTTGATCCTACTAAACATCATGCGGTTGTTCCTGATCGTTTATTTGTTGAAGACGGGGAGAACACAGCTATTTTAAAACCTTCCTTTTTTGATGAATTTTATACTGCCAAGCTTGTAGGTATCGCTCCCGGTAATGCAAATAGAGGTGAACCAACATTGAAAGGAATGGTTTTCCTATCAGATCGTAGCACGATGGAACCATTAGGACTATTTGACGCTAAATCAATAACAGCATTACGTACAGGAGCTTTAGCTGGCTTAAGTATTCGTCATTTGACAGATCCACATCTTTCTTCAGTCGGCATCATAGGTACGGGAGAACAAGGATGGAGCCACCTAGAAGCTGCTTTAGCTGTACGACCTATTACGGATGTTTATATTAACAATCGAAGTGCTGAAAGGTTAAAAACATTTAAAGAACAAGTACAAAGCCACTTTGAACATTTAAATGTCCATGAAGTGGATGCCCATGAGTTGGTAAGGTCCGCTGATATCATCATAGCTACAACAACTTCTACTACGCCTGTACTGCCGGAGTATAAGGAGGTGGATTATGCTGGGAAACATATTGCCGCTTCAGGATCATTCAGACCTCACATGCAGGAGATCCCTGCTTCTGTATTAAAACATGCAAACCGCATGTTTGTTGATACGTATGCTGCTTTTCATGAATCAAAAGATATGATTGTAGCTAGAGAACACGGTAAAGATGAGGATTCAGTTTTTACACTGGATGACCTTATCAATCAAGCGTCTTTCAATACTGATGCTCAAAATAGAGAGCTAACTATTTTTAAATCGGTAGGGAAATCAATTTATGACTTGATAACGGCCAGATTGCTGTATAAAAAATTAAAACAAATTGTTTAAATTTTTAGTCATTACAACTAACCATGTCTATTTAATTGTACATTTACAATTTTTTAGACACTGAACGTAATGAATTAGCATCTCTACAACTTGGCATGCATATTGCATTATTCAATACGTGAAACAACATTTAATTATTTGGGAAAGGGTGTTTATTAGATGGCTAATTTTGAAGGGGTACATGTTGCATTAGTAACTCCATTTACAACTAATTATGAAGTTGATTATGAGAGAATGACGGAGTTGTGTAATTGGCTAATTGATAAAGGAGTTGATGGATTAATTCCTGTAGGCTCACTAGGTGAATACACTACATTGGAGGACGAAGAACGCGCTCAAGTTGTTGAAACGGTAATTGAGGCAGCTAATGGAAGGGTACCGGTTGTTGTAGGGACAGGCGCTCCTTCAACAAGTAAAGTTATTAAGTGGGCAGAACATGCAAAAGCATCTGGAGCTGCTGGGCTTATGGCTCTTCCACCTATTAATTATAACCCTTTAGAAGAAGAAGTTATTCAGCATTTCAAAGAGCTCTCTAATGTTGGTCTTCCCGTTATTGCGTACAACAATCCCAGGGATTACCCTACAGACTTAACACCTGATCTGCTAAGAAAGATTTCTGCATTCGAAAATATTGTCAGTGTGAAAGAGTTCTCAGGTGATATCCGCCGGGTCCACGATATCTTAGACCAAACCAACCTTGAAGTGATGATCGGTGTTGATGATTTAGCTTTTGAAGGAGCAATCGCCGGGGCTTCAGGATGGATTTCTGGAGTTCCTAATATTCTGCCACAAGAAGGTAAGAAACTGTTTGAAATGGGTCAGAACGGTGCAATTGAGGATGGACTTCGTTTATACCGGGAACTCCTTCCGCTATTTCATTATGACGCGGAACCACAACTTGTGCAGTCCATTAAACATATGATGGAACTGGGCGACATGGATTGCGGACCAACACGTCCACCAAGGCTTCCTCTATCAAAAAAACATTATGAAAAAATAGAACGAGACTTCCAAAGAGCTAAAAATTATTCGATTTTACAATAAGGAGGATTTCTGGTGTTAATTGCAACTAGCATTTTAAATAACAGTAAAGTTAGTGAAACCAATGAGCAAAGAGAATGTTATAACCCGTCTCATTTAACTGAACTTGTTGGCCGAATTGATCTCAGCCCTAATTCTGTTGTGAAGGAAGCTGAAACAGCTGCCATCTCTGCTCAAAAGGAATGGACAAAACAAACAGGAGCTCAAAAAAGTCAATTACTCTATACAATGGCTGAAGCTTTAAGTAATCATGCTGAAGATCTCGCTGAATTAGGAAGTAAAGAAATGGGAAAGCCGATCACGGAAATGAAAGGCGAAGTACAACGGGCTATTCAACTGTTTAAATATTACGCCTCTGAAGGAGTACATCCAGATGGAGATACCATCCCTTCAAGTGCTCCAAATGTTCTGCAATACGCTAAACGTAAGCCACTCGGAGTAGTAGGTGTTATTACGCCGTGGAACTTCCCGATAGCTATACCGGTCTGGAAGATTGCACCTGCCTTAATCTGTGGAAATTCAGTTATATGGAAACCTGCAGAAAATGCAACACTCACGGCCTTCAAAATGATGGAGATTTTTATAAGCAATGGATTACCTGAAGGGCTCATTAATCTCATCGTAGGAAAGGGAAAGGACGTTGGAAATGAGCTTTTAGAGAATACCAACCTTAATGCTGTTAGCTTTACCGGTTCAACCGGAGTAGGGCAAATGGTAGCTGAAAAATGTGCGAAACGAAATATTAAATTCCAAACAGAAATGGGCGGAAAAAACCCGGCTGTAGTGTTGAATGATGCAGATGTGAACAAATCTGCTAAAGCGATATTAAGTGGTGCCTTCCGCTCTGCCGGCCAAAAGTGTACAGCTACAAGTAGAGTAATTGTAGAAGAACACATAATGAACGATTTTAAAAAAGCTCTTCAAGATGAAATGAGAAATGTGGTTGTAGCACCTGCAGAAGAAGGAAGTGCCTACGCTGGACCTGTAGCTTCTGAAGACCAATACCGTAAAGTAAAAAGGTATTACGATTTAGCTAAAGAAGATGGAAAGGTGGTCGCTGAAAACAGCATCCCTGACGAGAATGGGTATTTCATTTCGCCTTTGATCGTAGAAGGCATTGGCACAGAACATCAATTATGGAAAGAGGAAGTGTTCGGTCCGCTAATCATGCTAGTACCAACAAAGGATGTTCAAGAAGCTACAGAGCTTGCAAACGATACGGAATTTGGCCTAAGCGCTTCTGTCTTTACCAATAATCTCTCGGAAGCCCATTATTTTCTCGAACACACCGAGGCAGGGATGGTACGTGTGAATCAAGAAACTGCCGGTGTTGAATATCAAGCTCCATTTGGAGGTATGAAACTGTCCAGTTCACATACACGTGAACAGGGACAAGCCGCGCTGGCCTTCTATAGTGAAATGAAAACGTATGCTATCAACCATGGGTGGTAGACATAGTGTGACGTTTTGTTTTAATGGCTCTCCCCCTTAATTAATATATCATTCTTTTAAAGAGCTGCTATTTCAGAGCTCTTTTTTTTGCTGGTAAAGGAATGTCAAAATTGTAAAAAAGAATACTATCTTGTGCGCTCCACTTAAAAAATAAAAAAAGCTTTAACTGCCTGGGCGGACAATAAAAAGCCTTGCAGTGCAAGGCTTTTTAGAGAGTTATTGGCGTACTTTCAATGGAAATTGAGCCGTTATTTTACGTAGGTGTTCTCTAGACTGATGCCAACACCATGGTACCAAAGACATCCTTCGGAATGTTGGGAAATAGAGATTTGGTCTCCGATTCGCGTCAAGGTCATTTCGCAGTCATTAGGGTCATTAATAAGGGAAGCAACATGCCCGTCTTTCTCAGCCGTGCCGCTAATTTCGCCGACATGGTTATAAAAGACATTGGCAGTAAAATCAAAGGTGGTATCAGTTTCATTGTAAATGTTTAGCTCGCCCCGTACGTCTGGGTGAGCGTCAATCTCATAATTTCCCTTCCATCTTTCACTCGTTTCAGGCATCTCACCAATAAAGGCGGTATTTGCGGTTTGGTTCCACTCTACCTCATATCCGCTGGCTTCACTGATAAAACGAAGAGGAATCACAGTACGACCTTCTACCACCGTTGGAGCGACATCTAATTCATGAGTTTCTCCATTCACTGTTGCATAACGACTGCCTACTTGCATATTCACTTCAGGGCCTTCTCCTGATGTTTCAATGGTTCCTGTAGCTCCATCCCAACTCACATTTAAATCCAGCGCCTCTATAATTGGGCGAAATTCTACGAGCGTTCGATTGTTTGTAATTGAGGGTAAATTTGTGAAATTCGGGGTTTCTCCATTTACTAAAACATTCGGAGAGGAATAGTATGCTTGTGTGGAATCGGTTGTTCCTAAAATACCTGCAAAAACGAGAACCATAGTTAGAATGAGCTTTTTCATGTGTTGGTAGACTCCTTTAAGTTATAGTAGTAGGGTTCTTGCAAACCAAGTTGAGTTATGTACTAAGCTTTGGTTGCTATGCTTTTGTAACATTATTGAAATACACAATGTATTATACAGTTATTTAGTTCTAAAGTCTATTATAGATTGGTTGCAACTAGGTAATTAGATATTGTTTTTTGAAAAAACAGCTGCAAAGAAACCAGGTTACATATCTATCGAAAACCGTAGATAATCACGGCTCCTACCCCATCATTTGACTAAGTACCCTTATTTTTTAATAGATTCATAACTTTGCTGTTAAAAATAATGCTCAAAACAGGTGAAGCTTTTCATAATATGGGTAAGATAAGAATAGTTTAAACAATGATGATGCCCCCTACCTCCCTCAAAGTCTTGACCCATAACCCTATACGGAATTTTTAAAGTAGCCGATGAGTACGGCGGGCGTTTTTTACCACGTATGCAATCTTTTGTACCATCTTTTGCGGAGACCTTACCAGTTTTAAAAATGGATGCAGCTTCAGTTAATGAAGAATGCATCCATCTTGTTCAAATAAGAAGCGCCCGAGGAAAGCTATATTTATTATCGCTTTCCTGCTTACCCTCTTTCAATGATCACCTTATGATTTATGCTTTTTTACTGTAGTTTAGATTATGACTCTTTAGCGTTTTATCTTTCCCGAATAAGAAGTGTTTCTCCATATCCGGTGAATATTTGGAATTAATGGTTTCATATCCTATCGCTTCTGCTATTGCTCTGATCATCGCAGGTGAGGCCCCGCAGCAAAGACCAATATAATTAATACCAATATCTTTTGCTTCTCTCGCCCATTCCGCTAATTCGTACCGATTGTGATAAAGCGGGTCTAAGGATGTCGGGAACGTGGTTTCGGTCGGTAAGGAACAACTGCATCCTCCATCGGGCAAGTTGAAGAACGTCGGGTGTTCTTCTGTCGTGCGATATGGAATGGGCAATCCACCGACATATCCTTCTACCTCATTTCTAATTCCCTTCAGGTATGGCTGCATCGTATTTGGTCCGCGGAAACAGTTCATCCCAACTACTAACGCACCTTTTTCAGAAAGAATTTTACAGGATTCTTCAACGGTATAACCATCCCGCAGTTTATTTTCGCCCATCAGCCCTAATGTAACGACTGCCGGCAGATCTTGTTTTTGAATTTCCTCTAGCGCAATAACGGCCTCTTCATGGTAATAAAGAGTTTCCGCATTTATAAAATCGACGCCTTCTTCTTTACACCACGTGGCCATTTCTGCAAATATACTTCTTACTTCTTCCGCAGAATCAGCATCTTCCGGATCAAAAATATTCGTATTCGAAATGTTGCCTGCAACTAACGCTTCTTCTGTAGGATGCTCTTTCGCCACTTCCTTCGCCAAACGAATCGCACTCCGGTTTAACGGCTCATGTAAATGTTCTTTATCTATAATTCTCATTTTTTCACGGTGGGCATTATAGGTGAAAGCTAAAACCACATCTGAACCGGCATTCATGTAATCTCGATATACTTGCTTTAAAACCTCCGGGTGCTCCAACGCTACTTCTGGTACAAACGATCCTGCCTGTAAATAACCTCTGCGCTCCATTTCAAATAAATATCCTTCGGCTACAACGACTGTGCCTTCATTTAATCTTTGTTCTAAACTTCTTTTCCCCACTGCTGACCCTCTCCTTTAGTAATGTAAGGTCAGTGTAGCATTGAATAATGGTATAGCATAACACGTGAATTCTATGCTTTGTCATAACTTTAACCTATAGCAAAGTTAGTTCTTCGGCAATCGTTTCCTTTAAGAAATTGATATAAATCGTTGCCAGCGGGCTGTTTGCCACATTCTTATGTTGAATATACCCGACTGTAATGCTCTCATCCACCTTAAGCGGCACCGCCACAATATCATCGTCGTTGATGTCATAACTGATTACCCCTGTGGAAATCGTGTATCCATTCAATCCTATCAGCAGGTTAAACAACGTGGCCCGGTCACTGACACGAATATTTTTGCGCCTTGAGATGGTGCTTAATATCTCCTCGGAGAAATGAAACGAATTATAGTCCCCTTGTTCAAATGACAAATATGGATAAGGATCCAAATCAGCTAAGGTAACATACTTCTGAGCCGCGAGTGGATTAGTTGAACTGATGAACACATGCGGATTGGCCTGAAATAGCTCATGAAACGTTAAATTTCCTTCTCTAAGAAACTTCCGAATGACCTGTTGGTTAAAATCATTTACATACAAAATCCCAATTTCACTACGAAGGTTTTTTACATCATCAATGATTTCATACGTCCTCGTCTCTCGTAATGTAAACTCATATTCATCCCGATTATAATCTTTCAACAGCTTCACAAACGCACTGACCGCAAAGGCATAATGCTGGGCAGATACAGAGAAATGCTGCTGCGGGGATTGAGCCGTATTGGCATAGCGGTTTTCAAGCAAGTCTGTCTGTTCAATCACCTGCCTGGCGTAACCTAAAAACTCCGAACCCTCTGACGTAAGAACAATCCCCTTATTCGTACGAGAAAAAATCGCAATCCCCAGTTCATTCTCCAATTCTTTAATCGTATTCGACAGACTCGGCTGACTAATAAACAATCGATGCGCAGCTTTACTAATCGATCGTTGCTTCGCCACTTCAATCACATATCTCAATTGTTGCAATGTCACTTAAACTCCTCCTTCCTTTGTTTTGAGATGGTGCGTAGACTTCGCTCTTCTCTATGCAATTCTAGCATGTAGCGGTATGGGAACATAAAAAACCTCCTGTAAACAAATGTCATGCCAAAAAGGGGCACGCAGGGTTCTTTGGCTGTTTCAGTCATTCGAAACGTATGGAGCTGCTGTTGTAAGGATTCGACAGAGAAACTCATGTTGTACCTCCCAATTTGTTGGGGGATATGAAAAATTGAGCATAAAAAAACACGCGAACTCCAAAATCCGTTACACTCGAATTGACTAGAAACAAGAGAAGGACGTTAGAAGGGTTGAGAACCTTCTATGAGCTTGTGGAGTCAACAGCTCTCCCACCGTTTCATAAATCGATAAGAAGTTTAAAGAACTGGGAAACAGAGATTTTGAACAGCTTTGCTTTTGGTTATTCAAACGGATTTATTGAAGGGATTAATAATCAAACCAACGTCTAAAAGTGAAGTGCTTCTAGGCATAACTTCCAATTAAATTCGAATGCGTATATTATCTCATCACCAAGTTACATATCTATCGAAAACCATAGATAGTCGCGGCTCCTACCCCAACATTTGACTAAGAACCTTAAGGAATTAAAATTCTAAGATAAGGAGGAAGATAGCATGAAGCATTTGAATATCGGTCTAGGATTTTTGTTATTTAGTTCGATCATTTATGGTTCAACCTTAATAACTGCAGCTATTTATTCTCATGTGCTTATGGAACGAAGTTGGAACAGTAATCTTGGCATTTTTGGGAGTGCAATGAGAGAAGTAGGGCGCTTTCCTACAATCATAGCAATTTTGTTGGCGATAATAGGGATAGTGTTAGTTATTAAATCAATAAAAAAATAGTAAACTTCACTTATTATGCAGGTTGAATAATTTCATAATGACATTTTAGGAGCAATGAAACGAATACTATCTATCTATTTTTATATACTATACGGCATTTCAAAAGTGATTGAAGCGTAAGCAGGTGCCTCCCAGAGGAAAAAGCGCAGTCTGAAGATCCACTTGTTCGAGGATTTTGCGATCGAAAACGTTAGCTGAAGGCAAGCCCTCAGGAAAGCGCCGTCTGAAGTGAAGGTCACATTCATTCGTCGGATATTCACCTCTTATGTTGAATGATGAAATTGATTCATTTACTATACGGAATTAAAACAATGACAGAAACGTAAGACGGCGACTCCCGGAGGATAAAGCGCAGCTGAAGATCCACTTTTCCGATGGGTTTTACCCATCGAAAAAGTTAGCGGAAGACAAGCCCTCGGGAAAGCGCCGTCTGAAGTGAAGTCCACATTCATTTGTCAGATGTTCACACCTTATTTTAAAGACGAAATTGAGTTAAGAAAGATACGTGTAGATTGAGGACTGTTATTAATTGTTGTTAAAAAGGATGGACCTGACCATTGGTTTAGATCATACTATGTAAAATTTCATAACTCTACTATAACCTGTATGTTATTGCCATCTTTTATACTATAATAAACGGTGTAGTTGATTACTTACTTCAAAGAATAGGTGATGAAAGATGAAAAAAAGCGTAGTAGGATTAGGGATTCCATTTCTGGCAGTTTCATTGCTCGCTGCTTGTGGAGATGATGAAGCAGGGGATGTGGAAGAACCAGGCGATGATGACGCTACTGAAGAAGTAGATGAAACGGAAGAGGATCCGGTTGAAGAAGAGGAAGATGATGAAGATGCGGAAGAAGAGGAAGATACAGAAGAAGAGCTTGAAGAAGTAGATGAAACAGAGGTTGAAGAAACCCTCACAGGCATAGAGGAAGTAGAAGAAGCTATGGTGGAAGCAGGTAGTGGGGAGACGTTAATCATTGACGTTACCGTAACTGACGTTGAAGCTGATATTGATGCCTTAACTTCAGAAGTAGAAGACGAAACATACAGCCTGGTGGATGAAGGGTATTCTCTTGATATCGTTTATATCTATGATGGCGAAGAGGTTGACGCTGTCGTAGTTGAATAGGTTCCGAGGGGTCAGCCCCCCGATTCGGTAACGCATTAAAGCATAATAATCCTTGTGGAGAGTGAGTCTCTGCAGGGCTTTTTTGGGTGCCTGGTCCCTAATATTGAATAATCCCCAAATTTCTATAAATAACTGATAAAAAGAGACACACAAGTCTTTAGCAAGTTTGTGTAGCTCTTTTTTATGGTATGAATGTTCAGTCTATATGAAAGCATGGATGATTATGAGTAAATATTGGTTGGGGTAAACCTTTACTTACTTTATAGCGAGCTCTCAGATTAGAGCGGAGGTTATTTCTTCGAAGAACGACAGGGGAACGCCGATTAAGAATTTGAGCGGCAGTGTCTTCCCATATTCTATACAGAGATGAACGATAGTTGACGACAAACTGGAGAAAACACTCTAATTCTTGTAAAGTAAAGTTTGAATGTTGTATGTGTTCAAACATCCATTTAACAACTGTTAATTGCCCGTGGGTGAGCCTTTCTGGTTCTTCTTTAGGCAAGATGGCTCGGTTATATAAAAAAGGTCTCGCTCTTCGGGGAATCTTAGGGACACAGATCTCATTTAATAAGTTGCCTGCATGATTTTTAAGACCTTCTTCAATATATATACGAGGAACTTCTTCTTTTATAATGTATTTTTTTACTTCATGTTCTTGAACATGAAGTTTATTTGCAATAACAGTTGTTTTCTCCCCCACACTAAGTAACCGTTGAATAAGGTCATATTTTATTAACCACTTGGAAGGTTCAAATGAGAAAATTTTTTGCAAGACAGAATATAATTGCGTCTCTTCATTTGTATAAGTTTTAATATTACAAAGTACTTTCCTTTTCTCATCCTCATATCTAAAGGCTTCATATTCTTTATATCCATCAATTAGAATATAAGTATTATCCTTCTCATTTTTTTCTACAATTAAAAAAGCATGAGTATTTTGTTTATTACGAAGGTAATTAACTCTTTTGTTCAAGTTTTTAATTGAAGAATTCAGCTCATACAGGGGTTTGATAGATTGAATGGGGATAAATCGTATGACGCACAATACCATCCTCCCTTGTTTGTGAAATTTATGAGATTAGACCTTTGTCCTATGTCATAAAATAACGATTCTTATAAAGCGGGGGCTGACCCCCAGCGTGGTGCAGCGGTAATGCAGTGGGGTTGACCTTATTTAAGACACTATTTAACAATCATTTAGGAAGAATTTAATAGTTTTTCACAAAATTTATCAGGGTATATGCCAACTGGTGCTCTTAAGCACAAAACTATCTACTTCAAGGAGGACGTAATTCGTGGCATATCAACCAAAGTCTTACCGACAGTTTTTGGCAACTAGTGTGACAGCGGCAGCGGTAGCTGGGGGCGCGGCAGTTGTAGGTGCAGGCGAAATAAAAGCAGACGATCACGAGGAAGTTGAGGCATCGTTTGATGACGTCGATGAGGACGTTTATTACGCGACACCTGTTCTGCGGATGGCTGAAGCCGGCTTTATCGAAGGTACCGGCAACAATATGTTCACCCCGGATCGCGATGTGACACGTGGAGAAGCCGCTTCTCTTTTCTCTCGTTCTCTTCTCTGGGATACCGATGAAGTTGATCCAGTGGATTTTTACGACGTGGATGCTGAAGCTTTTTACCACGATGACGTAGCGGCGGCGGTTGAGCTTGGGATCATTGAAGGGTACGAAGATGGTTCTTTCCGTCCGGATGACAACCTAACTCGCGGTGAAATGGCAGTACTTATGACGCGCGCGTTTGATCTTGAAGTAGACAACGGCGCAGACCATACGTTTACAGACCTAGACGGTCACCCATATGAAGATTATATTGCAGCGATTGAAGACGCTGGCTTGGCTGACGGTTATCCAGACGGTACTTTCCGTCCTGATGATACGGTTACTCGCGCTGACTTCGCTACTTTCATCTATGAGGACCCAACCATTCAGCAAAACGTTGACGATGCGATTGATGGTGTAGAAGATATCGTTATTATGGACGTTACGGCTGAAACTGAAGCCGGAGTGACTACCGTAATCGGTAATGTCCAAGGTGACTTCGAAGGAGAGGCAGCTACCGTAACGGTTGTATCGGACGATGATGAAGAAGACGTGGTAGAGCAGGATGTAGAAATCAGCCAGGGCGGCAGCGTTTCTGCTGAATTTGAAGACCTTGATGCAGGTGAATATACAGCTACAATCACAGTAGGCGATGTATCAGAGTCTACTGAATTTGAAATCGACGACGATCTTGAAGGAGCGATTGCAGAAGCTGAAGAAGCGATCGATGCACTCGCTGATGATATCACCCTTGAAGACCGCGCGGATGTATTGGAAGCACGCGCTGCTGTTGACGCGGCACTAGAAATAGATGCGGAGGCAGAAATCGAAGGGCTTGAAACGCTTGAAGAGGCTGAAAGTGTCATCGAAGATCTCTTAGAGGATGTGGAAATCGACGATGCGGACTTCACCAGCACTTCTTCCTTTGAAGTGGAATTTGAAAATGGCGTAACCGGCCTGACCGAAGCTAATTTCGACGTTGAGCTTGACGGCGAAGAGCTTGAGTTCGACGTAGAAGCGAATCAAGACGGCACGGTTTACACGTTCACTCACGCGGACCTCTCCGGTGATGAAGGGGAAGTAACGGTAACATTCGGCGAAGACTCAGAAGAGCTTCCGTTTGATTTCACAGACGAAGCCCTTGATGCAGCCGTAGACGCTGTTGAGACGGCCCAAGATGACGATGCTCTGCTGGATGCGCTGCAAGAACCAGTGCTTAACCTTGAAAATGTAAATGAAGAGTTTGTTTCTGAATATGCAGATGAAATTGATGATAGCTTTATTACCGGTGTGGATGATATCCAAGCCGCAATCGACCGTGTGAACGAAGAGTATGCAGATGAAGTGGCAGAGTTATTAGAAACGCTGAACACCACTGTTTCCCAGACTGAATTCCAAGAAACGCTTGAAGAGCTGGGCATAGAGTTTGATGATGACTTACTCACCGAGTACTTCAGCGCTATTCAAGATGCACAGCCGGACAGCGTAGAAGCAGTGGCTGAGGTCATTGCAGAAGTAGAGGCTGGCGTTGCGCTGGAGGCTTATGACACAGCACTAGCAGAGCCAACTGCTGAAAACATCAGCGAAGCCGAAGGTCTAATTGAACTATATATCGAAGACGAAGATGAGCAAGCACTGTTGCTTGAAGATCTAGAAGAGCTTGAAGCAGTAGCTACACTTAATGAGTATGTAGGCGATGATGACATTTCTATTGAGGAGTTAACTAACGACCTCGAAGAATTTGGTATTGAAGGATATGAGCTTATTGAAGATAACTTAGACGAGCTTTTCGAAGAACGTGAAGAAAACTTTACTTCACTAGAAGAAGTTCAATCATTCATCGATGCGGAAAGTGAAGAGTTTGCTACTACTTTAATTAGTGAGCTAAATGAGGCATTTGCAGAGATTAACGATTTTGATGACTTATCTGACCAGGAAGAAGCTGAGCTTGTAGACGATATCGAAGAAATTCTTGGTGAAGATGCATTTAGTGGAGAGTTCGATGATTTAGAAACTTTCTTCGAACTTTACGGAGATGTTGAATTTGAATCAATCTCTGAACTACGCGAAGCTCGAGACGAATCGCGCATTGTAGTGAGTACGAGAACTGCAATTGAAACAGATGATGCCGACGCAATAAATACTGTTTTATTAGACCTCGACGATAATGAAGCATTTATTGAACTTGGAAGCACAGGCCGGGCGGACGTTTCGGAAATCTTGGTTGAAGAATTCGACGAAGATGATATTTCTTCAGAAGAAGATCTCCGCAACGCTCTTAACGAAGCGATAGATATATTCGAAGAGCGAGTAGAGGCTGTCAATGAAGCTACTACTATCTCTGCTATGAGAGATGCTCTAGACGACCTTAACGTAGACGTATTTGATGGCTTAAGTGAAGAAGAAGAACTGGAGTTGGCGGAAGAGTTCTTAAACGCCTTCCCTGAAGATGAAGACGGCGAACGCATTCCGTTCACTGCTATCGGTGATATTGTAGACGAGATTGATGATCTTGAGAATAATGGCGACAACGACAATGATGACGACTAAGACGCCTAAAGTTTTAGTGGGCCCCTGTAGAAGATTTATTCTACAGGGGTGGTTTTTAACTTAGAATCACAGTTGGTATAAGTTTTATAGAAGTTTCAAATGGGAGGGGCTTCAATGGCACTTACCCAGTTGCCTGCAAGTAAAGCGATGCAAGAGAAAGCAGACATGAAAATGTCACCAACAGATTGCTGTGTTACTGCAGAAACTGCCTTTAATGAAAGAGAATTATATAAAACGTTAAAGGACATACTTACGGCTTATGAAAATAACGAGGCCTCCAATGAAGAGGGACTCCACGATATTAATGAGAAGTTGTCTTACTTTCGATTGAACGCCGACCTGAAAGAAGAAATAGAAACACGTTTAAATAACGTCCAAACGCTACGTCAAAACCTTGTAGAGATTGAGAAAGCAGAAAGTTTACGACACGTGAGACAGTTAAAAAGGAAAATTCGTTCATTTAAAAGCACGCCCTTAAAAAAGACGGCTATGAAACAGTTAAAAGAATATGAAGAGAAATTTTCAGCTGAGACTTTAAATAATAATGAACCTGCTGCTAAACAAACAGCCCTGATAACGAGCATTCCGCAATGTAACAGTCCTGAGCAAGTGGCAGAAATCCTGATCAAGCATCTTGATAGTAACTACATGAATTTAGGAAAAGAAGGGCGTTTATATGTAGCAGGCTTAATCATGCAGCAGCGTGAGCAATTTAAATCATCACAAGACATGAGAGACACTGCTTATTCTTATTGTGACCGATTAGAAAATGAAGTGAAAACTATTAATGCAGCCCGCAGTACAGATGAAATAGTGAAGGCCCTTTTTAAGTTACCGCTTAGTATTTTTAAAGAGGCAGATGAAAAGATTCAGAAAGGGGTAGCGAAAAAGCTATTAAATAACTCTCAAACGTATCGTAATTTAGGCACATTAACAGTGACCATTAATCAAATATTTAAACGAGAAAGAAGAAAAAGGGCGCGTTTTAGTCAACAAGATGATGTTTTGTTTTTAACGTTTGATCAGCAAGAGAGAGCTTTAGAATGCGGCATTGGGAGACTTAACCACGTTCCTGAAAGCAGTTTATACGTTGCCCCGGTTCAAAAAGAGCCAACTAGCGCAATTACATTCAAAGAGATTAATTAAAATCAATTTGGTCCCCTGCGGTTATCAGGCTAGGGTAATTATCAGGAGTCCTGCAATGCTGCAGGGCTTTTTTATGGGAGGTTGTGGGTGGTGCTTCGTTCGTACGCTTCAATTAAACAAAGATCTCCTCTGTGATATAATAAGAGAATCATTTAGAAGTAAAAGGTGTAAGAGCAAGATTCTATGGAGGGCATACTCATTGAAACATGACCGTATACAAGATTTTCGCACGCAGACGTCAGACTTGGTAGAGGCTGCTTATCTTGCAGGATCTTCGCCTTTCGTGACTAATGTTGATATCAAACACATGCATTGCTATTTGCTAGGAGCGTTTGACCAGGTCAACCCGCTCGTGCAAACAGTACAGGACTACATAAATGGAAGAGCTTCGGAATATAAATACTCACCGCTTGAAATGTATTATAACTACTATCAGCCAGAGACCATCGGCGAAGCGCTAGGCGTCGTAGTGGAAGAGGAAGATGACGTGCTTACTCGTTCGCCGTTTAATGCCCCGCCACCTCCGCCCTGGGATGGCCGCCCTGTGCTGAAACAATGGGAAAAGAGCAAAAAGCAGGAAAGCCAGCAATTGAAGAAACCTTCGCAAGAGAAGACAACATCGAAAGGGAGCGGGCAACTATACTATGGCCCAGTTGGAGAAGAGTTTGGGGCACGAACATATAAACGACTGATCCGTGCTGCTGATTCCATTCAGGAAAAGGGGTATGAACCAGCTACTGAGAACTCTTTTCTCAAAGGCTGTATTCTCTCCGCCGGATCGGAACAGCGCGTATGGATTATCCATAGTAAACACCGCTTAGCCGCTCTCGCTGCGCTTGAATATAAAACGATTCCGGTCTTATTTGGGCGCAAAAACTTTCCAGTGATCATCAGGCGCGAAGAAGTAGCTTCTTGGCCGCTCGTTCGCCGTCGATTATATACAAAAGAGCAGGCATTAAAAGTGTTTGATCGTTTTTTTACGGAGGAGTTATCTATTACCTCCATTCATTAATTAGGGACCAGCATTTAGTGCTGAGCTGACTGTGAACCTTATTAAGACAAGCGAGAAATAGAGTACAGGAGAAAAGCCGGTGCTATTTCGAAGCAGCGGTTTTTCCTTCATCCACTTGTATTTAGTTCAACTTACAAAGCTGAAATTTTTAGAATTTACAAACGATACATTTGAAGCGAGGCACTTCCCATGAAACGTAATGTAATGATCACTTTAATCTTCGTGGTGTTGATTGGTATAGGATCATCCCCCATTTCAGCAACCAGTGAACCCGCTTTGGAAAATGGCCGGGAGCTCATAGCAGCATATGACCCTAGGTTACCTCCGTTTCATTTTCATGAAGATGGGGATGTGACAGGATTTGCAGTAGAGGTGCTAGAGGAAGTGGCCGCCCGGGAAAATATGCACATTTCTTATGAGCCGATGGTCGAACGAGAGGCACTTGCCTCGTTAGAAGCGGACGAGATTGATATTATTTTAAGTATGAGCTATTCGGAGCAGCACGCTGAATCGTTGGAATTCAGCAACTCCTACTATTCTTCTTCTGTCGGTTTGTTTGTTCCCAGAGAAAAACGTGATATTGAGAGTGTGGCGGATGTGTCTGGCCAGACTGTAGCCTTAAAGCGTGAGAGTGTGGAGCGAGAGTTTCTGCAAAATATTCGCCGTGTACACTTTAATGAAACGAGCAGCCTGGATCATGCGGTGGAGCTTGCCGTTCGAGGGCGAGCAGATGCAGTGGTAGGAGAAGTAAAGACGACAGAAAGGCTGCTTGAACGTCGAGGCAAAGCTGAAAATTATGTAGTTGCAGATAATTACCTCGTCCCACTTGAATACTCAT
The DNA here is from genome assembly GCF_000377705.1 of Salsuginibacillus kocurii DSM 18087. Taxonomy (GTDB): domain Bacteria; phylum Bacillota; class Bacilli; order Bacillales; family Marinococcaceae; genus Salsuginibacillus; species Salsuginibacillus kocurii. Next base: position 38,382 of record NZ_KB898626.1, on the reverse strand, counting down.
TTGCGACTTCGTCTGAAGATTATCAGACGCTTCGGAGTCTCAACAATGGGCTTCAGGCCATTCACAATGATGGCACTTATCAAGAGCTTTTTAGTGAATGGTTTCCGGAAGAAGATAGTCAGCGGGACCAATTATGGCTTGCGCTGCAGATTCTTGGGGCAGCCTTTCTTGGTACAGCAGTTGTGATTGTGATTGGCGTGCGCTTGAATCGAAAACTACAGCGAGAAGTAGAACGACAAACTGAACAATTAAACGAAGCCAACCGCTCATTGAAAGAACAGGTGGAAGCTACAAAAAATAGCAATGAGTTTCAAAAGCAAATTCTGCAATCCAGTCCGCGCGGTATGATGACCATTAACGAGGAAGGTGTTATCACGTCATTTAACCCGAAAGCAGCCTTCATTTTAAATAGTGAAGAAGAAATGGTTGGGCTAAGTTACGAGAAAGACCCTCTGCTAGATTATTTTTTACACGATAAATTAACGGGTGTATTAATTTATGGAAAACAGTTTCTAGGCGAGGAGAGTACTTGGGTGCGCGAGGATGGCATCCGTCTCAGGTTAAGAGCTTATATTTATCCACTTTACAATTTTGAGCAAGATATCGTCGGTGTAATGTTTACGTTTGAAGATATTAGCGAGGAAATACAAGTTCGTCAGCAAGCGTTTGAAAACGAAAAAAATTTAGCATTAAGTCGTGTGGTTGCGGGGATTGCCCATGAAATTCGTAATCCATTGACGTCGATCAAGGCGTTTATTGACCTGATCCCTTACAAGTTTCAAAGTGAAAAGTTTCGAGAGAAGGTCTCAACCCTTGTTCCTCAGGAAATCGAACGTCTCAATGATTTAATTGAAGGACTCATGGATTATAGCAAATCTCGCCCGGTAGCACAGGAAAGACTGGATACTTCAGACTTACTAGAGGGCTGCCATCTGTTGTTTGAAGGGACAGCGGCGAATAAAGGCATTGCGATGGAATTATCAATTGAAAAAGACTTAGTCATATTGGCAGATCGACAACAAATGAAGCAGGCAATTATCAATTTGATCATTAACGCCATTGATGCATTAGCAGACCATGATTTAACAGTAGATAAAAAAATATACTTACGGAATTATCAGGAAGACGACAACATTTGTATGGAAATAACAGATACAGGACCAGGCATGAGTGAACATGTACAAAGGCAGGCCTTTGAACCTTTTTATACGACAAAGGCGGAAGGGACAGGCCTTGGTCTTGCCATTGCTAAGCAGCATGTAGAAGAAAATAACGGTTTCTTCTATGTAAAGAGTGAACCAGACAATGGGACGTGTATTCAACTTGTATTTCCAACGTATGCAACAACAGAGAGAGTGGGATAAAGGCAAATGAGAAACGCTCTGCCTGTACTCCCACCAGCGCGGAAGTAATCGTTAAAGACAGGAGAAAGGAGTGATCAATGTGAAGGGTTCAGTTTTAATTATCGATGATGAACCGTCAATTTGTACCTCCCTGGAATTCGTATTGGAAGACGACTATAACGTATGGAGTGCAACCAATTCAGCGGAAGGGTTTCAACTACTTGAACATCATCCAATTGACCTCTGTCTCGTTGACTTAAAAATCGGCCAAGAAAATGGCCTTGACGTATTACAGCAAATCAAGGATTTTAATTCAAACATTGTCATTGTGATGATTACCGCCTATGGTACCATTTCGTCTTCTGTGGAAGCTCTTCAAAAAGGAGCTTATTCTTACTTAACCAAACCGTTAAATATGGATGAACTACGATCTGTGATTGAACAAGCGTTTCAGTACGTTAAGTTAAACCGGCAAGTGGACTACTTAACGAATGAGCTAGAAAAGAAATATAACCGGGATGGTTTTCTAGCTCGAAGTGAACCGATGAATAAGGTGTTTAAGTTAATTGATAAAGTAAAGCAAGTAAATACAAATGTGTTAATCACCGGTGAGAGCGGAACTGGAAAAGAACTAGCCGCCCGGTCGTTGCACTTTTCAGGGACAAGGCAGCGCGAGCACTTTGAAGTGGTGAACTGTGCAGCGATTCCAGAACATCTGCTTGAAAGTGAGCTGTTTGGGTATGAAAAGGGTGCCTTTACCGGCGCCACTCAAGCGAAAGAAGGAAAGTTTGAACAAGCAAATGGCGGGACCATTTTCTTAGATGAGATTGGTGATATGTCATTGAACATTCAAGTCAAGCTGTTGCGCGTTTTACAAGGAAAAGAAATTACACGTCTTGGCTCAAATCAGACGATGAATTTAGATGTTCGCCTTATTGCCGCAACCAACAAAGACTTAAAAACTGAAGTGGAGGCTGGCCGCTTTCGTGAAGATTTATATTTTCGCTTAAATGTGATTCAAATTCATTTGCCTCCGCTTCGTGAGCGCATGGATGATGTTTTGTTGTTAGCGCACCATTTTATTCAAGCGCTAAATGAAGAACTGAATACTTCCATTCAGGGGTTATCAAGTGAAGCTGAGGCCTGCTTGCAATCTTATTCATTTCCAGGAAACATTCGGGAGCTGCGTAATATCATTGAGTCATCGATGGTGATCGCGGATGGAGCCTGTATTGAAAAGGATGATTTGCCAGAAACGGTGGCAGGGGCAAGAGGGTCGGCTCCACCTGAACAGACCCTAAGCTACGGTGAGGTTGGACAGACATTAAAAGAAATTGAAAAAGAGCATATTAAACTCACATTAACTCACTTCAAAGGCCATCGCAAAAAGACAGCCGAAACGTTGGGGATTAGTGAACGAAGTCTACGAGACAAGATTAAACTTTACGACCTGTCCACTTGAATGCGGCAACTTTTTCCTTACCGGCAAAAGTTGCCGTTTTTCTTGCTGATGAGAATGTATGCGTTTTCAATAAAACGTTGTCAAATCGGCTTTTGGAATGTTGGCACACTTTTTGCATTATTAACTGATAGATATAAAAACAGGAGGTTATAACATGAAGAAATTCTTAACTGTAATTGGCGCCTCTGCCCTAATGTTAGCAGCTTGTGGTGAAGAAGAGAGCACAGGTGGCTCAGAAAATGGGGGCGATGATGATACTGGGGTCGAAGAAGATATGTTCTTAACAGTAGCAACAGGGGGAACTTCCGGTGTTTATTACCCGATCGGTGGAGCTTTATCTAATCTTTATGAAAGCGAATTAGGGACCGATTCTTCCGTGCAATCAACTGGGGCTTCGGTAGAAAATATTAACTTGCTAGAGGATGACCGTGCTGAAGTTGCAATAACGATGTCTGATGCGGTCGCCCAGGCGTATGAAGGAACGGGTCCTTTCGAAGATGAAGAACCGATCGAAGGACTGCGTGGCATGGCTTCGCTTTATCCGAATTATGTGCAAGTGGTAACAACAGAAGATTCTGGTATTGAAACGATTGAGGACCTAGAAGGAATGGACGTTGGGGTTGGTGCCCCGAACTCTGGTGTCGAGTTAAATGCACAAATGGTACTCGAAGCACATGGCATGGATTACAGCGATATTGAGGAAGATTTCCTTTCTTATAGTGAAGCCATTGATCAAATGCAAAACGATATGATCGATGCGGCATTTGTTACTAGTGGACTGCCGAACTCTACGGTTATTGACTTATCCACCCAAGATGACGTGAACATCGTGCCAATTGAAGGTGAGCCATTGGAATACTTGCAGGAGGAGTATGATTTCTTCAGTGAAGGAACCATTGATGCTGATATTTACGAAACAGATGAAGATGTACAAACAGCTACTATTATGAATGTCTTACTGGTAAACGAAAATTTAAGTGATGAAGAAGTTTATGATTTAACGGAAACCATGTTTGATAACATAGAGACCATTCAAGGTTCACACAATTCAGCGGAAGAAATTGATCTAGACACGGTAGAAGAAGGGATGCCGGTTCCATTTCATCCAGGCGCTGAGCAGTACTACGAAGAAGTAGGTGCTTTTGACGAATAATGAAGGGGGAAGGAGGAGAGGAAGTCTCTCTTCCTTAGTATGATGAGAGACATATGGAGTAAAGGAATCATAATTTTAAGCTTAGCGATAGGACTTAGTGCATGTGAGGCGGGAGAAAAGACGCTTATCATCGAACATGCAAAAAAAGGTGAAGTGTTTCATGAAGGTACAGTTGAGGTCGGGGATGAAGTGGCTCTTTCTTGGATTCATTCGGTGGAACAAACGCCGTGGAAAGACGTGTTTAGCGTGGATGGATCGTGCGAACTCTTGTTGACAGAAACTCACTTTGAATCATTTGGTGCTGGGGTTGAGCACGAATTTGAACAAGTGGAGAGGGAGAATGGCACAGTCATTGCCCAAGGGATCAATGACTGTCACGACTCCGTTGACTGGATTCATTCTCATGAGGCGGAGTATCGTGTGACGGTAAATGAAAAAACAGTAGCTGACCCGGAAGAATTACCACATCATGAACCGCTTCGAATTATGATAGAAAAGAGGTGATGGTATGCGTTCATCACAGCAGTCATCAGAACATAACCCATTACATGAAGACCAACATGCCGACGAACAGCAACAAGAAGTGTTGGAAAAATATGATAATGAATCACGGTTTCGCGTATTTGATAATCGAATCGTAGCTTGGGGTGTTTCCCTAATAGCTGTTTTTCTTTCCCTTTATCATTTATACACCTCATACTTTGGGACCCCGGTTACGTTGCAGCACCGTTCGTTGCACGTGGCTGTTATTCTTGTGCTTGTTTTCATGCTTTATCCGCCATTTAAGCGCTCAAAACGAAACATTTTACACTGGTATGATGCCTTATTTGCTGTAATGGCTTTATCCACTACTGTATATGTTTTCATCGAATACGAAGGCATCATTCAACGCGGTGGTATTCCAAATAACATTGACCTGATTTTCGGTGCAATGCTTGTTGTACTCGTACTTGAAGCTGCCCGCCGTGTTACCGGCTGGGGCTTGCCATTGTTAGCTTCGTTATTTTTAATTTATGGTATGTTTGGCCGAGAATTGGGCGGAATCTTCCGCCACCGCGGGTATGAATGGGATGAGATCGTCGGGTTTATGTATCAGACAACTGAAGGAGTGTATGGCACTGCAATCGGCGTTTCTGCTACATACATCTTCCTCTTTATCTTATTCGGTGCCTTTTTACAAAAATCAGGCATGGGTCAGTTCTTTAATGACTTAGCTCTTGCCATAGCTGGTCAGACCCGGGGTGGACCAGCGAAAGTGTCAGTTATAGCCAGCGGCTTTCTTGGAAGCATTAACGGGGCTGCCGTCGCAAACGTGGTGACAACTGGCTCCTTTACCATCCCTTTAATGAAAAAAATAGGTTACAAAAAGAATTTCGCCGGTGCTGTGGAAGCTTCAGCATCTGTGGGTGGTCAGATTTTGCCGCCAATTATGGGGGCTGCTGCTTTTATCATGGCTGAAATGCTGGGCCTCCCCTATAGTCAGATAGCCCTTGCAGCCTTGCTGCCAGCTTTGTTGTTTTATCTAGGCGTGATTACCCAAATCCATTTGCGTGCCTCCAAAGAAGGGTTGAAAGGTATTTCAAAAGATAACTTACCAGCGATCAAGCAAGTGATGGTTGAGCGTGGCCACTTGCTCATCCCGCTTCTTTTCTTAATGTATATGCTGTTCTTTAGTGGACGGACCATTATCTTCTCAGCCTTCTTGACCATTCTAGTGACAGTAGCCATATCCATGCTTAGAAAAACGACACGCATGTCCATCCGTGACATTTTCGATGCTCTGGAAAATGGCGCTCGCACCGCAATTGGAGTAGCGGTGGCCTGTGCAGCAGTAGGATTGATTGTTGGAATTGCAACCTTAACTGGATTTGGCCTGAGCTTGGCCAACGGTATTGTTGCCTTGGGCGGAGAAAGTTTATTGTTAACGCTCATGTTTACGATGGTTGCCTGTATTGTGCTCGGTATGGGGCTGCCAAGCATTCCAACTTACATCATTACCTCAACTATGGCAGCACCTGCCCTCGTAGAATTAGGAATTGAAGCGCTAGTCGCTCACTTGTTTGTCTTCTATTTCGGTATTTTCGCCAATATTACCCCTCCGGTGGCGTTAGCTTCATTTGCTGCCGCTGGAATTTCAGGTGGCCAACAGATGCGGACAGGTTTTGTATCAATGAAACTTGCCATCGCCGGTTTCATTGTGCCTTACTTGTTTGTGTATAATGATTCACTGCTTCTCATTAACACGACATTTAGCGAAGGGGTATTGGTCACCATCACCGCTATAATAGGCGTCGTGCTCCTAGGAGTGGCAGCAGAAGGTTTCCTTATGACAAAAATGCCTGTGCTCTTGCGTTTGCTCTTGGCAGGAGGGGCGCTTATGCTAATGACACCAAACTTGCTCTATGATGTAACAGCGCTTGTGCTTATTGCTGTTTTGCTGGGCGTTCAATGGCTGCTGGCAAAACGAGTCGGTTTGAACACCATAAAAGCGATTTAAGCAGGTTGCGATACTTGTTTCGATGTTCACCTAAATAAGAAACCGATCCCCCCTGGAAAGAGAGCAGTTAAGGACTCTATCCAGGGGGATTTTTTATGATTTCTCAGTCATTGCACTTTATAAATACTTTAGCCAAGAGGGATGGTACAGGACTTTGGATGTGTCTGATATGTTTAGTGCTAATTGGAGGAAGAGACTACCGGCTGGGTTATGTGAGCCGTTAGAGTCTTGCAAGCTCGTGAATAATAACTCTGGGAGAATTGCTTAAAACAGAACCTTATATACGAGTGTTCATTTGTTTTCTATACATTGTATTTAACTTGTATTTATAGTATTATATATGTTGTTTTACATATTTTAGATTATTTATAGGTTTTAAGATGTAATTCTTTGGTTTCAAAGAGAAGGGTGGAAGGAATAGTGGGAAGAATAAAAACATGGGTAATGGTTGTGGGAGCTGTACTTTTTATCTTTAGTCAGGATGTATTCGAGATTAAAGGGGAAGCACAAGCTGCTGTCATGAAAGAAGAGCCGGTCTTTTTACAAAATGGAGAGGAGGAATCACTGGCTGAGCACCCCTTGTTATCTAATGGGGAGAGCTCTTATATTCCTTTTGAGGATTTAGCTCAATTAGAAAATCTGGACTACAAAATTGAAAATGGAACGATGACCGTTACAGAGTCAGACCAAGCAACTAGTTCACTTGAGCTTAGTCCTTTGCCGAAAGAATACATACCATCTTTTTATGAGTTTGGAAGTTTCAATTCAGGGATTGGAGCTGGTAGTGGAGCTGTTATGGAGAATGGAGAGGCGAATACACTTTATGGAAAAAATGAAGATGAGCCTTTATATCCTGCAAGCACCACAAAAGTGATGACTGCTTTGGTAGCGTTGGAACATGTGGAGTTGAATGAAACAGTGCGTATAAGTGAGGCGACGAGTTCAATTCCTAGGCGAACATCTACGGCAGATATTGATCCCGGCGATCGTATGTCTTTTAGAGATTTGTTATATGCCTTGATGGTTCCTTCCGGGAATGATGCGGCTGTTGCGATCGCCGTACATGTGGCAGGAAGTGAAGAAGGTTTTATTGAGATGATGAATAAGAAAGCAGAAGAAATAGGGGCGCTCAATACCAATTTTAAAAATCCGCATGGGCTCCATGACGAACAGCAGTATACAACAGCTTATGATTTGGCACTTATTGCTTACGAAGCAAGCAAGTATGAGGTTTTCATGGATCTGGTTAGCACACCAGCCTATTATGCAACTTATACGGATCGTTATGGGTGGCCTAAAAATAGTTTCTGGGAGGCCACTAATCAGCAAATCATTCCTGAAAAGAGCCATTATGATGACCGAATGGCTGGAGGGAAAACTGGCTACACCTCGGCATCTCGCCATAATCTCGTGGCCTTCGCTGAACATGAAGGGAACATATATACCATTGCGTTATTGCGTGGCGAACGTGATCAGCGTTACCGTGATGCGGCTTCCCTATTAACATCGGCCAAAGAAGCAAGGACATCTTATAATAAAGATTTTAAACAACCTATCCAGTTATCCCCTGCGTCAACCTTGTTAGACGGGGAGTACCTAACCTCACCTGAAGAACCTTTTGTTACCTACGCAGGAAATTACTATATAACGTTAGAAAACCTTGAACAAAGTTTTGACTTGGAACTTAGCCAAGAACAGGAAATGAAATTAAGTGTAGATGGAACACTGGTCCCTTTTGGCAATGCAGCTCCTATCATGGAAAACGATCGCATGCTTGTTCCGGTGCGTCCTATTTTTGACCACCTTGGCTTGGATATAGAATGGGACCCAGAGAATAGAGTGGTTAGCGCCGTGGATGGTCATACTTCACTTGAATTACCTATCGGTTCTCGCCAAGCATCCTTTAATCACGAAGCAGTAACTCTTGATGCAGCAGCTGATGTGAGGAATGGACGAACTTATGTCCCTGCGCGTTTCGTCGCTGAAGCCTTTAATTCAGAAGTTGACTGGGGACGCGGGCGAACATTACGTATTCATTAAAAGTGAGTAGTATAGAAAACCAAAAGACTACCATTGACCATCTTTACCTTATTTAAAAGGGGAGAGGGGGAGAAACTGATGCGGAGAGCGTGTTGTTCTTCTCCAGTGAGAGTAACTAAAAGTAGAATAGGTTGGTTTATTTGAAGGTTTTGGACGTAAGGAAGGTTCTTGGCGAAATTTCCCTTTATTCTTTTAGCAGGAAAAAGAAATTGTTTGTCGAATAACGAAGGAGACGTTGATACATAGGAAGTGGGCTAAGTCCTAGCGAAAAGGAAGGGAAGTCTGACAGGTGAAGAGAGCCTGTCAGCCTGTCGTGTTGCTTTAGACGAGGGGAGGGAGAAGAAGAGATCTTTTATAGATAGAATTGATTACTTATTACAAACTGACACGCCTCCTTGGAACATAACAACAGGAGGAGAAGGAAAGGCTTGAGAAGATCATGATCATTACTGCACCTTTTGCTGAACACCTTTATACTGTGCTATTTATTAGCTTTTTACTCCTTATTGGTTTGCTTTACATACCGGAACGATTTCGAAGGTTTCGCTTTCTGAATTTTCTGCTGTCTATTGCGTTAATAGGGGCCGGGCAGGCTTACAATAAACACTTTCGCAAAGCATTCGTGCTTTCCGGCGCCTGGCTGGGAGCCTTGCTGCTTCTTTATTATGATGTAATTGGCGATGGGAACATGAATTTTAATACAGGTGATTCAAACATTGCAGCGTGGATTTTTTTACCGGCATGGGGGTTTGCGATTATAGACGGTCTCTGGTTTACAGAAACAGAAACGAAGCGAACAAAGCGACTTCTCAAATTGCGCCGAAAAGAGCGGGCGTTGGCAAAAGAAATTCGTGAAAAGCAACTGCTTGTTAACATTCGCACAGCTCATCAGAACGATCAGGCAATCGGACTGGACACAAACATTTTAATGCACGAAGAAGATGTTATTGTTAATGAGTTAGTGAAGGGGCGGATTTTCATGAGCTGGGTCGTTTTAAATGAACTGGACGGCTTAAAGAAAAGCCATAATAAAGATAGGCGTCGCCGCGCTCAGCAAGCATTTGACCGCATTGAAACATTCCAGACGCAAAGCGAGTTCCGAATTGTCTCGCCCCCAGAAGATCATTATATTAGAAAACAAAATCTGAATGCCTATGACAATGACGATAAAATTGTTGCTACTTATTTGAAAATGCAACAAGAAGGAGAGAAGATCAGCGTCTTTGCGAACGATAAAAACGTACGTATTAAATGCCGCCAACTGCAAGTTCCGGTCATTGAAGCTGAAAACGTCCAAGCCGAAGCAGACGCTTCCTAATGGAAAGGAGAGGATTACCTTATGGGTTTTATTATATTTATCGCTTGCTCGTGCGCCTATTTGCTGCTTGCGAATAAAAGGCAGCAGGCATTAGCAGGAGCGGAGTTGGGGGCGCCATTAGTTACAGCTACTTCATTAGCCGGGGGGTACGGAGTTTCAAGCGGGCCCACATCTCATTCTACGTTACATGACAGCTTAGACGATCTCCACGCTGCAGATCACGACCCTCATGCCGGCATGCCGCAGCCAGGTGACGATATGATTATAGATGAACAAGTTTATGGCATCGACCACAACTTAGGCATCGTAAACCCAGATCCTCATCAAGACCAAGGCATGAACGGGATGGATCATATGGGTAACCCTTAAGGACTGCCCAAGCCTTGTTTTATTAGGAAAGGCGTTCGACTTCTACCCGTAGTCCAGATCCTTGTTGGTTGTAAGCAAAAAACCGTTGTGATGGTTACCCATCTCAACGGTTTTTTGTTTTTTAAAGGAGCTTTTTTGGCGGCTTCCAGGAGTGAATTATTCAGAGGAAGAAAATTAACTCCCTTTTAATCTTGCACGTGATCCACAATCAACCACGTCCCGTCGACCTTCTCAAGGTGATAATAAGCATTGTATGCACCATGGGTTATTGGGCCCTCAGGAGAAGCTTCGACCGCAAAAATAACTTCAACTTCATTCTCCCCTTCACTCACCGTTATTGACTCGTAAGGCATTTGGGTAGGGAAATCATACATGAGGTGATTCCACCAAAATTCATCATTGTAATACCTTTGTTCTATATTGTCTAAGTAATCATGGCTGTAATAGGGAGAAAAAGAAGGTCGTAACGTACTAAAGGCAGTTTTCCCATCATCCTCTTCACCGATGTGACCATACCCATCTTGATAACCTTCTAAAATTCCTTCAAACAAAATATTCTCTGCTTGTTTTACAAATACAATCGGGTCGTTTAGTTCTTCAACTGGCGGGTCAATTTCTGCATTCATAGCACGGTGCAAGAAAGCGCTAAACTCTCCGCGTGTAATCTCGTTCTCCGGTTGAAAGGTGCCATCAGGATAACCAGAAGTTACGTTGGAACGGTATAGTTCGCTAATTTCCTCAAAAGAATGGCGCTGGCGTTCGACATCATGGGCATGAGACATAAAGTGGGCTGCCGGAACTAAGTCATAAGATTGTGACAAGATAATGGCCATTTGTTCTCTCGTCATCGCTTCATCCGGCCGAAAGGACCCATCTGGGAATCCATCTAAAATGTTAGCATCAACGGCAGCACCAATGGCTTCTGCTACTTCACCGGAACTTGGAACATCCTCAAAGTTATGAGAAGCCCCTTCTGTATTTAAGTCAAGTGCGCGGCTAACCATAATTGCCGCTTCCCCGCGAGATAAGGACTGATCGGCCCCAAACGAGCCATCAGGCAAGCCACTCACAATCCCTTTTTCAGCTAATACCTGAATATCAGAATAAAAATCATCTCCTTGGGTTAAATCTGTAAAATCCTCAGCTGCTTGTAATGGTGAACTAACTAACAACATGGCAGCAACACCTGCAACCCCTAATAAGTAATTTTTCATAGTAAATATAGCCCTCCCTGATAGATATAGTAAAAGTTTAATAATGAATATATTACCATAGTAGTTAAAGATTTCAATAAATTTTTGGTAAAAATAACTACAAATATAGTTATTATTTACTTTTTACAAAAAGTTAAAAGAGGCTTATTTGCCTATGATTCCTAAATTAATAGAGTTTTTAGCCATAGGGCTCATGGGAAATCATGAACAGATACATATGATATAGCACTAGCCTCTGACAATGCACCTGGTGGTAGTGCCTGACCCCCGGCACGTTAAAGCGGTATAACCATCATTTCTTTCTATTTTTAACAGATGAATGTCCCCGCCCTAAAAGAACAGAAAACTAAGAATAAAGATTGAATTAATTGGATATAGGTGGTATATTTGGTTCCGTGAAACAGACATTTTGTGATATTTGTCTGTTTTATTTTATTTTGTATTAGTTCAGGAGGCTCGTATATGCAAGGTCGAAAATTGTGTTTAATGACGGTATTTGTAACTATGGTCATGGTTCTTGTAGCTTGTGGGGAAACCCATATAGAGATTGAAAATGATGGTTCGGGAAACGTTACTCAAACCATCTATGACACGGGGATGGTTACTGCAGAAGATGTTGAACGTGAGGTAGAAAGAGAGCTGGAGCAAGGTTCAGAGGAAGTGGAAGCTATTCAATCGCTTTCAGTAAATGAAACAAGAGAAAGTATCGAGGTTACGTTTGATTTTTCAAATATTACTGCATTGGAAGAAGAAGCATATGTCATTCCACTTCAGGATCTACAAGTAATAGAAGATGAGCGTCTAGAAGAAGTGGTAATGGTTGAAGAAGGTGAGGACCTAGCTGAAGCAGACGGTTTACTTGTTTTATCTCTTCCCCATCCAGGCCAAGATATGGGAGAGTTGCACATCCATACTCCAGGGGATACGGTCGCCCATTCGGAAAACATTGAAATGAAAGATGACAGAAGCCATGTAGAAGTAACTGCTAATGAAGAAATTTTACTTATTTATGAAGAGGGATCCTCTTTTGCAGGGCTGGCAATAGGGGCTTTAATTATTGGAGGTTTGGGTGCTGGCGGCTGGTTTTATTGGAAGCGCCGGACACAAAACCACTCCAATCTCACGAAAGAAGGTGATCAAGATGCCAGTGCTTAAACGATCTGCATACATAATTAGCGCAATGGGGTTGTTAATTGCATCAGGGTGTTCAGATGAAACGGAAGATTTTCACGCTGAGTTGAAGAAAGCTGAAGAAGCTATGAATGAGTTGAAATTGGACGATGCTCTTCTAATTTATGATGATCTGTTAGAGGACTTAGGTGCAGGGAGTGAATATTCGGAAGGACGATCGGCCATTGTTTCAGATTTGCACGCTGAAGCTTCCAGCATGCTAGAAACTGTTGAAGATATTGAGCTGGATTATGAAGAAGCAATCGAACAAATTAACGGTTTGGATCCAAGTCTTAATGAATTTGAAGATTACTACGAGACGTTAACCTTTGTTGAAGGTGTACAAGAGCGTTTTGAAGGATTTACCCAACTAGACATGTATGAAGAGCTCGAAACGGAAGCTGAAAAACTTGAAGAAGTCATGGAAAATGAAATTATTGCGCGGTATAAGGAAGAGGCGGAAGTTGCTCTTCAAAATGAAGACATGTCAGCGCTTGAACGTTCGATAGAAGAACTATCATCTCTTGAATCCAGTGCCCCGAATTATGTCTCTGAAGAGATGGTTGTAAGTTTGGAAAATGAAGCAGAAGAGTTAGAAGAACGCTACGTTACTTTTCCAACTGAAGTAGAAGAATGGGGAAAAACAATTGTGAATAGTGAGCGCGGCTTAATTGAAGTGGCCGGAGTGCAGGATGATGAAGGGCAGATTGAACTCTATATCTATTACCATGACGATTTTCGTTATCAAGCAGAGCAAATCAGTGTTACTCCGTTATTAATTTTCGCCGATGGGGAGACAGTGGATAACTCGAATATTGATTATACTTTTTATGAAGATAAAACGGTGCAGCAAGTGAGATTTAACACCAATGAAGATCAATCGCTGGAAAACTTACAACGAATCAATGTAAGCGTCCCATCGGTTGATGAAGATGATATTGCTGTTGAATTTGAAGAAAACGAATTAGACGGAGCTCTTACCATTCCGGGCAAACGTTCCGTTGCAGATCTTCATCGGCCATCAATTGATTGGACCACGGAAAAGTATGATGTAGAAATTGATCGTTTAAAAGTGCTAGATAATGAGCTTGAAATCAGTGGGGAAATCATTCCTAATGAGGACGGTGAAGTTCCGGAGTTTTCCTCTATCTATAACCCTGAAACAGGTGAATATAATTCTGTGAGCCCGAATTCATTTATGGGAACGAATAGTCTAGAGATTTATGAAGGCACTCAGAAGCCATTTGAATTTACGCATTCATTTAATTCTTCTATTACAGAACATCATTCTTCTATTGGGATCGTGCTGTTTGACGAGAAAAAGTGGTTTGATCTCCATACTGGTGAAGAATATGAACCAGACGAACCTGCTTACTTATATGAGCTAAATAAAGATCCTGCGAATAATTACGAAGAACATTTTAATGCAGAAGACCAAGAAGACTTTATTAGTGAAAATGAAGGACTTTTGTCTCCGCAGTCGGTGTTGTTCCGTGGAAGTGGAACAAGCGATTTTGATTTAATGGAACGATTTGAAACATTAGAAGTTGGCGTTGAGGTACAAGGAGAGACAGTAGGCGTAGATTATGGTAGCACCGAGATCGAATTTAGAGACGATGAAGAAGAAGTTCTCCACGAAGTAACGGTGGAAGAAGATCATGAGTTAGAGCACGTAGAAGTTAATGTATCCGGAGTGGAAAATCTTGAAATTGGAATCAGCCAAGATTCTGGAGATGAGGGGAACCAACATATCATCTTTGAAGAACCTATATTAAATTATCAAGAGTGATACAAAAACCTTATTTTGAAGTGGTCTTTGATGAAATATATGATGGATACGCCGATGCACAAACGAAAATGAATAGCATTACATGACACTACCAACGACACAAAAGGCATGGAGGGTTTCTCCATGCCTTTTTCAATACCTATCTTGCGCTTAGCTACTAAGGAAATTTTTATAGTGTTAATTTAAAACGGGTCTTCTGGTGGTTCCATGCCGGAAAGGAGCGCAATGAGTTCTGAGAAGTAGTTAAACACTGCGTAATATTGGATGAAAAGTAAAGCAGCTCCAGTAATAGCGGCTAAAAAGACAACATCAAATTTATGATTGCCAGGTTGTTGGGTTTGGTAAGAGAAAATTGAAGCTGCCAAAGCTAACACGAGTAACATGAAGCTTAAAAGTAAAAGAAAGCTAGCAAAGGATTCCAGGTTAACAAAGGTTAAAACCACAGCAAGCAAAGCAAGGCTCATAGGAAGGGCTAAAAAGGAGCCAAACCGCCCCATCATGTCTTTCCAATCTAATTGTTTACCTGTTGATTGAAGCAGAAAATAAGAAAGGAACGTAACTCCGAATAAGCCGGCACCTAAAATAAACAAAGGTTGCATGGAGAGCTCAAAAAAACCGGGCATTAGTTCAGAAATTTCAGCTTGCATAGCGGAAATTTCTTCTGCGGATGCAGCGCCCCCTCCTGTCATCCCTGTTGGATCAAGTTGCTCTATAAACAATGTAAACCTCATCAACAAATATGGAGTAGTTAAATAAAGAGCAGCAATAATAAAAAAGGAGGCTAGTACCATATTAATTATTCCGAAAGAGAGATGGGAATGATTTGTTGCTAACGATGATTGCCAAGGTTGTTTTATAGATGCAAAACAAAAATCTTTATAGGTGTTAAAAAAATCATTTTTAGGTGGACCTTGTGTTACTTGAGGTGGAACAGTGGCCCCAGGTGAGGTTTCAACTGATGCCTCAGGTTCATTTCCAATGGTAGAAGCAGTCTCTACTTTGGATGTTGTACCTGGAGCAATGGGTTCGATTGGCTGGTTCTCGATTGTGAGGTGAGATTCTGCTGGTTGCGATTCTTCCTCATTTGTCACTACTGGTATGGGCGAGCCGCAACTAGCACAAAATAAGGCCTCATCTTCGTTTATTGTAAAACATTTAGGACATTGCATAAGATATGTGCCGACCTTTCTTCAATAGTATGAGTAGTTTGTTATTAATAGTGAAGGTAAGAGTGTTTAATCTTACAGTTAGCAGTACATTCAAAAATTTATTTATGCCCACATCTCTTTCTTATGTCTTAGGAACGCGGGAAAACTCGTGCACAGAGTTAATATGAAGTTGTTTTTAAACAATAGAATTGAAGTATCTACTTAAAAGATCATAGGACTTTTATAATGGAAGCTAAGATACGGATAGAATTTTACAATTTATTCTTTTAAATGTAAACATCTTAACAAAGTTAAAAATTCAAAAAGCTTTGGATCTATCAATTATTGAGAAACAAAGACTGAAATCATAAGAAAAATAAGGTAAAATATTGAACTTTTTAAGTTTGGGTGGTATATTAGAACTCGTTCTTAGGTGCTAAAACCTGATATTAACATTTTTTACATATAAAAGAACTAAGATGGATCTATAGTTCTTCCGAGCAGTGATAGAAGATGTACTTAACATATGTGTGTATTACAAAAGATTACCAATTGAATTTAAAAAGGTTGGAGGGGATTATAGTTTATTGTCAATACTGTGGTACCAATACCGACAATGAAGTGGGAATTTGTGCTTCATGTTACTCAACCCAAGAACAATCCAGGGAACCTGCAGGTGAAAAGCAGGCAGCAGCTGCAGCAACAGAGGTAGCTTATAGTTCAAAAGATTTACTAAAGGAATTTTGGGATGGGTTTCTTAGTTATTTGCAACACTTAAAATTTGAGCCTTATAATTCTCTAACTAAAATTGGATCTAAAGATTGGAAGAATGCTTTAGTCATTTTTCTGCTGTTTTCTTTTGTTCTTCCTTTTATTATGTACCGATTTGCTGAAAATATTGCCGGGGGCATGATGACTATGATGGGAAGCGGAGGGCCCTCTCTTTCCTTTTCATCTTTTGTATTCCCACCTTTTTTTGGGTTCATGGCACTCTTCGGTATAATGACTGTAATTATACTGGGGGCAGCTAAATCCATGCAGGTATCAAATGTGGAGTTTTTACAGAGCATGAGCCGTTTAGGGTTGTTAATGATACCGGCAACTGGGGTGCTTCTTATTGGATTATTTTTCAGTTTTATCGCTGCTTTTGATGTAGCTATATTATTTGTAGCCTTAGCTTTTATTCTTAAGATTGTTGCTTTTGTGGGGGTCATTTATTCTTACTCTCGGAGCAAGCCAGAAGATAGAGGCCTTGATCCTTTTTATGTATCCTCGTTAAGCATGGTCCTTTATATTATTGTATTATTCTTTGCTGGAAGAACTCTTTTAGCAAGTTTAATTACAGATGTCATTCCCTTTTAGTTTCATGAAGTGAGGTTGAATCTTTACAAACTTTGACTAATTAAGGTGCGGCAGAATGTTTGATTATCTTTAAAAGGAGGTGGAAGAATGACTGAACAAGCTGAACAAGCTAACCAAGATACAACAAGAGTTGTCCTGGAAAAGCCCGAAGGAAATGGCTTAGCGGTGACTGCGTTAGTACTGGGTATCGTAGGAGTAGCACTTAACTTTATCCCGTTCCTACCATACCTTCTTGGGATTTTGGCAATTATTTTTGGTTATTTGGGTATGAGTAAACCGGTCAAGAAAGGAATGGCTAAAGCAGGATTAATTCTTGGAATTATAACTATAGGCTTAAAGGTTATGTTTTGGCTCGGGATCGGACTTTTAGGGTCGACAGGCCTATAAGGTAGAAACTTATGAAAACCGGAACTGATTCTAGCGCAAAGAGTGGAGACAACTCTCGAAGTACGATCAGAATTTATCTTTTGAAATCATGGTAATTTATAATACCACACTTATTATCTTAAAGGCCTATTTCTTGTTTGCTGCAGTGATGCTTGGCATTCAAGAAAAGGCCTATTTTAATAAGAACTTTACGGACAGATTCATACACATTCATTTGTGCCATTTTGAGTAATGGGATATAAGCGGGTCCAAAAGGTTTGTTTCATTTAGGAGTATATAAAAGAAATTGGGACGACCAATGGCGTAAGTAAGTTTAAAATTATCTATCAATCTCTACGGTTGGGAGGGTGAAAATATGAAATACTGTACCAAATGTCAACAACAGCTCCAAAACGAGGCCTCATTCTGTACTAATTGTGGAAAAAAGCAAGTTTCAGTTCTCTCCCCAAAGGAAGACTCTCCACTTCAACGTTCCACCAATCAATCAACTGTCCAAACCAAGCAAACCGATGCTCCAAGGAAAAAGTCACCTGCTTCAAAGGGTGTTATGGTCGCAGTCATCCTTTTGGGAATTGGCTATGGGACTCATCAGTTGCTTTCTACCATGTACACTTCAGACGCAATCATTGATGAGTGGGAAACTGCCGTTTTAACCGAAAATATATCTGAAGTTCAAGCGCTGGTAGAAGAGGATGAAGCGATAGATTCTATTAGTAAAGAAGAAACAGCTGCCTTTGTTGACTATCTTAATAATGAAACAATTGAACAACTATTTGATGAACTCCGGGATGCAGCCACTGAAGAGAGAAATATCCATCGAGTGAAGGATACCCACGGAAATGACGTACTACAACTTCATAAAGGGAACAAACGATTTGGGATATACGACCAGTATCAGTTAAGTCCTGTGCTTTTTTCAGCAGAAATTTCCTCGTCACGTGAGGGGCTGGTTCTTACAGTAGGTGGAGAAGAATATGTTATGGAAGACAAGGATGAACCAATTACTGTTGATGGTTTGCTGGCGGGAGAACATGTCCTTGATATCCATTCTAGCCAAAATGAAGAGCTAGCAGAGGAAAAAGTGCTTTCTTTGGCTCAATCTTCAGCTAACCATTTAAGTAAAGAGCTTCGGCTTAATTGGGAGCCCGTAGAAGTTGAAGCGGACTTTCCTGAAGCAGAACTAATATTGGATGGTGAAAATACAGGGGTTCTAGTGGAGGAAGCTGACGATTTAGGGCTTTTTGCAAAGGGTGAAACATTACATATAAGTGCGAAACATGAATTGGAAGGACAAGAATTCTACACTGATGAGCTGGAATACACGGTGGGCGAGGCCAATTCAGTTCTTAATTTTGATACGGAAGAGATTGAAGCTTTGAATGTAAACAATGTAGAGGAGGAAGAAGAGGATCATGTGGCGGGGGCTGAAGACCCTGAGCAGTTAGGGGTGGAAACGACGAGTGAGGAAGACCTCGATCGCAGTGAGCCATATGTACAAATTGACGATGAATTGCCTGAACGTTTTGAAGGGGAATATGTGGCTGATGATACATATTCACTAGATACAAAACTACAGGTGATTTATGAAATTGAAGGGGGCTATGATGATCAATTCTCTGAAGCTGGTGGAGTTACCACTAGATTTGGGAATTTTGATTACGGAGTTCCAGACTCTTCAAATATATGGGAAGGAAGGGTGGTCTCGATAACGGGCTATCCAGATGAAGTCTTTTATGTGGAGGATGTAAAGCAAGTCATGGGCGAACCTGACACCGAAAAAAATTCTCATCAAACTGGGGATTGGATGTTAATTTACCATGTTAACTCAAACGTGGCGGCATTCGAATTTGCGGAAAATGAAAACGGAGAACTATTAGAAGTACGTTTAAGAGACGAATCTTGACTTCATGAGCAGTTTTTTATGAAGAATTAGGAAATGGAAGTTTCTAAAAAACGGAAATGAAATCAACTGAGGTGAGATCATGTATTGCACACAATGCGGAAAACTACAAAAGGAAGGTAGTTCTTATTGTACAAAGTGCGGAAAATCCTTGGGCTCTGCCTCACATACGGAGCCAAAGCGCCATGCCCAACCACAGGAAACCATGTCGCCATCACCCGCCCATAACTCTTCTCAGACAGTTAAGCAGAATGGAAAGAAATCACCTCTGCCAAAAATCATTATAAGCATAGCAGTACTTGGTGGAATACTATATGGTGGCCATACAACAGTTGCTTCCATGCTGCCCGCTGATGAGCAGTTGGAAGAATGGGAAGTGGCGGTGCTTTCTGAAGATAAGGAGAGTCTTGCAACACTAATAGAAGCGCATGATGAGATTGATGAAATTAGCGAAGAACAAGTAGAAGGCTTTTTGGGCTATATTCGCGCAAAAGGTGATGACTCTATGTTTGATGATCTTTACTCTGCCATCGAAAATGAAAAAAGAGTTCATCGAGTAGCTGATAGGAACGGTAATGATATTCTTGAGTTGCAAAAAGGAGATAAGAGGTTCGGTTTGTATGAATACTATGAAATTCAACCGGTGTTATTCAGCGCAGACATCCATTCAAGCTTTGAAGATGTGGTATTAACGGTAAATGAAACACAATATGATCTCGAAAGTGAAAATGAACAGGTGAATCTTGATCAACTCCTTCCAGGCGACACAGAAGTAGAAGTAGTATATGCAAATAATGAAGATGTAAGAGATGAAGACATCTTATCGTTTACGGATGCTCGAGACAACCAGTTGGACCATCAGCTTCACTTGGATTGGGGATATATTGATATTAATACGGATCATCCCGAGGCTGAACTTCTGCTCGATGATGAACCTAGCGGAGTAAGTATGGGAGATGCCGACGAGTTAGGCCCTTTCGTTCTTGGAGAGCAAATTAAGCTTGAGGCAAGAATGGAAGTAGAAGGTGAAGAGCTTTATACGGGAGTTACAGATTATGTAGTGGGAGAGTTGGCCCCTACTTTAAACTTTAACCGTAATGAAATCAGGGCCTTAGAAGAATCAGAGGAAGAGACAGCTGAAGAAGGGACAGAGGAGGAAGCAGACGAGCAGGATATAATAGAGATAGAAAATGAGGAAACAGTAGCTATTGAAGATGATTCAGCGGAAGGCACTTTAAGTGCCCCTAGTGAGTCAGAAGATATCGAATTATTTATGCAAGGGTTTGTGGTCAATTCTGTTAATGCTATGAATGCTGGTGATGAAAGTTACGTTCTGCCTTATTATGATCAAGATGCGACAGGTTACGCTGAATTTGTGGATTATTTAGATTATATTATTGAGGAAGGAATCACAGAAGAAGTCATGCATGTTGAAAAAGTAGATTCATATCAAGAAGGAAATTACCATCTTGTCACACTGGATGAAGGTTACGAAATTTACTACGGGAATGGGCGCGAACAATATAAGCGGTTTGAAACCACATATCGAGTTGAAGAAAGCGAAGAAGGGTATAAAATTAAACAAATTGAAGAATTAATTGAAACGGAAGACGAAACGCTTAGTGAATAGTAAAGAATTTAAAATGTTTCCAAGCGTGAGCTGTGCGAGCAAACGGCATGAAAAATCCATTGATGACAGTTGTAAGAGATTTATTCCAAAAGGTGCAAGCACAATGTGTAGAGCGTGTCTCCGTTGCGGCGTCAGCAAAAGTTCGTAAAAAGAGAATGTAATACATTAGCCTACTAGGATGGGAATTTAATGACAAGGATATAAGTAAAATTGTAGATAGTTAGAAGAAGCTTCTACAATCGTACAGTTGGTCATTAACGTTGCGGCAGCTGTCATCGGAGCGATCATCGGAATGAGCATCACGAAGAAAACTGGCGATGGTTGATGTCAGCTTCAAGTTGGTGCTGAAGGGTTGTCCTTACGCAGGGCAACCTTTTTTTGATGGGCTCACTAAAAGGGGAGCTAGCGGTTCAGCGTATGAGGAGGTGGGCAACTGTCCAAATTTGAGCGTTAACGTAACAGAAATTTGTCGAAGTGTCACAGAAACTTGTCGAAACGTCCAAATAAAGCGCTTACATGTCCAAGTTAAACGATTACACGTCCAAATTCGCTCCGCTGGCGCCTCGGGAGAGTAGCAATCTCCTCAGTTTTTTGGCAAAGCAAAAATAGACCATTTAGATCATCATCGTACTAATAAAAATCATTAATATCAATTTTTCACAACAATAGGAAAGTATTATGATAAAATAGATGTGGTAAAATAGTTCTGTTTATTTTGATGAAATACGGACTTAAGTATGGACAAAAAGATAAAAAGGGGAGACTGACATGAAGAAAGTAAGTGTGAGTTTTATAGTGTTAGGGACTTTAGCAATGTTTACAGTGACTTCGGGAGAAGCGCTTGAGAAAGATTGGCAAGAAACATATGAGAATGAATTGAACAACTACATTTCCGATAATGAATATATTCATGCCGATCAATCTACAAACATTGTATTGGCCGATATCAATAGAAATGGTACTCCTGAACTTTTTAAAGGTACCTCTTATCGAACAGTTAACAATTTAGACTTGGCGCTTACTTATAAAAACGGAGAAGCCATAAAGTTGAATCATCAAGGGGACGGACTCGGCAGTAGCAATGAATCGTTACAGAATATGGGTATAGGCATGCGGGCTTTTGATCATTTGCAGTTATATCAAAATAAAAGCACGGAAGAATTCAAGTTTATAGGGGTGGACGGGAGCTCTAGTGCAATAAATTCTTCAATTGCAGATATAGGGATTACGATGGAAGGCAACATGTTAACAACAGATCAAATAAGTTATGCTTTTTCGTTAAATTCACACCAACCTGAAGAGGAGGGCAGTTCAGAATATGAAATTTATGGGGAACAAGTTAGTGAAAGGGAATATGAACAAGAGCGAGAGAAGATTTTTAGCAATAAAGAAGAAGTTGACTTTCCATATGTAAAGGAACAATTTAATGAAATCTATGATCAAACTTCTGATCGAATAAACAGTGTATCACTTCAAGGGTTGTTTGAAGAGTATCAACGCTCAGTTGACGATGTGCATGGCGAAGAAACGCCTTCTTCTTGGGCTACTGATGAAGTAGAAGAGTCGCGACAGTTGGGGTTGGTTCCAGAAAACTTTGACCTTCGTTATCAAGACTCAATGACCCGTCTGGATTTTAGTGAACTGGTTGTACATTTTTTAGCTACCACTAAAGGAGTTAGTACAGGGGAGTTTATGGAAGAAAATTTATCAGAGCAATCAGACTCTCCGTTCGCTGATACATCTCAGCAAGCAGTCATTGTTGCATTTGAATTAGGAATTGTGGATGGCCGCGGAGATAATCATTTTGAACCTCAAGCAGAAATTACACGACAGGAAGCTGCAGTAATGTTAGAACGTACAGCTGATCACTTAAACCTGGAGCAAGCGCGAGGAACTATAAACTTTGATGATAGGGGTGAAATTGCTGTGTGGGCAGAGGATGGCGTACAATTCGTTACTCATGCTACCGATAAAGGTAGTGGGGAGAACATAATGAATGGAACCAGTGAAACATTATTCAGCCCTAATGGAACATACTCTCGTGAACAAGCCTTTATTACTTTTAAACGTTTGTTTCAAATTTGACTTCCATTAAACTTATCACCTATTTTAATAAATCAATGAAATTCCTACTAAGCACGATAAGCATAGTAACTGTGCTTTATAGGAAGAAGTGAGGGTAAAAATGAATCGAAAAGTAAAGCAATTCATAATAGGTAGTTGTACCTCTGTAGTGTTATGGTTCACCTATACATATGCTGGCCACGCTTATCAGTTTGATGATGTTCCGCCCGAGCACTGGGCAGCTGAATCTATTAATCAATTAGTCGAAGAAGAAGTGGTTGAAGGCTATGGGGATAACAACTTTGGTCCTGATGATGAAATACGGCGTGACCATGCTGCTGTATTAATGGTACGCGTATTAGACTTAGAAACAGGAAGTCATTCTGGAAATGACATGATCGACGTGGACGACTCTGATGAATTCATGGAAGAAATAGCAGCAGTAGTTGATGCGGGCCTATTTGAAGGGAATGAAAGTGGACAATTTGAACCAAAAGAAACGTTAACGCGTGCTGAACTCTCTTCTGTTCTGTTTCGGGAGTTTGACTTTGATGAGGAAAAGCGACTTTCATTTGTTGATGTTGATGAAGGGCATTGGGCTTCTCGTGAAATTGGCATATTAGCTGGCAATAATATAGTTACAGGCTACCCTGGGGGAGATTTCATGCCTGATAACTCGGTAACAAGAGCCCAATTTGTTACGTTTTTAGATCGGGTTTTTAAAGAAACGAGTTTTAATGAAGGTAAATCCCCAGAAGGCAGTGTTATCGTTGATCAACCTAATACAACAGTAGACCTTTCAGAGGCAAATGAAGTAACAGTTGGAGCAGAAGAGGTTACTTTAAAAAATGGAGAGGTTAGCACCCTAACTTTTACTGAAAATGGAACATCTGTAACACTTGATAATGTGCATGTTAACGAACCTGTAGCGATAAAAGGTGAAAGGTTAACCTTTAAGAATGGTTCCTCTGTACCTCACCTTACTATTTTACCAGGGGATGAAGCATTTTATCTTGAAGCTGTTGAGCCAGGTGGAGGGGACATTCATCAGGGGCTTGCCATACAAACTGAAGCTCCTATTACCATTGATGATGAAGAACTAGTAGCGGAGAAACAAGTTGAATATGAAAAGGATTTGACTATTCGCTTTGAAGAGGGAGCAAACCTTTCAGGGTATGAATTCTTGCCTGCTTCCTCCTCTTTAGATTTGAACCTTCAGTGGGGAGAGCTTCTCTTAATTGAGGAATTAAAAAATAGCATAGAACGACAGGTAACGTCTGAAGAGGTTTCCCAACATGAAGACGAAGAAGTTGAGGTGAGTTTTACTCTTCCTGTTATTGAATATGAAATACCTATGACAGCTACGATTTATGCGAGCGACGATGAAGGAAAGGTGCTAGAGTCAACTGATTTCTTATCTACTGATGACGAACTGAATCTTTCATTTCAACCTGATGCAACTTACGAAGAAGAATACACAGTCGAGCTATCTTTGCCGGGAGAGAGAATCATAAAAGAAACAGTGACTGTTGTACCAGAAGAAAGTTATGAGCATGATGACCTAACTCCCAAAGAATTTGAATTAGCTCAATTAATTAATGAATACCGAGAATCTCTAGGCTTAAACCCATTGCCTGTATCAAGCTCATTAACAGAAGTGGCTCGGACTCATGTAGAAGACTCTAACGAATATTCCCCAGAAGACGGTAAAGATGAGCGTGGAGAAGAATGTAACTTACACAGTTGGTCCGAAAATGGAGAGTGGACGCCAGTATGCTATACTTCCGATCATGAGTATAGTGAGAAAATGTGGAACAAGCCACGTGAATTAACAGGCTATCAAGGAAATGGTTTTGAGATTTCTGTTTATTCTGGGGTGCAATTAGAAGCAGAAAGAGCTCTTGACTTATGGAAGAATTCCTCTGCTCATAACGATGTCATTATAGGGGAAGGTAATTGGGGTGACTTAGAAGTGATGGGGGTAGGAATTGAAGGACATTATGCCCATGTTTGGTTTGGAAGAGAAGAAGATGAAGAGGGGTATTATGTAGAGTACTAAGTAATCTCTTCTCTACTGTGCATATGTTAAAGAATAAAGAGCCCTGAAGAGAATAGCTTCTTTTCAGGGCTTTTTGTTTCTTCATCTGCCCGATATAATGATAGCAAAGCTCGGTATAGTACAGGCATGTTTTAATTGCGGAGGGGTTTAGAATGAAAACGGTAAAGGTATATCATTACGATGCGTTTTGTAATGAACCCAATAAAGGGAATCCAGCTGGCTTAGTGTTAAACGGAGACGATTTTAGTGAGCAGGAGATGCAGGAGATTGCGTATGCCGTCGGCTTTAACGAAACGTCTTTTCTTGTTACGGCGGCCCGAGATGATGTCGGGCTCAAATTTTTTACGCCAGGGAAGGAAATGAATCTGTGGGGCCATGCCACGGTGGCGACGGTCTATGCGTTAAAGAGTAGAGGATGGCTGCCGGATAAAAATCATCTCACGATTGAGACGAAAGCAGGCAGTCTTCCTGTGCACGTATCTTCGTCCTCGGCTGGTGCGATCCAGATTACGATGCAACAAGCACAGCCGCAATTTCAAGCATTTAACGGGTCTAAAGAAGGACTGGCTCAGGCTCTTGGAGTAGGGGAAGAAGCGATTGATGAAACACTGCCGCTTGTTTATGGCAGTACAGGTAACTGGACGCTCTTAGTTCCGATTAAGAAACTAGCAACCTTTCAACAAATGACGCCGCAACCTTCTTCTTTTCCTAAAGTGTTAACAGAAAGACCGGAAGCGTCCATTCATCCGTTTTGTTTAGAAACGTATGGAGCGGATGCTCATATGCACGGCCGCCATTTCTCCTCTCCGCATGCCGGCACGATTGAAGATCCGGTAACTGGGACGGCATCAGCTGTCATGGGCGCATATTATGCTAACTATATGGCCGGCCCTTTAGTTGAAGATCTTCATCTGCTTATTGAGCAAGGGCAAGAAATGGGTAAAGACGGCCGGGTACTGGTTAGCGTGGCTGACGGTGAAGAGGGCTATGAGATAACGATTACAGGTGAGGCACTGTTTGTGAAAGAGTTCGAAGTGGCTTTAGAAGAGTAAGAGAGCTTGAGCACGTTAGAAAGGAAAAATATACACAGTTTTTCCACAAGTCATATACAGTAGTGGGCTGTGGGCATAAATGTGTGATTCTAGCGCGATTAGCAAATCACCTTTAATAAAAGAAGTGGAGCCGTCCTCGCTGTGAAGACGGCTCCTAGGTGTGCAGGATGAGAAATTAACTTAAAAAGATCGCTCCGTACGCGAGGGCAAGAAGGATAACCAGCGCAGGATGAACTTTCCGAAGTTCTAATAATACAAAACTGCCCACAGCAAGAATTACGGTCTGCAGTACGCCAGCTCCTTGCCAACCAGAAGCGAAAAAGTCTACTGCCAGTGCGCCTAACAATACCGCGATCACCGGACGAATCAAGGACGTCATCCGTTTTACCCGCGGAGAGTCTTTGAAACGGTAAAGCAGGCCAATAAGTAAGAGCATCGCGAGCAGGGAAGGTGCCACCGTGGCAAATAGGCCAATGAGAGCACCGGGTATGCCTGCGACTTCATAGCCGATAAATCCTGCCATTTTCGTCGCGATCGGTCCTGGAAGTGCGTTTCCGAGCGCGAGAATTTCACCGAACTCTTCTACAGAGACCCATTCATATCTCTGCACAACTTCATATTCAATTAACGGAATGGAAGCAGGGCCTCCTCCGTAACCTACAATTCCTGGTATAAAAAACGCTAAAAATAATTCCCAATACACGATCATCAGCTAAGCACCTTCTTTTTGGGGCGGTTCTCTTCATCTTTCTGCTTTTTCTTGCGCACCGAAGAAAAACCTGCAATAAGCAAGATGGCAATTAAGATAGCAGGATGGACATTTAATAGTTCGATGATGAGAATGCTCACAACGCCTAGAGCGATCATTCCCACCCAGCCGAGCTGGTCTCTTGATGTTTTGAAAAAGTTATACGTCAACACAAGCATCATAACGCCTACTACTGGCGCGACGGCGTGAGTCATCCCTTGAACGATAGGCGAATCGCTAAACGAGGTCAAAAAACCGATCAAGACAATCATTAGGAAAACAGTTGGAAAAATGGTAGCAAACAAGGCGTTTAGCATACCTACAACACCGCCAACATGGTAACCAATATAACCAGCCAGTTTCGTGATAATTGGCCCTGGCAGCGTATTGCCAAGCGCAAGAATATCGCCAAACTCTTCATCACTCATCCATTCATACGTTTCCACTGCTTCTTTCTGCACGAGTGGAATCGAGGCAGGTCCACCGCCATAACCGAGCATTCCGCTTCGGAAAAAGGCCATGAAAATTTGCGATTGCAATTTAAAATCCATATGATGACGCCCCTCCTTTCTATTTTTTTAACGTAAACGAATAGCGAAGAGGCCCATCGTGCAGCCTCTTCACTGGGATTTTCTTATTGGTTCTGTAGGAATACTGCCTTTTAACTTAAAAAGGCCTATAATTTTAAGCCAGTGCGGCTTTTAAATCGACGCAGTAAGATATGGGATTCCACCCTGGTAATGCCGTGCAAGGTGTACAATTCTTCATTAATGAAGGTTTCTAATGCGGCCATATCCTCGACGAGCACGTGCATGTGCAGCGTACTGGGACCCGTCATTTGATAGCAGCTGGCAACACTGGGGTTATTTACAAGAGTTTCAGCTACCTCGACTAAATATTGAGGGTCACAGTCCACTTCAAAAAAAGCAGAAATCTGCTTACCGGCTTTTTCTGAATTGATCACTACGCTGAATTTTTCAATTAATCCCGATTCCACCATAGCCTGAACCCGATCCCGGACAGACACGCGGGAAATATCGAGTTCCTTACCGATATCCACATAGGACATCCGTCCATTTTCCGTGAGTAACTCTAATATTTTTTTGTCAATGTCATCATGTTTGGCCACGAATGGTTCCTCCTTCGCCTGAACAGTTTTTGTCTCTATGTTCATTATAAAGAAGAACGTCTCATTTGAATAAGAAAGTGTTAGAGCACGGAAATATAACCATCTGCCCGGGGCTCAGTTCCGCCGGTGAGTACGCCCGTTTTCGGGTCTCGCCAAATAATCTGGCCGCGGCCAAAGCCGCCTTCATCCACGCTTTTCTTCACTTGATGGCCTTTTCTCACCAGGGCTTGAGCTATATGGTCTGGAAAATTAGGTTCTACTTCAACGGTTTTCTCTTCAACCCAGCGCCATCGCGGAGCATCAAGTACAGACTGTGGATTCAACTGGGCAAGTACCGTAGCCAGCACAACCTGCAAATGTCCTTGCGGTTGCATGTAGCCGCCCATGACACCAAATGGGCCAATCGCTTCTCCATCTTTGGTTAAGAAGCCAGGGATAATGGTGTGGTAGGTCTTCTTCCCAGGCTCCAGCACGTTATGATGCTCAGGGTCGAGGCTGAAATCATGCCCGCGGTTTTGCAGGCTGATGCCTGTGCCCGGAACGACAATACCAGAACCAAAGCCCATATAGTTACTTTGAATATAAGAGATCATATTCCCCTCATTGTCTGCGGCTGCAAGGTAGACGGTTCCGCCTTTTGGCGGCTCGCCGGCTTCTGGGGTGATGGCTTCCTCTCCAATTAACTTTCGGCGTTCAGCAGCATACTGTTCCGACAACAAATCTTCTACTGATACTTTCATATGTTCAGGATCGGTGATGTATTTCATCCCATCGGCAAACCCTAATTTCATCGCTTCGATTTGTTTGTGCACCGTTTCAGGGTCAGCTTCTTTAGATATGTCCATCCCATCCAGTGTTTTTAATGCAAGCAGTGTGTTGAGCCCTTGCCCATTGGGCGGAATCTCCCACACGTCGTAGCCTTGATAATTGACAGAGATTGGATTAACCCATTCAGGCTTGAACTGTTGTAAATCTTCCTTTTGTAAAAAGCCGCCATGTGTTTGGAAAAAGTCGTGAATCTCGTCCGCAAGTTCCCCTTGGTAGAAGGCTTCTCCATTTGTGTCTGCTATTTTTCTCAAGGTGGAAGCATGACCTGGCAAGGTCACGATTTCGCCTGGTTCAGGAGCTTTACCAGTTGGCGTAAACGTATCAAACCAAGGCTTAAACTCCTCTCCTTCGAATTTCTTCCGAAAACTAGCAGCTCCGAGCTTCCAATACTTTGACACGATCGGAGAGACCGGAAAGCCTTCCTCCGCTAAGCGGATCGCAGGAGCGAGAACGTCCTCTAAAGGCAGTTTACCAAAACGCTCAGATAGAGAAGCCCACGCACCCGGAGCCCCCGGGACCGTAACGGGGGTAAGACCGTGAGTAGGGATGCTTTCGTAACCTTGTTCCTTAAACGCTTCCCGGGTCATTTGCTGGGGAGCTTGACCGCTTGAGTTTAAGCCATGGAGCTTATCATTTATCCAGACAAGAGCAAATGCATCACTGCCAATACCATTTGAGGTAGGCTCTACCACGGTCAACGCAGCAGCAGTAGCAATCGCTGCATCAATGGCATTTCCTCCCTTTTCCATCATTTGTTTGCCGGCTTCAGCTGCAAGGGGCTGGGTGGTGGCTACCATCCCGTTTTTGCTGTAGGTCGGCATACGTTTGGATGTATAAGGTTGATAGAGTGGATCTTGTGCAAGCATATATCTCTCACCTTTCGTTGGTAAATTTTTGTTCGATTTACATTGGAGCAGCGTCATTCAAACGAGAAGCGTGCTATTATTCTTGTTTGGCTTGAGCCATCTGTTTGGAATACTTAACTTCTGAAACAATCGCGTAAATGAGTGAAAGAATCGCCAAGGTTAAAAGAACGCCTGAGATTGGACGCGTGAAAAAGAGTGATATGTCCGGACTTGTATTTAAGGCGCGCAGTAAGTTTTGTTCGGTCAATGGCCCCAGAATTACGCCAAGGACAAAAGCCGGCAGAGAAAAACCAAAGTGTTTCATTAAGTAACCGAGTACACCAAACAACAGCAGTACGCCTACATCAAACATGCGGTTGTTAATGGCGAAGCTGCCAAGCGCACACAACACAATAACAACAGGGAGCAAAATATGAAGCGGGATATCGTTTACCCGTAAGAAAAGTCGAATACCAAAAGATTGAATAAGAAGCATGAAAATGGCTGATATGAAAAAGGAAAGAAAGATGCCGTACGCAAGCACTGGCTCGGAAATAATAAAGTAAGGACCAGGTTGAATACCATGAATCAGCAAAGCGCCAAGCATCATGGCTGTAACTGCGCTACCAGGGATGCCAAGTGCCAAAGTCGGAATCAAAGCACCGCCTTCTGAAGAGTTGTTTGCTGATTCACCAGCAATAATACCGTCTTTTTTTCCTGTTCCAAATTCTCTCGAATTCTTTGAAACTTTTTTCGCCACATCATAACTTAAAATGTTAGCAATACTAGAGCCCGCCCCTGGCAGGATGCCGACAATCGTACCGATGATCGAGGAGCGAACAACATTAATAGAGGAAGAAAACATTTCTTTTATCGTTTTACCAATCGGATAAGAGACACTTTTCTGTTCTCCGAAATCGACGGATTGACGTGCACCTTGCTTTAGTTCACTGAGAAGCTGGGAAAAGGCAAATACCCCAATCAAAATCGGCAGAAAATCAAAGCCATTGTACATTTCCACAAAGCCAAAGGTGAATCGTTCTGTATTGGTTACGGGATCAAGGCCAAATGTGCCGATAAACATACCGAACAATCCGGCAATCAAGCCTTTAATTAAATAGCCCTGACCTAAGCTGGCAATGGCGGTTAACCCGAAGACCATTAAACTGAAAAACTCCCATGGTCCGAAGTTAACGGCCCAGGCTGCCAAAAAAGGAGAAGCAACTACAAGGATGACCCCACCAATGAGTGCTCCAAAAAAAGAAGACCATAACCCAATGGCCAATGCCCGTCCGGGTTGCCCATTTCTAGCCATTGGATACGCATCAAAGGTGGTGGCCATGGCTGATGGAGTACCGGGAATACCTAATAAACAAGCTGATATAAGTCCACCAGAGGCGCCACCAATCCATACCCCCATCATTAATGAAATTCCTTGAAGGGGGTCAAGCGTGAAACTAAATGGCAACGTAAGCGCCACAGCCATCGTCATTGTAAAACCGGGGATACACCCTAGTACAATTCCTACGCATACCCCAATAAACATAAGGAGCAGTGTTTGCCATTGCAGGACTTCCTGCAAACTTAGCAGAACGTTTTCCACGTGATCTCACCTCTTTTCCTAGAATATACCGGATGGTAGCGGTACCTCTAAAATATTTTGGAAAACAAATTGAAGGACAAAAAGTATAACGATAAGTATACCGAGCGTACGCGCCGAACGTTTCCAAGACTGTGAAGGTCCGATCAATAAATAAACGGCAATAATAAATAATACTGCTGAGAGCGTAAACCCGAGAAAGTCAACAAGTAGAATAAATACGCCGAACAATACAAATATAATCCAAACGGACTTGCCTCGTTTTTTTTGTTCGGCTGTTTCTTCTTCCTTTTTCATTTCTTTTGTTGGTGTGACAAAAGAACGGATTAAACTAAGTATCGCTAAAGCTCCAATCATAATCAGCAGAAGCCGCGGAAAAAAAGTGGGTCCCAGCCCGTCTTCTTCCCGGGCTGGGATATTAAAGGTGAAATAATAGAAGATGCCCGCTACCGCTAAAACGATTAGAGCTGCCAATTGTTCTTTGTTTTTCAACGTTGGCCCCTCCTATTCTACTTCTCTTTCAAGTGCCCCTTGTTCCTCGAGAATGTCTTCCATTTCATGAAGGTCGTTTTCGAGATACTCATTGTACTCGTCGCGGTCTAAGTAATTGATTTCTACACCCATCTCTTCAATCTCTTGTTGGAAATCTTCATTCTCGGCCACATTCCCGAGCGCTTCATCCCACTGATCAACAATTTCATCAGGCGTATCTTCTGGGAAGAAGTAACCACGGTTGGTTCCAAACGTAAAGTCGATGCCTTGTTCTTCTAATGTCTCTACCTCAGGTAAGGCTTCATTTCGTTCATCAGCGAGAATACCGAGGATTTTAATTTCATCAGCTTCAATGTATTCTTCAGCTGCTGGAACCGTAGTAGGGACAATGTCTACATGATTGCCAAGAAGAGCTTGGGTCCGTTCTGCCGTATCTTCGTAGTTAACAAAGTTAAACTCCACCCCGGCATCATTTTGAATACCTAGTGGAACAACATGCGTCGTTGAACCGACGGTCGCTCCAAAGCTGATCGATTCAGGGTCATCAGCTACGTCATCAATCACATCTTCCATACTGTCCCATTCATTATCAATGTTGGTTGCTAAGAGCTGATTGGCTGAAGTCATTAGAGAAACCGGTTCAAAATCGAAATAGTGGAAATCAGTTTGGTCCATTAAGTATGAAACGGCAATGGAATCATGGCCAGCAAGTATAGTATAACCATCATTATCCGCATTGAGCGCTTCCTGGGCGCCAATAGCTCCACCGCCACCGCTCATGTTCGTGATCGTGATCGAGGTTCCTAATTCATCTTCCAAATAATCAGTTGTGATGCGGTTAATCACATCAGTATCACCGCCGGCACCCCACGGCACTACCATTTCAATTGAGTCATTTGGATAATCTTCGGCTGAATCGCCACCCCCGCAGGCAGATAAAGCAACTGCAGTCACTCCTGTTGCTAGTACAAATGCCACTTTCTTTTTCATCATGAAAAACTCCCCTTCTTAAAGAAAGATAATTTAGTAGTTAATTAACAAAAAGTACCTGAAAAACAAAAAAACAAAACTTTTTGTTAGATTACGAGTATATATCATGACTTTTCGAAAGTCTACAAAATTTATAGAAAAAATCAAAAAATTTGTCAAATTATCTGTCATTATGGTGCCTGTCCCCCGGTAAGGTACAGCGTTAATGTGATAAAGGGGGCAGTAAAGGGGGGGGGTTTCAGAGCAGGATCAGGGGAGGTTGAAGAAGAGCGAAATAATAGAAGATAATGAGGAGGAGAAACTTTCAGAGCATTCATGAAAGGTGTCGAAGAGAGATTCAGAGCAGATAGTGCATGATAATAAATTGATTTTGAAAGGTATTGATGCGTTTGGCGAGAAAGCCTCGGGTATGGTTTTCAGGAGCTACCTCATTAATTATCAACATTATGTTAAAAGAGCCGATATGGGTTCATAAACCTCATTTTCATGGTTATTGAAATAGAAAAGAAATGGTCAGATGGCCTCTGAGAATATCCTACGAAGATTTCACATGAAACTTCTACATTTATTAACTTGCGAGTGCCACCATTCTCTTTTAAAATTAGAAAGGATCAAATTTTTTGCCATAAGGAAAGTTGGAGGCTGAATGACTATATTAAAAAGCTTTTTAATAACAGGTTTTGCTGTTTTCATGGTTGGTTGTCAAGATGTGACGGAGAACGAAGAGGAAACCTCTGAACCTGAAGAGAACGAGATAGAAGAGGAAGGGGTACCTGAAGGTAAGACCCCGATTACGGTGTTGATGTATCACCATTTTGATGATGATGAAGAAGCAGCGAGTTCAGTAACGGTACCTACCGAACGTTTCGAAGATCAGTTAGAAGCATTACAGGAAGAAGGCTATGAAACGATTACCGAAGAAAAGCTGGCAGCGTTTTATA
Organism: Salsuginibacillus kocurii DSM 18087; assembly: GCF_000377705.1. Taxonomy (GTDB): domain Bacteria; phylum Bacillota; class Bacilli; order Bacillales; family Marinococcaceae; genus Salsuginibacillus; species Salsuginibacillus kocurii. Next base: position 4,852 of record NZ_KB898626.1, on the reverse strand, counting down.
ACGGCGAAGATGTAGATATGCCGGAAAAGCCATTAGTTATCACCATTGATGATGGGTATGAAAGTAATTATGAGATTGCATATCCTTTATTAGATGAAATGGAAATGCACGCCACCATTTATGTAGTAACGAGCTACCGTGGTGAGACCCCGGGCTCAAACCCTCACTTTGGCTGGGATGAGGCTGCAGAAATGGCGGAAAGTGAATACATTGATATACAGAATCACAGCCATGACCTTCACCACTACGTAGAAACAGAAGACGGAGAAGGAGCACCACTGATTAATCAAAAAGTGGTAGATGGGGAATTGGAATCTGAAGAAGAATATATGGAACGGATTATTGAAGATTTTGAAACGTCCGAAGAACTCATTGAAGAGCACGTAGGCAATGAAGTCTTTACCTATACCTACCCGTTTGGCGCATTCAATGAGGATGTGGTTGAAATCGGCAAAGAACGAGGGTATGAACTAATGTATACGGTTCGTGAAGGTATCAACACAGAGGATACTTCCCCGTATGAGTTACAACGAATTAACGCGGATGGCGACTTCAGCGGCGAAGATCTAATCGAGCAGATTGAGTCTTATCATTAATATAGTGGTGCCTGACCCCCAGTGCGGTAAAGCATTAAAGTATCGTAAACCCTGCAGAGAGTAATTTCTGCAGGGTTTTTATACTAGCGTATATTTTTGTTTGCATGGGCCTTCGCTACTGGTAGGTCCCGTGCACGCGCTATATTATAATAAGGGTAGATTGAATAAATTCTACTAAGAAGAGGAGTTTCATATGAAACATAGTGGGAAAGTTGGTATGATCTCGTTGATTTTATTACTCATTGGTTGTAGCGGTGAAGAAGAAATGGAGAATGTAGATGAACCTCAAGGAGCTGAGGAGGAAGTAGATGAACTTCAAGAAAACGATGAGGACGATGAAGAAAAAACAGAGGAAAGTAATAATGAAACGACTCATGAGGTAGAAGATACAAGTGAAGAGGTAGACCGTGATGAAAATGATAGTGAAATGAGGGAACCGAGTTCAGCAGATGAGGACTTGATAGAAATCATTGCAGCAGATGCTAGTGTACAAGATGTAGAAGTATATGAAGAGGATGGGAAGGTCGTGCTTACTGTCCACTTAGGAGAAGATGTAAGCAATGAGGAAGCAGAAGCGCTTGCAGAAACCTTTGCTGAAGAAGCTCAAGACACTCACGCTGCACCCTCGGTTCATGTTCAACTTATGAAAGATGAAGAAAACCTCATAAATCTTAACGAAGATTTTTAACTTCATAAAGTAACGTTTAAATGGGTTATACAAAAAACCAGTGAAGAATGACACTTCACTGGTTTTAATGCTCACTTTTATTTATTATGATCTTACTCTTTCGATCAGCCGGTGGTTCTAGGCAACATTCTAAATTTCTTTACTGACCGTTTCATCTTTCGCCGCTTCCACCATGTTAAAGATAGCGGTTATAACGTGCATGACAAAACCGACTCCCGGGATCCAGGCAACACATGAAGTGACAATTCCTAAAATCGGCCCAGCTTTCTTTTTATTATCTTGAACTGAAAAGACAAGAGCAATAATATGCAAAATAAGCATAACTAAGAGTGGGGTCCATGATAAGCTGATAACAAGAGCGCCCCCGAGTAAAGGAATCGCTAAGACAGCTTCAAAGCTTCCATTAATCCATTTCATGATTTTCGTTCTCATATGGTTTCCCCTTTATAAATAAAATGAGAGCTGATGTGACACCTATTGTAACATATTAACAGCATCTGAGGTTTAGACTTTAAATATTGATTTCCTCTGAAAACGTATATGCCCCTTGGAGTAGTGGGCTTAACCCCTGCAGTTTAAGCTGAACAGTGTGTTTCTTGCATGAGAAAAGCCGGGGATGTGATAACCCCCGGCTTTTCTATTATGATGTCTTGTGTTAAAGGGACGTTGTTGATAAAGAACGTTGCTATACTAAACATTTACAATTTGAATGTTTGGATCGATTCCTGTAAATTTTCGGCCATTTTTGAGAGCGTAGCAGCGGCTGCATTAACTTCTTGCATGGAAGCATTTTGTTCTTCAGCCGCAGAGGCTACTTCTTGAGTATAATGAACAGAGTCGCTCGCGACGGTGGCTGTTCGTTCGATAGAAGTTGACATCGACTCAGTACTTGCGGTGATTTCCTCAATGGCAGCAGATACTTCTTGCACTTGGCTGGAAACGCGCACAACTGCTTTTTGGATGTCGTTAAAAGCATCTCCGGCTTGACCAACGTAAGACATTCCATCACTAACTGCCACCTGACCGTCTTTCATAGCTTGAACAGACTGAGTAATGTCACTTTGAATCTCTTCAAGCATCGTGCTAATTTGCTGGGCAGACTGACCAGACTGTTCAGCGAGCTTTCGTACTTCCTCGGCTACTACCGCAAAGCCTTTCCCGTGTTCACCAGCCCGCGCTGCTTCAATAGCTGCATTTAAAGCGAGTAGATTGGTCTGTTCGGATAGGTCGGTAATAAGTGATACGACCTCTCCTACTTGTCCGGATTTATTGTTGAGCTGCTCAATGATAGTAGCTGTAGATTCTGTTTTCTCCTGAATGGTGTTCATTTGGTCTACGGTCTGTGTAATGACTTCTGCACCGTTTGAGGCTTTATGGGAAGCCTGCGTTGCAGAATCATTTACTTCTTGAGCATTAGAGGCAATCTGCCCGGTTCCGGTAGAGATTTCTTCAGCTGTAGATTGAGCGTGATTAGCTGTCTCAGCTTGTTGGTCAGCCCCACTGGACACTTCTTGCACGGAGGCAGAAATTTGACTGCTGGCTTTGCTCGTTTCATCCGCACTTGCCAGGAGTTGTTCAGCTGAAGATGCGACTTCTGTAGAAGTGTTCGAAATGTTTTGCACCAATTCACGCAAGTTATTGGTCATCCCATTCATGGAAGAAGCCAACACGCCGATTTCATCTTTTGCGTTTGTTTTCACTTGTTCAACGTTTAAATTACCTTCACTAATCTGTTCTGCGTTGTAAGACACTTTTTGCAAGGTGCGGCTCAAGTTATTGCTAAACAATAAAAATAAAGTAAAGCCAATCACTGACGCGACCGCTAAAGAAACGATAAACACAGTTTGCGATTGTGAAAGAGAGGCGGCAGCTTCCTCTTGTGCTAGTCCCATCTGATCAACGACTTCGTTTGAAAGTTCGCGGGTTGAAGTGACCGTTTCTCCGCGTAATTGATCTAACTCAGCCATTGCAAGTTCTATGGAACCTTCCCCTTCCACAACGCCTGTCGCTAATTCATTGAACTGATCATTGTTTTCATGGATGGTTGTATACAATTCTTGCTGCCTCTCTGTGTTCATACGATCCTCAATCATTGCTAGGTACTCGGTAAGTCTATCATTTTGTTCTATATAATATTCTTCGTCAAAATTGCCTGTACGGGCAAACTCATTAACTTGTATGTACTTTGCACGAAAGAGGGAACCAATATCCGTGACGATAACAGCGCGTTCGGCCCGTTGTTCGGATGTGTCTAGTTCCTCGCCGGTTGAATTGAGTTCTAAAAAGATCCAAACGGCTCCAATTATAAAGAGTAATAATACAGTACTAAACGTTGCAAGTAGTTTTCCGCGCACAGAAAAATGTTGCCATGCTTTCATTCTCTATCCCTCTTTTTACAATGTAATTTCTAAATTTAAAAGTTTTTCAAGTCTTAAGTACTATACCATATTACTTACAAAAACAGTAGAGATTTGTAAAGAATCTCGAAAAACATACTTGTTTGTCATTAAATTAGCTTGTATTCCGGTATGAAAAATAAGCTCACATCAGATATAGAGGGCTTTTATTATTCTGATATATTAAAATCAGGTTTCTTTGTTCTCTGGTTAGAAATGAACTAAGAGAAGTCAATTCGTCACATAGTTATAAAATCCTAATGAATAGGCATTTGCTATGGATGATATTTCTATTCGTTTACTATTAATAATTACTTTTTTGTAGTAAAAGTTTTCGATGATAATAGTTTGTAATCTTTTCGTTAACTGCTGGCTATGAAAATAAACCATCACAAAAGCAGGTAGGCCTGCATGATGGTGGTTAAAGCTTTTATATGAAAAATAATAGCAGTGTAATATTTATTGATCTGACTTTTTACAACATTTCATCAAGTTTAAAAGGAGATTATGTATTCTAAATTCTCTTTTTTTACGGCGGGAGTATTTCTACAATTAGACATGTATCATCAAATTTCCAAGCTCTTAAAGGAGGAAGGTAACATGAACAAAAGAATTGTGAAGTTGACAGCACCAAGTTTGGCGGCATTAGGACTTGTATTTACAGCAGGACAAGCAGGTGCTGAAGAACCTAACTCAGAGGCGAACGGAAACAATGGTAATAATGGAAATGCTGGAGTGCATGCAGAACAACAAAGTGATGTAGAGACTTCTCATCATCTGCAACGACTAGACAGCGTAGAGAAAAAAGCAGATTTTGTCAGTGCAGATTTAGAGGAGATTCTTTCAATATTAGAAGATGAAGATCTAACAGACGAAGAAATTGGCGAATTGGAAGCTTATGAAGGAAAGCTGAATTCTTTCTTACATCGTTTAAATGCTGCAGATAATCAATTGAACGGCGTGACAAATCAAGTCGATGAAAACGCGCCCGAAGTGGTAGAAACAGAAGAAGAAATTGAAGAAGTTCGCTCAGAAGTCTTAAACGCCCAGGAAACCCTTTACTCTGTCTTTGAAGAAGATGAAGATGCGGTAGAGGAAGACGAAGATGCAGTAGAAGAAGACGAAGACGCTGTAGAAGAAGACGAAGATGCGGTAGAAGAAGATGAAGACGC
>NZ_KB898625.1 GCF_000377705.1 Salsuginibacillus kocurii DSM 18087 | reverse complement strand
ACGTGTTACTCACCCGTCCGCCGCTCGATCCACAGGTGTCACCCCGAAGGGATCAACCTGCTTCACGCGCTCGACTTGCATGTATTAGGCATGCCGCCAGCGTTCGTCCTGAGCCAGGATCAAACTCTCCGAAGAACAGGACGTTCGAGTGCCTGCGTTGCAACAGGACGTTGCGAACGTAGCAGGCCTTCCGACTAGCTCCTAAGAACTAACAGAACCGAACGCCCTTATAATCGAAGCGATTTGACTCGCTCTCATATAAACTATCAATTAAAATTGACTGGCGCTTTCTTTCATTCAGTTTTCAAAGGGCGAATTCTTTTTCGCGTTTACCAACGCGGAATTTCTATTTTACACAAAACCAAAGCTCAAGTCAACAACTTTTTTGTTGTTCTTTGCAGGAACGTTTGTCGAAAATGACAACTTCCTACAATCAATGAGTCGGTGTTGCACCTTGTTATCAAGCAAGGAAGTTTATTGTACCAACATCCTCTATTAAAGTCAATAGATTTTTGTCGTTTTTTTGCTCCCTTTCAACAAGCAAGGACTTACTACTTTACCAAGTAAAATCAGTGAAGTCAATAACTTACCCGATATTAATTTAAATGAAAAAAAGAAGCTATCAATTAAAGAATTTCTTTTTTCTCTCAAATAGATTCAAAGTAACTGCCCTGCCCTAAGCAAGGGAATTTATCATACCAACAACAAAGATTGAAGTCAATAGATTTTATTTCTTTAGTTTTCACTTGCCAAGCAAGGACTTAGTACCGCAACAAACCTGTTCGAATTCTTCAACGTAAGGAAGCTTTAAGAGGAGGCAATGAACAGGACTTTCTATACGTATTAAATGAAAACGCCCCTTCTACATGTTCAATTATTTTAGCTTTCGTTTGATCCCTCTAATTATTCATTACCTTCTATTCGTGCAGCAATCCATGATCGGAAGCTGCTGCACGTTTTCATTTTGCCAAGACGCTGTTGCACTGGGCTTGATCTAAACACTTCCCTCGAACGCAGGAATAATAAGATAAGCCACTAAGTTTTACTATAGAAAAAAGGTGAAGTAACCACTCCACCTCATGGCAGCACGTTCCCCGCTGCGCGGTAGACGGCGTACCATTCTTCGCGGCTGAGCGCCACTCCAGATGCTTCGGCGATGGCTTTCAGCCGCTCCGTGTTCATCGTGCCGACGACCGCCTGCATCTTAGCCGGGTGGCGCAGGATCCAGGCGGTGGCGATGGCGGATTCGTTGACACCGTATGTCTCTGCAAGCTCGCTCAATTTAGCATTCAACTCGGGAAACTTGTCATTGCCGACAAAGACTTCTTTTGTCTTTTCATGCTGGAACGGCGACCAGGCCTGGATGGTCATCTCATTTAAGCGTGAGTATTCGAGCACACTGTCGTCCCGATTCACAGCTGGCTCATGCTGCATATTTACGTTCAAGCCTGCGTCAAGCATGACGGTATGCATGATGCCAAACTGCAGCTGATTGACAATCAGTTCCTGATCGACGTACTTTTTCAGCAATTCGACCTGCATCGGGTTGTGGTTGCTCACCCCGAAGTGGCGGACTTTGCCGCTTTCTTTTAAACGGGTAAACGCATCAGCTACTTCCTCAGGCTCCATCAGCGTGTCCGGGCGGTGGAGAAGCAGGATGTCTATGTAATCAGTGTTTAAGCGTTGCAGGCTTCCTTCCACGGAGTTCAAAATATGTTCTTTCGAAAAATCGAAGTAGCCGTCGCGGATGCCACACTTGGTCTGCAGCGTCATCTCTTCGCGCTTGGCTCCGCTCTCTTTCACCGCTTCGGCGAAAATTTCCTCCGAAGCGCCGCCTCCGTATATGTCGGCGTGGTCAAAAAAGTTGATGCCAGCATCCATTGCCTGGCTGATGATACCCGCGGCTGCTTTTGTGGACAAGCCGTCCATGCGCATGCAACCTAAAGCAAGATGTGGTGCCTCCATTTGACTTTTCCCTAATCGAATCGTTTCCATAACCCACCTCTTAATGATCGATTTATTCTTAGTGTATCAGCTTCCAGAAAGTATGAAAACGTGTGCCCCCCTGTAAAAAATGAACGATTCCCTCTCCGCTGCCCTGTGTTATTTGCTGCGCAAAAAAGAGAGGCTCTCCCCACCTCTCTTTCCCCACACTATATATAGTTTTTTAGACTGAGTCACCCTACCTGAAGGCATGCCCGCAGCGCTTCGACCCGCTCTCTTAGAATGACGGTCAGGGCATGGTCAAAGCCTAAGTAAGGAGCGAGCTGAACATCACGTTCTGCGGCCACCTCTTCAATCGTTTCTTTCATTTCCTTCATTAATAGGCCGGTAAACAGTAAGTATGGCAATACATACAATGAGCGATTGTTCGTCCGGTGAACTTCCGCTTCCAGCCCTTGGCGGTAGGCAGGCGTAACAGCAGCCAGAAAACACGGTGCCACCCGCTCCAGGCCGAGCTCTTCTTTTAACCGTGCTGACAACTCGTAAAATTCACCGATCGCCTCCGTGTCGCTGCTCCCGCGGCCTACAAACAGCACATCCGCCGCTTCTCCTTCCTGCCAGCCCGCTTCCTGCAGACGCCGCTTAAGCACCGGATAGATGGCTTCATGCAGCCCGAATGGCTCGCCGTAGGTAAACATCACCCCTGGGTAAAGCTGCTTTACGCGCGCCAACTCTTCCGGAATGTCTGCTTTGGCATGACCCGCTTTAAATAAAAGCACAGGCACGACATGAAGCACTGTAGCTCCCCTCTCCACCGCGCGCCGCACGCCGGCTTCGATGTCGGGATCGGCAAGCTCTAAATAGCAGACTTCTTGAATTGGAACGTCCACCGCATCCATTGCTTCTTCGCAAAATGCTTTAAGCTGGGCGTTCCCTTCCGGCACTCGTGTCCCATGACCAATATACAAAACAGCTTCCATCAGACACTCACCATCGCTTTCTCGCGCACCTTTGCCATGCTGTGCAGCTGGCCGGAAATCTCTGCACTTGTGCCAAGTACAGCATAGCCCCCTTCTTCCGCCAGTACGTCTGCTGCTTCTTCCGTCAGGGCTAGCACGTCTTTATCTGCCAAAAATACAGCCAGCGATTGACCAAGCAACGTTTCGACTTCTTCCTTTAAGCGATACGCGCCCTCAGGACTTTCAACAATGACTGTATTCAACCATTCTTCACGCACGAGCCGGTCCAGTGTATTACGACCGCGTGTATCTGGCCGCCATTCATGTGAACGCCAGAACACCGCTGCTGTCTCAATCGCTTCACTCCCAACCACCACTTCATCTAAACGAAAACGTTCCTTGCTATTTTCTATATTCGTAATACCACGAGCATAAAGAGCATCTGAAACCCCTTCCGCGCCAACTGGAACGCTAATTCGTCCAGGCAGGGAGCGTACATCCAGCCCCGCCGCTCTCATCTCGTCGAAAAAGCGAACCACACTTTCTTTTTCCAGAAAAGAAAGGCTGCTGGCGGCATAGACCTGGTCCCAAAAGCCAGAGGGGACCGGGAGAGGGGCTGCCACCTCCTGTGGGAAGCTGAGCACTTCGGCCCCTTCTTCTTGCAAGGGTCGTAAAAGTTCCTCGGTCCGAGCACTGTCCCGGCTCGGTACAAAGCAGATAACACGACCGAGATGGAGCTTTTCTTCGTACCAGCTCGTTCCGTTGCGAAGGGAACAAACCTCTCCCACCAGTGTGATAGCTGGATTTTGGACTGAAGCAGTTGTCGCTGTATCGACAATCGTAGCAAGGGTTCCTTCCACAGTGCGTTGGCGGCCGGTGGTTCCCCATTCAATGATCAGGACAGGGGTGTCCGCTGGTTTGCCATGGCTAAGCAGTTCGCGGCTGATCGTCGGTAGGTTTTTTACACCCATATAAAAAGCGATCGTTTCACTGCCGGCTGCAAGGTCTGCCCAGTCCGGAGCAGGTACGCCGGCCGCTTCTTTCGAGTGGCCGGTCACCACCGTAAAACTGGTGCTGTAGTCGCGGTGCGTCACCGGAACACCCGCATATGTAGCGGCTGCAATCCCTGATGTGATGCCGGGGACAACCTCATAGGAGATAGAGGCTTCATCTAGGGCCGAGGTTTCTTCGCCGACGCGACCAAACACACCGGGGTCCCCGCCTTTCAGTCGAACCACCCGCTTGCCTTGCTGTGCTTTTTCAATTAAGATCTCTTGAATCGTTTCTTGTCGTAAATGATGACGGTCCGGCAGCTTGCCGCAATAAATTCGTTCTGCCTCCGGCTGCGTTTCTTCAAGCAATAGCGGATGGACAAGCCGGTCGTAAAGGACGACGTCAGCAGCGCGTAAGAGCTCCTGCCCTCGTACAGTAATCAGCTTCACATCCCCCGGACCTGCCCCGACAAATGCAACCTCTCCCTTGTTCATACACTCACCTCATGTTGTAGGTCTTGTCTGCCTGCATCGTGATTGCGCCAGTCCTCAAGCTGGCGCGCGCCCGAACCACTTTCTAATAACATCTTAGCCACTTCAATACCGGCGCCTACAGATGGCACATCACCGATTAAGTACAACCTCAGCCCGGTATTAAAGAGTACCTGATCTCGAAGTGGCTCTAGTTGAGCTTCGACAGCATCGCCTTCTAAAATCGTTTCGATCCGTTCAACGTGCTCCGCTTCCTTCATATACAGTGGAAAATCATCACGGTGATAGGAAAAACCGTAATGGCCCGGTTCTACTTGTAAAGTCTCCACATCCTGTTTAGCAGTTACATGGTAAATAAACGTTTGCTTGCGGTGGACAGGAACGTCTTCGGCCCCTTCCTCACCTTGCACGATGAACGCTTCTTCGTACGGCAGACGTTTGGCAAGCTCGATAATCGGCCCTGCCGCTTTCTTATGAAAGACGCCAAACAAAAGTGTACGAGCCGGTAACAGTCCTAGTAATTTTTCGACTGTATTGAGAAACGAGCGCACGCCAATTTCTTCACGAACGTGGTGGAGCCGGGCCAACGCTTGCAGGCGCTCCGAACTGTTCACAAAGGTGACAGGTGCATCTTTTTGCATGATGCCCTCTGTGATTTTGCCACCGAGGCGGCTGAGTAGTGATTCAAGCGGAGTTCCGTATTTCGGTGGCAGCGGCGGGCCGCCGTGCAAATAGGTTGTATGACCGGCAGCTGCTAGTAAAAAAGAGACCGGGATCGTTGCAGCGAAGGTCTTTCTGCCGTCATATGGGCCCGCTGCATCGAACGTACGCATCGGTTCAGCAGAGAGCAAGGCTGCATAGTCACGAAACGCATCCACAAATCCTTGCATTTCTTCCCACGTTTCACCTTTTAAGCGTTTCGCAACGAGAAACGCACCAATTTGCGCATCAGTCGCTTCGCCAGTGGCGATTGAAGCAGCCACTTCATAGCTTTCACGATACGTAAGCGGACGCGCTAACGTCTCTCCACGTGCTACTTCTTTTAACCAAGGTTTCATCCCATTCTCTCCTTTTGAAGTTTAATCGCTTGCTGCTGATCAATTCATTGCTGCGTTGGGAACGCGCCCCTTTCCTTGCTCGCGCGGAAACGTTATGTATAAACGTTTCTTTTTATAAGAATATTCAGTCATTATAGCCTGGTACGACCTTCACCCTTTTTCTTGCCTATAAGAAGCGGCCTTACAGAAGACGTTTTGAGTACGTACCGTGTAAGCGCCGCCTTCATTCATTGGTGAGCTCTCCTCATTTAAAACGAACTTTCTCGCTCCGTTCCATTTGTACGACTTTCCCGTCTTGCACGGTGATGGTAATTGATCCGTATTGCAAGCCTTCTAGCTGTTCCGCTAGCCGCTCTTTAATACGTTCTAATTCTTCCGATTTCTCCCCCATGCGGAACACCTCTTACGTTAATAACCAAGTATTTTTATATGGATTATAAGTTAAGTTCATTTTATGCAGAAAAAACCATAATGTCAATAGACCCTTCGTTTTTTATAAAAGACCGCCGCTCCCTTCTCGTCATTTTTGGCAGATCGATGAAGTATTAGGCTTTTGTGGCACATTTCTCAGAAAAGGTGCATAGGCTAGCAAGGAAAAGGTGGTGGAAATTATGGGGAAAGACTATAAAGATCCGGTCTCGGTTCATGATTTATTTAGTGGAAAACACCTTGAGATTGTTACAGCGGCGCTCATTCTATCAGGAAAGCTGGATGTATATTCCATTGAACTTTTTCGTACGGACCCTCTTGTAGGCGTATACCTAATCGGCGGCTTCCCCTCTTTTCCAGAAAATAATGAAAATGGTATTGAACCACTTGCTAAATTTATGGAAGATAATCCAGATATGACAGTGGCTGAACTGATTCAGCGCTTTGAAGAGAATAAAAAGGAGGACTAGTGAATGCCTTCTCGTCTTCGCACCAACCCAAACGTCGAAAAAAACAACAGAAAGAAGAAAGCTTATCCTCCCTATTATGAGGAATATCCTATTGATGGAAATGCTTTAATGTGGAGTATATTGATCGCCATATTGCTGTTACTTCTTGTATTCGGAAGAGTGGGAGTCATCGACGACGTAGATGCCCCGTAAGCCAAATATCTTATAGCGGCACAAAAAAGCGATCCGGGGCTTCCGAATCGCTAATTGGGGCGCCGTTTTTCGCTCTCTTGGAAAAGTACGTCTAATCCCCTTTTTTCACACTGAGGTCTTTCGCATCTTCAGGTACATTTTCTAAGCCGGTGGCAAGGGGGCCATCCCATTCAAGCATGCCGCCGTCGTAGTTATGGGCAAGTTCAATTCCTCTTGCTTTAAAGTATTTGGACACATTATGACTGCGGCGGCCACTCCGGCAAATGAAAAGATATTCGCGCTCCGGGTCAAATTCCTCAAAGCGTGCTTCAATTTGGGTCATCGGAATAAGCGGCACTCCGGGGATGTGCCCTTCTTCATACTCTTCTTTTTCACGGATGTCGACTAGTACCGGTGAGCCTTCCTCCCGGTTGTAAATTTCTTTTAATTCGTCGACGGTAAACTGTTTTACGCCGTCTTGTTCACTAGGCATCTGTCACTCCTCCTTTACTTTTATATGAAACCATAAAGAGCTCAAGTGATACAAGAGCTATGGTCCCAAGCCCATACTCACGATAAATATACCACCTACTCCTAGCTAGCTGAAGCACACCCTCGTCAGGAGACAGAAAGTGTCCATGTGCTCAGCAAATTGACGCTCTTTCTATCGCTTGTTTGTAAACGATTGCGCCTAAAACTAATTACCTTTGTACTATTAAAATATTGTTTTCTTTTATAGTAAAACAATAAGTTTTAAACCTTTATTACGGGGAATGTAACATAGTAACAGCCTTTGAACTGAAGTCATCTAAACGCAGTCTGGAGGCACAATAGAACGAAGCGGGGTTGAACATGAAACGTAAAAAAATGCTCGTACTCACTTCCTTGTTTCTGCTCATAGCTGGCGGTTGTTCAACCTCTTCTCAAACCACTGTGTTACCTGATGAACTAGGCGGGGAGCTTTCAATTTTATTTTTCTCGGATCAACAACTCATTGAAAAAGAAAAGCCGTATTATGATGTACTACTTGAATTCACCTCGGAATGCCGAGATAACCAGGAGATCATACACTTAATTTCAACTAATGATACAGAATTATCACAAGCATTCAACGTTGATTCTTACCCTACTATTATGGTGTTTGAAGACGACCAAAAAAGTGAGAAGTGGTCAGCTTCCAGTTTAGATCCTGATGACATCGCAGAACAGATTAGTGCCTACAGTACATGTAACTAAAAAAACAACTTTTGGGGGGATCATGGATGAAAGATAGTTATCGAATTGTAGCAATGGACAAAGATGGGAATGTACATGAAGTAGCTTGTCCGGAACGGGGCAGCAAACACGAGGAACTCATTGTTGAGAGTAAAGAGAAAGCCATGAACACGTATTCCCAAATTAAAGCATTATATAAAGACTTTTCAATTAAAATGCTATAATCCTTTATTTATCCTTCTTGTTTCAGAAGCCTTTGCGGGTACATTCGCTCCGCAAGGGCTTTCCTTTTGCCTTTTAAATCCAGAGGAAGAAGACCTCCTCCATTTACAAAGTGAACGAAAAACCTACCCCTTCCTGCGCACGGGAAAGGGGCTGGTTTTTGCAAGAAGTTCTATAAGAGGGGAATCTTGTGATGCCTATCAAGCCTCCCCTTCCGTGCCCCTCCGGATAACGCCCTGCGCGGCTTCACCAGGATCACTTAACCTCCAGCCGCCTCGGGCATTCTCACGTTAGGTACACCCTCCTCTAACGAAACTTCTCAACCTTACAATTACTTTTCTTGGTATTTAAAATAAGCAAAGTCTGCGTGCGCGTTTTGACCGGACGTATCCTGACATTGCATGCCAACAAAGGCTCCAGTAAAGAAACCGCCGCCTCGGATGTAGTCATCTGAAAGCTTATAAGAATGAAATTCGACCGGTATCTCTGTCCACGTCTCCCCATCAAACGAATAAGAGTAGCGGTAAAGGTCAGTCTCTACATCGACGCGTAGATATACCCCTTCTACTTCTTCTGGGATGGAAATTTCATTTCCGGTTAGTGGCTGTGAAAATGTAAAATTATCACATTGAGTCAGGTCAAGAATTCTTCCTTTTTGTTCATGCCAACTGACCTGTAAAGCCGTCCAGTTTTCGGTATTGTAATAGTTGACTAGTCCAGCTGCTTGCTGGAAAGTTTCAGGGTAAAAGGTTACTTTTGTTTCTGCCTGAAAGGTAAAAGCTTCCCAACGCCTCGCTACATAAGCCTGCTTAAACTTGGAAGTAAGCGATTCCTTTCCGTATAAGCGCAGATAGCCAGGATGGTCGGTAAGCGAGAGTGTATCTTCTTCAAGCGGAATACGCAACGTTTGAAAATGGATGTTTAACGTATTCTCATTAAATGTTTCCATTTCATTGTAACCTGGCTCCACTTTCACTTCGGCCAGCTGCGGTCCTTCAATTGTTAACGAAGGCTCCGGGCCGCCTACAACATACGGCCAATCAGCTTTCCATTCCACTCGTTGAATTGCTGTCTCTCTCCCCAAAGGGCAAAACCCGCGCGGATCTAACACCGGTTGACCTTCGCGAGGAAGCGGCCTCCCGGTTAAGTGAACTAAGAACCACTCGTTAGTATGAGTATGCACAATGGAGGCGTGCCCCGCTTTTTGAAGGGGATTACGTGGGTACGGCCAAGACGTAAGTATCGGATTCTCAGGATGAACTTCATACTCTCCGCGTAAAGTTGTAGAACGAGCGACCGTTACAGCATGATCAAAGCGCGTTCCGCCTTCTGCAGTGAGCAAGTAATAATAGCCATTCAGTTTATATAGGTGAGGCGCCTCGGTTAACTTAATGTCTGTACCTTTAAAAATGAGTTCCGGTTTGCCAACCAGCTTTTGCTGTTGCGTATCATATTCCTGCAGAACGATGCCATAAAAATTATGGTTCCCGACGCGGTGGTCCCACATCATGTTCACGAGATATTTCCTGCCATCATCATCATGAAACAAGGAAGGATCAAAGCCTGAGCTGTTTAAATAAACGGGTTCCGACCACTCGCCAGCAATCGTTTCACACGTTGCTAAATAATTATGGCAGTCTTTCCACCGGCCATCTGTTACTTTAACATCTGTATAAATCAACCAGAATTGCCCATCTTCATATGATAATTGCGGCGCCCAAATCCCGCCCGAATCTGGGTTCCCCGCCATATTTAACTGGCTAAGACGGTTCAGCGGCCTAGAGACGAGCTTCCAGTTTTTCAAATCCTTTGAATGATAGATTCCGACACCCGGAAACCATTCAAAGGTGGAAACAGCAATATAATAATCTTCCCCGACCCGGCAGATACTCGGGTCTGGGTTAAACCCTGTTAAAATCGGATTTTCAATCGTTGACATGGAAAATTCCCCCCTGTTTTAAGCTTCGTTTAACAACGGTATAGAAAGACAAGCTTTACACTTACCCTTTTACTGAACCAGCAGCAATTCCCTTTACAATGCGCTCCTGAGCGATAAAGTAAATCAAAAGAAGCGGAAGCGATGCTAATGTAAGAGCAGCCATCATCCCCGGCACATTCACAGAGAAATCACCGTGAAATTCTCGCAGCCCCAATGGCAAGGTAGCGTTACTAGGTGAATTCGTTAAAACGAGCGCGAAAATAAATTCGTTCCACATAATAATGAAGTTATAAATCGTAATGGTCGCAACCGCTGGCTTTAATAACGGGAATAAAATTTTCCAGAAAAGAGTGAAATGCCCGCAGCCATCAATTTTCGCCGACTCTTCCAGTTCAACCGGCAGCTCTTTTAAAAACTGCGTGAATATGACAATCGAAACCGGGAGGGCAAATGCGACATATGGGCCGATAAGCGCCCAGAGCGAATCATACAGCCCCATCGATTGCGTGAGCTGGAAAATAGGAACGAGCGTAGTATGAATCGGAATCATCATCCCGACAAGAAACAATACAAAAATAGGTGTGCTTAATCGAAACTTTAATCTCGCCAACGGATAACTGGCCATTGCCGATAAGATAATGGTCAAGATCACCGAGATGACAACAACGATTAAACTGTTGCCGAAATAAGTGAAGAAGTCCGTTTCAAACAGCAGCATATACTGTTCCAAATTAAAGGACTCCGGCAGGGACCAGGGACTCTGCATAAATTCAAGCTGTTCTTTAAACGACGTGTTGACCATGGCGAAAAAAGGAAGTCCCGTGAATAAGAGCAACGCAATTGCCAACAAATAGAGCAGGAACTTTTTGATAATATTTAGCACCATTTAAAACTCCCCCTTCCTTTTCCGGTCTATGAAGAGAATAAAAATCGTAACAATCAACGCTATGACAAACATAGAGAAGGAAATACTGCTCCCATAACCCATATTAAAATAGGAAAACGCATGATCGTACATATAGGTTGCCATCAGGTGAGTCGAATTGTTTGGCCCACCACCGGTCATAACGTATATCAGATCAAAATACTTTAACGCCCCGATAATTGAAAGAATGGAGGATGTTACAATTGTCGGTATTAACAACGGAAAAGTAATTTTGCGAAAGCGCTGGAATTTAGAAGCCCCATCAATGTCAGCTGCTTCATATAATTCTTCTGGAATCCCGACAATGGCTGCTCGGAATAGAATCATATAAAACGGGGCAAATTGCCAAACGACAACAGCAATGATTGACCATATGGCAGTTGATTCATCGCCAAGCCATCCTCGTTGCAAAGCTTCTAATCCGACAAAGCCTAATAGCTCATTCACTAGACCGAAGCTGGGATCGTATATGTACGTAAATAGGATACCAATCGCGACTGTGGACATTAAAAATGGCATAAAATAAACAGATCGGAAAAAACGAATCCCTTTAATCGGTGCAAATAATAACAACGCCATAATTAAGCCAAGCGGCAGTTGCGTAAGCAAAGAAGCAGCCACTAAAAGGAAGTTATTACTTACAGATTGCCAAAATACGCCATCTGTAAATTGAAACACGTAGTTTTGCAGCCCGATAAAATTGAAATCCTGATCAATTCCTGACCATTCAAACAAACTGTAATAAAACGTCATACCAATCGCATACACCACATACAGCCCATACACAGCTAAAGCAGGTGCCAAGAAAAGAAGAATAGTCCACCCTTCTTTGAATTTAATGGAGCGTTTCTGGCGTTTCTTAGGTGCAGACCCTGGGGAGGTGGCCTTTTGTTGCGCTTGGCTTTCAGTATCTGTGGCCACAAGTTTTTTTTCTGTTGGTTGATTCATGATTTTCACCTCTTTCATCGGGCTTTTTAAACCTCAACTTGCTATTAGGAGCTTTCCTAAGCATTCTTGGCCCTGCCCACTTATCGCTGGCAGTTACATGTAAAGAGAACGGGTGTCCCATAAGGCAGTCGGCTAAAAAAGGCTGGCTGCCTCTCACACCTTAAACGACCTTTTGGGACAACCTCTTGTTCTCCTCGTAATTAATGAAGAAATCAGAATTAGACTTATATTCTACCTATTTACTCATCCTCTTCCTCGTCATCATCGTCATCTTCTGGTACCACTTCTTCATCTTCGGCCAAAATTTCTTCAGCAGCAGCTTCCATTTCTTCAGCAGCTTCTTCTGGAGTAATGGAAAGACCAAACAATGCTTGGGTCGTATCTAAATGAACTTCTGCCAATTCAGAAGGAAGCGTTTGGTCGTAGAAAGATTGAACGTTATCCGCTTCCTCAAGAATTTCACTCATCTCGGCAACATACTCGTCATCATACTCTACACCCTCTACAGCAGAAATCTCAGCGTCTGCATTCGCAAAACTTTCAGCCGTTTCCTGGCTTGTCAGTGCTTTAACTAATTCAACCGCTTCTTCTGGGTGCTCACTCTGTTCAGCTACTGAAAAGACAGGGCTTACGCCACCAACGATATTACTGGCGTCGCCTTCGCCACCTTCAATCTCAGGGAACATAAAGTAATTAAGGTCCTCTTCAAACTCAGGGGCGTCGTCTCTTGTAGCACCAATCATCCAGTCGCCCATAATTTCCATGGCTGCACGGTCGCCGTACAACAACTGACGGGACTGTCCAGTGTCAAAGTCCATTCCGTTAAAGCCGTCCGGGAACGCATTCATTTCCACAAGCTCTTGGATCATATGACCTGCTTCAATATACGCTTCATCATCAAAACCGCGCCCTTCTCTAAGAAAAGCTTCGTCAAACAATTCAACGCCGCCAAGTCGTTCGGCAAAGTACATGAGATAAAATGCTCCCGGCCATCTAGGCTGGTTGGCAAGTGACAATGGGATAATGTCGTTGCTTTCTAGCATTTCAACGATTTCTAGAAATTCATCGTATGTTTCTGGAATTTCAATATCGTACTCATCAAAAATGCGTTCATTATACCAAACAAGCACGGTATCCATCGCAAGTGGCGCCCCGTAGATTTCATCATCAAAGGTAGCCACTGACAACCCGGCATCTAAATAGTCCTCTTCATTAATATCATCTGTTATGTCTTTAACCTGGCCTGCATTTATAAAGTTTTCTAGCCAGCCGCCGCCCCAACTATGGAAGACATCAGGTGGGTCGCCTCCGCCTACGGCAACATTAAAGTTTGTTTTATATGGATCATTTTCGTGTTGTACCACTTCAACACTGACATCTGGATTTTCCTCTTCAAAACGTTCTACAGCTGCTTCGATTTCTTCTTCACCGTAACCGGTTTCAATATGCCACAGCGTTAATTCTTTTTCACCATCTCCGCCACTCGCTTCTCCATCATCATCTGCTTCGGTCGGATCCTCTGTCTCTTCTGGTGGATCGTCTTCTACATCATCTTGTGGTGCATCCGTATCAGCGTCGGCACAAGCTGATAAGGTAAGCAACGGAATAGCAAAACAAAGAAAAAGCCATTCTTTCTTCAAATTAAACACCCCTTAATAAACATATTTGACAGCGCTTACAAGCTGATTAAAGAAAATACTCTCCCCTAAACTCACCTCCCTTAAAAATTCAAACCTGACTAAGTTTGTTCATCGAACTAACTATTTGCTTAAATAGTAGCTAAGTAGTTTTTACTTGTCAAGTGAAAATCAGTAGGTTTCTCAAAAAATTGTAAACCGTTTACATTTGTTAGTATACTATACAACTACGGTTATCTAAAACGAAAATGACTGTATTTGTAAGTAGTTTTGTTTGAGGCGCGGTTTTTTCCTATGGAGGAAGTGTGATAATATGTTTGTTGACTGAAAAAACTAATGGAACTGGTGATGATAATGAAAACTGGTGATCAAAATCTAGTAAAAAAATTGAACAAATCCATAGTCTTGGACATTCTTCAAAAACAATCCCCTATTTCTCGCGCGCAAATATCTAAAACGACTGGTCTTACCAAAGCTACCGTCTCCTCGCTTGTAAGCGAGTTAATGAATGAATCTTTCATTTATGAAATTGGCAGTGGAGAATCCAAAGGTGGACGCAAGCCAGTCATGCTATATTTTAATAAAAATGCAGGCTATTCAATTGGAATAGATGTCGGGGTTGATTATATCTTAGCTATCCTTACTGACCTGCAAGGAAATATTATTGACCAAACGGAAATGACGTTTACTACTTCCCTTAGAAATGAGATTATCGAAAAAATTAAAAACACGATTTCGTATTTGAGCAGCCGCTGTCCAACAAGTCCTTATGGGATTGTCGGTATCGGTGTCGGCGTACCCGGGATCACGGATATAAATGGTACCATTCTTTTTGCCCCTAATTTAGATTGGCATAATGTCGCGTTAAAAGAAGAATTAGAACAAACATTTAACCTTCCTGTTGTTATTGAAAACGAAGCAAACGCGGGAGCACATGGGGAAAAAGTATACGGTGCCGGAAAAAATGTAAGCAACTTAATCTACGTTAGCATTGGCACAGGGATCGGAACAGGGATCATTCTCGGGAATGAATTATATAAAGGGGAAAATGGGATTGCTGGTGAAATGGGACACATCTCAATTGACCCAAATGGCAAAAAATGTAATTGCGGCAACCTTGGCTGTTGGGAGCTGTATGCTTCTGAAAGTGCCCTTGTGCAGCAAGCCACGTCGCTTTCCACCTTTAATGAAAACTATGATATTACGCTCGAACTCCTCTGTGCAGCTGCCCATGAAGGAAACGGAGAAGTGCTTAACTTATTAAATACAATTGGTGATTATATTGGTCTTGGCATCACCAATATTGTAAACGTCTTTAATCCAAAACAAATCATTATTGGCAATCGGTTCTCCAAGCTTGAAAGCTGGATTGCGAACCCGGTGGACCGTGTAATTGAGCAACGTTTGCTCCCCCAACATCAACAATCTCTTGAAGTTACATTCTCTCATTTAGGCGCTTACTCTTGTGCGCTTGGTTCAGCTGCTTTTTCCCTAAGTAACTTCTTATCTCATCATAAAATGTCGATTGATTAATAAGTGAACTATCCTATTTCTCTGCATTCTCTTCTCATGGCAGCATAGCATAGGTGTAAGTCAAACCTTATGCGCTGGCATGAGATTTTTTTATCTCTGAAACATCTTTTAATTCCTCTCCTATAATGGCCCTCGTCCTTCCTTTTCTCTTCTCTTACTCCTATATTTGTGATTGCGAAAAATTACGGGAAACTAGCATCACTTTTACATTACAACTTTTATTTCATTTAACCATTAAACAATCTATTGACAACGCTTTCTTTTTTCAATTAGTATGTTTAGTGAACAAACTAATTGAAAAGGGGATTATTCAATGACTTATTTTACAGATGTTTCTCATATTCCATTCGAAGGTAGATCCTCCGCTAATCCACTTGCTTTTAAATATTATGACGAAACTGAAAAAGTCGGCGATAAGACGATGAAGGAATGGCTTCGTTATTCTGTCGCTTATTGGCATACTTTTAATGAAGGCGGAGCTGACCCATTTGGCGCAGCAACGATTAACCACAAATGGAACCATTATTCAGGCATTGATCAAGCCAAAGCCCGTGCGGAAGCGGCGTTTGAATTTATTGATAAAATCGGTGCGCCGTTTTTTTGCTTTCATGACGTGGATGTGGTTTCACAGACTGATAGTTTGCAAGCCTTCAACAAAGAGTTAGATGAAATCGTGCCTGTTTTGCACTCCTACATGAAAGATACCAATACGGAGCTTTTATGGAATACAGCCAATTTGTTTATTGACCCGCGCTTTTTACACGGGGCGGCTACTTCAAGCAATGCCGACGTATTTGCGTATTCTGCTGCTAAAGTGAAGAAACAATTAGAGATCGGGAAAGAATTAGGTGCGAAAAATTATGTCTTCTGGGGTGGTCGCGAAGGTTATGAATCGTTACTCAATACTGATATGGGTTTTGAATTGGATAACCTTGCCCGCTTTTATCATATGGCAATCGATTATGCGAAAGAAATTGGCTTTGAAGGTCAGTTCTTAATTGAGCCAAAGCCAAAGGAACCTACAAAACACCAGTATGATTATGATGTGGCGTCTGCTTTTGCTTTCTTACAAAAATACGATCTTACCGACCATTTTAAAATTAATATTGAAGCAAACCATGCAACATTAGCCGGTCATTCATTTGAACACGAGCTTCATTACGCAAGAGCCAATAATATGCTTGGTTCTGTTGATGCAAATCAGGGCGACCTGCTATTGGGCTGGGATACGGATGAGTTCCCAACCGATATTTATGCAGCCACACTCAGCATGTATGAAATTTTGAAAAACGGAGGCCTCGGCAATGGCGGCTTGAATTTTGACGCTAAAGTTCGTCGCACTTCTATTGATCCAAGCGATTTATTGCATGGACACATCGTAGGAATGGATACGTTCGCCTATGGTTTAAAAGTCGCTCACCGTCTCCTAGAAGACCGCGCGTTAGAGTCGATTATTGAAAACCGCTATAGCAGCTTTAAAGAAGGCATCGGTCAAGATATCGTTACAAACAATACTGACTTTCATAAGTTGGCAGACTATGCCCACCAAACAGAGATCACAAATATTTCTGGGCGCCAGGAAATGATTAGAGGCATTATCAATCAATACATTCTAGAAACAAACTAAGCAGTGGAAGGGTGAAAACTGTGGCATATGTGATCGGTCTTGACCTTGGCACAAGTGCTGTTAAAGGAATTGTCATCAACAAAGCAGGCGAGATTGTAACCGAAGCGGCTTCGAACCTGCCAATCTCTCATCCTGCCCCGGGCTACAGCGAACAGAATCCAGAAGATTGGGTGACACATACATTAGATGTCTTAAAAGAGCTTCTAAGTCGTCCGAACGTAACGGCCGCAGATATTGAAGGCATCAGTTTTTCCGGGCAAATGCATGGGCTTGTCTTGGTAGATGAAGAGGGGGCTCCGCTTCGTCCAGCCATTCTTTGGAATGATACACGCACAACAGAAGAATGCCGGCTGATTGAAGAAATAGTCGGTTACGAGGAGATTTTAGCGCTAGCCAAAAATCAGCCGCTTGAAGGCTTTACGTTACCGAAGCTGCTCTGGGTGAAAAGGCATGAACCCCAACTTTATCAAAAAGCTCGTACATTATTGCTGCCAAAAGACTATGTCCGTTTTCGTCTAACTGAAACATATCATATGGACTTATCAGATGCAGCCGGAACGTTACTAACAGACATTGAAAACATGAAGTGGAGCGAAGAAATTACCAATCGATTAGACATCGATAGGAACCTTCTCCCTCCTCTCGTTTCTTCAGAAACACAAGTTGGCACACTATCAAAAGCTATTGCCGAAGAAACCGGACTCTCAAAAGACACAGCTGTCTTTGCCGGTGGAGCTGACAATGCTTGTGGCGCAGTAGGTGCAGGGGTGCTGAAAGAAGGCCAGACGATGTGCAGCATCGGCACTTCAGGCGTCATCCTTTCTTATGAGAGTGATGGGTCAAAAGATTTTGCAGGAAAAGTTCATTACTTTAACCATGCGGCAGCCGAGGCTTATTACACGATGGGGGTGACTTTAGCAGCAGGATATAGCCTGGACTGGTTCAAATCTACCTTCTGCCCTGACTTCTCTTTCGAAGAGATTGTGGAAAAAGCAAGCCAAGTACCAATCGGCGCTAACGGTCTCTTATTTACGCCTTACTTAGTCGGCGAACGTTCTCCACACGCAGACGCTGATATTCGCGGGTCCTTTATCGGCATGCACGCTTCACACACGAAATGGGATTTTGCGCGGGCCGTGCTTGAAGGAATCACCTTTTCCTTAAATGAATCATTGCATATTTTAAAAACAAGCGGCAAAACGATCGAGCAAATTGTTTCCATTGGCGGTGGAGCCAAAAGTGAAGAATGGCTGCAAATGCAAGCTGATATCTTTGCCACCCCGATTGTTAAATTACAAAATGAGCAAGGCCCTGGTATGGGAGCAGCGATGATCGCCGCGTGCGGATGCGGCTGGTTTCAATCGCTAGGTGAGTGCGCGGAAGCATTCGTTACAGCCGAGCGAACCATTTATCCTAATAAGGAAAATGCAGAGCGCTATAAGCAATTATTTCCACTCTATCAAGACGTTTATTCGCAAACCGCTGCCTTGTCCAAGCAGTTAAAACGTTTTCGCTCATAAGTGAAATCATTCGCTATCTCATTTTCTCCCCTTCTTCTACTTTCCGGCAATGAAGAAGGGGATTTTCATAACTACTAAGAAAGGGAGTGTTGAGATGAAACAACAACAGCTTACCCACTTTGGCGGAAAGCCGGTGCTAGAAACAACGATTGAAAACCGCAATGGTATCAGGTTGAAAGCACTTAATTACGGGTGTGTTATTACAGAAATCTTACTGCCAGACCGGAACGGAAAGCTTGAAAATGTCGTACTTCATTATGACGATACGGCTAGTTACAAAGAAAATCCCGGCTACCTCGGAGCAATAATTGGACGCACAGCCGGTCGGATCAAAGAGGGGCGTTTCGCCTTAGCTGATGGTCCTTATCAAGTCGCAATCAACGACGGTAATAACAGTCTCCACGGTGGGCATTGCGGCTTTTCTCATCAATTTTGGGAGGTGAACGTACATCACGAAAAAGACGCGGAAGTGATGACTTTTCATTATCACAGTCCCGCCGGTGAAGAAGGGTACCCAGGAAATATGAGCGTCCAGGTAAGTTATACATTAACCGCTGCCAATACGTTAACGATGGAATACCGGGCGACTTCTGATGCCGACACTCCCTGTAATTTGACCAATCATACATATTTTAATTTAAGCGGAAATGGCAAGCGTGACATCTCCCAGCAGCATTTAACACTTTCGAGTTCCTCTTTTTTAGAAGTTAATGACGAGTCGCTGCCTACTGGGGAAGTCTTACCTGTAGCGGACCATTCTGTTTTTGACTTTCGTGAAGGAAAGGAACTTGGAGAGGTTCTTAACGACTTAAATCCTCACATTCAAACAACACATGGAGGACTCGATCACCCTTTTCTGTTAGATGATAACCAATGCCAATTTGCTCGGTTGTATGACAGGATTTCTGGTCGGACCATGAAAATTGAAACCACTTCCCCTGCTGTTGTTTGCTACTCCGGCAACAAGCTAGAAGACGGCTCACAGCACCGCAATCATGCTGGCATCTGTTTTGAAACCCAGCACCCACCTGCTACTTATCACCTCCCGCAATTTGGTGATCCTATTTTACAAAAGGGAGAAGTATATCAAAAACAAACGTCATATCATTTTAGTTGGTAGCAGAGCACACAGGTATGAATGAAGGTAGGTAGGAAGAAAGGAAGAAACGTTGTTTTTTTCATGTATCCTTTCTTCTTTTCTCAACGTTTAGGTCTTTCTTACATTGGGAACTTTACTAAGTAGATTCGATTGGAAAGGAGTCTTCATACATGAGTGAACAAAAAGTTGCAGTAATTACAGGTTCCGGTCAAGGAATTGGCAAAGGGATCGCAGCACGCCTTTCTAAAGATGGGTTTGCCATCGTCATTAACGATATTGATAACGAAACCGCCGAGGCAGCGGCCAAAGAACTACGAGAGCTAGGCCATGAGAGTCATGCCGTTCAAGCTGATGTGAGTAAGCGTGAAGATATGACCAAGTTGGTTGAAGAAACCGTGGAAAAATACGGACGCGTTGACGTTTTTATTAACAATGCCGGTATTGAACAGGTTAAACCTCTTACCGAGGTCACCGAAAAAGATCTTGATACGATGTTCAACATTAATGTGTACGGTACCATTTACGGAATGCAAGCAGCAGCCGAACAGATGAAAAAACAAGAGGGCCGTGGAAAAATCATTAATGCTTCTAGTATCGCCGGCCATAAAGGCTTTAGCTTTTTAGGTGTTTACTCTGCTACTAAATTTGCTGTGCGCGGCTTAACCCAGGCCGCTGCCCAAGAACTGGCACAATTTGATATCAACGTGAACGCGTATTGCCCAGGGATCGTTGGCACCACCATGTGGGAGCGCATTGATAAAGAAATGGTCGACTATATGGACCTCGAGCCCGGCGAAGCCTTCAGCCAGTTTTCCGAAAGCATTACCTTAGGAAGAACCCAGGAACCAGAAGACGTGGCAAACTTCGTCTCCTATCTGGCTTCTTCTGATTCTGATTATATGACGGGTCAGTCTGTTCTTATTGACGGTGGTATTGAGTTCTCTTAAAGGCGGTGCGTGAGCGAGCTACTCTGCATTCACTGCAGGCTCTTTAGCTATACTTTTTCAGAAACTGCTGAAACATTCATTTCACTGTTATTTGCCCTCAACATCCGTCTATTTATTTTAGGGGAGAATGTATTTCTCCCCTCTTTATTTATTACATAGAATGAATTTCATAATTCAAATTAAGATGTTAACATCCGAATAATGAATGTGGCCTTCACATCAGACGGACGCTTTCCCGAGGGCTTGTCTTCAGCTAACTTTTTCGAGGTAACCATGCGAAAAAGTGGATCTTCAGACTGCGCTTTATCCTCCGGGAGTCGCCGTCTTACGTTTCAGCCACTTTTTAAATTCCATATAGTAAATAAAAAATCAAAAGATATTATTCGTTTTATTGCTCATAAAACGTCATTATAAAATAGATTCTATGGTATAAACTATTTGATAATTAATCAATGAAGCCAAGAGATTGAACGACTATGATGCAGTTAGAGGGTCGTACCTATTAAAGTGAGCTGTACTTTAATCTTGGACAGTGGAAAGTTACACCTCTTTTCTCTTTCCAACATCAAAAAACCCCCTGCACAGCAGAGCTGTTACAGAGGGCGTCACATTTATTTATTCAGCTGCTAAATCTTCAATCTCATCAATGTCCATGTACTCTGGCACGACAAGGCCGTTGCGCGTCCCGCTCGAGTTTGGCCCCAAGTCTTCAAAATGCTCTTCGTAATCGTCATAATAGGTTTGCTGCGCTGGAAGCCAGGAAGCAAACATAGCATCAACGTTGCCGCCTTCCATGCCGGCATACATCGCGCTAATTTGTACCGGCGTCAACTCCGGCTCGTAATTTAAATCACGCAGCACTTCGGCCATCACATTCGTGGTTGCAATCGCGTCCACCCACTCTACTAAAGAAAGCTCAACCGTTTCGCCCTCTCCTTCTTCAACGCCTTCAGTCCATTCCGCTACCAGTTCGTCATTATCTTCAATCCAGGTGCGAGCAGCTTCTTCCGGTTCCATTTCCTCTTCTTCTTCCATCAGCATGACTTCATTTTGTTCTTCAAGCTCCCATTCAAACTGGTCAAACAGCTTGTACGCTCCTGGCAGGTCTTCCTCCAGGCCGTTGCGCACGAGCGTATGTACATCGTTTTCATCGCCAAATACCAATTCCGGGTCTTCTAAAAACTTCACATCATGCTCGGTGAACTTCCAGTGCGGCTGCCATCCTGTTACGACGATTGGTTCTTCATTTTCAATCGCGCTCGCCAGTTCAGCTGTCATAACCGCGTCTGAGCTGGACTGCACTTCCCACTCATCACCCAGGTCATACACATCAATCGATTCAGCGGCCATATCCATGATACCGGTTCCCGGGTCAATGCCTGTAATGGTGTAATCTAATTCTTCGCCAATGGAACTGTTCGACTCTCCATCGCCAGACCCTTCTCCACAAGCCACTAGCATAGATAATGCGAATAATGAACTTCCTATCAATAACTTTTTATTCATCGGTGTCATTCCTCCACTTTTAAATTAGTTTTGTTTTCGTGTAACAATTAGGCCTAACGCCTAAGCGAAGCGGGCGCCATCCTGAGGAAAGCGTCCCCGCAGTGCAGACGTTTCATTCATCACAATTCAGCTATACACTAACACACCAATCATGCCCGCTCCCGAAAGTAAAAGGGAGCGGGTGGACATTCGTATAAAACAACACGAGCCAGGCAGCACAAGTGAACTACCTTTTCTACCGATGAACTGGCCAGACTCGAGAACCAACCTTCAGCTAATCGATGTTCACGCCAGCAAACGTTATCGGACTCAGTTTTAAAAACAAGAAAAACAAGGCGCTTGCTTTGTGTACGCTCATTATCGTGTCACTTACGCAAACAGGCTTGTACTATGAGCTGGCTGAAGCTTGGCATCCGGGTCAATTTTAGCCTTCGCATGGTTAACGGCAAGCGGCGCTTCACCAAAGCCGGTGGCAATAAGTTTTACTTTGCCTTCGTACGTCGCAATATCTCCGGCCGCATAAATGCCTTCAATATTGGTTTCCATTTTGGAATCGACAACGAGCGCATTTTTTTCCACGGTTAAGCCCCATGATTTGATCGGGCCTAATGAAGAAACGAAGCCGTGCGTTACTAAAATATCATCCGCGTGCACAATCTTTTCTTCACCCGTTTTTACGTGTTCAAGCACGGTTGGCTCCAGTTCTGCTTCCGTTCCGTCAATCGCTTTTAAGCTGTACGGTGTTAAGACTTCCACGTTTGATTTCTGCAACAGCTCTACGCTGTGTTCGTGGGCGCGGAACTTATCACGGCGATGCACAAGCGTCACTTGATTGGCAATCGGCTCAAGCATTAACGCCCAATCCAACGCGGAATCGCCTCCACCGGAAATGAGAACATTTTTGCCGGCGAATTTTTGCATATCATCCACAAAGTAATGAAGGCGGCTTTTTTCTAAGCGGGCCGCTTCATCTAGCTTCAAACGCCGCGGTTCGAACGCGCCAACGCCCGCTGTGACGACGACAGTCTTAGAATGATGGAAGCCTGCGTTTGTTTGAATGGTAATGGTGCCATCCTCGTGTTTGTTCACGAGTTCCACCGTTTCTTCAAGCACTACAGTTGGGTCGAACGCATAGGCCTGCTCAATTAGATCATCTACCAGTTTTCCAGCGCGAACGCTTGGAAACCCAGCAATGTCATAAATATTCTTTTCTGGATACAGCGCGGCAAGCTGGCCACCGAGCTGCGGCATGCTGTCGATAATTTTCACTTTCATCTGCCGCATGCCGGCGTAAAAGGCAGCAAACAGCCCGGTTGGACCGCCCCCGATGATGGTAATGTCATATAGTTCTTCTTCTGTTGGCATCGTTCAGCCCTCCCATTGGTTGCCTATGGAGATGGGGCGCTTATTTAGTAAGCGCTACCTGCCCATCTTCCACGACCACTTTAAAGTTTCGCAGTTTCAATTTTTCATTGGCTAACATGCAGCCATTGTTTTTAATGTCAAATTCGCGTCCATGCCACGGGCAGCGCAGAATGTCGCCTTCGCGCTGAAAGTTATATTCGCCGAGTTCATCGGTTGGTTCCGGCGCTCCGCAGATTTTCCCTTTTGAAAGTTCCGCTCCCTGGTGAATACAGCGGTCAAGGAACGCGTAATAATGGCCGTCGGACGCCCGACAGACAACAACGTCATGGCGGCCAAACGTAGCCGACATCATTTCACCTGGTTGCAAGTCTTCTTCCTGACATACAATTTCTTTCACAGCTTCTTTCACAGCTTAGCCCTCCTTCTTTTGCAGCTTCGGATAAAAATTCCGCGCGTTTTCGGATAACAATTTCCTCATCAGCTCTTCATCCAATTTCGGCGGCAGAGCTTCGGTCGGTGAATCATAGTCCCAGTGCGGGTAATCGGTGGAGAACGAAACAATCTCCTCGCTTCCCATTTGTTCAAGAATCTGCATAAATTCTTTTTTCGTCATTTCTTCAAGCGGCTGCGTCGTAAAACAGAAATGCTCTCTAATCGTTTTGCTTGGCATTTGGTTTACCCACGGTACTTCGTGACGCAAATCTTTATATTGCTGATCCATTTTCCGCATGAGGAACGGCACATAGGTAAAGCCGCCTTCAATCATCATTACCTTAAGCTTCGGGAATTTTTCAAATACTCCGTTAAAGACTAAGTTGGTCACCTGATTCATGTGCGAAACCGGGATCAGTGTGTGCCACTCAATGAAATATTTTGGCCATTTTCCGTAATGAAGCGGCGGTTCATTGTGATGCATGCCGACCATTAGGTCATGCTTTTCCGCTGCTTCAAAAATTGGATGGTAATACGCGTCGCCCCAGAGAATATCATCGATTGGCAGCAAGATTTGAACCATTTTCGGATGACTGCCGACACGTTCGATTTCTTTCACTGCAGCAGCAGGGTCCTGCGCGGCAATATGAACTGAACCATAGAGACGCTCATCTTTATCCAACCACTTGTCAA
The DNA here is from genome assembly GCF_000377705.1 of Salsuginibacillus kocurii DSM 18087. GTDB lineage: Bacteria > Bacillota > Bacilli > Bacillales > Marinococcaceae > Salsuginibacillus > Salsuginibacillus kocurii. The sequence continues at coordinate 401,723 of NZ_KB898625.1, read as the reverse complement.
TCTGCCAATCGTTATAGGCAGACGCCAACGCTGTCGCCATTTCATACCACCCGTGCATTGATGACGGTGACGGATCAAGCGCGCCAGTTAACACACCGATTTCATGACCGAGTGAATCTAACAGCTGCTCTTGCATAAACCCTAGGTCCGTTCCAGCCGGACGGCCGTCCGGCACTCGAGCGTCCGCTCGGTCAACCCCTGCAACAGCTGGCTGCGTATAAGGCATGTGTTTTTCTTGAATCCAATGGGCATCGGTAATGTAACGACGCCACGGCTGATCCAAATAAGGAAGCAGCTCTTCATACATCACCCGTTCATGGATATCTGTATCAATTAGCCCTAAATTGGCGTTTTCTTTAGTGTTTCCCATCAATCTCTCACTCCTCTTTCGCTAAAAGTTAACTGTGAAAAAGAGTATCATGCCGGGAAAAATTCACCAAAGTCGTTTATCGGCGTTTAGAAGAGATTAGAATGCTCAGTGAACGTCAGTGAAGTTCAGTGAGCGCCAGTGATAGAATTTCATTAAATTATTATTTAACATATGAAACTTATTAAATTATGGGAACCCAGTAATGAAAATTCGCGGTGGGAGACTCTTACCTTAACAGACGAATGTTACGTATTTGTCTGCGGATGTTATGTAATCCCCTGGAATGTAACGTATTTACCTATTACGTTTATCAAGTGACATTGAGCACCCATTTTTATCCCGCGCCCTCCTTGAACATATGTTCGATTTTTCTCTTGCAGGCACTGGTATTCTCGCTTATACTTAAGATTCCCATCCATAAAAACGAAGACATTTACATAACAGGAGGGATAAGATGAAGGGGACGACCCACGTATTTATCGGAGGCGTGGTGGGAAGTTATATCGGCTTTCTCGAACAAGACCCGCTGATAGCAGGGGTCTCCATTGCGGCGGCCTCTTTATCTGCGCTCGCTCCCGACCTCGATACCAATAGCACGTTCACCAACCGGATCACACTCAACCCAGAGCGGATTCACCGCATTCTCGCTTTGGTCGGCATTCTCTTGATCATCGCTGCCTTTTGGCCGGCTCAGCCATATGAAACCTGGCTTTTAGTGACAATAGGGGCCGCTTTAGTTATTTTTCCAAAAAAAGCAATCTCGCGTAAGACCTTGCTTCTGTGCACGGCATTTCTCATCGGAGGAACAGGCATCTATTTAGATATGCAGCCGGCACTGCTCACGCTTAGTCTCTTTCTCATACTAGCTGCTTTTTCATCCCACCGCGGTTTCACCCATTCTCTCTTTGGGCTCGCGCTATGGAGTTATATGTGCTATGAAGCAAGCCTTGTCCTTAATATGCAGGTGCTCCTTACAGCCGGCGCAGCAGGCTACGCCTCGCATTTACTCACAGATACTAAGCTCTTTTTAAATAAAAGAGGAATCAAACCACTTTGGATCTTCTTGCCGAAGCTCGAGATTTAAAGAAAACTTGGCAAAGCCAAGCCTGCGGCGTAGGGTGAGCCTTCGTTGCACGTATACCTTTTCCTTCAACGATTTATATATTTTTACGGTGTAAAAAAGGACAGGCTCCCCGCGGCGACGGGAAACCTGTCCTTTCTATATGATATAACAGGTGGGGAGGGTGTAGCATATGCAGCATGAGAAAGTAGGCTACATAGTAGAAAAACAATCAGCCCGTTCGGTTTTCCACTGCTTGGGCGTTTGCTTTTCGTTTGCCAAATGGAATACACATCGGGGTGCCAAATAACGGATCAGCGCTTACCATACAGGGCATATCGAACACGTCACCTATCACCTCCTTTGTCATAATTTCATTAGGCGTGCCGCTTTGGTAAACAGTTTGGTTGCTTACAGCTACCATGTGATCAGCATAACGGGCAGCCAAATTCAAGTCGTGAAGCACCATCACTACGGTTCGGCCGCTTTCTCGGTTTAAATCATACAGGATATCTAAAATTTCAATTTGATGGTTTAAATCTAAATAGGTTGTTGGCTCATCTAATAATAGAAGGTCTGTGTCCTGCGCTAATGTCATAGCGATCCAAGCCCGCTGCCGCTGGCCGCCGGACAACGTTGCCACCGTCCGCTCAGCCAGGTCTTCAAGCTGCACCATCCGGAGTGCCTCGAATACATGCTCTTCATCTTCTTTTGACCATTGATTAAATAAATTTTGATGCGGGTACCGACCTAATTTAACAAGTTGAAACACGCTTAATTCAGCTGGAGCAGTCGGTCCTTGCGGCAAAATCGCCATTTGTTTCGCTACTTCTTTTGTACTCGAGTCTGCCACCGCTTTTCCGTCTAGTACGACAGCGCCCTGCTTTGGCTTCAAAAGCCGTGCCATCGCTCGTAACAACGTCGATTTTCCACTGCCGTTACTACCAATAAACACAGTAATTTCTCCAGGAGGCACTTTTAAATCGAGCGAATCAATGATCGTCGTTTCACCATAGGCTAGCGTCAGGTCCTTCGTTTCAATGGTTGACATAGCTGATGTTCCTTTCTGCATTTATTTTTTCATGCGCACAAATAGATAAATAAAGAAGGGAGCGCCAATCATTGCTGTGAAGACCCCGACTGGAATATCAGTAGGCGCAAACCAAGTCCGCCCAATCCAGTCAGCCAACACAACAATTAATGCGCCTAACAAAGCCGCAACCGGCAAAAGCTGCCCGAAGGAAGAGCCTACCAGTTTTCGTGCCATGTGAGGTGCCATTAAGCCAACAAAACCAATTCCGCCACCAAAGGCTACCGCGATCCCGGCAAAACAGGCGGCCAGTGCGATTAAGCCCGCGCGCTGCCATTGCAAACGCCCGCCGAGACCTATTGTAATCTCCTCACTCACCGCCTGCAGATTCAAAGCCCGAACCATTAGAATCAACAGTGGGATGAGGACAACCAGCCAACCAGCGATAATTTGGACCTCCATCCATTGTGAAGCATGCAAGCTACCTGTCGTCCAAGTATAAGCCTGGCTCGACTGCCAGATGGGACTAAATATCACCATAAATGTCCGCCCCGCCCCAAGCAGGGCCGTTAAGCCGATCCCTACTAAAATCAGCCGAATCGGGCTTACCCCATCTTTCCAAGCTAGCAAATATAAAAGCACTACCGCTAAAAGGGCGCCGGCAAAAGCAAACAACGGTAAAAACTGAATACTTAACGTGGCACTAAATACGGAAATATATAAGACAGCAAATAGTGTAGCTCCGCTTGTCACCCCAATAATATCGGGGGCGGCCAGCGGATTGCGGATCATTCCCTGTAAAATCGCGCCTGACAAAGCCAAACCAACACCGACAAGAATACCTAGCAGCACCCTCGGCATACGAATCGTAAAAATCGTCAACTGATGACTGTCGGAACCAAAACCAAACAGGGCAGCTACAACTTCTTGAAAAGGAATATCTATCGATCCAGACCCAAGGCTGACAATGACAAGCCCTACTAACATCACATTAAGCAGTGCCATAATAAACAAAGCTTTCCTTTCAGCTATAAAGGAGAACTTCATCCGATTGGCACGAAAGGTCTGATATGTACGCGACTTCATCCTTTCATCACTCCCTTTCGTGCTAAATAAATGAAGAAAGGAGCACCGACCACAGCTGTCGCGACACCGACAGGAACTTCGGTCGGGTAAAGAATGAAGCGGGCTGCAATATCAGAAGCGAGCAAAAGAGCAGCACCCAGTACAGCGCAATACGGAATCAACCAGCGATGGTCGACACCAACTAAACCTCGCGTAATATGAGGAATAATAAGCCCGATAAAACCGATCGGACCCGCCATCGCCACCGCACCCCCTGATAACAGCACAACGATGAAAAGACCTGCCCCTTTTACCACCCACGTCCGCTGTCCGAGCCCTTTTGCCACATCTTCACCTACCGAAAGGGCGTTGATCTTCACACCCATAAACAACGAGAGCACGAAACCGAGTAGGAGAAAAGGCAGCACCGGACCAATCACTTCCATCCCTCTTCCTTCCACCGAGCCAGATAACCAGAACAACACTTGATCAAGTGTCTGCTCATTTAAAATTAAAAAGAAAGAAGTAAAAGAGGAAAAGAGAGCGGCCAGGGCCGCGCCCGCCAGTGTCATTTTTAACGGGGTGAGCCCTTCAGGCCCCGAAGCACCTAATGCATAAACAGTAATCGCTGCAATGAAAGCTCCGGCAAAAGCAAACCACATGTAGCCACTAAGTGAACTAACAGAGAACATCGTTACCGCGATGACGACAGCCAGGCTGGCACCAGCATTCACGCCTAATATGCCCGGTGAAGCCATTGGATTCCGCGTAAGAGCCTGCATGATTAACCCGGAGACGGCAAGCGCCGCTCCTACGAGCACAGCAAGCAGCGCTCGCGGCATGCGCATCGTTGTGATGACGGAGTGTTCAGCTGAACCATCATTTGCCTGATACGCTTCAAACACCATTCCAATCGTCGTCGGCGTGTAGCCATAGCCTAGACTGATCATAAATAAGAAACATGTTATCGTGAGTGCAACCACTAATCCTGCAAGTTTTGCTAACGTCTGCCGTGCCATTTCGATGAACTCCTTTTCACTGCCGCTGCTCTGCCTCGATCACGGGGACTAGTCTTCGTTCAATACGAGTTCTTCCACATCTTCAAGTACATAATCTGCGGACAGAATGCCGTACGTCATGTTCCAATAGTCTTGATTTACTTCGTGTACTTGGTCCTCTTGATAAGCTTCTAAGCGTTGAAACAGATCAGTCTCCATCCACTCATCAGCAAACTCATAGCCTTCGCCGTCTCCATCATCTAATACAAAGTAGAAGAGAAGATCTGCATCCATCTCTGGAATGCGTTCTTGTGTTATGTTTTCCACAAAGCCTTCATCCTCGTCATGCAATTCCGGCCGCTCAAACCCTAGCTCCTGCAAAATACTGACGGCATAACTATCATTGTAAAAATAGCGTCCCTGACCTGCAGTGAAGCGGACAACTCCTACTTCCTGGTCGAGCTTCTCTTCAGCAGCTAACGTATCGGAAAGGTCGAACGCACGTTCTTCCCACTCTGCCATTACTTCTTCTCCAGCTTCTGCTTCATTCGCCGCTTCTGTATATAGTTCAAAGTCTTCTTTCCACGTGCCAAAATATGTTTCTGTAAAAACGGTAGGGGCAATTTCATTAAGTACTTCATACGACTCTTCTTGACGATTTTGGTTCCCTAAAATCAAGTCTGGTTCCAGCGCTTGGATGGCTTCTAAATCAGGCTCTCCCATTTCCCCCACATTGGTTACACCTTCCATTTGGTCTTCCAAATGCGGATACCATTCATCTTCACCCATCGCTTCAGTCGCACCAACCGGCGTAATTCCTACCGAGAGCAAAGCTTCCAGTGCGTCACCCGTTAACGCAACAATACGTTCCGGCTCTTCAGGAACTTCGGCTTCACCCATCGCATGTTCAATCGTGCGCGTTCCCTCCGCCGTATCTTCATCTGTATTCTCATCAGCGCTCGCCTCATCAGCCATTCCTTCTTCTCCTTCAGCTGTACTCGCTTCTTCTTGCTCGTCTGCACCACAAGCTGCTAATACCAACACACTTGCCGCACAAATCGTTAATTGAAACTTTTTCATTTTATGCCCTCCTGAACTATTGTAAAATAAAAGATATTGATAATCATTATCAGTTATTGGTGAAAAGAAAGCCCTCTCCACAGGAGGGTGATATATGCATGCATACAATTATTCATTTGATAATGAGAATCATTTTCAATAATTATCTTACGACAGAAACTCAACAGCGTCAATCACCTTTTTTTCAACCAGCTCACTTTCTCATTTATTACTGAACTCAAGTAACAGTACCTTTATCTAGTTAAATCAAGGCTGGATGAGATTTTAGCTAAAGCAGGACTGCCTATTCCACTCTGTCATTCTCTTACCAAAAACACGGAGTCTTACCACCTGCGAGTTTTATCGTACCAATAAAAAAGAGACTTTCCATTCCAGGAAAGTCTCACATTAAGTATGGAAAGGCCAGCTACCGGTGCTGCCCTCGGTTGATTGCTTCGGACGGGTCATCACCAATTGCCGCGGTAGACCCAATTTCTCGTTCCTTAACTAACGAAAGCCCTGCCTCTCTTCCGTTCTTACGACTCCAAGGTCGCGCCAGTGCAGATAAGGCGGGCACTTTCAAATAATACGTTTATCTTAACTTTAGTTTAACTAGCTTACACAACCAGCAAAAGCTTATTAAAAGCGCCACACAGGGTGAGTTTAGCGTTTGAGGTTTAAAATAGACACTAAACATTCAGTGATGTTCGTTCGAAAAAGCAATACATATACTATACACGGAACCATCAGTCCTGTCAAACTTTTTTTATCGGCTCTGTCAAACCTATTAAACTCTCTCTTAAACAACACCTTTTCTTATTCTTACCTTCTTCTACTTTGACCAGCACGCTCTTCCTAACGATCAAGTGATTCAGCTGTTTTTATTTTATTGCTTTTAATTTTATGTAATTTAAAAGTTTTGAGTTAAAAAAATATGGGAAACTAGTAGACAAGGAGGCACTAGCCTCATGCGCACATACAAAGGGTCTCCCCTTGCAGCCGGCGCGTGTTGGCACATCCGTCGCCAACATACAAAGACGGCGGGCCTCCTACGGTAAAAAGGCACTGGCCCCTGCCTTGATGAGTTTCCGTGCTCATCACCCCCGCTCTGACCCTGTCCACGGTGGACAGGGTTTTTTGGTGCTCGGTCGCACAGTGTACTTGAGTAGCTCCCGTTATACCAATGACTGACAAACGTAGGCTTCATTTCCTCTCGTTCCTCTCCAAAACTATGATACACTCGTCCTACACATCTTTTTATTTCCTATATATTTCAAACGCTGGCGGGCCCATAAGGAAAACTTTCCCTCTAGCACCTTCTAGCTTTTATTCATCAGTTACATATTAAGTTCTGCACAAGTAATCTTTTTATTTATTGAAACGATTCGATCATTTGGAATGAAGGGAGGAAGCTGCATGCATGCTTGGTCGGTGCTTGCTTGGATATCCGTCTCTGTGTTTTTTGCTCTCAGTCTTTGGTTTAGCGCTACCGCAGTCGCACCCGATCTAGCAGAAATATGGGGGCTCAGCCCGGCTTTTGAAGGCTTGTTATCTTCAGCCGTTCCTATCGGTTTTGTGGTTGGCACCTTTATTAGCGCTTATTATGGCTTGAGTGACCGGCTAAATGTTCGTATCATCTTTTCGTGGTGTGCATTTAGTGGTGCTCTCATTAATTTAGGCCTGCTTGTTACTGAATCACCTTACATAGCGCTTGCGTTGCGGGTGTTGACGGGCATTACGCTTGCCGGTGTTTATCCCACTTCAGTCAAGCTCGTCGCACAATGGTTTCCGCAAAAGCGAGGACTGGCAATTGGTATTGTCATTGGGGCGCTCACTCTCGGGTCAGCTTTTCCGCATTTAATAAATGCCCTAGTTGCAGGTGTGAGCTGGGAAGTCGTTATTCTAATTAGTTCCATACTTGCCTTCCTGGCAGCAGCCATGATGTGGTTCATGGTAAAAGACCCAGCTGCTGCCGCGGCCGGAAATGAACCTTTTTCCTTTAAACGTCTTGCGCTCGTTTTTCGCAATCGCCCGGTGATGCTCGCCAACTATGGCTATTTCGGCCATATGTGGGAATTGTATGCGATGTGGACGTGGCTGCCTTTGTTTTTAAGCACCAGCTTTCTCGCTCACAACCCAGATAGTTCTCCCCTGCTTGGGGTTTTTGTCGGATTTGTAGCTATCGGAGTTGCGGGCGTGATTGGTTCGATTGCTGGTGGGTTGTTTGCGGAAAAATACGGACGCGCGCGGGCTACCATTGTAGCTATGGCTGGCAGCGGCCTTTGTGCTGTGCTTATCGGGTTCTCCTTTGGCCAGCCAATCTGGCTCACCACTTTGCTCGCAGTCTTTTGGGGCGTATTTGTAATCGCGGATTCGGCGCAATTTTCAGCTGCCGTCTCCGAATTTGCGGAAGCTTCTTACGTTGGTACGGCTCTGACCTTTCAAATGTGTGTCGGCTTTTTAATTACGATCGGCTCAATTCAATTTATTCCGTTCGCATCTCAACTCATTGACTGGCATTTTACTTTTTCCCTGCTCGCCATTGGACCGTTGCTTGGCATTATTGCGATGGTTCGATTTAGAAGTTTTGAATCTATGAACGTTTCTTCGAACGAAGAAAACAAACTTGATGCATAACTTCTTTCCTTACTTTTTTTCATTACTAACACTTAATAAATTCTTTTCACGCGCCCTACTTGCCCATCCTCTAAACGTACTTTGATGCCATGGGGATGGGTCGGTGCGTTCGTTAATAAATCTTTCACTACCCCACGCGTCAATTTTCCACTGCGCTGGTCTTTTTTTAATACAATATCTACTTCCTGGCCGCGGCTCACCTGCGCTCGCTTAGTACCGTCTGACTGGCTCATTCGTTGTCCTCCTCTTCTAGTATGGTTTAAGCGTACCAGAAATCGCTTCTCTTTGCTTGCTATTATTCGAGCTTCCCTTCCATACCCCTATCTATTACTGGCCCATTTTAGCTTATATGGTTATCTTGCATGTCCTGGTGGACAGCGGCAATATATTAAAAACACTGAATTAGCCGATTTCTATGGTCCTTGCTCTAAATCGTTTGCAAAACCTCTTTTAAACGAGATAACCAATTAAACTTAACAGAACCCATTACGTTGTAAGCTTTGCATGCTCCACTTTCTATCTATGCATAATGCGCATTAGCATCCTTTCAGAAGTTAACATGAATTCATTCACGTTGTATCAATATCTTCCTTCGAAAATCTCAATAGTTCACCATGAAAGTTAAAATGATAAGATTCCATTTCCTCCCTAATAACTAATGGAAATTCTATTGTCGTTTGTTCATTGGGTGCAAGCTCTTCATCTCTAATTTCTACTACATTAGGAGTAATATCTTCTTCCTCATCAATAACATATGGATCACTTATATTATTGTTGGTGTCAGGATGGTCTAAAGATATATCATCATAAAAATCTATGTCGATAAACATAATCTCAGATCCCGTATTTTCAACATCTACCACAATATTAACCATACGATACCCTTCTTGAACATCAAAACTTCTTTGTTCCTCCGTTATATCCGTTATACTTTGGACTTCAACTTCATAGCTATGACCACCATGCTCCATCGTTAATTGATCATTTATACTCACTTCATCTGTAGTACAAGCGATTAAAGACAATATTAAAAATAAAAAAATAACACTTTTAATGGAAAATCACCCCAAAACAAATCTCTTCACCATGTTATCAATACAAGAGAAGGTAAAAAACCTCCTCTGAGTACTTTAAAATAATGAAATCTTCTATTTCTTCTTCATCTTCAGTATGAAAAGTTGATTTTTCAGAAATATCAACTTTACCTCCCCTCCTACATTATAATTCAGAGTCAAGATCTAAACTTATTACGACTTATAGCCACGTTATTTTTTTAGATTACAGATACCTATTTGCGGTAAAAAAATAGCCCGCTGTTCGCGGGCTTTTAACAACTCGTCCTCCTCAGGCTACGAAGTATAAGACTTCGTTTGCTCGGTTTCATCAGGAGGATGCTCATTTTTTGAACGATTCCAAAGTGATACAAGCACCGGTCCGGAAATGTTGTGCCATACGGAAAAGATGGCGCTCGGCAAGGCTGCAAGAGGAGTGAAATGAGCAGTCGCCAGGCTCGCCCCAAGACCTGAATTTTGCATCCCGACTTCAATGGATATGGCACGCCGCTTTGTTTCATCTAACCCGCATAGTTTCGCGGTAACATAGCCGAGCAGCAGACCAAAGGAATTGTGTAAAATAACAGCTGTAAATACAGCTATTCCGCTTGTCACCAAGTTCTCCTGATTTTGGCCGACCACCGCCGCTACAATCGCCATAATTGCTACCACGGACACGAGTGGCAAGGCGTTGGTACTTTTTTCTACCGCAACAGGCGCAAAGCTGCGTACCAGGATCCCCAGCGCAATAGGTATGATAATCACTTGCACGATCGACAGCACCATATCACCGACCCCAATTGGCAGCCACTGACCTGCCAACAGTAAAAATGCGACCGGTGTTAAAATCGGAGCACAAATGGTTGATACACTGGTCATGGCTACCGAGACCGGGACATCACCACGTGACAAGTAAACCATGACATTCGAAGCCGTTCCCCCTGGACAAGCTCCGACAAGTACGAGTCCCGCCGCCAATTCAGGCGGTAAATTCATGGCCACCGCAATCAAAAATGCCGCCGCAGGCATAATAATAAATTGCGCTGCCAGTCCGATAATAACCGGCACCGGTTTTTTCATAACAATTGTAAAATCAGATAATTTCATCGTAAGCCCCATACCAAACATAATTATCCCTAGTAATAATGTGATATAAGGAGCAATCCATATAAATGCGTCCGGTGCTAGAAACGCAATCACAGATACGATAATCACAATCAGGGCAAAATACTTGCTCATTGTTTGCCCGATTGTCTGCAGAATATTCATTTGTCTCTCCCCTTTCATAGACTTTAACTATTCTATCTTTTCTGACATTCCTTTGCAACGTTAAACGGATAAAGAAGTGAAGCCACTTTTAAACGCTTTTAATGCGTCTACCCTGATAAAATAACATGCACCAAAAAGATGTATAAACCTTTCTTCGAATCTTCCTTTCAACGCACCAATCATTCTTCATAATAACGATCCACGCAATTAAGATAGACCGCGCCCTGACCTTCAGCGACAAAAAAAGACCCACCCACAATAGGCGGATCTCTTTCTTCTGCGTTTATGATTACTTCGCTTCCAGGCGGCGGATACGCTCATCCAAATCCGGGTGCGAAGAAAACAGCTTTTGCACTTTGCCTTTGCCGTTGATTTTCATTGTTTGCATAGAGTCCTGGCTTTCATCCACGCGTCCCACATAATTCTTCAAGGAACGAAGCGCATGCGCCATTTTATCTTTCCCGGCTAAATCTGCACCACCCTTGTCAGCATGGAACTCGCGGTAGCGCGAGAATGCCATAACGACAATGCTTCCGAGAATGGAAAAGAGAATCTGAAAGATAATAATCGCAATAAAACGGACAATGCCCTGCATTTCACTACGCACAAAACGTGAAACAATCACCGCAGCCACACGCGACAAGAAGACCACAAACGTATTAATAATTCCCTGCAGTAACGTCATCGTTACCATATCGCCATTTGTAACGTGTGCTACTTCATGGGCGATTACGCCTTCTACAGCATCATCATCCATCGTCTCCAAGAGGCCAGTCGATACCGCCACAAGCGAGCGCTTCTTCGTCGGGCCTGTTGCAAAAGCGTTCACTTCTTTATTTTGATAAATACCGACCTCCGGCATATGAACCAGCCCTGCATTGCGAGACATCCGGTGCACCTTCTCAACCACTTTTCTCTCGGTCGGGCTAAGTGACGCTTCCGGGTCAAGCACCTTCACCTTCATCGCCTGCTTCGCAATAAACCGTGACATCGCCAGCGAGATAAAAGCCCCCGCAAACCCGAGCACCAAACTGAACACACCAAGCGAAATCACATCAATTCCGCCGCCGGCATCCACGTACGAAGCATCAATGTTTGTAAATGTCGTAATCAACGACCAAACAATCACTACCGTCGTTAACACCAATATATTTGTTAGTACAAACAACAAAATACGTTTACCCATCCCTAAACCCCCTTAACTACAAAATCTACTTTATCATAAAAAGGCCAGGCAGACCATCTTCTCTTCCTTTGCCCACCTTGTGCGATCCCATCGTTGGCTTCTTTATCACGTACAACGTTTTAGTCACTGTCTTCTTCGATCACATCTACCCCATCAGGGATCGCAATCGTTAAAGCAACTCCTTCTGCTTTTTCAGAAGAAACGTAGACTTCATGCTCTCCAGCTGGAAGCGTTAATTCGCCTGTTTCCTCTCCAGAGAGCTCGACAACGCCATGAGCCTCTTCCTCCTGCTCTGTAAATAGCACAATCGTACCCTCTTCTACCGCTGCTTCATACGTGAGAGTCCCAGCTGCATCTTCACTCACTTCAATCGCATGAATCAACTGCGGTCCGTGCAGTGCAGCTAACTCCGCATCAATCGACTCTGCGCCAACCTCTATGGTTACGCCTTCAGTTCCACCGCCATCAAATAAAACCACAAGCGCAAAAATAACGACAACCGGAAGACCCATAAAAACACTTAGTCTAAGCCCCGACGCCGGCCTGCCGTCTTCTCCATAAAGCATGCGGCGATTGGCACCATTTACAATCCGGAAGATAATCGGAAATAATACCGCAAAAACGACGACCGAAGCCCATCCCCCATCTGCAAATACAGCTTGTCCACTCAGCACAAGCAAGGCCGAAACGTAAAGCGTCACCGCAGCCTTATACATCATCATATGAAAACGGCGCTGACTCGTGGGCGATCCGAACAAGAAGCGCATCCATTTCCACAGTTGCTCCATCTCCCACTCTCCTTTACACCTACTACCAATCTACAACCTATCATACCTATACAAAAAAAGAAACGGGCGCAGCACAGGCAAAAATGACAAATCAGGAAATCTTGCATTTTTCCCGCCTATTAGCCCTTGTGACGAGGGTTGGAGAAGAATGTTTTACGTGAAACATTCTTAAACGAGGCCTGTCAAAATAGGGAGAACGTGGCTCTAGTAGTTCTTCTTGCAGAAACATTTGCAACGCTAAAAGAAGCCAGCCGCACTGATCGCGGCTGGCTTTCCAATTTTTATCGGCGGCTGAACAGAGTTGTTTAGCCTTCCTGCCCTGCTTTTACCCATTGGGCAACCGTAGCGGTACGTTTTGCCTGATGCATCACCGCATCCTTGACGTCTTCTTGCATGTTACCGTCTTGGTCAACAGTTACGCTAGTTCCGTAAGGGTTGCCTCCTGCAGTAAATACGGACTGATCACTGTATCCAGGAGGAGCGATGATTGCACCCCAGTGCATCATCGTCGTGTAAAGGTTTTTAATGGTTGCTTCCTGGCCACCGTGGGAGTTCATCGCAGAAGACATCGCGCTTACGACTTTGTTGATAAGCTTGCCTTCAAACCAGAGGCCGCCTGTGGTATCCACAAAGTTCTTAAATTGGGCCGGCACGTTTCCAAAACGGGTCGGTACGCTGAAGATATACGCATCTGCCCATTCAAGATCATCTAGATTCACTTCTGTTACGCCTTTTGTATCTTCAAGGTGCTTTTTCCACGCTTCATTCTGCTCAATCGCTTCTTCCGGCGCAGTTTCCGGGACGCGCAGCAGTTTCACTTCAGCACCTGCCTGCTTGGCACCTTCCTCTGCCCATTTCGCCATTTCGTAATTTGTACCGGTAGAACTATAATAAATTACTGCCACTTTTACTTGTGCCATTTCTTCATCACGTTCCTTTCCAAATAGTTTTTTCAAAAAGCCTGCCATCTGCTCCACTCCTTAACATCCTATGTTAAGATATTCTGAATTAAGGATATCGGGGCTAAAAAAAGATCGTGGACGTTTAACTATGTTACTTACGTTCCGATCTTTCAGCCTTCACTTGATTCAGGAAAGTTCACTGTATAAGACTATGCTTAATTTGAACTTCCATGAATTCATCTACCCGGTCTTATTCATTTTCAAACCCGATTTTTTTCAGCATGCGGATCATTTCTTCCTGTTCCTTTTCACTAAGGACCTCAAAAATACTTTCAATTTCACGTTGATGCTTCGGAAAGATGGCCTGCATTAGCTCAGAACCTGTGCTGGTAATATCTGCATAAATAATGCGCCGGTCGTTCGGACAAGGATTTCGTGAAAGTAGTCCTTTTTTTTCTAACTTATCCACCACATACGTAATGCTTCCGCTTGCGATCAGAATTTGTTCGCTAATATGCTGAATGGGCTGTGGACCTTTATGCTCTAAAAGTTCTAGCACCGCGAATTCAGTAAAATTCAATTTCGAATCGCGGACATCCGCTTTTAAGCGGTCAACTACGACCGAGTGGGCGCGTGACCAAACGACCCAAAGTTTGAGTGCACGATGTTCATTCATGTAGATTCATTCCTTTAACGAAGACATAAGCTTAGTCCCAGAGGGTAGTCGTCACCCCTTCAACTCTGCTCCCTTTCCCATGGATAAGCTTTCTCTCCAAACTATCCTTAATTCAGGATAAATAGTACACCTACTTTTTCCCTCTGTCAATACAATGGTGTCATATATTTTATGCCCTTCCTACTGCGAATGTAAACAACCCCCTTCGCTAATGATCTCAGCTAGAAGGAGGTTGAGTGAGTACAATATGTTTAGTTGAGTTAATACCTATTAAAACTTCATACTCAACGGATGGGCTTCCGGACCTTTCTCTTATCTTGTTTACCCCAATAAGTTTAATGGGTTTTATGTTTCTAGTAGTATAGCAAATTCTTCATAACCGGAAACTTAAATTTCCTATATCTCACTACGTATTGTTTTGTATTCGCTCACGGGAACTAAGCTTTCTTTTCTGAACATGAAGGAAAAAGGAGCTCTTAACGACGTGATTAGCTTTTGAATTTTAAGTGCTTTACAATCACCATTACCTTCAGACAAACACCCACTAATAGATACATAGTTGATGATAAGATGAATACGCTTGCGGGAGGAAGAAGTAAATTAACCTTCTTATATACCAATCATTGATTATTGTTTTAAACGTTTCTTCTTTTCTTTGTATAAACATTTCTATTTTTATAAAGTGTAATCGTCAGCAAATTTAACAGCCCCCGGGAGTTAGCAAGCTTTGTTTTCTTACTTTAAGATTCCAGGGTTCCAACCTATGGATAATATTCATACCCAGATGCTCCATAACAGTTAAAAATTTTACTGGGGTTTAGTTTTGCTTAAAATACTAAGGCTGTTTGTTTATATAAATTATTATCACATCAACCACCTAATGATTATTTTTGCTTCTTTATAATGTCTTTCAATACGATGGACCTAACTGAATGAGTAAAGCTCCTGCATGTATGCCTAGAGTCAGCACACGCTCCCCGCCTCATCACTTCTCCATGACATTTTTTTCAGAATACCAAAGTGCCTCGCCGATTTTCTCACCTGTAACCAAGAAGGCAGAAAAGCTTCTTATATAGATAATTAACCCGGTGCGCTAGAGATCACAGAGAAAGATGATTTTGTTAGGATTCCATAGTTGAATTATGGCTACTATAACGATGCTATCCTTGTTCCTTTTTATCCTTCGAAGATTACAACGTTTCTTCGTGTCTTGTTTTCTTCTTTTTTGTAGCTAGTGGTTATGCTAGCCGTCTCCCCTTTATACTTACCAACTAGTTAAATTATATTAAATTTGGTTGACTTCTTCGTTTCTTCGTTTCTTCCCTTCTATATTGTTCCCTAAACATATTCTATTTTTTAGTGCCCCCCTTTTTTTTGCTGCTATGGTGTGCCAGATCCCCCTTGATTTTACTATCTAGCTTCATCGTTGAGATTTTATCTGCTCAGTTTCATGTTGTTGTTCATGACCAAGGGAACAGCTCATCTGTTTCCTTGTATCCTCTACTTCTCTTATTCTATTTTATAGTAATAATCGCCTGGTGCGTTTGCGACTCTTCTGTCGTTTCTTTTATATCTTAGAAATGGGAGGAACCGACTGCTTTTACGATGGGTCAGCAAGCTTAGGAATCCGTTCTAAAAAGTGCTTTCTATTGCTTCGTACAAGGGAAAAGGAAACGAATCAAGGATGAAATAAACGTTTCTTCGAATCTTCATATGTATGTAGGTTGCTATAAAGCGAGGTTCCTATTATCTGTTTCACCTTTTGTATAGGGCTTACTGTTATTATAGATTGTTTTTTTGCTTTTCGGCCAAGTGAGATTACTTATGTACAATTCGCGATTCTAGCTAGATTGAGTTAAAGTCTTTTGGGAAGCAAGTCAGTAAGCTTAATACCTTAAGGGCCAACCTAACCGTTCATTCAATTAATATAGCTCTATGCTGGCTTTACTGTTACTTATTTTCTAAATTAATCTCAGGGGCTACTATTTTTATTCTCTCGATTGCTATAGTACTTGTTAAGTTAATGATGCTTATGTTTTTAAGTATTCCTTCTTTCGGATATGCTTTAACGGTTCGTAAGCCCACATAGCGGCCGGAGTGATGAATGGAACAAAGAAAAGCTCGTGGGTATTTCATATCCCACGAGTCTGATTACTATATAGTATAAGAAGAAAAGAAGAAAGGTTTAATGCTTTATTTATGGCTTCCAAACTTCTATTCTTTATTTCTTAATTCACTCAACGCTTCTGCTACAGTACCTTTTATCTCAAAATCACTTAATGCTAGATCTTCATCTGTGTACAGGAGGGCAAATTCAGGTCTTATGCCAGTAATCGTCGTCTCTACACCCATTATATTTAGTGATTGAACTATTCGAATAATTCGCCTTGCAATGACCGTATCCAGTGCACCAAGACCTGAAAGATCAATAATTAGAGCTTTTACTTGTTGCCTCTTACACGTTTCTAGCATGGTTTCCATCATCGACTGAGCACGTCTTTCATCAACGTTCCCTACTAGAGGACACACACTGATATTTTTTTCGATTCGGATGATCGGGGCAGATAGTTCGTGATCCTGGAATGAGGCACCTTTACGATTAGTAGTTTGCATATAATCATCGGCTAAAGTGTTTATTATTTGTTCGAGCCACTGCTCTGTCAGTTTGCGAATAAGAACAAGTTCCTGCTTTGTAATCTCCTTATCCCATTCTTCAAGGAGGTCCCATATTAGCAGGTTAATCGCAGATAAGAGTTTTCTAAGCGACAATATACCCTCTTCATCGTCGTGCTCTTGCTGATTAAATGCCTTAAACTTGTCTACCAGAAAACAGGGAGCGGGGGCATTGGCTTCTGTCCCGGTTAAATTCTTTCCAAGAGATACAAACAATGTTTGAAGAAATTCTGTTAATAAGGGGGTTTCAAATTCATTGTTTGGTGGGATATAAAAAAGCACCGAGGTAGTTTGGGCTAAAAGTTGGTTTGCTAATTGCTCGTTGTGCTCTACGATATGTTCCCCGAGCAAAATGGTATTGTGTGTATGATTGAGTTTGGACGACATTTTATACCCCCTAAAAATAACTTATAGTTATATTCTACATGATTGCACTATTCTGTTAAGTAGTACATTCTCTTATACTGTGGAGGTCATAATGACAACGAAGCCTATCTATATAAAAACCACACTTGATGTGGTATGCGGAAAATGGAAAGCTGTTATCTTAATGGAACTTGTTAATGGACCATTGCGATTTGCTGAGTTAAAACGGAAACTCCCTCAAATTCATCATCAAACATTAATCAAACAACTAAAAGAGTTACAGGAAGATGGACTCATTGAACGTAAAAGTTACGCAGAAATTCCTCCCAAAGTAGAATATAAATTAACTTCGCACGGGGAGTCTCTTCATCATTTGCTACATGACATGGCGGCATGGGGGGAGTATCATTTATCTGTACAGAAGCCAGATCGGTATTCTAGTTAACATAAAAGCTCTGCCATTGCATCATATGAAATGGCAGAAACAAGTTGGTTGCACCCCTCACAGAAACTAAACTTCACATAAATCTATTGTTCTTAGGCAAATTCAGAGCCCTAGGGGGAGGAACTAAAGGTTGAAAGCGTGATTGACCCGAGCAATCGGTCATAGCTGCTCAAGCTCTATCTAGTTGTGAAGGAAAGGGAAAAGTTTGGTTTATAATCATTACACACTACTATAGGACACTGGAGTCCCCGATAATTAATGAACTATAAAAAGGAGCCGAGATGTTTGAACATCTTGGCTCCTTTTTGCCGTCCACAGAGTTTATTTCACAGCTTCTTTTTTAGAATTGTAGTAAGCAGATTCTCCATTATTGTTTCTTCGTGTATAAAAAGGAGTAACCTGTTCAGGTATTTCCTTTTGCAGAAACAGAGTTTAAAAGCACCATAATACAGCTCTTACATTCTTCATCTATTCCCGTGCAACTCGTGGATATGTCTTTGGGCGAGTGACTTATGGCTATTTCTTGGTTAACATATTGATCTTTAAAATTACAATAGCTAACAAATCGTTGAGATTGTAGTTTCAAAGGCTCTCTAGCAACCTTTCCTGATGTGACCTGAATAGTAACCAATGAACTGAGACTAAAGATACATAGTAATATACTGACTGTAGCAAAAAACCACCAGATATTGATAGGTGTTATTACTTAATTTATGGGCTTTATATATAAATATACCTATTATTAATCTTAATACAGATTTTAAATTACCTTGCACCTATGTAGTAATCATTCTTCAAAAGAATTATCGAAGTATGTTTGATTGAAAAAATCATTCCAATATAAGAAGAAACGAAGAAACCTTCTTATGAATGCATGTTCCTTCTGATTATACAAGTTGCATTAGTGAGCATGTCCACCTGAGAACAACATGTCTATAAGCTACTATCAACTCATCTAATATCAAATTCCGGTATTTATTAACTGAGTTTCAGCAGCGTGAATTAGCAAATAAACTGTACTTTGTACTCCGTCTTAACATAATGATGAAACAATATATATCTTATTTTCTTATACAGAAAACTATTATATTTCAACTTCTTTTATAGTAATTCAGAAGCTTTTATATACCTTTCGTCAAGACCAGTACAGAGCGTCTTTCAAAAGATAATAGCATAAAAAACAGGAAAGATCGCTTTGTTTTAACGGCTACTAACGTAAATTATCGGAAAGGACACGCGAATACACGTAAAAGATCGAACATAATTAAAAAGGAGAGCAACCTCCCCTCGAGTTCTCAAAAATGAGGCATTTATCCACGAGATTATACAAATTCACAAGAAAGTTTCCGGTTAAATATGCACCTCGTAATGATATGAATGATACTATTTTAATTATGCACAGTCTAGTACACTTATATACAAAAATCATTCCGGAAATTTACGCTATTAGTCATAAAAAAAACCGTTCTTGTAAACGGTTGGAGACAAAGATATAGAAGAAGCGGCAGGTAGTAAAGCAGTAAAGTGTTGGATGACAAGGAAAGAAGAGTGGAAAAGGCACGACAAATACCCTTCTGTTGTTAGTATTTTACAGAAGGGTTATATTTCCCATGTCTCCGCCACTTCAAATAATATAAAGTCTTCGAGTTTCATAGGAGCTTCGTGCACAGTAACGGCATGAATTTCTTCTTCGGTTCGTTTCAGCAACCAATGTGCCGCTGCGGCTGGTTCCATATAAGGCCACTTAAATTCAAGCATATGGGCTTCTAACTCTTGATAAAATACAGGATCAAGCTTGGTTGCATATGCTTTCTGCCTGGCCAATTGTACGTTTGGTTCACTAGTCAGCGATTCACTATAATGATACCTTTCAATTGGAAAACGGCCAGGTGCAGGAAACGCATCTTTTACATATTTAGCTGCTTTTTTAAACATTTTGCTTATGGCACGTTCGCTATACCAGCTAAAACGATTTGTAAATTCAAAGTATCGCTCTTCCCGTTGTTCTTGTTTGTAAGCAATATAATCTGCAATCCCCGCATTGTGGGCTAAATCAAGGATACGTTTTTCTCTGGCGAGTCGAGCTTCTTTTTTAATAAAATGCGCCAAATTTTTGGGAAAGGAGCCATGCTGTTTTATGAAAATCTGGACCGTTCGTAAAATTTGTCGAATGACCCGGTAGCCGAGGGCTTTCATAGTTTCGATCAAAAGGTGGAGTTCTTGCTCTAATTCTCCAATTCCTAGCTCATTTAATACATTCCTAATAAACTTCGCTTTTTTAGGATAGCGAAGCGGAGGAGAAAGAGGAGCTCGTACTTCTGCACCACGCTCTAGTTTAGGGAGAAAAGCAGGTGACAAGGCAAGATAAACATTTTCTGCACCTCGATGATTGCTTGAAATGGTAGCAGTCTTCAAATAATCTATCTTTTCTTTGTTCGCTCCTTTTAACTCGTTCAATACGGATCTTACTTGGTTTGGTTGATTTTTATTTAACAGCGTCATTATGCTGGCCTCGCCCTTTAAACGGCGAAAGATAAAGTCATTTTCTCCTTGCTGCATGGCTGTTAATAGATATACTTTGCGAGCAGCTAGGGTGAGAGCATGAAAGGCGCCCGAAAAGACGATCGGGTGCAAAATGACATAACGCTCGAGGTTACCATCTTCTTTTTTAAAATGGTGCAGACAGATCGTATCTTTACCTGTATATTCGTTACGTTTAATCGTTATTAAACCTAATTGAACAAACTTTTCCAAGGATACGTAGAGCTGCGTACGACCAGGAGGACGTTCAAACCATTCAGCAGCCGCCTGCACGACTTGATGACGAGTAACTTCTTTAATATACCCATTTGTATTACATATTTTATGTAATAAAATCATAAGATCTAAATCAGTATGGGTGAGGTGACGGGCTTGTGCACAACTGTCAGTCTGACTGTTTAATAATTGTTTCCAGAATGAAAAACTTACTGCTACATAATTTGTTGCTTTTCCAGCCATTCCTTTATGATTTGCTAGCCACATGTCACACCACCCCCAATTCTTTATAGTCTTGCTCATATTATAGCAACGGGGTGCATTTTCTAAGGGGGCTCTTAATTAAGGAAAAATGCACCGTTTATAACTCTTGAAACCCTTGGCATGACTGGGATAAAAAAAGTTTCAAAAAAAATCATTGCCACTTTAAGGTCGCTATTTCAGCCCCATTTTTCCATTATTTAGGTTTAATTGGTGCATTTTGAAATGATCCCTTTATGTATAATTCGCTCATAAATTAGCGAATCTCTTGATACATAAGGAATAGAGAGTGATCGGTGCATAATTCTATTGCCAGGAAACATTCGCTTGTAATTGCCACCGAAGTGTCGCTTATAAAGGGTGCACCCTGTCGCTCTTTTGCACAGCCGATGCCAGGAAACATTCGCTTATTTGCACCCATATTGCCAGTCACATATCGCTTTTATGCACATCATAATGCCATCTAAACACCGCGTTTATGCACTCCTTGTTACCATGTAACGTTCGCGTCTATGCACATGGTGTGGCCATCCAAACTTCGCTAGATGCACCGGTATGAAATTTTCTAATTGCCATCGAGGTGTCGCTTAAGTGCACATGGGTGACGTATTTGGTGTTTAAACATACATATCTAGCCTATGCATTACTTACCAAGCTTCGCGATTATGCACCTCCACATGTTGCCATTGTCTGGTCGCTAATATGCACCCCATAGTTGGGTGTGCAAAATAAGTTGCCAATTTATATTCGCTGTAATGCACATGATTTGCCAAACAACCTTCGCAATTGTGCACCCTTTTCATTTTTCGCATCTAAATTAGCAAAAGGGTGTGCATTTTATAATGCCAAGGTAACTTCGCTTAACTGCACATCATTGTGCACCGGTTAAAAGAAAATGCACAACATAAAGATTAGTAGATGCATTCATATATTTATTTCAACGTTTCTTCGCACCTTTATAACTATTTACTTTCTAGTAGCAACAAAGTTGCACCATTATTGAAAAGGATGATCTTCATTCCCTGTCGAGAGCTGCATGATTATTTGTCACAGAATGGCAGTATGTATTCTATAGACACAACCAAAAACCCCGTTCCAATAAATGGACCGGGGTTTAAGCTTCCTTATAATATGGTTTCAAATATAATGTTATAAACCTAAATGTTGAATATTTATGGCTACATCTTCTTGATAGTCTACATAGCCGAACTCATCATCAATTTGTCCATCATAGGATAGCTGTAGACTAATGGCTTCTGTTGAAAGATCAATTACATAATAATTATTTTGCACATAGCGCTCTCCTGGTTCGAGACGGGTGGAGTGTATTGTATTTTCTTCCTCTTTGTCTTTGAGATACAGGGCATCTTCCACCACCTCCCCGTTCGTATTCAACATCTGCACCTCTATAAAATTAGGTTGATGGGTAAAGGTTAATTCTTCATTGTTCGGATTTTTAACGTAAGGGAGCATATAAACTTTATCGTTTTCAGCTTCCGTATATTTAACTCCTACTTCTAAACGTTCTGTTAATTGATGAATTTCTTGAGTAAATGTGGGAGAAGTGGTTGAAGAGTAAAAATATGCACCCACCCCTATTAGTAAAGCTAAACCAGATATAAACAATACTCGGTTGAATGTACTCATTTACTATCTACCTTCTCTTACACGTATTTACTATCTTTATGTATTTTATCGAAGGCGAATGCGGCTTAAAAGCCTTTGTGGTAAATGTCATGGTAGTTTAATAAATTTTATCAAAACGAAATATTAAGCGGAAAAAGTTACAATATAGACATGGGAATTACGAAACAATGAAAATTATAAGGTATCTATCATTATTTAAATTAAGGTGTATTAATAAGTAGAAGCATAGTTTCATTTATTCGAAGAAAAGAAGAAACGTTGTATTATTGTTAAATTGAGGTGTGCAAAAATCGCTCGAAACGCTGTGCATAATGTGCCATAATAATTAATAAGAAAGGGAATATGATGCCAGATAAAGGTCGCAAGAATGCACCCCCTTTTTGTTGAAAGGAGTCATCGGCATGAAAGTAGAAGAACTACGAGCAGTATCTCGCCACATGTTTTCTGACTTTGAAGATGTGCAGCGCAGATGGCAGCATGTCTTTACTATATCAGAGTCTATCGAAGAAATTGAACAGAACTCCCAATCTTTGATGGCACTGCGAATTTTAATACACACCATTCAAGAAGAGCACCGCGTCCCCTTAGAACAGATAGCTAGTTATAAAGAACAAATTGAACCTTTATTGCGTCCTTTTGTGGATTTGGAAGTTTCACCGAGCAGTCGTGAAGAGTTGATTGCTTCTCTTATGAAAGAAGACAATATTGAAGCAGGTTCTTCTTTTTTATATCACAAATTAAGAGAAGCCATTAGCATGAATCAGTTCGAGGCAAAAAACGGCGTTCCCCAAGTTGAAATTGAACATAAAGGTGACCGCCATGTTGCTGAAATACACATGCACACAGAAGATGGACTTGTGCTTAATAATGCTGAGGTGGAACAATGGGAAACGTTAATGACGCAGGCCATCACTTCGATGGACGATTTAACCGCTGATGCGTTTGATATTATTTCGATCATGTGGATGCAAAGTGCAGAGCACGAACATGATATGGTGCCATTTTCACATGAAGACGTGTTGAAACTGCGAGCGATGCAAAAAAAGAAAAATGGGACAGGCCACGAATCCTTTCGGAAGCGCGACCGGGATGAAGTAATGAAGCGTTTAGCGGCTTTGGCTTCGATCTGGATACGGGTGGATGAAGAAGATGAAGTTCAATTAATTGATCAAGATGAAGTGGCAGATTATAAGAAAGCCCGCATGAAACGCCTTTTCCAGGTAGATAATGTGACTGTCGCAAGAGACCGAAAAACAGACGAAATGATAGGCATTTACGAATGTGATATTCGCCCTTCAGATTTACTTGCCGGTTATTTACGCGGAGCGGGGAAATCAACTGGAATGCTGTCTTTACGAGCTCTGCAATATAATCCTAATAAACATAAGTACCATAAACGTCTGACTCGTTACCTCTCCTGGCAATGGCGTATTCGCGCAGGCCAGGAAGATTACGGCCGTCCTTATAAAATCGGGGGAGGCCGAGGGCTATTAGCTGTCATGGGCATGGAACTTAATAATGATAGACCTTTTCGTACAAAAGAAAGTTTTGAAAAAACATTGGATACTTTGCAAGACGATGGAGTCATAGCAGAGTGGCGCTATGTAGAGATCGATGAAGAAAAAATAGGTAAAGGTAACCCTGGCTGGTTACAGAATTATTGGCTGCAGCTTCAAGTTATTATATTACCTCCAGCCGATCTAAAAGCATCACTAGCTTCTCCGAGCATTTTAGGAATCCCAGATATGTCGAAACTGGGCGAACAATTAGATTTACCGGCGCCAGAAGAAGTGCGTTATACAGAAGTGGAGCAGATTCCGTTACACTTTAACGAATCGATGCCCCCACCCCCGCCAAAAGTAAGTGCAGAAACCGTGAAAGAAGCAAGAGAAAGTAGAGGGTTATCGATTAAACGGGCTGCAAAGGAAATTGGTATCGCGCATACGACGTTGTCTCGGTATGAACGTGGCATGATCAAAAAACCGAATCGCAAAAACGATGAAAAAATAAAAGATTGGCTAATGGCCGTTCAAGAAGCTTAATACCTTGAAACAACCGTTGTAAGTTATATTTAACGGTTGTTTTTTTGCATTCTATAAATATAGATAGAAATATATAAAGAAAGGAAGAAACGTTGTTAAATGATAGAATTTACTAGTACTTATAATCACACGAGCACAATTCCCATACAATCAATATTACAAGGCTATCAGCATTTAAAGGGGGAGGCTGGGCTTCTTAAGAAGAGGGAAGATGCACTACGCACAACTAAATTAATTAACAGCACTTTTAGTAAAAGCAGCCGATCTTATAAAAGTACCTGTAGTAAAAACCTCCGAGTGAAGTAATTATACCCAACTTCACACCTGGTTAAAAAGTAGCCATCTAATTTGAAGACAACCATTATAAAGAAGGAGAGTGGCGTAATTAGACAGTTGCAAACAGCCGGTGAAGTACCGCAATATGACTAATCAGGATAAATGGGAGAATGGTATAATCATTCGAAGAAAGGAAGAAAGGTTTATATATATGATCATAACAAGAAAGCAATATTTAACACATCAAAATACGAACTCAGTGACTAGCAGAGCAGGGTTGTTAAAATACGAAAGATCGCTTTGCGCCACTTAACCTCAAGAATGAACATTAATTTGTGTAGAACATGTATCTTCTCTCACCATATAAGCACCTGCTCAATACCAGTATTCAATAGCAAATTCCAGAAGAACCCTCATCATAATTTATCTTATTCTGAAAAGTATGGGTAAACAAAATTACTAAACAGGGGAACACTACTTTATAGCACATAATATGAATGACACCTCCGACTTTCTAGGGTAGGGTACCTACTATGGGCCTGAGTCACCCAAGCGCATGAAACATAAAATAGCGCGTAAAAAAATCTATGGCTAAGCTTTGTTTTGTTAGTGGGACTTACGATCGCATTACTCTCTTATTTCCTGCTGGGCGAAACGCCAATACCCGGGGATGTGTTTACAGAAGAGTAAGAACACTGTGTAGTTAGCTTAGATTATATTGATATTGAAGATGATGGTGTAATTTGTGTATCGAATGATTTGGAGATAGTTGGAATGGGGGAGTGGAGAAGAAACCACTGAAAGGTCCTATGATTACCACTCGGGTTTAAGGGAGTGATAAATTAACAGTAAGTATTGATGATAAATGAGTAAAAGTGGAAGAGGGGAATGGATAGTTCGCCATGAAGATGAAACTTGAGAGATTGATTTTAGGCGGATCGCTTGCAGCACGTAATAAGAAGTGTTCAATCGAAAATTTAAACATAAGAAGAAAAGAATAAAAGAAGAAACGTTTATATATAGGTGTCTAAGTAGGAATCAACATAAATAACCTTAGATGTTAACGCCTTTTTAAGTATAGTGGTTAAAACATGAGTCTGCCTTAAAAAGAATGAGCTTTATTTATTGTTAAATTAATAGTTTACTTTACTAGTTAAAATGTTACTTTATGTATAATGTAAAAAAGTATTCACTGCCAGTAGTAGAGGTAGATATAAATTGTGGAGGTTATGATAGATTTATCATTGGCCACCTTTTTTTTGTATAATGAGGCTCTGTTAATTGTTGATGAAGTGCTCTTCAAGCTTCGCTTTTACCATAAGCACAAGGGGAGTACCGGATTTAACTTGATTATGTATTGATCAATATAAGCTAATTGAAGAACTAGTAAAAGTAAGTCACAGAGATATGCAATTGACAATGAAGAATATGAGGAAGGTCTTAGGGGCGTTGCTGCTCCTATTTTCAATTCACAAAATAGAGTAAATGCAGCTATTTAGTTAGCTGGAATTTCGACAAGGTTTAAAGGGGAAATGTTAGCCAAGGAGCAGCTTACATTTTGTGAAATCGGTTTGCCCATGCGTATTTTCAGTATACTTGTAGCAACCAATGCTGAAAGTAACCCAAACATATTCATTATTTGATCTCCTCAGAAATTGTTTCTTTTATTCGCAGTGTCGGATGTCCGAGTCTCTTGACGGTCAAGGGATAGTATATTCACATACAACGATCCATGCGGCACCAGCAAATTTTGCAGACGAAGCTCCTTATACGGTGGTACTCGTGGAACATCCATCCGGTCTTCGTTTTACAGGGAGATTAAAAGATGGTATGGCTGATAGTGGTGACACTGTAGTTTTATCAGAATTGAAAGAAGATGCGTACTGGTTTAAACGTCCAGCTGAAGGTACTAGTTAATAATAGTAAAAAGAAAAACTCCTTTAAAGGGAGTTTTTCTTTGAGAAGAAACGAAGAAAGGTTGTTAACAACGTATGTAGAAATGAACGAATTTAAATAATTTAATAATGTCTTGCAAAATGAAGAGTATGGTTGACCTTTAGAAATAGTATGCCCGTATTCAACATCAGGATGTAGCTTTTTCATGTATCACCATAGTTTTATGATGGGAAAATCGTGTAGGTGGTGATCATGGACCTTTCGTATGTAAATAAGAAATAAAATATGGGAACGTGAAGTAATAGTAATAACCTGCTACTGGTATAGACAACTACACCATCGCATGCTATAGTAAATATAATAAGATGATGAGCTGGAGGCTATAAAGATGGAAAAAAACAGCATAGTGATTGAAGGAACGACCATCATAAATCCAGAGGAAACAATAGAAAATGCCTCTATTTATATAAAAGAGGGAATTATACAAGAAATTACGCAAACGTCACTCGCCAAGGAAAATTACAATTGTCGTCATATGAAGGCACCGGAAAACTCTTATTTAATCCCTGGAATGATTGACTTGCACATTCACGGAGCCGTTGGGGCCGATGTGATGGATGCTAGTCCAGAGCAACTAAAAAAGTTGTGCGCGGCCTTGCCGGAGGAAGGAACGACAAGCTTTTTACCGACCACCTTAACTGAAAGTCCTTCGCTAACAAAGCAAGCATTGTCATATGCAGCTGCCCATTATAAACAGCAAGGGATAAAGGAGGCTCAGATTTTAGGCATTCATTTAGAAGGACCGTTTATTCATCCAAATAAAAAAGGGGCACAGCCGGAAGAGCATATTCAACTTCCGTCGATTTCACAGTTTGAAGAATTTCAGCAGGCAGCTGATGGTGAAATTAAACTGGTGACTCTTGCACCGGAACGAGAAAGGGACGATCTTCTCACCAGCTATTTAGCGCAGAATAACATTATTGCTTCCATCGGTCATTCTGATGCGACGTATCAAGAAACACTTCTGGCAATGGAAGAAGGAGTGAGTCATGTCACGCATTTATATAACGGTATGAGCGGGCTGCACCACCGCGCTCCAGGGGTAGCGGCAGCTGCTTTAGCAGAGGATAACCTAACTGTAGAGATCATTGCAGATGGGGTGCATGTTCATCCAGATATGGTGAACCTTACATTTCAGGCTAAAGGGAAAGAACGAATGATGATCATTACTGATTCGATTCGAGCTAAACGGATGGGAGCTGGTCCCCATGAACTTGGGGGGCAAAAGGTATTCATGAAACATGGCTCGCCATATTTAGAAGATGGCACGCTTGCGGGCAGTAGTTTACCCATGATTGAAGGTTTCAAAAATGTACTTGCTTATACGAATTGTTCGCTGAATGAAGCGGTGCAGATGACTTCTTACAATCAAGCATGCAAGCTGGGAATTGAGCATAAAAAAGGGCACATTGCCGCAGGAAAAGATGCTGACTTGGTTTTATTAACTGAACAGCTTGACGTGGAAAAGACCTTTATTCAAGGTGCTGCAGTATTTGAGAGCTGAAGGAGGATGGATGGATGAAACTGGTAAAAGTTAAACACCCCGATGCCATGAGCATTGAAGCAGCAGCAGAATTTATGTGTGCCATCCAGAGTTATAATCCGGTTAAGCTAGGATTAGCGACAGGAGGGACGCCGGTTGGATTTTATGATAAACTGGTTCGTATGAAAGAAGCAGAGGATATTTCGTTGACCCATGTTCATACGTTTAACCTCGATGAGTATGTTGGTTTACACGCTGAGGATGTTAACAGTTATCACTTTTATATGAAGAAACATTTATTTCAATATACAAACATCCCCGTTCAGCAACGCCATCTTCCTGATGGAAAAGCAATTGATTTAGAAGCTGAATGCGAACGATATGAAGCTCTTATTGAGCAGGAAGGTCCTATCGATTTACAGCTTTTAGGGCTAGGGAATAATGGCCATATCGGTTTTAATGAACCAGGGACACCTTTTTCGAGCCGGACACACATTGTGAATTTGGATAAATCGACAAGAGAAGCAAATGCAAGGTATTTTGCATCGCTTGCTGAGGTGCCGGAACAAGCGATAACGATGGGGCTGCAGACGATCATGGAAGCAAAAGCCATTTTCCTGCTAGTAGCGGGAGAAGAAAAAGCAAAACCTCTGTATCAGCTTTTGTACGGAGATGTTACGGAGGACTTTCCGGCATCTATTCTACACCGGCATCCCCATGTGACCGTAATCGCTGATGAAAAAGCGTGTCAGTTTATACCCGAAGATTTAAATAAGGTGGTTGTACGATGATTAACAAAGAGTCACCGGTCCCGATTTACTACCAACTGAAAGAATATATGAAGCATAAAATTGAAACGAAAGCATGGCAGGAAGGTGACTCACTTCCATCTGAACGAGTGGTTGCAGAAGAGAACAATATTAGCCGCATGACGGTGAGACAAGCTGTAACCGAACTGGTAAACGAAGGGGTGCTCATTCGGGAACAAGGAAAAGGTACGTATGTAGCGGAGAAAAAAATCGAACAAAAACTTCAGTCTTTAACTAGCTTTACAGAAGAAATGAAAGCTCGCGGCCAAGTACCAGGGAGCCAATTACTTTCGTTTCAGAAAGAAAATGCAGATGGCGCAACGGCTGTTAGATTGAATATGGAAGAAGGCGAGGAGGTCTATCATATTCGCCGTATTCGGACAGGTAATGAACAGCCTGTGGCGTATGAACGAACTCATGTGAAGGAACAGTTTGTTCCTTATTTAACAGAAGAAGATGTTCGGGAAAAGTCTTTGTATACGTTCCTTGAAAAAGAAGCACGCCTAGTTATTTCCCACGCAGAACAAAAAATTGAAGCCACTTTGGCTAGTAAGGACCATATCTCCTATTTGGGTTTAGAAGATGGAGCTCCTATTTTACGAATGCTGCGAACGACTTATCTAACCTCCGGCGACCCCGTAGAATTCACCGAATCCTTTTACCGGGCTGATTATTATACGTTCCAAATAACCTTACCACGATAATGTATAACCTTTTTGCACTGACAAACGTGCTCTAAACCGAATAAACGGCAGCCTGGAGCTGCCGTTTAAACGTCGTTCTTCTTACATATCACGAAACTGAAAGTGTTCTCCTGGTCGCAGCATATGAATTAAGGGTAGGTCTTCCTCGGCAATATAGCCGACCACATTCACTTTTTCATCAGCAGGCAGGTGGACCTTGGCAACTTGCAGTTCACCTTGATAGCGTCCATATAGTTCATTGTCTATTGTTATCGCACCGGGTAGCCTGCTTTTTGACGCCTCTCGGTCTGCAGAGATATGCACGTTGGCTTGACTCGCGTAAAAGCGCGACGTTTCAGAGCGTACGACATCGCGAGCGGGATCTAAGCGCTGTCGATGTGGTTGGCGAGCAATAGCCATGACGGCTTCGCCTGGTTTTTCCCACACTGCGTCCAACGTTACCACACCTTCATCAAAGGCTTGAAACGCTTCTGCACTTCCGTCAGAGAGGTCAGGGTCGCCAATCATTACCTTATCAACCCCGGCATCTCGCCATAATTCAAGCGCCGCCGAAAATGGAGCGACATTGCGATGCTTCTCTAACGTTGGCAGTCCTTGGTGCAAAGGCCCCCGCCGTTTGCCATCCCCTGCTACGAAAGCAAGCGTGCGAATCCCTGCAGCTTGCAGCTTCGCATTCTGCTCTTGCAACTCTGCTTTAGCCAATCCTGTCTCCGGACGCGGATAGAAATTATGCCAGGCTTCTGTATGGGCAGTTTCTAAGCCTAGTTCTATTAATGTTTGTAAAAAGGAATCAGTAATTGTACTCGCATTCAGGGCGATTCGCATCTTATGGGAGAGTGAGGCAATACTCTCCGGCTCGATTCCATAGTCGGCCCGAATTCCGTCCACCCCCCAATCAAGCAAGTTGGGAGCACTCTCAAACGTTAACCCCAAGTGTTCTAAGGATGAAGGCGAAACATCTGCAATCAGTTCCATGTCCAGCTGCTTTGCTTGCGAACCGAGCGTTTTCAGAGCTTCCACATAAAAAGTAGGATCATCTTCAGGGAGATGCAGCGAGGTAAGGATAGCACTGAATCCATACGCTTTCATCTGCGATAAGTATGCCCATTGTTCTTCGCTAGATTGTTGATTTAAGTAAATGGAAATGCCTCTCATGAAGCTAACCTCCTACGATCGGAGAAAGCCCGGGCTTTTAAGAAAGTCCGGACCTTTCTCTGATTGTTATTTAATATTTTCAGCCATTTCTTCTTTGTAGCCAAACAAGTAGGTGAACAGGAAGCCAAAGAAGTAAGAGATCACAAGTCCTAAGAAATACGAGAGATACTGACCATCATCAATTAATGGAATAAGTGAAAGGCCAGATACACCAATACCGAGGGCTGCGGTTCCCATGAGAGCTTGGAAAGCACCGCCTACTGATGCTCCCAAACACGCCGTTAAGAATGGTCGACCGAGCGGAAGAGTAACCCCGTAAAGAAGCGGTTCGCCAATCCCTAAGAAACCAACGGGAAGAGCACCTTTAACGTTCGTTTTAAGCTTCTCATTTTTTGTTTTAACAAATACGGCAATGGCAGCCCCGACTTGCCCTGCACCGGCCATTGCTAAGATGGCAAGCAGTGGAGTGGCTCCTTGGGAATCGATAAATTCAAGGTGAATGGGTGTCAAACCGTGATGCATACCCACCATAACAAGCGGCAAGAAAGTACCTGCTAGAACGGCCCCGGCTACAGCACCGCCAATATCAAGCACACCGTTAATACCGATCATGACAATATCTGCGACAAATCCACCAATCGGTTGCAATACAACAATCGTTGCCACACCGACCACAAGTACTGTAATAAATGGAGTAATTATAATATCAAGAGCTGCAGGAATCCCTTTGCGAACGGTTCGTTCTACCACTGCCATTACCCAGGCAGCTAAGAGTACAGCAAATATGCCTCCTTGTCCCGCTACGAGCTGCTCACCGAATAAGGTAATGTCTTCAAGCGCAGGATTAATAATTAAAATACCAGCAATAGCCCCTAACGCGGGTGTTCCGCCGAACTCTTTAGCTGTATTCCAACCGACGAGGATGCCTAAAAACGTAAAGATTCCACTACCAATGACAAGTAAAATCTGAAGCCAGGTTGTTTCCGGGTCTACGCCTGCGTTTTCCGCAAAGCTTGCACCTCCGTTGATCAGACCCGAGGCAACTAGAGCAGGAATCAATGGAATAAAGATGCTGCCAATCCGCTTTAAAAAGTTTTGAATCGGGCGGTTTTGTTTTTGTTTGATTCCAGCTCGCACGTCCTCTGCGGTGTGATCATCATTTTTTGCTTCGCCAGCCTTTAAACCCGTCTTCTCTGAAAGCAATTGAGCTACGCTTGTGGCAGTACCAGGACCGACTACGATTTGCAGCGTTTCATCTTCTACGACTCCCATGACACCATCCAGGGCCCGTAGCTCGTCAATATTCACTTTTTCATAATCGACAACATTGAGCCGCACCCGGGTCATACAGTTTGTGAGGGAGCTAATATTGTCTGCGCCGCCAACGTGCGACAAAATCCCCTCTGTAATTGCTTCTTCTTTTTTCATTGCTTTTCCCCCTTTACCGCAATAAAAATTTAATTATTAAATCGATTGACGGACAAACCCTTCTGCTTGATCCAATCGTTTCACTGCTTCTTCGGCGCTGACGTCTGCCAATATCATTACAATCGCAGTTTTTACATGGTGGTTGGCTGCTTCAAACGTGCTGACAGCGGTAGCTTCATCGACTCCCGTTGCTTCTTGGATAATACGATGAGAGCGAGCGACCAGCTTTTCATTTGTTGCTTTCACATCAACCATTAAATTTTGATACACTTTCCCATACCCAATCATGGAAGCACTGGAAATCATATTCAACACTAACTTTTGTGCTGTTCCTGCTTTCAAACGAGTAGAGCCAGTTAACACTTCCGGACCTGTATTTATTTCAATCGGGTGGTCAGCCCACTTGCTAATCGCTGCGTCCAAATTGCAGGCAATACTTCCCGTGACTGCTCCTATTTCACGGGCGTAGGCTAACGCGCCGATAACATAGGGAGTGCGACCGCTAGCTGCCAGTCCAATGACGACATCATTTTCGGAAAGTTGTACCTTCTCTAAATCCTCACGTCCTGCTTCTTGAGAATCTTCGGCTCCTTCTTTCGCTTTTGTAAATGCCTGATCTCCACCAGCAATAAAGCCTTGCACTGTTTCGGGCGCGGTGCCAAAGGTGGGAGGGCACTCAACAGCGTCTAGAACACCTAACCGTCCACTTGTGCCCGCTCCGACATATAAAATACGGCCATTTTTTTTCAAGGCAGCGATCGTTTCTTTGACTAATGCTTCAATGGCTGGCAGCACGTCTTTAATCTTTTCCGGCACCTCTTTGTCTTCGCTGTTCATCGTTTCTAAAATGCCTAGAATCGACATTTCGTCTAAGTCCATCGTGCGTTCGTTTCGTCGTTCGGTTCCTAATTTATGTATCATAGACATTCCTCCGTCTTCATGTCGATTTTTGAATCCGCTTTCATATCTATTGTATGCCATAGTGAAAGTTAAAATCAATATAAATTTATTATTATATGAAATTTAATTTCAAATCTATCGTACTAGCCGGTGAAAATCTTGCATATTGGCAGGAAGACTAACAAAGAATTTTAAAGCTAGCATGGATGAAATGCGACGGAAAGAAAGAGGGGAGCATAAGAAGAGAGCTAGAACAGAGAGGGTTTAGGATACAAGAAAAACCGCTTTGCCTCGCAAAACGGTTATTCCTCTTGTCTATGTTCATCAGCACGAGCCCGGGATTCGTCAAAACGGTCCACTAGTTCAGCGCCGATGGAATGAAAAAGAGCCACATAGAGAGCATCGATAATATTTAACTGGCTCGTTCTAGAAGCAATGCTGCCTATCCGGTGTTCAAGCTCAATGTCTGGAATGCAGAGGCAAATGTCTGCTAATTTATATAGCGGCGAATTATCCAGGCGAGTGATGGCCAGGACTGTCACCTTCCGTTCTTTTGCGAAGCGGGCTAGCTCCACAATTTCATGGGTGCGTCCGGTCATACTCACACAAATTAATACATCCTCAGGCTTCATCATCGTAACGAGTGGTACCATATAGTGATAATCTGAAGAGGTCGTTGCATGGCACCCTAATCTCATTAATTTGTACTGAGCGTCAACAGCCGCCGTGTATGAACCACCTACGCCAAAAATGCTGATCATGCCCGCCGCCTGCAGCGCTGTAACAGCGTTTTCAAATTCAGCATAACTAATCGTTTTGGGTGCCATTTCTAAGGACATACGATTCAAGGAAGTAACTTTTTGAAACAAACTATGCGGTGTATCGTTCGATTCAATTAAGGAGGTGCTATTAATGGTGGCTTCTCCTTGTGAATATTCCTGAGCCAGCGCAACCTTTACCATTCGAAAACTTTCCATTCCAATACGCTTACAGAACCGGACAATACTCGCTTCACTCGCATTGGCTTGTTCGGCCAGCTGCTTGGTGGTCATCGTCGGCACAAATTCTCCATGCGCTAAAATATACTCTGCCACTTTTCGTTCTGCTGGTGAAAAGGAAGTGAGCTGTGCCCGGATCTTAGCTAAAATTACTGTCTCGCCCATTGCAAATTTAAACCTCCCGCTCCTTCCACTAGATGGTTATATTATGAGAACAACAAGAGGGAAAAAGCAAGAAAGAGAAAGTGACAAGTTGAAAAAGAGAAAAAAGGACTATCCGAAGAAAGGAAGAAAAGAACGTTTAAACAAAAGAAAGAAATATGGAACGTGCTAATAGTTTATCCTTGTGGAGGATCAAAGGAATTTGATAGCTTAAAAACAGATAGGGGGAGAGATACGTTGAAGATCACACATCTATTGGTGCCAGGTGCTGCTTTTCTAACCTTAATGCTTGCAGGCTGTGAGACAGAAGAAGATGCGGAGCCAGAAGCAGAGCCTGAAAGCGAAGAAGAAGCAGATGAACAGGCCGGACAAAAAGAGCCGGAAGAAGAAAACGAAGAAGAGCCAGCGACTACGGAAACAGAAACGGATGAAGAAGAGGTGCAGGCTGAGGAGGAAGAAAAGGAGCAGATTGAAGAGGAGGAACAGCAGGCGGCCGGCGAAGAGCTGGACGAACTCGCGGTACATTTCATTGACGCAGGCCAGGCAGATGCTACTCTATTTGAAGTAGAGGAGGAAGAAGAAACGTACAAAGTGTTATTTGACGCCGGCGATTGGAGCCGGGCGGATGTCGTCGATTATTTGCATGAACAGGATATTGAAGAAATCGATATCTTAGCGGGCAGCCACCCCCATGCCGACCACATTGGCCAAATGGATATGATTATAGAAGAATTTGAGGTGGAAGAAGTCTGGATGTCTGGTGACACGACGACTACCGATACGTTCGAGCGGGTGATCGAGGCGATTGAAACCGAAGATGTAGCGTACGAAGAACCACGCCGCGGAGACACGTATGACGTGGGAGGAATGGAAATTGAAGTGGTAAACCCGGATGAGCTGAGCGGGGATTTGCATGAAGGTTCGCTCTCGGCAACCTTCTCTTATGGCGAAGTCGATGTATTACTGACAGGAGATGCCGAAGCAGAAACGGAGCAGGAGATGGTGGAAGAAGACCTTGATTTATCAAGCGAGGTGCTCCACTTAGGCCATCACGGCTCAGATACGTCGACGATTCCAGAATTTTTGGAAGAGGTCGCGCCTGAAGCAGCGATTGTTTCAGCAGGAGAACCATAATTAAACACCTCTATCATCCTGTTTAAAATAAATACGACCCACTTTTATTTATGTAAAAAAAATTCTTCACCTACATTTTCACTTATTGCTTTATTATATACTCTCCAAGCAACAGCTAAATCTTGAAAAGCTAGACCGACTAAACTAAGGATAGTATTTTGCCTCATAAATGTTCTTCCTTCAATGTGACCATTTAATATATCTCCTATTTCACCATCAATATTTTTTGAACTAAGATTGGCGCTTGCAATGGCACCCATTTGTGTAGTAAGTTCCTTATCATCGCAAATAAATTTAGCTTTCTTGATAAGTTCAACACTTATTTCACATTTATCGGGTTGATCGGCACCAATAGAGGTTATATGAGTACCTTCAGATAACATATTAGAGAATATAAGAGGATTTTTAGACCAAGTTGCTAAAATCAAGATTTCAGATTGTTTAATGGCTTCTTCTATTCTCAAAACAGGAATAATGGTGAGGTTTAATTTTTTACCCACTTTATTTGCAAATGCCACTGCTTTTTCTGATATGAGGTCAAATACATAAACAACCGATATATCTCGAAATAAAGATAATGATTTCAATTGTAGCTCACCCTGAATACCACAGCCTACAATAGCCACTCTATGGGCATTATGACGTGAGAGTAAATGTGTGCCTATTGCACCTACAATACTGGTTCTGACAGCTGTAATATAAGCTGAATCCATTATTGAAAGTAAATTGCCGTTATTCAAATCATGTAGATGTATTACCCCTTTAATAGATGGTGATTGGTTTGAGAATTTAGAATGAACTTTAACAGTATAGGCGGGTATATTTTCTAGTAAACCTGGCATAAGAACCATTGCACCTGAAATATTACTAAGGGGCGCAAACACACGTTCACTTTGATTTTCCTTAGATTGATATTTTTTCATCCCTTTTTCTAAGTCAGGGATGATCTCATTTATACAAATCAAATCTCTTATGTCTTTATCGGACAAAAGTAAACTGATTACTGACATCCCCTTCTTTAATTAAAGTCTTTTACTTAAACTGATTGCTTTTCCAATTGTGCCTTATTTTCTTCGCTAATATTGATATTTTTAAAATCATTTGCCTTTATTATTGAAATTAAAGCTATTGAAATCACAATTACACCACTTATCATAAGTAGAGTTGATACAGTAATCATACTTAAGAAAATTCCGCCTAAAAATCCACCTAAACTTGCTCCACCAAATGCTATTCCTCTACACACCCCAGAAACTCTTCCTAACATATTATCAGGTGTTACCGTTTGTCTCAGAGATCTCCAATTGATTGTGTATAAAGTTACTGAAGAAACATAAATAGCTTGAGCTATCAGTAGAGTTATTAAGTTGAATGAAAGCCCTACAAAAAGAACACCCATACCTTGACAAACCAAGCTAACCAACATAACTAATCCACTTTTTTCATTGCTTTTTATAATCATTGCTAATATCGCAGCAGCAATAATAGAGGCAATGCTTGAAACTGTAAATACTATACCAATAACATCAGGGGTGAAATTTAATTCATTTGTCATATAATAAATCAGTAGTGAAGTGTATGCTCCAAGTATGATGTTGGATGAAGTACTTAAAAAGACACCCCACTTCAAGATTTTGTGCTTCGGAACATACAATAGCCCTTCCCAAAATGCGTATAGAGAGTCTTTGATTTTGGAATTGAATGAAATATTAGTAACTTGATAAATTACAATAGTGGAAATCAACAATGAAGCAATTAGGTAAGTAGCAGCATTTATTAAAATTGCTTGTGTTGCCCCTATCCAAGCTATCAATCCACCACCTATAGCTGGTCCAAGTATCCTAGTAAGGGATAAGGTCAGCTCAGTTAACGAGTTAGCCCCTATTAAATCTTTTTTATCTACAAGAGAAGGAATAGATGCTTCAAAAGCAGGTAAAGTCATTGCAACTATACTAGATAAAATAAAACTCATAATATATATATGCCATACTTCAATTACCCCTTGGGCGCTTAACATATAAATAATCATAAGAGGTAGAATGGCTAAAATATTCCCTAAAATCAGTGTTATTTTCTTGTTCCATTTATCTGTTAATACCCCACCAATTAAACTAAATAATAAAAAAGGGATCATTTCAAAACCAAAAACAATCGCCATTTGGCTTCCAGATCCTGTGATTTCATAAACTAATAATGGTAAGGCTAACAAATAAATCTGATCTCCCATATAACTTACACTTTGACCTCCCCAAAGCTTTAAAAAAGGTTTATTATTTAAGATTGAAGAGTTCAAAATTTTATTATATTGTTTGTACATAAGAACCACCATTGGAGAGCTGCCCTTAGCTTTTTTATTAATACGTTTGTGTTTGTTTTATGGGGAGCAAATGGCATCTTTAAGGCAGCTCTCATTTATTATAGAGAGAAGTAATCGACTTTTAATCTTGGTATATAATTAGAAACATCTGAATAATATTCAATAATTTGGTCGTGAAATTGGTCAAATGAATGCTTTAAATCATGTAAACAGTTGACTGTAAAATGAGCTTCTTCAGCGCTAATATAATCTATACCCTCTAGCACTTCTTCCAACAAACTATTATGATCTGCTTCAATGTCTCCTCTCATATGTTCTATTACAGGATCTACAACTGTTTTATCAAATCCACTATATTCTGCCAGACGTTCGAAAGATGCTTTAGAAGCTTCAAAGTCTTCTGCTCTTGCTTCGAAAAGAGAAGTACAAGCAATATATGCAAAAGTGCTTTGCCTACCAATCTCAGATAGCATATTAATTAAGGACATTGTTCCAATTATAGGGTGTGCATTAATTGTTTGATCTTTTGGAATTCCTGTCTTTTCCACAGCCTCTATCAATAGCTTACCATGGTCGTATTCATCAACAAAAAATTCTGTAAGTAACTCTTGTTCTCTATCAGTTGAACAGTTAGCTAAAGCAACTGCAATATGCTTTCTCGCTCCTTTAACGTAATGATAAACTTCTAATAAAAAACCTTGGAATACTTCTTTTCTAAGTTCTTTTCTTTCAAGTCCAGCAAATAGTTGATGATAGCCAATTTGACTCGCCCACATTTCACAACTATCTTCTATTTGCTTGATAAAATCATCTTTTTTTATAAAATTTTTCTCTTCTTCGTTCTCTGTTCTCATCAATCCCAAATCATTGAACTCAGATATAATATCTGTCAGATGGTCTTTTGCAACACCAGTAATTTTTGAAATTTGATCAATAGAGTGCCTTCCATCAAAATACCTCTTTACTTCTAAAAACTTATCTCTATCACCAACAGTATTTTCTAATTCGAAAAAATCTTTACCAACTACCATATACATAGGGTCTTCTTTCTGTCCTTCCAAGAAGGTGCAGTGTCGTAAACGAGGGAACTCTAAATTTTTTTCTACAATTGTATTCATTTCTCTTCTCCTTTCATTCATTGAAATCAAATTAAAAGATATCTGATGGTGCTTTTTCCGAAAATGGGAGAAGAGGGCAGATGCCCTCTTCCTCTGATGACTACTCTAGCTCTAATACTAACCACATAAAGTGCTAGCAACAGCTGAGTATCCTACATTTGGTTTTTCTTCCAAGCGCTTGATTTTAACTTTAAGTTCCATCATTATACACCCCCTTTCAAAAATTCCATAATTTCAATATTATTACTTATTAACTAACAATAAATTAATATAATATGTGATAGCAATTGACATTAAACTAGAATAAAGAATATTAGAGTTAAATATTGTAAATTAAATCAATTTATCCACTTTGTTTTTAATTTTACAAATATTTTATGTATACACTTATATTCTTTAGTAATAAGGTGAGCTCATATGGTATAAATATAGTCCTTTATGGACTATGAGTAGAGTACGTTAAACTTTTATCAAATTTATGGATAAGTGGCCTTATTCTAGTGGAATATATTTTAGCTGAAGCTTTGAATAAAGTTTGATCAAAATCACACTATAAACAACATCTTTAGAGAAATAAAAAGAAATCCATTTTGAATAAAGATTGATCAAAATGGATTCTTCCTAAACAAATCATCGTTTAGTTTTTTAAAAAAGGTTGATCACAATCAGCTTTATATAAGCTATCAAACGATTATGAGAGGCGATAAAAAAATAATAAGGATTTTTTTAGTGCTGGTTTATGTTTATACATCAAATATTGCAGTTATCAATTGATTATTTAATTCTCCTTCTTCTTAAACAAATTCAATATGACCACTCTTATATGGCAAAGACGCGCTTCAAATGAACCATTCTTCCCTTTGAATCCTTTAATTTTTCCTGTCTTCCCCTTAGTTAAAAGCGTTTCAACTTGTTTGTCTGTCAGCTTCTTACCAGCAACATATCGTGGCAACGTAAATTTACATCCCTCATTAAAGCCGCTACATCCAATAAATGTTGATGGTTGGCTTTTATATCTTTTAATGTCCCACCATAAAGTGGACAATTGCCCACTGCTTCAGCTTCTTCCTGTGCCTTTTCAAATCTCTTTATATCCCAATTGGATGAATCAGCTGTTGCTATCGTAACTAGCTGTCTCGTCAGCTTTTTCGTTTGCTCAATAAAAGGGGTAGCCTGACGTTCGCCCGAACCAACTTTTGTTAAGTATTCCTCCCACTTCTGCGTGGTTTGAACATCTGTTAAGACAGAATCCTGCCCAATCGCATAAACCAGTAATTCACCTTTAGTTGTGGCTATCACTTGGTTTTTGTGAGTCATAATGTACCCTCTATCTTCAAGCGTTTCGATAATACTGGATCGTGTTGCTTCGGTACCTAGACAATGTTTTTCCATTAACCAACGGATAGACCCTTGTGTGTAACGTTGAGGAGGCTTTGTTTCTTTTTCATCAACCGCCGAACCCATCACTGTTCCGTTTTCTTTTGATAGAAATGGGATGACCACATCCTCTCGTTCTTTGCCGGAATAACATAGCGCCAGTCAGCTACATGTTCTCGTTTTCCTTCAGTGAGAAACCGAAAGCGGCCATCGATCACACTTATGACCTTTTCATATTCTACTTCTTGAGCTGGATAATGAGCAGCAATAAGCGAGCGAGCAATTAAATCATATACGTTTGCTTCATCTTTTTTTAGATGTTCCAGGTCCGGTACTTGTTCTGTTGGTATCAGGGCATAGTGGTCTGTCACTTTATTAGGGTCAACATAACGCTTTTCAGGTGTATCGGTTGCCTTTTTCACTAAAGGAGCGTAATCCGGGAGGTTTTGAAGCAGGGCTAGAACCTCTGGAAAAGTGTCCGCTTCTGCCGGTTTCACATGCCGGCTGTCTGTGCGTGGATAACTAACGTAACCTGCCTCATACAAGGACTGCAATGCCGCCTCTGTTTGCTTCGTCTGCATACCAAGACGCTCATTAGCAGCTGCCAACAAACTTGATAAATGAAAAAACATCGGTGGTTGATACGCTTTATGTGTGGTGGATCGATCTTCTATCACAGCGGTTCGCCCTTGTACATATGTCGCTAAATTCTCTGCTTTATGTTGCTCGTAAATTCTATGAGTTTCTCCATTTGTCCATTTTACTTCTATGTGTTCGTTACCATATTGAAACGTAGCCCGGCATTCCCAATATGGTTGTTTTTCAAATGATTTGATTTCAGATTCAAGGTGGCAAAGTAATGATAGGAGCGGCGTTTGTACTCGACCCACGGAGAATACACCCTGGTGATCAGTTGAATGGTGCTGAATCAATAAGCTATATGCTCTCGTGAGGTTGATACCAATGATCCAATCACTTACCGTGCGGGCATGAGCTGCTTGATACAGCGGGTAGGTATCAGCTTAAGAGCGTAGGTTTTTTGCAGCTTCTTTGACAGCATTAGATGCGAGGGATTGTGTCCATAAGTATTGGATTGGTTTCCTTCCGTTGCCTGTAAATTCAACAATGGAATAGCCTATTGCTGCTCCCTCTCTTCCAGGATCACAGCTAATGATAATCGTGGAAGCTTTATTCAGTGCGTTTTTAACCTTTTTATATTGTTTGGAGCCCATTTTACTAACTTTTGATTGAAATTTATGACGAATGATTGGAAGCGTATGTATATCCCATTTCTTTTTAACAGCAGAAGACGGCACGTATTCACCAGAGACGGCAGGTAGAGAAGCGGAGCGCGATCCCACGGAAGTTCCGGCTGCGGACGAAGAAGAAGTGATTGAAGAGAGTGAAGAAGAAACGGGCGAAGAAGCAGGATGTATTAATATTAATGAAGCTTCTGTCGATGAACTCCAGGAAATCACCCACTCGGTCAGGAACGAGCGGAAGAAGTGGTAGCACTGCGCCCGTTTCAATCCTTTGATGAACTTGACCGGATTGACGGCATCGCAGACGCCAGAGTAGCCGACATTGAAGAAGAAGGACTGGCCTGCGTGGAATAGGAGGGAAGAATGGAAGTAAGAGGAGTCATTGACCGAATTGAAGATGGCCGCTATGCCGTCATTTTAGTAGAAGAACTCCAACATGAATTTGTAGTAGAAAAAGAGAAGCTGCCGGCCGGAGCCAAAGAAGGCGATTGGCTCTGGCTGGAGCTTGAAGAAGATAAAGTGCAAAGCATCAAGGAATGATTTAGCTGTATTGGGAGAAGCAGGACAAGAAAGAAAAAGCCTAACAATGTAACGTCTTCGACACGCTTATGCTCGTTGGAACTTTCATAGATTATTGAATCAAGGATGGAATGAGAAAGAAGCACGCTCAGAGGTGGCACGACGCTAGGGGCACGGAAGAGATGCTGTTACGAGAATCTATTTGGGGAACCAAAAATAAAGTGGGAAGCTGTTAGCAGTTCTCTTTTGGCGCCTTTTATTTTTGCAGTAAGGATGTCCTTCTATGTAAACTGCTGTTAATTGTAGCTTGCCCCTATGAAAAGGAATACCTAATCACCTCTATTGTGAGTTTTGCGTGCAATATACTTTGAGTTAGCTATAATGTTGTTTGTGACTAAACTAAGTACACCCTGTATAAACAAATGAGAATCCAGTAAAATCAGGGTGTTCATGTGTTCAAACAGACTTGTTCAATAGGAAGGAGGAAGGAAGATGATTTTTGGGTATGCAAGAGTCAGTTCCAAAGATCAAAATTTGTATAGTCAGATAAAGGAGCTAGAAGAGTTTGGTTGCGAAAGAATTTATCAAGAAAAGTAATCCGGAAAAGACTTAAATCGACCAATTTATCATGAGATGCGGTCTAAATCGTGTTTCGGGGAGGTCCTGGTCGTTCATGATCTCAGTCGATTTGGACGCAACAAAGAAGACATTAGAAATGAATGGAAGTCTTTAATGGAAGAAGAAAATGATATCGTTGTATTAAACATGCCGATTCTTAATACAAGAAGGTACAAAGATCTGGAAGGCGTAGGGCAGCTGGTGTCTGATATCGTACTTACTTTGTTCCTGGATGGTGGATGAAGAACGAGAACGCATCAGAGCTGCACAGCGTGAAAGTATTGAAATTGCAAAAGCGCAAGGGAAGTTGCAATCTCAAGAAATACTATCTATAGTATTAAAAAGAATTTAAAGAATCATTAATATACCTATCCATAACTCTATTTGTGAGTGGTAATATTTAAAACAATATTAGATTGGAAAAAGTATATTACTTATAACTATATGAAGAAGCCTATATTGAATGATAACATAGAACTAGACAGCAAGTTATATTGGTTAGTTTTATCGTCATAAATAATTAACTAAATACGGAAATCCTGTCACTTTACAGAGAACAGAAGTATCCATTACTTACTATTCTTATCAGTAAACGATCATGGGTATTGGTGGTGTACCAGTTGTAAATGTATGACCGAAAGTGTCCACGAGGGAGAATAGCTTTCGAAAACTGTGAAGGGATATTTCCAATTGAGCTAATTTTCTCTATAGATAAAAGTAAAGGCAGGAACGCTTACGCCTGTGCGAAGAGTTCCTGCCAACGTACACGAGTATCACGCACGCGCATGTGCGGTGAGTGAAACTCTTTTTTATTGTAACCTTATTATCGTATAAAAATTAATATTTGTAAAGGGGATATTGATGACAAGTTATATGGACGTCAATGTGTTTTTTGATGAAAGTGGAAAAAACAATGATAAACCGCACCTTATGGGCGGCATGGCTATGCCTGCACACGTTTATAAACAGCCTGACTTCTTCGATGAATTAAGTTTGATTATTCGAGAAAATGAAATACACTGGACCAATTTTGGCGGACACCATGCTACTAGTGACAGAATTAAGCATTTAATCTATAGGGCTATGAAGTATTCACCTGTTTTGACAATGAACGTTATTAGCTATGATCAATCTATAATTAAAGAAAACAGTCATCCCTTTTCCAATGTTCATACAGATTTGTCAGAACAGACAATATACACTAAATTCCCCGAAAGGATTGTTTATGGACTGTTGCGAAAGCGTGGTAAAGACGCTTTTGCCAATGGCAGTATAATTGTTGAAGATGCTACAGAGTATAGAAAATTAAAATTAAGTTCAAAGATGAAAAATCAACTCAACATGCAATCATTATATAGAGGTGAACGCTTTAAGGTTTCCGAGAGTACCTACGCCTCTAAAGGAACGGAACCAGGTCTCGAAATAACTGATTTAGTTTTAGGAATGATGAGGACGATTATAACAAATCCACTCAACCCGAGTAATCGAGAAAAGAAGAAAATTGAGTTATTAATGGAGTTTTTAAATGATGATCGCTTTTTAAACTTTCTCAAGAGTATAAGGTATTTTGAATGGAATAATTCAAATGAATTATCAGAGATTGATTTCTACAATTACATACAATCTTTTATTACCCAAAACCATGCATATTATAACTTTTTGTGATTAGGTAGCTTAGCGAAGCATAACTTCGATTTTCTTTCAACGAAGTGGGATATTTGTTATTAGATAAACAGTCAAATAGGAGAAACTTGTTAATGACTATAGTTACACAGCAGGTTGGCCGAGCAAATATTAATTTAAAAAAACTTACTGCATTGCCCGCGCCATTGCCACCTGAAGAAGATATAAAGACAATCTCTTCACTATTAGATAATTACTTTATTAGTGAAAGTCAAATAAGAGAGTTAATATCCCTACAAAAAAATATCAAAGGTACTAAGCAAAGTATTCTTTCCCAAGCTTTCCGTGGGAAGCTTGGGACGAACGACTCTACAGAAAAAAGTGCGGTATAATTATTAAAGGAATTTTACACGGAAAATAAACAGTCAAACTGATTATTTCTAAAACTGATTATTCCAGAAAAATGAGAGGAGAATTTCAATGCCTTTAAAGCCATTGACATTTGTAGCCATGCCTTTTGGCAAAAAAGCAGATGACCGAACAGTGATAGATTTTGACTCTATATATAATAGCGCTATAAAACCTGCGGTTTTAGAAGCTGAAAATGAAATGGAGGTAATAAGAGCAGATGAAGAAACTTTAGGTGGGTTTATACATGGTCCTATGTATGAAAGGTTACTCTTGTCAGAGATAGTAATAGCGGATTTAACACTTGCCAACTCGAATGTTTTTTACGAATTGGGTATCAGACATTGTGCACGTCCTAAATCTACAATATTACTTTTCTCCAAAGATACTCGCTTACCATTTGACGTAGGACCTTTGCGAGCCATTCCATATGA
Organism: Salsuginibacillus kocurii DSM 18087; assembly: GCF_000377705.1. Taxonomy (GTDB): domain Bacteria; phylum Bacillota; class Bacilli; order Bacillales; family Marinococcaceae; genus Salsuginibacillus; species Salsuginibacillus kocurii. The sequence goes on along the minus strand of NZ_KB898625.1, from coordinate 356,759 downwards.
ATTAACCAATGGTGAATTAACCGGAGATGAATCAAAAAAACTTAAGGAAAGTATTAAAATTAGGCTTCAAGAAGCATTAGAAGAAGGTTCACCGGACAGTCCACTTTTTCAGCTCATCAGTGGTTTTCCTGGAGTGAATCTTAAACCAGATCAGACACAAGCTTTTAGGGAGAAGTTATTTAGTATTGAATCGATTCACGAAAAGCTTTTTTACCTAAAATATTCTAAAGACAATCAAATCGAAAAAATAAGGGAAGTAGAAAATGACATAGGAAATTTTGATACTTCATCCTATGAGCTGCTATTTGATTTGCTTTTAACATATAGAGCAGTTGAGAGCTGGGGTGATATGATACGTGTCATTGAATCATTCCCTGTTAACGTTAAGGAAAGTGTAAATGTTCAAGAGCAATTAGCTCTAGCTTTAAATAGAAGGAATTTAGATAAAGATCGTGAGAGAGCAATTGGAATTTTAAACTCGATATGCAGAAAATATGGAAACTCTTCTGAAACACTAGGGATATTGGGTAGGGTTTATAAGGATCAGTACTTTGAAGCAATATCCCTAAAGGAAGATAGGAAAGCAAGAGGTGCTCTTAAACAAGCCATAGAATGTTATTACAAGGGTTTTGAAGAAGATCCTAGAGACTACTACCCCGGGATTAACGCTTTAACGTTATTATTTATCGATGATAAAGAGGAATCAAAGGTACTTTTTGAGAAATTGAAACCTCTTGTTGATTTTGCTTTGGAGCGCCATGGTGGTTTAAGTTCAAATGACTATTGGGTATTAGCAACACTTCTCGAATTTGCTTCATTATGTGAAGACTGGGAGTATGCAAATAAAGTAGCAGATAAAATTACTACATTGCCACATAATAAAATGCAAATTAGAACTACAATTAACAATTTGAACTATATTATTAAGGAATTAGAGAAACAAAATAAAACTACTGAGGATTTGAAGCAAATTATAGAAGATCTGTATAAATAAAGAGGGCTCTTTTCGTTCATTTCCCTCTTTTTTTATACTTAAATAGAATGTTTTCTGATCGCACTAACGATTGAATAAGTATTCCATCCTATAAGTTCATTTGCTTTAACTTTAATTTCAGATGGAGTTTTTTGTTGTCCTCTGGGTTTAATTGCTATGATAGGTTTATTCATGTTTTCAGCTATTTCAATTTCTTTTAAGATCCATTTGCTATGCCCGTAATACATCCCAGAAATAATAATAACGATGTTTGTTCCTGCAATTTGCTCCCTAAGTTCTTTTTCAAGTTCTTTATTAGATGTTGTGTCTAACGAATCATGTTTAGGAACACTATGGTTACTCCACTTAAAACGAGGAGCTTCGTTTAGCATGTTTACCAGTTTGTAATATGAATCATTGTATTTCCAAGCATGACTAATAAAGCAACGATAATTTTTTAATTGTGAGTTTATTAGAGCCATTTTCAACCTCCTCTGAAATTTTCATGGGAATATTTACCTAATAAGATTATAATACAACAATTAATAAATTAATAGTAACGTAAGTGGAACATTACGTGTTAGATTACCATATAGAGTAGGAAAACTCACCAGCAGTAGTTAAAATTTGATTGTGAATTACAGGAGTGATTATATTGAAGTTAAAAAAAACTAGTTTAATAAAACTAGCAGAAATGATTTGTGGGAATGATCCCTTCACATATTTTCCTTACCGTAGTTCTAGCCAATTGACAAACTTTTTTGTAAACATTGATCTTGATTATATCCATGATGGGTCAACACGTTCGAGTTGGGTAACTTCAGTTTTAAAGGAATTAAATAGTTTATCTTCTCAACATGAAAATATGCCTTCTAATGAGATTGTCCAAGTAATTAAACATTTACTCGACCCCGATCATTTTCTTTTTAACGATAGTTCTGATCATAAAAAAAGTATTGATGCTGTGTCACAGGTTTTAAAAGTTAACAAACTAGGTATTAAAGTACATAGTAATAATCAGATTCAAGTATTGCCAATAAACAAGGAGTTTGTATCGTCTCAAACAAAAGGGGTTCCTGTAGAAAAAACAATAACTTTTAGTCCGACTGTATTTAAAGTGCCTCCTGAACCCATGAATCCGAATTTGATTTCTGTTATGATGCCTTTTGGTCCCCAGTTCGATGGTACATATCAATCAATTAGAACGGTTACACAACATATGGGATTAGATTGCCGTCGTGCAGACGATATTTGGAACAATTCGACATTCATTCAGGATATTTTCGATTTAATATATTATGCAGAAGTAATAATTGTCGATTTTACCGGCAAAAATCCCAATGTTATGTATGAAACCGGGATTGCTCATACATTAGGGAAAATCGTTATTCCAATTACTCAAAATATGGAAGATATTCCTTCTGACCTACGACATCACCGAGCATTAAAATATCTTTCTAATAAGGAAGGTCTACACAAATTAAGTGTAGATTTATATGAAAAGTTAATTAACATTTTTCCAGCTAAATCAGTATAGGGAGTATTTGTATACCTTGAAAAAACCAAATTAAATTGAGCGTTTTTTTTAGAGTTTTTCGTTGAGTCTTTCGTGTAACCAAATACCTGTAGAAAGTAGTTCTGCTTATCCCCGCGGCATCCAATATCTCTTAAATACTGTATTCCTTACTATCATACTTCTTAAAGGCCAATTCCAGCTTGGATTGGTCTTTTCGTGGTCTGCCGCCTTTTCTGCCGAGAGCTCTTGCTGCATCTAATCCCGATTTAGTCCTTTCTGAGATAATGTCCCGTTCAAATTGAGCAAGACCACTGAAACTCGTAAAGACGAGTTTCCCCATTGCTGTTTTTGTATCAATGTTTTCATTAATGGAGACAAAGTTAATGCCTTTCTCCTGAAAGTCATTGATTAGATCCACTAAGTGTTTGGTACTCCGGCCTATCCGATCGAGTTTGTAAATGACGATCTTTTTTCGTCCCCGTTTTTCTCTTCCACGCCCCAATTCTTTAACGCATCAAACTGCATATGTAGATTTTGATCTTTGGTACTGACTCGAGCATAGCCAAATAAATTTTTTGGAACTCCTTTTTGATTTTGTTACTTTTTATGTTATCAAAAAGGGTAAAATAAGCCCCGATGACTATCTTTAAATGTCTGAGTGCGTTTAAGCAATCCAAAACTAGAAGGAGGCAACCCTAGCCATATCAACCTTTTTTCCATCACCCATTTTTGTTACATTTCCTTGCTCTCTCTTTGGAGCAGGGTCCATTTTTGTTATAGTTATTTCCTAATAGACTTGGTTTATCAAGTCTCTATTGATCTGAAAACAAATAAAACATTAGTAAAACAAATGTTTTTATTCTAGTTTCTCTCAATGGATTACTAAAGGTTACTAGAACCAATTAACGATCCCACTTATGAGAGATCCAACCCAGCTTTGAATTATGTCTACAGTTCTCTCTGTTACTTGCTTAGACCGACCTACGCACAATGGTACGAACTACTTCGGTCTGAAATCTTCCCGCATATAGCTGTTTTTAAAGAGAAGAATTAACAATTTAGCTATTCTGTTTTACAAACTTACTGAGTAATTCTGAGGCGTTATCATAATTGTGCTCCCGTAAAGCGTTTAAAACATCTGTTGATTCTAAGCCGGCAAAAATGTCCTTAAGGGTAACAAAAGGGTAACGCAATTCTAATAATGTTCATTAAAAGTCATTAAAGATGTTACCCCTTGTGGAAATATGGGCGGCATGATGGTTTAAATCTTACTTAGAAGGAATTTAAAATTGGTGGTATGCTGTCGGTTGTTTGCTAGTCATAGAGTATAAATGCTTCCTACAAGGAAGTGAATTTGCAATCCCTATATATTTTAATATAAACGTTCGAAGAAACGAAGATAAGAATAAAACCTTGTGTTCCATAAAGATAATCTAACATCGTGAAATCTTATTCTTGAAAATTTGAGATATAGAAAATTTGTTTACTTATAAATACAAAGGCCCTATGGAGTAACCATCTAGCAGGAGGATTACTTGAGGGCACGTTGGTTGACTATGGATTCTTGGCTCAAAGAAGCGATAAGCGTTGGAAACGACTTGGATTTCCGTATTGATGATTCTTTGCTTTGGCCTTCTTTTTAACGGCGTACAAACCGACACCATTTCAGAGGCTTATGCAGGGGCCTGGTGTCAGCCCAGCAGCTATAGTTTGAGCGCTGATGTCGGTTACTAATTATGGCGAGCTTAACCGGATCGCGGTAGTGGCTGAGATTATGGTGCCGATGCTTGCCTCACCACTTTTTCAAACGATAAAAGTTCACTCGTTAAGGAAAAAATCCACATATGAAATCACAGGTCAATTCTTAGAGGCGGAAATAATTATTAGAGGGTATGTGAATGTATTGTGATTTTGTGTGTGAATTTTAGTGTGCTTAAAAAGGTTTTGGTTATATATGTTAAATTTATAGTAGGAGTCCAAGAGATTTTGTGAAAAGCTGTACTTAAACTAATGAGCAGAATTGTGCAACAATCGTATAAGTTGATTCGTCTATTGTTAAAAAGGGGGAGACGAAATGAGAAAGGGTTTATTTTTTTTAATATTTTTACTACTACTGATCGTTACTGCTGGATGCGGAACAGGAAATACGAGTAACGAATTAGACCCATCTAAAGAAAATGTTCAGGAGGGTCATGTAATCGATATAAGTGACTCCAGAATCCTTGTTGTGAGTGATATAACAAAAGAAGAAGCAATAGATTCACCACAGGAGGAACTACTTAGCGAAGGCAATGAAGCTGTTTGGTATTCTGTGGATGATACTTCTACTTATGAAATTGGAGAACTGTTAAGACTTGAGTGGGAATACATGAATGATAGTTACCCCGGGCAATCTTCGCCTGATAATGTGCAAATTATGGAGGAATGATAAATTCAACTGCAATAAAACTATTTGTAACATCAGCGGCGTAAAGGCTGCTTTAATCTTATACAATTGTTGACCTAACTGGGGCGTTAGTTGAAGAAGAAAATTATAAACAACAAAAGGCATGGAGCTTTTCGCCATGCCTTTTTCATTGCTAAATATATTGTGTTTTAGGTTGGGGAAAACCTTGTGAATTAGGTTGTGTTTTTTATTGTGATTTAGCATTTTGCACCTCTCAACTGAATCAGGTAATTATAAATGAAACTGCCTTCCTTCTTCCTTTGATAGGCTGTATTGTACTGAGAAAATGCTGTTGCAACTATTACTTCGGTCAGGCCAACATTCAATTTCTTTCGGAAAACCCCATTTATTTGACCATTTTCCGGATCGCATTTCTGATTATGATTATGATCGGTGCCACGAGTGATTTGGAGATTATATGGCAGATGGCCGACCTGTTTATGGGTTCGATGGCCGTGGTGAACTTAATCGCGGTTGCCTTGCTGGCGCACATTGCCGTCCGTGCGCTTAAAGATTTTCAAGACCAGCAGAAATCGGGGATTGATCCGATCTTTTACCGCGACAGCATTAAAGGTGTGAAACATGCAAAAAGTAGGGAATCCAAAGTGAAACAGCAGCAATAAAAATGGTCATTGAAGGAGCTTCCCGCGCCGGGAGAGCTCTTTTTTTTCAATAAGTCACAAGGATGCTTTGCTTAGCCTGCATGTTTAGAAAGCCGGCATGAAAGTGAGGAAAAGAGTTCCTTCATTAAAAAGGAAATTTTTACTTTCATTTTCCTCTAGTTATTGATCTTAGCTGAGCCTTATGATACATTACATAAGTCGTTACAAATTTAAATTAAATATCATTGGCAAACAGTCTGAAAAGGCTGGACGCAAAGCTTCAGGGGCTTCCACACTAAGTGATGCCAGCCAGCTGCGCAATCGCCACACGGTCTTTTTAAGAAGACGGTGTTTTTTGTGTGTAAAATACTTGGGCGTAGGGTTGTTTTTGTGAATACTATCGACTAGTCAAAAAGACATATTAAACTATTATTATGGGAAAGGGGTAGAATAGTGCGTAATTTACTTAACAAGTGGACGATTGGTTTGAAATTAAACGTTGCGGTGTTAGCGATACTAATCATTTTCGCCACAGCCATCGGGTTTGTTGTGCAGCAGCAAGTAACGGACGGGGTGGAAGAAGCGGCTGCAGAAAAAGCAGGCAGTGACCTGGAACTTGCTTCCTACATGCTTGAAACGATGGATGATGGTGAATGGCAGATTGAAGACGGCTCTCTCTACAAAGGAGATACAGAAGTCGAGCAAAATGAAGAAATCGCTGACCAAATTGGAGAGACGACCGGCGGGTTAGTGACCATTTTTCGTGAGCGCGATCCTGTTACGACCAACTTAATCATTGAGGGAGAACGAGCGCTTGATTCTCCGGCAGAAGGAGAGACGGTGGATGTCGTTCTCGACCAGGGGGATAGGCTGTACGGCCAGCAGGACATTCTCGGTACTGATAAACAAACGGCTTACATGCCGCTTGAAAATGACGATGACGAAGTGGTGGGCATGCTTTTTGTCGGTGCGTCGCAGGAATATATTAATGATACCGTTTCTTCCATCATGGGGGTTGTCCTCATTGTCTTGATTGCAACTCTTCTACTGGCCGGCGCTGTCATTTTAATGATTACCCGCCGGATGGGAAGGCGTTTGAACAATATAAATGAGGCTTTGCAGGGTGCCGGCAAGGGCGATTTTACCACGGATGTGGAAGATGATTCCCGGGATGAGATCGGGCAGTTATCGACGGCTTATAACGCCATGAAAATCAATTTGAAAGACCTGTTAAAGCAAGTAGCTGAAACGTCGGACCAGGTGGCTGCTTCTTCTGAACAGTTAACCGCAAGCGCCACGGAAACGAGTAAAGCTACAGAGGAAATTACAGAAGCCATCCAGGAGCTGTCGGCAACAGCCGATCGTCATTCCGGCCAGTCCGAGCGGGTAGGCAATGTCGTTTCGGATATTTCAAAAGGCATGGCGCAAATTTCCGAAAACATTGAGACTGTGAATGATTCGGCCTTGAATACTTCTAAAAATGCCAAAGACGGGGAACGGGTGGTCGCGCAGACGGTGGATCAGATGGATACGATCAAAGCCCGCACGGAAGCGACATCGCAGGTGGTAGAGCAGCTAGGCGAAAAATCTTCAAAAATTGGCGAGATCGTAAAGCTGATTACCGACATCTCCGAGCAGACCAATTTGCTTGCCTTAAACGCGGCCATTGAGGCAGCCCGGGCAGGCGAACACGGGAAAGGGTTTGCGGTTGTAGCAGATGAGGTCCGCAAGCTGGCTGAACAATCCGGCCAATCCGCAGAACAAATCAATGAAATGATTCAAGATATCCAGAACGATATCGATGTCTCCGTTCAGTCCATTTCCGATGGACGTCAGGCAGTAGAAACAGGAAAATCATACGTCGATCAAGCCGGTCAGACGTTCACCGAGATTACCGGCGCGACCCAAGAAGTCAGTGAACAGGTGAATGAAGTGTCTTCTTTGGTGCAGCAAGTGACGGCCAATGCAGAAACGATGGTGGAAACAGCGGAAGAAACAGCACGTATGGTTGAACAATCTAGCGGTTCCACTCAACACATTGCCGCTTCGGCTGAAGAACAAAATGCGTCGATGGAAGAGATTTCTTCAGCGGCGGAAACTCTTTCGCGCATGGCGGAAGAGCTGCAGCAGTCGGTGCGCAAGTTTGATGTGTAAATGTTTTTATAAAGATAGCGCTCAGTGAAAAGACTTCTTTTCACTGAGTTTTTATTTACTCTGTGTCGGTACGGTGGCTCCTTTTTCTACATTTTTTACGGAATGATTAAAATTGGATTGCTGCGCTTGTTTTTTCCAGCCAAGCGATTACAATGAAGAGCGGTATTAAAAAAATAAGGGGTGTGACAGCACGTGAAAGTGGGAGTTCGGGCAGGTTGTAGCCTGCTCGTTGGTATGTTTGCAGTCAGTGTAGGGTTAGGGACAGTGTCAGAAACAAAGAGTGCTCCAGACGCCGCAGCATTTGCAGACGTAAATGATAGCCATTGGGCTTACGGCAATATTCAGTGGGGGCTTGAAGAAGGATTAATTGAAGGGTATGGGGACGGAAGTTTTCGACCAAGCCAAACTTTGACGGAAGCAGAATTTACGACGATGCTGACACGGTTTTACGGAATAGAGAACGAACAGGAAACAACTGGCTCGCACTGGGCAGATCCTTATTATGCACAATTAGAACCGCATGGACCGCCTCTACAAGGCTTACATGATTCTGCCGCTAAAAACCAGCCGGTTCTCCGTGAAACATTAGCCCGGACGTTTTCGCATTTAAATGGGGGGACGAGTGAGCCATTCGGTGCGATTCGTTGGATGTATGATGCGGGGCTCACGGTTGGTCAAGGCTATCGTCAAGGAGGCGAACTTGAACGTTTTGACCGGTTAAGTGATATGACGCGGGCGGAAGCTATTACGTTTATTGAACGGCTGGACCAACAGCAGAGGCAAGGGATTGAAGTGGACACTGAACCACAGGAACCATGGGTGGTACAAGGGATGGCAATTGGGGACACCCAGTCAGAGCTTGAAGCTTTTCACGGGGAACCAGAGCGGGTAACAACGGCTAGACTAGGGTTTGAGTGGCATACATATCATGATGCGTATGAGAACTTTGCTCGATTTGGTCTTCGCGATGGAGAGGTGGTTGCCCTGTCAACTTCTAAGTCACCTTTTGAGTCTGCAGTTGGTGTGCAGCTTGGCATGAATGAGTCAGAAGCAGAGGCGCTTGTTGAAGAAGATCCATCAGATTACAGAGTAACCTTGCAATACGACCAGCATCAGCAAGATAAACTGGTGGCGATGAAAGTAACGGATGGCACGGTTAATTATCCGACGAGACAAGCGATGTTGAATAGAGATCACGAGACGCTTTTGCAAATGGAACAAGATTATCAAGCTGAAATGTATGATTTCTTAAATGTGGCGCGTGTGGCACATGGACAGACTGTCTTGCCACTTAACGCGACAGTTTCAGAGGTTGCTTTTCAACATAGCCTTGATATGGCCCAGCGAAATTATTTCAGCCATGAATCCCCCGAAGGAATGCGGGCCTTGCAGCGGGTGAGAGAAGAGATCCCAAGCGGTTACTTGTTTGTTTCTGAGAATATTTCCAGCGCTTATATTAGTCCATTTTCTTCCCATCGAGGGTTGATGAATTCAATCAGTCACCGCGGAGGTATTTTACGAGAAGGGGTTGAACAAGTGGGCATTGGCGTTTCGCTCTTGCATGGAGAAACCTATTACACTCAGAATTTCCTCTCCCAAACTCAAGGCAGTGTACAAATGAATTAAGCAAAAACGAGGCTTGTCAGCAGCCTCGTTTTTTTATGTTTTGGTTTGGTTGAAGCGAGTTGAGAGAGGAGATCTCTCTTGGTGAATAGGAGTTGGGGAGATTTGTGCTCACGCTGTTGTGTTACCTACGTTGATTGGTAGTTTACTTAGAAGATGGGAGCTATAACGTAATAGAAAAGGAGGCACTAGCAAGCTCGGAAAACCGGATTTGGCCTACTTTTTGTGCAGGTGGCTGCTGTGATTGAAAGAGTTTTACTGCGGTATCGTAAATTTATTCAATTAAAGGTGAATCTTTCCTATGGTTCCAAGCGTAACTCTGTTAGGATAACAGAGGCGCGCATGTGAAGTCCTACTAGAAACAACTGATGTTATATAAAGCTGAAACTTGTTCATAGAGGGTTATGGACGCTTACCCAGACTTTGTCCGCCTCGGCAGCAGCGCCCTCTGTTTTGCTGTATAGGTCCTACCGGAGGTGCTTACTGTGGGCGGCGCCGCTGCCCAGGCGCCCTCCGCTTTTCCTGTCTAGCTTTGCGGGCTAACGACTTGAGATCTCTTTCTCCCACCCTGCGGCGGCGACAGCCTCCTCGGTGGGAGAGAAGAGCTCTTCGTCGTTTACCGAGCCCGCTCCGCTTTTCGTGTCTAGCTGCGGCGCTTAGATGCTCGAGGTTTTTTCTGCCTCCGTCTCCGCGCGGCAAGCCACGCTGCGCGGATGCTGAAAAACTTGTCGCATCTGAGCAAAGCGCCTCCGCTTTTCCTGTCTAGCTTCGCGGGCTAACGACTTGAGATCTCTTTCTCCCACACTGCGGCGGCGACAGCCTCCTCGGTGGGAGAGAAGAGCTCTTCGTCGTTTATCGAGCCCGCTCCGCTTTTCTTTTAAAAAGGAGAGAGTTTATGCTTGAGTTACTTAGTGGACTCATTAACAATTTGTTTTTTGTGATGATCCCGATTCTTCTCTATTACTTATTTAAAGCGAATCGGTATGAGACGTTATTTGAACAGAACAAAGTTCTTATAACGGTGCTTTTGTCTATCTCGATTATTCTCTGTATGCTTTTTCCGTTCGCGACCGATGCAGAGGGAGAGTTTATTATTGATTTGCGCCAGATTCCGATTATTATTGGTGCGTTGTATGGCGGTTACGGGGTAGGCGGAGCGCTTCTTGCTGTGTTTGCGGCCATGCGGCTGTCAATCGGCGGAGAAGGCGTTTATACGTCGATGGTAAATGTCGTTATGTTGGTCGCTTTTCTGCCGTTGTTGCGCGCCCGCTTTTTCCAATGGTCTCATACGAAACGTATTATCGTTGTGTCACTCATTGCTTTCTTTTCGGTTGTGGCAAATGTGTTCGGTGGCACGCTGTTATTTGGTGATCCTATCATTGAATTGGCAGAGCCTTATATTACGGCAGCCCTCGCGCAATTCATCGGTACAGCAGTCGTTGCTCTTCTCATTGAGCAAATGATTAAAAATCAGAAGATGCAGCGAAGTGTCATACAAAACAAGAAGCTTGAGGTTGTCAGTCATTTAGCTGCTTCCATCGCTCATGAGATTCGCAATCCGCTCCAGTCGATTAAAGGTTTTACGCAACTGTTGCAGCAGGAGCGCCCGACGCCTGCTAAACAACAAGAATACCTCTCCATTGTTGAAGAAGAGATAAAGGCAGCTGAACGGATTCTCAATAATTACCTCATGTATGCCAAACCAGGTACGACCACTACCACTCCGATCTACTTGGAAGATGTGGTGGATCATGTGGTCCAGCTGTTAGAGCCATATGCCAAACAGCACCATACTCAAATTTCTTTTTCACCAACTCACAAGGCCCAGCAAATAGAAGCTGACCCTCACCATCTCAGCCAATGTCTCATTAACATTGGCAAGAACGGAATTGAAGCGATTGAAGGTAGTGGAACGCTTACATTGAGCACTGAGCCAAACGGACATTACGCCCGCCTGCGCATTCAAGACGACGGCATAGGCATGACAAAAGAAGAAGTCGCTCACTTGGGCGAACCTTATTTTACGTTAAAGAAAAACGGGACGGGGCTTGGTCTTATGGCTGTCTTTACGCTCTTGCAGAACATGAAAGGCCGGGTGACGATTCATTCCGAGAAAGGAAGCGGCACAGAATTTATTATTGATCTGCCATTGGCCAAGCGACCGTCCGCTTCCGAATAGAAAAGCTTGCTGCTAACGACGCAGCAAGCTTTTTTCTTTACCCCCTAAGAATGTACAGGAAGGTAACGGTATAAGTGTAACTAAGGATCAGCCTACGCCACAGGATCGGCTTTGCCAAGTTTACTTTAGTTTTGCGGTTTTAGCTTCCAGAGTTGGGAGGCATATTCTTGAATGGTGCGGTCACTGGAAAACTTACCAGAGTGGGCAATGTTGGTCGTGCACATTTGCAGCCATTCGGTGCGGTCACGGTAGGCACGTTCCACATTCTCCTGGGCTTCAAGATAAGGTTCAAAGTCTTTTAACACAAAATAGGGATCATTATGATAGAGCAGGTTGTAATATAAGTCTTTAAATGCAAGTACTTCTGGAGCGAAACTGCCTTCATGTAATTGGTCGAGGATACGGCGTACGCGTGAGTCTGTATTGTAAAGGTCGCGCGCTGAATACTCTTTGTTTGAGTAATAGGCCTGCACCTCTTCAGCTCGTAAGCCAAAGAGAAACATGTTTTCTTTTCCGACGAGATCTCTAATTTCTACATTTGCTCCGTCGAGCGTACCCAATGTTAACGCTCCGTTCATCATCATCTTCATGTTGCCGGTTCCGGATGCTTCTTTGCCAGCGGTTGAAATCTGCTCACTTACATCGGCAGCTGGAATCATCCGTTCGGCCAAGCTTACGTTATAGTTTTCTAAAAAAAGCACCTTTAGTTTTCCGTTTACAGCCGGATCATTGTTGACCACGGAAGCCACGGCGTTAATTAACTTAATAATTTCTTTTGCTAAATAATAGCTTGGAGCCGCTTTTGCACCAAACAGGAAGGTCCGCGGTGTCAAATCTAGCTTTGGGTTATCCTTTAGTTCATTGTACAAATGAATAATGTGAAACGCATTTAACAACTGGCGTTTGTATTCATGCAGGCGTTTGATCTGCACATCAAAGATTGAGGTTTCTTCTACTCGGACGCCGGTTTCATGGTAAATGTAGCTGCTTAATTTGCGCTTGTTCTTATGCTTTACTTCATCGAGCTGAGCCAGAAACGGGGCATCATTTGCGTAGCGAAGCAAATGAATGAGAGCACTGGGTTCTTGCACCCATTTCGGACCGATGGCCTCCGTGATTAAGGAGCTTAATTCAGGGTTGGCCTGCAGGAGCCAGCGGCGGTGACTGATGCCGTTCGTCTTATTGTTAAAACGGTTCGGAAAAAGGGTATGAAATTGTTTCATTTCTTGCTGTTTTAAAATATTCGTATGCAGGCGCGCCACTCCGTTCACGCTAAAGCTTCCTACAATCGCGAGATGAGCCATTTTTACGACGTCGTGTTCGATAATGGCAAGCTCATGAATGTGCTCTCTTAGCTCTGGATGGTCGAACCATAAGCCCTGGCAGAAGCGTTCGTTGATTTCGTGAATAATCATATGAAGCCGCGGAAGGAGCGCTTGTATCATCGTTTCCGGCCAGGTTTCCAACGCTTCTTGCAGCGTGGTGTGGTTCGTATATGCGCACGTGTTAGTCGTAATGCGCCACGCTTCCTCCCAGCTGAGCCGCTCTTCATCCATTAAGAGCCGCATTAATTCAGGGATGGCAAGCGCAGGGTGGGTGTCATTGATTTGAATCGCAAATCGGTCGGCAAAGGACTCCCACCCTTTTCTGTTCTGGTCTTTAAAGGACTGGACCATGGTTTGCAGGCTGGCAGAGACGAGAAAGTATTGCTGCTTTAAACGCAGTTCTTTACCTTCGAACGAAGAGTCATCTGGATACAAGTAACCGGATATTTGCGTAATCGCATGTTCATGGTCCAGCTCATGGTAGTAATGGGTAGGCTCGGTCTGTACCGGGTCCCCGAGCGGTCCGGGAACTTCGGCACTAAAAAGACGGAGCGTATTGACAAATTGATTCTGAAAGCCGGTGATCGGCACATCATATGGCACCGCCAACACCTCATCAGCTCCGGCTAACTCAAAGTCGAGGCCACCGTCTTTATGGGTTTTCGCATGAACCACGCCTCCAAAACGAACCGAGATCGCTTCCTCTACTTTCCTTACTTCCCATGGATAAGGGTGTTTGAGCCAGTAGTCAGGCAGTTCAATTTGTTCACCTTGAATGAGGCGCTGCTGAAACAAGCCGTAGCGGTAACGAATCCCAAACCCTTTGGCGGGATAGCGAAGTGAAGCAAGCGAATCCAGAAAGCAAGCCGCCAGCCGCCCAAGCCCACCATTGCCAAGCGCTGCATCAGGCTCTTGCTCGAATACATCTTCAGGCGTAAAGCCGAGCGAGTAAATCGCAGCTAAAGCTGCTTCCAGGTAACCGCGGTTAATAAGTTGGTTTTCAATTAATCGCCCAATTAAAAACTCCATTGATAAGTAGCAGACTTCTTTATTGCCGTTGCTCTCCCGCTGGTGTTCGGTTTGTTGCCAGTCAGTGTTGACTTCTTCACGCAGACAAGCCGCGATGGCGTAATACACATCCGTGGCCGTACAGTCTTTGACGGTGGTGTTACGCTCTTGTTCAAGTTGATGTTCGATCCGGTTAAAAAACGAGCTTGCCTCAGAAGCTGTCATGCGTTTCTTCCTTTCCTCACTTCATGTAGCGAAGGTTGATCCTGTGCTAATGCATGTAAGTACAGAGAAGCATAAGCGTTAGCAGAGGCCTGCCAGCTAAATGCCTCGCCAGTTAAATTGGTGTAAAGGGTGTTGAAGCGTTCAGGGTCGTTATAGACCTCGAGGGAGTAAAGCAGAACGTGTAACAATTCGTGGGCATTAAAATGGTTAAAACTAAAACCATTGCCACTTCCTTCATACTCATTATAGGGCTGAATCGTATCTCGCAAACCTCCTGTCTCCCGGACGATCGGTGCTGTTTTGTACTGCAGGGCAATCAGCTGAGCTAAGCCACACGGTTCAAATTTAGACGGCATGATAAAAAAGTCGGCTCCGGCGTACAGCTTGCGGGCTAGTGTTTCATCAAATGCAAGCCGGACCGCCATGTTTTCAGAGTAGGCGTCCGCAAGTCCTTGAAAGGCGCTCTCAAATACTTCTTCACCCGTGCCAAGGACGACAAGCTGGACATCGTTTTGTAAAAATTCGCCTGCAATCCGAGTCAGCAAATGAAAGCCTTTTTGGTCTGTCAAACGCGAAATCACGAGATACAGTGGAAGGTCTTTATTGACGGGAAGCCCCAGCAGTTCTTGGATGTGGGTTTTGTTGGCAAGTTTACCTTCCCGCTCGTTTTGATAGGGAACAGGGAGAGCTTTGTCGTTAGATGGATTATAGCTTTCGGTATCAATGCCATTTAAAATACCGGTCAGGTCATAAGCCCGGTCATTTAACACAGGATGCAAACCTTCGCCGTAATAAGATGTTTTGATTTCCTCGGCATAAGAAGGACTTACAGTCGTAATCTGGTCGGCGTGAAACAGTCCTGCTTTTAGCAGATTAATCATGCCATCCCATTCAAAGCCATCAAAGTGTTTGAGCGGACGTTCAATCAGCTGGTCAAACGCATCATGATGCATTTTCCCTTGAAACTGCAAATTGTGTATCGTCAGCACGCTTCGCACAGGGAGAGGGCGGTCGGCGGTTTTTAAGAGGGCCAGCAGTAGAGAAGTCTGCCAATCATGGGCATGGATGATATCAGGTTTTTTAAAAAAGTAGGGCAGGGCTTGTTCAATCGCTTTATTGTAAAACACGAAGCGCTCCCCATCGTCCAAGTAACCGTAGATCCCCTCACGTCCGAAGTAAAAGTCATTTTCGATAAAATAAAAACGGATGCCCTGATGAACATAGGTAAGTAAGCGTGCTTCATGATAGCGCCAGCCAAGCCTGACGGGAACGGTGCGAATAGGCTCTAGCTTTTTGCGCCACTCCGTCCCGATATCGCGGTAAAGGGGGAGGACAACGGCCACTTCGACTTCTTTTGTTTGATTAAGGGCATGCGGGAGCGACCCGGCAACATCCCCGAGACCGCCTGTTTTGATAAAAGGAGTGGCTTCAGATGCTGCGAATAATACTTGTTTCATTGCTTCTGCCTCCAATCTGCTCAGACGAGCACTTTTCGTTTAGCCAAGGTGTATGGTTTTTCCGCTGAGCCGATCAAACGCTGATTTTCTAAAATGTGTACGTCCTTATCGAGGATCACGTTTTCTAAATCTACCCCGCTGGCTACGTCGCAGCGCTGCATGATAATCGAATCTTTTATGTGCGTGTCTGGGCTGATGTGCACCCCGCGAAAGAGGACGCTGTTTTCCACCGTTCCTTCGATTACACATCCATTTGCCACAATGGAACTGCTTACCTGGGCATTCGGACCGTATTTAACGGGAGGTTCATTGCTGACTTTCGTCAGTACGGGCGGGCGGTTCAGGAACATATTTTCATAATTAGCTGGTTTTAACAGCTCCATATTTTGATGATAAAAGCTTTCTAGCGAATCAATGAAAGCACTGTAACCGGTATGGTGGTACGTCTGTACAAACAGCTTATGCAGGTTGCCTTTTATGGTGGCTTGGAAAAAGTCTGTTTTCTCATAAGCAATGCACGCGTCCACGAGCTCAAGCAGCAGCTCTTTATGAATAATGTACGTACCGCTAAACTGGATCGGATTAGTGATGTCGTTATGGAGCGATTTGACCCAGTCATCTTCATCCAGTTCAACCCGGGGGCGCACCTGCTGATTGCCTGGCGCCAGTTTGGTCTCGGTAGTAAGAAGCGTAATATCAGCACCGGTATAGAGATGTTTTTGAAACGCAGCATTATAATCCGTGTTGGCAATGAACTGGCTGCCGCTTACCAGCACATAATCGGCTTTTGAGCGATGGAAATAGTCGCGATTGTTATGGAAATGGCGTAAATCTCCGCGGGAAATGTCACTTGGGTCGTGCCAGTCAGGCGGCAAGATGAAAAGTCCACCGTGGCGTCGAGCGAGCCCCCAATGGACACCAGTGCCTAAATGGTCCATTAACGCTCTGTATTTTTGGTTCGTAAATAAAGCTACCTCTTGAATGCCGGAACGTACCATGTTGCTGAGTGTAAAGTCAATCAAGCGGTAGCGGCCGGCAAAGGGAATGGCGGCTGGACAACGGAAATAAGTTAGCTCCTGAAATGTATCACGTTCATGTTCAAGGTTAATCAAACCCATCATTTGTTTCATTCGTGACCTCCTTTATAAATAATCAACAGTGACAGCCCGTTTTGGAAGCGTGTCATCATCGATCACCATGGGCTCATCCGTTGGAGGTGTAGAGATGACCGTTCCTGCAGGTATTGTCGTGTTTTCTTTAATGATAGCGCGTTCAATTCTGACGTTTTTGCCAATCGTTACGTTTGGATGGATGATCGAATGGCTGATTGTGCTTCCAGCTCCGACTGAAACGTTTTCAAATAAAACGGATGTATCAATCGTTCCGTTTATATAAGAACCGGAATGAATAAGGGCATTTTGAATGTTGGCTGTTTCTGCAATAAACTGCGGTGGTTCATTCGTCACTTTTGAATAGGTGCGCCATTTTTTGCAGTTTAACGACACCGACAGGTCTTCATTTAACAAGTCCATATTTGCTTCCCAATAACTTTGAATCGTGCCCACATCTTTCCAATAGCCTTCAAATTGGTAGGCGTACATGGAGTTGCCGACAGAAAGCATTTTAGGAATAAGGTCTTTGCCAAAGTCGTGCGTCGATTCGAAACAGATGGCATCTTCAATGAGATGTTTGCGAAGCTCTTGCCACTTAAAGAGGTAAATGCCCATCGAAGCCAGGTTATTCTTTGGCGCGGCTGGTTTTTCTTCAAATTCATAAATGGAGAGGGAATCGGTCGTATTTAAAATGCCAAAGCGGCTGGCCTCCTCCCATGGGACTTCGATCACTGAAATGGTGGCGTCCGCATTCGTTTCGATATGCTGTTCGAGCATGAGGTTGTAATCCATGTGGTAAATATGATCGCCTGATATTACCAAGACGTTTTCCGGGTTGTATTGATCAATGTAGTGAATGTTTTGGTAAATTGCATCTGCTGTGCCTTTGTACCAGTCCCCGCCTTCTTTAGCGGTGTAAGGAGAAAGAATTGATAGCCCTTCTGTGGGGAGGTCCAGGCCCCACGGACTGCCTGCTCCGATATGTTGATTTAATACAAGCGGCGAATACTGAGTTAACACTCCTACCGTTTCAATCCTGGAATTCGTGCAGTTACTAAGGGTGAAATCAATGATTCGGTACTTTCCGCCAAATGGAACGGCAGGTTTGGCCAGGTGCCTCGTAAGCGGTCCAAGGCGTTTTCCTTCTCCACCAGCTAATAACATGGCGACAACTTCTTTGTTCATAAGCAGATTCCTCCTTCTGATTAAACATCGAGGCGTTCGAAAATGGATAAGGCAAAGGGTGGTACTTTGATGCGGATGTGCTGGTCATATCCATGCCAGCTCTCTGGGATCGTAAAGTGCTGGTTTTCATTCAGCTGATTAGATCCGCCGAAATCAGAAGCATCAGAGTTGAAAATTTCTTGATACGTTCCAGCTTCTGGGACCCCTATTTTATAATCATATAAAACGGCTGGAGTAAAATGACAAACAATGATCAATTCACGTCCGCTCTGCGGGGAAACGCGGCGAAAAGAGATAACACTACCCTCATGATGGTCGGGGTCAATCCAGTGAAAACCGTCTGGCTCATGGTCCGCTTCATAGAGCTCAGGATGTTCTAGGTAAAAATGATTAAGGGCGCCTACGTACTTCTGCATGCTGTGGTGCAGCGGGTATTCAAGCAAATGCCAATCAAGCTCCTCTTGGTCTTTCCATTCGGCATACTGAGCCAGTTCACCACCCATAAACAGCAGTTTTTTTCCTGGGTGGGTAAGCATATACCCATATAAAAGACGCCACTGGGCAAACTGCTGCCATTGGTCGCCTGGCATTTTATCCAATAATGATTTCTTTCCATGAACAACCTCATCATGAGAGAGGGGCAGGACAAAATTTTCACTGTCAGCATACATATGAGAAAAGGTGAGAGCATTATGATGATATTTTCGGTAAATAGGGTCCAATTCCATGTAAGCAAGCATATCGTTCATCCAGCCCATGTCCCATTTGAAATTAAAACCGAGCCCTCCTGTATCTGTAGGCCCAGTAACCTTCGGCCAGTCTGAGCTGTCTTCAGCCATCATTAATGCATTCGGTTCATAGTGAAAAACGACTTCGTTCATTTTTTTCAAAAAGGCGAGTGCTTCCAAATTCTCTTCGCCGCCATAGGTATTATAGATAGGGGATTTTTCATCATTTCTGTCAAAATTCAAATAAAGCATGCTGGCGACGGCATCAACCCGCAGGCCATCCAAGTGAAATTCCTTCAGCCAATATACAGCATTAGAAATCAAGAAGCTCTGCACCTCGGGTCTGCCGAAGTCAAAGGTAAGGGTGCCCCACGTAGGCTTATCTGCCTTACGTTCATCACTGTACTCATAGAGAGCTTCGCCATCAAACTGGCGCAGGCCGTGGTCATCTCGACAAAAATGGCCAGGAACCCAATCTAAAATGACACCAATTCCTTTTTGATGGCAACAATCGACAAAATATTTAAAATCTTCAGAATTTCCGTGACGGCTTGTGGGTGCATAATATCCGGTAATTTGATAACCCCAAGAGAGATCAAATGGATGTTCACATACCGGCAGCAGTTCAATGTGGGTATAGCCTAATGATGTGACGTAAGGAATCAATTCATCAGCAAGTTCCCGGTATGAAAGTAAAGAACCGTCTTCTTTTTTCTTCCAAGAGCCAAGATGAACTTCATAAATAAGTAGCGGGCTTGAATACGGCTGATACGTCTTTTTTTCTGCTTGCCAAAGAGCGTCCTGCCATTCATAGGGAGAAGAGAGAGGTGTTAATGAAGCGGTGTTCGGGCGAACTTCCGCTTGCGTAGCGTAAGGGTCCGCTTTTAATAGGCGCTGTCCGCTCTCATGTTCAATGTCGTACTTATAACGAGAGCGCTCGGGCAGGTGAGGAATGAAAAGCGTCCATAAGCCAGCGGAACTAACCTTTTCCATTTCCCAGCCGTCTCCCGACCAATCATTGAAGTCGCCCACAACACGAACTGTGCGCGCATGCGGAGCCCATACGGTAAAACGGCATCCCGTCTGCTCTTCTGAGGAGACGACGTGCGCCCCAAGCAGACGATAACTCTCATAGTTTGTTCCTTGATGAAACAAATAAATTTCATCGTCTGTTAACGTTGACTGCAACATGAGGGCCTCCATTCGTAGGATATTTGTGAGTCGTCAAGCCGTTTAAAAAGCTTGCGATTTCCTCTTAAATTGATATTCAACAAGGAAGCTTGTTTCCCTGCACCATTTTTATAATAAAAATAAATTACCAAAATGTGAGAAATTTCTACGAAGGTATACGGGAAAGGAGGAAAGGCGGTGAATGAACAGCAGACAGTTATTCTCTTCTACCACTTCTTGAACATGATCATTAACGGGATAATTGACCGAAGAGGCTTCCTGGACATAACTATTCGATTCTTATAAACAAGCAACGTATATAGAATCTATCGATTATGATTATGATTTTCATAGAAACGGTTAAATTTATAATAGGGGTGTAAATATGAAAAAAATTGGACATAGCGGCCTGTTTTTTGTCTTCGCAGTTAGTATGGTATTAACATTACCCACTACCTCATTTGCAGAAGAGAATGAGAAGTCGGAAGACACAGAGGTTATAGCCACGCCACATGATGAAGTGGAAATTGATGAAGTCGCCGTCTTACGTTTCAGTCATTTTTGAACTGCCGTATAGTAAATCAAAAATTAAATAGATATCATTCGTTTTATTGTTCATAAAATGTCATTATGAAATTGATTCTAAGTATTTCTTTTTCATATTTAATCGTAAAAAAGCCGGCAGTGGTGTAGGAGACCAACTGCCGGCTTTGTCATTCATTCATAAGGGAGTTAGAATTACTCGTTATTTTCAGTTTGTGCTTCGTCTACAATTCGATCTTCAATACGATAATCGACCTCTCCTAATTCCGCCATGTAATCACGCAGCATTTCCCAATCCGTATAACCTACGATGGTGCCGCGGGGTAAAGAGCAGGGTAGATTTCCTTTTACGAAAAAGTGCCACCTTCTCAAATTTCACCCGTTAATAGTACGAGTTGGTCAATGAAAAAGAAGGTAACGACTAGTATTAAGAAGGAGAGCAAGATTCGGTTCCCTTCTCGACGCAAGAGAGAAGCAAACACATACAAGCAGAGAAAAAAAGATCCGGTAGCCGATAAGACATACGGCGGAAAAGTCATTGGGGAAATGAAGCGCGCTGCTATTTCAGTAAAAAGAACGAGTAAAAATAAAATAAAACTGCTCTGTTTAAGAAGTCTAAGTTTCCCCATTATCCCATTTTCCTGTATACTGCTGTCGCCTAGAATATCAGGCAGCTTCATTTTCTCCGGTGCTTGATTGAATTGTATGTACCCCGGTTGTAAGTAAGGAGCTGTTCCATCATGTGTCTGAAATCCATAATAGAAATTTTCAACGCCAAAGGTGAAGTCGGGATAGTCTTCTGGCGGCGTCACTTCCTCAAATGAGGGAGTTAGTGCCAAATTTGCATCTACGCTGAAGGCAATTCGGTTTCCTTCACTTTCTCCGAGATGCCGATTTGGTGAACCATTCACCCCCATTTGAAAAGGCAGGAGCAGACGATTGTGCAGCTTCTTTACATTATTTGCAATACTCGTATCGACCGGCAACCACCCAAATGGTTCATGATATACTTCATTCCAAGCATGAGGACCTGCCTCATTAGCCCAAGCTCCAAATAAGGTACGAGTAGGGATACCAAGTGATCGACAATATGAAGTGAATAACAGTGAAAACTCGCCGCAGTCCCCTCGCCTCGTTTCTGCCATGAAAGAAGCCCCACGCTGTTTAGGAGGATATTGATAATTCATGTGGGTCACGATATGAGTATAAATCTTCTGGATCTTTTCCCACTCTGTTTCGGCACCTGCCGTTAATTTCATCGCTTTTTGCCGCATGTCTTCATTCACTGGAGCCATCACGGTAGAGCGTAGGTAAAAGTCTCGTTCTTTTTCCGAGAGTGGAGAAAGAATGTTTACCTCCTTCTTTTCTTTTGAAGGTGATCTTCCTCTCCAACTAAGCCGGTACAGGTCAACTTCATAACTGACTGTAATTGTGTCGCCCGGATCGACATCGGCCCATAACAAATCGTGGGGGAAGCTCCATCTCTGTTGTAACAAGGAAGACACCCCGTGGCAGGTGATATTATCCTGCGTACTCGTATCGATCGGTTGTGGCAGCCAGTACCGCACTGTATTCGACTGCCGATTTGTAAATGACCAAATCCAGCGGCAGCGCTTAGTAAAAGACCGTTCTAAAATCTGTTTCACACGTTTTTCTCCTTTCCTGATTGCTCCCCAATAGAGCAGTCATCTTCACAATGCCCCACCGGAATAATTTTCCTTGATGAAGCAACGGAATCATACAAAGTCGATCCTAACCCTGTTTTTAAAGCAATCCATAAAAAAGGTAAGCTCCACCACATAAGAGGAATTCGTTTAAACATCGCAAAGAAGGTGGAGAAACCTTCCGTTTGTTGTTTGTTTTCTTCAATAATACCAATCATTCGTTCATTTGCAGCTTGTGGATCGATCTTGTAATTATTCACCAGAAAAGGATCACGGAATGTCTTCAATTTAATGAGCCCAAGAGTGTCGATAGCTCGGATACGCCTTGCTACTTGTTGACATAACGGGCACCAGCTATCATAAAAGATAATCATTCGCTTTCTAGTTATATAGCTTTGTCTACGCAGAGAACGGGTGCGGTATCTCATCCAAGACAGTATCAACCTTGGCATAAGGCTTATTCTATGACGTAAAGTCCGATATTCTGTATCAGAGATCAAAATACATTCTAGGGCTATCATTATTAATGAAAACGTTATTAACCCCATACCAAACATAATCCCTATGTGAAAAGAAAACATACACACTATAGCGATATATTTAGTGTATCGATTCCAAAGCATAAAAGGGAAGCCCAACTTTATAACTATAGAAAAATACGTAGCAAAAACCATTAAATATAAATTTGAAGAAAGTAGCTCCTGAGCATAAGGCATTGAAAATTGTTCTACTTGCAGAATATAGTATAGAGCGGTTCCGTTTTGCCACATTTCTCCCATTACCTGATAAATGCCAGACATAAAGTATAAAATAATTAATTGAAAAGCGCATGCGAAGACGGCAAGGTTGTGTATTAAGTTTCTAATTTTTTTGACCTCTGGGAAGGAGCTCAGCGTACCTTTCCTAGTAACAGAAGGTTGAATGGAAAAGTAATGTGAAGATGCTATAAAAATAAAATAAAATAATACTATCCGCAGAATATTATCTCCGCCATCTAAAATAACACCATTCCGTTCAAACAAAGACCAAATAAAAACAAACTGAAAGAGACTTGTTACTCCAGTGCGGTAGCCAAGTGTGAAAAGAATAGCTACTATAATTCCAAGGTGAAAAATTATATCAAAATAGATTGATGACGTATGATATGCATATAAAGAAAAGGGAAGGGTAATAGTTGTTTCTAAATATTCTGCGTGACTTAGGTAGCCGCTATCATGCCAAAGTGCGTATCTTTGCTGATAATGAATGAGGTATATGTATAATGTAATAATCCCTAGTGCAATTCGTAGTAGGCTGGCACCAATCAAGAACTTTGGTTGATAAAGCTCCTTAATTAAGTGTTTGGATTCCCAACGAAAGACATTCATTTGTTTCACTCTCCCAATATTAATAAGGGGATGCTACGTTTGTATAAGCTTCCCATGGAAATTCAATATATTGACTCTCAGATTCATACTCCTCATTATTTCGTTCTGAGAAAGGGACAACTTCTGTGATTTCTAAACGCAGCTGGACTTCTGCAATGTTTGTTTCTTCATACAATCTTCCTGCTTCTGAAAATGCATAGCGGTACATTTTATGTTTTGCCCTTTCTTGATGTAAATCCAGGTGATTTTCAAGATTTTCTTCTAAAGTCAAATGATTTTCCTCATTTGTTAGATTGTCTTTAATTAAGGAACTAGTGGAATCTTCTTGAAAAAGTGATATGACACTAGAAGTCGGGATACGCACAAGTCGGTTATGTGGTGAGAATAAGTTTGAATGATTTTGTTCTATCTTAGGAGAAGTAATATCATACCAATCGCTTTTTTCACCATTTTCTTCTTTTATTTGCATATAAATTGTACGATTATCAGCTACAGGATCTGGAGCGAATAATTCCCATGTTTGGTTAAATAAAGGCTCCATATATTCGTATACTTGGTTATTATGTTTGGCTGAGACAGGGTTAAAAGGGATGACATCAAGTAAGGTAAATAAGAAATGCCCCACAAACAAGGTAATACAAAAAATGCTTGTTACCCTGAATACCAATTTCTTTGCCATATAATAGTCCCCTTTTTCAAAATTGCTAAAGTGGCATGAAGTATTGCATGCCCCTTTAGCAAAGAAATAAAGTAAGTAATGTCTTAGTTGTCAAAAACAAAATCTAAATCTTCTTCAGAAGCAGCGGCAACACTATCGCCACCGAATGTAGTCCCTAATGTAGAGTTGTAAGCATCTGCACCAGCTGCAGCTGCGGCACCAGCTGCGGCACCACCTCCAACCCACTTAGCGCCCTTTACTGCTGCTACCCCAAGGGCTGGAACAGCTTCAGGTTCTACGGACTCTTCTTCAAGTGTTTGTGCCTCTACAGAAAGAGATTTCGCACTAAAATCCTCCGAATCTGAGGAGTCGGCAGAAACTGAAGAGCCAATTGTACCGCCAATAATGCCAGTAATAGCTAAACATAAGAAAATCTTTTTCATTTGGTTCACCTCCCTCTTTTAATTAATGTATTGTCAAAGCCATCTAATATTTCTTCTAGCACTCTAGAAGAAGTAGGGTTATATATCTTTCAACCCCTGTTAAATAGCTATGAATGTAATATAGCATAAGCCTTAACATCCTGAATTTTTAATAATAGTCTTTGAGCGACATTTGAATAATATGTAAAGGGGGATTTGCAGTTGATTCTAAGAATAATATACGTTTTGTTATAAAAGGCACTTGAAGTGGGGGTGACTATGATAAAACATTCTCACTGGAAGAATTGTTATATTAAGTACAATAGTTGAAGCTGCTCAACCAAAGTACCTAGAGTACTAACCACTAGAAAATCATTACTCGGCATGTCTAGCAGGGGGATCTAAATGAAGTTGAGTATCTGTGCCATACAGACAACAATTCGGTTTATAGATGCGCAGTGAAACGATTGAAAGGAAATTTGTAGAAATAAAAGAGAAGCATGATCGATGAATTTAAAGAAAATGGCCATGTGAGAAACGGAAATCCACATGGCCACGATTTGTTTTTTAGTTCATTTGCCTAAGTATGGCGTTAAAGATTTAATAAGCGTACATTTCCAAAAATCAATAGATGCTACTGTTAGTAATGACGCGGAGGTATGTTTGAAGGAATAATTTCTAGGATGGTTTCAGACTCAATCTTTTGTTCCAAATTCACTGATGCCTCGGTCGTTTTAGTTTCTGAGAAAAGACCAACTCCTACCAAGAAACAAGCGGAAAGTATTGCATATTTAAATTTCTTCAACTGTAGATCCTCCTTTAGAATATGTGTGCTTTTATTATAAGCTTATATAGTCATTTGTGTTTTCGCCATAAGAAAAGATGACGTACAAATAGCTAGATATATATCCTTTTTACGTATATGTTGTTTTATAGTATACTTTTTATCATAATATGGTAAGGGGATTAAATAATGTATATGCATAATTTTGAAGAAGTTCTAGGATCTACACTAAAATATTTAAGGAAGCAGAAAGGAATGACACAAAAAGAATTGGCTTTAGGTGTCTGTACCCAAGCGCAGATTAGTAGGATTGAAAATGGAGAAATGCTTCCGAGTGCACTTATTTGTTTTGAACTTGTACATAAATTAGGCATGGGTACTGATTATTTTTATTCATTAGTGAAGAACCCGCGAAGTGATTATATGCTTGTGTTTAAAGAGGAAGTAGGAAGGTTGATTCACAATAGAGATTACGAAGAACTTGATAAGTTAATGCAAAGTGAGAAAGCCAACCCACTTTTTCAAAACCCTGACGATCAGCAGTTTATGTTATGGCATGAAGGTATAGCATCTTTTCATTATCATCAGGATTATAAACAAGCCTTCGCAAAATTACATGAAGCACTCAATAAAGTTATACCTTCAAATCATGAATCATTATATACCGTGCAAGAGATCAATATTATACATAGTCTTGCGATCTTCTATTATGAGTTAAAAGATTACGACGACGCATTAATTACTTTGGATCAAGCGTTAGGTTTTATAGACAAACGTTTAATTCAACCACTGAACTCACTAAAAGTACGTGTTCTATTCACTAAATCCCAAGTGTTGACAGATCAAGGTGAATATGAAGAGGCATTGAAAACTTGTGAAAAAGGGATTACATTGGTACTAAAAAACGAAACTTTCAAGTTACTAGGGGAGTTATACTACCAAAAAGGATATGTTTCCTTATTTCTTTCACAAAAAAACACCGCTTATGAATGTTTGGTGAGATCTGCACAGGTCTTTGAGATAACAAATAACCCCCACATGACAGTATATCCATATGAAATAATAAGTTCTTATGACTTAGATGAAACAAAGTAGAAACTAACGAAATAAAAAAGCCTATATATAATGTTTCAGTCATTTAAAATTTCAATTACCACATTGGTTTTCTAAATCAGTCTAAATTGTAGGTTATTGGAGGGCTCGTTTATGGTCGACAAATTTAACACCCAAGCAGCGTACGAAAAACATGAAGGCCATAACGTCGGTATCGAAGCTGTAGGATATACCTTTCTCGTATTGGCTTTAATTCTGAATGGGAATCTCTACTAATGAAGAAAAAGTAATTTTAAAATGGTAAATCATCCACCTTTTCCTTCTTCACTCATCCTTCAACATGTTCATTTTGTATATAGAGTCAATCTTCCTCGATTGAAAGTATAGTAACCACCTGCCTCCCTGTTGCTGTCCATCATATTGGTGACTCTTGGTTCCTAGCCAGTTTCGCTTCCCAAAACTCCCGGTTTGTCTTCGGAATATTACTATGCAGCGGACAGACATGCCAGAAACAGAAGTCGATAAAAACGACCACTTTATACTTCTTCACCGCGATATCAGGCTTTCCTTTTAAGTCTTTTGCATTGATCCCCACCACCATAACTCCGAGTAAGGTACTCCTCATATTCATCTAGCAACACTTCTAACATTTGAATAAATCTCTGTCCCTCTTTTTCTGTCAGTAACCATCCGATAATATAAATAGCAGCAAAGATTGATTGGTCATTAATGAGTTCTAGGTCTTCTTTAAACAGTCGCGGCTTAAATACAAGATGTTTATTATACAATCTTCCATAATGAGCATGGATGATGACTCCCTAGAAGAATTTATTAACATTCTTAAGATTGATATTTACGCTGTAGATTACGAACAACAGTTGAAAAATATCATGAGCATGTTGGAATCACACTTTATTTGCTCTTCTTTTGAAGCTGAGTACTTTTATTACAATAATGCAATTCACACGCTTAAAGAAATTGCTGCTTCACCAGACTTGGCTAGTAGGATAATACGAAAAAAAGACTTTTTGAAAAAATAGATACGAAAAAGATACTGTTTAATGAATGGTTTGTATTTTATAAAGGGAAGAGAAAGTTACTAAAAGATCTAAGGAAAGAGTATTTGACTAGCTTAAATACATCCCCCTTTGAAAGGTTTTTCTTAATTGAAGTAGACACTTATATTAGAGCAGAATTAAAGGAATTGATTATTTTGATTTCAGAAAAGTGGTCACGTATTAGTAAAAGAGAGATCACACCTTTTTGGCCATATGTATATATACATAATATTTCGAACGATGAGCACAAGAGTTAAAGGTAGAGTTACATTCAGAAGGTTTTAAGTTTATTGACGGGTATGACTTTTTTGGAGCACCTTTTTCAATACAATCTATTTGTCAAACGGCAAATCATTCAAATCAAATCAAAGTAAAAATTCTTAATGATATTGAAAAAATAGACAAAAAAATAAATTCGATAACTAAAACTAGAGAAATTTATGAATTTTATCATGAAGATTCTTATTTTGAGTTAAATAATCCTAGTGTAAAACACGTGCAAATTCAGATCGATGATTTTAAAGATATAAAGGAGATAATTTAATGAGTAATGTTATGAGTAACCCCCAGGACAAATTTGAGATTCTTCTGTATGTGTTTAAAAAGTGGTTTTTTCATAATCTCCGATATACATTTGGTGATCAAAAGTCGGCCAGCCTTCCATATCTTTTGTATGATCAACATCTACGATCAACACATCATAATTCTCATAAGATTCCTAGTTCGATTGTAAATTCTGAAGAGCTGCGGTTTATATGTTCAAGCTAGTAGACAAAAGGTTCTCGTATGTTGGAGAGTTTCGCTTCAAGCAACCTTGGCATTTACAGCACTTCTCAAAAAGGAATGGCGTTTTATTCTGTAGAAGGTAATACTAGGCATTCTAGTTGTCGAGACATAGCACAGATTTGGTTCCGCAGTACGGGCAGAAAAGGAGGAGCTATGAATATCTTTCGGTTTGGCAAAAAGGTCGGAAACAGGGTGACAGATCACGAGTCGAACTATTTGGTCTCTCGGATCATGCAGACAAATCAACCGCTCCAGCTTCAAGGTATCTATTTGGAAGAGGGAGGGGTGATTGGCTATCATAAAACAGAAACGGCCCAGCTCTTACTTGTGGTAAGCGGTAGAGGAAGCGTAAAAGGAAAAGAAAATAAAGTATACGCGGTTGAAGAAGGTGAAGCGGTGTACTGGCGTAAAGGCGAAGCCAAGGAAGCAAGCAGTGAAACAGGCTTAACTGCTATTGCCATAGAAGGAGAAGAGCTCGACCCTTTTTCCTTTATGCCGCCGGGCGAGAAATAACAGCTTACTGACAGTCGCTGATGTGCAGACCTGGGAAGCAAACGAAATTACAGAGAAAAAAGAAAGCTTGGTTCAGCATACTTTTTCGTACTGGCAGGGTATATAGTATAGAATACATGAATACAAGGAGAAGGAGAGCGCTGATGAAACCTCTACAGGCCTGGCTTGAATCGATAAACAGCATCAAAGTTGACTTGGACTATGAAGACGTAGAAGTAAAAGCACCGGACATGGTATCTATTCACACGCAAGAAGAGACATTTACGATCACTATTTTACAACCGGAAACGCATCATCTGTGGATCCAAACAGCTGAGCCCCTGCCTTTACATACCCATTTGGCTGTCACTGTCGAGGGGGTTACGCTACCAGTCTATTTTGGTGCCGTTGTGCGCAGCAAGCCGTTCCAACAGGTATTTGCAGCCCCAGAAGAAAAATTGGGCGTCTTTCCTTCTAAAAACGAAACCCAATTTGCCGTGTGGGCGCCGGGTGCTGAACACGTTGGGCTTTATGTAGACGAGACCTTTTATTCGCTTCGCAAAAAAACGAACGGAATCTGGCATGGCACTGTGCCCTACAATGCGCATGGCCACGTGTATTACTACGAGGTCACGCGTAACGGTGAAACGGTGAAAGTTATAGATCCCTATGCCCCGTCCCTTACGGTCAACAGCAACGAAGGCATTGTGATTGATCCCGCTCAAACAAAACCACCAGCGGACGATACACGCGAACAGGCGGCGGTAAGTAGTCTGGAAGAGGCGAGTATATATGAATTGCATGTACGTGACGCTACCTCTCATCCAATGAGCGGCGTCCAGCCTCAGTACCGCGGCAAATTTCTAGGTTTGACCGAGACAGACACGAAAACCGGAAACGGTTATTCAACCGGTCTTTCTTATCTGAAAGAACTAGGCGTGAGCCACGTGCAGCTTTTGCCGCTCAATGACTATGGACGTGTTGACGAACGAAACCCCGCCCCTTATTACAACTGGGGCTATGACCCGTTGTTTTTCCAGGCGCCGGAAGGAAGCTACGCCACCACTGCAAGTGATCCTCTCCTGCGCGTCACCGAATGCCAAGAAATGATCGAAGCCTTTCATCAAGCAGGGCTCTCCGTCATTGTGGACGTCGTCTTTAACCATGTGTTTATTCACGAAAGCTCTGCCTTTGAACAGCTCGTGCCCGGTTATTATTTCCGCTATGATGAGAACGGAGAATTAAGTAACGGCACCGGGGTTGGAAACGATATTGCCAGCGAACGGCCGATGGTACGGAAATTTATTCTGGATACGGTCGATCATTGGCTTTTGAATTATAAGGTAGATGGTTTCCGCTTCGATTTAATGGGCGCACTTGATATCGAAACGATGCAGGCGATCCGCGCCCGCTGCGACCAGGAAAACGTGCCAGTTCTCCTGTTAGGGGAAGGCTGGGACCTCCCCACAGCGCTCAACCCAGCCCGCAAAGCAACCAGCTTTCATTCCGCCAAATTGCCTGGCATTGCTTTTTTTAATGATGCTTTCCGTGATATTGTGAAAGGCTCCACCTTTGCAGAAGAAGCGCAAGGCTACATGAACGGAGAAGGAAAGGGAAAAGAAAACCTCTATCACTTGTTTGCCGGCTCCACGCCGCGTACACCCGGCCTGCTTCACTTTGAAGACCCGCGCCAGTCCATTAACTACGTCGAAAGCCATGACAATCTGACCCTGTTTGACAAACTGGCACTCAGTAACCGGGATGACAGCCTCGAGACGAGACGCCGCATTCATCAGCTTGCTACCTCCTTTACGATCTTGAGCCTAGGCATCCCCTTCCTCCACGCCGGCCAGGAAATGTACCGCACAAAAGGCGGCGATGCGAACAGTTACCTCTCCGGCGATAGCGTGAACGCTCTCGATTGGCAAGCACGGGAAGACGAAGACCAGACCATTTCTTTTGTGAAAAAACTGCTAGCCACACGCCGAGCGCAGCCTTTATTCCAACTTTCTGACTGTACAGCTATTGAAGCGCGCGTTCACGAGCTGACGCTTCCCGGAACAGCGTTTGGGACCGTTTTGACAGGGGAGAAAGAAGATATTACTTGTCTTTGGAACCCCGAAAGAACCGAGGTGGAAATCCGCCTGCCCCGTCCCGGCCGCTGGCAGGTACGCGTAACAAATGAAGGTACGTTACCGACAGAAATACAAGGCGAACGATTGACCTTGCCGGCCCTTACTTGTGTTGTTTTAGAGAGGCGACATCGGTTAGGGTAAGCGAACGGCCTCATAGACTTGGTGACGTAGCAGTTTCCATGTAATAGGGGGCGGGGCATGCGGATAAGTTAACGACTTAAAAGAAGGAGGTGCTGGAATTGGTCCGCCTTCTTCTTTTTTGTCGTTCCAGAACAGCCTGTGTGTAAATGGCCCGCCTGTTAGTCAGTATTTTTTTGTAAGGCAGCCTTCATTTCTTTAAATTTTTCATTATGGGAGGAGACAACCCCTGTTGTCCTCGCCTCAGGTTGAATGTAACGTTTTGCCTGATTCACAGCATTAGCGGCATCTTGAAAGGCCCCAGCAATTAAATGAAGCTTCCCTTCATGAGCGAGTACATCTCCAGCTGCAAAGACTCCTTCCACAGATGAACAGCCAGCAGGCGTCACGAGCTGAGTCCGTAGCGCATCATAAAAGCAGAAAGTCTTTCTTGTCTCTGATCAAAGCGCCTCCGCTTTTCTGTGTCCAGCTGCGGGCGCCATTGGCTTGTGATCCCTTTTCCCCGCCCTGCGGCGGCAACAGCCTCCTCGGCGGTGAAGAAGGGCCCTGCGCCAATGGTCAGGCGCCCTTCGCTTTTCTGTCTAGCTACGGCGCTTAGATGCTCGAGGTTTTTTCTAGCACTGACTTCGCGTTGCAAGCAACGCTGCACAGTTCTAGAAAAACTTGTCGCATCTGAGCAAAGCGCCTCCGCTTTTCTTGTCCAGCTTCGCGGGCTAACGACTTGAGATCCCTTTCTCCCACACTGCGGCGGCAACAGCCTCCTCGGTGGGAGAGAAGGGCTCTGCGTCGTTGACCAAGCCCGCTCCGCTTTCTATTAAGTGTTATGTTTTGTGATTGTGTTTTGGGTGTGCTATTTTCATGGTAGAGGATTAACGAGGAGGTATGTAGTATGCACGTTAAAGGGATTCATCATTTATCTGCTATTACAGCGGATGCACCGCTTAACTTAGATTTTTACACACAGACGCTTGGAATGCGGCTTGTCAAAAAAACGATCAATCAAGACGATACATCGGTCTATCACCTGTTTTATGGTGATGAAAAAGGTAACCCAGGAACGGAACTGACCTTTTTCGAAATTAAAAATGCGGGTTTGCGGCATACCGGGGTATCTAGCATCTCGGCCACATCGCTCAGGGTGAAAGATGATGCGGCACTCCAGTATTGGCAAGAAAAATTAACAGAACTTGGCATTGACCATGAAGGGATTAAAGAGCGCGCCGGCCGCAAGACGATTTATTTTCAAGACCCTGAAGGGCAGCGCTTGATCTTGGTTTCGGATGAAAACAACGACGGGGTTCCAGGCGGCACGCCTTGGGAAAAAAGCCCGGTGCCGCAGGAGAAAGGAGTCCGCGGGCTCGGTCCGATTCGTTTAACGGTAAGACACCCGGAGCGGACGGCGAAAGTATTAACGGATTTGCTTGGCTTTGAAAAAGTCGGCTCCTATTCGGCAGAAGTAAACGGGCAGCCGGATGTCGAAGTGTACGCGTGCGGAGAAGGCGGAAGCGGCGCGGAAGTTCATCTGGAAACACGTAACGACCTGCCGCCGGAACGGCTTGGGCGTGGCGGCGTTCACCATGTAGCCTTTCGTGTCGATGATGAAGAAGAACTACGGAAATGGATTGACCGCGTCTCGGAAGCAGGCTTTCCAAACTCTGGCTTTGTCGACCGCTTTTACTTTCGCTCCCTCTATTTCCGCGAGCCAAACGGGATATTATTTGAACTGGCCACCGATGGCCCAGGCTTTGATACCGATGAAGACTTGGAGCACCTGGGGGAAAGCCTGGCGCTGCCGCCATTTTTTGAAGATCAGCGCGAAGAAATTGAAGCCGGCCTTACGCCGCTCCCGTCCCCTACACAAGGAAAATAAACACAGAGCCCCGCTTCCAGTCAAAGGAGTGGGGCTTTTTTGAAAAGACAACGCAGCCATTTCCAGAAACTGCTTCTTTTTTTGCCTGCTGATTTTCATTATAATAGAACTTCTCCCCACCTTACACATTTAATAGAAGGGGGTTTCAGGTATGGCAAGAACAGCATTAGTTACCAAGCACAATAAGAAACAAAAGTTCAAAGTGCGCGAATATACTCGCTGTAACAGCTGCGGACGTCCACATTCTGTGCTCCGCAAATTTAAACTTTGCCGCATTTGCTTTAGAGATCTTGCGCATAAAGGCCAGCTTCCTGGCGTAAAAAAAGCAAGCTGGTAAGGCGGTCATGGGACCGTTTCGCCAATGTCGCTTTATATATATTGAATATAGGAACTAACAATTAACATGGTAATTAGAATATAAAATGCTCAGAGTTTATAAATAGACTCTGAGCACTTTTATTCTTTTATGTACTATAAGTTTTTTCGCCTTTCCACTTTTTGTAATGATAGGCTAGGTTCAGCAAGACAAGGAAGGAGAATATGGTTGTTATTTTACAAAACGAATAATAAGCGGGAACTTGAAAAATTTCCCTAATAAAGCGCCGATGCTCGCCGCTGCCAGCAAAGCGTACCAGGCAAAACCGGCAAAAATGAGCAGCCCGAACAAGCCGACACTCATCAAGAACCCGGAAACGGCAAGAAGGTCAGGCAGCATTTCCTGCGGCAACATGTTAAGTACGTTGGTGAAAATAAAGACCAAAATAAAAGCCGCCAATGTATATAATTGAAAGCTGATTTGAAAGTTGATATTTTCCTTTAAATGGTGGTCAATAAACCGTGACTGATCTCGAAACACAAGCCAAAATAAAAAAACGGCCACAATGCTTAAGATCGGGACTGGAAAAAACATCGCTAGTATATAACTTAGAACAGCAATTAGTTTATCGTACGTTGAACTAGACATAACAACCTCACTACTACAAATTAGAATATGGGAAAATTGTACCATATCTATAAACTAGAGTACAGGAGCGTAGTTTATTGTTGCATGTTGTTATACGAGAATAATTGAAGCTGCTCTTGCCCTGAGTCGGGATAAGGAAATGAAAACTCTTCATTTATTCCGAGAAGCTATCGTCATCTATTCTTAACGTGGTTGGCACTTGTGAAAAGATGAAGTGAGTCACTGTTTGAGCATACGGATTTACTTCTTCTATGAATTGCTCTGCCTTTTTAAAGGTGTCGAAGTGCATTTTAAGCATATAGCAAGCATTGCCTGCTATACGATAACAGAACTGTACGTTTGGGAAATGTTGAATAAAACTTTTAAAAGAATGGTAATCTCCGTTTTTTACGGTTGCTTCGATTATACATTGGATAGGAAGACCTACTTTTTCATAATCAATATCTAAGGTGTAGCTTTTTATAATACCAAATGACTCCATTTGTCTGACCCTCTCTGTTACAGCAGGAGAAGATAAATTAACTCTTTTTCCAAGTTCGCGCATAGAGAAGCGGCTGTTAGTATGTAATTCATCCAATATCCGTTTATCAATATCATCAATTTTCACTTTTAAAGAAATCCCCCTCTTGTTGTTAATTATGTAAAGAATAACTGAACTTTTCCTTTGTTTCTTTATGTATGTAAAGCGTTATAGTATCTATAATTTAATATAGCAAAGGGGGATTTCAAATGGCAAGAATCAATGAATCAAACAATGGAAATACACCATTTCAACGACTTTTAGGACATCATGATGAAGTGATGCAAGGCTGGACTCAACTGAGTCATGTTTTAGAAGCAGAAGGAAAGCTCTCTGTTGAATTAAAAGAACAAGTTAGGAGGACATTGGCCCAATGTAATGGCTGTGAATATTGTAAAGCGAAAGGGAAACCAGATCGGGATAAGTTTGATGAAAAAACGTCTATTGCGGTTGGATTTGCCGAGGTATTTTTAAAACATAAGGGAAATATACCAAAATCGATATTTGAGGTGTTATATGAGTATCTGAACGAAGAAGAAATAAGCGAACTTTGCGCGTTTATTTCTTTTACAACGGCTTCACAATATTTCGGTGCAATGATGAAGCTTGAACCTGTAACGCAATCATCATAGCTATCTTGTTTCTTTCAAGTGTAGGTAATCTGTAGCAAAAGTGGTTTTAAATTCGTTTAATTGGGGGATATATAAAAGAATTGAAGCACACAGGCAATAGTTCTATTGCTTTCATACAAAAATGCGTACTAAGTTTGTTGCCTATAAACTAGCAGTCTGAAAGATTGGTTTTTCTCAGCTGGCTTTTGTAGAAAGGTTTTGCTACCTTTTCAACTAAAAAAAGACCCAAGGAGTAACCCTTGAGTCTTTCTAAGCTTAGTACGTAATTTCAACGGTGCGCGTGTTGCTGTTCCAATTGACATTTGCACCCATAGATTCACTGACAACGCGGAGTGGGACCATCGTACGTCCATCTAGAACTTTAGCTGGTTGGTCAAGTTGGACACTGGTCGTGGCAGTATAAGCGACGTTATTACCGACCGTGAGTGAAAGTACTCTGTTCCCCTTGGTGGCTCGCACTGCTTTTGTTGCTTGATTCCAAGTGACAGTGGCGCCTAATTCTTCGAAGATCGCACGCATCGGAACGACGGTACGTCCTCCATTCAATAAAGCATCCTGGTCAGTCGCTAATGCTTGACCATTAATCGTCACTTCAACGGGTTGGCCGCTGGTCTGGCTTGCAGAGACACTATTATCTTCAATTACGCGGCGAGCTCCAAGATAGCGTGGAGACCAATATGTATTGCCTAAGCTGGCAATAGAAACGCCTCTGGATGAAGAAGAGTGGATAAATTGATTGCCTCCAATGTAAATTCCGTTATGTGAGGCGTCGGATGAGGTAGTGCTAAAAAAGACCAAGTCACCAGGTTGTAAATTCGAGCGAGAGACCGGTGAGCCGACTTGATATTGTTGGGACGCTGTTCGAGGTAGTGAAATACCTGCTTGTTGAAACGCGTACCGGGTGAAGCCCGAACAATCGAATCCGGAAGGGGTGGTCCCTCCCCACTGGTAAGGCGTGCCGAGCTGGGATTTCCCCGCATCAATAACGGTTTGGCTTGTGCTCGCTGAAGCTTCTTCTGTTTGAAAGAATAAAGGTATAATAAGTAACGCAGACAAGGCGACTATTAGTTTTTGTTTCATGGTTGTTACCTCCTGGTAGTTTCACATCAATGTTCGTGATCACAAAACATAGTCTACCACCGCTTTGCATGTCATGGGTGACAGGAGCGTCACAATTTGATAGCAAAGGTGTAACAGATATTACATAGAAGAAATATTTGCTCCATTTAATGGAATTTTGTCGAAAGAGACAGCTGAGTTCAACTCGGTGTCTTTTTTTGTATCCTCTGTCATGGTAGATTAAAGAAATAGAAGGTTATATAAAGAGGTGGGGACATGAAAGACCAATCAGAACGAGTTGTCTTAATTGGTTTTATGGGAGCGGGAAAAACATCAGTAGGGGAGCAGTTAGCCGAACGGCTGGGCTTTACGTTTCTTGACACTGATCATGAAATTGAACGAAAAACAGCGCGAACGATTCCAGAAATTTTTCGTGAAGACGGTGAGCCAGCGTTTCGTCAAATTGAACGCAAAGTCATCGCAGAGCTGTTAGAGGAAGAAAAAAAGGTGGTTCTATCGTTGGGAGGCGGGGCGTACATACAGGAGGAAGTGCGCCAAGTCGCAAGCGCTAAGGCAGAAGTCTTCTTTCTTGATATTTCTTGGGAAGCGTGGAAGGAACGGCTTCCAACCTTAATAGAAGGTAGGCCAAAGTTGGAGAGTCAAACATTGGAAGATTTATATGCCCTCTATCAAACACGCCGTGTCATCTATGCAGAAGGATCTAAACATATACTCACGGACGGTCTTACTATAGAAGAAGTCGTTGAAAAGCTGGTACATACGTTGAGCTGAAAAGTAAGAAAGAAGAAGGGGCTATTATTGGGAAACGTATGTTGATAAGCAAGGTGGATTAAGGATAGCCCGTACTCCACCAGCTGACTTTTTTTTTTAGTAGTTCTGCTTGCAGGATGTCATTCTAAGGAAAAAAGGTGAAACGTCAGAAGGTTATCGCGATGAAGTCGTGGCTATTGAGGCAGAACATAACTTTGAATTGAAAGAAGCCGATTTACTTTTGAAAGAGCAGCATACGAGTTGAGCGGATGTTTAGCTCACGGTAACTATCCTGTGAAAACACTGGCGGAGTGCTGAAATGAAAGCATGTTCTTCAAAGTCCCGGAGACTCCCTCTGGAAAGGTAAGAGCGCAAGAACTGCTGCCTGCCTCGGATATGCCCCCCTTCCCTACCGCCACAAAGAAGTCGAGAATATATCTCGGCTTCTTTTTTTGAAGTGGCTCTTATTCTATGAAAACAAAATAAGCGAGAGGCCTGCTAAAAAGACGAGCGCCATTGCAGATTGCTGCACCCGTCGTTGCGAGAGCCGGTCGAAAAAGAGGAGGCCGACGCGGGAACCTAGTATGACGCTTGCTATCCCGATGAGGAAATAAACGAAGAAATCAGGATTCAAATCTCCGCTCGTGCCGTGTAGCACGAGTGTGAGCAAGCTGGTGATAAAGAAACTTGCCTGCATATTGGCGTTATAGCGATGTTTGTTTTGATAGAGCATTAAAAAGTAAACGACGAAAAAGGGGCCGCCCACGGCAAACACGCCGCCGACAAATCCGCCCACTAAGCCGAGAAGTACCGGAGTGAGCGGATGAAGCATCAAACGAGATGGCCCCTCTCCTTTCTTTTTAAAAAATAAGTAGAGAACCATTCCCATCAGAAAGAGGCCAAGCACATTTTCTAGTTCTTCGAGCTCTCCAAAGTTGGTGAGAAAAAAGAAGGCGCCGATCCGTCCTACGATGGCAGCACTTAAAATGACCGAAAGGCCTTTTATATCGAGGTGTTTATATTCTTTAATTAAGATGGAGCCGGCGAGGACAATGGCCAGCGAAATAACGAGCAAGGTACTGTCTTTAACTGTAAATAAAAAGGGGAGAAGCCCCATAGCTACCAACCCGAAGCCAAAGCCGCTTACACCTTGAATAAAACTACCTATTAATAAGACAAAAAAGACAAATAGAATCTCTATCCACATAAGTAACGTCCTTTATCGAAAATATGTATCTAAATTACTGTAACACAAAACGGATATTTTTGATAAAAACTGACAACTCATTGCATCTGCAGGGTCTCCTGCTTCCATTTATATCCTTCTTTTCGTTTTCCTTCTCCCCTAATCATTTCCTCTTTGTTCATGTTTTCCCTGTAAAAAGCTATTTCTAAGTGCTAGTTCATAGATATGTCTATGTAGAAAGAGATATTAAAAGATAGGTAGGGCTTTTGTCGAATCATGTGAAAATATCGCAAATTGCGAAAGCATGAAGAGACAGATTGTATTTTACTTTTGTGCATTAAATGACTAACATTTATAACGTTAAATAAATATTGAATATAAATTATATTTTATATTAATTAAATGAAGGGAGGTTGCTATGAATTCTTATTTGCAGATTAATGAATCATCGTGGGAGGTCGAAGCTGTTCTGTTTGATAAAGACGGGACGCTCGTTGATTTTCCATCACTGTGGGTGGATTGGGTGAAAGGGATTGTTGCGGATGCTTCAAATGAGGAGACCATTCAGCGAGTAGAAGGGGCACTGGGCCTATCTATTAAAGACAGGGTCGTTGATCCAAATGGGCCGCTTGCGATTGGGAGTATGGCAGAAGTCCAAACCATTTTAGCTGGAGCTCTTTATGAAACAGGATGGAGTTGGGACGTAGCTAGGCAGACGGTACATATAGCTGTTGAAGATATGGAAGAAAGGGAGAGCTATATGCAAGGGTTACGGCCACTGCCCGGACTCCATGATTTTTTGCTGCGGCTAGAACGAAAACAGATTAAACGTGCAGTAGTCACTGCTGATGATACAGCAATCGCCGAAAAACACCTGGAGGCGCTTAGCCTTCACTCGAAATTTCAAGCGGTGATAGGCGCTGATCAGGTGCAAAGAGCGAAGCCAGAGCCGGATATGCTGCTTAAAGCTTGTGAAGAGCTTGGCGTTGCCCCGGAGAACTGCTTGATGATTGGTGATACCAATTCAGATATGAAAACCGGCCGGTCTGCCGGCACGAAAGCGGCGGTCGGTGTAGTGAGTTATACCTTATATGATGATCATTTGTGCGATGCAGATGAAATTATCCACCATTATGATGAAATTCAAGGATAGGAAAGGGATGGAGAAGATGAAGAAATGGATTGTAGGACTTGCAAGTGTACTAGTACTCAGCGCGTGTGGGAGCTCAGGAGACAATACGGTCACGATGTACACACACAATGATGAAGAAGAAATGCAGAGCTTTGCTTCTGCGGTTGAAGAGGAAACGGGTGTAAATATTGATGTGCTCAGAATGTCGAGTGAAGAGGCATGGAGCCGGATTGATTCAGAATATCCGGATGTCAACGCG
The DNA here is from genome assembly GCF_000377705.1 of Salsuginibacillus kocurii DSM 18087. Classification (GTDB taxonomy): domain Bacteria; phylum Bacillota; class Bacilli; order Bacillales; family Marinococcaceae; genus Salsuginibacillus; species Salsuginibacillus kocurii. The sequence goes on along the minus strand of NZ_KB898625.1, from coordinate 317,563 downwards.
GACATGATGTGGGGCATGCTCCATAGCTTTGCGCTTGTGGCTGAAGAAGAAGACATGCTCGAGCCTTACGAGTCAGATACATGGGATGATGTGCCGGACGAGTTTAAAGACCCGGACGGCCAATGGTACGGCTGGTCGTATTGGTTTAACGCGGTAGCAATTAATGAAGATTTATTAGACGAGCTTGGACTCGACCGTCCTGAATCTTGGGAAGACTTACTTGATCCACAGTATGAAGGTGAAATTGTACTTCCAGACCCAGGTACGTCAGGTACAGCATTTTTATTCGTATCGACGTTAATGCAAGAGATGGGTGAAGATGAAGCGTGGGACTACCTTGATGAACTTGATAATAATGTTGGCCAGTATTCACAATCCGGTTCTGCGCCAGCGCAAATGACCTCCCAAGGTGAATATGCAATTGGTATTACGTGGGACCAAGCTATCTTTGACCGCATGGAAGAAGGTTACCCAATTGATATTATGATTCCAGAAGAAGGCGTAGGCTTTGACTTGGACGTGGCCTGGATTTTCCAGGATGCTGACAACCAGGAAGCAGCTGAAGAGGTAATTGACTTTATCGGTACAGATGAAGGAATGGAACTTGCGGCTGAATACCGCTCTATGGTTACGAAGCCGGATGTAGAAGGCACCATCGATTTCGAACCGAACCTGATTGATTATGATGCTGTTTGGGCTGCGGAAAACCGCGAGCGGATCATGAATGAATGGCAGGAGAAGTTTGACTAAAGATTGTAACGGAGGACGACACCGATGAGTGAACTAACTGAACAAACATCGGTTCCAATAAAGAAAAAAGCGAAAGTAGAGAAAGGCTTTTTGGCGGCAACCTGGGGTATTGCCGCCCTTCTCTTCGCTTTTATTTTGGCACCGGTGCTTGCAGTCTTCGTACAGAGCTTTGGAATTGGCAACGGAGGCTTTACTTTTGAATATTACGCACGTTTCTTTTCCAACCCCTCTTATTTTCAAGCATTATTTAATAGTGTAGCGGCCGGAACGGTTTCTACGTTAATCATACTCATGATTGCAATTCCGTTTGCTCTCTATGTGACACGTTCGAACACGTATTTATCGAAAACGTACCGGGGAATCGGCCTCTTGCCGCTTGTGGCCCCGCCGTTTATTTTCTCGCTCGCACTTATTATTTTATTTGGGCGCCGCGGGGTTGTGTCACAGTGGATTGCAGATTTTACCGGGATTGAAATCAGCATTTACGGTTTTTGGGGCGTAGTGATTGCCCAAATCTTAGGCTATTTTCCGATTGCTTATATGATGATTGAAAGCTCAATGCGCAACATGAATCCGAGCCTGGAACATGCTTCCCAGGACCTCGGAGCCGGACAGGGCCGCACCATTCGCAAAGTCACCTTGCCGCTTGCCGGCACAGCGATTTTAAAAGCGGGCCTCATCGTTTTTGTTATGGCGCTCGCTGACTTTTCCAACCCGCTGATTATCGGGGGCGGCGAGAACTTCTTGGCGTCTGATGCATTCTTGCTTGTAACTGGGCAGCAAAACCTTGAAATGGCAGCCGTATTAGGTGTGTTCCTAGTACTGCCTAGCTTTCTTGTCTTCTTGTTCCAGACGTATATCTTAAAAGACCATGAAGTTGCCACGACAACGGGAGGTGCTAACAATCCGCTCCATCCGAAAGTAAAAGCGGCTATGTTCGGTGTTTCCACTGTAATGGCACTTTTTATCGTTGTTATGTTTGTCATGGTCGTTATGAGTGCATTTGTACAAATTATCGGCATTAACAATGAATTGACGCTTGATCACTTTTCAGATACGTCCGGATGGGGCTTCCTCTGGAACAGTGTGATCGTTTCATTCTTTGCGGCACTTCTTGCCGCCGGACTTGGTATTTTGCAAGGGTATATGACAGCCCGCAAAAACGTGCCCATGAAAAAACTGACAGAGTTCACCGCGCTGTTCGGGCTTGCCATACCAGGGACGGTGATGGGTATCGGGTACGTCTTGATTTTCAACGGCGCGCCGTTTTTCCTTACCGGCACGATCTTTTTGCTCGTCATGAACATGGCCTTTCGCAAAATCGGGGTCGGGCTTGAAGCAGGGATCAGTAAAATGCAACAGCTCGATGTCTCCTTGGAAGAAGCATCATCCGACCTTGGCTCCGGACCGTACCATACGTTCCGCCGGGTGGTGGCGCCGCTTCTCACCCCAGCCTTTATGGCCGGGTTTGTGTACACGTTTATGACCTCGATGGTATCTGTCAGCTCGGTCATTTTCTTAATATCACCAGGAACGAACCTGGCCGCGCCGTACATTTTGAACTTGGCCGACCAGGCCGCAGTCGGGCGGGCCTCGGCGATGTCCTTTATCTTGATTGTGATTGTGCTGGCCTGCATGGGACTGTTAAAGCTTATTGAAAGACGCAGTGGAACGAGTGTTTAGGAGGAATCTATATGAGTGAAGAACCCATTTTGCAGCTGAAACAAATCGAAAAATCATTCGGGGAAACAACTGTGCTCCGTGACATCACCCTTGATGTGAAACAAGGGGAGCTCATCACCTTTATCGGCCCGAGTGGAAGTGGGAAATCGACCCTGCTGCGCGTTGTCGGCGGCTTCCACCCTCAGACAGGCGGCACCGTCGTGCTCGGCGGCAAATCTATTGACGCCCTTCCGCCGGAGAAGCGCAGCACCGGCATGGTTTTTCAAAACTATGCACTATTTCCTCATATGTCGGTCTACGACAATGTGGAGTACGGGCTTAAAATCCAGAAGGTAGGCAAAGCAGAAAAGGACGAACGCATCCGCGAAGCGCTTAAACAGGTCCAGCTCGACGGCTACGAAGACCGGAAGCCGAGTGAGCTGAGCGGCGGGCAGCAGCAGCGCGTGGCGATCGCCCGCTGTCTTGTGTTAAAGCCGGAAGTCCTCCTTTTAGACGAACCGCTTTCCAATTTGGACGCGAATTTGCGAGTGATTATGCGTGATGAAATTCGGCGCTTAAAAGAAGAGCTCAATTTGACCATTATTTTTGTCACCCACGACCAGGAAGAAGCGCTCAGCATCTCGGACCGCGTCCTCGTCCTAAAAGACGGCATCGTCCAACAGCTTGACGCGCCTTCTGTCATTTACCAGCATCCGGCCAACGAGTTCGTCGCCAACTTTGTCGGCCATGCCAATTTAATGGAAGGAACCTTTAAGGTCGAAGACGGCCAGACCTTCTTTCAGGCAAAAAAAGAAGAAGGACTGCGTTTTCCAGTAGAGGGAGAAACACCTTCGAATGACAGTGGAACGGTGCTTCTGCGTCCGGAAATGATTGAACGCGACCCGGAAAGCAGGCATCAAGGCACGGTCGAGAAAGCGGTCTATCACGGCAATTACGTCCGCTATTACATCTCGCTGTACGGTGAATCGCTCTTTCTCGATGACAATAATCCGTTTCACAAATCACTTTTACAAAAAGGTGAAAAGGTGGGAGTAAGCTTCCCTAAACACCTACACGTCTTGCCGGGTAAATAGGAAAGGTTAAAGTCAGGACGGATGGAAGAATATGTATTAGTGAAAGCAATGGGAGTGCCCATTGCTTTTTTCTAATTAGAGCTGCAACGGAAGGGTTTCTTTGTTATCGGCCGTTCTTTCGGGAAAACTTCAATAAAGTGCCAATATATTGTGTTTATAGTCCCGTTAAGCGGGTTCTTTTTAAGGAATAGTCCTTGTTTACCCGAACGCTTATCAGTGTTGACGGGGTAGAGGAAGCAGCAATAAAATTGGAAACAATCTGATATTTAAGGGGGAGGTATACATATGGAACGAGCGAAAGGGAAGGGGAAAATGTTTTTGTCTATTCCGCTGGCGTCTACGGCGGCATGGTTAGCGTTTACCTCGGTTGCAGGAGCCGGGAGTGACAATAGCTATGAAGATGTCGAGGGAGACGAGTGGTATACCGATGCTGTAGAAGCTTTAACGGAAGAAGGGGTTTTTGAAGGAAGGCCCGACGGAACGTTTGGTATTGAAGCGCCTATTGAGCGCCAGCATACGGCCGCTGCCTTTCAACGTGCTCTAGGTTTAAGCAGCACGGACCCCGGCGTACTTGATGACTATGAAGATGTAGAAGAAAGTGACTCTCATGCAGACGCTATCGCTGCAGTGACAGAAGCAGGGATATTTGAAGGCGACGGAACCCTCTTTGCACCAGAAGCAAAGATCACCCGCGAAGAAACGGCTTCCATTTTAGCTCGCGGCTTTGGTTTAGATGAAGTAGAGACGGAATCAGAAGAAATTAACCTTGAAGGTGTACATGAAGCACATCAAGAGGATGTTCAAATCTTTGCTGATTTAGGGCTTACTACCGAGTTGGATGATTTCAGAGCAGAAGATGAAGTAACGCGTGCAGAATTCGCAGCATTTTTGTATCGTGTATGGGAACTTGGCGAAGAGGCAGATGATTCGGAAACCACGAGTTTAAATATTTTCCACACCAATGATTTGCACGGGCGGACAGATGCCTACCCACAACTCATAACTACATACGAAGCCGCTCAAGAGGAATATGGGGATGACGGCTTGCTGCTCGATGGTGGAGATGTTTTCTCCGGTACCCTGTACTTTAATGAGTTTCATGGCCAGGACGCTGTACAGTTTATGAATATGATGGAGTATGACGCATTTGTACCTGGCAATCATGAATTTGACCTAGGCGATGAAGAAGAAGGCCATCCGGAACTTGCCGAATTTTTTGCGGAGGCGAACTTTCCGATCGTAGCTTCCAATATGGATTTTTCAGCCTATGAAGAGTTTGTAGATGATGAAAAAGGCGACGTGTCTTTTGAATCAGAAGACGGCGCTCTTTATGACGGAATTGTAGAAGAAGTGGACGGAGAAGAAGTCGGCATCTTTGGGTTGAACACCGAAGATACTGTCGATATCTCAAGTCCTCAGGAGGTAGAGTTCCACGACTATATTGAAACGGCAGAAAAGATGGTTACTCAATTTGAGGAAGAGGGCATTGATAAAATAGTAGCGCTCACGCACCTGGGCTATGATTCCGACCCGAGTGTAGGTAATGATAATCTCCTTGCTGAACACGTGGAAGGCATTGATGTCATTATCGGCGGGCATAGTCATGATGAAATTGAACCGCCCACTTTAATAGAAGAGAATGCTGATGGTGAAGAAATGGAACCGACAGTCATTGGCCAAGCAGGAGAATACGGTGAGCACGTGGGAGCCATGCAGGTTGATTTTGATGAAAATGGGGTGGTCACGAATGTCGAAGGTGAGCTTTTTGCCACAGAGGACTATGATGAAGACCCGGAAGCTGCCGAAAAATTAGAACCATATACAAAAGCCATTGAAGAGATCGAAGAAGAACCAGCCGGCTCAGAAGTCATCACTGAACTTCCTAACCCGCGCGGTGATGAAACGAGTGTGCGTGCTGCTGAAACGGCGTTGGGTAATTTAATCACTGATGCGCAGCTCGACGCGGCGTTATCAGCTGATGATGATGTCGTAATGGCTCTCCAAAACGGAGGAGGCATTCGCGAACCGATTGCAGAAGGAGAGGTTACTGTAGGTGAATTGATAAATGTGCAGCCTTTCGGAAACAGACTTGCTCTTTTAGAATTGAGTGGCGAAGAAATTTATGAGGCGTTTGAAACTAGTGTTCAAGACGTACCGGATGAAAACGGAGGCTTCTTGCAAGTTTCGGAAGGGACGCAGGTTACCTTTGACAGCGACAGTGAACCTGGAGAACGCGTGAATTCGGTTGAAATCGAAGTAGATGGAGAATATGAAGCGATTGATGAAGATGAAACTTACACCATTGCTACCAATAACTTTACAGCAACCGGCGGGGACGGTTTTGAAGTCTTTGCTGATGCTTATGATGATGGACGTGGCACCATCATAGGTCATACGGATTGGGAAATGCTGCGTGATTACATGGCAGAATTAGGAGAGGTCGACTATCATATTGAAGATCGTATTGTAGATGAAGCTCAATCTGAAGATAATGATTAATCATAACGCTCCTATGAATGAATAGCAAAGCCGGCAGCTGGTCTACTACTATAGCTGCCGGCTTTTTTTACGATTAAATATGAAAAAGAAATACTAAGAATCAATTTCATCATGACGTTTTATGAGCAATAAAACGAATAAAATCTATTTATTTTTTATTTACTATACGGAATTTCAAAAGTGACTGAAAAGTAAGACGGCGCCTCCCAGAGGATAAAGCGCAGTCTGAAGATCCACTTTTTCGCATGGTTACCATCGAAAAAGTTAGCTGAAGACAAGCCCTCGGGAAAGCGTCCTTCTGAAGTGAAGGTCATATTCATTATTCGGATTTGAATATCTTATTGTGAATTATGAAATTGATTCCTTATATAAAGAGATGTGGGAACATGTTATTTTAAATAGGTGATCATTTCGAACTACTAGGAGGCAACCTCATGAAATACATACGGCTGATGATTCTCATTCTGATGCTCACCGGCTGCGGCTTGGGCCTTACAGAGGAGCACCCTCAATTGTCTGACGATGTGAAGGATGCTGTCGCTTCCGGCGAGGAATCCGTCTCACTTACTGATTATGGGGATGATGAATGGAAGGAAATGTATTTGTTTTGGCCATACACACAAGATGATGCCGTGGAAGAGAGCCTAGGCACGAGCTTTAATGGACCGTCCGTGAGTTTAAGCGACAGACATTTTCTGTTAGTTCTTGTAGATGCAGAGGGAGTTAAGTACGCACTTTTACCGCGCAGTGTCGCAAAAGCTGGTGGAAACGATGCTGGTCATGAAGAGTTTATTAATACAGATTATTCGTTGGACAGAGATTCAGAGGAAATTATTATCGACTACCGCTCGTGGTAAGACTTTTTTAAGTTGATAAGCTTGTAAATTGATATAAGAACTGTCATAAGGAGAAGTGATGCTTATTTACTTCTTTAACAGTAAGGTGATTGAATGCTAGAAGATGAGGGAAAGAAAACGCCAATGTCATTACTATTTCAGCTATGTTGAGTAAGTGCGTAGACCATAGAAAAAAAGCAGGGACCGGTTTAGTTAACGGGTTTACTTCATAGGTGCAAACAATAAAATATCAAGGCAAATCGCACGGTATTTCACAAGGAAATTCACCGTGCGTGTTTCATTGTCATATTAGGGACTATGGGTTTTTTATTATAAATTCACATAATAAATCACAGGTAAATTCACAGAGGCGGAAATAATTATTAGAGGGTATGTGAATTTGTTGTGATTTTGTGTGCGAATCATAGTGCGCTTACCAAGATTTTTGGATATTTATGTTAAAATAATATTAAGAGTACCAGAGAGTTTGTGAAAAAATGTATAATAATATAAGGTATTAAGCTAACGGGGGCTTTAACAAAAGAAGGTGTTAGGTAGTTATGAAATATTTAATTTTATTGTTTATTATGACTATATCAGTTGCTTGTTCAAGTGAGGTTACTAATGACGAAGGTATTGAGAAATTAGAAGATGTAGATGTAGTGGCAACCGTAAAAGGTCAAGAGATTACTTTAAAAGATATTCGTTCGTTATATTTTGTAGAAGACGAAGATGTTCCTAAAATGGTTGAGAATTTTGTTGAAGAAGAAATTTTGGTATTAGAAGCAAAAAGTTTAGGTATTGACGTAACTGAGGAAGTTGAAATGATGGAATCGTTATTTCCACTTGGTGAGAGCGGAAATGAAGAGTTTTTTGAAGCTCAAGCAGATTATTTAGGTATTACAGTTGAGGAATATTATGACACCTACTTTAAGGAACGTATTGAACGCGATGCTTATATGAACCATTTAATTGATGAAGTTCTAGACTTACAAAATTATGAAGTGGATGATGCAGAATTAGTGGATAACGAAATTAACGACTTTATTAATAATCTTTTAGAAGAATATGAAGAGGATATAGAAATCCAATTATAATCAAAATTCTTTCAACTATAGGGTGCGTTAATTGAAGAAGAAAATTACAAACAATAGGCATGGAGAAAAGCTCCATGCCTATTTCATTGCTAAATATATTTTGTTTTAGGTTGTGAAATCTTTGTGAATTAGAGCATGTTTTTTATTGTGATTTAGCATTTTGCACCTCTAAAGTGAACCCGTTACGGTTTAGTGTCCCTGCTTTAATTTAAGAATTCATTAATCTATTTTAAGATATTTTTCTTCTAACTTTTCAATTTTTTGGAGATGAGTTAATCGATTCCTTTCTTTCATGCTAATCATATCGTCAAGCATGTGCTGTGTTGTATTTTCTTGTTTTAGGGAAAGTAAGGCATCTTGCATGGCTTTTATCGATCTTCTTTGTAGGAAGTTTGCATATAATACTATTCGATACCCTAAATCTTGTAACTCTTTATTATCCTTAAGTGGTGTTAATCCATGTTCCACCATATTAGCTATTTGGGGTGTATGAGGTAATCTGGTTATTATTTTTTTCATCTCTTCGGTCGTTTGTGGAGCTTCCACAAAAGTAAGATCTGCACCGGCTTCGATATATTTCTCTGCTCTTTCAATGGCTGCGTCGATACCTTTTAACGCCCTAGCATCAGTTCTTGCGATGATTTTAAAGTTTGTGTCTTTTCTAGTCTCTGTTGCCGCCTTGATTTTTTGTTCCATTTCTTCAGTACTTACGATTTGTTTTCCACTAAAATGACCGCATTTTTTTGGAGTGATTTGATCTTCAAGCTGAATAGCAGAAACACCGGCATGTTCAAATTCTTTAACTGTTCTCACGACATTGATTGCATTACCAAATCCAGTATCTGCGTCTGCGATCACCGGAATATCTACTGCATCAGCAATATATTTCACTTGGTCTAGCACTTCTTTAAAAGAGATGAGTCCTACATCTGCTAAGCCTAACATCTGATTTGAGAGACCAGCACCTGTTATATAAACGGCAGGAAACCCGGCCTCCTCAATTAAATGAGCTGTTAAAGCATTAGCAGCACCTGGAGCAACTAAAATTTCATTCGAATGTGTAAGTAGATTATTTAACTTTTCATTTTTAGTCATTATTTTCATCCCTATGTAAGTACCATTGCATTGCATTTTTATATAATATTTTCTCAGCATCGTTTTTAGGTAAAGCTTCTTGTATGATTGAAATGTCATTTTTATGAAACGGTCTAGGGGCACGTGTTGAAGGTAAGTCCGTCCCAAACATTAAAGCATGAGGATGAACCGAATGAATTTTTTTTATGGGTTCCAAAGGGTCTTCAAACTCAATTCTCCCAAAGCCAGTAGCTTTTACTCGAACTCCTCCTTTTTCTACTAGCTCAAGCAAATGAGGAAGCCCTTCTTTTGAAAGTCCTAAATGGTCAATCGAAACAGCAGGGAGATCAACTAGTGTTGAATGAAGATCCTTTAAATGAACAGAGTTTATATACAATTCAACATGCCAATGTGCTAATTCATATACTCGTTTAGCAAAATATTCTAAGTTGGATAAATCTTCAGAACCCCCACGTTGAACGTTGAACCGAACCGCCCTTACACCATATTCATTTAAACGAAGAATCTCTTCATCTGTTGTATCATGCGGCAATTGTGTGACCCCTGCAAAATTTTTGCCGAGTTTTTGTAGTGAGTCGATTAAATAGGATTGATCAAATTTTTGAAATGAACCTGATACAATGGCTCCACCTGCAATATTTATGTTATTTCGTTCGGTTTCTGTTTGATAATCTTCAACTGTAAACTGATTTGGTAAAAAGCCTTGATTTTCATAAATAGGGAAATTCTTATCGATAATGTGTAAATGGGAGTCGAATATTTTCATTTAATATCACCTCATATGTGTTTTTAAATACCCAAATTTTAGAGTGTCGATTTTCAATGATTTTTAGAAATTAGAATATTGTAATAAGGCTTGAAGGCCAATCTAAGTCCAAGTAAATAGACAACAAGCATATAACAGTGACTCCTATGCTTGTCGAAAGTATAGATTTGATCCAGCCAATTTCTGCTTCCAATAATAGAAATAACAACAAATAGATGGTGATGGCTGGTATGAGACCAAATATATATATAAGAATCACGAAAAATAACAACCATCCTGCATATCTGATTACTCTACCCAAATGATTATGAAACTTTTCCGTCTCTGGTCCTTTTTTCTTTGCATCTTTTATTTCTTTAAAAATGGTTATTATCATAAGGAGGCAAGCGAGTAATCCAACATAAAAGGGGAAATATCTTGCTTGTTCCTGGAAGTTTAATGCTTCAATGATCATCCAAACAAAAATCATGAGAAAAACAATATTAAAGGCAATGGAAGTATGTGATTTTTTCATGACTTCACCCCGCTATCATTCGTTTGGGTCATAGATTGTTTTTTCTTACTCTGTAAAAGGCTGCTGATGACAACAACAATACAGAGAAGTGCAATAACAATGACGCCTGGACGAGTTAACCACTCGACTCCATAATGAGAAAAAGAAATCCATAGATACCTTTCAGCTGACATGGCTAACACAAACCCAATTAAAATAGGGGCACGAGGCCAATCTAATTGTTTCATAATCCATCCTACAATGCCGAGTGCGAGAAAAAGTAAAATGTCCCCCCAATGTTGTGTTGTTTGGAACGCTCCCACCACGATGATAATTGTAATAAACGGTACTAATTTCGTTGGATGCACGGTGCTAAACCAAGCAATTGGTTTAGTTAGAGACAAGCAAGCGATAACCCCTATAATATTGGCAATAATTAATGTCCATATGATCGACATAGTAATTGGAAGGTCATCTGTAACCATTCGTGGTCCTGATTCAATCCCCATTAAAATAAGACCACCTAAGAGAATGGCTGTTGTTCCGCTCCCAGGAATTCCAAACATTAAGGTAGGTATTAAAGTGCCGCCTTCTTTGGCATTATTGGCACTTTCAGGAGCTATCACGCCACGAATATCTCCCTTACCGAAATTTTCTGGATTTTCACTCGTCTGTTTACTAATACCATAGCTAATCCAATCGACAACACTTCCTCCAAGGCCAGGGATAAAGCCAATGGAAGCACCGAGCACTGCCGATCTAACAACTAACCATTTGTTTTTAATCGAGTCTTTTATCCCCTGAACCCAACTGCCTGTTAATTTTGCCCCTCTAGAAATACTCTCATTTGATGCCAATAAATCAATAAGAACTGGAAAAGCGAATAATCCTAAAGCGACGAGAGGAAGTTGAATCCCGTTATATAAATATAATGAATCAAATGTATATCTATACTCAGGTACGGCTGGTGCTGTTCCCACCGTTCCTAACAGCATTCCGACAAGACCAGCTAAGATACCTAAAATGGGTCTTTTACCAGCTAAGATTCCCACAAAACTTAACCCAAGCAGGGCGAGCATAAAGAGTTCCGGAGATCCAAACAAAAGAACGAGAGGACGTAATAAAGGAATCACTAAAAATAGAATAAGTCCTCCAATAACACCACCGACCATCGAACAAAAGAAAGCAGCTCCTAATGCCCGTACTGCCTGACCTTTTTGCGCTAATGGATAACCGTCCATGATAGTTGCTTGAGATCCTGAAGAGCCTGGTATTCCCAATAAAACCGAGGGAAAGGTATCCCCAGAATGTAAAACGGCCATCATGCCTATGAGTAGCGCAATTCCAGTCGCTGGGTCCATACCAAAAACAAAGGGGAGAAGTAACGACATGCCTACCGTTCCGCTTAGCCCTGGTAAAAAGCCAATGGTAAGACCTATGAATACACCAAGCACCATAAAAAGGATACGGGATGGTTCTAAAACGGTTGCGAACGTTTCAATCATCGTTTCAAACAAGGACGTCACCTCTTTTCTTTATACGATAGTTATAGAACCACTTAAAGAAGTGGTTCCATGTTACTGACATTATTCAAGTGTCTCATCATGTTCTTGTTCCAAATAATTAAGGGTCCATTCTTGAACTTCATCATCCAAATCTAATAACTCTTCTAGTTCATCTTCTAATTCTTCACCGTATACCGGATCATAACCAAATACTTCTTCGCCTTCTTCTTTATATTCAGGATCATTTACCATCCCCTCAACACCCTCTTGTAAGGCCGTTAATGCTGCATCCGGGATATCATCATGAACATATAGAACCTTCTGAATGGTATAAACAGCACCTACAAACGACTTAAATGCATCCCATTCTGGTCCTGAAGGCTCTTCTCCATGCTCTTCTTCATAAATTTCTTTAACAGTAGGCAATTCAGGAAATTGTGGATCACGTACTAATTCACCGTCTTCGATAACCCCTATGGAATAAAGCGGAACAGCACTTCCATCTTCTACTAACGGCTCTACATTAGAGAAATAAGAGGAGGTCGTTTGAAAGTCTATATTCGTTTCCCCTTGTTCAAAAGCTACTCGAGCTGGTCCGCTACTTTCGTAACCAAATACTGAGTCAACATCTAAACCTAATACCTCAAATGAAAGAATCGTCGTTAGAGGTAATCCTGTTGCACTTGTTCCCCCGTACGTAAGAGGTTCTTCAGTTTCCATTAAATCGTCTGGTCCTGTGACTCCAGTATCAGGAGAAACATAAACAACTCCCCCATCCGGATAACCAAGTATAGGCGTCATATCATCGTAATCAAATTCTATTGCAGGGTTATCTAGTAAGTATGCTGTAGTCGTTGAAATACTTGTCCAAAAAGTCGTTTCACCGTCGGCTTCTCTACCAAGTGCGAATTCGTTTGCACCCGTGATTGTGCCTCCACCTTCAACATTTTCTACTTGTGTTGCAGGTTCACCAGAGATGTGTTTGTTTAAGAATGGAGCCATAAACCGTGCCATAATATCTGATCCGCCCCCACTACTTGTTGGCACAAGGATTTCAAGGTCATTGTTTTCTTCATAAAAAGTTTCTGGGTCGGATGTGGTTTCTTCACTTGAGCAGCCAATCATTCCCATAAATGTAGCAGCCATAAAACTTAAACCTATGATTTTTTTGTACACTACTAAAACCTCCTAATGATTTGTGCTTTTACGTTTGATACAATGTTTAAAACTCTTAAACTCCTTCTACCTCCATTCGGTTTTTGAAAGCGTATTCATTTGTGTGTTCTATCGTAAATGAAGAAGGGAAATAGGTGAATATTAATATAGTTTTCATCATTTTTATTATAAAATTCATTTATCCATTTTATGGAATAGAAAGGGTGGATTGGGTATATTAAACATCAAGTTGAGTACCAAGATTATAATATTGACTGTATCAGTCGTTCTGCTTTGTCTTACTGTATCGACCGTTTTACTCTTACATGCTTTTCAAACGACAGTGCAAAACCATTTCGGTGAAAGGGCGATGCATGTTGCTCAGCTCGCCGCCGACACACAAGAAATTAAGGAAGGGCTTGAACAAAACTCCTCAACTATCATTCAGCCAATAGCGGAGGAAATAAGGGAGGGCACAGAAGCAAGTTATGTCGTTATTGGAGATATGAATAATATTAGACAATCACACCATGATATCGATAAAATCGGTGAAAAATTGGGGACGAGTAGTGAGGAAGCTCTTAAAAATGAACAATCGATTATATATAAAGATGACGGAGTTTCGGGAAAAGCCATGAAAGCAAAGACACCTATATATAATGAAAGTGAGGAGGTTATTGGTGTCGCTTCAGTGGGTTTTCTTACGGATAAAATTGAGAATGAATTTGCTACTTATCGGGCCTCAACTTTAAAATATTACAGTGCCGCTCTATTTCTAGGTATACTAGGGACAATGTTTGTTGCTAGAAACATCAAAAGAACAATATTCGGACTCGAACCTTCAGAAATTTCGTATTTGTTTGAAGAGAAAAAAGCGATACTAGAATCAATGAATGAACCGATCGTGGCCGTCGATGATCAAGAGAGGATTGTCTCTATCAATAAAAAAGCGCGGGCTATCGATCACTTTAAAGAGTCAAACATAGGGGATCCGATTACTCACCCCCAACTTATACAAGCGTTTGAAAATGCTTTTTCATCTGTAGAAGAGGATTATGATTCAACGGGAAAATTGTTGATGGATAACAACATTTATATTATGGATTACTCGATCATAAAAACGAATGGGAAAAAACTAGGGGTTGTGTTTATTTTACGGCCGATCTCTGAAATCGAAGAATTAAAGAAAGAATACTCTACCATTAAAACGTTCGCTGAAGATATGAGGTCTAACAACCACGAGTTTCAGAATAAGTTGAATACGATTTATGGATTACTGAAATTAGGGAAAACAAAAAGAGCTATGCACCTGATTTCGAAAGAAGTAGAAGATCACCAAGATTTCATTGTATACCTTATGAGTTCAGTGAATAGTCCCATGATTGCCGCTTGCTTACTTGGAAAATTCAAGCGTGCCGCTGAAATGAAAATCGCATTGAATATTGATCAAGAAAGTGAATTATCAGAGCTTCCGGATGATATTAATGAACGGGAACTAGTATCTGCACTAGGTAACATTATTGATAATGCAATCGAAGTCGCTTATTACAATCGAGGCAGAGACGGGATGGTAAATATCTCATTTACAGACTTGGGCCCTGATTTAGTCTTTGACATTGAAGATAATGGACCCGGGGTTCCCCCTGAGAAACTAGATATGATTTATGAAAAAGGATATACAACGAAACCCAGCACAAATAGTGGTATAGGATTATCGATTGTTCAAAATAATTTAACATCGTTGGACGGTGAGCTTTACGTATCAGAAAGTCCATTAGGTGGGGCGCATTTCACGATCATCATCCCAAAAAGGAGTGGATGAAGGTGGATAAATCTAAATCTCTCATTGATATTTTAATTATAGAAGATGATGAGTTAACGGCTGACATTTATTGTGATTACATTCAGAACCTTAAGAACTTTGAGGTTCGATATGTAGCGAATAATGGGAAGCAAGCTCTTAACATTTTAGAAAAATATCAGCCACAATTAATCCTTCTCGATGTTTATTTACCTGATATTCATGGCATCGATTTACTTTGGAAAATACGAACGTATTATCGAGCTATAGATGTGATTTTAATCACCGCTGCTAGTGACGTAGAGGTTGTCGGAGAAGCCATTCGAGGCGGAGCTTTCAGCTATATTATAAAGCCTGTCATGATGAACAGAATGTATGGGACATTACAGAATTATGAGGCTGTCGTGCACCAGCTGGATAAACAATATTATTTAAGACAAGAAGAAGTGGATAATCTATTTAAATCACCAAACAAACCGAAAATGACTAACAAAGATCAAAATGAACTTCCTAAAGGAATTGACAGCTTTACGTTAACAAGGGTGAAAGAAAAACTACCATTGATAAAAGAAGCAGTAAATGCGCATGATTTTGCAAAGGTGATAGGAGTAAGCCATTCTACAGCGCGTCGCTATCTAGAATATCTAGTCTCAGAACAACTCGTTGAAGTAACTGTTCATTATGGAACGATTGGTAGACCTGAAAGAAAGTATTACTACAAAGCATAACAGTTTTCTCAGGAACTATTTGTTATCCCCTGATGGAATTTTTCCTACTTAACTGTTCGCAAAAAAAGCCAAATTAAAGCACGTCACCCTTGAGTTGGGATCGAATGCCGCAGTGATTGTAGAGCAAGGTGTTGATGTGAAAATCAACCCCTCGCCAGGTAGTAAGGAGATTTTGTATTTACTCATAAACAACACCACAACACATGATATTTTGTTAGATGCACCGGTCGATTCGTTAAATCTTTTCGTTTTCTAAATCGTTGCTGCCATCTCTCCGATAGTGCTTTTCGTACAAATGACCACAAAGCAACCGTTTGTGATGAACATTGTCTAATTTCCTACGAAGAACAAAATTTTCAAAATGGCTGATAAGATAGCAAAGAAGCTCTTAATTAAACTAAGAGCTTCTTTTTTATTGGCTGTTTTCGCAAACGTTGCTATTAATAATTATGCGAAAAGCGAAAGGTGGCAACTCACCCCAGTCAAACGAGGATTGGGATTTATAAAAAGGGCTTATGGCCCTTTTTATTTTTGGCTCTGTTAAAGTTTAATGTTGATAGTAGTTAAAAATTCACCCTCGTATCGACACAACTATTTTAAACATTCTATCTATGATTAAAATACGATGAAAAAAACGCCACAAAATAAATGACTGCGAAAATCGTCCAGTATAATGTGAATGCATCAGGAGAAAGGCCAGATGTATTTATGACAATTATGGAATAACCTATAATACATACAAACAATCCAAACCCCAGGGTTAACGCTAACACTCTTTGCCTGTCTCTATGCTTGAATCCTGTGATTAGACCCAATAAAAAACAACTTGCTGGTATAAATATCCAATTAATAAAAAAGAAAACTTCAGGACTGTATATTAATTCCACTAACCCTACCCCATTCTATTCTTTGTTTATAATGTTTACTATAAAGTATTTTAACATTATTTTTCCATTTACCTTCAAAAAATAGCCCACCATATTTTAAGTGAACTATCTAAAGTAAATTATATCTTTTATATCAAACACATTATCGGTAATTCCCAATCGTTGTGCTGGTGTTTTTACTGTTTTCTTTTTCCTGCCTTAATTGTAAATGGCGTACAAAAGTTGTAATGCGTTCGAAGTATTATGAGAGCCATCTGAGCATACTTCGGATTAAAATTGGAATAAATATAGCTTTTACCCTCTCCGCGAACACACAGGAGATAGAGTTCCTTAACTATATTGAAACAGCAGAAATGATAGGCTCAGTTTGAGGAAGAGGGCATTGATAAAATAGTAGCGCTCACGCACCTGGGCTATGACTCCGACCCGAGTGTAGAAAATGATAATTATCGACTACCGCTCGTGGTAAGACTTTTTTAAGTTGATAAGCTTGTAAATTGATATAAGAACTGTCATAAGGAGAAGTGATGCTTATTTACTTCTTTAACAGTAAGGTGATTGAATGCTAGAAGATGAGGGAAAGAAAACGGCAAGTGAAGACTACCAACAAAAAGAAAGGGGGAAGACTAGAAGGTACTTAAGCATATAGCTGGCTTCACTTGATGCTCGAATAGAAAACGAAAGTGGTAGATGGCTTTTTTAAGCACTATAACGGACAGGGAGAGGAGAGTGTCTCATGTTCTACATAGAGAAAGTGTCCGTGAGGCCGAAAAGGATTGACCCAAGGCGCTATTATCGTCATAGAGGCTATATTCTTGTAGCCGCTGTATTGTTGTTTTTGGTAACAAGCGGTTGTGCCCCGGATGAAGAGTTGAGTGACGAACCAGAAGAACCTCAAGACGAGGAAAATGATACTGAAGAGGAAGAGGAGAACGCTGAGGGTGAGAAAGAAGAGGCTGAGGAGCGTCCGGACAGTAAGGATGCTGATAACGGTTCGGAAGGGGAGGAAGCCGACAGCCCGTCTTCTTACGGAGTAAACGCCGGACATCCGGCTGCAGTTGATGCTGGCATGGAGGTGTTAGAAAACGGCGGAAGCGCAGCTGATGCGGCGATTGCAGCTGCTTATGCGGTGTCGGTGGTGGAACCATTTGCTTCTGGGATCGGCGGCGGTGGCGTGACCTTGATTCAAGAGCAGGGAGAAGAGCCAGAGGCGTATGATTACCGTGAAGTGGTGCCCGAGGGCGGGGTTCCTGCATCTAATATAGGTGTGCCAGGCTTTGTGAGCGGAATGACAGAGTTACATGCTGACTACGGGGCGGCTGAGTGGAAAGCCCTGCTGGACCCAGCCATTGAACTAGCTGAAAGTTCTGAAGTCTCAGATCTTCTTGCCACCCAGCTTCAATCAGCACAGGCTCGTCTGCCGGTGCAGCAGCTTGATCATTTCTACCCTGACGGTGCTCCTTTGGGCGCCGGTGAAACACTTGAACAAGCTGAGCTGGCTGAGACCCTGCGGGAAATCCGTGACAATGGAGGCCAAGCATTTTATGAAGGAAATTTCGCCGAAGGGCTTGCTTCCCAGGTGGAAGGACTTGATATGGAATCATTTTCAAACTTTGAGGTGGGTCAGCATGAACCAGTCTCTGGAGAGTTTGCGGGATACGAAGTGATCGGTGCACCTCCGCCGCTTCCTGGCGCTAGCGTCATTCAGATGCTTCAACTCATCGAAGAACGGGGCAGCGCGCAAGCAGAACGAAACAGCATAGACTGGTTCCATGATATTGCGATGTCTTGGAACCTGTCACGCCAGTTTCTTGAAACGGACTTCGGAGACCCCGGTTTTGTTGATGTGCCGGTTGAGAACATGACAGATGCCCAACGAAACGCGTCATTGGCTGAAGAATTGTCGAGCGACAGCCTGCTCTCTGTTGATCCTGGGCAGCCTTACGGTGGCTTTGATCCGAACACCACCCACATTACGGCTGTGGATGCTGAAGGAACAGTGGTCTCTATGACGAATACACTGACAAGTTTCTGGGGGTCGGGCGAATATTCGGAAGGCTTCTTTTTTAATGATCAAATGGCCAGGTTCAGCATCGGGCAAGGAGATAACAATGAAGCGGAGCCCGGACGCCGTTCGATCACCTGGTCGTCACCGATAATGATTGCGGATGAAGAAGGGCCAGTCATGGGGATCGGAAGCCCGGGAGGTGAGCGGATTCCGGCTATGCTAACACAAGTGGTGGCAGACTGGGCGCAAGGAACAGACCTAGAGAAAGCAGTGGAAGCTAATCGCTTTCATATAGAAGATGATGCTCTCATTATGGAGGAGCAGCCTCCGCCTGAGCAGCGAGAAGAGTTGATGGCCATTGGGTACAGTGAGCTTCGTGACCCTCCTACTCCGCTCTATTTTGGTTCGGTTCAGGCTTTGGCGATCGACCGTGAACAAGATGAGCTTTTAGGGGCCACCGACCACCGGCGTGAAGCTGAATGGCAGATGGAAACAGCTGAGTAAGCCATTAAAACAACGATTGAAAGAAACACCGCTGTGATCGAAGAGTCAGCGGTGTTTCTTGCGTTCGGCTGATAATATTGGCGATTCTTTATAAAGCAAGAGAATGATTAGTAAATTCCGTCGAATGATTAGTAAATCAGCAAGAATGATCAGTATTTTTCTTCGAATGATTAGTAAATGACCATAGCTGCCGGGTAGGCGAAAAAAACTGTGCTTCCTCCTTTGAACAGAACGGAATCGGCACGCTTTTGTTAAGTGTCTGCCTTTTCGCTTGCTTGAATTTTCGGTAAACTAAAGGTGGAGTAACTAATGGAGAAGGGAACGAGATGCTGTATGAATGAAACGATTGAGACGATTTTAAACCACCGTTCGATTCGAAAATTCAAAGACGAGAAATTGACAGAGGAACAGGTTCGCACGCTTGTAGAAGCAGCGCAGGCCGCGCCGACATCGAGCTATGTGCAGGCGTACTCCATCATCGGTGTAACCGATAGGACAAAACGCGAACAATTGGCCAAGATTGCCGGGGACCAGCCATATGTCGCGGACAACGGACACTTCTTCGTTTTTTGCGCCGATTATTACCGCCATGAAAAAATCGCAGAGTGGAAAGAGCGTGAGATTACGTCTTCCATTGAAGGAACGGAGCAGTTCATGGTGGCGGTGATTGATGCCACACTGGCGGCGCAGAACATGGCAGTGGCAGCAGAGTCGCTCGGGCTTGGCTACTGTTACATTGGCGGTCTTCGCAACAATCTAGAAGGGGTGAAAGAAGTGCTGGAAACGCCTGAGCGCGTGCTGCCGCTCTTCGGCTTCGCAGTGGGCGTGCCGGCGCATGAATCCTCGAAAAAGCCGCGCCTGCCATTTGAACATATCTATCACGAAAATACGTACGAGTCAGATGTCACAAAGCAGAAAACGGGCATTGATGAATTTGACGCGACGGTGAAAGCGTATTACCAGGAGCGATCCGGCAACCCGCGCGTTGAGACGTGGAGTGAGCAGATGATGCGTCTGCTCGAACAAGACCGGCGCTCGTACATGAAAGACTTTGTGGAAGCGCAGAAATTTAAGCTGCGGTAGGGGGTAAAGAGGTACTGAAGAGGAAACTAACAGGTAGAAGGAGGAAAGGGTTGTCCAGGCGGGCAGCCCTTTTTTTGGTGATTATACCTGTTTAAAGGCGGGGCAAAGAGCGGCGTTGAAATCAGATGAAAGAGTGATACTTCCCCCAGGCCATCAAATCGGCATCTTCATTTTAAACACGACCGGACGTCACCTACTTCCAACAGCCTCCTGTAGACTTAAGCATCATCATAGCTTAAAAGAGTAAAAACTCTTGGAAGCGGTCAAGCGGTTTTTCTGCCCACAAAAAAACAGCCGAAACGCAAGCTTGCGGCTGTTTTATAATTAAATGCATCCGTTCTTTTAGGAGTGAGCTTTACAATTGAAAACTGAGCTGTGGAGCAATAGAAACAAGCTTGTTGATCTTCAATTTGAAATTGAATTCATTGCACTGATATACCCTGTTCGTATAGGAGGGACACCAGCCTTGCGTAATTACAGGCAGCCACTGAAGTTCCTTAGGGCCAGAGACATCTGCTGTAATAGTTAGTCCGATTACTTCAGGGGGACACGGTCTTCTCCATTTCTTTGGTACCAGCCTTTATTTTCAACCTGAACCATTGAGGTGTCTTCTGCTTGGAGTTATAACGATGAAGCAACGTTGTTCGTAAGGTGGATATGAATTGAATAGTTTGATGGTGAAGGAGGAAACGTTTTGAGTTAACGATTTAAACTCTTTTATAATCAATGGTTCATCATATGTTATGTAGAAGAAAGAAAAATAGAAACGGCGCTCGTACACTTTGGAACAAGCGAGGCAAAAGGAGCTGTCTTTTTTAGAACAGCTCCTTGATTAATAGGTTTTTATCTTTCGTAATGAATCGCTTCATCACTTGTGAAGTTTTCTTTTTTGCCGGCGCGTTCGCGAAAGGCTTGCATAGTTTGAAGGATGCGGTGTTCTTTAAACGGCGAGAGGTTGTCGAGTTCTTTTCTGCTTTTCTCTTTCGTTTTGTTCGGGGCTTTGGTCTCGTTTAGTTCCAGTTGATATTTTTCTTTTAATAGAAGGCCGAGCTGGCGTTTCATCATTAAATAACGGGCACCGACGATAATAAACACCGTGAAAAAGAGAAGTGGCAATAGATTGACCAAAGCGAGCCACGTTTCTGCTTCAATCGGCGGCCAGAAGTAGCGGCTGAACGAAAGAAGACCTGCCACTAATAGGATCATAAAATACGTATCCATACTTTGGCGCAGCTGAAATTCCCGCTTTAAGAGCTCAACCTTTGGCAGCAGTGCTTTATAAGCCGGGTCTTCGGCTTCCAGTCTTTCCAGCAAAAATTTACGCTGGGTACTGCGGCCGCGGCTTGTACGTCCCACAAAGATAATTGCAATTAATAGTAAAAAGAATCCGAGAGTGCCCCAAATATTTTCTAGTTCTAAAAACATAGCCCTAATCCTTTCCGTTCTGCTAGATTGTAGAATTGCTAGCATTTATTGTTTTCGTCCGTTAGTATATCGGGTTGATGGAGAGCTGTCTACAAACCGGCCGGCTGTTCATTGATTCTATGAACAGTAACCTGGTTGATGGCACGCTTTTTATGAAAAGAATATAAATAATACGAAAATTTCTTTATTGCTTTAAACGGATAGTCATACCGATTTGGCAAAATCTTTGGTAAAGTAAAGGGAGACGAAATAATCTATGACGTAGGAGGCGACAACGAGATGGAAGTACGCATTGATCAAGTAGAAGAGCGAAAAGAGAAGCCGGATTACAATGCGCTGCAATTTGGCAAGCATTTTACAGATCACATGTTTGTGATTGAATATACACACGGGAAAGGGTGGCATGACCCGCGCATTACTCCATACGCACCGCTTACCATGGACCCGGCCTCGCTTGTTTTTCATTACGGACAAGCCGTATTTGAAGGGTTAAAAGCGTATTATGCGGATGGAGAAATTGTTTTATTTCGGCCGGAACAGAACTTCCGCAGACTCAACCAGTCCAATGAACGGATGACCATTCCCCCTGTAGATGAAGACTTTATGGTTGATGCTTTGAAGCAGCTTGTGCACGTAGACCGGGAGTGGGTACCAACCAAAGAAGGTCAGTCTCTGTACATTCGGCCGTTTGTTATTGCGACAGAAGCAGCGTTGAGTGTGAAACCTTCCGCTCACTATACGCTCATGATCATAATGTCACCGGTGGGAGCTTATTACGCGAGCGGGGAGCAGATGCAGCCGGTTTCTATTTATGTTGAAGATGAATATGTGCGTTCCGTAAAAGGCGGGGTCGGCTTTACTAAGACATCCGGAAACTATGCAGCTAGCTTAAAAGCTCAGTCAAAAGCAGAAGCGCTTGGATACGATCAGGTTCTTTGGCTTGACGCGGTAGAAAATCGGTACGTAGAAGAAGTAGGCAGCATGAATATCTTCTTTAAAATAGGCGGGAAAGTGTTAACGCCGGCTTTAAATGGAAGCATTCTTGAAGGGATTACGAGAAAATCTGTGATCGAACTGCTTCATCATTGGGGTTACGAAGTGGTAGAAGCACACATTACAATGGAAGACATTTATGATGCTTCCCAGTCAGGGAAATTAGAAGAAGTCTTCGGAACAGGGACGGCAGCGGTTATTTCCCCAGTAGGTACATTAAAATGGAAAGAAGAAGAAATCGCCGTAAACGGCCAACAGGCGGGAGAGCTTTCAAAACGCTTGTATGAAGCGATTACCGGCATTCAAACGGGTGACAAACAAGATGAATTTAACTGGACGGAAACCATATCAATGAAGTAAGAAAACATTTAATAGCTGCGTAGTAGACAAAACGTCTTCTCAACGCAGCTTTTTCTTTTCTACTAGGTTGTAATATGAGTAGGCGTAGTGCTCACATTGTAGAATAATGGTGGTTTATTTCGTTCTGCGATTACGTAGATGATCTTTCTTGTGTACAAACAATTAGTACAATGGATGTCATAAAATTCTATAATTATACATAAAAGCGGATAAAAAGTTAGTGCATGTTGTGAAAGGTCAACAAAATACTATATAATATAGGCAATGGGTCAGGGGCAAAGGGGGGAAGTAATGTGGATGTCTTAGTGGCGAGACAACCAATTTTAGACCAGCACTTACATACATACGCATACGAATTACTATATCGCAATGAAGAGATGCATGAAGGAAAACCGATCGATGGAGATCAAGCGACCGCAGATGTGTTGTCTGCTAGTTTCGTAAACATCGGACTTGAAACGCTGACGAATAACAAATGTTTTTTTATTAATTTTACCGAACGACTACTTCTTTCCGACGTGCCCCTCCTCTTTCCTACCGATCGGCTCGTGATTGAAATCCTTGAAGATGTTCCGGTAAGCCAGGCAATTATTGAGCGTCTGCAGTATCTAAAAGGACTTGGCTATACGCTTGCGATGGATGATGTCACAGCTGCCATGATAGATCACCCATTTTTATCTTATGTGGATATTATAAAAATCGATTTTCTACTAACGACCGAAGCTGAGCGCAAAGAGATGGCTGCTAAGCTCCTTAACGTGAAGAAAACCCTCCTGGCTGAAAAAGTGGAGTCGAAAGAAAGATTTGAAGAAGCTATAACGTTAGGATGCACGTATTTTCAGGGATTTTTCTTTAGTAAGCCGGACATCGTTTCAGCGGCTGACCTCCCGATTCATTCGCTAAGCTATGTGCATTTGCTTCAAGCGGTAAATGAACAAGACCCGGATATGACAAAGATCTCTCAACACATTGAAGCGGATGTGTCCCTGACTTATAAATTGTTTAAGCTGATGAATTCGAGTGCATTTATTACGAGAGGCAAGGTGGATTCTGTCCATCAGGCTGTTGTTATGTTGGGCATCAAGGAACTGCAAAAATGGCTTTCCATTCTCGCCCTGCAAGGGCTGCGTCCTCATCATCCGGATGAAGTTATGACACTCAGCCTCGTTCGAGCCAAATTTGCTGAGCAGCTTGCTGTGCGGGCAGGGTTTCAGACTGAAAGCTCTCAACTGTTTATTGTGGGCATGTTCTCCATCATGGAGCGGCTGCTCAATCAACCGATGGATGAGATTGTCGATACCCTCTTACTTCCTGAAGAGACGAAGGCTGTCTTATTAGGAGAAGTCAACCGGTATTTCCCCATTTATCAGCTTTTTCACAAACACGAAGAAGGGGACTGGGAGAAGGTTAATGTATATCAACACCAGTTAGGCTTAACGAAAGAAGATGTAACAGACAGCTATCATGAAGCGGTTGAGTGGACGAATCAACTGGATGCGCAGCGTCTGCTGTAAAATCGGGAAGAACTGAAACTGCGGGGGAGTAGGTCATTTCCAGAAGTGGGTTGGAGAGGATAGGTCTATCGTTTTCTGACTTCTTGAAAAAAGGGGCAGCAGGTTATTGTCAACCGGCCTGCTGCCGAAAAAGTGAGTGGTTTATGACGCCGCAGTAAGCGGTTTTTACGCATGACAAGAATTAAACCGCTATCTGCGGTAAAGAAAACACGACGAGGTCAAACGAAGTAAAGACCAAATCGAAGTCTGCCTTGTGCCCGGGGTGAAAATATCTGCTTGGAGGCAAGTACTGAAATCACTATATTGAATGGTCACACAACGAGTGAAGAACCTGTGACAAGTTTTGCAACGCTAGTGAAAGCCTTTCTCATAGCGTCACTACCTTCACGACGGGCATGTGTTAATCTCCGCCTCGCGCCTAGTTAATCTTCAAAAATGGTAGCTGTCTCACTAGCTGTGGGGCTGCTAGATGCTTCATTAGCGTAGCTTTCGGCATATGTGAGGACATCTTCAACATACCAGTCGGCCCGGTTATAGGCGAATACGGCTTCTTCAACTGCCCCTTCAGAAGCCCCATTTGCTTGCAAATAACGGGCGGCAGAATGGACGGCATCTTCAATGTTCCATGGATTTGCTTGTCCATCCCCGCTGGCGTCGACCCCGTACCCGCCGTACATCGCGATTGCGTCTGGGTCACGTTTGGTCTCTTCGGGAATCTCTCCTTTTCCTACATCATCACAGCTCGGATGTCCCCAGCCTGTCCATGTACAAGGCATAAACTGCATATGACCTACGGCGCCCACTTCACTAACCATCGGATCTGCTTCTGAAAAACTCGTCTCTACCCGATGGATCGCCGCTAGAATTGACCAATCGACTTGGTAGGTTTCAGCGGCCTCAAGATAAACATCCATATATTCCTCCGGTACTTCGCCAGGTGAATCTTCTACATCATCTTCTCCAACATAAGAGGGATCGCCCTCTGTAAGAAAAGAATTACTAATCAGCACAAACGCTACAAATACGAGGGTACTGACTATAACGACCGGCAGTGCGCGATAGGATCCGCTTTCTGAGCGCAGAATGGTAGAAAACAAGAAGGTTTGGTTAGCTTTAGTTGTTTTATGGTTATTCATACTAGGTTCTCCTTTACCCGTTTCCTCAACCAAGAGCTCATAGATTGGCAGGATGAGCTCCCTCGGTATGAAGTCTAGTTCTAGTATAGCCAATGCTTATTGATTATAAAAGGTTAAAAGAATTGAAGGGCTGACTGTTTAGTCGACTCATTCTCTATCTACCTCTTACCCGGTTTCTTCGCTAATTTTTTTCCAGACGTATTCCGGGTCGGTGACGGGCTGATCACAGGTAAAGTGACGGCAGACGTAATACGTTGCCTGGTTATCTTTAGGGGCATAATCAGCAGCAAAAGGAGCAGCTTCTGCTAACTCTTCGTCTCCTTCTATTTTCGCAAGGACACGGACATGCGGATAAAACCCTTGCTGCCAGTCGCGAATAAAGGGGTCTTCCTTTGGATTTTCGTGTTGAGGAAGAGCGACGACAACTTCAATGGAAGCCATTTCTTCCAGAAGGACGCTTTGCATAAGATGTGAATGGCCATGCGGATAGTCCTGCAATGAGGTGGCAGCCGCTTCAGCGGTTCGTTTCGCATACTGTTCAAATGCTGGATCGCCTGTTAACTGTGATAATTCTTGGAGCTGGACAGCTGCTACGTTGCTGCCTGCAGGCATGGCGCCGTCGAACGTTTCTTTCGGGCGAACCAGCAGTTGTTCCTGGTCATGTCCATATAAGAAGAAGCCGCCGTTTGCGTCGTCCCAGAATAAGGCGATCATTTGCGTGGCAAGTGTTTTGGCCCGTTGTAGAAAACGTGCTTGCAACTTGGTTTTGTACAGTTCTATATATGCCCAAAGCAAATTGGCATGATCCTCGATAAAACCGCGGTGGGCCGTGTGCCCGTTGCGATGTCTGGCCATTAAGCGATTGCCTTGATAAAGGTTGGTTTCGATAAACGATAGCGCCTCGTCGGCCGCTTCGGTATAGCCTTCATCCTGAAATGCGCGGCCCGCTTTTGCCAGCGCACCGATCATGAGACCGTTCCAGGAGGTTAAGATTTTATCATCAAGGTGAGGACGCGGTCGCTTTTCTCGCTTTCGAAAAAGTGTTGCTTTCAAGTCTTCGAGCTTTTCTGTCACCTTCTCTTCAGTCAGTCCATATTTGTCTGCGAGCATGTTTTTATCGATTAACAACGCATGCGGTATCGATTTTCCTTCAAAATTTCCTTCTTCAGTAATGTCATACGCATCACAAAACAAAGAACCGTCTTCTTCGCCGACTGCAGCAATAATTTCCTCAGGCGTCCACACATAAAACGTACCTTCTACGCCTTCAGAGTCTGCGTCTTCGGCCCCATAAAAAGCGCCGCCTGTGTCTTTTAAATCACGAAGGACATACTGTATGATTTTGTTCGCGGTAGCCGAAAAGGTGGGGTCCCCGGTCACTTGATACGCTTCGACGTACGAATGCAAAAGCAAGCCATTGTCATAGAGCATTTTTTCAAAGTGGGGGACAAGCCAATACTGGTCAACCGAATAACGGGAAAAGCCGCCGCCAAGCTGGTCGAAGATGCCGCCTTTCGCCATCATTTTTAACGTATGGCCAGTCATGGACAGACCGGCTGGTTTGCCCGTATGGTGAAAATACCGTAACAGAAACTGAAAGTGCTGCGGCTGCGGGAACTTGGGCGCGCTGGAAAATCCGCCGTTTACAGGGTCATAACTGCGCGAGAGAGCGGTAAAGGCGCGCTCTGGGAGCTTCGGGTCAAGCGTACGGCTTTCCTCGGTAGCCAGCGCTTTCTGCAGCGCATCATAGATTTTTCCTCCCGTTTGTTCAATCCGTTCCGGTTCTTGTTGATAGACTTGCGCCAGCTGTTGGATCACGCTTTTAAACGCAGGCAGCCCGTGTTTTTCTTCTTTTGGAAAATACGTGCCCGCATAAAAAGGAACTTGGCCCGGAGTCATAAAAACAGAGAGAGGCCAGCCGCCGCGGCCAGTCATCGCCTGGCACGCTGTCATATAAATGGAGTCGATATCCGGCCGTTCCTCGCGATCCACTTTAATAGAGACAAAATGTCTATTTAAAAGCTCTGCCGTATCTTCGTCTTCAAAGGATTCCCTTTCAAATACATGACACCAGTGGCAGGTTGAATAACCGACTGACAGAAAAATTCCTTTCCCTTCATTTTTCGCTTTTTGAAAGGCTTCTTCTCCCCAAGGGAACCAATCTACAGGGTTGTAAGCGTGCTGTTGTAAATACGGGGAAGCTTCATGGATTAAACGGTTTGCTCGCTGTGCTGTCATCGCTAGACCCTCCTGAGCAGGAAAAAATAGTCATACATAGAACCAGGGAAAAATTGCTTTCAAGGTAGCTGAACGTTACAGGACAGTCGATACATAGGTGTTTATAAATGAACAGTTAAGATTGTAGTTCTATTGTTTCATATCCTTCCATCAAAGGACAAATAATCTTGTTAAATAAAAAGCTTGTGGCACAGCCTGATTTCTTACATTTGTTTAGGTACGTTCCCGCGCATTCTTTTTCGGTCCTATAAGGCCAGCCGCCAAGCCTACTAAGCCATAAAGTATAAAAGAAAGAGTGTAGCCCCAGTTCTCAATAAGCATTCCAGCAAACAACGCCCCTATGACTTGCCCCACTGCCAAGAGCAAAAAGGGAATGCCAATGCCTAATGAAGCGTTCTTAATAAATACTCGAATGCCCCACACCAGCAGAACGCCTGTTAAAAAAATATAAGAGCCGCCGAAAATACCAGCCGACGCGTAAGACATAAGCCAGTTTCCAGGTTCAATAGATAAAATAATTGATGCTGAAGCAATCGATACACTCCCTAATTTATAAGCAAAAGGCAGTCCACCTTTTTCAATGAGAGAACCAGAGAATCCACCCAGTACACCAAATACTCCGATGACCACCCAGAACCCTGATAACTGCCAGTCACTATAATTACCAGCCACTTCTATAAAAGAGCGGGAAAATGTCCAAAACGCCGCTGTGGAAATCCCTAAGGTCAAAGAGGCAAAAATTAAAGGGTACCCCCCTTTTATCCCTCTTATCGAGAGGTTCCCTTTTTCAAACACCACATTATTTGCTTTCTGCTCCGGTTTCGGAATTGCCCGGTAATTCCAGATCAATACTAGAAGGGCTAAGACAGCATAGATCACATAGGTTAGTCTCCAATGTGGTGTGAGTAAAATCGCTCCTAATCCAGAAAGGGCTATGCCGAAACTTGTGCCTGAATTAATCCATGTATTAGCTCTCCCTTGTTTATCCCGCTGCATCCAAAGCGAGATCGCTGCGCCGTAAGGAGGAGATATCAAACCTGTGCTTCCTCCAGCTAACAAAACACCTAATGCTAGAACCCATGGATTTGGCGTTACAGACATCAACAGCAAGCCAGCAAAGGCAGATAATCCAGCTAAAAGGATCATCCTTCTTGGTCCTTCTCTTGTGGTAATCACAGTGGAGAAGACGATCGTAAAGCAATAAGCTAAGTAAAACAAAGAAGAAATCGTCCCTGATACCGACTCCGACATTTCAAGGGATTGGTTGATATCAGGGAGAAGCAGCCCAAAACTAAACCTCGCCAGTCCGTACGTAACTGCAATCATGGTAATCCCAGGTAAAACTAACGTTGAAAATTTCATACTATCCATCCTAAATTAACGTATTATATAGAATGACCTATCTAATTTAGTGAAAAAAATGACGGGTGTATTTTCTGCGCCACCTCGACGTCGTTACCTTCCCTTTCCTTTGAGCCAATTGCTGCTACTAGTTGAGCAATTGGCTGTTGTCTTCTGTTGAAAAAATTTCAACTCTATGATGTGGTGTCTCATAATCGCCTCTCGCTTTTCGTAACTCCGGTAAAACGAACGTTGAACATTTCCAACTATACATTCTATAACAATGATAGATAGAACGACCTTTCTAAACTTGGTGAAAAAAATTACGATGTATGTTGGACAAGTGTCCTCGCCATCGCAATTGAATACTCTGTTGCTTTCTCTGCGCCAATCAGGGGCGTCATGGAAGTGGTTCCTTCAAGCAGCAATGTAAATTGGTTAGCTAAATCTTTTTCGTTATTTTTTCCTTTTCTATGAGCCAATTGCTGAAAATATTCGAGCAATTTTTGTTTGTGTCCTCTTGCTATTTTTTCTATGTTATTATCCATTTCCCCATAATCTTCTATGGCTCTTAAAAACATACACCCTTTGTAGGATTCTTCTTTCAAAAAGCGACCATGTGCTTCAGCCGCAAGTATGAAAGGGGAATCTGACTCCATTTCTACATGTGCGTCTAAATAGGACCAATACCGTTCTTCCCGTTGCTTTAGCACTTCTTCAATCAAATTCTCCTTGGAAGAAAAATGATTATAAAGCGTCATCGTTGCTACATTCGCTTCATTTATGATTTGCTTTAATCCTACACCACGAAAACCGTGCTCATAGAAAAGCGATTCAGCTACTTTTAATAATGTATCCTTTTTAACAGACCGACTCATGTCATTCACTTCTCCTTCAGTTATATAGAACGATCTTTCTACTTTAAGGTATCATTTCCTCGCTCCAACTTCAACCATTCTTCTGCTGAACGAATGGGTGATTGAGTATCAACTAAATAAACGGGGCTATATTCGAAGCTGGGTGAGGCAATAGGTGAGATAAATGAGTCCTGCTTATGATTAGGTGTCATTAGCGGGCGATTTCTTCTGTGGTAAGGAAAGAGTCAGTTTGGTTTTTGTCGAAACGGGGTAGTAAACTTATAGAGGAATGGTCAAAAAAAGACAGGAAGGAGCGTAAATGTATATACGCAGGGAAGAACGCACTGATTGCTATAGAGGGAAGCCAATAGAGGAACGTTTTCTCAAGTTAATGAGAAACGAACTGGAGCAGTTGTTGGGAAATGGTCAGTTGCAATGATGACACCTACATTTTGCATACTTACATTTTTGAATCTCCCCTAGTGGAGCTTTTTTTGTTAGGGCATTACTTGAAATAGGTCCTGACGTTTAAGGGCGGGTACGTGTTACTGCCTTCTGGCGATCTCCCAGCTTTGAAGTGCAAGTCGTTGTATAGCATAGCAAGTCAGGCACTTCCCTTAAAATTACACCCGGTTCAGGAATATGATGCAGTGGGAATTCAAACACTAAAAGGGTCAGGAACCGAAGAGGGCAAGCGCAAAAAACATAACAGCCGAGCTTGCTCATGTCACAGTATTCATTTTGGTAAAAGATAAAACAGGAGGTTCCGCGTTGTCTATTGAAGAACTGACCATTGATCTGGGACTTATCTCACTTCTTCTTCTTGTTGGAATGGTCCTGCGCGCAAAGATTGAATTGATTCAGAAGCTGTTTATTCCAGCTAGTTTTATTGCTGGCATGCTCGGGCTTCTATTAGGACCAAACGGGATAGGCTTTCTTCCATTTTCTGATTTAATTGCTGATTATCCGACGGTTTTGATAGCGGTTGTGTTTGCTGCTATTCCAATCGGGGCGGCAAAGATAAATTGGAAAGAGAAGTTTTCGAACGTCCGGAATATGTGGGTTTATTCCATGACGATTACATTACTTATGTGGCCTGCAGGGCTGGTTGTATCGTATTTAATTTTAGAACATATTTGGGAGCTTCCACCTGGCTTTGGCTTTGCGCTGGGCGCCGGTTTTGTCGGTGGGCACGGCACAGCAGCTGCAGTAGGTGAAGTGTTTAATGCCCAGGGCTGGGAGCAGATCACCGACATCGGTTACACAGCAGCTACTATCGGGCTCCTGTCAGCTGTGCTCGGTGGGTTGTTTATTATCAAACGAAACACAAGGCGCGGACAGGCGAATTTTATTTCAGATTTTCAGAGCCTGCCGGATGATTTGCGGACGGGCTTGATACGAGAAGAAGACCGGGCTTCTTCTGGAACGGACACAGTTTCTAGCAACACGGTCGATCCCTTGTTTTTTCACGCTGCTATTATCGGTGGGGTCGTGCTGATTAGTTATTTTCTGCAGCAAGTGCTAGAAGGCTGGTTCCCCAACCTCTCCTTTCCGCTCTTAAGTCTCGCTTTTATCCTTGGGTTGGTCGCGCAGTATTTCCTACGCCAATCCAATGCCGATTATTATGTGGACAAGCGGGTTGTAAACCGGGTTGGCGGAACGGCAACTGACTTAATCGTCGTTTTCGGGATAACATCTATTGACCTTGCCATTGTGGCGGATTACGCCTTGCCGTTGATTGCTTTATTCATTTTTGGGGTATTGTGGGCGTATGGGATCTTTCATTTTGTTGCTCCGCGGGTGTTCCACCCAAATTGGTTTGAAAATGGAATTTTCGGTTTCGGCTGGTCCACTGGGACAGTAGCAATGGGAGTAGCTCTCCTGCGCATTGTTGACCCGAACAATGAAAGCTCCACGCTGGATGATTACGCGCTCGGTTACGCGGGTATGGTTCCGGTGGAAGTCGCCATAATCACTTTCGGTCCAGTACTTATCATAGCAGGGGCAGGACTTCCGTTTATGCTCGGGCTGCTAACTGCCTGGATTGTACTGATTGCCGTTTGTGCGAAGCTCGGCTGGCTTGTACCGAAGGACAAAGTGAAGAAACGCTAAGAAAGCTAACTAAAAATATGGAGTGATTGAAAGATGTGCGGGATATTTGCGATGACTGGAACGATCGATCAAGAACGAATGACACGCGTGCTGGAGTCGATGACTCACCGCGGACCGGATGAAGGGGATGACACGAAGCTGGATTCCTTTCATCTCGGGCATCAACGCCTATCGATTGTTGGAGTCCGCGAAGGGAAACAACCGATTTCTAATGAAGACGAGACAAAGTGGATTGTGGCCAACGGTGAGATTTATAATTATCGCACCTTGCAGGAGCAATTGCCGGCTACGACTCGTTTTTTAACAAAATCGGATAGTGAAGTGCCGCTAAAATGGTATGAAGAAGAAGGGGCCCGCTCGGTTCAGCGTTTAGACGGCATGTTCAGCTATGTAATCGTCGACAACAAAAATGAAACTTTCATGGCAGCCCGGGATACGCTCGGCATCAAACCTCTTTATTACGGAGAAGATGAGAACGGCAACATGGTGTTTGCTTCAGAAGTTAAGACACTCTATGTGGTCACAGACGATGTGAATGAATTTCCTGCCGGTCATTATTATACGCCGGAAGAAGGCTTTGTCGCCTACCGCCATATTCAGCAGCCAGCTGCCGATGAGATCTTTTCAGAAGACGACGTGCCGCAAATGATCGAAGGCATTCGCGAACGGTTGGGCAATGCCGTGGAAAAACGTCTCATGGCTGACGTGGAAGTAGGGGTGTTGTTAAGTGGCGGTCTTGATAGTAGTTTAATTGCTAAACTTGCGCACGAACGGCGTAAAATGAAGCAGCCGCTGAAGTCGTTCTGTGTTGGAAGTGAAGGCAGTGAAGACGTGCTGCGGGCCCGGGAAGTGGCAGAAGAAATCGGCACTGAGCATTACGAATATATTTATACTGAACAAGAGTTGGTCGAAGCGCTTCCGGAAGTCATCTATCACTTAGAATCCTACGACTCATCTCTCGTTCGCAGCGCTATTCCGACGTACTTTGTGTCCAAGCTCGCAGCTGAGCATGTGAAAGTAATCCTTTCCGGGGAAGGGGCAGATGAGTTATTTTCCGGCTATAGCTATTTAAAAGGAATTAAAAGTACGACAGAGCTGAACAAAGAGTTAATCCGCATTATCAATACGCTGCACAACATAAACTTACAGCGTGCTGACCGGATGAGCATGGCGCATTCGCTTGAATTGCGCGTTCCGTTCTTGGACCTCGAATTAATCGAGTATGTGTTAAAGGTGCCGGCAGAGCTGAAGTTAGGAGAAAATGAAATTGAAAAATGGATTCTGCGCAAAGCCTATGACGGCGAACTCGCGGACAATATTATTTGGCGCGACAAAGCGGAATTCTCTGAAGGCAGCGGTGCACTTGATATTTTGGAAAGTTACGCTGATAAGCAATACACAGATACAGATGTTGCCAGGGCTAACACAGAAAATGAATGGGTCCGCTCGAAACAGGAGCTTTTATATTACGAGATCTTTAAACAGCATTTTCCACACAAGTCGATTCTGTCGACGGTGGGGCACTGGGCGACAAGCTAAGGAAATGTCTATAAGAATCGCAGCAGAAAAGAGCGAAGGTCAGATGAGCATATGTTCATCTGGTCTTTTTTTAGCTTGGGCAAAGCACTCACGTATTTATGAGTTAATATGCGCCTTCTGATACTGACACACTCTGTTATTTTCGTGTTTTGGTTAAAAAAACAAAATATAAAAATAAGAAAACGCTTCTTTTTACCAAAAAGCGAACAATATTAGAAAATGGAATTGACATCTTCTGTGTTTATATTATAATAATGCTGTAAGTGAATGATTGTCACCTTTGTGGCGAAAAGGTTCGGATTTTATAAATGAATCGTAAAGAAACGTTCGTATATTCTCAAAAATATGGTTTGAGAGTTTCTAGAGGGGACCGATAATTCCTAACTACGAACAGATGGATACGTCTATCTGTTTGTGGTTAGGTTTTTTATTGTCACATACATTGTGAGTGTCTTTCCTTCCAAACAGAAGGCGAAACAGAGAAGGTAAAAGGAGAGATGAAGATGTCGACGTATGATGTCATTATTGTTGGAGCAGGTCCAGCGGGTATTTTTGCAGCGTACGAATGGGTACGTAGCCAACCGGATGCTAACATTTTGCTAGTTGACAAAGGTCATGATATTTATCGACGCAGCTGTCCGATCTTAGAAGAAAAGATTCAGCTCTGCCCGCCGCCAGCTGGTAAAAAGGAATTTGCCGGCTGTCTGCCAGCCTGTTCGATCACAAATGGCTTTGGCGGAGCGGGTGCTTATAGTGACGGGAAATTTAATATTACAACTGAATTTGGCGGCTGGCTCACTGAGTATTTGCAGCCTTCAGAAGTGATGAATCTCATTGAAGAAGTGGATGCTATTAACTTAGAGCACGGAGCGACCGAATCGATTACCGACCCGACGACAGAAGCGGTCCGCCAAATTGAACAAAAAGGTTTTAGCGCTGGTTTGAAACTCTTGCGCGCGCAAGTCCGCCACCTCGGTACTGAACAAAACATTAAAATTTTGCAATCGATCTATGAGTACTTAAAGCCACGGCTGGAAATGAAATTTAAAACCGAAGTGCAAGATCTTATTACGGAAAAAGAAGACGGAGAACACGTTGCCAAAGGGATTGTGTTAGGTGATGGCACGGAGCTTACGAGTAAGTGCGTGTTTGTAGCGCCGGGCCGTGACGGTTCCAAGTGGCTGACAGACTTGCTGAAAAAGCGCCGCCTGCGCATGCAGAATAACCAGGTGGATGTCGGCGTCCGCGTAGAGACCTCGGACATCGTCATGCGCGAGATTAACGAACATTTATATGAAGGAAAGTTTATATATAACGCTTCCTCCGGTACACGTGTCCGCACATTTTGCAGCAACCCGTCCGGGCATGTGGTGGTAGAGAACCACAGCGGAGTAATGGCGGCAAACGGCCATGCGTACAAAGATCCGGCTCTTGGTTCAAATAACACCAACTTTTCACTGCTCGTTTCGCACACGTTTACCGAGCCGTTTGATAAACCGAACGAGTACGCGCGTGACATTTGTCAGCGGGCTAATGATCTTTCTAACGGTGGTGTGATTGTGCAAACGTTCGGGGATATATTAAAAGGGCGGCGTTCTACCGAGAAACGGATTGCTGAAGGCTTTTTAGAGCCGACACTGCATGAAGCTGTGCCGGGCGACTTAGGGCTCGTACTTCCGTACAACACGATGAAAAGTTTAATTGAAATGATTGAAGCGCTTGATCATGTAACGCCAGGCATCGCTTCAGATCATACGTTGTTCTACGGAATCGAAGCGAAGTTCTATTCGGCGCGTCCGCATTTAAGTAAAGAAATGGAGACCGAAATCCGCGGCCTATACAGCGGTGGTGACGGAGCCGGTATTACGCGCGGCTTGGCTCAAGCCGGGGCGTCCGGATTGTATGCGGCGAAACAAATGATAAAGCGTGTAAGTAAGCAGAAGGAACCAATCATGAACAGCTGACGTGAAAAAGGCGCTTCCCCTACGTACATAGGGGAGCGCTTTTTCTACTAGCTGCCGACTTACCAACTTGATTTTTTTACCCCGGGGATCTGTCCTTTGTGTGCCAGTTCTCTAAAGGCAATGCGAGAAAGTTTAAATTTTCTTATCACACCACGGGGCCTGCCTGTCATTTCACATCTTCTCGTAAGACGGGTAGGGGAGGAGTCACGCGGCAGTTTTTTAAGCGCTTCATAATCCCCTTTTTCCTTTAATTCTTTCCTCAAGTCCGCATATTTTGCCACTAGTTCTTGCCGCTTTCTTTCTTTTGCAATTTTTGATTTCTTTGCCAAATTCATCACCTTCCATACGAAAATCGTAATCATTACGCTTTAAATAGTATACTAACTAAAAATCATGTGTTCGTAAAGGGGGATAAGGTAAAGAATACAAAAAAAGAGGAGTTCTCAAGAGATCCATTTGAGGTTTGAGAGGCATCAAGCAGCTGTTTTTGCGAGGATCAAGAAGATAAAGTGACAGATTTAATGTCGGTGTCACAGATATAGTTGAGAAAGCAGAGACCAAAAACGTATGTATGAGCCGGACTTAAAACCGTAGTCTTCGCTCTAAAAAGAAGACCAGGTGTAAGTCCGGAAAAAGGGGGCGCAAGAAGCTGCTAATTTTGAACGATATAACTAGACCTCTTCATTTATATGCTGGCGTTTTTACTATTTTTAACCAGTCATTTTAAATCTCTTAAATAAGGAAGGTCCTGGCGCTGTAAAGGTGTTTCGCTTAAGTCGATCTCTGTCACAATGGCTTGATCTTCAGCTGTGGCTTCAACCACTACCTGGCCTTGCGGGTTTACGATTCGAGATTGGCCACCGAAAGCAGAGAAGTCGTCGGTGCCCGCTTGATTTGAACCAATAACAAACAGTCCATTTTCCAAGGCACGGGCCCGTGTAGCAATGTCCCACGCATAGATACGCTTTTGGCTGAAAGCGGCATTGACGAGCAACAAATCGATTCCAGCTGTAGTGAGCGCGCGCGCAGGTTCTGGGAACCCGATTTCATAACAGATCTGAGTGCCCAGCTTAAGCGAAGCGGCTTCTAGTAAAGGTTGAGTATGTGTACCGGCTCGAAAACGGTTTTTTTCGTCTCCCCACAAATACGTTTTGCGATACTTACCCGTCACACCCTCTGGACTGATCACTACAGTGGTGTTATACAGCACACCTGCTACGCTGCTTTGTTCTATTATGCCGCCAGCCACTGTGATGTTGAACCGTTGGCATATTGTATGTAACCGTGTTGTTGTAGGGCCTGGAATCGGTTCACTTAACGCTTGATCCTGTACGGCTACCGCATAACCGGTAGAAAAAAGTTCGGGGAGTACGATGAGCGAAGCATGCTGTCGAGCAGCTTGTTCGATTAATTGCTCGGCTTTTTGGAGGTTTGTTTCTTTAGTAAAGGGGGTCGCTTTCATCTGAATGGCAGCAACAGTAAGTTGGGAAGTTGTCATATAATCGCCTCCTGTTTTTTACTGAGGTCAGTTAATTTGTCTCAGTATTGAATCAGGTACATGTTCATATCATTTATTATAATAGCTTTTGAATCAATTTCATCATTCAAAATAAGATATTCAAAGCGGAATAATGAATGTGACCTTCACTTCAGACCGGCGCATTCCCGAGGGCTTGTCTTCAGCTCACTTTTTCGATGTAAAGCCATCGGAAAAGTGGATCTTCAGACTGCGCTTTATCCTCTGGGAGTCGCCGTCTTACGTTTCAGTCACTTTTTAAATTCCATATAGTAAATAAAAAATAAATAGTATTCGTTTATTCTTATAAAACGTCATTATGAAATTGATTCAGCTTTTGTAAGAAATGAAATCTTCATTCACTAAATAGTTGTCTTTTTATTCAATCTTTTCTACGATTAAAGAGGAAGAAGAGCTTGAGTGTCTTTTAGGCGAGCGTGGGGTCAAAGCCGTATGTACGTCACTTTTAAAAGGAGTTTATGTATGCCTCATCAAAACGCCCATACGTTTCAACCACAGGATCTTGAAGTCCAAGAAATGTATAAATTAATGATCGGTTCGGTAGTGCCGCGCCCTATCGCCTGGGTTTCATCGAAAAGCAAGGAGGGGGTTTACAATCTCGCGCCGTTTAGCTTCTTTACGGTAGCATCTAGGCAGCCACCTGTTTTGTTAGTATCGATTGGACCGGGTGTGGCTGAACGAGAAGGAACCACGAAAGACACGCTCCTAAATATCGAAGCGCAGGAAGAGTATGTCATCCAAGTGGTGCCAGAAGCGCTCGGTAATCAAATGCATGAATCCAGCAAACACGTTGACCCTGAAGTTGACGAGTTTAACCTGGCCGGCCTGAAAACAGTGAAGGCAAAAGAAGTGGACATTCCGATTGTTGAAGCTTCGCCTATTGCCTTTGAATGCAAGCTCAACCAGATCATTCCTGTAGGCAGCGACCACCTTGTGCTTGGGGAAGTGGTTTCTGTACACATAGACGATGAAGCTTATGCAGGAAACTACCGAACAGCCATTGACGAGTGGAAGCCGCTAGCCCGGTTAGCAGGAGACTACGCTTCCCTTTCTCCGGCCTTTAAACTTCCGAAAGATCAGGAGTAGAGAAAGCTCACCGTGGTAGAGAGTAGGGACGCTGCAGAAACGAAGGACAGGCCCGGTGAAAAACGCGCCTTGGGCTAACACATATAATCCGTTTTGTAGCTAAATGTAAGTATTCAATAGAGTGGTTTGAGTCAGTGCTTCTATCCAGGAGGTCCCTATCACCACCTGCCACCGCTGCTTTCGTAACTGGGCGAGAAAATATATCTCTGTTGTTCTCTTGCCCATGAAAAAACCAGCCGTGACCTTTATCCTCGCGGCTGATTTCTCCATTTTTAATCAATCCATTCGTCTACTAGCTCGCGGTTTTCTTCAATCCATTCCGCCGCACCTTCTTCTGGGTCCTCGAGGTCATTAATGATTGACATTAATTCGCCCAACGATTCGTCATCAAAGAAAGAATTGTTCATCCATTCGATGACAGGTGCGTACTCTTTGTCAAAGCCTTCTCTTGTAATAAAGACTATATCGTCCGCTTCCCCGTAAATTCCTTCTGTATCCTCTAAATATTTGAGGTCGTAGTCAGCGAATGCCCAGTGTGGACTCCATAAAGTGACTACAATTGGTTCTTCATTCTGGTACGCACTATCTAATTCCGTCATCATCGCTTGTTCGGAAGACGATTGCAAATCATAATCAAGCTCATATTCTTCAAGAACCACTTCCGTATTTTCCATCAGCGCGGCCCCGGGCTCAATGCCGACAATGTTTTGATTGAGTTCTTCTTCATACTCATGCAGGTCTTCAATCGATTCGATATCTTCCATATATTCGGGCACGACCAGCCCTAGCTCAGTATTTTCATACCATAAGTCTTGGATCGCAAAGTCATCACCGTATTCTTCAATGTGGGGTTCATCGGTATGCGGGAGCCAAACTTCGGTACCGATATCAAGGTCACCGCTGGCTACGCCGGCAAACACTCCCGTTTTTTCTAAATTGGTCAATTCTACCTCATACCCTTCTTCTTCAAGCAGAAGCTTCCACATGTTAGAGACGGCAATGTTTTCTGCCCAATTGTTATAACCAATCTCGATCGGGTCGGTATCTTCAGGAGCGGGTGCGTCTTCTTCCGCTTCTTCGTCTCCTGACTCCTCCTCAACTTCTTCTTCATCTTCAGCTGGGTCCACTGTATCGTCTGCGCTCTCTTCTTCCCCGCACGCGCTAAGCACCAATGTACTCACGATAAACAATTTGTCCCAGAGCAAGGTATGCTTTTTCACACCAGTCGCCTCCTGCTTCCTATTAGTTGGAACTACGTTATGTGTAACTCCCATAATGTAATAAAAATACCCGGTTGGGTCAAAAGGTTCCTAGTAGTCTTAATTACTAAAAATAAGGATTAGTCCTGGTATGAGGGGAACATCTGCTACGTTTCTTAAGCTTTGGTGAAATTTGTCCAATTTAAGCAGGAATTAGAGAAAAGGGTGGCGGTCGGGTTATAGAAAAAAAGGAGGAGTGGCGCCCTGAGCAGGATTCGAACCTGCGACCTACAGCTTAGGAGGCTGTTGCTCTTCCTCTGAGCTATCAGGGCCTATTTTTGGAAGAAACAGAAGCTTCCACGTTTAGGTAGAAAATTCTTCGTGTATATAATATCATAAGCTTTTATTTCATATTTCACAAGGTAGGTTTTGTTGCTCGGAATAAGTTAAGGCCAGGAGCCTGGTATTGAGGTGGAGTAAGCCTGGCAGTTATTTACGTTAATGGAGACAAGGAGATGGTTTCTATCGCAACGATAGATTGTGAAGATGGAAGTATTATGATAAAGAATGTAGCTCGTTTAAAAGAGTCTCATAACAGGAAAAAAAGAATAAGCCCCGGTGCGGAAACAACGAGGAGCAAAGTCAACTGAAGAAAAGTATGGGAGGGGAAATATGACGATACAGCATGCGGCACCTGCGGACGCGGACCTTGTTTTAAAACTTTTAGCTTATAACAACTGGGCTTCCCGTAAACAAAGCCCCCCTCCAAAGGAAAGTTTTGAGCCTTCGAGTTTACTTGAGCAAGAGTTAAGATCAAGTACCTCTCAAGCTCTGATATACTACGTTCCAGCCGGCCCTGCCGGAGCGGTACAATTTACAGAAAAAAAGGATCACATTGAATTTTATAAATTGTCTGTTGTGATCGAATATCGCGGACATAAAATAGAACAAGAATTAATTGGTTATTTGGAAGGGATGGCTAAAGAAAAGGGGAATAACTATATTTGCTGTCGTGTCCAAAGCGATGAGTGCATGAATCATTTGGATTATGAAGCGTTAAATTATCAAAGAAACCGTCATTACTATTTTAAAAATTCAGGTGATGGACCTGTGGACATTTATTACATGTATAAAGAGTTATAACTACTTTGTAATATCGGTAAAGGAATGCCGGAAAAGTATGGAGCTCTCCATCATGGACAGCTCCATTTAGTTTGTTAAGAATATGAACAACCAAATTAGGCGAGGCGCCTGCAAGCCGGCCAACTAGGATTTTACTTTGGAACGTTCTTCTTGCAACGCTTTAATAAGTGATATGATCATCAAAATCATAATGATGGAGAAGGGCAGAGCGGCGATTATAAGCGCATTTTCCAGCGCCTGCAGTCCACCGGAATATAGTAAGATCGCTGCTGTTGCGGACAACATCAGCCCCCAGACAAGTTTTACCAAACGTGGCGGCGTTAAAGAACCATCGGTCGTTTGCATACCGAGAATAAATGTGCCTGAATCCGCGGAAGTAATGAAAAAAGTAGAGATTAAAATGATCGCAAGAATTGACATCACCATACCGAACATGTATTCATCAAATACACCGAACAATGCTTCTTCGGTCGCCAGTTCAGAGATAGCTGCTACCCCGTTGGTCTCAAGGTAAATAGCTGCCCCGCCAAAGATGGAGAACCAAAGGAAGCCAACAATCG
Organism: Salsuginibacillus kocurii DSM 18087; assembly: GCF_000377705.1. Lineage (GTDB taxonomy): Bacteria > Bacillota > Bacilli > Bacillales > Marinococcaceae > Salsuginibacillus > Salsuginibacillus kocurii. Next base: position 276,596 of record NZ_KB898625.1, on the reverse strand, counting down.
ATGGCACGAACAATACAGCCAGGACAAATTCACGTAGCGTACGCCCTTTGGATACACGGGCAATAAATGAACCTACGAAAGGCGACCAAGCGATCCACCAGGCCCAAAAGAAAATGGTCCAGTTATTGATCCATTCTCGTTCGTCAGCATCAAGTGGTGAAATGCGAAAGCTCATGCTCGGAAGGCTTTGAATATAGGTGCCAAGGGTATTGGTAAAGAAGTTCATCGAAAAGACGGTAGGCCCAAAAATAAACATGAAGGCAAAGATGAGCACAGCCAGGGTCATATTTACATTACTTAAATATTTAATCCCTTTGTTCAGCCCGGTAGAGGCAGAGAGCATAAACAGCACGGTGACAACGATGATAATGATGAGCTGAACACCGAAGCCTTCACCTAAAGCAAACAAGTAGTTCAACCCCCCGCCCATCTGCACGGCCCCGAACCCGAGCGTACTTGCCACCCCGATAACCGTGGCCGTCACTGCGATAACGTCTATAAGGCCGCCAACCGGACCTTTTGAAAATTTGCCCAGTAAAGGGGACAAGGTGCCGCTGACAAGTCCTGGAGCTCCTCTTCGGAATTTAAAATAAGCAAGGCAGAGAGCTACAATGGCATAAATCCCCCAGGCATGGATGCCCCAGTGGAAAAAGGTAAACCGCATCGCTTCAAGAATGGATTCATCTGTGCCTTCTACCGAGATGGGCGCATCCACCATGTAGTGCGAAATGGGTTCAGCCGCTCCCCAGAAGACAAGGCCGATCCCCATCCCGGCGGAAAAGATCATGGCGAACCAGGTGGAGTTCCGGTACTCCGGTTCATCATCCGGCTTTCCTAATTTGATCTTGCCGTACGGACTCACGACAAAGAAAAGACAAACGAGTGTAAATCCGGAAACGATCAGTAGGTAATACCAGCCGAGCGTGTTGGCAATCCAGTCTTGCATAGCATACGTGGTGTCTTCGAGAAAGTCCGGCGCCACCACCCCAAAAACTACGATCGCAAAAAGAATACTGATAGCGACCCAAAAGACAGCTGAAACTTTGCTCATAAACTGTTTCCTCCTTCACATCTTCTGTGCGGTGTTCCGTTCTCTATCCGTCAATTAGGAATACATGAATGTAAGTAAGGTTGAGTGCTTCTTAGTATGAGCAGAAGTTTTAAAATCACTCACTTCAGCCGGAATAATTTTAAAAACCGAAAAATGATTGGAAATTTTAAACAAACGTTTAATTAGAAAGATCTACTCAGAGGCATGGGAAGGGTTCCCTTGACAGCAAAAGAGAGAATAGGCGAAACTTACTGAGGATGTAGATAGAAGAAAGGGTGTTCAACGGTGCGGCGGGCCACTTTACTTATAGGAAGTATATTGATGATGACAGCTTGCGGAGGCGGGGACTCTACACTGCCAGACGAAGAGCCGGACATCGTGAGCACATTAGAAGAACCAGTCGAAGCTGAAAGCGGAGCAGAATCGGAAGCCCGGGCCGGCATTACAAAAGAAACTCTGCTTGAAGAAGGAGAGCTGGGAATTGATGGGGCGGTGTTTGAAGGGTATCGCTTCAATGTAGCTGAATTTACAACGTATTATTCTCCAGAGGGTTCAGAGGTGCCGCAAGAGGCAGCCGAGGATTACACCTATTTGTATAACATCTGGCTCGGTGATGACTTTGAACGAGACATCACAGAAACAGGAGATCTGGAAACGCTAATGACCGAAGAATTGCCGCTTCATAATGCCATTCACATTCAAGTCAAAGAGCCGGAGAAAGACGATGTACTGGCCTTGTTCGGGCCAAAAGGCGATCAAGACGAAAAAGTTCATGTATTTACGCCAGAGAAAGAGGCTGTTAATGGCGCGCAGGCAGCAAACGAGGAATTTTCGTTTTTACTTGCAGAAGACCTGCTTGTTCATGAAGAACTACATCCATATATTGACACGTTTTACGATGTAGAAGAGTTGCCTGAGCTGTTTGTTTTCAATGAAGAAGGGATGATAGAACAGTTGTCGTCTGAAGAGGAGATCGAAGCTTTTTTAAGGGAAGGGTAAGCAGGCAGATAAGGAGAAAGGAGTCTTTTGCCGCTTTCTCCGATCATGATTATATTAAGACGCGGACGAGCTGAATAAGTCTTTTACAATACTAATTGTGCCGATAAGCCCAATCGTGAGCATAATGCCCGGCAGGAACCAGTCAAAGCCGCTTACATTTTCGGTCAGGATGATGCCTGCTCCAAAAATGACTAAAATGATATTTCCAATTAAACCGAAAGTCAGTTTCGTTCGTCGTTTCATGCATAACCTCCGTGTACCAATGTCTCCGTAAGAATACCATAATCTATTTATAAAAGGGAACGAGGAATGTCAGAAGAAGCGGCTGCTTGTTAGAGGCAGCCGCTTTTATACGTGAGGTAGAGCAGTCCGCCGCAGCAAAAAGAAGAATCGTCCAACTTTTAAGGGGGAACGTAACAAAAATTTGTCGAAACGTCCAAGAATCTTGTCGAACTGTCCAAATATGAGCTAAAACTGTCCACTTTTTCGCTATAACGTCCAAATTGCTTCCCCCGGCCCTCGCTTGAGAGGATAACAGAAGCGCGGCACCGACATAGATATCGCCGTTTAAAGAAACCAGTCTAAACCGGCTTGCACGGCATAAGCTGTTAAGATGCTGTAGAGTACAATACTTAAAGCGCATGAAAGTGACAGTTTCAGCCTCGATAACCCGAGCACACGGCCGATAGCAGCCATCGCCCACACCCCGGCCACCACTGTAAGCACGACCACCATCGTGGCCCCATACTTTTCAATATGAGAGCGGAAGCGGTTATTTTCTAAGGAGTGAAGCCACTTGCCCAGCCTTGGCACTTTGGCCAGCTGTTTATGAAAAAAAAGAATGGTAGGTACAGCCATGAAATTACCAAGCCCGCCCCAAATCACAGCAGAGACGGGATCAAAACCCATCATCATAACCGCAGGTATGGCCAAGTAAATTTCAAAAAAAGGAACGTAGCCAAGCAGCCACGCAGTAGCAGCTAGATATAGATATTCCCACATTGAACATCCCCCTATTCCTTGGATTCTTCCTGTTCGAGCAAGTGAAACAAGTAGGACTTGATGCGCTCCTGTTCGGAAAGGTCGACGGGTTCTAAATCGAACATTTTCGCAAACCAAAGTCCGTCGCTGACTAAGCGGATAATCGCCGTAAGCTCGCTTGGCACGTTTTCCTGTCCCATTACGTTTTTAAGGCGGCTGTATTCTTCTTCCCACGGCGCAAGCAGGTCTTGATTGGTGGCAAGCGCTGCTAAAATGCTGTTTTTAATATTTAATGTATCGGGTCCGTTCAGTTCTTTTAAGGAACCGTTTAAATACGCCCGGTTATAGGAGCCTTCTGCCTGGTACGACTGTTCAATTTCATGCGCGAATTGAGCGGTCACCTGCGCGTTCATCGCTTCAATGAGTGCTTCCTTGCTGGGAAAATGGTGAATGAGCCCTGCCTTGCTTAAGCCGGCTTCTTGCGCCACCCTATCAAGCGTAAGTCGTTTCACACCTTGTTCAGCAATAACGCGGGAAGCCGCTTGCAATAATTCCTCTCGTTTTGCCATCAATGTCACCGTCCTTTTAACTACCAACCAGTTGGTAGGTATTTATGTTCAGTCTACTACGAAATAAAAGAATTGGCTATATAGATGCTTGGGGGAAAAGCAGATGCTTCATCAGGCTTTATGGAAAACTCTTTTTGAGCTTTGGTCTCGTTACGCCACAGATGAACGTAACCGCAATGACACCACAAGGAAAAGGGACGACGCCACAAGCGGGGAGAGCGACGCCACAAGCGGGGAGAGCGACGCCACAAGCGGAGAGAGCGACGCCACAAGCGGAGAGGCCGACGCCACAAGCGGAGAGAGTTACGCCACAAGCGGAGAGGGCGACGCCACAAGCGGAGAGGGCGACGCCACAACCAAAGAAACTCACGCCACCACCTCTCCTCGACCCTCTCCATTATGCAATGGATCCACCATTTTCCAAAAAAGTTAATCAGCAAATGCAAAAGGCTCAACAGGCGGCAGGTTCTCTGCTAATATGGATGTTGTGAGTGAGAAAACAAGGGGGCCTTTTAAATGTCGGTGCGTCTAGCTTATTTACTCGTGTTACTAGGGGCGGCTTTGTGGGGGATTACCGGCCTGTTTGTCCAGAATTTATATACATATGGTTTTACGCCTTGGCAAGTTGTAGGTATACGATTGTCGTTTTCAGCTGTGTTAATTACAGGGCTGCTTGCCGTATGGCGACCACAGCTTTTGCGGGTCCGAATAGCAGATCTTCCGTATTTTATCGGTACAGGGATCGTCAGCATTGCTTTTTTTAATTACTTTTTCTTTACGGTGATGGATGTGGCTAATGTGTCGCTGGCTGTAGTCCTGTTGTATACGGGGCCGATTTTTGTGGCTGTGCTGGCACGTTTTACGTTCGGCGAGCCTTTTACGATGCCAAAAGCGTTCGCGCTCATTGTCATGCTGGCAGGGTGCGGTTTTACCGTCGGGTTGCTGCCAGTCGGGGCAGATTCGATTGAAGTGTTGACGGTGCTGTTTGGCATCGCGTCAGGGTTCTTTTATGCCCTCTACAGTATTTTTGGAAAATTAGTAAGTGGCCGCTATCATTCACTCACGGTTACTGCCTATTCCATGCTTTTTGGAGCGCTGTTTCTCCTGCCGACAAGCGCTTTATGGAATCAAAGCAGTGCCTTTCTTGAACCGGGCGTATGGGTGAACGGCATCGGCCTTGCTTTATTTGCGACAGCACTTGCTTACGTGCTATATACGGCAGGACTTCGCTATGTGGAATCAAGCCGGGCGGCGATTCTTTCGATTATTGAACCGGTGGTGGCGATTGCGATCGGGGTGCTTGTTTTCAACGACATTTTAACGGGCTGGCAGGTCAGCGGCATTCTGCTTATTTTTGCTGCGATTGTGCTGACGATATATGGAGAGCGCTTCCTGGAACATCGGATCAATAAGAAAAAAAACAGGCGGCATGCTGAAGATAAAGCATAGAACACCGGTTTCGGAACATTCGGAAAAAAGTTATAATAGAGTCAGACGAATTTTAAGGGAGGGAGACAAATGAAAAGAAAGTGGACAACCGGTGCAGTGCTCGCGTTCTTTCTCTCAGCCACGATACTGGCTCCCGCTCATAGTAATGCTGAGACGGAATACAGCGATGTAGACGCTGATTTTTGGGGATATGAGGAAATTGATTATTTAACGGGACAGGGAATTATTGAAGGCAGCCCGGATGGCACCTTTTCACCGAACAATGAGGTAAGCCGGGCGGATGCGGCCATCATGATGGCACGTTCCCTGGATCTGGAAACAACGGACCGTCCGAACCCTGGTTTCAATGATATGTCCGAGGATCATTATGCCTATTATTACGCAGCAGCCGTAGCCGATGAAGGTGTCATTTCCGGCACGCCGGATGGGAATTATTTGCCGGACGAACCGTTAGAGCGCGGCCAAATGGCGGCTCTCATTGACCGGGCGTTTGAGCTTGGCGCAGGGAGTGCCGATTATGAGTTCGCGGACGTAGATGAGAACAACCCGTATTACAGTTCGATTGATGCTCTTGCTGCCAATCAAATCTCAATCGGCTATAAAGGAGGCGGAGAAAGAGTCTTTGAACCCGGTCAATCAACCACCCGGGCTGAGTTCTCCACCTTTTTAGCCCGTGTGTTCGATGAATCGTTCAGGCCTGGCGAAGATGAAGAAAGTCCGGATTCTTTTTCCGAATTAGCGGAGGATTACCGGGTGTTTGAAGATTATGACACGGACGGACCGGCGACAGGACTGGGTGAAGGAAAAGAGTTTTTGGCTAGTGTTGACGGTGCCTGGCTGGTAAGAGGACATCAAGGCCACGCCCTCGGCCATTACGCGGTTATGCAAATGGATGAAGAGGAAGAAGAAGTGATCGAGACGCATCGTTACACCGAAGAAGACCTTGATAAGTACACGGAAATCCGCGACCGGCTAGAAGAGGAAGATGCTGAAGACGTGCTCCGCGACCTTCTTGAAGAAGAAGAGAACTCGGATGAGCCTTACTTCGTGGCCAACGTGCCGCCGGAAACGACCACTGTCACCTATCAAGGCGAAGAGGTAGAAGCGATCGAAACGGAATTTGAAGAAGAGACGTACCGTTACTTTAAAGAAGATGTCGGCTTGATTAAGGTTCGTTATGCCAGTGATCTAGTGATTGATACCTTCGGTGAAGAACAAATCGCCGAGCGCCATGAAGAAAACTAACGGGAGAACGGGCTGCTGCCAAGGGGCTCCACTCCCTTATGACAAAAGCACGAAAACGGCCGCCAGCGGTCAGGGAGCTCTCCTATACAGGTGAAGCTCCTTTTTTATATGAGAGGCCCGTACCATCTGGAAAAAGCATACATTCCAGGCTCGCTGGCTAAGCTGAAGCTAGCTGCTTCTTCCATTTTAGCTAAAGCGGAAAAAGGGAATATAGACTAAAAACAGGGAGGGGTCTTTTCATGAATGAGGAATTCATTCTCACAGCCAATGAAGGGATGGCGCCGGTTATTGCCGATTTATTTTTAATGATGCTTTTAGCGTTTGCGATCGGCCTTCTGTTGCGGGTGCCTTCAGCAGTTATGGAGCGGAAACGAGCGGGGCGGTGGCAGTTTGTTTTTACGCCGCTGCTGTTAAGTGGTGTCTTTTTTGTAGCTTCTTTTACCATCTTAATGCTTTTGCCGATGCTGATGCTTGAATCGTGGCCTGCGGCTTTTCTCGTCAGCATACTGCCTTTAGTGACCGGTATATTCTTAGGGTGGAGCATTCAGAAAAGAACAGAAGAATAGAGTGTTCTGCTGGCCTGGCACAAGGTATAATACATTAAAAGGAGAAACCACGGACCGGACGGGGGAATAGCAATGAGTTATCCGATTCAACTAGCGATTGAAGGCTGGGACGTTCTTGTTGCTGGCGGCGGCACAGTAGCCGAGCGGAAAATCAAGCACGTTCTAGAAGAAAAAGCTGAGGTGCGCGTGATTGCGCCTTGTGTCACGTCACAAATTGACATGTGGGCAGAAGCAGGACACGTAACGTGGGAAAAGCGCGAAGCCCGTCCGGAAGATGTGGAAGGGGCGCGCTTAATTTTTGTTGCGACCGACCAGGCAGAGGTTAACAAAAAAATAGCTTCCGCTGCTGCCCCATTTCAGCTTGTCAATGTAGCCGACAACCCTGCTCTAAGCACCTTTCACGTGCCTGCAATGGTGAAAAGAGGGGATTTCACCGTTACTGTTTCCACCAATGGAGCAAGCCCGAGTCTGGCCAAACACACGAAACGCGCGCTTGAAGAGCAATTTGACGACGCGTACGAGGATTATGTTCATTTCTTGGCAGAGTGCCGGGAAGAAATAATGCGAACGGTTACTGACCCGGTTAAGCGGAAGAACCTGTTCGCGCAGCTGTTGAAGCCGGAATTTTTAGAATGGACACGGCAAGGGGCATGGGAAGAGCGGGATGAAGCGTTCGCACAGATTTTGCAGACCTGTTCGCCTTAACATGGCATTTAAGTCAATCGTCTACATGTAAAATATTTAGGAAATAGAAAAGGATAGCAGGAATTTTGACGAAAATATAGAATTATGCATGTGAGCATTGTAAGGGATTGACATTGCGCTAACATACCAAACTCTTAATCTAGTAAAATACATAAGGTTGACGCATTGTTTTACAAGTAAGTGCTATATGACAATAAACGTAAGATGGTTTTAAATACAAGGTTATTTTAATATCCCGCTCTGTTGGAGAAACGACTACATCAAGCTAGCTGAGGGTGAGGAAATGTATATACCAGAAACGGAAGTCTCGTATTATAAAACGTTTGATAAATCAGCCGAAGATGTGTTGCAGGCGCTTAACCTTCTTATCCCGAGGTCCACATTATTAATCTCGCATACAAATGATACTGGTTTATTAGTTATTAAAGCATACCAAAAAGACCAAGAAGCAGTACAAATTAAAGCAGGGGAACGCCTCCCTTTAGAAGAATCCTTTTGCCAATTTATCCGTTGTGAAAAAGGAGAAGTGCTAGCAATAGAAGATACAAAACAGCATTCACTTTCTTCTCGTCTTAAGATTATTGAACATTGGGATATCGCGAGCTATATAGGAGCGCCCATCATCCTTAGCAATGGAAACCTCTTTGGGACGCTCAGCGTAATCTCACATACACCGGTGTCTTTTTCTGCGGAGCAACGAAAAGCCCTTGAATTGATGGCTTCCTTTTTAGGGCAAACGCTGGATTTAGAATTTAAGGCGGTACACGATGAACTAACCGGTTTGTATAATCATCATTTTGTCGACCAATATTTACAACCTCAGCAAGAAGAAAACGCTGCGGTTATTTATTTAGACTTAGATAATTTTAAGTACGTCAATGATGCCCATGGCCATGCTCAGGGAGATATCGTGCTGCAACAGATCGCTCGCCGTATCATGGATACAGTAGGGAGTCATGTAGGTATAGCCCGGATATCTGGCGGCCAGTTTATCATTTGGTTTCGAACCATCACGCCAACAGAGCTTGACTCGTACTGTGCTCAGATTTTGCACAGCTTGAATCAGCCCTTTTATACGCCGGCCACCGATGTTCCGATTTATATCTCCGCTAGTATGGGCATCAGCAATCAAACGGCCAGCGACCAGCTGATTAACGATTTGCTAAAACAAGCCGAGCTTGCGATGGCACAGTCAAAACAAAAAGGAAAAAAGCAATATACGTTTTTCACCCCAACATTAAATGCATCTTCAAAACGGCGGGCGACTTTGATCCAGGATTTGGCCCAGGCCATTCAACAGGAAGAACTTGAATTATTTTTCCAGGGCCAGTATGATGCGAAGACGACCGTACTAACCGGATACGAAAGCTTATTGCGCTGGCACCATCCCAAGATGGGCTATATTTCCCCCGGTGAGTTTATCCCACTGGCAGAAGAAACCGGCTTAATGCTTGCCTTAGACAATTGGGTGTTAAAAGAAGCGTGCTTAAAAGGGGCCAAACTTAATGAAGAATCCTCTGGCTGCCAGGTGAAAATTAGTGTTAATTTATCTTCTTACACCTTTAATCAACCTGGATTCTCTGAACAAATTCTCGAGACGATTGATTCAGCCGATTGTGTGCATCCACCGCTTGAACTTGAAATTACAGAAAGTCATATGCTGGAAAATATCGAGCTTGTATCGCAAAAGTTAGAACAGATCAAGTCTAAAAATATATCAGTAGCGATTGATGACTTTGGTAAAGGCTATTCTTCGTTAAATTACATTAAAGAATTGCCAATCGATACGTTGAAGCTAGATGCTTCCCTCGTACAAGTGGAACCAGATAATGAGAGGGACATCGGTTTAATGAAGAGCATTGTAGACATTGCTCATTTATATTCGTTAACAGTGATTGGGGAAGGTGTAGAAACTGCCTCGCAGCTTGAAACGTTGCGCAGGGTAGGGTGTGACGAAGTGCAAGGCTTCTTCTTTTCTAAACCGCAGCCGTTAGCCGAGCTCGTGACCAGTTCGATGTCTTGAATCCGTTGCCCTCTGTAGGTACTGCCATCTTTGCCCCAAGCTTACCTGAAAAAGCGTGCTCTCCAAAACGGAGAGCGCGTTTTTATTATCCCGTAAGAATATATAAATCGTTGAAAGACACGGTATACGTGCAACGAAGGCCAAGCCTACGCCGTAGGCTTGGCTTTGCCAAGTTTTCTTTAGGAAGCGGAAGTTTCTTCTGCCGTGGTCAGCTGCGTGACCACGGCTTCGGTATCTTTCATATCTGAGCCGATTTGTTCGTTTTGTTTGCTAACATTTTCCATAGTCGCACTTACTTCTTCGATACCAGCTGAAGCTTCTTCAATAATGGCAGCCAGCTCCTCGGTGGAAGCATCTACTTCACGGGATTGATTCTGCACGGTGGCAGCCAGCTCATCAAAGGATGATACTTTTTCATTCAAGCTGTCAACCAAGCTGGAGAAAGTCTCAAATGCCTCATGGACTTTACTTGTTTTCTCATCTTGGCTCGCTACCATCGTATTACTCGTCTGCATCTTTTCCACCGCTGCTTGATTGGTCCGATTCACTTGATTTAAATTGGCCGTAATTTTTTCAGCTGTGTCACTGGTTGTTTCAGCTAATTTGCGTATCTCATCTGCTACCACGGAAAAGCCTTTCCCAGCCTCTCCGGCCCGGGCCGCTTCAATAGAAGCGTTCAATGCAAGCAAATTCGTTTGTTCGCTCACTTGAATAATCGCTTGAGAAAACGTATCGGTCTCGGCAATTTTTTCTGTAAGCTCATGGAACGCTTCGTTTAATGAACCGATCTCCTGTTGCAGACCGGTCATGTTCTCAGCGAGTTCCGCAGCGTGGGCAGACCCTGATTGTGCCAGTTCATTGGCATGCATAAAATCTCCTGAAATAGAAGTCGTTTCCTCACGCAGCGTCGCCATTTGCGTGGCCGTATGCTGGGCATGAGCTGAGATGGAACTGATTTTCTCGCTTTGTGTACTGCTTCCTGCTGCAATTTCAGCAATCGCAGCGGTGATGTCAGCCTGGGACTTCACATTGTCTTGCACACTGTGATTGACGGTGGAGATGTTTCCAATCATTTTATTTACATTTTCCTGTAAGCGGAGGTGTTCCTGTGCTTTTTCATGACTCAGCTTCTCACTTTCTAGTAGAAGTGATTCTAACTGCCGCATCTGTTTGCGATTCAAGTAAATCAATCCTGAAGCCAGAGCACCTGCTAGAATATAGGCTAATAGCAACGAAGGAAAATTCTCCTGCAGCACAGCAGCCTCTGCCGTCGTATAAAAGGAATTGAAATACAAGCCAGCCCCGCCAGCAATAAACCCTATGCAAAAAAGGAACGGATACATATGTAAGGTAGACAAAAACAAAAGAAAGAATAAAATGGAAACAACTGCTGTGCCACCGTCTAGAAGACTAATGTAAACCGCGATAAACAGATAGGCAATCACGATTAACGAATACGGGAAAACATGCTCCTTATCCATAAGGAACCGGAACAAACCATAGAGGCTGACAAGCAAAAGAAGAAGCCCCCCGTATAGAAGCGCTGCCCCCATCTCTCCCTGAACAAAGGTAAGCGACCCGCCAGCAGCCAACGAAATGGAAAAAAGAATAAGTGCCAAGGTATTTTTTGTCTTTAAATCTTGCTGCAGCAAATGTTGTACCGCGTGCATAAAACCCCTCCTAACATGATGGTCCGAGCGCCGACGACAGACAATGTAGTCCCTGGGTAATGAATGAATGGTCACTCAATGAAGTGTAAGCGCATTCAATTTTTGTTACAAAAGTAGGTTGATGGCTTTGTGGCGCCTCGTATATTACAATAAAAATAGATACAATTATCATACCATTTTCTATGATAAATTGGTACATTTTTCATAGAATAGGTTCTATCCCCATTTCCCTGCCTCCTCATTATGCAAAGAACCAAACGGTGTAAAACATAGCACGTGAAAAGTAGCAGAAAGGAACGATATGATGCGATATAAAGCGTACTACGGAGTAGGGCTTCTTCTTTTTATTTTACTGACTGCATGTACAGCCGAAACAGACAACCCTGAACTGACAATAGAAAGGTACACAGACAGCTGGGAAGCCCACAACTATGAAGAGATGTATGCAACCCTTGTTGACCCTGCGAACCATGGAGCTGGAGACAGGGAGACATTTGTAGAGCGTGCCGAAACAATAGCTGCTGAAACAGGATTGGAGGATATTGATGTAAACGTTGAATCGCGCGACTTTGAAGAAGAAGAGATTGATTTGGAAGAACTCGAAGAAATCACTTATCCGGTCGAAGTAGAGATGGAAACCGTGGCTGGTGAACTAGCGTATGAAACGGAAGTCACAGCGGTTAAGCCGGAAGACGAGGAGGAAGAAGCGGATTGGCTGATCGAATTCCGACACGATCATTTATTTGCGGGAATGGAAGAGGCTTCCGACACGGTTCAGGCTCGCACCGTTAAACCGGAGCGAGGAGACATCCTCGACCGTCACGGCGATCGATTGGCCTTAAATGGAGAGATCTACGAAGCCGGACTGATTCCGGGTGAACTGGAAGAAGAAAGTGAGGAAGAAGCAGCCGACATTCTCGGACTCAGCGAGGAAGCGGTGGAGCAAGCCTTAGCACAGGATTGGGTACAGGACGATAGCTTCGTACCGCTCGAAGAACTGCCACAAAATGATGAACGAGTGGATGACTTGCTCGACATTCCCGGCGTCCTCTTGAATACTGGTGAAGCCAGATTATACCCGTTAGGTGAAAAAGCGGCTCATTTAACCGGATATGCCAACACGATTACAGCTGAAGAATTGGAAGAAGCAGAATGGGACGGCTATACAGAGCATTCCACGATTGGTAAATCCGGTCTTGAAAGCGTCTATGAAGAAGAGCTGCGCGGCGAGCCCGGCGTGGTGATCGAGGTTCGTGATGAAGAAGGCAATGTTCGCGCTGAGCCTGTCGAACGAGAAGTCGAACACGGTGAAGATATTGGCTTGACGATTGATGCAGGTACCCAGCAGGACTTGGCCGCGGAGATGGAAGGCGAAGCGGGCACTGCGGTAGCGATGGACCCTGGCACCGGTGAACTGCTAGCGCTTGTGAATACTCCGGCGTACGACCCGGAAGAAATGGTCTTTGGCGTAAGCGAGGAGCAGTGGGAAGATTGGCAGACAGACGATAAGGAACCGATGCTGAACCGCTTTGGCCAGCGTTACGTCCCGGGCTCTGTCTTTAAACCGATCACCGCAGCTGCCGGCATCGAAGAAGGGACGCTCGACCCTGATGAAGTCCTGACCATTGAAGGAGAGTACTGGGAGCGCGACGACTGGGGCGGCTACCGCGTGCGCCGCGTCAACGAAGAGGATACGGAAGTGGACTTAAGCAGAGCAATGACGCGCTCCGACAATATTTATTTTGCCGAACAAGGGCTTGAACTGGGGACCGAAGCAATGGAAAGCTGGAGCGAGGCGTTCGGCTTCACCGAAGACAACCTGATTGATTATCCCGTTTATTCCTCGCGCCTGAGCAATGAAGGGATCGAGAGCGAGGTGCTGCTCGCTGACACGAGCTTTGGGCAGGGCGAAGTGTTAATGAACCCGATTCATCTGGCCGCTGTGTACACGACGTTCAGCCAGGACGGAGATATGATGCAGCCGACCTTGATCGATGACGGCGAAACAAACATCTGGGAAGAAAACCTCATCGGCGAAGACACCGCCGAAATCATTGAAGAGACATTAATCGCGGTCGTCGAGGACCCGGACGGTACCGCAAATGATGTATATGATGAGAACATTACCCTGGCCGGCAAAACGGGCACCGCCGAGCTGAAATCGGCGTTGGACGAAGAAGATGCCGATGAACTAGGCTGGTTCATAGGCTACGACTATGAAGATGAAGACTTGCTTGTTGCGATGATGGTAGAAGACGTGCAGGGCCGAGGCGGAGCCGGTCACGTCGTGCCGAAAGTCCAGGCAATGTTTGAATAGAAAACTTTAGTAGGAGCTGCGAGGGCGCTAAGCTTGAGGCTTTGGCGTCCTTGTTGTTATTTGTCAATAGCTGGATGCCAACGTTAACTTACGTTTAGACAGAGATAGAACAGAATGAAGGTGAGGTACGAGATGTAGGAAGCAGAAGGAGAATCACGGCGGTTGATGGGGCGTGTCAGTGGATCGTTTAATGCGCCTTTCACTTTTATTGACGAAAATAAATGGGAATAGTATGATAACAATAAGAAGAATAATTCAGTTCAAAATGTTATATCTTAATAACAAGGTCGCCCATGCGACCACATGGACGACCAGTTATAACGATCCTTTTGCGGATCGGCTCAGTCCAAAAAAGACCGCTCGTCTCCGCTAATGATTTGGGCGGTCTTTTTTGTGTTTCAAATACCTATATGCTTGAACGCCAACAGCTCCAGCGGTAACTAGGGCTAAAAGACTGTTTACGAGTGTATCGATAAGACTTGTAGATATTTCAACAAGTACTCGGATAAGCTCTAGACGTTCAAAAGTATTCATGGCATCACCCCCTTTCTCCGGGGATGAGCCAACCCGCCCAAATTCACGTTATAACATGCCCATTATATCATTTATTTGGCGTATTAGGTTAAAATATCAAGAATGTATGTTCTGGTTCTCTTTGGTAAAGCTCGTTCTAGATAACTGGTTTTTGTATATTCATTTTTAAGTCGGGGGGCCTAAGAATAAAGCTAACAAAACTGGCCGGCAACACTGGCACCGCCGAGCTGAAGTCAGGGCTAGACAAAAAAGATGCCGATGAACCCGGCTGGTTCGTAGGATGTGAGGGCGCTAAGCTTGAGGCTTTGGCGTCCTCGATGTTATGACATGAAGCGTAACAAGAAACATTCAAACGCAAAGCAACATACAACGAATTGAAGCGAGTATCACGTGTGGGGCTAAGAGGAAGAATCACGGCAGTCGGTGTGGTGAGCGAATTCAATATATTAAGATATTTTTATTACCACGAGTATTTAGGGCTTCCTTTTGAATGGACTTTCTTTGTCTTGACCGTCATTTTTCTGCTTATTGCCTGGTGGTGCGGCAAGCAATACGACAAAGCCAAATATTATTTGGAAAAGGACCCCCTCACCGGTACATATAACCGCAACCCTGGAAAAAGCCTTTGAAAAAATGAAAGCAGCCGCTGACAAACGAAACGAAGAACTAGGTGTTCTCCTCGTGGATCTCGACAATTTCAACTACGGCCATATCAAAGGCGATAAAGTCTTGCGCGATGTCTCTGGACTGTTAAAAAGGATAACGAAAAAGGACTACCTCATTGCCCGCTGGGGCGGCGACGAATTTATCATTCTCGCACCCAACGCTGCAAAAGAAGAGCAGCAGCACTTTATCCGCACTTTTCAAACCAAGCTGGAAAACAATAAGCCTGTCGACCTCTCATCCTTTGGCGCCTCCATTGGAAACGCTGTCTATCCAGAAAATGGGTATACCTTCAACGAATTAATCCAGCATGCGGACAGGGAGATGTATAGGAGGAAGGGGGAGGTTCCCTCAGTTTAAATTTGAAGGTGCATAAGATTTGGATAAAATAAAACCTCTCCCATTGACAGTCCCCCACATCCCTGTAATAATAACTATTAATTAAATACTGGTACCTTTAATTCAGTCCAGTGAGGCTGACAAGGACAGCGGAATGGTGGTGGCCGAGTGCCGTGCTGTGGGCTGCGTGTATACGTTGATACGCAGGGGCGGCGTGCGCTTTGGTTTCATCATGAGGTAAATGAGCTTCTTGTCAGAAATGGCAGGGAGCTTTTTTATGGCCTTGGTACCAGTTTCATTTACACACTATGAAACTGGAGGAATGCATTCATGAAACATACAGACTCGGATTTTTCGTTGCAGGAAGTGCCGCAGAGTCAGCGAAATGGTTTCTGGAAGATGCTTGTGGTGATGCTTGGGTTTACGTTTTTCTCGGCGAGTATGCTGGCAGGCGGGGAGCTTGGGAATGGGCTCACATTGATGGAGCTGATCGGAGTTATTCTGGCGAGTAACTTGATTCTCGGGCTTTTCACGGCGTCTTTGGCTTACATTGCCGCGCGAACGGGGCTGTCCACGCACTTGCTTGCCCGTTATGCGTTTGGGGAAAAGGGATCGTATTTGCCTTCTTTCCTGCTTGCGGCGACACAAGTTGGCTGGTTCGGGGTCGGGGTGGCGATGTTTGCGATTCCGGTTCATACCGCAACAGGGATTGATACGTATCTCTTAATCTTTATTTCAGGCCTGCTTATGACGGTCACCGCCTTCTTTGGCATGAAGGCGTTAGCGGTGTTAAGTTTTGTGGCTGTGCCGGCAATTACGGTTCTCGGCAGCACGTCCATGTTTCAAGCCGCAGAGACAGCCGGCGGTCTGGAGGGGCTGATGGATTACCAGCCTGTGGAAACGCTCGGTCTGGCGGCTGCGCTTACGATTTGCATCGGCTCCTTTATCAGCGGCGGCACGTTGACGCCTGACTTTGCGCGCTTTGCGAAAACGAAGCGTTCAGCCGTGGCCACAACAATGATCGCCTTTTTCATCGGAAATTCGTTAATGTTTCTTTTCGGCGCGGTCGGGGTCATTGCGACCGGACAGTCGGATATTTCCGAAGTGATGTTTGTGCAGGGCTTGATTCTTCCGGCCATCTTCGTCCTCGGGCTAAACATTTGGACAACGAACGACAACGCGTTGTACGCGTCCGGGCTTGGCTTCTCGAACATTACCAAGATTGATAAAAAGAAAATCGTGATCTTTAACGGCATCGTAGGTACGATTTTCGCGATGTGGCTTCACAACAACTTTGTCGACTTCTTAAATGTGCTGGGGGCTGCGCTGCCGCCGATTGGCGCGATTATTTTAGCGGATTATTTCTCCGTACGACGCAGAAACTATCCAAAACTAAACGAAATGCGCTTTAAAGCGGTGAACTGGGTCGCTTTATATGCCTGGGCAGGCGGGGTCGCCGTTTCACAGTGGGTGCCGGGCATTCCACCGGTAAACGGAGTGCTGGGTGCCGCGGTCATTTACGTGGTATTATCGAAACTAACGGCAGAAGCAAAAGAAATAGAAGAAACACCGGAATTGAAAAAGGTGGGGTAAGTGTTGAGAATTGAAAATGCAACGTTACGAGGAAAGGAAGGTCTGTGGGATATCGTCATGGACGGAGGTAGGATTAAACGTATTGCGCAGGCCGGTGAAACGACTGAAGAAAGCGGGGAAGTGATTGATGCCGCGGGTTCGCTCGTTCTTCCGCCGTTTGTTGAGCCGCACATTCATCTGGATACGACGCTGACTGCGGGCGAACCGGAATGGAACCAGAGCGGGACGCTGTTTGAAGGGATTCAGCGCTGGTCAGAGCGTAAAGAATCGCTCACGCATGAAGATGTGAAAGAGCGGGCAACCACGGCTTTGAAATGGCAGATCGGACAGGGCATCCAGCATGTCCGCACGCACGTGGATGTGACAGACCCTGAGTTGACCGCGCTCAAAGCGATGCTGGAAGTAAAAGAAGAGATGGCTCCGTTTCTTGATTTGCAGATTGTCGCGTTTCCGCAGGAAGGCATCTTGTCCTATCCGAATGGCGAAGCGCTGTTAGAGGAAGCGCTGAAGCTGGGCGCTGACGTTGTCGGCGGCATTCCGCACTTTGAATTTACGCGGGAATACGGAGTAGCCTCGCTGGAAAAAGCGTTTGATTTAGCGGAGAAATACGATAAACTGATTGATATTCATTGTGATGAGATTGACGATGAACAGTCGCGCTTTGTGGAAGTGGTCGCCAAGGAAGCATACGAGCGGAGCATGGGCGCGCGCGTGACGGCGAGCCACACGACGGCGATGGGTTCATATAATGACGCCTACACGTACAAGCTGTTCCGCTTGCTGAAAATGTCCGGGATCAATTTTGTGGCGAATCCGCTCGTTAATATTCATCTACAGGGCCGCTTTGACACGTATCCGAAACGCCGCGGCCTGACGCGCGTAAAGGAATTGGCAGCAGCCGACATGAATATTTGCTTCGGCCATGACGACATTTTCGACCCGTGGTATCCACTCGGCACCGGCAACATGCTGCAAGTGCTGCACATGGGCATCCACGCTACGCAGCTGATGGGCTATGAAGACATTGTAAACAGCATTGATTTCATTACGGCAAACAGCGCCAAAACGTTAAATATCGAAGAAACGTACGGGGTGGAAGAAGGGAAAGCCGCCAACTTAATTGTGGTTGCTGCCGAAAATGAATACGAAGCGATCCGCAAGCAGGCGCCGGTGCGGTATTCGATTCGAAGCGGCCAGGTCATTGCCGAAACCAAACCGAGTGAAACAACCGTAACGCTCGACGGTCCGGGCGAGCCGGTCCACTACACCAAATAATAAAAAACAGGCGTCAGGGCAGGTGCTGAAAACGAAGCGCCTGCTTTTTTGTATGTAAAAGCATATCAGCCGGTCTTCTCGTTTATTGCAGAAGCAATTTTAACTACTAAAACCTTTTCTCTGAGCCGAAGGGAATGACACAAAAACAAGTGAACCCTCATAATTTTTGGGAGATATAAGGTGTATGAAAAAGTTACAAAAATCTCAAACAGGGGAAACCTCCCACTGAAGGAGGTCATCTCTGGTGAATTGGCTGATCATAAGTGCGGCCGTGCTTCTTGCAGTCGTGCATATCTCTGTCGGGCGTCTCCATTTTATCGAACATATTCCCAGAAGCCGTTTTTTGTCCATTGCGGGAGGCATTTCAGTAGCCTATGTTTTCCTTCACATACTTCCTGAGCTGGAAGCGCATCAGGAAACGGTGGCAGAGGGGGTACCTGCAGGCATTTTGGATTACATGGCGCATCATGTGTATGTAACGGCTCTGCTTGGTTTAATTGTTTTCTATGCGATCGAGAAATTTGTGAAAAAGCCCCACAAGAAACGTAAAAAGATAGGGAGAGTGAAGCTTCCTGTTATAGACACGTTCTGGGCACATGTGGCTTTATTCTTTTTTTATAATTCATTAATTGGTTATTTACTCGTTTATCAGGCAGAAGGCGGGTGGGTCGAAATGTTCTTATTCGTTATAGTGATGGGACTTCATTTTCTTGTGATAGATTTTGGCTTAAAGTTTCACCATGAAAAGACATATGACCGGTATGGTCGCTGGATTCTGGCTTCGGCCATTATTGTGGGAGCGGTGGCAGGAAGCTTTGCGTTGATTACAGAGGAAATTTTTGCGTTAGTTTTCGCCTTTTTATCTGGGGCCATCATCCTTAACGTACTGAAAGAAGAACTTCCTGACGAACGTGACAGCAGTCTCGGCGCCTTCGTGACCGGAGTTCTCGGCTATATATTTTTGTTGCAGCTTTTGTGGTGAATAGGGTCAAAAGGCGGTGTCTGCTTCCACCTAAACGGGGTCAGACACCGTTTCTTCAATCGGTCGCATGATAACTGCTTTTTCATCATTAAAATTGATGACTCCCACCAATCGTCATTATTTTATTTCCCTGGAAATAATAAAGGAAGTTCTGTCGATTAACGGACGCTTTGGCGGAGATGCGGGTGTCAGACCCCCTCGGCCACTTCCTAGACCGATTCGTCTAGCTTGTACCTCATCAAACATGAGGGGTATAATCGGTTCAGAAGCCAAACCATTTTGGCAAAAGGGTTAAATACGTTCACATAGAAAGGGTGGAGACCATGAAAGTACTTGTTGTTGGGGCAAATGGCCAAATTGGAAAACACCTTGTTTCCTTTATCCAGGAGAGCGATAGCTTAGAAGCTAAAGCGATGATCCGCAAAGAGGAGCAGGCCTCCTATTTTGAAAATCTGGGCGCGGAAACAGCTGTGGTGGACCTCGAAGATGACATTGGAACGATGGCAAAAGCAGCGGAGGGCGTTGACGCGGTCGTATTTACCGCAGGTTCCGGCCCACACACAGGCAAAGACAAAACCATCATGATTGATTTGGACGGTGCCGTGAAAACAATTGAAGCCGCCAATGCAGCCGGCGTGAAACGGTATATTATGATTAGTTCGTTTGATACGACTCGTGCAGCGATTCAGGAAGCGAATTCGTCCTTTGCACCGTATGTGGCAGCAAAGCATTATGCCGATGAATGGTTGAAGGACACGGACCTGGATTACACCATTATCCATCCCGGCTTGCTCACCAATGATGAAGGAACCGGCCAAGTAGAAGCAGCAAGCAAAGTGGACAGAAATGAAGTGCCAAGAGAAGACGTAGCCCGCGTGATTGTGGCCAGTTTAGAAAACGATGAAACAATTGGAAAAGAGTTTCAAGTTGTGACTGGTACGGCACCGGTAAAGGGAGCTGTCGATTCACTCTAAACAAAAGGCATTAGGCCGTTGGACAGTCATACTGTCAGGAGAGACAACTTGCCAATCAGGCGAGTTGTCTTTTTTTAAAAAAAATAAGAAGTATAAAATTTCTGCCATAGGACAATGTTCTGTGGTATTTTTTATTTCATGATTAGGGAATTATTGGAGAGGTGCTTGATACTAGTGGTTGGGTGAGCAGAATCAGAACAAGGTTGAGCGGGATCGGGAGGGAGGTGGGCGATTTCAGGAGAGAGCAGAACCATAAAGCTCAGCGTTTAGAAACGTCCAAATATATGTCGAAACGTAACAGAAATTTGTCGAAGTGTAACAGAGAATTGTCGAAACGTCCAAATTGGAGTTCATTTTGTCCATTTTTTCGAAGAAACGTCCAAATGGCCTCCCCACTGTCCCCTCCTTAGAGCTTTCCTTGGCGACTTCAATCGCCCGCGGATGCAGGAGTGACGCGCGGAGGGCGGTCGTTCGCTTGATCCATTAGCCAGTAAAGATTGTTTTACGCGCTCTGACTTCTGATATCCCGCCTACATTCTCGACAGATTGCTACCGTATTTTTGTACGTTAATTTTATCAGCTGGCTAGGATGCAAGTGAGAGGACATTTGGCATGATGGCAAGTAGAATCTATGTTATTTTAGTAACAATAGATCAAAACTTCACGCCAGGGGGTAAAACGTGCCATACAAAGGTCGAGTCGCAGGAGTCGTACTAGTAATAGTCAATGGTATGTTTTTGGTGTTGGCAAGTGACGGCTTGAATACTGTCACTGCTGCAGTGGGAAGCATGCTCCTGCTTATAGTCGGTTGGTTCACCGGCAGGCAGTTTGACCGCATCATTCAACTCAATCAGACATTAAAGAACACCAAAGCTGACGTAGAACAAAAGAAGGAAGAATATAAAAAAAGCAAAGAAGAGATGCAAAGTATTTTCACGAAAAATTATTCGTTATTTTGGAGGATAGACCTCCTGCAAGAAAAGATGGGGGTCTCCAAGGGAATTGAACAGATTTTTGGTTTTGCGATGCAAGAGTTCGAGGAGAATTATAATCTGTGGTTCGAGAGGGTGCACCCTGACGATCAAGATACGGTGGAGGCGCATTATCAAAGGCTTTTAGCAGGAGAAGAATCGACCGCTGAATGGAGGTTTTTTCACAAAGATGGGAAAGAGGGGTGGGTCTATGTCTTTGGCGACCCTGAGAAAAATGATAAAGGAGAGGTCGTCAAATTAAACGGCGTCGCATACGACCTAACAGAAAGGAAAAATTTGGAACAAGCAATCAACCAAGCTCAGGAAGACTTTCAGCAACTGTTAGATAATGTGAACGCCTGCATCTATAGAATGGATGAAGCATTAAATATGACCTATATGTCTAGAAACGTCACACAGATCTATGGCTTTTCACCAGAAAATGATGAAGGTTTCGCAGAGAGGTGGAAAAGAGCGATTCATCCAGAAGACTTCGACCGTCTTTCCACCCATGTCGACCGGCTTTTAGACGGCCAGTACGTGCAGATGGAGTACCGCGTCATTCAACCGGACGGCGGAATCCGCTGGGTGGAAGACCGTTGCACGCCTATTTTTAAGGATGCTGAACCGGTTGAATTTCATGGTGTGCTCGTCGATATTACGAAGCGCAAAAAGGCGGAAGACCAGGTCAAACACATGGCCTACCACGACGTGTTAACCGGATTGCCGAACCGCTCCATGTTCAACGATGAACTGCAAAAGGCTTTGGTGCGCTGTGAACGTAAAAACCATTCATTCGCGGTAATGTTTATCGACCTGGACCGTTTTAAATTTATCAATGACGTTATGGGCCATCACCTGGGGGATGAATTGTTAATACAAGTGGGTGAGCGCCTGCTAAGAGGCGTGCGTCAGGGGGATGTTGTCGCCAGGCAGGGCGGAGATGAATTTATCATTCTATTGGAAGACAGCGATGCGGACGAAGCAAAAGCAGTGGCTGAGCGCATTCTTGATGAATTTTCGATTCCGTTCACGCTGGATGGCGAAGATACGTATACCTCACCCAGCATCGGCATCAGTTTGTATCCCCGCGATGGGCAGAATAACGACACGCTTATCAAACGCGCGGATGCTGCCATGTACATGGCTAAGAAATACGGGAAAAATAATTATCATTTTTACATTCCTGAGGAGCAGGGTGTTGTCGACCGGCGCATTACTTTGGAGCGCGGGCTGAAGAAGGCGCTCCGCAATCAGGAGTTTGAGCTTCATTATCAACCAAAAGTTGAGCTGAAAACCGGGGAGATCTACGGCGTTGAAGCCTTGCTGCGCTGGCAGCATCCAGAGTTGGGACTCGTTTCGCCGGTAGAGTTTATTCCATTGGCAGAAGCATCAGGAATGATTGTGCCGATTGGAAAATGGGTGCTTGAACAAGCCTGCAACCAAAATAAAGAGTGGCAGAAAAATGGCTATTATCTCAAGGTTGCAGTCAACGTTTCTGTGCTGCAATTTGAGAATAATCATTTTGTAGAAGATGTTAAAAACGTTCTTGCCGAACACGAGTTAGCACCTCAATACCTCACGCTGGAAATTACCGAAAGCGTGATGCAGAACATTGACCAATCCAAGAGGATCATTCAAGAACTGGGGGATATTGGCGTCACCTTTGCGATTGATGATTTTGGCACCGGTTATGCTTCGTTAAGTGCGATCAGCAAGTTGCCTGTTTCCGTGTTGAAATTGGATAAGTCCTTTGTCAGCGAGGTGGTTCACGATGCGAAAGCTTCCTCGCTGGTAAAAACAATGTTGGATATGGGTGGGAACTTAGACGTTGACTTAGTGGCTGAAGGAATTGAAACAGAGCAACAGGTTGAATTCCTGCTTCATCACGGCGGAGGGTTCGGACAAGGGTATTTTTACAGCCCGCCCGTGCCGGCTGCTGAGGCAGAAGAGCTGTTAAAAGAGAAACTGGCCAATTCTTGAAAGCTGGGGAAACGAGTTTTTCCATAAAAGACCCCGTGCCGGCCCGTATCTACGGGCCAGCGCGGGGCTTTTTAGGTCTCTGAATTATGTGCGGAGTGACGAATTATTGTTCTTCTAAATCTGTTACCGAAACACTTTGCTTGTGATCGGGGTCGTTCAGGGAATGAATCGTAGCGATGCCGTGGTGTTGATCGACATGCTCGATGTATACATTTTCTCCGTTGTACCTGACATTTGCCATGTTTTCTGAATTCGAAATTTCCTGCGCTCGTTGGGCTTCCATGTTTTCATTCCTCCTTTACGGTTTAACCTTGATATTTTTCGTTGTAAATCGCTGCGATATACACAATGTGCGAAAAATTTCAGGGAACGCCCAGGCATGTAGCCGTCAGCACAACAAAACAATGCATTCCTCCGTTTCTTGTCACCGGTCAACCTCCCAGGAACATATGGTAGTACAGAGGGTTATGTCCACCTCCTCATCAACATAACAGGTGAGAGGGCCAACAAGTTAGATATTTGGTTAATATATTTCTTACGCCAGGAGGACGATCGTATGTATTATCCGTATGCTTATATGCCTTATGTTCATCCTTATGCAGGATACGCGTACCCGGGACCTGCGTATGCACCTTCCCCTTATTACCGTATGCAGCCCGTTAATCCGTACTATTATTATGACCGCCCAAATGCTGTGCAAGGGCAGGCGACCTGGACAGAAGGTGGTGAGGTAACAAAGTGCGGCATTCCGTGGTCGACTGATGATTATATGACAGTCGCCGTAGGCAAGGACGCTCCGTACCGATGCGGCCAAGAGCTGCACATCACCAATCTCTCCACCCCCCAGCAAGAAGAAATTAAGGTAACCGTAGTTGATGAAGTGCCAGGTTATGAACCAAATCAGATTAGTTTGCATCGTGAAGCCTTTGAGGAATTGGGCGTGAGTCCTGATGTCGGGGTTATACAAGTAGAAATCGAACCAGCTGACTAACGACAGGTAAAGCAGAAGAGCGTTTCGTTTGCCTTCATTAGGGCATTTAATAGTGCCATTCCGTATGGATCAGGGTTCGTATCGTAATTACTGATAGTTCCTTTCTATTAAGCATCTCTAAATTGTAGGGAAGACCGAGAAAACATGCTACAATGAACTAAATTCGAAATACTGACTCCTTGCCCACGGGTAAGGAGCCTTTTTAATGAAGCAAAATGGCATTTAGAGGCCAATAAGAGAAGCGGGATGGGCTTGTTTATTTGTCGATCCGTGGCAAAATGTCTTCGCTTCTTGGCCAGCGTTAGACCGGATGATTGATTTGAGGGCCGTTTCTGCGGACGACGTTGTTTAAGTTATGGGAGAGGTAATTTCCGCTACTGACCCAAAGTGAGGCCTTTTTCTTCGAGTTACGGACATGCGTTCAGCCATTTGCCTGAATCCTTATGAAAGACTAAGGAGATGGACGGATTAGTGGAACAAATAAACGATAATTTGCACAGGCGGACATAGATTGAATAATGGAACAAATGTCCGTTGATGGGTGTTCACAAGGTCTCTTCGCCAATGAACAGCGATCTTACCATCTCTAGTTTTGGACGTTAGCGGTTTATCTTGTCTGTCGCCACTGTTTGCGCCAATGGTGGTGTGCCCGGAAAGTGTGCAGCACCGCGCCGCAAACGCTCTTCGCTTTTCTTCAACAAGGGGGGATTCGATGTCTTGGTTTTTGATTGCTTTATGTAGTTCGGTTGTTTTTGGGCTTGGGGCGTTTTTTATGAAGTATGCGTCTTTTCGCGAGGTGTTGTTAGGGCCTTACTTTTTCGGGGTTTATTTGAGTGGGACAGCGGGTTTTGTAGTTGTCGCAGCTTGGGAACATAGCTTAACAGTGACGTGGCCGCTGCTTGTAAGCGGACTGGTCGTGGGGGTTGGTTCTACATTTGGAAACTTGATTTTTATGAAAGCGATGAAATACGGCCCCGCTAGTTTAACGTCACCGTTTGTAAATACAAACATTTTATTGATTGTTCTTATGGGTGTTTTTGTCTACAGCGAGGTGTTATATGCGCGTGAGCTGATTGGCATTACGCTTATTATAGCTGCGGTTATGATATTGCCGCTTGATTCGAAGGAGGATACTTCAATCACCAACCGGGTTTGGTACTTGCTTACGACGGTGGCGATGTTGTTGTTTTTCTTTCGAAATGGCGGCCTGAAGGTAACAGAAGAACTTGGGCTTGCCAATACGCCGGTGTTGATGTACGGCTATTTGTTTGGAGCGATTTGGTCTGGTTATTATTGGTGGAATCAGAGCAGAAGCATGGAGAAGGAGGCAGCTGGAAGCGAAACGAAGAGCTCAGAGCGCCTGGTTGCGATTCAAAAGCGACTGACACTAACGCAAACAGTTTTATTTGGCCTATTTACAGGTATATTTTCCTTCGGAGGCATGCAACTATATGCGCTCGCTTTACTAGATGGTCCGGTTAGTATTGTCTCGCCCATTTTTGCTTCTCATAGTTTAATTGTTGCGTTTCTATCGATCTATTGGTTAAAGGAAAAAATCACGCTTTTACAGGCGGTTACGCTTATCTTTGTTATCGCCGGTATCATTCTGCTACAAATCTAGCGTCTAAGGGATAGAGCATTTACAATGAATAGGGACTGAGCTGTTGTTTTTACCTAATTCAGCAGCAAAACACGATACATATGGAAGGTGAATCAAATGGCTTCTATTAACTATGAAATTATTGAAA
Source organism: Salsuginibacillus kocurii DSM 18087 (assembly GCF_000377705.1). Lineage (GTDB taxonomy): Bacteria > Bacillota > Bacilli > Bacillales > Marinococcaceae > Salsuginibacillus > Salsuginibacillus kocurii. Next base: position 250,968 of record NZ_KB898625.1, on the reverse strand, counting down.
CGATCGGGGTGCTGTCTGAATCTCCGAAAGGCTGGCGTAAAGAGTTGAATTTGGTGAGTTGGAACGAGCGCCCGCCCAAGTACGACATTCGCGACTGGTCCCCAGATCATGAAAAAATGGGGAAAGGCATCACGCTTTCTGACGAAGAAGTGGAAGCATTAAAGGCGCTGCTGCAAGAGTGGAAGTAAAAAATTGAAGCGGGATGAACAGGAAAAGAGCTCCCCAATGGTCAAGCCCGCTGCAGCGAGGGGGAGCTTTCTCGTTAGTTTACGCCGATTAATTTTGTTAACGAGAAGGTGAGGATCGTCCGTTTATTTTCCCATTCTAATTTATGAATGATGCCGATGGCGTGCGGACGGTCTTCTTTCGTCTTTTTTACGCGGATTTCTTCATCCAGCGGGTAGATGCCGTATCCGTCTTCAATTAACAAGTACGTATTCTCATCTTTATTGACTTCTTTATAATTCGTGATAATTGCTTGTGGTATGAAATATTGATCGCTCATTCTATCACCTCCATAGTTTTCTTTCCTGTCATAGTATTAGGTAAAACCTTCTCGTTTTCCTCCTTGGTGATATGTTTTTGCTCGCATCCCCCTTGATTTGGTGATGAGTAAGCTTAATCTGCACCTTGTAAAAATCAAACATGTCCTGACCTAGAGCCAAACAAAGCGACGAATCCTCTGATCCGTCGCTTCGCTTATTTAACGCATACATTGTCTACTTCTTAGTCAGCAAAATGGTGCTGCCCGATTGTTAAACGGACGTCGCGTGTGAAAATCCAATCCGATGTGGCTTCGGCAGGGTTATAATAGTAGGTGGCCCCAGTGGTTGGGTCCCATCCGTTCCAGGCATCCGCTACCGCTTGGTACGCCGTCGGTCCCGGCTCTAAGTCATATTGACCGTCCTGCACGGCGGTGAAGGCATTGGTTTGTTTAATCACACTCTCTACGTCATTTGGAAAGTCAGCGGCCTGGAGCCGGTTCTTCAATACAGCAGCTACTGCCACTTGACCTTTATACTCTTCTCCGCGTGCTTCGCCGTTAACGACCCGTGCCATTTGTTCAACCTCGTGCAGTTTGTTTTGGGTTGTCCCTCCTGCTATCCCGTCCACTGCTAGGTTAAAGTCCTCTTGTAACGTCCGGACAGCTTGCTGGGTTGCATCTCCGTAATAGCCGGTTGCACGTGTATGTAAGTAACCGGCTTGAATTAATTGTTCTTGCAGCTGAACGACTGATGCATCTTCATCACCGTGAGTGAGAAGAGGGGCCCCTGCTGCGGGGGTTGGCTTTTCAATTGTAAAGGAAAATAATACCATTGCCATAATTGTAATAAAGAGCTTTTTCTTGTCCATCGTATGCAGCCTCCTTGCTTGTTATTGGTACACTTTTCATCTTACCGAAAGCCTTGTCCATCTCCAACCAATTACGGTTGGCTACACTACATCAAGTAATTTGGACACAGCTATGATAATTTAAACTTGCTTATAGTAGGAGAAACAAACTAGAACTGAAGGCGAGCCTAAGACTTAGAATATGAGCGCTTCGTCAGTTCAAAATATTGACGTATAAGACGTAATCTAATATAAGTGTCAAGTATTGTATTTAAGCTGAAGCATGGTAAAGTTGAGGTTATTCGAAAACTTAAAGAAAGGGGCAGGAACATGAAAGTGAACTTTCTCACCCAGATTTTAATTGCATTTATTCTTGCTATTATTGCGGGCGTCATCTTTGGCCCGGAAGTAGAAGTTGTATCTCCGCTCGGGGACGCCTTTTTACGATTGATTCAATTTATTATTGCTCCTCTTATTTTAGCCACGCTAGTTGTAGGGGTGGCGGGCACTGGAGACATCAAGAAAATTGGTCGCCTTGGAGGCAAAACGGTAGCGTATTATTTAACGACGTCGGCCATTGCCATCACCCTTGGCTTGGGCATGGGCTATCTGTTTTCTCCAGGTGAAGGTGTTGATATACCAGAAGAGAGCATCGATGAAACGGCCGCTGAGACAGAAGAGACAGAAGGCGTTGTGGATACGCTGTTAAATATCATTCCGGAAAATCCATTTGCAGCCTTAGTCGAAGGCGAGATTCTCCAGATTATCTTTTTTGCTCTTTTCTTAGGGATCGCCATTGCAGCTGTTGGGGAACGGGCCCAGCCTGTTTATCGCTTCTTTGAAGGCTTTTCAGAAGTCATGTTCAAAATCACCAGCTTTGTCATTTTACTGGCCCCAATTGGAGTCTTTGGTCTCGTTGCTCCAATTATTGGCGACCATGGGCTGTCTATTCTCCTACCGCTGTTGCAAGTCATTTTAGCTGTTGCGGTAGCCTGTATTATTCACGTAGCGGTTATTTATACGCTTGCTGTTCGCACGTTTGGGAAAATGAACCCTATTCACTTTCTGAAAGGGATTGCGCCTGCCGGAATCTTTGCTTTCAGTTCTGCGAGTAGTGCGGGGACGCTTCCTCTTACGATAAAAAATACGACCGAAAATCTCGGTGTTTCAAAAGGAACGAGCAGCTTTGTTCTCCCTCTTGGCGCAACGATAAACATGGATGGTACTGCGATTTATCAAGGGGTAGCCGTACTCTTTATTGCTCAATTTTACGGAATTGAACTAGGAGCGATGGAGCTTCTTACGGTCGTGTTGATTGCTACCTTAGCTTCCATTGGCACTGCCGGGGTTCCTGGCGCTGGGCTGATTATGCTTACGCTCGTTTTAACCAGCTTAAATATGCCGCTTGAAGGTATCGCTCTTATAGCAGGTATTGATCGAATCTTGGATATGTTTAGAACCGGGGTCAATGTTGTTGGTGATGCGTCTGCTGCCGTAGTCGTGGACCGGAAAGAATCTCTAGCTGAGCCCGGAGAAGATGAGGAGGAGAGAAGAGGCGAGGAAGAAGAAGGGTCACCATCTTAATTTAAGCATGAAGAGAAGAAAAAAGGGGGGGCTGTCTCAAAAGGGCAGCCCCCTTTTCTAATCCTCATATGACGACGGGATGATTCCGTGTGCGCCGCTGGCATCTCGAAAATATAGGAGGGGAAACGCGTGACATCGCATTCGAACAACATCACGCCACACTCCGACCTAGTCACTGCGCAAGCGGAAGGCGAGGCTGTGCAAAGAGAGCCCGTCACTGCGCACCTACTCCATTTTTTAATGTTTTGAATCAATTTCATAATGACGTTTTATGAGCAATAAAACGAATACTATCTATTTGTTTTTTATTTAGTATACGGAATTTCAAAAGTGACTGAAATGTAAGACGGCGACTCCCAGAGGATAAAGCGCAGTCTGAAGATTCACTTTTTCGAGGGTTTTGACATCGAAGAAGGTAGCTGAAGACAAGCTCTCGGGAAAGCTTCCGTCTGAAGTGAAGGTCACATTCATTAGTCGGATTTGAACAACTTATTTTGAATGATGAAATTGATTCTTTTACAAAGGCTTTTGAGAGAGCTCTATTATTTATGGATATGACATACTGTAAGTTTTCAATGGCTTCTATGTATGAAAGGTGAAAGGAGAACCCCTCACTAACTCTCCTTTTCAACGGTCACGGTGGTAACGTACCCCTTCTTACTATTAAGCAGGTCCCTGTTCAATCTTTACGGAGATAAATAAACTTGATTAACACGATAGACTTATGGGAAATAAGGAGGAGTAGGTGATAGAGAAACACATTTTTGAGGGGGACTACACATGCAATACGATAATTTAAAAATGGTGGTAACTATCGTAAAAGAAGATAAAGCAAAAGAAGTCTTAGCAGCGTTTGAAAACATAGGCGTGCAGGGGTGGTCAGTCACAAGAGGAAGAGGACAAGGAGAGCATGCAGAAGGAAAGTTTTTTGGGCAAATGGTGGTGCCGGAAAAAGAAATTATTTTTACCGTTACGAGTGAAAGCAGTGCTGCAGAAGTCATGGAAGCTGCAAATCAAGCTGGAGACCTAGAGCAGCCAGGGCAGGGCATCAGCTGTATCATTAATATCGAAGATGCATTGGGGTTAATTCAGTCGCCAGAATAAGGTTTGAGCCTATAAGGGTCAAGCTTATGGACCAATATAAAAACGTGCCTCTATGACGGTTATCTTTTCATTAGAAAAGCAGAATTCTTTCAATATTTTTTTGAAATGATAAAATAGAAAATGAAATACTCTCCTATTTTTACTTTTTTTCTGATGATACACTACGCATTTATTACATAAATATGTACTACCCTATTGTTATCAGTATAAGCTAAAAATGAATAGTGGAAACTGGTTCAGGAGGCACACGCATGATATTGGATTCATTTGGGATAGACTCATTTATATTACTTGGCGCCCTCCTTTTAATCAGCGGTGTTGTGGTTGCAAAATTCTCTAACCGGCTCGGTGTACCCTCACTTGTTCTGTTTATTCTTGTCGGCATGCTGATGGGCAGTGACGGATTAGGGGTTATTCACTTCGGTGACGCTGAAGTAGCTCAGCTTATCGGTATTATTGCCTTGGTGATCATTTTGTTTGAAGGGGGTCTTCAAACAAAATGGACAACGGTTAAGTCTGTGGCCGCCCCGTCATTACTTCTTGCTACATTAGGGGTCTTGCTTACTTCTGCGATTGTTGCTCTCGGAGCCCACCTTATTTTTGATATCACCTGGCTGGAAGCATTCCTATTTGGGGCTATCGTTGGTTCAACAGATGCGGCAGCTGTCTTTGCTGCGTTAAAAGAACGAAATATTAAAGTCAAGCTTGGAGCCACTCTGGAAGCGGAGTCCGGAACGAACGATCCGATGGCTGTTTTTCTTACGCTTTCATTTATTGAGTTGATTTTAAGAGACGAGATGAGTATCTGGCTGCTTTTACCAAACTTTTTTTGGCAGATGGGCTTAGGTCTTCTCCTTGGCCTCATGTTAGGAAAAGTTGCTTCTGCTTCTATTAATCGGATTAACTTGGATTCGAGTGGGTTGTACCCGATCTTTTCCGTTGCCTTTGCACTTCTAACCTACAGTATTACTGCATTCTTGGAAGGGAGCGGGTTTCTCGCTGTCTATGTGGCCGCTCTTGTGATCGGTAATTCAGAACTTACGTATCGATACGCCATCTTCCAGTTCAATGAAGGTTTTGCCTGGATGGCGCAGATCTCGATGTTTATTATTTTGGGGCTGCTCGTGTTTCCTGGTCAACTCTTTACGCTTGACGTGATTATTAATGGGGTGCTGCTTTCAGTCGTCTTGATGTTTCTTGCTCGCCCCATTGCTGTGTTTGTGTCTACCCTTGGGCTGAAATATTCACTAAAAGAAAAAGCTTTTGTGTCTTGGGCCGGCTTGCGCGGAGCGGTGCCGATTGTATTAGCCACTTTCCCGATTGTAGCTGGACTGGAAAACAGCCAATTATTTTTTAACGTCGTTTTTTTCATTGTGCTTACGTCGGCTTTAGTGCAAGGGGCCACGATTTCACAGCTTGCTAAAACGTTAAAGTTAACAGGCCCGAAAAAAGAAACGCCCCATCATTCAATTGAGTTGATCTCAATGGGTAAAGCCAATGCGGAAATGATACAATTCAAGGTGAGTGAAGATAAAGCGGTGGTTGGGCAAAAACTCCATGAAATCCCGTTTCCGCAAAAATCAAGTATTGCAGCGATTGTCCGCAATGATGAGTTGATTACACCTTATGGAGATATTACGATTGAAGCAGAAGATTTTCTTTACATTTTAGTAGCGAGGCGAAAACATGAGGAGTTGAAAAAAGTCTTAAACAAGAAGCATGAAGCCTATAAAAAAGAAAAGAAGGAAAAGAAAGAAGGAGGAACTGATGGCAGTACACGAGCATAAAGAAGAAGCGCCAGAGCTTGTGCGCTGTGATGTAATAACTGTTTCTGACTCTCGTACGTTGGAGACTGACAAAAGCGGAAAGTTAATGCTTTCTTTACTTGAGGAAGAGGGTCTAAAGGTGTTGGACCGGACGATTGTGCCAGATGAGATGGAAAAAATTCAACGTTCCGTTCAGCAATCGCTTGAAAATGAAATGGTGGATGTGGTTCTGCTTAATGGAGGAACAGGGATTAGTGAGCGGGATGTAACGATTGAAGCCGTGCAACCCCTTATTCACAAGGAAATCCCCGGTTTTGGCGAACTTTTTCGCTATTTAAGCTATAGTGAAGACATCGGTTCTGCTGCCCTGATGAGCCGGGCCTTGGCCGGCACGAAAGCAGGGAAAGCTATCTTTTGCACGCCGGGATCTTCCGGGGCGGTCCGGTTGGCAATGACGCGTTTGATTTTGCCTGAGCTTCGCCATATTAAGCGGGAGCTATGGAAAGACCGCCATGTAGACGAAAGGTAGCAGACTTCGGCTAATTACACAGGTGAAGAGGCACATGAAATAAGCGTATGGGGAGACTCTCATACGCTTTTTCCATGTGGCAAGCCAGTTAAGGAAGTCACCAATTTATAGTAGCAAAGGAGAAACAATGATGAAAACGGAGAAAGAGAAAATGTTAGCCGGGGAATTATATCGACCCGATGACCCTGAGCTCATAAACGAAAGAGAGGAAGCGCGGCGCCTCGTCCGGTTATTTAATCAAACGTTAGAGACAGAAGTAAGCAAACGTACTGAACTCTTAGGAAAACTATTTGGTTCGTTGGGAAAAAATGCATACGTAGAACCTACATTTCGCTGTGATTACGGGTATAACATTCACGTCGGAGACAATTTCTTTGCTAATTTTGATTGTGTCTTTTTAGACGTTTGCGACATACGGATGGGAGAAAATTGCCTAATGGGTCCAGGCGTTCACATTTACACAGCTACGCACCCTCTGCAACCAGTGGAAAGAGCAGGTGGAGCAGAATATGGAAGACCTGTCACCATTGAAAATAATGTCTGGATTGGCGGAGGGGCGATTATAAACCCGGGTGTGGCAATCGGGGACAATGCCGTTATTGCTTCAGGAGCGGTCGTGACAAAAAATGTGCCGGATAATGTGATAGTGGGGGGAAATCCCGCACGTCTGATCAAGGATATTGAAGCTTAACGCAGCGTAAGTAGGGGCGAGAGATATAATTCAGAAGTAAACAGCACAAACTTTATATGAAGGAATAAACGTTTCTTCATAATGTATGGCTTATTTACTTATTAAAGTGGGAATAGGGGGATAGACTGGAGGCAAAGGAGAGAGAAAAATGATAGACCAAGCCCCTGCTCACACCTTAAAAAAACGCCTCTTTTTCGGCCTGCTCGCTGGTACTGCAGCCAGTATCATTTATGGGTTGTATCTGCAGATGGCAGGCATGGTGGCTTCAGCCGGTTTTGCAGTCGGGGAAGGGTTGCTCTTCTTTTCCTGGATGATTCACTTACTTGTGAGCTGGAATATTGGCCTTGGTTTTGCCCTGCTTACATATATTACGCGCAAATTTTACATACTTGCAGGTTTTTACGGGGTACTTTTGTGGGGCGTTCTGCCTCTGCAGCTTTTTCCAATCGGAATGGGTGCGGGACTGGAATTGGAAGGCTTGCTCGCTTCACAGCAAGTAAATACGTTATTTGTCTATCTTTCTTTTGCGTTCGTGGTAGCTGTATTTTATGAGCGCTTGGTCTATTGGGAGGAGGCCAGTAAAACCCCACCGCCTCCCAAAGACAGAAAAGTTATCTAAAAATTATTGACATTTTAAAATGAAAGCGATAACATATATTTAACGGGTAATCGTTTACGTAAACGATTTAATACCTGATATTGAAATGAGGAACTTATATGTCATCGATTAAAGAAGTTGCCAAAGAAGCTAATGTATCTACCGCTACAGTTTCACACGTGTTAAACGAAACACGCTATGTTGCAGAAGAAACGAAGATGAAAGTGTATGCTGCGATGCAGCGCTTGAACTATCAACCAAACAGGGTGGCACGAAGCTTGAGGAGCCGGAAGTCTTATACGATAGGTTTAATTGTACCGCTCGTAGCAGACGACACTTCCAATTTTTTCTTTATGTCAATTGCCAACAGCATCGAAAAGTATTTGAAAGAAAAAGGCTATAATTTAATATTAAGTAATTCTGATGAACAGTTTGAAACGGAAAGAGAACAGGTAGAAGTATTTAATGCCCAGTTTATAGATGGATTGATTATGGCACCAGTTAACGGGGCAGGAAAGAACTATGAGGACGCTTTTAGCGAAGATTATCCGGTTGTGTTTATTGACCGTAAGCCAAAGAGCTGGGGAGGAGACACTGTTCTCGTCAACAATTACCAGGCTACGTTTGAAGCGGTGAGTGCGTTAGTTGCTAAAGGGCATGAACAAATTGGACTGATTTCAGGGACGCTGGGCATTACGACAAGCAATGACCGCCTGGAAGGCTATAAAGCCGCTCTTATGCATCACCACCTTTCCATAAACAATGAACTTATCCGCGAAGCACCGGCTACACTGAATGATGGCTACCGTCTGACGGCTGAACTGTACAATAAAGGGGTTACTGCGATTTTCATCGCCAATAACGTTATGACCATGGGAGCGGTGTCCTATCTGCAGGAGCACCGTGTGCCGATTCCTGATCAAATCGCTATTATCGGATACGATGATTATGACTGGATGCGCATCGTTTCGCCCCCTTTGTCGGTGGTGCGCCAACCGGCTCACGAGATTGGGAAAGCAGCAGTCAACCAATTGCTTAAGCGAATTCACGGAGATCAAGCTTCAGCTTATGAAGAATGGTTGGAGGCCGAACTCGTAATAAGAGGCTCCATTTAACGAGCCTTTTCTTATACACTTTACGTAAACGATTACGTAATCGTTTACTAGCTTAAGGAGGGGTGATCTTAAACGATGGTTTAATTGCACTTGGATTAATTTATATTTAGTTAGGGGGAGTAAACGTGAAGAAATTTCCTGCTTTTATTGTAAGTTCAACTCTTTTAGTAATACTTGCAGCCTGTGCGGAGGGCGGAGATGACGGTGAAGAAGCTCTGCCGGAGGAGCCGGCGGCATCAGAAGAGACCGAGGATACAGAAGGTACAGCAGAGCCGGAAGAGTCAGAAGATTCAGAGGGTAATGAGGAAGAAGGAAGCGGTGATGAAGTAGAAACCGGTGCTGTCGACACCGACACCGAAGCGACTGGTGACGAGGAAACGGTCTTAGAATTTTGGATCCATCAGACAGGTGAAGAGGAGACCGAAGCTTATATTGAACGAATTGACGCTTTTAACGAAGAACATGACGACATTTACGTAGATGCTGAGGTAATTATTGACGATGGAGCAAGTGCCTACAGCGACAGTATTAACGCAGCTCTCGTTGCCGGGAACTTGCCGGACATTATGGCGGTGGATGGTCCATATGTTGCAGCGTTTGCCGAGTCCGATGTTTTACAGCCGATAGATGACTATATAGACGACGAGACTATTGATGGCTATGTTGATTCCATTATCCAACAGGGAACCTACCAAGATGAACTTTACTCGCTTGGTTCAATGGAAGCTTCCGTCCTGCTTTATTATAACAAAGACCTATTAGAGGAGCATGGAATTGAACCAGCCCATTCTCTCGATGAAGCGTGGACATGGAAAGAACTTCACGAAAATGCTCAGGAACTTACCACAGAGGATTACTATGGCTTGAATCTCTTTATGAATGAAGGTGTAGGTGAATGGCTGACCTTCATGGGAGCCCCGTTTATTTGGTCAAATGGCGGAGAACTCATTTCTGAAGATGGAACAGAAGTAGAAGGTTATTTAAATGCTGAAGAAAGCCTGGAAGCTTTCGAGTATATTCAAACCCTTTTTGAAGATGGTGTTGTTTCCGAAAGTCCTCCTGAGACCCAATTTCAAGAAGGCGAAGCAGCTATGGCACTGGGAGGCCCATGGGTTGGCGGTATGGCAGATGATGCCGGGCTTAATTGGGGCATTATGCCGTACCCTTATGCTGATGAAAAATACTCACCTTCCGGAAGCATGGCATACGGGGTAACGTCTAACTCCGAACATCCTGAAGAAGCAGCTGAATTGATGAAGTGGATGACAAATAAAGAGTCCACGATCAGGGTGGCCGAAGCAACCGGCATGCCTCCTGCCCAGGAAGCTGCCTTTGAAGAGCTGGACCGCTTTGATGATCTGCCATGGAGCATTATGGAAGAACAAGTCGTAGAAACTGCAAAAGCACGCCCTTCCACACCGGCGTATCCAGTTCTCACCGACGCTTTTGCCGAAACTTTTCATGCCGCGGCTTTAGGTGAAGACTATGAAAGCGTAGCTAACCAACAAATTCAACGGGTAGAACGAGAATTGCGCAGGTTTCAAGACTAGGGGCATATGCTTTGCCCCTTCTTTACATAGGTTCTGCGCAGCAGGACCGGTGAACAGGAGGTGCAGTGATGGATAGTTTGAAAAAACAGGAAGAAGCCGAAGTCTATCCGAAAGAGCCTAAACCAGGCCGTAAGCCGAAACAACAAAGAAAGAAGGGGCTCTCTGCCAAAAGAAGAGAAGCCCTCACCGGCTATTTTTTCCTATCGCCAGCTATTATCTTATTAGGAATCTTCCTCCTATATCCAATGGGAGCGGCCTTTTATTATAGTTTCACCGACTTTTATATTTTAACGCCGGATGACCGTTCATTTATTGGTTTGGATAATTTTATGTTTGTTTTCCAAGATCCCGAGTTTATTCAAGCGTTTTGGAATACGGTGTATTTTACGGTTATCGTGGTGCCGGTCCAGTTATCCGTGGCGTTGGGGCTTGCTTTATTGATTAATCGAAAGCTTAAATTTCGCGTATTTTTCCGGACTGCCTTTTTTTCACCGGTTGTCATGTCACTCGTTGTTGTTTCGATTCTTTGGACGTTTATGTATAACCCGAGTGAAGGGCTGATCAATGAAATGCTGGCCATGATAGGGATTCCGGAGCAGCCTTTTTTAACAAGCCCGGATCAAGCGATGAACTCTATTATTGCCATGTCCGTTTGGCAGGGTGCCGGCTTTCAAATGATGATTTTTCTGGCCGGGCTGCAGAATATTCCGAATCATTTGTATGAAGCGGCGGATATTGACGGAGCCAGCCCGTGGCAAAAGTTCGTTCATGTCACGCTTCCTGGTTTGCGGAATGTTTCCTTATTTATTTTTATCACGATTACAATTGCGGCTTTCAAACTGCTTGTCCAGCCAATGATTATGACGCAGGGCGGACCGCTTGGAACGACGAAATCTCTGGTTTATCACATATATGAAGCGGGCTTTGCTTATCGGGATGTCGGTTATGCATCAGCCATGGCTGTTGTTTTCACTGTTATCGTTTTAGTGATTACGATCGTGCAGCGGATATTGGTTAAGGAAGAACGGGGGTGAAGCGACATGCGTAGAAAACGAATCATTTCAAGAGTGTTTTTATACATGACATTGGTAGTCTTAACATTTGTCTTTCTTTTCCCACTGGCATGGATGATCGTTTCTTCTTTTAAGGGCGATTTGCAAATATTCAGTGACATGACTTCTCTGCAAGCGTTTCTGCCTCCATTGCCAGGTGATGTGGAAGGCCATTATTTTCAAAACTATATAGAAGCGTTTCAACGCGTGGATATCATGGGCTATATTATCAATAGTTTAATTTATACGATTGGAATTATTATTTTCGGGCTTTTGGTCAATTCCATGGCCGGTTATGCGTTGGCCAGGTTCAGATTCCCGCTCGTCGGCTTTTGGCTTGGATTGATTATCGCGACCTTGATCATTCCGCCGGAAAGCATTTTTCTTCCTTTATACGTGCTCGTTTATAACCTTGGCTGGGTGAATACGTTTACTGGATTGATTGTTCCTTTTATTGCCAATGCCTTTGCTATCTTTTTATTCAGGCAGTTTTTCATGGACTTTCCGAGTGAACTGGAAGAAGCGGCGAAAATCGATGGCTGTTCGCAGCTGGGCATCTTTTTCCGGATTATTGTGCCGCTTTCTAAACCAGTATTTGCGACCGTGGCGATCGTCTTGTTTATTAACCATTGGAACGACTTTTTATGGCCGCTTGTTGTTGCCTCTGATGAAAGCATACGCACCATTCAAATTGGGCTTCAGTACTTTATGAACGAAGAACCAGTGAGGTGGGGGCAGGTGATGGCAGCACTCACCGTAGCAACGATTCCGATGCTACTTATATTTACATTCCTGCAGCGCTATTACGTGCAAGGTTTAACCCATACAGGCTCTAAAAACTAAGTGTCCACAGAGAGGAAAAGGAAAGGGTGCTATAATCAATGACAAATGTTAGCCAGACAAAAACAGAGGACTATTACCAAGAAAGGTACCGGCCACACATTCATTTTACGCCAGAAAAAATGTGGATGAACGACCCAAATGGGCTCGTCTACTATGAAGAAGAGTACCATTTGTTTTATCAATATCATCCAGATGGCAAAGAGTGGGGGCCGATGCACTGGGGCCATGCCGTAAGCGATGACTTGTTTCATTGGCGTCATCTTCCAATCGCTCTTTTTCCAGATGAGCACGGAACCATTTTCTCGGGCAGCGTTGTCGTCGATTGGAAGGACTCGAGCGGTTTCTTTGACGGTGGTCACGGGCTGGTCGCGCTATTCACTCATCATAAAGAAGGGCTGCAGCAGCAGAGTGTGGCATATAGCGGAGACAACGGCCGCACCTGGTTGAAATATGAGGAGAATCCAGTTATTAAAAACCCAGGCAGAGCTGACTTTCGCGATCCGAAAGTGTTTTGGCACAAGGAAAGCAGCCGATGGGTGATGGTGCTTGCAACCGGACGATCCGTTATGCTCTACCAATCTGTAAACTTGCGCGACTGGTCGTTCCTGCAAGAAGTCGGTGACGGTTGGGATGTGACCGAAGGGATTTGGGAATGTCCTGATTTGTTTCCGCTCCAGCACAAGCAATCAGGTGAAACGAAATGGATTTTGCAGATTGATGTAAATGACGGGGCCTATGCGGGCGGGTCCGGAGGTATTTATTTTATCGGAGAGTTCGACGGGAAGAGCTATACGCTGGATCATAACCCTCAGGATTTTAAATGGATGGATTATGGCAAAGATTTTTACGCGGCGCAGTCTTTTTCTGACCATCCGCAAGAAGGAAAAGAAAGAATCATGATTGCCTGGATGAGCAACTGGCAGTATGCCAATGTGGTTCCAACAGATCCATGGCGTAGTGCGATGTCGCTGCCACGCCAGTTGGAACTGCACCGGATTGAAGGAGAAGAGGTGCTCGTGCAAACACCGGTATGCCAACTGGATGAAATTTGTTCCAAGAAAACTACAGAAAAGGCCCGTTTGGTTGCAGCAGGAGAAAGCTGGCGGGTAACGACAGCCGAACTGCCTCTGCGCTGGCAAGTTATCCTCGACCTGACAGAAAATAAGCGCACACGGCTAGAGTTTTTCAAGTCAGAGGGACATTCGCCCTTTCAATTCGTGATCGACACTGAGCACGAGGTGGTCTTCGTCTCGCGCAAAGCGAACGAACAGGAGCCATTTTCCAATCACTATCCAGTGGAAGTGAAGCTGCCAGAAAGCATAAAACTAAATGGCATCCTCGACCTTGATATTATCGTCGATCGTTCTTCGGTGGAAGTTTATATGGACAGTGGTAAATTTACGATCACCAATCTGGTGCTCCCGGAAACAGACGTTCATGAGGCGATTGTACTGAAGCAGGAGAAAGGCACCGTATACGGTGTGGAGTCTGTAGTGAGTGCGTTAACACAAACCTTAAAGCGTGTATAAATGAAATAAGGGAAGGCGTTACGTATGAGTGGAACAGGAGATTTCATCTATAAAGTGTGCGATTGGATTATGCGGCTGGCTGTCGCTAACCTGCTCTGGATGGGCGGAACGCTTGCTGGAGCACTTGTTTTTGGGGCTTACCCTTCGTTTGTTGCTTGCCTGGCTTTGATTCGCTGCTGGGCGGCTGGCGAGCGTCCGGTTCCGCTGCGGTTTTTTTGGAAGTCTTACAAAGCTGCTTTTGTGCAGGCCAATACAGTCCTGTTGATAAACGGGCTTTTGGTCTCGTTTCTCTTAGTCAACATTTATATTCTGTTGCACTTTGACGGTTTGCTTCAGTACGTCTTAATCAGCATCCATCTGTTCGTTTTGCTCTTTCTTTCTTACCTGCTACTTATTGCTGCTGTACCTTTAGGGAGGAATACTCAGTTGAGGGCGGCAGCTAAAGAAACCATATACCTCGCTTTTATTTCGCCGAAACGGATAGTGGTATTAGCGCTTGGGCTCTGTTTGCTTGTCATGCTGGTTCGTGCGCTGCCAGGCGTGCTGCCTCTTTTTTCGGTAAACCTAGTGGCCGCGCTGGTGATGCTCCTTTATCAAGGTGTGGGCCTTAATTGGAATAAAGGGGAACAGAAGGCGGAAGTGGTATAAATCACGCCCTGTGTTTAGTTGTTCGAATTAAACACAGGGCGTTTTTTGTGTGATCAAACGAAGAAGCATTACGCGCCGCGCTTATAGTTTTTCATATCTTGCAGCGTTTGTTTTACTGCTTGTTTATACGTCTCTTCTTCTGCTTTGGTGAGCGTCTGGCCGCCGTAGCGGACTTTACTGTAAAGGGCGATGACCGTAGTAGCAGCTTTGCTTACCTGCTTACCTGATTGTTCTCCCCATTCTTCGACCGATTGGGAAGGATCTCGAGAAAAACCATGAGCAGCATAAGCGGCTTCCACCTTGGCAAATTTACGCCGGACCATCGAATCGGTATGGAACCATGGCCGTTTTTTCTTTTGCCTCGTAACGGAAGAGCTGACGCTTCTTGTTTGTCTGGCAGAGGAAGCAAGTGCTTTAGCGGGAGCTTCCTGGCGCTGTCGTTTGGCGTAGCGCTTTAACCAACGGATTAAGAAGTAGGTAGCCGCTCCTATGATGAGTGCGGCGATTAGCCATACGAGCGCACCAGGCGGGCCAGCAGGTTCATCACCAATGTTGGCAAACAATTCAGCCTCACCGGCGCTGTCATTATTTTCTTCTTCCTGGTCTTCCACTGCCTCTTCGTCCTGGAGGCTTATGATGAAATTCACCAGATAAGAAAGAGGCAGGAGCAGGTAATACAGCCCTTGCAGAAAAAGGTGAGTTATTTGCTGAGTGACGGCAAGCACAGCTGGCCAGATCCCGTAGAGAAGGACAGCTAAACCAATGAAACCTGTGCTTACAGATACTGTCCATTTACTTTGATTCAGCGCCTCTTTTGTCGTTGTACTATAGAGCAGAGCTGTTGATATACCACGGACGAGTAGCAGGAGGATAAATTGCCCCAGCCCATAGAGAAAGAACGCTTCAGGCCATGGAAAGTAAGGATACACGAGAAAAGAAAATATCACTAAGACTAAGCTGATAAACAATATGAGAAACTCTAAGTCTTCGCTTTCTTTTTCTTCTCGCGCGATTTGGAAAGCAAATGAGGCAATCACAATAAGGAGCGTTTCTAACCAGCCCATCCCTGCTGTAAGCCCCAAGCCAAAAACGACAATAGGTGGCAGCGGCAGGAGCCAGCTTTGCTGTAGTTTTTTCAATCCCACCTGATAGGCAAAAAAACTAGCAGCAATCAAGAGCTTAAAAGGAACGACCGGTGCGAACAAACCAGCAGGTGCATACAATTGCCACACTACTAAATAAAGGAGCGTCGAAAAAAAGAGTAATTGTAAGCCTTGATAGAGAAGGGGAGCGTTTTTCATATAGTGGCTGCCTCCTTCTCCAACGTCTCAGCTTCTCGTTCGCTAGCTGGATGCGGAATAAAGGTGTGCAGGTTCGTGCCGTGTTGTTGCCAGCGGGTGAGTCTGCTTGGCTTTTTATCCTCCAGAGCGCTGTAAAATACGATTGGTTTGATACCGCTGGATTTTTCTACATGCTCTACTAACCGGTCAAATGAAGAGAGGACGCTGTTTTTCTTAATGCGCGCCAGTAGCTGAAGGGCGGCTCGTCCATGTTCTTTGCCTTGACCGGGCGGATGATGAAGAATGCCGCCGCGCGCAAATTGTAAGTTGGTATAGAACTCAAAGGTTACCCCTTTTTCCACCGCTGTTAAGATGAGATACGCCATTTCTTTAAGTTGCTGTTCAAAGCGCTCACTGTTTGTTTCCGTTACGTTCATAAACAGTGACCATTCCTGAAACTGCTGGCGTTCCACTTCCTTCGTTTGAAGAGCTTGCTGCCTGGCGGTTGCGTGCCAGTCTATGGAACGAAACGAATCGCCGTATGCGTAGTCGCGCGCGCCGATTTTTAAGAGTGGATCTTCAAAGACAGACAGTGGCATCGATTGATTACCAGGTCGTAAAAAAAGGTGGTCGGCGAGCCCTTTGCGCGGAGCAGGAATGGGGTACACACAGGCTTCATTCGTATAAGCGGCAGCAAAGGTAAGCGAGGCTTTGCCCGCGCGGATAACATCGAAGACTTCCATATGAACGGCGCGAATCTCTGTCACGCCCCGTTGGACCGTTTCAAAAGGAATGCGTACTTCATTTGTCGATTTAGGCTCAAGCGTTACAGGAAGTTCTGCATGTGCAGTCTTATCCATCGAGACTGCTCCCGCTACATTATAAACTGTACAGGTCACAGTCGCGGCGTGAAGCGGAAGGAGGCCATGGTTTTCTAAGCTGATCACAAACTCTCCGCTTTCATTTTCATAAAACCATTGTGTGCGGCGAGGATTGATGAGTTTGACATGCTGGGTTTGATAGCGAAGATACTGAAAGCTGATAAAGACAAACAGCATGAGCAAAAGTCCGAACGTAAAGAGCACAGTCGATGTAAACAGAGCTCCGCCAAGCAAGAGAAATGGAGTCATCCAGGCGAGGGCATGGTATCGTCTGGAATATGTTAAAGATGAAGGTTGAGCCATTAGTTGACCTCCGCTTCAACCGGTACTTCGACTTTTTCGAGAATAGTAGCCATCACGTCGCGTTTGGTTTGCTTAAACGAGCCTTCCAGCGTTAATACAAGCCGGTGGGCCAGGACGGGCAGAGCGAGGCGTTTCAAATCATGTGGCACTACATACGAGCGCTCATGTAAAAGGGCAAGCGCTTGGGCACTCTTCATGAAAGCGATCGTCCCGCGCGGGGAAATGCCCGTTTCCACCGAAGCATCCGTGCGCGTTGCCTGGACAATGTCTAATAAATAGGCCTCCACATCCTCTGAAAGAGTCACTTCCGCTGCCTCCTGCTGCATCGTTTTCAGCTGGGCTGGCGAAAGGACAGAGTCTACCTCATCAATAGGCTCCGCCGTGCCTCGCTGCAGCCGCAACATTTCTCTCTCTTCGTTTATGTCAGGGTACCCTGAGTCAATCACCATTAAGAAACGATCCAGTTGTGCCTCTGGCAGAGAAAAGGTGCCTTGCCCGCTTTCAATCGGGTTCTGGGTGGCGAAAACGAAGAACGGATCTGGGAGTGGATACGTTTTCCCATCGATAGTCATCTGCCGTTCTTCCATCACTTCCAACAGACTTGATTGCGTGCGCGGGGTGGCGCGGTTGATTTCATCAGCAAGGAGCAGGTTGCACGTTACGGGACCGAACTTCACTTCAAATTCATTCGTCTTCTGATTGTAAAATTGAATGCCTGTTACATCACCCGGCAAGAGGTCCGGGGTGAATTGGATGCGGCTGAAATCTGTATCCAGGATGCGCGCGAGCGTTTTAACAAACATGGTTTTTCCAGTGCCGGGCACATCTTCGAACAAGACATGGCCGCTGCTCACCAGCGCAGCCATCACCAACTCGGTCATCTGTTCTTTACCAATTAAGACTTTTCTGATTTCTTCTTGCACAGTTGTAAGCGGAGAAGCTTCCATTGTTTAGACCCCTTTTTATGTAAGACATCTCTGTGTTCAAATTCCTAATTATTATACTATAAATTGACATTTTAACCAATCAGCACGGTGGTCGCGGGGACTATACATAGTGGTCCAGAGTGTAGAGGGAGGAAACTGTCCAGGATTTTGTCGAAAGCGTACGAGAATCTTGTCGAAACGTCCAAATTTCTTGAAAAACGTATTAAATTACGCTGAAAACGTCCAAGTAACATGACATTTCAATAAATGGAAAATGAAGTAAAACTTCCATCGCCTGAGCAGCTCTGATGTTTAAACAAGCATTCGAGTGGTAATTAGAATTCACAAATTCTTTTTGTGAGGTGAAAAAATGGCTGAAAATAAAGAATGGAGCGACAAAGTAAAAAGTAAAGTGAACAAAGCAAAAGGCGAGACTAAAGAACAGGTCGGAAACGCAATAGAAGATAAAGATATGGAACGAGAGGGTAAGAAAAAGAAGACAGAAAGCAAGTGGCAAAACAAAAAAAGTGAGTTCAAAAATAACTGGTAAGAAAGAACGGTGAGAGTACGCGCCCGTTTTATTAGTACAGCCGGCATGTGTTTAGCAGAAGTCTAAGCACATGCTGTTTTTGCAGGAAATTGTGGTCGGAGTAGAGAATTATATAGGATATAGCCCGTTTAGAAAAGAAATCGAAGTTATGTAGAGTAGATGAGTGGGAAAAGTTACATAACGTATCGGTTGATGTAATGGTTGTTTTAAAAGCAGTAGCTGTAGCTCGAAGCATGCAAACGATGTAGAAAAACTAATGGAGCATCGGGTATTTGTTGCTGAAAGCCTCCGCCTGCAGCAGAAGCAAAGGAGAACGATTTTTAGAAAAAAGGAGTGATCGTACAAATGGCACATCATACTCACGAAGACCACACGCATGAACACAGCATGGCGTGCGGCCACACAAAGATTAAGCACGGCGACCATATTGATTATCTGCATGACAGTCATCTCCACCATAAACACGAGGATCATTGGGATGAGTGTAAAATTGAAGTGAGTGATGACAACCCTGACAATTGCGCACCGGTTGAAGCGGCGTGCAATCATAACGAAGACTGCGGCCACGAGCTGGTTCCACACGGTGATCATTATGACTATCTCGTTGATGGTCGCCTTCATCACGTGCACGGTGACCATATTGACGACCACGGTCCGGTAGAAGTGATTAAGTAAACGTGAAAGCATAAGAGTCCCGCATGGATGAAGCACCATGCGGGCTTTCTTTCATTTAGGCAGGCCGTGCCTCTTTATTTAAATGATTGCAGGCAGCAAGTACAATAAATAAAAAGGCGAAATAAATGAAGAGTTACATAATAGAGAGGATGAAAGCTCATGGGGGAGGAAACGCAGGCATATAAAATGTTGCTCGCTGCCAAAGAGCAGTTCTGGTTCAATCTGGGCTACGAGGCGCAGGCGCCGCTTAAAGAAACGAAGGAGGTTTCACCGCTCACGATTGACTCGGCCGCTGCTCGTTTTAAGCGCTTTGAATCGTTCTTAAAAGAAGCGTTCCCGGGCACGAATGGGCAGATTCAATCGTCTGTTCGCACGCTGCCTTCGTTTGTGGAAAGGCAGGAAGCAGCGTCTGGCCGTCTGCTGGCTGGTCGTTTTTTACTAAAAGAGGATTATGCTTTGCCGGTGGCTGGTTCGATTAAGGCACGCGGCGGCTTTCATGAGGTGATGGAAGTGGCGGAGCGGCTCGAAGCTGAGGGGAAAGGCGGTGAGCTGGATCAATTTGAACTGGCGGTGGGTTCAACCGGGAATCTCGGGCTTAGCATTGGTTTGCTCGGTTCGGCGCTTGGTTTTCAGGTGAAGGTTCATATGTCGGCGGATGCGAAGGCGTGGAAGAAGGAGAAGCTGCGAAGTCACGGCGTGCAGGTGTTTGAGTATGAGTCGGATTACGGCGCGGCAGTGGCAGCGGGGAGAAAAGAGTGCCAGGTGAGCCCGAATTGTCATTTTGTTGACGATGAGGCTTCGGCTTCGTTGTTTAATGGTTATGCGGTGGCGGCGCGTGAAGTGGAGGCGCAGCTGAAAACAGAGGGTGTGACGGTGGATAGCGACCATCCGCTTTGTGTGTATCTGCCATGTGGTGTGGGCGGCGGTCCGGGCGGTGTGGCGTATGGCTTAAAGCACATTTACGGGGATGCGGTGCATGTGTTTTTCGCCGAACCGGTGCAGGCGCCGGCTGCGATGCTCGGCTGGCTGACGGGTGAGTTTGCTGGGACTTCTGTGCAGGATGTGGGCTTGAGCAATGTGACGGAAGCGGATGGCCTTGCGGTCGGCCGGGTATCGCCGTTAGTGTCGGACTTGTTGAAAGATCAGCTCGCCGGCTTTTTCACAGTCACCGATGAGCGGTTGAAGCGGGATTTGGTGACGATGTACGAAACGGAAGGTCTGTTTTTGGAACCGTCGGCCCTTGCTGGCGTGCGCGGGCCGTGGGACGTGGAAGCGAGCGGCTTTTTTGAAAAGGTGGGCGTGTCGGCGGACCAGGTGACACACCTCGTCTGGTCGACAGGCGGAAGCATTGTGCCTGAAGACGTTCAAAGAGAATATATTGAGGGAAAAGGAGAGAGATGACATGAAAGCAGTAACGCATGCGGAAAAAGAAGGCTGGGACGGGCTCGGCCTCCGGGCCGTAGAGAAGCCGGAGCCGGGAGAAGGAGAAGTACGCATCCAGTTGAAAACCGCGGGACTCAATCATCGCGATTTGTTTGTGTTAAACCGGCATAAGGCTAACGACCCCGCCGTCGTGCTCGGTTCAGACGGAGCCGGCGTGGTGGATGCAGTCGGAAGCGGAGTCGCGCGCGTGGCGGAAGGCGAGGAAGTGATCGTCAACCCGAGCCTGAACTGGTTTGAAAAAAGTGCGGCTCCCCCGGAAGAGTTTGAAGTGTTAGGCTTTCCGACCGACGGCACCTTCGCGGAATACATTATTCTTCCTGAAGCGCAAGTCTCAGCGAAACCGAAGCATTTAACCTGGGAGGAAGCAGGTGTCCTCTCGCTCGGAGCGTTGACGGCGTATCGGGCGTTGTTCACAAGAGGATTGGTGAGCGAGGGCGACAACGTATTGGTCCCTGGCGCCGGCAGCGGGGTCGCTACCTTTTTGCTACAATTTGCGAATGCGGCAGGCGCGCGCGTCATCATGACCTCCCGTTCGGAAGAAAAGAGAAAGCGTGCGGTTGAACTAGGAGCCGATGTGGCGGTTGACAGCGAAGCAGATTGGAATGCAGAACTCGGCAGCGAAAAAGCAGACGTGGTGATTGAATCAGTGGGCGCGGCCACGTTTCAGAAGTCCCTGAATCAAGTAAAGAAGGGCGGAACGATTGTAACCTTTGGCGCTTCGGCCGGGGATGTGGTTGAAATCAACCTGCGCGAATTCTTTTACGGCCAGTACAATTTTCTTGGTACTACCATGGGCAGCCGCGATGAATACGAAGAAATGCTCCAGTTTATTGAAAAACACGATATCAAGCCGGTCATGGACGAGGTGTTTTCATTAGAGGAGTACGAAGCTGCATTTAAGCGCATGGATGAAGGGAAGCAGATGGGAAAAATTGCGCTGAAAATGTAACGCAGGCAGGCTGTGTTCATGAGCAGCGCATGATGTTGCGGACGCGGAGAGCACGGGAGAGTGAGCGCCTCGATTTGCGCAGTGGCCGGTTCGACTTGCACAGTGGCTGGCTTTGTTTGCAGAGTGACGGAGCGCGGTTGCACAGTGACGGGTTAAAAGTGCGCAGTCACGTGTGAGTCTTGCGCAGTCACGCTGATTTGTTGCACAGTGAAGTCAGCCGTGGCAAGTGGGTAATGTGCGGCACGAGCCAAACCATCGATAGAAAATGAATAACAGGCAGAGCCAGTGGAGTTCCGACCACTGGCTTTTTTTATAGAGAAGCTAGACGGGAAGCTTACGACCCCGCTATAAGCGGATACGGCTCCAGGGGAGTGAAGCGTGGCCGCGGTAAAGGAGTAACGGCGAGGATAAACGAAGTGAAGAACAAGTCAGTGCCGCCCTTGTGGCTGTGGCTGTGCCAGTGAGGACCAAGTTTATAGGAACACATGTTGAACATAGA
Organism: Salsuginibacillus kocurii DSM 18087; assembly: GCF_000377705.1. GTDB lineage: Bacteria > Bacillota > Bacilli > Bacillales > Marinococcaceae > Salsuginibacillus > Salsuginibacillus kocurii. The sequence continues at coordinate 229,121 of NZ_KB898625.1, read as the reverse complement.
TAATCATGTTGCAATCGTTTAGAAAGACTCCTTCACAAGTTTACATAATAAGTAACCCGGGAATAGACAGCTAACTATATTTTCAAGGAGGAGCTTACATATGAGCGAAAGCCGGAACGTGAACAGTAACTCAAAACAGGAACAACTGGAGAACCATCGTGTCGACGACAAAGGGAAAGACATGACAACAAACCAGGGGGTTAAAGTTTCCGAAGATGAATTTTCCTTAAAGGCGGGCGAACGAGGTCCTACGTTAATGGAAGACTTTCATTTTCGTGAAAAGATGACTCATTTTGATCATGAACGGATACCGGAACGTGTTGTCCATGCAAGAGGTTTTGCTGCACATGGGGAGTTCGAATTATATGAATCCATGGAAGATGTTACAAAGGCAAAATTTCTTCAGGAGCCTGGTTCAAAAACCCCTGTCTTTGTGCGGTTTTCTACGGTCCAGGGTTCTAAAGGTTCTCCGGAATTGGCCCGAGACGTACGTGGAATTGCAACAAAATTTTATACAGAAGAAGGGAATTTTGACTTAGTTGGAAATAATATGCCTGTCTTTTTTATTCAGGATGCCATGAAGTTTCCTGATTTGGTCCATGCCGTAAAGCCGGAGCCTCATAATGAAATACCACAAGCTGCCTCGGCCCATGATACATTTTGGGATTTTATAGCAAACAATCAGGAGTCCGCCCATATGATCATGTGGAAAATGTCAAACAGAGCTCTACCAAGGAGCTTTCGCATGATGGAAGGCTTTGGTGTACATACGTTTCGATTTGTAAACGAAGCCGGTCAATCCCATTTTGTAAAATTCCACTGGAAACCTAAGCTTGGGGTTCATTCCGCTGTCTGGGACGAGGCCCAGAAGATAAATGGAAAAAATCCGGATTTTCATCGCGCCGATTTATATGAAACCATCGAAAATGGGGATTACCCGGAATTTGAATTTGGGGTACAAATTATTCCGGAAGAAGATGAATTCAAATTTGATTTTGATATTCTTGATCCGACAAAAATTTGGCCGGAAGAAGACGTTCCTGTAAAAATCATCGGCAAAATGACATTAAACCGAAACGTGGATAATGTTTTTGCAGAAACAGAGCAAGCAGCTTTTCACCCAGGTCATGTGGTGCCAGGCATTGACTTTTCGAACGACCCATTATTGCAAGGCAGGCTTTTCTCTTATACGGATACCCAGCTGATTAGACTCGGAGGGCCGAATTTTCACGAGCTGCCCATTAATAGGCCGGTCTGTCCGTTTCACAACAACCAACGAGACGGGTACGGGAGGCAGACCATTAATACCGGACAGGTAAATTACCATAAAAACTCGTTGGCAAATAACACGCCAAGGACGGTCCCACCGCAAGAAGGCGGCTATGAGCATTATCAAGAAAAAGTGGAAGGGCGCAAAATTAGAGCAAGAAGTGAAAGTTTCAAGGATCATTTCTCTCAGGCGACCCTCTTTTGGAACAGCATGACGGCTCCGGAAAAAGAGCATATTACTTCCGCCTTTTGTTTTGAACTGGGAAAAGTTAAAAGTAAAGATATCAGGCAGCAAACCGTTGATATGTTTGCCAATGTTAACTTAAAGTTAGCACAAGAAATTGCCGATAAGGTTGGTGTAGAACCACCGCAAGAAGGCGGGTCCAATGTTAAAAAATCTTCCCCTGCCTTAAGTACGGAAAACACGGTGTTCACGCCTGAAACAAGAAAGGTTGCCGTGCTTTTAGCAGAAGGATTTAACGGGAACGAAGTAAAACGTGTTCTTGAAGAACTTGAAACTAAAGGAATGTACGTTGAGGTAGTCAGCGAAAAACAAGGCGCGGTAAAAGGTGCCGATGATGTGGAAGTGGAAGCAGATCATACCTTTGCTACCGCCGACCCAGTTCTATTTGACGCAGTTTATACAGCGGGAGGAAGCCATAAGACTCAACAATTTGACGCGAATACTGCGTATTTTCTAAATGAAACCTTTTCCCATTTCAAACCAATTGGCGCAACCCACGAAGGGAAAAATCAATTGGATGCAGAAAATCTGTCAGGACAACCAGGTGTTGTTACTGATGCTACTGTGGACGATTTTGTCGATCGGTTTACTGATGCAGTCAGCAAGCATCGATTTTGGGATAGAAAGCTTGTCTAAAATTCCAAGGAAAAAGGTCCTTTCTGTAATTACGGTAAGGACCTTTTTTACTCATTTTTATTTTTCTATATTCATGAATCAATTTCATCATTCAAAATAAGATACTCAAATCCGAATAATGAATATGACCTTCACTTCAGACGGACGCTTTCCCGAGGGCTTGTCTTCAGCTACCTTTTTCGATGGGCTTTACCCTCGAAAAAGTGGATCTTCAGACTGCGCTTTATCCTCTGGGAGTCGCCGTCTTACGTTTCAGTCACTTTTTAAATTCCGTATACTAAATAAAAAACAAATAGATAATATTCGTTTTATTACTCATAAAACGTCATTATGAATTGATTCTCATATATACTTGCACAAATTTTGAAAAGCTAAGGAGGAAGTGATAGTCAACCATAGTATTAGATAAAACATCTGTTTCTGGGTGGTCAGCGTGCCTATCTAATAAAAAATTCACATCGATTCCTAGCTTTTTTTCTTTTCTTCTTTTGTTAAACACTTCGCGAATATAACTAGAAGCTTCATTATTGATTTTCGGAACAATACTAGGAGAAGCGGTGCTATCAGATCGCTATAAGACATATGAGCCAACTAAAGCAGCCTTTGAACGGTTTCGTTGATAGATTATCTTCCGTTAGAAACCACCTAGCTTTATATGTTTATTATAATGAAAGGAAACGAAGGCCTGTTAAGAGGAGGCAAAGGTATGCCAAGTCCACACCACCTAGATGAGAAAGTGATTCGGCAAAAAGTGGCTCAGATCTATAACCAAGTGAATCAGAAGATGTATGGGACAGGTGTTCGGGCACAGAAAGTGGAGCTCATGGATGATAAAATTCTAATATTCGGGCTTCATAAACGGGTGCCCGCATTAGAAGCCTTAGATGACAATCATAAAGATTTAACTCGTACTGTTGATGCGACGTTAATTCAAGAGTTTAAAGCCCGTTTGCAAAATAGCTTGGAAAAAGAACTAAACTTGCCGATACGTACCATTTTAAAAGACTTTGACCCCGCCTCAGAAGATGCAGCAGCGGTTATTTATCTTGACAAAGCCACTAGGTAAGGCAGTAGAAGGGTCATTGAAAAAATATGTTAAAAAAGCTCACATCATTAATGACAATTCCTGAATTTTTTATTAAACTTATAAATAACTTAAGAGAACCTGCTGTTTATCGGGAGGTTTTCTGAATTTATCTTTCTTTCATAGTTTATAATTCGCCATGTGTTGAGCGTGGATAGTAATGAAGTGACATACCTTCGTAACCCTTTCCTTGTTTAATGCATGCTCCCTTTTATGTTCGGTAGCTGTTCTTTTGCTGGGCGGAAGAATCAAGAAACCGGAGAAATGATCGTTATCCGTGGACGATGCATTTCTTCGGTTTTTTTCTATCCGATAAATCAGAAAGTTCAAACTCTTTTAAACAACTTTATAGAGTTACTTCAATGTTTTAGAAAGGAAGAGCATGATGACACGTTTACTCATTAAAGAGACCCAAATACTAACGATGAATGAACAAATGGATATTTTTTCAGGAGATGTATTAATAGAAGATGACCGAATTACTCAGGTGGGTCAAGAGCTTGACAAGGTGGAGGAAGCTGGCACCAAAGTAATTCATGCTAAAGGGAAGACGCTTCTTCCAGGCTTTGTGCAGACACATGTTCATTTATGCCAATCCATTTTTCGAGGTCAGGCTGATGATATGGAGCTGATGGATTGGCTGCAACAGAAAATTTGGCCGCTTGAAGCTTCACATGATGAAACCTCGCTCTATGATTCAGCCATGCTCGGGTTAGGCGAGTTAATTCAAGGCGGCACAACCACTGTGGTGGATATGGAAACAGTGAACCACACCGATGCAGCCTTTGAGGCTCTGGCTCAATCAGGCATGCGCGCTTTATCAGGAAAAGTCATGATGGACGTTGGCAATGAACTCCCACCTGCGTTGCTAGAAGATACCCAAACTTCTATTGCAGAAAGTACCAGGCTTTTAGAAAAGTGGCACGGCTATGACGGTGGGCGGCTTCAATACGCTTATGCTCCCCGTTTTGTCGTATCTTGTACTGAAGAATTATTAACAGAAGTTCGTGACCTCGCTAAATATTATGATGTGTACATCCATACCCACGCTTCGGAAAATCTTGGCGAAATTCAAATCGTCGAGGAAGAGCGGGGCATGCGCAATGTGGAGTATCTTGATCATTTAGGCTTAGCACATGAAAAGTTGATCCTTGCGCACTGCATTTGGTTGAGTGATCGGGAAAAACAAATTATTCGCGACCGCAAAGTAAAGATGTCTCATTGCCCTGGTTCAAACTTGAAATTAGCTTCTGGCGTAGCAGATGTGTGCGGGATGAGCCATCAAGGGACGCATATCAGTCTTGGTGCTGACGGGGCCCCCTGTAACAATGCGCTTAATATGTTTCAAGAAATGAAATTAGCAGCACTTCTACCAAAGCCGACACACGGGCCAGCTGCCATGCCAGCAGAAGAAGTGCTGAAAATGGCGACGATTGAAGGCGCCCGCGCAATCGGCATGGAAGAGGAGATTGGCAGTATTGAAGAAGGGAAGAAGGCGGATTTGGCACTGTTGGATTTAAACAAACTGCACACGTCCCCGAGAGCCGGGGTGGATCCGATTTCTAGCATTGTCTATTCAGCGACAGCTCAAGACGTCGAAACCACCATTATTAATGGTGAAATTATTATGGAAAATCGTGAGCTTAAAACAATGAATGAAACAGAAGTTTTAGCCAACGCAGATCGTTCCATGAAGCGGTTACTTTCCACGATGGCTAGTATGACCTATTAAGGTTAGGAGGTCAGTGTAAATATAAACATTACGTGTAGTTCGTTTTATTGACAAGATGAATACAACTTCAAGGATATGGTTGCCTAACAATCACATTTTTTGGGGAGGGGTCCACCCATGGAGAGCATTCATGAAATTTTAGAAGAACTGGCTAAAACAAAAGAGAAAGCAGCCCTTGCCACGATTGTTCACGTGGAAGGTTCTGCTTACCGCAAAGAAGGAACGGCCATGCTGATTAAACAAGATGGTTCTACGGTAGGTCTCTTAAGTGCTGGTTGTTTAGAAGAGGACGTGGTTGCTCGCACGGAGGACGTAATAAACAACGGACCATGCCTAGTAACCTTCGATATGAAAGAAGAGCATGACCTTGCTTGGGGGGCTGGAGCCGGCTGTAATGGAGAAGTGCAAGTGTTAGTAGAGCCGATTGACGCTGCTTATCGCCACTACCTCTTAACGTTGAAAAGCTATCTTGATCGAAATCAACCTGTGCTGATGAGCAAGAAAATGACGGAAGCCGACCCTGGTATATCATGCTGGTTTTCCACGCTGGAAGGAGAGGCGTTTGGGCGCTGGCAAGGAAGCCTGCCAGACAGACAGCTGGAATGCAAAATAACGGAGATAAGAAGTGGTCTTCATCAGCAATACGGTTCAACAGCCCCATTATATATACACTGTTTCCGGCCAAAACCGAAACTAACAGTGTTTGGTGCAGGTCCTGATGCCAGGCCGCTCGTATCATTTGCAGCTAAAGCCGGATTTTCAGTTACTGTGGCTGACTGGCGGCCTGCTTTGTGTACTAAAGAGCATTTTCCTGAAGCCGACCAGCTCGTAATAGGGTTTCCTGAGGAAATACGAGAACAATTATCTTTTAGTGAAACTGAGGCTTGTGTAGTGCTTACTCATCATTTTATGAAAGACCAGGAACTTCTCATGTTTCTCGTTGATGAACCACTCTATTATTTAGCAGTGCTTGGCTCGCGGGATCGAACAGCCCGGCTCCTCGGCACAGATGAATTTCCGTCTCATTTGAAAACGCCGGCCGGCCTGGATATCGGAGCAGAAGGACCGGAACAAATTGCCATTAGCATCGTCGGTCAATTAATTGAGTCAACTGCTAGCAATAAAACAACTGCAGAGGTGGTGGCTTCTTGATAGGGAGAAAGGTGGTCGGCATCTATTTAGCCGCGGGGAAAAGCCAGCGAATGGGTGAAAATAAACTGGCCTTGCCGTTAGGAAACTCCACCATAGGGAGCCATGCCTTAAAAACTGCCCTTCGCTCGCAATTACATCACATTATCATTGTCGCTAAAGAAGACGATAATCTTTCCTGGCTGGATGAATCAGTCAGCCAGATAAAGTACCCGGATTCGTCGTGGTCATGCGTGCGCTCTTCTCGCTCTGGCTCAGGCCAAGCGTATTCGCTCCGCACCGGAATTATCGAAGCGGAACAAATGAACGCTGATGCGGTAGTGGTGTTATTAGGAGATCAGCCCTTTATTACCTCAGATCGGATCAACACCCTTGTAAACATGTGGGCCCAGAGCGTGGCTGGCATCCAACCGCTCGATTATGTGGCTTCAAGCTATAAAAATCGGATGCAGCCGCCCATGCTTTTAGCTCAACCGTTGTTTATGAGTCTCAAAAAATTAGAGGGCGACCAGGGAGCACGGGTGTTATTAAGAGAACGTAGTTTTTATCACGGAAAAAAAGTAGAAGGTGAGCAGAAAGCTGAATTTATTGATGTTGATACAAAGAGCGATTATGAGAAGATTAGGCCATAAGGGGAGATGAGCATGGTACAAAGCCAGCATGTAGCTGAGAGGACAGTAGTTTGGCAGGTGAAGAGTGTAGAAGAAGCTCTCCACAAAAAGCTCGAATACAAAGATCAAGCAATGTATATTGCTGGCGGCACTTACCTCCAACTTCAACGAGAAAAAGGTATCCCTTTCCCGCCTAACCTTATTAGTCTTGCTTTGCTCCCAGAACTTCAAGGTATCTCTCTAGAAGAAGAAGCAGAGTCCCCTTTTTTGCAGGTTGGGGCGCAAACGAGCTTAAACACTTGTTTGAGAGATCCACTGATTATAAGCATGTTTCCTCTGCTGGTCCAGGCGATTAAGCAAGTAGCTGCACCGGCCGTGCGCAACCGGGGCACAATTGGAGGCAATCTATCATTTGGTAGCGGCGATCTGGTGCCTCTTCTGCTGGCTTATGATGCCTCTGTTTCTGTCCTGGACGACACTGGACAGAAAAATATTCCTCTTCACGAATATATCAATCAACCTTCAGAGAATAGCTTAATAATCCATGTTTTACTCCCGCTAGCAAGCGTAAATGCAGGCGAGGAAGAAACGTTCTCTTTTTATAAAAAAATAGGGCGTCGTGAAGCATTTACTACCTCGCAATTAAGTGTGGCAGGACGTTTTCAACTCAGTAAGGATGCCAAGATCATAAAGGCTCTTCTTACGGTTGGAAGCAGTGAAGAATATCCTCGTCACCTCGAAACTATAGAAAATTGGCTCCAGGGCGCAGTTCTAACCGAAGAGACGGCAGCCGGCATACATGAGGTCGTAATGAAAAGTTATCAGCCTGGAACTGATGCATTTTCCTCCGCTAAGTACCGCAAACGAATACTTGCCAATATTCTTACTGCAGAAGTGATGCGTGCGCAGGAAAATGCTAGTTACTACAAGGAGTGAAACGAATGGAAGCTAAGTCACCACTAACTGCTCAGACGACGAGCATTCGGCCAGATGGAGTCGAGAAAGTGACAGGTCAACTATCGTATTTAACAGACCTTTCTTTTTCCGCTACATTATATGGGAAAGTGCTGCGAAGCGCTTTCCCGCATGCGAAGGTATTGTCTCTTTGTACTAAAGAGGCGGAGAATTTGCCGGGGGTTCATGCTGTACTAACCGCAAAAGATGTACCTGGTGTGAACGGCTATGGCATTATTGAGCCGGACCAGCCTGTTTTTTGCGAAGACCGGGTACGTTCGGTCGGTGATGCTCTAGCTGCGGTAGCTGCTGATTCGAAAGAAATCGCTGAACGTGCTTTAAGGTTGATTAAAGTAGAGTATGAAGAGCTTCCAGTATTAGATACACCTGAAAAATCTCTACAAGAAGGTGCCCCTCTTTTGCATGAGAAAGGCAATCAGCTTCATGAAAGAACGCATGCTAACGGGGATATAGAAGCTGGCTTTGCAGCCGCAGCAGTGATTGAGGAAGAGACCTATCAATTGCCGCGCCAGATGCATGCGTACATGGAAACTGAAGGCGGAACGGTCGTGCCAGAAGCAGACGGCGGTATTACCGTTTATATGGGGACACAGCATGGCTTTAAAGATCGTTTTCAACTTGCACGCTTGTTAAATATGGATGAAGATAACATCCGGGTTGTTTCTAGTCCGATGGGTGGATCGTTTGGAGGTAAAGATGAACTGAACGTGCAGCCTTATGCTGCTCTTTTAGCGCTTAAAACGAAACGACCGGTCAAAATTCACCAATCACGTGAAGAGTCTGTTAAAGCTGGCTTAAAACGCCACCCTATGAAAATTACTATGAAAACAGGAGCTGACCAAGACGGTAATTTGCTTGCACACCAGGTTGAAATTGTAGCAGATACAGGGGCTTATTCTACGCTTGGGCCAGCCATTCTTGATTTTGCTGTTGAACATGCAGCCGGTCTTTATATCATTCCTCATCTTAAAATCCATGGCCTGTCCGTATTTACGAACAATGGCGTGGCTGGTGAATTTCGCGGCTTCGGAGGTAACCAAATTACATTTGCACTTGAAGGACAAATGGACCGCTTAGCTAAAAAACTTGCGCTTGATCCACTGGAATTTAGGCGAAGAAATGTGCGAGCTGCTACTGATCCCGGTCCATTAGGCCATCGAATTGCTCCTCATCCAGGGGCAGAACTTGTAGTAGAAGAAGTTGAAAAGATGCGGACAGAAGTAAAAAAGGAACAGGCATCCCCACAAGAGCCATGGGTGAAAACAGGCATTGGAACTGCTATTTGCATGCATGGCGGTGGTCTAGGCTATAATCGCCTCGACTCTGCTGGCGGTCAACTTGCTCTAAGTGAAGATGGAAGACTGGAAATCTCTTTTGGGTTTGAAGAAGTTGGACAAGGCATTGTCTCTGTGATCGAAACGCTGATGATTGACACATTTTCTTGTGCGAAAGAGGATATCAAAACGGTTATAGGCGATACAGAAGTAGTGCCAAAGACGGGTTCAACCACAGCTTCTCGAGGCACGAGCATGGTATGGCACGCGCTTGAACGAATGAAGGGGCCATTTACCCTTCAACTGTTGGAGCGAGTATCAAAACGGACAGGTCAATCTACAGATGCCATGTTACTTGCCAAAAATGGCGTGTATGTTAGGGCGGAGGAAGGGGCCCCTCACTACATTTATTCGTATAAAGAACTTGCTCAACAAGAGCCAGGCGAAGATCCCATTGTCGTAACGACCGAATTCGAGTTTCCCACCACTCCGGACCCTGTAGATGGTGGGCACTTCTTATATACGTTTAGTAGTGTATTAGCAGCCGTACAAGTTAATTTGCTCACCGGGCAGGTTAAGGTCACTTCGCTTGATCAGGCAGTAGCTGCAGGTCCCGTCGTCAGCCGGCTTGGTTATCTTGGCCAGATAGAGGGAGGCAGCGGCATGGCTCTTGGTTATACGTTAATGGAAGATGCCGTCATGGAAGAAGGAGAATATCAAACGGTAAACTTTGATTCTTATCTTATTCCTGGAATTGGAGATATGCCAGCTTCTATTGAAGTAGAAGCGGTCGAAACATTGGCAGAGGGCGATTCCTATGGGCCGCGTGGTGTAGGAGAAATAGGAACGGTAGCTGTAGCTCCAGCCATTACGAAAGCCATTCACGATGCTTGTGGGGTTTGGGTTTCCAAGCTCCCAGTATCTAGAGAGACCATCATCGAATCGGCGAACAAAGGAGGGGCGCCAAAATGGCTGTCAACAAGCAAAGTGTAACGGTACAAGAGCCTGGCAGTGTACCAGGTGAAAGGACCTTATCCTTTTCCGTTAACGGGAGATGGCAAAAAGTTAATGCTACTCCTACGACTCGGTTGGTCACCATCTTGCGAGAAGAGTTGCAATTAACAGGCACAAAGATCTCATGTGAAATTGGACGATGCGGGGCTTGTTCGGTTTGGATGGACGGAGAGCTTATTAATTCATGTTTAACTTTAGCATACCAAGTAGAGGGCCGTGAGATCACCACAATTGAAGGAGTGGGTACGCTAGACAAACTAGACCCTGTCCAAGAGGCTTTTTTGCAGGAAGGTGGTTTTCAATGCGGCTATTGTACGCCGGGGATGATTATGGCAGTGAAAGCATTGGTGAAAGAGAGGCCAGACCCGAGTGAAGAAGAGGTAGAAGAAGCCCTGGCCGGCAACTTGTGCCGCTGTACGGGCTACACAGGCATTCACCGGGCGGTTCAGAGGGTAGTGAAAGACCTCAGTTAATAGTATTGGATGAAGCGGGACAAAAGGAGAATAGACTATAAAAGTGATAGAGCAATCGGAGCAATAATGACTGCTGGAGGCAAAGCGAGAGCGTAGCGAAAGTAAAAGCGGCGCCGCACTCTCGAGGCGTCGCCCCCCCTTAAAATATTTTGACGCCGCACTCCTCCCTCGTCACTGTGCAAACAAGAAGCGCCAATGCCCCCTTCCCCACGCAAAGCTGTACTCTTCCGCGCAAAAATATCTACCCCTCCTATTGGTAAAAGCTGGGTCAGTTTTTTCACACCGTAAGAATGTATAAATCGTTGAAGGAAACGGTATACGTGCAACGAAGGCTCAGCCTGCGCCATCTGTTTGGCTTTGCCAAGTTTCTTTAAAATTATCCTTCTCGACCTTCTATCACGTTTCCGCTATACTACGAATAACCGCGCGTTCCCTATAGCACGTCCCCCTAAAGGAGATCGACCTCTACGTCAAATTCCCCGAACGATCCCACTGGGCATGACATGCTTTTCAAACAGCTTCTTACCACCTCTTTCACTGAATTTCTCGTTGCGTTTCCCACCGTTTTCGAACACATCGACACCACTCATCTTACATTTCTGGAACAAGAGTTTTCACCGACATCGGCAACCAGGACAAAGACGTCATCGCCCTGCTCGTCGAAACGAAAATCAAAGGCGAAGACGGACTCATTCTCGTCCCCGTGGTAGCCCAAGCCGCGCCTCATACCAACTTTTTTTCACATGTTTTGTTAGTTACCCTGGCTGTATGTAAAAACTCAAACTCCTAGAGGTAAGGAATTCCTTGTGCAGAAAACATTTAAAAACGTCTTTAAAAGTGGAATCCATTGATGCTTTGCTTTTTAAAATCTTTTTGTTTTATATAAAAAGTTTGTATTAGAAATGAATTGAATTGGGTAAATAAGAGCATAGAACTCTATCAATCTATAGGATGGTTATAACCATCGACTATTTAAAAGAAGGTGGGGATTATGCGAATACATCTTTTTATCGGCTGCAGGCAACCTTTTCAAAACATAAAGCATTTAAAGTTAACAATTATTTGTGCGTGGTCCTTCATTCTTTTGATTGGGAGTGGTCTGAATTCTGTATATGCCGAAGAAACGGAAGATTATTTTATTACTTTCACCGAGGAAGTTGACGAAACACTAATTGAAGAGAAAGGGGGAGAAGTAAACGAAACATATAACCTATTACCGACAGCTTTGGCGGAACTTAGTGAAGAAGTAGTAGAATCATTGTCTGAGTTAGAAGAAGTAGAGTACATTGAAGAGAACGAAAAAATACAATTAGATCCTCCTCCAGTTGCTGAAGAAGAGGAAGAAGTTTATATGGAAAGTTTAAGCGACGAAACAAAACTTTCTGCAGCAAATGAAACAATTGATTGGGCTATGGAACGCATTAATGCTCCGGCTGCCTGGGAGAATGGAGTAACCGGAGAAGGCGTCAGTGTCGCGGTCATTGATACCGGTATCATGCATGCTCATCCTGACCTTAATGTGACAGACAGTATTTCGTTTGTAGATGGGACTGAAGACGCTGAAGATGATAATGGACACGGCACCCATGTGGCAGGCATTATTAGTGCCCTTAATAACAATGAAGGGACAGTGGGAGTGGCACCAGAGGTCGACCTTTACGCTGCAAAAGTACTAAACCAAGATGGCAGCGGTTTTCATTCTTGGTTGGTGCAAGGACTTGATTGGGCTGTAGAGAATGAAGTTGACGTAATTAATTTAAGCGTAGGCGGGGATCGGCATTCTAATGTTCTTTCCGATGCAATAGAACGTGCCCATGAGGAAGGAAGTGTGCTTGTTGCAGCTGCGGGAAATCGTGGGAATGGGGAAGACCGGATTGAGTATCCAGCTCGCTATGATGACGTGATTGCGGTAGGTGCGACCAATAGGTGGGACCAGCGAGCGGAATTTTCAGCAACTGGCCCAGCTCTCGATTTAGTTGCTCCGGGCCAGCATATTTTAAGTACGACGAACGATGGAAGCTATGGCCGTGAAAGTGGAACTTCTATGGCAACTCCACACGTGAGTGGGCATCTTGCTCTTTTACAGCAAACAGAACCTGAGGCGACAAATGAAGAATTGAGCCGGCTGCTATTTGCCAACACTCAGAATTTAGGGAGGGAAACGCCAAACGAAGAGCACGGGCGCGGTATCACTTACATCTCTTCTGATCTGTCACTACCGGATATGACACCTCAGCCACCACTCAACCTTAGCGCTGAAGTAAGTGAAAGCCAAGTTGTCACTTTGAGGTGGGATCCGCCATCCGAAGGACCCGAACCTGACAGTTACCGAATTGAGCGTAATGGAAATGAGATCACCACCACCTCTGAGAACATTATGACTGATGAACCGGGGGCTGGTGAACACACATACAGGGTTACCGCGTTAGGGGCCGACAACAGTGCTTCAGATCCGGTTTCTACTACCGTTACAGTAGAAGGGCCTCAAGAGTTAGAGCCGGTGTCTGATTTGGAAGCTACAGTGACCGAGGAGGGAACGGTACAATTAAGCTGGAGCTATGATGAACCTGGTGATACTTCTTCTCTTGAAATTGTGCGCAACAATGCTTTTTTAAGTCATGTTGACATCACTACAACCAGCTATGAAGATGAACCTTCTGAAGGGACTTATACGTATACACTGATTCCATTAGATGAAAATAATCACCGGGCTGACAGCTCTTTGTATCGTAGTGTTACTGTTACTGTGCCTCCAGATCCAACAATGTTGGCTTCCTTTGCAGATATGGACCCAGAAGCTTGGCATTACGCTTACATTGCTGATTTGTATGATAGGAATTTTATTAATGGATATCCGGATGGGACAATGAGGCCAAATCAAAGCATTACCCGAGCGGAAGCAGCTATACTCCTCGTCCGTGCCACCGGGGTTTCTTCTACGGATGCCAGTCATAATTTTAATGATGTGCCGGACGGTCATTTTGCAGAAGAAGCAATTGCAGCGGCAGCCAGAGCGGGATTTATCAGCGGATATGAAGATGGAAGTTTCCGGCCGGGCGTATCGATCACTCGTGGCGAGACTTCGGCCATGTTCACGCGCGCCTATAATTATAGGAGTGGAGAAGGTAGAGAATTTCCTGACGTAAGCGAAAATTATTTTGCTCGTGAAGCGATTTATACATTAACGGGAGCTGGCATTATTGAGGGCTACCCGGATGGGACGTTTGGGCCGAATAATCGAGTGAGAAGATCTGAATATTCTGCTTTCTTAAGCCGTACGTTAGACCATCAACAATAAATAGAGAGCTTCGGCCTTTTGATCTTGGCCGAAGCTTTTTTAGACAGCAGGTCATGTCTTCCATCTAAGTGACGAAGCTCTTTAGGCCAAAATTGTGTACAAGTTTAGCTTCAGAGAAGACTGTTTACGCAAACGTTATTATTTGGCTCAAACCCTAGAAGAAGGGAGTGTTGCGACTCCTGCGGGAAAAGCAAAGCTCGCGAGCCCGCAGCAGTGAGCAGGCTGCGGATCTGAAGGAGGCTAAAGCGTTGCCTGCAGGAAAAGCAAGTCTTTCAGCTGCTATTGCCGAGAACTGATTTATGGGACAGTTTCTCCCTTTAACCATATCTTCCATATGTTGGAGCCACGGTAACTTATTCACCTAAAAAGGCGAAGTAACCGAGGAAGACAAAGAATAAGATATACATGATCGGGTGGATTTCGGCTTTTCGTCCTTTGAGCAACATGGTGACAGGATAAAAGATAAAGCCGAGGGCGATCCCGGTTGCGATACTGTACGTAAGTGGCATTGCAACGACAGTTAAGAAGGCTGGGACAGCGACTTCGAATTTATTCCAGTCAATTAAACCGAGTGAAGATGCCATTAAGATGCCGACGATGATTAAAGCAGCTGCAGTGACTTGATCAGTAACTACCGCAAGTAACGGAGAGAAAAATGTTGATAAGAGAAACAAACCTGCGGTGATGATGGAAGCAAACCCTGTGCGGCCGCCTGCAGCTACGCCGGAGGCCGATTCTATATAAGCGGTGGTGGTAGAGGTTCCGAGCAACGCTCCGACTGAGGTAGCGGTGGAATCAGCCATTAACGCCTTGCCCGCGCGCGGCAATTTATTATTTTTCACAAAGCCTGCCTGGTTGGCAACAGCGTACAGGGTGCCAGCTGTATCAAAAAAGTCAACGAATAAGAAGGTTAAGATAACAATGAGCATCTGTACCAGCAGGGCAGATGTCCACTCTACTTCAAACATACTTGTGACAGCAACTCCAAAAGTTGGTGCTAAACTTGGTACGGCCCCTACGATCTGATTAGGCAAGTCAATCAATCCGACAACCATTCCAGCGATTGACGTGAGCACCATTCCATAAAAGATACCGCCCCGATACCCGCGCACCATTAAAATGACGGTAACGACGAGGCCAAATACGGCGAGAAGGGTGGTTGCCTGCGTCATGTTACCGAGCGTAACGGCAGTTGATTCATCTGGGACTACAATCCCCGCGTTTTTCAAGCCAATAAAAGCAATAAACAGGCCGATCCCGGCTGCGGCTGCGTATTTTAACTCCGCTGGTATAGCGTTAATAATTGTTTCGCGAATGCCAAACAGTGTAATAATAATGAAAATAATACCAGAAGTAAACACGCCAAACAGAGCGAGCTGCCAATCAATGCCCATGCCAATGACTACCGTATAGGCGAAAAACGCATTTAAGCCCATTCCAGGCGCAAGCGCGATCGGATAACGGGCTAAGAGCCCCATAACTAGTGTTCCGATGGCCGCTGCTACTGCTGTAGCTGTGAAAACAGCCCCTTCGTCCATGCCAGCATCGGCTAGAATCATTGGGTTGACAAACAATATGTAAGCCATGGATAAAAACGTGGTCAAGCCAGCCAGGCTCTCTTTGCGGTAATTTGTTCGTAATTCTTTAAATTGAAAGTAGCGTTCCATAAAATCCCTCATTTCATTACTGCGAATAAGTTAACAGAAAGAAACGCCCCATTAACGTGAGAAAAGAGGCGTTGTCTTCGTTCGTACAAACCTCCGTTTAACTTCCTCGATAGACTTGGTATCCCCACGGTGAGACAAGAAGAGGAACATGATAATGGTCCTCTTCCCCCAGGAGATGTACGCGCACCGCTACTTTTTGTAGAAACGGAGGCTCGACCTGTTGGACTCCTTGTTCAGTAAAATAAGGTCCAATATGAAAAAGAAGCTCGTATTCTCCCGTAGTCATCTCAGCTTTGGAAAGCAGCGGCGTGTCTACGCGTCCGTCGGCATTCGTGACTGTTTTTGTTACCAACGAATGATCGGCTATGTTAAAGCGATATAACTCGATCTCCACACCAGCTGCTGGTTTTCCGTGGGCAAGGTCAAGGATGTGAGTGGTTAGTCCATTCATTTAAAAACTCCTTGTGCATTAATTCTGCGAATGTGTGAGACGTTGAGGCTGTGCTTGCGTCACATCCTCCTGCGTAACTTGAAAACGCTGAAAGCCATAAGGTAAGCGTGGTTCGGTATAAACTTTTCCTTCTGACCCTGGGATATTTTCTACAACTGCATCCCACGTTCGGTTTTGTGATTCAAAGGAAATATCGGTTAACTGTGGGAAGCGTTCAAGGACACGGCAGCCAATTTCATAAATTAATGCTTGGATAGACGGCGTTTCCATTTCATGAAAAATACTCGTCGCAATATCACGGACTTGTTCCGCGGCGACATACGTTGAAGGGTCATCCCCGAGCGCCTGCGCTGGATCTTGATAGCGCCAATCCAGGTTCAAATAAATAAACAACGGGCGGTTTCCATCTTCAGGCAAGGTTGTATACTCATCCCGAATAAAACCGGTAAAGCTGTTGTCTTTTACTTTAACGAGCTGCAAATTTAGGAGGCCTGATTTTTGTTCAACAATCTGCGTGCCGCCTGCTGTTTTCTGCAATTGGATTGAAGCATACGCCTCTTCATTTCTGGAACGGTTAAAGACAAGGTCGCTAATTGCAAGTTCTCCATCTTTAACAGTAGTCGTCGCATTGAACGGCACTTCTGTGGAACTTAGCTCAATCATCTCCACATGGTTGTATTTTTGTAAAAATGCTTCACTCGCATAAGATACAAACCCTTCTAAAGTTGTTCCTTCAAAGGAACCAAGATGCCACTGGATAAAATTTTTCATCGAGTCGGTGGCTACCACCAGGCTATTATCTCCTTCTGTAAATGACGAAAGAAAGGCTGGTCCACCAATTTCTATTGAGGCATTAAAGCCAAAGACGGTATTGTCCCGTCCACTAAAAGAGGATTCGGGAATTTGTTTTACTCCTGAGAGTGGTGTGAGAAATGTACGGTAGGCAAATACATCAGCTTTTCCATAGGAAAGCATTCGGGCTGCTTGCTGGTCTTGCATATGATCGTCTCCCTTCTTGCATTTATCAACCAGGCGAAAATAAGCAATTTTATAAATCTCATCTAAAGCTGTCGTAAATTCCTGCTCTGCTGAATTTTTCACCCTGTTTTTTAAAGAAATGTAAATATCATGCTTTGTTTTTCCTTTCACGGCGAAGATAAAAGGGAAGTCGAACGTTTCCATATACGTTTTATTCAACGCATTCAGTTCCTCATTTTCCTCGATTGTGAGTCCTCGAAGGCCGGCTTGTTTTTGTTCGTCGCATGAATTGGTACTCATCTTTTTGTTCGTGCCAAGATTTGGGTGGGCTTTTATCAAGGCAAGCTGGTCCTGGTAATCACTCGTCTTTACGACGTGAACCATTTCATTATGAAGGGTTTCCATTGAGGCGAAAGGTTTTTGCCGGTAAGCTTCAACAGCGATCCAGGATGAATCTTCAAATATGTCACCAAATGTGCGACTAAATGTTTTCAAATCCATTTGATTTACTTCTTCAATCGTCAGCATGAGTTCAACCCTTTCATAAGTGAGTAAGCGTATAAACAGCAGTTTTAGGAAGTGGAAATCTTTTTTCAAGCTCTGAACAAATAAAGGTACAGAAGAAGACGAAAACAGCATGACTCCTCACGTGGTGGTAGCTGCTATATTAGCGGATCAACATATGAAGGTCATTATTTAAAATCACTAATTGGAAGTTTGTAATTGTTGGAATTATCTAAAGAAACGAAAAAATTGTTAGGCTTTCTATCAAAACCAATGGTGGGATGAAGAGAAGAAGATGAAGATGCAGGTGAAAAGGTGAGGATGAAGAGCCCATCAGAGTAGGGTTTGAGCATGGTAAGGATGCAGTAGCTATCGGATGAAAGCTTCTTTTTTTCGAAGGAAGGTCAAGACAGGAGTGTTGTCAGATCTGATGACGGGAAAATTTAATAAACGATTCCGACCTCGAAGGGGGGAGGAAGGGGAAACAGAATAGAATGGCCACACACAAACGGCCATCTCTGCTGTTATATGCCCTATAAAGAGGGAAAACATGTCCATTAACATTTTGAAAATCCATCAATTGGGCAAAATAACGGTCTTCATGGCCGAAACAAAAAACTGCGGCGTGCGGCCACGCCGCCACATCGCCGCACGATCGCCCATTACAATTTCGGCCAGTCTTCCTGCTGATAAGCCGCTTCCCAGAACAGATATTCATAGTGGCTGGTGGTCAAAAAGATTTCTTCATAGCGCTGCATGTCAGCTTCTGGTTTCCCTTCCATCGAACGGTCCAGCAATTCAATCGTCCAATTGGCTAGCTCTTCAAATTCTTCGCCGGCATACATTTTTACCCATTCGCCGTAAAATGGATGGTTCACCGAATCTGGGTATTGGGCTGCGAGTCGCTTGCCGATCTCATGATAGCCCCATGAGCACGGAACGAGACTGGCCATGAGCTCAGCGAGGCTGCCGTTATGCGCGGCGTGAAGCATATAGTGCGTGTACGCCACCGTAGTAGGAGCGGGCTTGGCTGCGGCCAACTCTTCAGGAGTAATGCCAAACTGAGCGGCGTACTCACGGTGGAGATCCATCTCGGTATTGAGCGTACCGTCGAGCAGGTTGGCAAACTGGCTCATAGTCGCCTCATCTTGTGCTTTTGTCACACCAAAGGCAAATAATTTGGCGTATTCAATTAAATACAGGTAGTCCTGGACCATGAAGTAGCGGAATTTGCTTTGGTCGAGGGTACCCTGGCCGATCTCCTGCACGAATGGGTGCTCGAACGATTTTGTCCAGATGGCTTCGGCTTTTTGGTATAGGCGTTCGGATGGTTTCATACGTTGCTCCTCCTTTTAATGGAGGGGTGCGCGGACCCTAAAAAAAGCACTTCCATAAATGGGAAGCGCCGGATAGGTATAGTCCCTAAGTAGTCGGTCGTCACTTCCCTTCGCTAGTGTTAACTAGTGGCAGGTTCAAAGGGTCGAAGAACAAGTTCTTCTCTCAGCCGCGCGGCACCCCTAGTGAATAATGATCTAGTTCCTTTTCACTGTAGCAAATGAGGAGATGGAAGGCAAGCGATATCCTGAAAATTAAGAGTTGGCTGAATATTGTAAGGGCTCAGTACCCGCGTTATTAGGAGATGTAGCTCACCTTAATGAACGGCAGATCTAGAGAAATACTGATAAATTTGTTTTTTCTTCTACAAAACGGGGAAGTCTATCTGTAGAAATTTCTACTTATATGGCCACTGTCTAGCGAAAAATGGCAGTGAACCATAATTTAGATAAAGGAGTTGAAGCTGGTGAGAGTACAACAACCGGTCCCGCAAGCCGATGGTATTGATAACACTATGGCTTTAATGAAAGAAGGATTTCATTTTATTCCCAGGCGCCGGGAAGAACTGCAGTCCGATATTTTTGAAACGCGGATCATGGGCCAAAAAACGGTCTGCATGGGAGGAGAAGAAGCGGCAGAAGTGTTTTATGACAATGAACGTTTTAAACGAAAAGGTGCTGCGCCCTTGCCGCTGAAAAGTGCATTGCTCGGCCACGGAGCGGTACACGGTTTGGACGGCGAAGAACATAAACAACGAAAGCGCATGTTTCTTTCCATGATGACACCTGAGCGCATTGAGGACATGAAAGAAATAGCCGTTGAAGAGCTGGACAAGAAAGTGAGCGAATGGGAAGGCAAAAACAGGGTCGTGCTGTTGGATGAAATGCTGGAACTGATGGCGCGTACGGGCATGCGCTGGGCCGGGGTCCCGTTTGAAGAGGACGAAATCAACCGACGTACGCAGGAGCTTACTGAAATGGTGGATTCTTTCGGTTCTGCTAAACGTCTCCATCGTGGCTCTAAAGCACGGGACAGCCACGAAAAATGGCTGAAAGACTTGATTAAAAACATCCGCAAAGGCAAGGTGAATGCCCCGGCCTATACACCAGCTTATATAGTGGCGCACCACCGTGAGCCAAATGGCAAATTGCTTGACCCTGATGTAGCAGCGGTCGAATTAAGCAATGCCTTCCGTCCATTAATGGCAACAGCATACTT
This sequence comes from Salsuginibacillus kocurii DSM 18087, assembly GCF_000377705.1. Classification (GTDB taxonomy): domain Bacteria; phylum Bacillota; class Bacilli; order Bacillales; family Marinococcaceae; genus Salsuginibacillus; species Salsuginibacillus kocurii. The sequence goes on along the minus strand of NZ_KB898625.1, from coordinate 209,209 downwards.
CATTGTATTTGGCGTGGTTGCGCTTCATGAACATCCTGAGACCAATGACAAGCTGAAAAGGGATGAGAACAATTACAGCCAGATGTTTACGCAGGAAGTGCGCCGCTATTATCCGTTTGCCCCGGCGATGGCGGCCAAAGTGAAAAAGAACTTCACCTGGCAGAATTATAAATTCAAAAAGAACATGCTGGTCGTATTAGACTTGTTCGGCACAAACCGCCATCCTGATGCTTGGGAAAACCCAGGCGAGTTTCGCCCAGAACGGTTTAAAAACTGGAAGGGAAGCCCGTTCGCATTTGTTCCGCAGGGCGGCGGCGACCACCATACAGGACACCGCTGTGCCGGCGAGTGGACGACGGTGATGGTTATGCGCTCGTACTTTAAGTATTTAACTGAAAACGTTTCGTTCTCGGTCCCCGACCAGGACTTAAGCTACGACTTAACGCGCATGCCTACGATGCCGAAAAGTGGCGTCGTGATCAGCGATGTGAAGAAGAAACGGGAATCAGCCGATAACATTGCTCAGGAAGAAGCGAGCCAGACGGTAATAAAATCGTAAAGCGTGTGTAAACGAAGCCGGTCCAACCGAGGGCCGGCTTTTGCTTATGTGTACTGGCCATAAAGCTGTTACGTATTTGGAATGGTATGTAAATCATGTGGAATGTTACGTATTTGTGGCGCAAGGCTTTTTTAGTAGTGGAGAACACGTATGGAAACGCATGCTTGCTCAAATAATAAACGCGACTGGTAAAAGCTTAAATAAACATTAAAAAGGTTTATCCATACATTATTCAAGTTAAATCACTAAACGCCGCGTAGCCGAGATGCTTTTTTAGTGGAGATTGCGATAAAAAGAAGGAGGGAACGAATGGAATGGAAATATTTATACTGTTTACCGTGTTGTGGCTCGGAATGCTGTTATGGATGACCTCCAGAATGGAAAAGCCGGATGAATGGTATTTCCCGAGTGTAAGGCTCAGTGATTATCCGAGTCCCTGGGTGGAAAAACAAGCAGAGCCAGTTCCAGTGCATGACGATAAAAGGATCAACCGCCAGATTAATCAAGAAATAGGTGAAGAATTAACGCCGTTTCGCGCCAATGTAGATGAGATTCAAACGGCAATGGGCGAGGTGGAAGCACATCTTTTGCAGCAAAATTTCAACCCGAATTCCTACCAGCTAAAAGAGCTGTCCCAAGAACTTACTTTTCTTATGAAGCAGTATGAAACAGAAAAAAAGCAAGCCCTTCAGCATGCGCATCACGCGCTTCAACATGTGCTGCAAACCTTGCAGACTGCGGAACAGTCACTGTATACCTTGGATGAGGTGCAGCAGCAAAAAGCAAAAATTACACAAGCACAAGATTTTTTATATCAGCATTATACGGTTGACATTCCCCCGTTTTTCTTCCAACAGGATACTAATAGATAGCTTCACTAATACTCCCCAGAACAAAAAAGCCCCTCACCAATTTAGTGAGTGGGCATCCACTTTCTCAATTCAGGAAAAAGGAGAATCTGCTAATAAAGGCAAAGCAAAGAGAGCTTTCTTCCTCTCATGTTTCTTTGAGGATGAAAACCCTCTTTTCGGCAGCTAGTTGGGTTAACCTGTAACCCATTGTGGTGACCAAAGAGCTGCTTGCTAATCAGTACCCGCTGTATAAAAATCTAAACCTATTTCTTTAACAAATTTGGTAGATGGATAAAAGTTAGAGGAACAGAACCAAGATTCACCTATGATAAACTAGAAGAGACAGAGCGTTTCGACGAGACATGGGCCACGCGCTCTTTTTTGTTGCGCTCGTAGAACCATTTGGAGAAAGGAGACCGTAAATGAGCAGCTTATGGATTGATATAATCTTGATTGTCATCATATTAGTAATTGTGACAGCCGTTATTATGGGGACCATTTCTACATTTAAGTATTACAACGTTAAGCGGCGCGAGCTTGAGGGAGAGGCGCAAAAGGCAGAAGCGCCAAAGGAACATGAGGAGCAAGATGAAGAGAGAAATGAACCTTCCGAAGAAGAGCGGAAGAAATAGAGCCACGAGATAGGGAGTAGGGCGTTAGTATTTTTAACTCATGGGAGCCACCATTATTGTAACTATTCTGGGGGGTAGGTGACATTGTTCGGTATACTATGCTGGTTCTGATTTGCTCAGTTTGGGTAAGATTCAGACTGCACTGCAGAAAATTAAAGAAGCAAGTGAGCGTGCTGCTGAATAGAACGAAATAAAGGGGGAAGGCTGCAATGAAGGCGGATGATGACAGACGGCAAAACGCAGAGCAGGTGCTGACAGAGCTGAACCTAGAGGAAGTACTTAGACCTTACAGCCCTACTTTTTGTGGGACTATTCCAATTGGGTTGGCTACCGATGACTCTGATATAGATATCATAATGCAGGTGGAAGAAGAGGATTTCCCTGCAGTAGAAAAACAGCTGCGGACCTGCTTTGCAGCGAATCCTGGCTTCCGTCTTAAACGATCGTTTAAAAAAGGTCAGCCTGTACTAAAGGGAGCGTTTACGTACCAGGGATTTGACATAGAGATTTTTGCTCAACCCGTCCCGATAGAAGCACAGCATGCATATGTACATATGGTAATAGAAAGAAAACTGCTAGAAGAAAACCCTGGCCTGCGCGAACCGGTCCTGGCCTTAAAGCGGCAGGGCTATAAAACCGAACCCGCTTTCCAGTACGTATTAGGCTTAGAAGGCGATCCGTATGAAGCGCTGATAGAATACGGGCAAAAGCGCGGATGGGTGTAAGAGGGCTGTTGGAGGTAGAGAGCGGACGGCGTATAGGAAGAACACATAACATTAGCTTACATTTACGTAACATTGGGGTGTGTGAGTGGAAGGCGGTCCCTCTCGATTCATCCGCTAAGCAGTCCACTCTCAAAGCCGCCTCCGCTTTTCTTTCCCAAAAAAGGTGTTGACGCATTTGAGAGGGTATGCTTGAATGAAATTATACCAATTACATACGCACCGACCACTGGGGGAGCCTGTTTGGCTGAGAGAGACGCGGTCTCGACCCTTTGAACCTGATCTAGTTCATACTAGCGGAGGGAAGTGGGGGCAGTTCGCGCTAATCAGTACATAACTGGCGTTGATAGATGCACCCGCTTCGGACTCCGAGGCGGGTTTTTTGCGTGGTTGGCTGTGAAAGGAGAGGATGCGGATGTCGATTAAAGAGCGGCTGCTTGCGGAGGTGCGTGAGCGGGAAACGGAGTGGCTGGAGCTGGTGGAGGAGTTGATCCGTTTTGAAACGCCGAGTCCGCCGGCGAGGAATACGGAGGAAATTCAGAATTATGTGGCAGGTCAACTTCGGGCGGCCGGCTGTTCGATCGACGAGTGGGAGCTTTATCCCGGCGACAAGGTGGTGGTTGGCACGAAGCGGGGTACGCGGTCGGAATCGGCGCGGCGGCTGATTTTGAATGGCCATGTGGACGTGGCGCAGGTGGAAGAAGATGAGCCGTGGGTCCGGCCGCCGTTTGATCCGGTGACAGAAGACGGCTACGTGTACGGGCGCGGCGCTTCGGATATGAAAGGCGGCGTGGCCGGCATGCTGTTTGCGATGAAGCTGCTGCAGGAGCACGGCATCGAGCTGCCCGGCGATGTCTACGTGCAGTCGGTGACTGGCGAGGAAGTGGGTGAAGCGGGGACGAAGTCGTGCTGCGAACGCGGCTATGAGGCCGACTTTGCGCTGGTGACTGATTCGAGCGATTTGCAGATTCAAGGGCAGGGCGGCGTGGTGACCGGCTGGGTGACGGTGAAAAGTAAGGAAACGTTCCATGACGCGCAGCGCCGGCAGATGATTCATGCAGGCGGCGGAGTGCATGGTGCGAGTGCTGTGGAAAAAATGGCAAAGGTGGTCCAGAGTCTGCAAGAACTCGAACAGCATTGGAGCGTGATGAAGAGTTACCCCGGCTTTCCACACGGAACAACGACGATCAATCCAGCCGTCATCGAAGGCGGTAGGCATGCAGCTTTTATCGCCGACGAATGCCACTTGTGGATCACGGTGCATTATTACCCGAATGAGCACCACGATGAGGTGGTCCGTGAGATCGAGGACTATTTGAACGCGCTGGCCGCGGCGGATCCGTGGCTTCGCGATAACCCGCTTCAATTTAAGTGGGGCGGCGAATCGATGATCGAAGACCGCGGCGAAGTGTTTCCGCCGCTTGCCATTGACGAGGAGTGGCCAGGCGTCCAAGTGTTGGAGCGGGCTCATGCGGCGGTGCACGGGGAGTCAGCGGTCAAGTCAATGTCCCAGACGGTCACCGACGGCGGCTGGTTCAGCGACGCAGGCATCCCGTCCGTGATTTACGGGCCGGGTAACCTGGAAAACGCACATGCAGTGAATGAGCGGGTATCAGTCGATCAGCTGCGCCGCTACATTGAGACATTAGTGTGCTTCCTGCTGGACTGGGGCGAAGTGGAATGAAGAATAAATTTGGCAGAACGATGTCAGCGTGGCGCACGTGGCGGGAAAAAATCGCGGGCCGGTGCGCTCCGCCCGTGGAGGCGGCGACGGCGCACTCGTGGGGCGCGACTCGGCATACAAGTCCCGTGACGCCACACCTAAGCAGCGTCATGCCACAACAAATGAGGGTCTCGCCACAACCGAGCAGAGTGACGCCACAACAAATGAGCGTCACACCACAACCCAGCGGAGTGACGCCACAACAAAGCGGGTTCACTCCACAAGAAAGCAGAGTCACGCCACAACCCGGGGGCGTGACTGCGCAACCGGCCGATCACGCGGCGCCACCCAGCTCATCTCCCGCTCCGGTGTTAGCGCTCGACCAGGTGGCTTTCCGCTATAACGCGCACGAATCACGTGTTTTGGAGGATGTGTCGCTCCACGTCAAACCGGGTGAAATCGTCGTACTGCTTGGTCCGAGCGGGTCGGGGAAAAGTACGATTTTCCGCTTGCTCTCTCAACTAGACCATCCGGAATCCGGGATGGTAACAACACCGGAGAAAATCGGGCTTATGCCGCAGGATGACCTTCTTCTACCGTGGCGGACGGTGCTTGAGCAAGGGGCGCTTCCGCTGGAAATTCAAGGCATGAAAGGAAAGGACGCGCGCCGGCGCGTCCTCGCCCGACTGCCGGCATTTGGCCTGGAAGAAGTGGCGGATAAGTATCCGGAGGCGCTTTCCGGCGGGATGAAGCAGCGGGTGTCGCTCCTTCGCGCAACGATGGCCGGGGAGAAGACGCTGCTTCTCGATGAGCCGTTTAGTAAGCTCGATGCGTTGACAAGGGTTTCGATGCAGGAGTGGCTACTCGAAATGTGGGAGAAAACGGGGCTCACCATATTGTTTATTACGCATGATTTAGATGAGGCCTTGCTGTTGGCGAACCGGGTGCTGTTATTTCCGGAAGCACCGCTTTCAAACCCGCTTGAGACGAAGGTTCCACTCGGCCGTCCGCGCAGCGCGGAAGATATTACAAAGCCGGCCGCACAAGAAATAAAACGTGAGTGGCTGCGGCAGTTAAGGGGGGATATAAGGTGAGCCTGGATGACCGAGTGACTGATCAGTCTGCTCAATCAACAACTGGAGATCAGCAACCTGAACAAAGCTTCCAACAAGAACAAACAGAACCATCCAACGCGGCTCCTGCTCCGCCTGCTCAGGCGCCTGAGGAGGAGAAAAAAACCTCGCGTCTCCGACCTTTGCTTGCCCCGGCCGCGCTCTTTGCAGTCTTTCTGCTCCTCTGGACCGGGATTGCCTGGTGGTATGATCAGCCTTTCATTCTACCGACGCCGTGGGATGTGGTTCTCCGCTTCGGCGAGCTCTATGAAGCGCTGCTGTTTGTCCACTTGCCGGCAACCTTGATCGTTGTGCTGATTGGCCTTGCCATTTCCATCATTCTCGGTTGGCTGACAGCCCTTGCGATGACCGGGGTGCCGGCTCTGGAGCGCGCGGTCTTTCCATTGCTTGTCGCCTCGCAGACGATACCGATCATTACGCTTGCGCCGATTTTTGTGCTCTGGTTTGGCTACAGCGTCACCAGCAAAGTCGTGGTAACTGTTTTGATTACGTTTTTTCCCATTACGGTGAATACGTTCGACGGCCTTCGGTCCACAAGAAGCGACCTGCTTGACTTGACGCGAACCATGGGCGCGTCGCCTCTCCAACGGCTGGTGAAGGTGCAGCTTCCGTCCGCTCTACCGTCTTTCTTTTCCGGACTGAAAGTGGCTGTCACCCTGGCTGTGATCGGGGCGGCGATTGCGGAATGGCTAGGAGCGGATCGCGGATTGGGGTATTTCTCGCGCCGGATGATGACGCAGTTTGACGGCGCGGGCGTGTTTGCGCCGATTGTGCTGCTGTCGCTATCGGGGATTGTGTTGTTTTTGCTAGTAAAAGTGGCGGAACGGCTGGTTGTACGGCCGCCGCGCAAATAATAAGGAGGAATCATTATGTGGAAAAAAGGAATAGGCATCGCTTTAAGTCTCGCCGTGCTAAGTGCATGCGGCGCGGAAGAAACAGAAGGTGACGAGGCGGATGAGCTGTCGCTGATGCTGGACTGGTATCCAAACGCGGTACATAGCTATTTGTACGCGGCGCAGGAGGAAGGATTTTTTGAGGAGGAAAATATAGAATTAGACATTCAGTTTCCGGCCAATCCGACCGACCCGATTAATTTGACCGGGGCGGGCGAAGTGGATATGGCGATGTCGTATGAGCCGACGGTGCTGATGAGCCGGGACGAAGGGCTTCCGGTCGTCTCCATTGCCACGATCGTGCAGTCGCCCTTAAATCACATAATGTCCTTGGAAGAAAGCGGGATTGATGAACCGGCCGATTTGGAAGGGAAAACGATTGGATATCCGGGCGGGCCGACGAATGAGCCAATTGTGGAGCGCGTGCTGGCCGAAGCCGACTTGACGATGGATGATATCACCTTAACAGACGTAGGCTTTGACATTGGCCCGGCGCTCGTTTCTGGAAATGTCGATGCGATCGTAGGGGCTTATATTAATCATGAATATCCGTTGCTTGAGCAGGAAGGTCATGACATTTCCTACATGAATCCGGGGGATAAAGGTGTGCCGAACTATGATGAACTCGTGCTGATCGCAAATGAAAATGAAATTGCTGAAAAGGAGGAAGTGTTCGAGCGCTTTTGGGCAGCAGCATCGCGCGGTTATGAAGTCGTTCGTGATGACCCGGAATACGGCTTGGATCTGTTATTTCAGCACGAAGAAGAAGAGGAATTTCCGTTAAATGAAGAAGTCGAAGAAGAGAGTATGGAGATTTTGCTGGAACGCATGGAGACTCAGGAGCGCGCGTTCGGCGAGACCTCGCTGGAAGAAAGTGAAAGCGTCGTCGACTGGGTTTATGAAGCCGGCCTGGTAGAAGAACGCCCCGACGTCGAAGACGCCTTGTGGCCGGTGGGGGAATAGAATTTATCACCAAATTATTTTTCTTTTGACAACTTTAAACATTTAATGTAATATAAAGGTATCATATTACAGCAATGGATTAGATGTTGATATGATAAGGTTGCTTGAAAGCAGCCGTGGCGTTGGGGATCGCCTGCTCACTTTAAAGGTGAGTGTCTCCCCACTTACATAAGGCTTTACAAGACCCCAGTGATCGACGTTAATCGACTACTGGGGTTTTTTTATTAAATTAAGGAGATGAAACATTATGAGTGACACGATAGACTATAGGATCGGTCTTGATATCGGAACGAATTCTGTAGGCTGGTCTATAGTAGAATTAGAGTTCAATGGTGAACAATACGAAACGGTTAATTTGATTGATGCAGGAGTTCGTATGTTTGATAAGGCTGAAGTTCCAAAGACAGGAGCGTCCCTCGCTTTTCCGAGGCGTCTTGCACGGAGTACTCGACGTCGCTTGAAAAGACGAGCTAACCGAAAAAAGGCCATACGTAATTTGTTAATTAATCAAGATGTAGTTAATGAAAAAGAATTAGAAAAACTCTTTCAATCACCTACATTAATTGATGTGTGGTCTTTGCGAGTTGAAGCTTTGGACCGGCTTTTAGGACGGGAAGAATGGGCTCGCCTTTTAATCCACCTTGCCCAAAAACGAGGTTATAAGTCTAATCGTAAAGCAGAAGAATCTACGAAAGAAGGAAAAGTGGTTTTATCATCTATTAATGAAAATACTGAACGGTTAAAAAGGTATCGAACCGTGGGGGAAATGTGGGTTGAAGATCCTCATTTTGAAGGTCGATTTCATAACCAAGAAAATGAATACAAATTTAATGTAACAAGACATCAATTAGAAGAGGAAATTCGTTTCCTGTTTAAACAGCAAAGAGAATTAAATTCTCCATATGCCAGCAATGAGTTAGAAGAGCATTATTTAAACATATGGGGACATCAGTTACCCTTTACGAGTGGAAATTCAATACTAAATAAAGTAGGGCAATGTTCATTATTGGAGAATGAAAAACGGTTTCCAAAAGCTACATATACGTTTCAATATTTTATGGTGCTAGATAAGTTGAACCGTATTCGCCTTAAACCCTCTGTAAGAAAACTGACACAGGAAGAGCGTTCTCATGTCATAAACAGTTTGTTTAATCGGTCAAATATAAAAAAGACCCCGCCAAAAGTGAAGTATAAGGATATTCGCAAGATAATAGAGATAGCGGAGGAAGAAACATTTCATGACGTTGTATATGATACTGAGAAATCAATAACTAAAAATGAAGATATTCCGTTTGTTAATCTGGATTCTTATTATAAAATAAAAAAAGTTTGTGATGAGCATAAAGAGGAATATGGCCCTGCTGATTATGATGCTGTCGGGTACGCTTTAACCGTTTATAAGACAGACCATGACATCAGGCTATATTTAAGAAACCCAGAGAATCTTGCCAAACGTGTCTTTGAAGAAAAGTTTATTCAAACTTTGTTACTACAATCATATTCGACCTTTGGACATTTAAGCCAGAAAGGGATTCAAGCTATTCTTCCGTTTATGGAAGAAGGAATGACCTATATTGAAGCGGCTCAACAAGCAGGATTTAATACGACAGGCTTTAAGAAAGAAGGCAAATCTAAGTTTTTAAAAGTGATTCCTGATGATATTCGAAATCCTGTGGTTATGCGCTCGCTTACTCAATCGAGGAAAGTAGTAAATGCAATTATTAAAGAGATGGAGGAGCAACCACAATCTATTCATGTAGAATTAGCGAGAGAGTTATCAAAAGATAATGATGAGCGGAAAAAGATATCAAATCAGTATGAAAAAAATCGGAAACGAAATGAGGGAGCCGTAAAAATTCTTAGTGAAAATGGCATTCTTAATCCAACAGGCCATGATATTGTTAAATATAAGCTATGGTCTGAACAAAGAGGCCACTGTATGTATTCATTGAAACCTATCCCAGCAGAGGAATTTTTTGCAGAATTAAAAGCAGAACGAAATCGGGCTCCCATGTTAGATGTTGATCACATCATTCCTTATTCTAAATCATTTGATGATTCATACAGCAATAAAGTTTTGGTCTATAGTGACCAAAATCGTATTAAAGGAGACCGTTTACCTGTTGAATATTTTGATGGAGACATTGATAGATGGAATGAATTTATAGGATTTGTAAATTCATGTGACTTTTCTAAGAGAAAAAGAACTAATTTGACAAAAAAGAGATTGAATGAAGAAGAAGAACAGTTAATAAAAGAACGTCATTTAAATGATACCAGGTATGCCAGCCGTTATTTTAAAAATTATTTAGAAGAACATTTGAAGTTTAAAGTCTCTGAAAAAAAGAAAGACAAAAAAAGAGTTGAAACGGTTGCTGGAAAAATCACTTCTCATTTAAGAAAAAGGTGGGGCCTAGTAAAACATCGACAAGATACTCATCTTCACCATGCCCTTGATGCGGTAGTTGTCGCTTGTACTGATACAAAAATTATTCAAGACGTGATACGTTATTACCGTTTAAAAGAAGAGAGTAGAGCAGAGTCTAATATTTACTTCCCCTTGCCTTGGAAAACATTTCGAAATGACATCTTGCACAGGTTGTCGTTAGTTGCTGTGCCCGAACAGGTTAAAGAAGCACTCGAGGGTGATCAAGAACAAACAGAGTATATGCTCGTTTCAAGAATGCCAAGGCGTTCTATAACTGGAGCGGTTCATAAAGAAACGATTTCTACTTTTGGCGGATATGATGAAAAAGGAAAAGTACTAATGGTACAAAAAGTTCCTCTTAATGAGATTAAGTTTGATGAGAATGGCGATTTTAAAATGTTTAATAAAGAATCAGACCCCGCCACTTACGAAGTTATTAAACAACGCCTCTTAGAAAATAATGGAGACTCGAATATAGCATTTGAAAAGCCTTTGTACAAACCTAGTAAAAAAGGAAACGGAAATGAAATTAAACGGGTAAAAGTGATTAAAGAACAAAAAACAATGATGAGACAAGTAAACGGCGGTATTGCAGAAAATGGCGACCTTGTAAGAATAGATTTTTTTCAAAAAGATAAGAAGTATGTGATGGTTCCTATTTATACATGGGATACAATAGAACCTGTTTTGCCTGATAAATATGTAGTCGGCGGAAAAGGTTATCAGCAATGGCCAAAGATAACTGAAGATTACCATTTTAGTGCTAGTATATATCCTTATGAACTGATTCGAGTAGTGACAAAAAAAGGGGTAGATCGTTTTTATTATTTTTCTTCATTAAATATTGGTAAAAATGTTATAAAAGTTATTGAGTGTAATATACCTCACCAAGAATATATTGAAATTGGTGTAAATTCTATCACTTTGTTAGAAAAGTACGAAATGAATGTTCTCGGTAAAATAAAAGGTGTTGTGCAAGATTCTAGAAACACATTTTCAAACTATAAGATAAAAAAGCACACACAGTGAGTGGGTTAAACCCTCTTACTGTGTTTATTTAATGAAAGTTTTGTTCATCCTATTATTGAAGAATTAAGAGGAGTGATAAGAATGGGATGGCGCCATATTATGATTACTCAGCCAATAAAACTTTCTATCAAACAACAACAATTAGTTATCAAACAAGATGTAGAAGTCACTGTTCCCTTACAAGATATTTCCACTATTACATTAGAACATAAGCAAACTATCATTACTCAAAGTGTATTATCTGCTTGTGCTTCGAATCGGATTGCTTTAATTAGCTGCGACAACAAAAAATTACCAGATGGGATTTTTACCTCTTATCATCAGCATTCGAGACAATTGACTGTCTTAAATATGCAACAATCTTTATCAAAACCTTTGAAAAAGAGGCTATGGCAACAAATTGTGAAACAAAAAATAATGAATCAAGCTAATTGTCTCGATAGTCATGGATGCGAAGAAAGTTCTAAGCTTTTGTCTATAGCCAGACAAGTAGAATCTGGTGATACATCTAATCGTGAAGGTTACGCAGCAAAAATATATTTTCCACAATTATTTGGTTCTAGTTTTACTAGGCGAGCAAATGATAGCAGAAACCGATTGTTGAATTATGGATATTCAATCATGAGAAGTACAATAGCGCGCTCATTAGTAGCTTACGGGTTTACCCCTTGCTTAGGCATCCACCATGATAGTCAAACAAATCCATTTAATTTAGCAGATGACTTTATGGAAGTTTTACGACCATTAGTTGATATGCATATTGTTGAGCTTCCCCCGAACAATTGGGATGTTAATACAAGAGCTAGTATTGTTAACTTATTAAACAAAGAGGTTGAAATTAATGGAGCAATGTACGTAGCATCATCTGCTGCTGATGAAATGGTGAAAAGTTTTGTAGCAGTTTGTCGTCAAAATGATATTTCGTATTTGAAGCTTCTTACTATACCTCGTATTACTGTGAATGAAGCAATATGAGGCAGCATATGAGAATTATATTATTTTTTGACTTGCCAACTAAGACGGCGAAAAATAAAAAAGACTATCTACATTTCAGGAAATACTTGTTGAATGATGGGTATGACATGCTTCAGTGGTCTGTATACAGTCGAATTTGTAATAATCATGAAATGGTACAAAAGCGCTTAACCCAAGTGAAGAAAAACCTTCCAGCAAAAGGATCGGTTCGAGCTCTTCCTGTAACAGAAAAACAATACGCTAACATGAAGATACTATTAGGAGAAAAAACAACAAATGAGGAATTTTTAGAAGTTAATCAACTAACATTATTTTGAATAAAAAAACCATGGAAGGAAATAATGAAAATTTGATTATTTATAAGTGAAAATGGAGATACTAATAGTAAGGAAGCAGAGTAACGTCATTTTTTTAAAGATAATAAGAGTTTTTCACTCACGACCAACAGTTTTTTCTTAAATCAAAAAGCCTAAACACTTGTCGTGTCAGGCTTTATGGTGGACGTATCATATCACAGCAATGGATTAGATGGAGATATGACTCGCCGCGTTGACAAAGTTTTCATCTGTCAATCATATCACAGCAATGGATTAGATGGAGATATGACAGACATCCACCTCACCCTTTTAACGTTTTCATCATATCACAGCAATGGATTAGATGGAGATATGACGCTAATGCCTCCGTCAATGTGTTCCGCGCGATCATATCACAGCAATGGATTAGATGGAGATATGACATAAAAACTGGGAAGAGGTTCACCAAGGAAAATCATATCACAGCAATGGATTAGATGGAGATATGACCGATCCGGCAGTGACTTTGTTTCACATTGAATCATATCACAGCAATGGATTAGATGGAGATATGACCGTAATGTTTAAAACAAAGTACAGGAGCTGATCATATCACAGCAATGGATTAGATGGAGATATGACTTAACTTGCACTATTGAAGAAGAGGATAAAATCATATCACAGCAATGGATTAGATGGAGATATGACAACCGCAACCACAGCCGACACAACCTCAAAATCATATCACAGCAATGGATTAGATGGAGATATGACTTCGCTGTCGACGATTTGGTACGAGAAGCCATCATATCACAGCAATGGATTAGATGGAGATATGACTGTCGCGATTAAACTTACACATTATGGTCGATCATATCACAGCAATGGATTAGATGGAGATATGACGTAGTAACCAAGATTGAAAAAATGCAACAGATCATATCACAGCAATGGATTAGATGGAGATATGACTTCCTTCATCAATTAGCCCCCTTTATCCCCATCATATCACAGCAATGGATTAGATGGAGATATGACCCGCTTCACGGTAGCCGTAATCGTAGTTGGATCATATCACAGCAATGGATTAGATGGAGATATGACTTCGTCTAGTCATTCGGGTGGTGGACGAGTATCATATCACAGCAATGGATTAGATGGAGATATGACCCTGCGTTCATGAAGGTTGGCGTGGCCGGAATCATATCACAGCAATGGATTAGATGGAGATATGACTCTATCGCGATATGTAAGTCGCACAGCAGCATCATATCACAGCAATGGATTAGATGGAGATATGACTTTCCGCTCTCTCTTCGAATGACTTACCGCATCATATCACAGCAACGGATTAGATGCAGATGTGATAGTGTAAAGTAAGGAGGTCCGGGCATCAATACCCCAATACACGTAAATACTAAAGCTATAATTTCATATGAGGTAATGATAAAAATATTTTAAAAGCTTCTTCTTAAAAACAAAAGTATAAATGTTAAAAAGGATTCATAGTGGAATACACTTATATTAAAGCGGAAGAACGTCCTGACGTCGAAGACGCCTTGTGGCCGATGGGAGAATAAAAGAGAAGTCGACCTGGCAAGGAGCTAGGTCGTTTTTTTATGTTGAGAAGCTCAACACTACGTTTATCCTAGCCAATGGGTCAATGCAGCCTTTAAATACGACATAATATATCCAAAAGTTCAAAAATTTTCATACTATTACTTGTTTCTGAATGAAAATAGTATATATTAATAATTGAGGCACGTTCAAACAAACAGGAGCTCTACATATATTGTACATAGGTTAGCGAGGGGGAAGAGTCTTGCCTACCCGAGTGGAACGTCTTGCTAATTATTACCGCTTTCATTTTTGATAATGAGGAGAAAGGATACTCATTGACACTGTCTGAACGAAATGGGAGATGTCTATGGTAAGCTCCGAGCTTCCAAGGATGACTTTCTATTTGCAGCAAAGTTCAGCAGAAGTCGTTCTTTCATAAGGTACGCTTTTGCTGATTGCTTTTACATCTGTCGTTTACCTGCTTTCAGTTTTCTTGTGGTGTTAGTTGGTTTTAATCTAACGATTGACTTTCTTGTTTATGGTGAAATGACGTTGGCACAGATGGTCTCAGCTCTTGCTGCTGCCTCGTAATAGAGGAGAAAACCAGCAGCCACCTCAGCCTTTTCAATCTACTGGAAGCAGGGACTCACCTTGATCTGGGTGATATTTATAAGTTACTGGCAGTTAACCCCGTTTCAACTTTTTTAGTAACTTAGTAATGATAGAATAGGAGAAAAAGATGAAGCCAATCAAATCCTGGTTACGGTTTTTACTATATGGGATAGCTTTTATTTTGCTCGTTATGATGGCCTCTGGACTGTATCAGATGATCGCCTCATCAAGTGATTTAAAAACCTATCCACCAGCAGGAAAAGTAATCGAGATCAACGACAATGAGCAGCATGTTTATAAAAATGGGGCAGGAGAGGAAACGGTTGTTTTCACCGCAGGGAGCGGCACCGCCTCGCCATTTGCTGATATGTATCAGCTGCAGGAAGCTGTCGCAAAAAAGCACCGCACCATTGTTTATGAGCGGCCGGGTTATGGGTGGAGTGAAGGCACAAATACGGAACGTACCATTGAGCAACTGACGAAGGAATTAGCAGAAACTTTGGAACAGCTGAATGAGAAAGGGCCTTACTTATTTGCAGCGCATTCGATGGGGGCATTGGAAGTTATTCACTTTGCCCAACGCTACCCTGAGCAAGTAAAAGGTATAGTTCTATTGGATGGGGTGGAACCAGCTTATGCTGCCCGGATGGATGAAGCAGCCCCTTTAAGCATGTATGTGTTGCAAGCCCTGCGAGCAAGCGGTGTCTTACGTTTGCTTTCCCAACATGAGACAGTAGCTTCTCAGCTCGATCTGCACGAACACTTGCCAGATAGAGTGCTAGAACAAAACCGGGCCCTTACCTTAATCAATCTATGGAATCAAGAAATGCGGGAAGAACAACGAATGCTCAATGAGAATGGAAAGGCGGTAGCAGAGGAGGGAGCTATTGGCGATATTCCGTTAACAATTATAAGCGCTGAAACCTCTGAGATGGAGGGCTGGCATACCAGCCAGGAACGGTTACTCAACCTTTCAACCGAGGCCGAGCAAATTACGCTCGAGAACACGGATCATTTTCTCCATCATCAGCAGCCCGAACGGGTAGTGGAAGAGATTTTACGGATTGCAGACTAAACAAGAAGGGGGATGTGAGTTAAGGCAGCAAGCTACGGCGGCGCTGATCTATAGAAGAGGTGGCCTTGCAAGCAGGAGAGACCGGGTCGGCGAGAGCTCGAGCGCCTCTCCACAGTTGGAATCTTTTTATCGGTAAAAAAAGAGTTGCTGCATAGCTGCGGCAACTCTTTTATAAACGTTAAGCTTGTTTGGTGAGGTGGTCACTAAATTGTTCTCTGAGTGCTCGTTTCAAAAATTTGCCGACTGACGTTTTAGGGAGTTCTTCGAGAAAGATGACGTCATCAGGAAGCCACCATTTGGCAAACTGCGGACGAATTGAATCAAGAATGTCTTTGTCTGTTAACGTTTCAAAGCCATCTTTTTTCACCACGCAGGCAACGGGTCGTTCCTGCCACTCCTGGTGAGGAACGGCGATGACTGCTGCTTCAAAGACACCTTCGTGAGCCATGATCGCATTTTCCAAATCGACAGAAGAGATCCACTCTCCGCCACTTTTCACGAGATCTTTAGTCCGGTCAACAAGGCGAATAGTGCCTTCTTCATCAAGAGTTGCTACATCGCCTGTGTGCAACCACCCATCTTGAAACGCTTCGGCACTTCGGTCATCTTGATAGTATTCATCGGCGATCCAGGGCCCACGGATAAGTAATTCTCCCATTTCTCCACTTCCCCAGGCGACATCACCTTGCGCGTTTACGACTTTCATTTCGACTCCAGGGGCGGGTAAGCCTTGCGAGGCGCGAATCTCTAGTTGTTCCTTTTTTGATAGCTCGTATTGATAACTTTTTAAACTAGCTACAGAAGCAAGCGGACTTGTCTCGGTCATACCGTATGCATGTAAGAAAGGTACGTTATATTTCACTTCAAATGCTTCAATCATAGCTTCTGGCGCCGCGGAACCTCCACATAACACTGCGCGCAAAGAGCTCGTGTCATAATTTCCGTTCTCCCACGCTTGTAACAACCCCATCCAAATCGTTGGCACACCGGCAGTTAACGTGACATTTTCAGCTTCGATCAATTCGGCCAGTAAAGCTGGGGTGAATTGTGGCCCCGGGAGGATTTGACTCGTTCCAAACCAGGTGGCGGCAAATGGAATCCCCCACGCATTCGCATGAAACATAGGTACGACTGGCATGCAACGATCTTGTTCGGAAAGAGCGGCCGTATCAGCAAGGCCTAATGCGTAACTATGAAGGACGATGCCGCGGTGAGAATACACAACGCCTTTTGGGTTTCCGGTCGTAGCAGATGTGTAGCAAATCCCCGCAGGATCTTCTTCACTTACATCGGTAAAAAAGGAAAAGTCAGCGTCTCCTTGATTGATCAACTCTTCGTAATCGTAGACTGGGTGTAACGTCGTGTTGTATTCTTTGCTGTCAGACATCATGATATATCCTTCAACCGTGGATAATTGCTCTTGAATCGGCTCAATTAAAGGCAGCAAATCTTCATCAATTAATAGAAACTTGTCTTCAGCATGATTAATGACATAGCGTAAGTGCTCTGGCGAGAGGCGCAGGTTAATTGTATGCAAGACCCCTCCTGCACCAGGAATGGCAAAATAGCTTTCCAAATGGCGATGGTGGTTCCAAGCAATGGTGCCGACACGGTCTCCTTTGCTAACGCCTAGGGCTTCGAGTTGGCTAGCAAGTTTTTTGGTTCGTTCAGCGATTTCAGCATAGGTGAAGCGTTGAATACCGTTTAGTGTTCTGGAGACTACTTCTTTTTTTCCATACAAAGCAGCAGCACGTTCCATCATAGCAGGGACATTTAAAGGCACATTCATCATAGTGATCAACCTCCTAGTTTGAAATGAAAAATCCTAACGTATGAAAATTCTTTATTTCGCTGGCATTCGAATTGCCCCGTCAAGGCGGATGGTTTCTCCATTAATCATTGAATTTTGGAAAATATGAAGCGCCAATTCAGCAAATTCCCGTGGGTTACCTAAACGTTTAGGGAAGGGGGTGAGTTGTTCAAGGTGACTTCTTGCTTCCTCAGGCAACGCCCCAAATAACGGAGTGTCAAACACACCGGGAGCGATAGAGACGACTCGTATCCCAGCGTTAGCCAGTTCCCTTGCGGCTGGAAGTGTAAGTGAGGTGATCCCTCCTTTCGATGCGCTATAAGCGGCTTGGCCAATCTGTCCATCATATGCTGCGATGGAAGCCGTATTAATGATTACGCCCCGTTCGCCTGTATCGGTAGGATCATGGCTTTTCATCCGTTCAGCAGAGAGTCGCAGCATATTAAATGTTCCAATCAAATTTACTTCTATGACTTTTTGAAACGTTTCGAGGTCGTGGGGCCCTTTGTTACTGAGTACTTTTTTTGCACTGCCAATGCCGGCACAGTTGATTACTCCGTGTAATGCGCCATTCGATTCTATAGCAGCATCCAGTGCGATTGTCACTTCAGTTTCGTTGGTAATATCAACTTGATGATAGACTTGGTTGGTACCCCTGGTATGCTCAATGTTTTCTTCACTTTTCTGGTCAAATATAGTGACGTTCGCTCCATGGGCTTGGAGAAGCTCTACGCAGGCTGCACCTAAGCCTGAAGCGCCACCAGTCACAAGAATATGTTTACCGTTTATTTCCACGACAGTGCCTCCTTTTTCGTAAATAGTCGGAACTTTAAAGTAGCACTACTTCCGCAATTGCAAAGGAAGAGGGGAATTCGAGAAAAGTTCGTACAATAGTTACTTGGCAGGTAATTTCATTTCTTTAGCGATGATTTGTTTCATCATTTCATTACTGCCTGCATAAATGGATTGAACCGGCACATCACGATACCTGCGGGCGATTTCGTATTCTTCAATGAAGCCATAGCCGCCGTGAAGCTGCATGCAAGTATCAGCTGTTCGTTTTGCAAGCTCTGTTATCCACCATTTCGCCATGGATACTTCTTCAGTTAAGTGCTCTCTGGCCGCGTGCCGTTGGATGAGATCATTCACAAAGGTTTGACCGATCGTAATTTCAGTGTGAAGCTCAGCCAGTTTGAATTGCACGTGCTGAAAAGAACCAAGCGACTGTCCAAATGTCTTCCGCCCTTGTACATAATCCCGGGTCAGCTCAAGCATTCGTCTGCTGCCTGCAATGGAGCCGATCGCAAGTATCAAGCGTTCTTGCTGCAATTGATTCATTAAATAATAAAACCCTTGATGTTCGTTTCCAATTAAATGATCGGCGGGCACTTTTACGTCTTCAAATATGAGTTCCGCGGTATCTTGACTGCGGAGGCCAACTTTCTCCAACTTTTTCCCGCGCTTAAATCCTGGCGTGTCTCTTTCTACAACAAAGAGGCTCAGGCCTTTGTGGGGTGCTGAAGCAGCAGCATCCGTACGACAAACGACGATGATCAAGTCGGCATGAATGCCATTTGTGATAAACGTTTTTTCACCGTTAATGATATAATGCTCACCGTCTCGTTCTGCTTTCGTTTGAATAGAGGCAAGGTCCGAACCCGTCTGGGGCTCTGTCATGGCGATGGCTGTAATGGTTTCACCTTTTACACAAGCGGGCAGCCACTTGGACTTTTGCGCTTTGGTTCCGTAGTGAAAAAGGTAAGGAACCGCAATGTCATTATGTAAGCTAAGCCCCATCAGTCCTGTGCCTATACGTTCAATTTCCTCAGACATAATCGCTGAGTATAGAAAATCAGCCTGCGCACCACCGTAAGCTTCATCAACCCACGGACATAAATACCCTTGTTCACCCGCTTTTTCCCAGAGAGAGCGTGGAATGATGCCGTCGCGTTCCCACTGAGGGAAGAATGGAAGAGCCTCTTTTTCCAAAAAGCGCCGAAAGCTTTTTCTAAACAGTTCATGTTCTTCTTTGTACATACGAACACCTCATTATTTGGTAGCGCTTTCATTATTGTTAGCAAAATAAAAAGGAGAATAGTGGGCTTCAAGTGGATCAATAAAGTGCGTTCCTCCTACAAAGCGATAGGTGGGTTGATAGTTCTGGGATTTGACTGCGTTGCTTACTTGGGTCTGAGAGGTCCCAGTCGCTGGATTAAACACTTCAACAAACATTTCCCGCTCGTAAAAAAGAGGATCGTCGTGAGCTTCAGCTAACGTAGCCACAGGTTCAACACAAGCATCAGTCTCAGCCAAGATTTCTTTCCATTCAGCTAATGGTTTCGTTTTAAAGACGTGGGTAAGCTCATCTTTGATTGTTTGCGCGCTGAGAGAAGAAGACAACAAATCTTCTCGCTTTATCACTTTACACAGGCGTTTGAAAAAGACCTCTTCGAGACTGCCGACGGCCAAGTACCGTCCATCGCTTGTTTCATAAAAATGATAATAACTCCCGCCGTTTAATGTTTCTGACTCGTAATCAGGCACCGTTTTGTCATAAATATACCTTTGGTTCGCCAAAGGCTGCATGCTAAACATCGCATCGGTCATGCTAATATCTAGATAATCTCCAACACCGGAATGTTCCCGCTGATAAAGGGCCATTAAAATAGCCATCACACTGTAGTGCGCACCCCCAGCCACATCTGCCCAGGGCGTACCAGCAAGCAGCGGGCCATCTGTTTTCGTTCCGCTGTATGAAGCTAACCCAGAACGAGCATAATAGTTAATATCATGACCTGCTTTTCGCCTGTCTGGACCAGTCTGGCCGTAGCCAGTGAGGGAACAATAGATAATCGCTGGGTTCACCTTTTTCATATACTCATAATCCAATCCGTATTTGGCCATCACCCCCGGACGAAACTGCTCAATGATTACATCCGCATCTTCCACCCAGCGTTTGAGTACATGCAAATGATCGTCATCGGTAAAATCAAGCTTAGCTACCGTTTTCGAGCGATTCATTTCTTGATAAAAAACAGACGAACCATCAACCTTCGGAGGGACCTCATGCAAAAGATCCGTTCGATGAGGCGACTCAATCCGCAACACATCAGCGCCCCAATCAGCCAAAAATTTCGAAGCCATAGGCCCTGGCAGAAGCGCAGTGAAATCTAACACTTTCACCCCTTTTAACATGGACATGTCTTTACCCCCCCCACAAAAAGAATGAACATTCATTCAGCATAAATAATTTTTTAAAAATTCTAACCCTTTGTTCATTTTATTATTATTTCCTTTTTTCGGTCAAGTAGAAATATTGACGAAAAGACGTATAAGCTGGGAAGTGGAAGTAAGCACGTGGCCATATGCCTAACGTAATAGCATAATGCACCAACTAGACCCTGCACATTTATAAACGCAATTTTTTGATCCTATAGCTTTTTATAGATAAAGAGAAGGCAGATAAGTACATAGAATTAAATGAGAATGGTAGATATATGAAGAACCTTACCATCAGTCGCATAGAATAACTTATATACTATTACTAAGTATAAAGCTTTCTTCTTCTATAAGATAAAAATTCAGGCGCTATTAAAAGTACATAAAGCAGTCATGTACACGCTTGTAATCCTTTGCAAAGGGCTAATAAAAATACCCTGGTCAAAAACGACCAAGGTATTTCAAAATTATAACAACTACCTTCTCGATAGTTACGATTCTTTTGTAATTCCCAACCGTCTGGCCAGAGGAGTTATCGTAAAGCCATGAACACATACCGTAGTAAAGACTAAAGCAAGTGTTAACGGAACTAATAAGGTAGCATCTGAAAATCCAGCATCCACCAAGACATCTTGAAAGTAACTGCTAACCGTCATGGCCACAATCCCCCGGGGAGCAATCCAACCAATAAGGGTTTTTTCGCGGGCTGGAAGACCAGTTTTTATTAATGACAACCAAACGGATAATGGGCGAATGACAAAAATCATCATCAACACAAAGATTAATAGCCTCACATCAAGGATGGTAGTCAGTTCTTCTCTAGTGGTTGAGGCTGCCAAGATGATAAACACCGAGGAGATAAGAAGAACTGATATATTTTCCTTAAAATGGCGGATGTTCGTTAAAATACGCAGGTCTATTCCCATATTGGCCATAGCAAGTCCCATGGCGGTAACGGTTAATAAACCACTTTCTGGCATTAACATATTAGAGACACTGAAACTGAGAACCACTACGGCAAACATGAATGAATTCTGCATAAAATAAGGAATGATTTCTCTTTGAAAGATAAGTCCCATTACATATCCAATACCATAGCCAATGAGTAAAGCAATAATTGCGGCAAAGAAAAATAACAACAGAGAGTTCGAATTCGCCGCGCCTGTAACAGCTAAACCAACTTGAAAGGCAAATAAAGCAAACAACGGTCCAATTGGGTCAACAATGATTCCTTCCCAGCGCAATAATGCGGCTGGGCGTTCTTTTAGGTTAGCTTGACGAAGAAGGGGACCGATTACGGTTGGGCCTGTCACAACAAATAACCCACCGATCACAAAAGCCACGACCCATGATAAACCCAAAATATAATGAGTGGCTAACGCTGTGAAAATCCACGAAAGCAGGGGTACAATCAAAATCATGCGGTTTACAGGTCGTTTGAAATCAAAAATTTCTTTTCGGTCTAAATTTAAGCTGCCTTCAAATAAAATGATCGCCACAGCCATGGAGATTAATGGTTTCATGACCGGACCGAAAACGTCTTCTGGTACAATAACTCCCGCCCCAGGACCTAATGCCACTCCTGTAATCGTCATGATAAAAATGGCAGGGAGGCTGAAGCGCCAAGAAAACCATTGAGATAACATCCCAACTATTAATATCACACCTATAGCAAATAGTGTTAATTCCATGGGTTTGATCCCTCTCAATCTATGGTTTAGGTTGCTGCTAGATAACATGCTTCATTGTTTAATCGGTATTTCAGTCACACGAAATCCCATTGTAAAATGGCATTCATGTCTTTTGCTACCGGCTGTTAAAATTCAGAATTGAAAATTAAATCAGGTGAGAAATAGAAAACTAATAACAAAGGCATGTACCGGGAGAGAGGGAGAACACAGGAGGGTTGGTACCACATAGGGGACAGAACATTACTTTTCAACTAAACGGATGCACGGAACTTCGATGGACTCCTTGCACCACACGAAACTGTCTCATACAAAAACCCTGCCGCCGCATTCCACGGGGCAGGGTGCCTTTTTAATGTTTCAGGTGAATTTACCCAACAATCATGTTCGCAATGATCAGCATAACAAGTGATGCAGCCCACGCAAGTGTTGTTGGCACGGACCATACAAGCATCTGTTCTTTCACGTTTTTAATGCCAAGCATGCGGTTAACAACCCAGAACAAGCTGTCGTTAAAGTAGGAGAAAATAAGCGCTCCCAACGTGGCGGCTTGTGCAGCCAACACAATATTGATGTCCATATCGACAACGATTGGCGCTGAGATTGAAGCAGCGGTGATCATGGCGACTGTGCCGCTACCTTGAATCAAGCGCACAAGCGAGGCAATGAAGAATGGAAGCAGCACGGGTGGAATCGCAGTGGCTGCCATTTGTTCCCCGATGTAGTCGCCTGTTCCGCTCTCCCGAAGAACTTCACCAAGTGCGCCACCGGCACCGGTAACAAGTAGGATAATACCAGCAGTCTTAATTCCTTCTTCCATGCGTTCGATTGCTTCCGTCTGTCTTACCTCATTAAACAAGCCGTAAATCGCAACAATCAGACCAATTGCCACTGCAATAACCGGATTTCCAAAGAACTGAATATAATCGGCAACTACGCCTTCAACACCCATCGCATCGGAAATCGTATTGGCAAAGATTAATAGAATCGGCACGATAATAGGCGCCACCGAAATGCCAAGACCAGGAAGATTCTTTTGTTCTTGCATTTCATAGTATTCGTCCAAAGTAGATGGCATTGCCGGGCGTTCGTAGTCCAAGCCGTCTTCTGTTGGCACCTGGTAAATCTTTTTCCCGATCCAGCGGGCATACCAAATTCCAACAACCAAAATAGGACCTGCAAAAATAAGACCATATAATAACATTAATCCAATATCTGCGCCGAAAATCCCAGCAACACCGAGGGGGCCTGGTGTCGGAGGAACCGCGTGGTGAGTGGCACTCAAACCAATCGCAAGAGCCACACCCAGACCTACGACCGATTTACCAGTTTTTGTTGAAAGCGCCTTCACTAAAGGCATTAAAATAACAAACGCTGAATCTACGAAAATAGGGATCGATACAACGTAACCTGCAAGTGCCATCGCCCATTCTTCTCTTTTGCGGCCAAGCCACTTAATAAACGAATACGCCATCCGTTCAGCTGCACCGGACACCTCTAAAATCCGGCCCATCATGACACCCAGACCAATCACAATCCCGATCGTGCTGAGCGTATTCCCGAAACCAAACGTAATCGCATCCACAACCTCAGGCGCCGGCATGCCTCCGACAATGCCCGTCACCGAAGCCGCAATCAATAGAGCGACAAACGCATGAATCTTCGTTTTAAGCACTAAGACAATCAGTAAAAAAACACCAATCAACAGACCCACAATCATTTGCGTACCGGACGGATCCATCAATCAAAACCCCTTTCTGTAAAAAATAAGATATAAGAACGGGGTGCCTTCTTTGCGTTCACAAAGAAGGCCAACCCGGTATTACTTTACTGTTTCACCCGTAAAGTGGGGCGCGTATTTTGCTGAAAGTTTAACACATTCTTCCATACTTACCGCACTCGCAATGCCGGTGCCTGCGATATCAAACGCCGTTCCGTGGTCGACGGAGGTGCGGAGGAACGGCAGCCCGTTCGTAATAGAAATGGTGCGTTCAAAGTCTGTCATTTTCGCAGCGATATGGCCCTGATCATGGTACAGAGACAACACGGCGTCATACTTGCCGTTTAAGGCTTGATGGAAGACAGAGTCTGCCGGTACCGGTCCTTCAACGGGAATACCGTCTTTTTGCGCGCGTTCAATGCCAGGGCGGATTTGGTCCACTTCCTCGCGACCGAACAAGCCGTTCTCGCCGCTGTGCGGGTTAAGCCCGGCCACGGCAAATTTGCGGTCTTCAATGCCGAGACGCTTGAGCGCTTCGTCACAGCGGATCAGATAATCATGCACGCGCTCTGCGGTCATTTGGTCAATCGCATCTTTAAGCGAAAGGTGGCGGGTAAGGAAGAAGATGCGCATCGTGCGAACTTCAAACATCGTCAGCGGGTCGTCAATGCCTGTCATTGAAGCAAGCATTTCCGTGTGGCCGATATGCGGCACTTCCGCTGCTTTCAGTGATTCTTTATTAATCGGTGTCGTCGCAATCACATCTGCGCTGCCATCTTGAGCAAATTCAACTGATTTCTGAATATATTCATAAGCTGCCTGCCCGCACTGCGCCTGCACTTCTCCGTACTGGAGGGAAGAAATGTCGACGTTGTTTAAATCAAGTACATCAACAGTGCCGAAGGTAAACTTCGCTTCGTTCGGTGAAGAAATTTTGTTAAAGGAAATGTCTGTCTTTGTCACTTCGGCTGCTTTTTCTAAAATATCGATTTGACCGACCACGAAAGGCTTTCCAGATTCAAAGACCTCCTGGTTAGCTAGAGATTTAACTGTAATTTCTGGTCCGATGCCGGCCGGGTCTCCCATTGGAATGGCAATAATCGCTTTCTTTGTCATCATAAATTCCTCCTAAAAGTAGTTATTATAGTTTCGTGCGCAAGAATTTGACCGCTTCGAGCATGGAACGCTTATCGCCGACCATGCCGCCTTTGGTGACAATCGGCAGCCGGTCAAAATAACCGCCGACGAGCCTTCCGTAAGACGCGAGTGGGATCACTTCATCTTCAAGCGCGATGCCGTTGGCTCTGCTGAATGCGCAAAGGGAAGCAGTGACATCGCCGCCGCTGGAGTAGCAGGCGCGAATTTCTGGTTTGCCGCGCTCAATCACCTGGCGGGTAATGCTGCCAAGCCCATCGGTCATTCGCTTGGCCAATGCCTCTTCGGTTACGCCTTCTTCCTGAGCTTTTGCTTTTAGATTAATCAGCTCCATTCCCTGGCGGTGGGTGGTAATGACGAGTACTTCTCGTTCAGCCAGGCGCTTCAACGCTTCTTCAGTCACACGTTGGACTTCTTCTTCCCATGAAGCGGTGTAGCTCGCCAGTTGTTCAGGCTTCGCGTAAACAACGGTAGGGTCAACATCCTCAATGAGCCGCTCCAATTGCTTCCCGGTAAGTGCTGTCGCGCTGCCAACTGTAGCGAGAATCCGCCCGCCTTGTTTCATTTCCTCCGCGCAGGCTGACGCATAAGCGGCGGTAAATGGGCCAGGGTCAACCGTAATAATATCTTGTTCCGGAATTTCTTTTAGTGTAGCAGCGATACGCTCCACATCTTCATCGGTCACCGCATCACAGACGATAATACGGGCCCCGCTTTGAAAAGCATCACGCAGTACCTTTTGTAAATGGCCGTTAGAAGCCATTATGTCTTTTAACCCAATCGAATGGACTGTATGAGTAGACTGTTCTTCAATTAATTCCGGCACACATGAAGTCGTTAGCGGCTTTACTGGATCATTTGCTACATCAGTCTTTTGCAAAGGAACGTCGTCTACGAGCATGTAGCCGCCAATAACTACCCGGTCGGAAGCAGGGAAGGAAGGGGTTACGACTGCCACCCGATCAGGAAAAAGCTCAAGCAGTTGATCAAGCTCGGGGCCGATATTGCCGCGGACGGTACTGTCGATCCGTTTAGAAATAAGCTCTGCTCCCCAGTGATTTAGTTCTTCAGCTGCTGTTTTTACCCGCTCTGCTGCATTTTCAGTTGGCAAATAGCGGCTGTCCGTATCCATAATGACAGCGTCGTAACCTTGGTCTTTAGGAAAAGGCGAACTATGAACGACTGTAACGGCCGGGAATCCTTCTTTCGTTAAGCGGACACCCGTGGCATTGGCTCCGGTTAAATCATCCGCAATTACACCAATCTTCATTGAACCTTCCCTCCTTCTCGAGCCGGCACTTGGAGAAGGTGCTGATGAATGGTGCCTCCAACACGTTCTGCATAGCCGCTGTCTGTTAAAATACCTTCTAGTTCATCCAATCCGCAAACCCGGGCAAACGCTTTTTTCTTAAATTTGCTCGAATCAGTCAAAAGCCACGTTTCTTCAGCAGCTGCCATCATGAGTTGTTTGATGCGGGCTTTTTCCATCGTTGGAGCGGTCACACCGGCTTCAATGTCAACCGCGTGCGCCCCAAGAAAAAACTGATCGACAAATAATGTTTGGAGAAGCTGTTCCGTGTGCGGACCGAACATCGCCCCGACATGGCGCTGCAGCTCTCCGCCCGCTACCACCACTTGAGCAGGGCTGTTTATAAGCTCGGCTGCAATTGGAATATCATTGGTGATTATTGTTAAATCCCCGCGCTCTTTTAATTCACGTGCCAACTCTAACGTCGTCGTGCCTGAATCTAAAACAATCGTGGCATTTTCTTTTACTAACTTTGCAGCCTTCTCTGCAATCGCTTTCTTTTCGGGCTGAAAATACCCTTCCTTATAAGAGTAAGGCGTCTCTCCTTTAAGTGTCTGCGGGGCAGCGGCGCCGCCGTGAGTTCTGATGAGCTTGCCTTCTTGTTCAAGCTGGCTCAAATCCCGGCGAATCGTCATTGTTGACACGCCTAAACGTTGCGTCAACTCTTCGACCTCCACCCGCTGTTTCTCTTTTAACAATTCTGTAATATGTTCTCTTCGATCATTAGCGTTCATGTTATCGCCTCTTTGTTGTTCGGTTCAAACAAGTTATGATGTTATTATGTATGAAAGTGTTTGTTTTAGTCAATAATAAATAGCTGTTTTGTGAAAAAAATTTTGGTGAGTGTATATTTTGTTCGTTTTGAACATATAAAAGTAAAATGAGCAACTATAGGGCAGCAGGAAAATCGGTCACGCCACACTAAGTAAGTGCCACGCCACAACATAAGCCGTTTACTCCACAAGTCAGGGCCGCCACTCCACAGCTGACCAGGGTGACGCAACAACCAGCAGGATTCACGCCACAAGCCCGCTGCGCGACGCCACAACCAAACAAGGCGACGCCACAACCAATACCGGTGGTCCGAGCCCCAGAGAAAACCCAATAAAAAAACAAATAGAAGCGCTGCCCCCGCAGCGCCGCCTTACGTTATTAGCAGTGAAGTAAGGACATATCTGGAGGGGACAACTCGATGACAAAAAGGTGAGTACGCACGTGAAGGGGCTTCTGCGCAAAGGGAGTGTGTAACTGTGCATCGAAGGAGAGTGACTACGCAACGGAATCAGGTCACTGTACAACGGAGAGGAGTGTCTGCGCAACGGAAGGCACTCACTGTGCAATGAAGAAGAGCGAATGTGCAACACCCCCCTGAAAAATAAGAAAACATTTTCACCGCCGCATTACGAACCCCACTCGGCACTCAAATCTTTCGACGCCGCACCCCCTCGCCGTTCCCCCGCATTAAACCCCAAACTCTCTATCTGGGTATCTGTCATAATCCCCTTCATTTTCCCAAGCTATAAACCGGTCCCACCCTGCCCCCGCAGGCTTTATGCCGAAGTATATTTCCCCGAAGGAAACACTTTTCAACATTCGCATAGAATGCAACTAAACCCTTTGGAGGTGGTTGTTTTGCTCCACACGGTCCAACCCGGCGAAACGCTGACACAAATTTCAAGGGATTACCGCACGCCCCTGCCCGATATCCTTGAAGCCAACCCGATGATTGATCCAAATTTGATTTATCCCGGCCAACCGCTCGTTATACCAGGTTTTCCTGATCCCCACACTCTTCCATATCAGATTGAAGTCTCCATCAACAATCGCCGGCTGTGGTTATTTCGAGAGGGTGTTCTGCAAAGAGAGTACCCGATTGCAGTCGGAAGAATACTGTTTGAAACACCAATTGGAGATTTTATCATTATTAATAAAGCCCCCAACCCTGGCGGCCCGTTCGGTACCATGTGGATGAGCTTGTCCAAACAGCATTACGGTATCCACGGCACAGATGATCCGGCTTCCATTGGTCACGCGGTATCAAGAGGGTGTATTCGTATGTTTAATCACGATGTCGAGGAATTGGCAAGCATTGTTCCAATCGGCACACCGGTTTCGATACAGCCATAATTCTGTTTGGGGGACAGCGATGAGAGTTCGTTCCATTGGGGCTCCAGGGGTCTCTTTATAAATGGGCTTCATGAAAATATAGTAGGGAAATGCCATCTTTAGAGTGTTTCCATAAATGAGAGTGCAGGGGATCTTCTGCCAACGAGTAGGCCCGCCCGTTAATGGCCAGAGCTACCTACCTGGCAGATGGCTAAGCAAACATTTCTCGTCACTGTGCAAGCGGAAGGTGCCATTTTGCAATCAGAGAACTTTATTCCTCAACCATAGCCCCTCACAGTGCAACAAACTAGGTTCACTGCGCAATGCTCCTCCACTCTCGACACGCCGCACCCTCTAACCGAGATTCCACTAACCATCCCTAAACCTCCCAACATCTCCCGAAGTCTTCTAACACTCACACAGTAATCGGCCGGGCGCGAGACGCAAAACTGCCCCTTTTCCCGCAATACCTTCAACATTTGACAAAAATCTATCATCTTTCTACACTTATTCTGCCAATACTTTCCGACATGATTCCCATGACATCCCTATTAATTCGCGCTACAATAGGCATAGCTACCCTTAAAAAGGAGGTCCATTCATGGCAATTGGACGAAATGAACCGTGTCCATGCGGCAGCGGCAAAAAATATAAAAAATGCTGTGCAAACACAGACACACCAAGTATCGACCAGCTTGTAAAAAAAGATATTAAAGAGATTGTGACAAGGTATTTAGAACACGCGGAGCACAAACTGAAGTTTGATGTGGAAGCGAATCAGCTTAAGCAGCAGGAATGGAAGAAGTTCAGCGACATTGGAGTGGAAGACCGTGACACGCAGCATTCGATCTTTCTCACCTGGTATGCGCTGATTTTAAACCGGGAAAAATGGCAAGATTTCTTACATAGCGAGCAGAAAAATATCACCCGCAAGCGTACAAAAGAAGCTATGAAACAATTAGAACATACGAAGATTCTGATTGGCTCTATCGATGACTTGGCTTCTGATTATATCAAGCTGACGAATTGGACGGATAACGAAAGCGTAACTCTTTACCAAATCGACCGGTTAGAAACAGAAGAAGACGCCTCTTCTGTTCTTACCATTGCGGCCCCATACAGAGACGGTTGGCTTTCACTACCGGCACCGCTCATTCAACCTATTCCTTATGAAACCTTTGAGTCTGACTTAACCGAAGATTTCAACCAAAGCGGACAGCCGGACCGGCAGGCCTACGCTGATTCCCACTTCTTTGATATGCAGCTAACGATGGTGCTTTCATATGTAGAAAAAGAGGCAGACCAAACGCATACTGAGGAGCAACCACAAACGGAAGTCGCTAACGCTAGCGACTATGCATATCAATTTGACCTGGATATCACCATGTACAATGAGGCGTTACAACACCTGGCTGAATTCCTTGACACGGACATCGATGCAAACGAACAGCATAACCTTTATTACCTGATCGACATCGTGGCCGACTACCTGCGCGACAAACAGCCGAATATGCGCAAGCCCGCCGCCTGCGCAGCCGCCGTCATTAACAATATGAAAGACTTGGACACCAACCAAACCCTCCAGCTTACGCAAAAAGAACTCGGTGAACGCTTCTCCGTCTCGCCGAACACGATCTCAAGACTTACCAAAGATATGGAAGAGACCGTCTACGCATACGTACAAGCCAACCCGGACCGCTTTCCCGCCAGCCCGCAGCAAGTAGGCGGCGCGTCGTAATTATTCGACGGCTTAAGGGACCGGACGTGTGAAGTGAAAGAGAATATGTAGAAGGTATAACGAACCCGACCTAGGAAGAGCCAGGTCGGGTTCTACTCATTTAAAAGATCATCAATCTTCTGGTCACATATCTCTGGGATTCATTTCTCGAGGGATTTCTTTAAAATACACTTGAAGAGCTTTAACCATTCCACCACCTCTGGAACAGCATATGATCAAGTTAGGTTGTCCAATGTCAAAGGACAAATTTTGATTAAACATTTAAACCCAGCAACTCCCACCCTCATGACATCCTGCTCCCATCGCGGTACAATAAGTCTAGCTTGTTCTCCAATATTATCAATTTTTTAAATGCTGCTAAAAATGAGGAATGCCTATGCTGCAGTCTATTTTACACGGGAAGGTGCCGTCTGTACTTGTGCGGAGTGAGGATGTGCTTACGTCTTCGGTGTTTGGTTTGTTGTCTTATATATCGTCGCCTGCTCTTTTGGTGGACATGCTTGCCCAGGTGGAGCCTGTGCTTGGGGAGCGGCCGTTTCAGGTTAAGCCGGTTACGCAGGTGGAATTCCATTTTTGGCCGCGGCTGCACACCTCAGAGCCGGATCTTGTATTGGTTTTTTGCCATGAGGATGATACTTATACCCTCACTGCGATAGAAGCGAAGTATTTATCGCCTAAATCAAGTCTTGAAAAGTGGGAGGTTCCGGCGGAGGATCGCTCTGCGGCTGGCCGGGACCAATTAGTGAAACAAATGCAGGATTTGCAGCTTCTAGAGACGCGCCGCCTGTTTGCTATTCCGGAAAAGGCCGCTGTACAGTATGCCATGTATTATGTAACGAACGACCATATTGCGCCCGGCACCGATTTAAATGAAACCATACGGGCTATGCCGAAAGATTTAGCGATGAGCATGACGCTGGCCTGGTTCGATTGGGCTTATATTTATGAAGCTGTTTTGCGGGATCGTAAACGTTCTCTCCAAGATGAAAAAATTAAACGTGACCTCAAACAGCTTTGTGAGAGCCTGGAATTTACGCGGTTTGGAGGATTCCGGCATATTAAGAGCGTCCAAAAAGCCACCTGGAAGATTGCTGAAGGGGAAAGGAAGAAGCAGGGATGAATGAAGAGCAAAACATGATGCAGTCGATTCAAAATGTACGGGAGCTTGCCTATCAATCCAAGCAGTTGTTAAAAGAAACTGATCGAATCATGGAGAAAAACGGATATGAACCGCTGCGGGGCACGCGTGTATATGCCAAGTGGAACGATAACTTAAATGAAAGGTACCAAGAAAACCGCTCCTTTCTCCCTCCCTTTATGGCCCGTTATTACATCTTGTCGGACGGACCAGCTGATAAAAACCGCGTAACGATTTTCGGTATCACCGTCCAGCTGTATCATGCCTCATTGCCTGATTTGCCGCCTCTTTTTATCGGGGGACGGATTGAGATGGACCATGTGCCGGGGTACGATCGTGAAATTGAAAGTCATTGGCTGAAAGCAGCCCTGTTAGACCGCGAACACCGAGGCGATTTCACATATGATGAAACATTTTACAAAAGTAGCCGCGTAGTTGAAAAAGAAGATCTTCATAATGTCACCGCTGAAGTTATGGCGACATCCCTTCTTTCAATCCAGTCGGTAGAGGAAATTGAAAGATTCATGACTTTGATGCTTACGTCATGGCAATCTACAAAATAAAAAGTTTCCAGCTACATATGCTCGACCGCTCCACCATGCTACACTTAAAGAAAGCTAAAATAGTCATAGTTCGAGGTGCTGTGCAGATGAACTGGTTATTATTGATCTCTGTTATTATCATTATTATTGGAGCGGTGGTCACATTTATGTTGACAAAGCTCACTAGCTCGGAGCATCAGAAATATAGCAGCAGTGGCAGTGAGAAGAATATGGTGATTTATTATCTCATTTTGATGCCGGTGTTGTTTATTCTAGCCGTTATCGTGGCCGCTGTTCTATTAATTTAAACAGGCGCGGAAGCCTGTGCCTTAAGAAAGCTTATTCAATTTAGACATCTCTATGACGAAATAGCACACTGCGGGCATTCGCATTCAGGCTGTGTTATTCTAATGAACGAATACATACCCCAATAATAGAGGTGCTTACTACGATGAGCTGGTTCATTTTTTTCGCTGTTGTAATTAGTATTATTTCAACAGTGGTTACGGTGTTAGTTATTAAATTGACGCAGGCACAGGCGACAAAGTCAGACAGCCAATTAAATGAAAAAAAGATGCTGATTGCACTTATGGCTGTGCTCCCGGTCGGATTTATATTTGTAGTAATGGTCGCTATTATGTTGATGATTTGATGGTGAAGGAGTACGTTAATGGAGGCCGCTTCATGGATAATATCATCTATCAACTCAACATTACGTTGCGTGATATTAAGCCACCTGTTTGGCGGAGAATAGAAGAGCCTAGCACGGCGACATTTTTACCAATTGCATCAGTTGGTTCAAGCGACGATGGGCTAGATGGATGTCCATCTGCACAATTTTGAAGTAGACGGACGCTACCGGAATTTGGGGGCGAGAGCTTATATTGCCGCAAGACCAGGAAGATGAGGACGCATTTGTAGGAAAGGTCGATATTACCGATCCTGACCACTTTCAGAAGATATTCTTTCCTAAGACAAAATTAACCGAGGATTACGTGATTCTAGCGGATTTTTTGCAGAAAGAAAAGGATAAAACGCAGGGTTACTGAAAGGATTACGATGAAACACTATCTCACTATGATATTAACTGGCATTTACGCCTGCTTATTGCTCTCCTGCGCTCCGGTTCAGGAGGAGATGGAGATCCTCGATGAGATAGAAGCGATTTCCATTTCTCATTCTATCGGCTATGGCGGAGTTAATAGTGATTTTTTTGCCGAAGTCACCGAAGCAGATGATATTCAGTTGTTTAAAACTGCCATGGTCGAAGCAGAGCGAGCGGAAGGGATAGCGGAGGATTTTCAAGCTATGCCAGATTACGATCTCCTCATTGAATACGAAAACGGTGAAACGCACCTGCTGAACGTTTTGCTAGGAGATGTGCATGAGCCGATGGCCTTAGTTTATGTCGGCCATGAGCATAACGTATTTTTTGTACAGCAGGGTGAAAGTGAGGCGCTCTTGGCAGAAGGGTGGTTTTAACGGCAGCACGCGGCAGGGGAGAACTTTATTTTCCTCTAGCTTTAAGCGCCCGGGGCTGTCTCAAAAGCCTTAGGAAAGTAATTAAAAGCCGTTGTGGTGGCTGCTCCTCACAACGGCTTTTTGATGATGCTCTTCATGGTAACGGCGTCCGTCGTCCAACTACGTATATGTTAGGAAGTTGTCGGCGAAGAAACTAATAAATTGTTAGCGAAAGCTGTAATGCCAAAGGTGTATTTGAAGAATTTGGAATATGAAATAAATGATGCTTCTATAGAAGATTGGGAAGTAGCCCTATTGTTATTTATTTATATTATGGAAATAAGCAGGCATTGGATAGACTTTGGCGTTGCCTAACAGGGAGCGATAGTACAAGAAGCTATAACTGCTCTTGTTCAACAAACGAAAGCTTTAGTTGAAACAGGATAGTGAATTTTAGGAAAAAACGCCCAGAATAGAATATATCTGAGCGTTTTTCTTGCTATTTACAATGCGAATTTACTGGCGAAATGTTTGTTAATTAGTATGATATTCATACTGTTATTACGATTTTTCTCCCCCAAACACTGAACCCGTTAGCTTTGTTACAGGAGGGCTTTTAAGAGGAAAGAGTAGCATTATCTTTCAATTACGGCGCAAACACTACTTTCATGGTGTTTTTGTTACTTTTGTTGGCGGCAGCATCGAGCGCTTCGTGATAGTTTTCGAGCGCGAAGGTGTGGGTGAGGAGCGGTGCAAGATCAACTTTCCCGGCAGCGATTAATTCAACTGCAATCTGCAAGGTCCGTTTTTTCTCGCCTTTGTACGTGTCGGTACCGTAGGCGAAGCTGCCTTTGATGTCTAACTCATTTAACCAGACCATCGTTAAATCCATGTTGTCTACGAAGTTCGCGAGTCCTAACAATGACACTTTCCCACCGCGCTTGGCGAAACGAAGCGCATCATCTAAGCTTTTTTTATTCCCGACACATTCGTATATCACGTCAGCACCGCCGTGTACAATCGGCTCGCCGATTACCGGCTTAAGCACATCCGCTTGAAAGGTGTTGGCGGCCGTAGATATGTAATCCTTGTCCTTTGATAAAAAAATGATGTCGTCCGCGCCAAAGTGACGGGCAAGTTCCGCCTGAAAGTCGTATTTGACCAGCGCCACAATGTTGCAGGTGTACTCGAGAGCACGCAGGGCGGCAACCACACTGATGCCAATCACGCCTGCTCCGATGACGAGCACCGTGTCATCAGGTTCGGGAGGATTCTGCATGACGGTATGTAACGCACAGCTGAACGGTTCAATAAGAACCCCGTTTTCATCTGATACGTGTTCTGGCAGTTTAATGACCTGGCTTTGGTGCGCGACGAGATGACTGCTCCAGCTTCCGCCTGTATCTTTGCACGTCCCGGTTAGAAGCCCTGGTGAAAGGATGCCGGCATTCATGTGCTGGCAAAGGTTATAGTTCCCTTTTTCACATTCTTTGCAAAAAGGAGTGATGCCTCTGGCTTCACATGCTAAGACCGGGTCAA
Organism: Salsuginibacillus kocurii DSM 18087; assembly: GCF_000377705.1. GTDB lineage: Bacteria > Bacillota > Bacilli > Bacillales > Marinococcaceae > Salsuginibacillus > Salsuginibacillus kocurii. Next base: position 174,393 of record NZ_KB898625.1, on the reverse strand, counting down.
TCACGACCCGCTCTCCAACCTCGATCCCGGCTGCCTCTGTGCCGACATATGAAATTTTGCCAACGATTTCATGACCAATCGTAAACGGAAACGATACATAAGGAGAAGTAGCAGGGCTGTCTTTTAATGTAATTAAGTTCAAATCGCTGCCGCAAATGCCGCCGTATGTTACGTTTACTTCCACCCATTCTTCAGTAGGAAGCTGCGGTTTTTCGATATCGCGAAGCTCAAGGCAATTAAAAGGGCCTTTCACATAAAGCGAAGGGTTAAGTTTACCGGCAGCTTTTGTAAATGCGTATTTTGGGAGATGTAAGTCAAACTGAATTGCTTTCATGCCAACCTCCATTTTGCCAATCAAAAGTGCGCTGAAATCGAACGTAGCTTGATTCGCCGTCGAAAATATATTGGTATAATAAATCGCAGAGCAACAAAGACTGTATGTGTTAAAGTTTGAGGGGGCTGTCCAAAAAGGGCAGCCCCTTTTCTAGTTATCATATAAAAACTGGGGGTTTCCGTTTGCGCCGTTGCCAAACACAGAGGGGGGCCTGCACGACGCCGTGCCCATTGGCGATGACACGGCACTTCATACTCATGCACCGCACTCGAACACCGTCACGCGGCACTAATATAGCGTCACGCCGCACTCCGTACTCGTCACTGTGCAAGCGAAGGGCGGGGCTGCGCACCCGCTCCATTTTTTACCGCTTTACAAAGGCATTTGAGACAGCCCCCATGTTAAACAAGTTAATGCATTGGCACTTGTGGAATAATTTTTCCTTCAATCCGATTGAAAATATCATCCAGATCTCTGCCAGTTATAGTAAGGCCGTGATTTTTCAAGCCGATGACCGCACGCGAGGGGTCTTCCGATTCTTTTACTAATCGAGCTACGGTTTCAGCTAATTCAACCGTGCCGCACGGGTAGTTAATCTCTGTAGCTTCCACGTTGTCCATCCAAGCATGGATATGAACAATGGCTCCTACCTCCGGATGCTCTTTATAAATCATCCAATGCTCAATCGCATCCACTGAAGCTCGCTTTGGTGTAATATTAGGTGGAATGCTTACTTTCATTTTATTCTTTTCATAATCATAGCCGGAGATGTGGAGGAAGTCTTTTCCTACTTCACTCATTTGTGATTTATCAATGCCGCTTGCACTCATCCAAAAGTTCTCTTCATCTTTTCGGGCGCTCAAGTTACCATAGCTTAAGCCGCCGATCCCATATAACTTCTTGAGGTGGCGGATATCTCGCTCTGATAACACGTCTTCGAGTGGGAATGGAGCCGGCAGCAGATTCATCTCATCCAGCTTTTTCCCGGAGGCGCTTAATGAATCGGTAATCTCATCGCCGTTCCAAAGGGATTCTGGCAGATCTTCATAAAAATCATTGTCAATGACCAGTTGCGAAGAAGCAAGCGGTTGCAAACGCTGGTAGATTTGGTCAAACACTTGGTCGTCCTGCTTGTTGTTATCAAAAGACATGCTATAATTCCCTTGTTCAGGGGTTAAAAAATAAAGTTCTGTACTGTCCTCTAGGTGACTTACATACATAAGATGATTAGCAAGGCTTCTTACCAAATAAGGATACGCTTCTTTGTGTACTTCCTGGGGGCGTTCCTCTGTTTCCACAATCGAAACCACAAAGGTGCCTTGTGCCTTTCTGCGATATGGACGAGGAGTCTCCCGGTCCACCACATTGAAGACAAGTTTGATGTCATCTTCGGGTGTGTTAAGGTATTCGTAACCTTCGTTGGCAAATGTTTGTTGGAGCCCGTCAATCAACCATTCTGTAGAAGGATGTTGAGGTTGTCCAATACAAGTAAAGGTACTCATGAAATGATCCCTCCTTATGTATATTGTTGAACTAAAAAGAAAAAATGTAAAGTGTTGGTTGAAAATTCCCATGTTATAGGAATATTATTATCACAGAATCAAAAGTTATTCGCATCTCTAGATTTTTTGTTGGGGGAGGGGAGAACGTGTTCTACCGGTTATTAAAATCAATAGCAAAAATTATTATTCCAATAAAATATAAAGTGGAAATAGAAGGTAAAGAGAAAATGGTTCACGGAGGTCCAATGATCATTTCTTCCAATCATTGTAGTATAGGCGATCCTATTTTAATTAGTTTAATGATGAAAAGAGAAATTCATTTTTTAGCGAAAATTGAGTTGTTCCAGTTTAACTTAGCACGTTGGTTTTTTCACCAGATTAACGCAATTCCTGTTAATCGAAGCAGCGGTGTAGTGATTCGCCCAGTGCGAAAAGCTTTAAACCTTTTAGAAGAAGGCAGGATTGTAGGTGTTTTTCCCGAAGGTACTAGAATTAAAAATGGGAAGTGGGTAGAACCGAAAAAAGGGGTGGCTTTTTTTGCGATGAAAAGTGGAGTGCCTGTATTTCCTGTTGCGGTGCAATATAGCAAAACGAAGTGGGGCTTACGTCAAAAAGCGCTCATTACGGTTGGAGACCCAATCGATGTCTCTACGCTTAACACCGATTATCAAGAAGCAGCTAACTTCATTATGGAGCGATCCCGGAACCTTTTAAACCAACAATCTGTCGAGGCAAACACCGTAACGAAAGAGCAGCATAAGCAAGTTGAATAAACGATGCAGTTGTTCCAATAAACAGATGCTACTTAGACAGGGCGCGGCCGTTGAAAGAAGGGAGTAGAGATGTACGGATGTATTGTAAATAAAGTTTCCGGCAACGGGAAAGGGGATAAGGCGTGGAAACAGGTTGAGCAGGCTCTGCAAGCTGCAGAGTATGCTTATACCGTTCGGTTTACAGAAAGGCCCCAGCATGCGACTGAACTTGTTGAGGAGCTAGTAGAGAAAAAGGTAGAAACAATTATCACCATCGGAGGAGACGGGACCATTCATGAAGTAGCCAATGGGCTTATAGGGAAAGACACAGCACTTGGCCTCATTCCAACCGGGTCAGGGAATGATTTTGCCAGGTGTTTAGGTGTGCCAAACCATTATGGGCAGGCATTTGAGCGTATCGTGGCCAATAAAACAAAGCAAGTAGATGTGCTCGAACTTGAGGATAAGTACTGTCTAACCGTGACGGGGATTGGATTTGACGGCGAAGTTGCCAAAAACGTCAATAGATCCTCGTATAAAAAATACCTTAACCGCTTGCGAGTAGGCGGGCTCTCTTATGTAGTAAGCGTACTGGAAACGCTTCGTACATATCAGCCGACAACGGTAACGATCACAGTTGATGGTAACGAAATGAATTTTACGGATGTGTGGCTTGTGGCGGTAGCGAATGCCCCGAATTATGGTGGCGGGGTAATGATTTGTCCGGATGCGACCCCTGAAGACGGAATGCTTAACCTCTGCGTTGTACATGGCAGTAGTAAATGGGAACTGCTACGTGTCTTCCCGCAAGCTTACAAAGGCAAGCATACGACAAAAGACTTTGTCACCCTGCTAGAAGGCAAGGAAGTGTTAATCCACTCAGATCCGCCGGTTCATGTGCACAGTGACGGGGAAGAAATGAAAAAAAGTCCACTTCATATTCGTGTTAAAAAAGATGCTCTGCGCGTGCTGTGAGAGCATCTTTTTTATGGCATCGCTTCTTATCTCTCATTATAAACCTTCACGTAAACGGATAAGCTAGCACCAAGGATGTGATCAAGATGGCTGTATTAAAACCTGACTTTGAGCTTCATCACTTTTCGGATATTACGAGTGATTGGCTGAAGCAACACAATATCTCGACCATTTTTTCTGATCTCGATAGTACGTTAGCAGTCCATGACCAGCCTGGAGAACAGGAGGTGAACGAATGGATTCAATCCTTAAGTCACCACGGGGCTCAATTAGTGGTCGTTTCCAATAACAGCGATGAAAGAGTAGATAAATTTTGTGATCCGTTTGGCATTCCCGGGTTTGGTGATTGTAAAAAGCCATCACCTTCCATCATTAAACAACACATGAAAGAGATGAAAGTAGAGCCTGAATCGAGCTTATTTTTAGGCGATCAATTACTAACTGATGTGTGGTGCGGGAAGCGGCTGAAGATGAAAACGGCTCTCGTGAAGCCGATCGGCAGAGAACATGAACCCATCCAAATTGTGTGGAAACGTAAACTTGAGTATTGGATTAAAAAAGGCTGGTAACGTAGCACAAACTACTTGCCCAGCCTGCAGGAGTTTCTTACGATGATTTACATATACCATTGTTACGGAGGGAGGGCACTCCTCTCCGCTAGCTGCGGTGAAGCATATAGGCAAGCTGCCAATGTTTTTTGAAAAACCTCTTGTTCCTGGTAGGAAAGAATACAACCAAGCGTTCTGTCGAAGTGCTGGAATATGATGATGAAGTAGATAAACTCTTTGGGAAATAGGTAGGACACGTGTTGAAATTTTCCTTTAAGAATGCAATGAAATTGTAACTTCATCATGTTGATCTCGACCCATGTAGTAAAAGGGCCTTTCGTTTTAAACACGAGAAGAAACCTGAACTGAAAGTTTCGCATAACGTAAGATGGTGTGTTTTCAGATGTAAACGAGCGAGGCCTTTAATCTCTGCATGTTTTCAGGAGGGATAGTGTGAAGTTATTGAAAACCGGGCTCGTTGTTGGAGCAGTTGCTTTAGTAGTGGCACCAAGCACTGGGGCAGCCGAATCAGGCACGGACTTTACTGATGTGGACGCCACTCACTGGGCCCATGAGGAAATTGAATTTTTAGCAGAGGAAGGAATCATCTCTGGTTTTGGGGATGGTACCTTTCAGCCGGATGAACCGGTGACACGCATTCACACGGCGACGATGGTGACAGAAGCGCTGGGACTGGAGACAGACAATCGACCGGCTCCCGGCTTTACAGATGTTGATGAAAGCGATAATTTATTTGAAGATGTCGCCGCTGTCCATGACGAAGGGATAATTAGCGGCTACGGCGAGCAATTTTTCCCGGAAGATTTATTAACATGAGGCGAAATGGCGGCGATATTAAACCGTTCCTTTTCATTTTCAAGCATCTACCCTGAAGTCGATTTCAACGATGTGAATGAAGATGACTTATTCCATCAAGAAATTGAAACGATCGCTGCGGCTGCCATTGCCACCGGTTACGAAGATGGCACCTTTTTGCAGGACGCTGAAACGACACGGGCTGAATTTTCCGTCTTCTTAGCAAGAGCATTGGACCCTGAGCGCTTTGTCGCAGAAGAAACGGCTTCGCAAGTAGTGGGAGCACTGCAGGCGCAAGATATGGAAGAATTCGCCGAGCATGTTCTTCCGAATGAAGGCGTCCGTTTCTCCCCGTACGCGTATGTAGACACAGAAAATGACCAGGACTTTTCTGCAGAAGAAGCTGCGCAATTGTCAGAAGATGAAACGGTCTATACGTGGGGCGTTTATGACGGACGTGGTAATCCGATTGAATTGACGTATTCTCATTCGTTTATGACAAAGATTATGCCACCGCGGACCACGTAGCGCGCGACGAGCGCCAAGGTTCAGGAAATACGATTGAAAACAGCGATGAAGCGTATCCTGAAGCAACCGTGGTAGAATACCATTTTCCAGCTGATGAGGGGGATCTCAACTGGGGAAGCCTGCGCATTGTGTTAGAACAAGAAGCTGGTGAATGGCATGTAGTTGGTATTATTAATGATGAGTGGACGATTTAAATCGAGGGCCAGCCGCTGGAAGTTGCGGCTGGTTTTTTAAATAAAAATGGACGATTCGACAGGAACATGGACGGTTGGCGTGTGATTTTGGACGGTTTGGGGCAAAATTTGGACGATTCGACAACTTTCTGTTACGTTTCGACAAAACTTTGGACGCTCGGCGCCCTCCCGCTTTCAGATCAATGGTCCCCGTGTCGTAAAGCAAGCGCTTCCGTGTTGCAGCAGTCCACCTATGTGATGACACTTTCAAAAAAGAGAGTTCCGACTCGCAATCTGCGAGCGTAAGCCTCCGCTTTTCTTTTACAGAAAAAGGTCTTATTCTTCGTTTTCTTGCAGGTCAGCTTCTGGAGGAAAAATGTTCTCGTATTCATGGAGAAATAAAGAGTCGACAAGGTCACTTAAAAAGGTCTGGATTTGTTCGCTTTTCTCTTTCATATTTTTGCCCTCCTTACGTGCTGTAGGAAAATGGCTAAGCAGATTGGATCAAGTTTAGTATCCACTTTTTCAGATCGACTATGCGTAAGAAGTCGGGCGCAGCGTCTGTCCCGGTTACGAGCATCGGGATGAAGGAGTCGTTTTTATGAAAGCCACCGTGGCTTGCGCCGTTCGGGTGTTTCGGCGTACTTTCGCTAATAAATTCATGACCCGGTTTGACACTTGTTACGACAAATTCGCCTTCATGAGAGTGTAAAGCACTATGCAGCCGTTTTAATGCATCAGGATAGTCGCCGAACTCGATTACGTTTTCCGTGATGCTTAAATCGAGAAGAGAATGGTCGCCGTCGATCTCCCATGTTTGCTTATATTCATCTTTCATGCTGCCGCCTTCTTTAAATGTAAAGGTTTCGTTGCATTCGCCTTTAATCACATGAATCCAGCCCTCGCTTTTCCAGGCCGCCATTTCCACGCGCGAATCAGTTTGCAATTTTTCTGCAATCTCTGTAACTGGCACTTCGTCTGGCTTTAACGTGTAGATGAAACAGGAGCGCAGGTTGCTGGCCACTACCACTTGGTCATCGTTTTGCACGCCTTTACGTAACTTAGTGATTTTAAGCGGCTGTAATAGTTTTCTAATATCAACGAGGGCTTTGTTTTTATCTTTTTGGACGCCTGATTGCCCGTTATCGCCGATGATAATCCAGATGTAGTTTTTAAGCGCTTCTTCCCAGGAAGGAAATGCGTCCATTAAAGGCTTTAATTGCTTGTCCATATCTTTTATCCCTTTTGTATCCATCGGCCCGCGTTTATGGACATTTTTATCATGGTCGGGTAAGTAGACAAACGAGAAGTCCGGGATGGTATCATTTTTCACCAGGTGGGAAAATTCCTGAATACTAAATTTATTGTTAAATCCGTATTTATTCCAAAGCCGGCTATATTTTTTTAACGGACTCAGATTAGCTAAACGGCCGTACACAAACTTGTCCGCAGCTGAAATTTCAATGTTTTTTTCCAGAGAAACAAACAAACGGATGAGGCTTGGTACCGTAATGGTAGTAGGTACGTTGCCTTTATGCATGAGTGGGTTAATTGAAGCAGAGGTAAGGCCTTGGTCTGCCAGTTCTTCGTGAATGGTTTTTACGTCGGAGCTTAAATGTTCCTGATTCAAGCGGTAGAAGGAGTCATACAAGCAGGTGGAGAGCCCTAATTTCCGCATTTCTAACACGTGGGTGCCGTAATTAATAAGCCGGTTTTCTTTTTGGTTAAACCAGGCGAGCGCCGGAACGCGGTGTTGGTCCGGGTAATGACCGGTGAGCAGCGTACTTTCTACGTTGACCGACATCGTCGGGTACGGCGCGACCACCCGCGGGTAATATTCCCCCCGATCCATAAAGTAAGGAAGGACGGAAAGGTCTTCTTGTTCTAATGCCTGTTGAAATGGTTTATCCATCAGCGTATCAAGCATCACCATAATGACGCCTTTTTTTGGTAGAGTTTCTTGACTGACCATCATAATCATCCTTTACTAAGCAAATAAAAAAGGAAGGCGGTTATCTAACAGATCATTGCCTTTTAACATGTTAAGAATGTATAAGCGCTGAAGGAAACGGTCTACGTGCCACGAAGGCTCAGCCTACGGCATAGACTGTGATTTGCCAAGGTTCCTTTACAAGCTAAGATTTTTAAATTCGTTACAGACGGACGTTTTCTGCAGAGAGCGTAGCAGCCTCCTCGGTAAATCCTCTCCTGCGAGGGGTAAAGTCAGCTCCGTTTTTCTGGTGAGTCGACGTCTTGCGCTTCCTTAGGGTAGGGAAGGCCAATAACGTTTGTGAAAACAGCCAACCGAAAAACGTGTGTGCCAATAGTTGTCGATACGAGTCTTTACATAAGCTTAGTATGAAATAAAGAGAAAGGATTATGTAGAAAAAGGTGACGGGCCATATCCATGCAGGGAAAAAAGGGAGGGGATGTGCTACCGCTCAGGTGTCCCGAATACGCGCAGATGTCCGGGCAGCACATTAAAATGAAACTCTGAAGCGGTTGCTTTGTCGCCGTCCAAATTTATCGGGCTCGCTTCAGGAAGGGTGAAATGACCGGAGCGGATTTTCGTATGCTGAATGACTGAGGAATGCTTCGACAGCTGTAAGAGTTTGGCGGCTAAAGCGAAAAACAGTTTCCAGCGGTTTGTTTTTTTACAGGTGATTAAATGAAAGGCGCCGTCCGGGCGGCTGGAGTTCATAATCAAACGTTCAAATGGACCGACACTGTTTCCGTTCATAATTAAAAATAAAGATAAGTCGCTGAGTTTTTTATCAGTGGAGCTGTTGACTGAAATCGAAGCGGACTGCTTCGTCAACAAAAAGGTCCGTAAAAAGTAAAGGACATAGGCCAGCTCACCAACATAGGATTTTAAGCGTGACGAAGTTTTATAGGTAATATCGGAAAGCCATCCGGCAGAAGCGATGTTGGCAAAATAATTCTCGCCAAATTGGCCGATATCCATCGGCGTGGTCGTTCCGTTTTTAATAACTTCCAATGCCTGTTCGATGGAGGCTGCTCCGATATACTGTGCAAATTCATTGCTTGTCCCAAGTGGGAAGATACCGATGGCAGGGCGATAATCTTCACCTGCAATAAACTGGAGCGTATAGTTAATAGTCCCATCTCCTCCGGCAATAAAGACTGCCTCCCATTTGGCACGACAGGCCGATTGAAGCCATTGGCTGCTTTCTTTTTCACAGCCTGGTTTTAGCTGATGGACGGTCACATCATAACCAAGTGACGACAGCTTCTCTAAAATCAGCGGAAACCTTTTATGCACGCGCTTTTTCCCAGCATATGGATTATAGATCAGCAAGGCTCGTTTACGCATCTGTTTTACCTCTACTTAAGAAAGTTTAGCTAGTCTAAGTATACCCTGTTTTGCAAATTCTAACAGTCCTCCTTCTGTTCTGGTAAGTAACTTTTTTACTGAACTCATGCATAATTGGAATGCATGTTTACAAGCTAACGGAAACAAGTTTTTTCGGAGGAAAATGATGAAACACACCCCCAAACCGGTCATCATGATCATTATTGATACGTTAATGACGACACCCTTAGAAGAAGCTGTGCAAACCGGGTATGCTCCGGCCTTGCATTTTTTTATGGAAAACGGGAGGTACATCCCCCATGTAGTCAGTTCGTTTCCTACCATGTCAGTAAATATTGAAAGCACCCTGCTGACAGGTACGTATGCAGATCAGCACCGCGTGCCTGCTCTCATTTGGTATGACGAGGAGAGAAAGAGAATCGTAAACTGCGGGACCGGCATAAAAGAAGTGATAGCGAGCGGGTTCTCGCAATTTTTAGAGGATATGTATGTCAGGTTAAATAACAACTATTTAAGCAAACAAGTCAAGACGATCCACGAAGAATTAGCTGAACAAGGGCTTACCAGCGGATCCATCAATGCTTTTGTGTACAGAGGCCATATCGTGCGTTTAGTAGATGTCCCCAGACGGTTGCAGATAATGAGCGAAACAGAGAGCCCCTGGGCTGTGCATACGCCCAACACTTGGTCGCTCGGCTCCTTTGCCAAAGTCCGTCCGTTTACCTTTACACCGCAAACCTTCTCAGGAAATTACAAGGCTGGATTTCAAGAGCTTAAATATTTACTAAAAGAAAAGCAGCTGCCGGACTTTATGATGTGCGGTATCCAAGACCTGGATCTCCGCATTCATCTAAAAGGGCCGATGGATTTGCACGGTATTCATAAGATTGACCGCGAACTGCAACATGTACTAAATCTGTATCCAAGCTGGGAACATGCGCTGGAAGCTTGCACGTGGATTCTTTTATCCGATAACGGCCATGCTTCGATGGGACACAAACGAAGTCACTATGTGATTGATCTCCGCAAGCTCTTGCACGGCTTTTCCATTATAGACAAAGGCCGGACTAAAGACCAGAATGAGCAGCTTGCGCTTGCCGTTAACCAGCGCACAGCTTTTATTTATTCGCTGAAACATGAAAGCGATAAAAAAAGCGTGATTCATCGCTTGAAAAAAGACCATCGTATCGACATTATCGCCTGGAAAGAAAACGGCACCATTCAAGTTGCTTCCGGAGAAAAAGAAGGACAGTTTTCTTTTTCTGCAGGGAGCGGCTGGGTTGATAAATATCATCAATACTGGTCAATAGCCGGCGATGAAAAGCTGTTGGACCTTACCATAAAACATGGGGTTATTCATTACGGGGCTTATCCGGATGGGTTGGCCCGGCTCTCTAGTAGCTTACATTCGCATAAAGGCAATTATCTGGTGGTGACGGCCAAACCAGGCTATGAATTTAAAGACAAAGCTTCACCTACCCACCTCGGCGGCGCCGCGCACGGCTCGTTACACAAACAGGAATCCCTGGTGCCGATGATTGTAGCAGGAACCGAGACGTTGCCTTCATCTGATCGCCTCGTTGACTTTAAGCCGTGGTTAATGGAGCTATTATTAGGAAAAGAAGAGTGATTTTCTTCTTCAATTATAAAGCTCGTAGGCTTCGAGAGCGACTTCTAAGGCAAGACGTTGTTGCGGTTCTTCAGCTACTTTAAACCCTAACAGCATTTCAATTTTGTCAAGACGGTGATAAAGGGTTTGCCGGGCGATATGGAGCTCTTTGGCGGTATCAATTTTCACACAATGATTTTTTAAATACACTTTGAGTGTATCTAATAAATAAGGGGCGGCTTTCACTTCATGTGTACGGATCGCGTCAAGCTGCTGATCTATAAATCGTTTGATATAGGTGTCATCTTTCATATTCAAAAGCAACTGGTAAACGCCGGACTGCTCGAAAAAAGCGGATGGTTTCCGGCTCGACATTTGTCTATACTGAATGATTTGTTCCGCTTCTTCAAAGGCTGAATGGGCTTCAGTTAACCGCACATAAGGCTGGCTGAAGCCAAACTCATAACTTGTATCTTCTACGTTTTGAGTGTTCAGTGCAGCTTGTAAATCCGTTACATCAGGTATCTTGCCGGCCTGAGACCCTGGCTGAATGACAAGAACGGCTAATTGATAACTTTTTGCCCGGCATATAAAGGGTTTACAGCCTTTGCGCTCAAAGTAATTCCGAAGCGTTAGCGCTAAATGATAATGCCCATCTTCCGAAGAAGCTAACGAATCCGGGTTCGCAGCCGTTGTAGATAACACGAACATCCGATAAGAAAAGGGCTGAGGTGAAGCAGCAAGTTCACCTATTTTTGCTAAGGCTTGCTTTTCATTAGGGATTTTTTTATGAATGAGTTCATTGACCCAAGCTTGCTCTTGATGCAGTTTTTGTTCTTCTTGATATTTGGTGCGCAGTAAATGGTTAGCGATTGCAAGCGAAGCCCGGTCAAGCATAAGACTTAAGAGCTCGTCTTTTTCAGCGTGGGGGAGGATCATACCGATGATTCCCCAGACTCGGCCCATGATAACAATTGGTTGCAGCAGTGCATATTCTTGTTGAAGATAGGCGTAATACGAGCCAGTATACATGGGGTCCCGTTCAGCCTCATGGAGATGTTCTTTCATGGCTGGCTGGTGTGTTTTGGCTGCGGACGGATAACAAAAGGATACATCCTGTACGGGACAATAAATGACGGGCAGGTTTAAACGCTCGTGAAGAAATTTGACAATGTGTACATATCCGTTGGGCTTAGTTGTAAGGAATTGTAACTGTTGCGAAACTTCGTCCAACTCTTTTAAGTTTTGGTGCTGCACATTAACGATGGTCGAATTAATCGTCTGCGATAGATCGATAAACCGTACTTGCTCATAAAACACAATCAGCGGGAAGTCATATTCATTTGCTGTAGCTATCATTTCTGGTTCAATGTGGTCGATATAAGTACCGAGTTCAATACAGAGGCAGGAGGCGCCGCCATCCACTAATTCTTTAATATATGTGCTTGAGGAGACCTCGTTATTTACGAGCCCTGCTCCTGTCGTTAAAATCATTTCCTGGCCGTGCAATAAGGTGGAGAAGTCAATGACTTCCATAATGTGGAGCCAGCGGACATGCCGCGTTTCTCCCTTCTTTCCTGCCACCCATTCAGCTTCCTTAAAGAGCGGATGTTGTAACACGTCGTTTACGGTGAGTAGATTCATCAAAAACCTCCGCAATTATCAGATAAGTAAAATAATTATCTCATTTATTTGACAAAGTGTCTAATTCATTTCGCCGTCGTATGCGTTATGCTATGTGAAAGTTACATCACATCGTGTAGGTTAACGGTGGAAAAGAATGAAGGAGGCGGCGCGAGTGACACAAACGTTAAAGAACTTTATTGGAGGAAACTGGGTCGGTTCGGAAGCGGAGCAGTACGAGGATGTTTTAAATCCTGCTGACGGGACGCTTCTTGCTAGAGCGCCTCATTCGACAAAAACGGATGTAGAACGAGCTTCGCAAGCGGCAAGAAAAGCTTATCACTCATGGAAAAAGACACCCGTGCCCAAGAGAGCACGCGTGATGTATAAATATCACCAGTTATTGATGGACCATTACGAAGAACTGGCGGAATTGATTACAAAAGAAAATGGCAAGACATATGACGACGCGTACGGTGAAGTGCTGCGCGGCATTGAGTGTGTTGAATTTGCTTCTGGCGTTCCGGACTTGATGAAAGGAGAGGTTCTTCCCGATATCGCCTCAGGCATCGAATCGGGCATGTACCGTTATCCAGTCGGAGTTGTTGGCGGAATTACACCGTTTAATTTTCCGATGATGGTGCCGTGCTGGATGTTCCCGCTTGCGATTGCCTGTGGAAATGCTTTTGTTTTGAAGCCTTCCGAGCGCACTCCGCTTCTCGCCCAGCGTTTAGCTGAGCTGATGCAGGAAGCAGGGCTGCCAGACGGGGTGTTGAACATCGTGCACGGGTCTAAAGACGTTGTAAACGGCCTGTTGGAAAATGAAGAGGTTGATGCGATTTCTTTTGTCGGCTCGCAGCCGGTAGCAGAACACGTATATAAGACAGCTTCTGATTACGGAAAACGCGTCCAGGCATTAGCAGGGGCTAAAAACCATGCGATTGTCTTAAATGATGCCGAGCTAAAACAGACGGTAACTGGCATTATGAATGGGGCGTTTGGCAGCGCCGGCCAGCGTTGTATGGCCACTTCAGTGGTCGTGGTCCAAGAGGATATTGCAGATGAATTCGTTGATGAATTAAAAGCCGCCTCCGATAAATTGAAGCTGGGAAGCGGCCTTGATAAAGACGTGGATCTTGGCCCCGTGATCCGCGCTTCTCATCTGGAGCGCGTCCACAACTATATTGAGGGCGGTCTTGAAGAAAATGCCACCTTGGCCCGTGATGGCCGCAAAGACGCAGAAGGGATGACGGACGGCTTTTATCTCGGGGCGACAATTTTTGATCATGTCACTCCAGAGATGAAAATTTGGCAAGAAGAGATCTTTGCTCCAGTTTTATGTGTGATTCGAGTCCAAGATTTAACCGAGGCCATCAGCATTACCAACCAATCCAACTTTGGAAATGGGTCTGTACTCTATACCCAAAGCGGGGCAGCAGTGCGAGAATACCGCGAAGACATCGAAGTAGGAATGCTCGGGGTCAATGTGAATGTGCCTGCTCCGATGGCCTTTTTTCCTTTCTCCGGCTGGAAAGATTCCTTTTACGGGGACCTCCATGCAAATGGACGTGATGGCGTGAACTTCTATACGCGCAAAAAAATGCTAACATCTCGCTGGTTTTAAAATGGTTTGTGCCAAACGAGTCCTTCTCTTTATAAAAGTGCTCATTTATGTAGAAAACAGCCATTAACAAAGAAGGAGAGGTGTTCATAGTGATTATTGGTCTTCCAAAAGAAATAAAGAGCTATGAAAACCGGGTAGCCCTTACACCTGAAGGCGTTTCAAGCCTGGTTAAAAGTGGCCATAAAGTCCTCATGGAAACGTCAGCAGGTGCCGGGAGCGGATTTGAGGACGGAGCCTTCGTGGAAGCAGGGGCGGACCTCCGTTTCCATGCTGCGGAAATTTGGCAAGAAGCGGACATGGTCGTGAAAGTGAAAGAACCGGTCGCAGAAGAATATAAGTATTTTCGCAAAGATCTCATATTGTTTACGTATTTGCATTTAGCAGCTAATCAAAAACTGGTGGAAGAACTGGTTGCAAAAGAAGTAACCGCGCTTGCGTATGAGACGATCCAGAAAGAGGATGGGTCGCTGCCCCTTTTAACACCGATGAGCGAAATTGCCGGTCGAATGGCGGTTCAAGCAGGCTCTCACCATCTGGAAAAGAGAGAAGGAGGGCTCGGTTTATTACTTAGCGGTGTACCTGGCGTCGAGGCTGGAAAGGTAACGATCATTGGCGGCGGTGTCGTAGGCACCAATGCTGCCAAGGTCGCGGTCGGCATGGGAGCAGATGTAACGGTATTTGAAAAAGATTCACGCCGCCTGCGCCAATTGTCAGATTTATTTGGCAAAGAAATCCGCTTGTTAAAAGCGACACCACAAAAAATCACCGACGAGCTGAAGTCGACCAATTTATTAATTGGCGCGGTGTTGGTGCCTGGAGCTAAAGCGCCTTCTATTGTAGATGAAGAAATGGTAAAACAAATGCCTACAGGCTCCGTCATCGTTGATGTAGCCGTGGACCAGGGCGGCTGTATTGCGACGGTGGATCGAGTCACAACGCATGATCATCCGGTCTATATTAAACACGGGGTGGTCCATTACGGCGTGGCCAACATACCGGGAATTGTCCCTTATACAGCGACGGTCGGCTTAACGAACGAAACGCTTCCGTATATCGAAGCTGTAGCCAACCATGGCGTTCAAGCAGCTTGTGAAAAAGATGCTGCCTTGCGCGCCGGTTTGAACTGTGACGGCGGGCAAATCGTCTTACAAGAAATTGCTGACCTATTCGGTTATCAATATCAATAAGTACTCTATGGAGGTGAAGGTATGGTAGATCAATTCAATGCTGAAGAGTTATATGAAAAGGATGAAAAGTACGTCTGGCATCACTTAAAACCGTATAAGAAAGACCAAAAAGCGATGGTGATTAAAGAAGCCGCCGGTGCCTGGATCACCGATATCGAAGGCAACAAGTACCTGGATGGTATGTCTGGTCTATGGTGTGTGAACACCGGTTATGGTCGGGAAGAATTGGCAGATGCAGCCGCTGCGCAGCTGAAGCAAATGCCATATCATCCGTTAACGAACAGTCACGTCCCAGCGATTCAGCTCTCAGAGAAATTGAATGAGTGGCTGGGTGAAGACAGTTATCGAATTTTCTTTTCCAACAGTGGCTCAGAAGCTAATGAAACTGCTTTTAAAATCGCGCGCCAATATCACCATCAAAACGGAGAACCGCAGCGGTTTAAGTTTATTTCCCGCTACCGTTCATATCATGGCAATTCCTTTGCCTCGTTGGCAGCTACAGGCCAAGCTCAGCGCAAATATATGTACGAACCGCTTGCTCCAGGTTTTATTCATATTGATGCACCAGATGAGTATCGGCGCCCGGACCAATACACATTTGAAGAATGGAGCAACGCGTGCGCAGAGCAGCTAGAGGCCGCGATTGTTTACGAGCGTCCGGAAACGGTAGCCGGTTTTATTATGGAACCGATTATTACCGGTGGAGGAATATTAATTCCACACCCCAGCTACTTGAAAAAAGTGCAAGAAATCTGTAATCGCCACGGTGTGTTGTTAATTATTGATGAAGTCATCTGCGGCTTTGGCCGTACCGGTAAACCTTTTGGCTTTCAACATTTCGATGTGCAGCCAGATATTGTGACGATGGCCAAAGGCATCACAAGTGGTTACTTACCTCTTGCTGCGACAGCCGTCCGTAACGAGTTGTATGAACAGTTCCAGGAAGAAGGCGAAAATTCCCACCTCCGCCATGTGAATACGTTTGGCGGGAATCCAGCGGCCTGTCACCTTGCTATCAAAAATCTAGAAATCATGGAAAATGAAAAGCTTACAACACGTTCCAACGAATTCGGCGACAAGTTGCGTGAGCAGCTCGCCTTTTTAGAAGACCATCCTCATGTAGGCCATATCCGCCATAAAGGCTTACTGTTCGGCATCGAAATCGTAGAAAACAAAACGACTAAAGAGCCGGGCACAGGAGCACGGCTGGCGAATCTTCTCGGAGAGTGTAAAGAAAAAGGATTGATCGTCGGAAAAAATGGAGACACGGTGTCAAAATATAGTAACGTCTTAACACTGGCTCCGCCACTAAATGTGACAGAAGAGGATCTCACCTTTATTGTCGAAACATTGCAAGCTGTTTTTGATATATAGTTTTATTGTTATCAATACTAAAGAATATTACTAAATCATTGGAGGTAAATAGATTGCAACCTAAATACGTCCCTATTAATTCACAAGAAAACCCACGCTTTAGTGGAATTAAAACTTTTATGCGCCTGCCCCATGTCAAAACAGAAGAAAATATTGATTTCGCAATTGTAGGAGTTCCATTTGATACAGCAGGGAGTTTTGCTATAGGAACTAGATTTGCTCCAGAATCTATACGCTCCATTTCGTCACTTCTTCGTCCATATAACCCTGGTCAAAACATCGATATTTTCCAATATTGTTCCGGGGTAGATTATGGGGATATAGCTATCAACCCTGGTTATATTGAAGATTCCTACCAAATGATTCAAGAGCAACTACAACCTTTAATAAAAAATAGAGTTGTCCCCGTATTAATTGGAGGAGATCACTCTATATCCTTACCTAATTTAAGAGCTATGGCACAAGAATATGGTCCAGTGAGTTTAGTTCATTTTGATTCTCATAGCGATACTTGGGACTCCTATTTTGGTAGAAAGTATAACCATGGAACAATGTTTCGTAGAGCAGTTGAAGAACAGATTGTAGATGCATCTAAATCAATCCAAATCGGTATGAGAGGAAGTTTATATGGACCAGAAGATATTCAGGAAGCTAAGGAATTAGGTTATGAAGTTGTAACTACAGAAGAATTAAAGGATATGAGTTTATCAGAAATTAGACATAAAATTCAAGAACAAGTTGGGACGCAAAAAGTATATGTCAGTTTTGATGTAGATTTCTTAGATCCTGTTTATGCTCCAGCCACCGGCACTCCTGAAATTGGTGGGTTCACCACCTTTGAAGCCCAACAATTTGTTAGGCAACTAAATGAATTAGATGTGGTGGGTTTTGACTGTGTGGAAGTGATACCAGATAGAGACCCTTCAAAAGTAACTAGTTTGGCTGCAGCGAATATGTGTTACGAATTTATATCATTAGTTGCAAATCAAAAAAGAAACCAAGAAAAATAAAATCTTTTCACAAGTTCTTTATGAAAAAAGATAAATAAATGTGCGCCCTTTACAAAAATTATAAAACAAGTATATTTCCTTATATCCTGGTAACTAATTAAAAAATGTAAATGCTTATTCAAAATTTCGTTCTTTATCCAATCATATTAAGTGGCCACTTAATATGATTTAACCATTGACTGAAAAGATGCCTTAATTCTTTGCAATAATGAAATTGTTTACTATGGCAAAGTGTTGTTTATGACAAATGGACAATTTTAATTTTTCAGAAAATAAAGACTGTTGAGACATTCGGGTGTCTTGATATAATAAAATGTAATAAGGAGCTACTCTTATGTCAAATTTACCTGATAGTTCGTCTTGGCCTAAAGAAGAAAAAATAGGAAAAAAAGAATATAGAAGTAATTTAGCAAAGTCTTTAATTTGTTTAGCATTAGGAGCTTTAGTATTCTTTGTACCTTTGGAATTTCATGGAGGACAAACTAACATATTGTTTGGGGCAATTGTTGACTTTTTAGTGGTAGCATTAGCAGATGTATGGTTTTGGCTAGTGATTGTGATAATAGTCTCAAATTCTGTTGCCTATTTTTATGGGAAAAGTAAAAACAATAAACAGACTAATAATTGGGCAGTGAAATTGTACGGGTCAGAGTCGAGCTTTCAAGGGTTAATTTATATCTTAGGAGCTTTGTATGCAATTTTATTTGCATTTCAAATAGGCCCTTCCATGGTGGTTGATGACACAACAGGTGGCGTGATTATTAATGATATTGTGCTTCCAGTGGGCTTAATTGTAGCTTTAGGTGGTATGTTCGTAATGCTATTCTTAGCTTTTGGTGGTCTTCAATTAGTGGGAACATTATTAGAACCAGTCATGAGGCCGGTGTTTAAAATACCAGGAAAAGCAGCTTTAGATACAGTATCTTCATTTTTTGGAGCCTCATCGGTTGGAGCTTATGTAACTAGTAAATTGTATAAGGAAAATATTTATACAAAAAAAGAGGCAGCGACTATTGCTACGAGTTTTTGTGTGGTAAGTATTGGCTTTGCCGCTCTTGTAACTAGTACAGTAGGCTTATTGTCAATGTTCACCACTATTTTTGTCGTCTCCTTTATAACTATTCTAATTATAGCAGCTATAATAGTACGAATCCCTCCTTTATCAAAAAAACCAGATGTCTATTTCAATGGAGAAATTCAAACAGAAGATGATCGTAAAGGAAATCGGAAATATAATAAAGAATTGTTAATAAACGCTTTGGATAATGCAGCGAACAAGGCTAAGGAATCAGATAGTATTTTAAAAGAGCTTTTTAAAGGTTTCAAGGAGGGAGCTAAGCTAACCCCTAAAATCTTAAGTTTAATTACTGGTGTCGGAATTACAGTCCTTATTATTGTTGAGTATACTAATATATTTATATGGTTAGGGATGCCAATCATACCAATTTTAAACTTGTTCGGCATCCCTGATGCTACATCCATTGCTGCATCTACTATCGTCGGAATTACTGAAATGTACTTACCTGTTCTTTTAATCGCTGATTCTGGTGTAAGTACAGCCGCTAGTTTTTTTATTGTTGTATTAAGTTTGGTTCAAATAGTATTCTTTGCAGAAACGGCAGTGATTATTTTGGCAACTGGTATTCCAGTGACAGCTAAAGAACTTGTTATTATTTTTTTTGAAAGAACTATTATTGCGATACCAATAATTGCTGTTTTTATGCATTTATTATTTTGAACTCTATTGGAATGTGATCAATACCTTGTTAAGGGCGGCTATCTATTAATACTAATTATTTTACGAATTGTATTTTAAACATTATTATTTTAAAGTTTTGACGACAATGGAGATTGGATAATTTCTTAAAAGATGCTCATGTCGTAGAGGAAAGTTCTCCTGCTCGTTAACAAACGTAAATTGGAAACGGATCTGGGGCTGAGCCCAGGTCCGTTTTAACCTCATACCACGGTCTCGATTTATTTCCCTTCATAAAGATGAAATTGATTTTTCCCTTTTTCTTTCGAGTTATATAAGGCTTTGTCTGCTTTTTTATATAATTCTTCGATAGTATTGCTATGTTCTGGCGCTAAGGCAATGCCGACACTAACAGTAATTTCGATCTCAGCTCCTTCGTTATCGGCCTGAATCGATGTTTTGGCTGTTTCGATGAGGCGGTTTGCGATTTCTTTTACTTCTTGTTTGCTAGTGTCAGGAATCATCATGACAAATTCATCACCGCCCATTCTAAAAGTAAGGTCTCCTTTACGGGCGACAGATTGAATGCTTCGGGCGGTTTGTTTTAACAACTGGTCTCCTTCGTCATGACCTAGCTTGTCATTCACACACTTAAAGTTATCTAAATCAATCATAAGTAAAGCGGTGGAGTTATTACTTTCTTTTAATTGCATGTGTAACTGATCTTCAAAAGCGGTGCGGTTATGTAAACCGGTTAAATTGTCATGATAGGCCAGATGCATAGGCCGGGCCGTCCATCTATAGAGGATGAATGCGAGCAGCATAGTGATGAGTACAACGAGAAACAGCTGCATTATAAAGCCTTGAAAATGATCGTGCAACGAAGACTGAAGCTCATCTTCATTGTAAATTATTTCAATGACCTTGTTTTGGGTCGTTCCGCCGTCATATTCTGAATCATTATAGACGTACTTGAAGAGAGCAGGCTCTCCCTTCCATTCACTATTAAATGTTGTTGTTTGCTGAGTAGATGAGGTTGTTTCATAGGCTTCTCGCCGCTGCTCTGCCACCTTGCCGTCCTTGGCTGCTTCACCTAACGTGAGGCCGCCAATATTAAGGATATTTATTTCATTAAGAGATGAATGATTCGCGGTTAAGCTATCGATCACGTCAAGAACGTTAAATTCGCTGAAAATCATCTCCTCTTCAAGATCATAACTGAGTTGGATTAAATATTCTTCGTCGGGTGTTCCCATATAACTGTACTTTTTTATATCACCTGTTGCTTGTTCACTCTCTGCCCCGTCATGATAAAAATCACCCGAGCTTCTCCTTTCCTCCAACACGGGAACAAGGTTTTGGCAACATTCAGAGAAATCAAGCCCGATGTCCGGCTGAAAGCTACTATGTGTAATGACGTTATCGCTATTGATGATATAAACGTCCATACCTAAATACTCTTTTAAATGGTAAAAATTCCACTCCTCAAAATCGTCAACCTCTTCATAATAATCGAGCAGAAAATGAGTCTTTTCTTCCATTGACGCAGCTGTGTTTTCCTCAAAGATGAAATGGGCTTTTTCGTAGGTCTTTAATGAGTTCTCAAGCACCTCGATAATGTGTTCTACTTCATAGTCATGATGCTCAATCGCTTGGTCCCTTATCTGAAAGTAATTAATAGTAGCAATGGCAAAGGAGATAACCAGGGCAAAGAGCAGCATAATCACAAACAACTTTAGTTGGAAACGGGAATTCACAGCCACACCTCATTACATAAATATACAAGAAAAAGGTAAATTCTATCTATATCATTCTTAATAAAAATAATATAATAGATGTTCAAGAAACACAATGAAAGTAGGTAGTTATTTCCTGATTCTACACAGTAACGTGTGGTTATCTTACTGGCCGCCTTTGGTCAGAACCCGAATGAAACATATTAGCTCAATGCAAAAAGCAGTCTCCGTTATGAGAGGAGGGCTGCTTCGTTACTGTATATTTAATAGCACTTTTGCTCGGTTTACTTCTTCATCTGCAGGCGGGGAAACATCAGCAAGCGGATAGGAAAGACATAGCTCTTCCCATTTGTAAACGCCCAGTTGGTGGTCCAGCAGGATTTCTACTTTTTCGACGTTTGAAAGAGTGGAAATAAAAGAAGATAGTTCGTTTAAATCCTTTTCATCATATTTACCCGACACCAACACATGGCGGACCCAGATGGGGATTTGTTCTTCAGCAAGCTGCCTGGCAAACGGCAGAATGTGCCGATTAGAAACACCGGTCAGCTCTCGGTGTTTAGTCTCATCCTTTCGTGCTTCACAGAAGAATAACTTTGGACTTAATTCACTCATTTGGAGATTCCTATTTATGTAATTCGTTTACACAATGTAAGCAAACATCGCAATAGAATATACAGGAATTGACGTACAAATAATTATAAATAATTACAAATATGTTTACTTGTTATCGATAATGAATTATTCACAAGGAGGTGGTGAAATATTAAAAAAGTAAATCGTGAAGTTAAACGCTCTTGCTCATTATTACCTACAATTGCTAGTAAGTAATAACAGATAAAACCTACTATGGTATGCCATAGTAGGTTTTATAAATTAGGACTAAATTAGGAATTGAATATACTAATTTAATAATTTTCAAATGCACAGAAAGTAGCCACTTTTAAAATCTCAATTATATACTTGTAGAAATAGTTTTTTATGTAACACAAACATCCTTTTTTTCGACTATTCCAGTGAATGCTTTTACATTAATTTTCTATAGAAAGGATCCGATATAATGAAACTATTATTTTCGCTCACCCTATTTCTGATTATAATAGCAGGATGTAATGACCAGTCAGAAGATGCCAACTCTCCAAATGAAGCAAATACCAAAAACTCTAATATCAATTCGAACACGGACTCAGGAAACGTCACCGAAGCAGCTTCAGATAAGCCAGGGAAAAGTAATCACGCCAGTACCAATCAGACATTTCAGGCAAGCGTTAAGCAAGCAGAAGATGATATCTTGATTAATGTACTCGACGGCGAGTACCGTCCCTCCTCTTCTATATCTACCTACCAGCTTATGCTTGATGAGAGCGAGGACGCTCCCCTGAAAGAAAAACTAGATGAAGGTACTTTTGTAGAAGTGACCTATGATGGAACGTTTGAACAGGATGATCAACCCAGGATTGGTGTAAGTGAGGTAATCGTGATTGACGCACCGATGGTGGAGGGCAGAATAGACAGTGTTGAACATCCTATTAGGATAGAAACTTTTTCCGGTAATTTTCGCCCAGAAGCAGACACTACGGCCTATCAAGTCGTTTCCTCGGATTCGAATGAAATGCTGCCCATTCTAGATGAAAGCGGGGAGGATACTTCTTCAGAAGTGAGAAAAGGCCTTCAGATCACCTTTCCTTATGGCGGTACTGTAGAGCAAGAAGATCCTACGACCATTATGACCGACAGAATAGATATACTAGATGATCCTACGTTTCAAGCACGGATGGTCGATGTAGAGTCATCCAGTCCGCATATAGAAATCCTCGACGGGGAATTTCGCCCCTCTGAAGAACAATCTTTGTATCGCATCGTAGATCATAGTCCTGAGGATAAGCCCCTTGTACTCGATGAGAATCAACAGGAAGTCGGATTGAATGACCTTCAAAACGCGGATATCGTAGACGTTACTTATGATAGAGGCATGGAAGAGAGTGATCCACCCGGGATATTTGTCCATGAAATTAAAAAAATAGATAAGCCAACGTTTCAAGCAACAATAGAACAGATAGGCTCCGACATTACTATTTCCATTCCAGAAGATGAATATCGCCCAAGTAATACCTCGACGTACAACCTGACTGGACAAGAACAAGACCTCGTTGTGTTCGATGAGACCGAGGAAGAAATAGGATTGGACAAGCTGGAAGAAGGTAATACTGTAGATATTACTTACGAGGGAAACTTCGACCCAGGAAATCCACCATCTATCTACGCTCATAAAATAGAGGTATTAGAAAAAAAGTAAATATAAGGCTTATTTATCAACAGAAAAATGAATTTCTCGTAACTGATTCAATTAAGCGTTTATAAAATGTTTCCATAACATATTTTCACAACGCCTTAGCCAAAGTAGGAATGTAAAAGCAGAGTTTATGCTCTGCTTTTAATTTATATATTCACATTTTAGGATGTAGCCGGTTGCTCTCGTTTTGTTTTTTTTTCAAGTTCAAAACAGGTATAAATCATTTTTACTTTTAGGAACTGTAGCTATTCTTATTTTTAATTACAAAGATTATTAATTTTGTGCTTACGATAATGAGGAATTGCTCGCAATTCCTCATTATCGTAAGCACACTTTTTTGAAGCAGCTCCCTGAAGTCTATAGTAAAACTATTTAATTTGCCGCTATTGCTGTGGGATTAAGCACGCTGGGGCAGGTGGTTATAATTTCGTCGATTGTTGTTGTGCAAGGTATTCATCATATATTTGTGGAAGAACCACTCGCCGACTGCAATTAAAACTGAAGCAATAAATGCGGCAAAAGGCAAGTTGATAGCAGGGAAAAGGAAAGTACCTATAATCCATATTCCTGCAAAGCTTAGACCAAAATCTGCGAGCGTAGCTGTCCAGTTTCCGAATGATGGCAATAACCATAAATCGCCAATAAGGTAAGCAATCACTGTTAGTAGTATCCCTGTCATTAAGAAGTCTCCGAAAGGCACACCTGTAAATCCGAGGACTAAGAACAAAACAACTGTGATCATAGCAAACTTCGTTCCGATTGCTTTTACATGATCCATTCTTTCACTCTCCTTTCATCAAATCTAATTCAAGAGTTCAATTTATCTTAAACAGAGCCAGTCCAGAAAAGAAAAGCTCTGTGAATCCCGTAATCCAAAAGTATAACGATGAACCTAGGCTTGGCTAGTTTAGTTAGTAGTGAAATTCCACCTGTAAAGAAGAGATAAACCTTAGCCGCTCCTTATTGAGACTTTGGTTAGGTGAGCGGGCAAGCAAGGTTTCGGCAAGCAGGAAAAAAGGAATATAAGTAGGAAGGACGGTAGTACCCTGGACACGTTATAACTTAAAAATGGGGGAATAAGAATGAGTTTAAATGTGACCCAAAAAATATTGAAGGAGCATTACGTCTCAGGAGAAATGACGCCAGGCGAAGAAATAGGGCTTACGATTGACCAGACATTAACACAGGATGCCACCGGGACAATGGTCATGCTTGAATTAGAAGCAATGGGCGTAGAACGAGCGAAAACGGAGGCGTCCGCGCAGTATGTAGACCATAATATGATACAAGCTGACAACAGAAACCCGGACGATCATTTATTTTTAGAAAGTGCAGCCAAGAAATTCGGTTTATATTACAGCAGTCCAGGAAATGGCGTCAGTCATCCCGTTCATATGCAGCGCTTAGCAAGGCCGGGTCGCACACTGCTAGGCTCCGACAGCCATACGTGTGCGAATGGATGTATGGGTATGATTGCGATGGGGGCCGGAGGAATTGACGTGGCCCAGGCCATCGCAGGCGAACCGTTTTATGTGAAAATGCCGAAAGTGTGGGGAATACGGCTCTCGGGTTCTTTACCGGATTGGGTAAGTGCTAAAGATGTTATTTTAGAACTGTTGCGCCGTCATGATGTAAAAGGCGGGGTAGGCACCATCATGGAATATTACGGACCTGGCTTAGAGAGCTTGAGCGCAATGGACCGCCA
Organism: Salsuginibacillus kocurii DSM 18087; assembly: GCF_000377705.1. Lineage (GTDB taxonomy): Bacteria > Bacillota > Bacilli > Bacillales > Marinococcaceae > Salsuginibacillus > Salsuginibacillus kocurii. The sequence goes on along the minus strand of NZ_KB898625.1, from coordinate 149,574 downwards.
CGTTATTGCCAATATGGGCGCAGAGCTAGGGGCAACTGCTACTGTCTTTCCATCGGATGGAGAAGTGAAACGTTTCCTAAAAAGCCAGCAACGAGAAGAAGACTGGCAAGAAATTGTAGCTGATGATGAAGCCACCTACGATATTGACGACGAAATTAACTTATCTGAGCTAGAGCCAATGATTGCGAAGCCGTCCAGCCCTGGTAACGTAGTGCCAGTGCAGGAGGTAGCCGGTGAACCGATCTATCAATCTTATATCGGCTCCTCAGCTAATCCGGGCTACCGGGACTTTGCCGTCGTTGCAGATATCGTGAAAGGAAAGTCCGTCGCTTCCGGTTTATCTTTTGACATTAATCCAACGTCCCGACAAATGTTGTCTGATTTGGTAGCCGACGGTCATATTGCGAGCCTTTTGTCAGCGGGTGCGCGCCTGCATCAGGCCGGCTGTAATGGCTGTATTGGCATGGGACAGGCCCCCGCCACCGGAAGAAACAGTTTACGAACCACCCCGCGTAACTTCCCGGGTCGTTCCGGCACAAAAGAAGACAGTGTTTTTTTATGCAGCCCAGAGACAGCAGCTGCTTCAGCATTAACAGGGATGATTACTGACCCACGCAGCTTGGAAATGGACTGTCCGCAAGTGAGTGACCCAGATGAGCCAACCATTGACTTTAAACTATTAGAAGAACCGCTGCCGCCGGAAGAGGCTAAGAAAGTGGAGCTTCAGCGCGGCCCCAATATTGTCGCTCTCCCAGATATGGAGCCGCTTCCAGATCATATTGAAGTACCCGTGATTTTGAAACTCGGAGATAACGTCTCGACCGATGATATTTTAGCCGGCGGTTCACGTGTATTGCCATTCCGCAGCAATTTGCCGGAAATTAGCAAATTCTCGTTCGAAATGCTAGACGACACGTATTATGAGCGGACGAAAGAATTAGAGTTTTCCAAAGGGCATGCGATCATAGGAGGGTACAACTACGGCCAAGGATCCAGCCGGGAACACGCAGCCCTGGCGCCTAGGTATCTCGGCCTTCGCGTCGTCATCGTGAAAGACTTTGCCCGCATCCATTGGCAAAACCTCGTTAACTTCGGCGTCCTGCCACTGACCTTTACCCATGAAGAAGATTACGACAAGCTTGAGATTGGTGATGCCCTCCACCTGCATGACATTAATGAAGCCATTAAAGAAGATAAAAGAGTCCCCGCTCACATTAAAGGAAAAGACAACGAGATCTATTTAGAACACGCCTTGTCCGACCGACAAGTCGAAATTCTGCAACAAGGCGGCTTGATTAACTGGATCAAAGAACGACAAGAAAGCAAATCTCGTTAAAAAATCAGCCGGGCCAGCTGGAGTTGGCCCGGCTGGTTTCTCATTATGATGGCTTGCCTCTTATGGTTGTTTTCTAGCGACCATTACATTCTGCAATTTAGCAAAAAAACGGTAACGTACAATAGTTTGTGTAAACCTTGAAAGACAAAAAAGGTAGGGTACCTTCGGTGTGTTAAGCCCAATAACCAACCAAAAAGGAGGACCCTACCTATGGGATCTAGTATAGGACATACATCCATAGAAGATCAAATCGACAATATGGTGAAACAATTTGTTAAAGAAAAATTGGAACTGCTTATGAACGAAGAACGGAACCACTCTTTTGAAACCGAACATCCTGAATTACCCTATCAAAAAAACGGTTATTACGAACGCACCTTAGATACCAAATACGGGCGCATTTCAAAATTAAAGGTGCCTAGAGATCGCCACAACAACTATCAAACAAAGGTATTTAAACCGTATAAGCGATATGAAGAATGGCTCGGGGGGACAGGAAAGCGCAACGGGTTGGAAAGGTCGGTTACGTGACTTACGTAAACGAGGCGTTGAAGAAGTACTTCTAGGTGTGTTTGACGGATTGTCCGGGCTAGAAACGGCATTTAAACGGGTCTTTCCTAAGGCAGATGTCCAGCGGTGTATCGTTCATAAAATGCGGAACAAGCAGTCAGCTGTGCGGGTCAAACACCGAGAAGACGTTATGACCGATCTAAAAGCGATTTATCATAGCAGCACCCGGGATCAAGCCTATGAACAATTCGAGGCATTTAAAGAGAGATGGGAAAAAACATACCCAAAAGTAGCCTCTTCTTGGGAAGAGGAACTCCCTCTGCTGTTAACGTTCTATACCTATCCGGCCACTCTTCACCGAAGTATTCCCACCACGAATATGATTGAATGTTTCATGAGTAAACTGAAGGGACGCACAAAAAAAGCCACCTCGTTCCCAACGGAACAGGCAGCTGAAAAATGATCTATCTCCAGTGTATTCGTTTTAATCAAAACCAAACGAAGGTCTCCGACGGATTTGGCTAACAAAAAGACCACCTTCAACAGTTGTTTTGGGAACGCTATGGAAAGGTAGGTCACCACGGAGGAATGATTCGTTCCTCTTTATAGAATCTATCGCACATTGCGCAAAAGACCCTGGGAAAAGAACACAGCTAAGCAACGGAAACAGACGAGACTCCTACGGGAAAAGCAACAGTCTGAAGACCCCGCAGGGAGCGGTTTACGCTCACGAGGAGGCTGAAGCGTTGCCCGTGGAAAGCGAGTCGATTTCCGTTGCGGTGGCATAATAACAAACGTGGAAAATGGATCTTAGCATACCATTTATGAACAATTAACCGAAGTCCCTGATTTTTTACACAAACTTATTGACACAACCAAAAAAAGCGACTTTTGAATTTCTAACGGACATGTGTTCAGCTACTCGCTGCAAAATCTGCTTAAAGGTAGGGAATTTGAGGAAAGAGCGGAACAGATGGCCATAAGCAACGGTGGGCTCCCCGTTAGTCTAGTTGCTGGTATTCGTTCACCATCATTTCTTTGTTCATCGGGCCGATACTCATATGCCGGATGATTCCATCTGAATCGATAAAATACGATGTAGGGATCGGCTGCACGTTATACGCATCCGCTACCTCAACGTTTTCATCCATAAGTATTGGAAAGGTCAGCCCCAGCTCCTCCACAAAAGATTGCACTTCCTCAGCGTTTTCCCGTAGATTCACCGCGAGGATCTCCATGTCATACGCTTCGTAAAATCGCTCCATATCCGGCATTTCTGCACGGCAAGGCGGACACCAGGTAGCCCAGAAGTTTAAAAAAACCGGCCTCCCTTCATAATCAGACAATGACACGGTCTCACCAGTGAGCGTTTCCAGCGTAAAGTCTGGAGCCGGGTCTCCTTCTTCTAATGCCCCTCCTGCCCCTGAGCCTGATTCGGTATCTTCTTGAATATCAAAATCTTCATCTGCAGGGGCCTCTTCACTTGTGAAAAAGGTATCAAATAACGTCCAGCCAAGCATGGCAGCTAAAACAAGACCTATGAGAACAGTTCGCATCATCATCGTGAACGCTTCCTTTCATATAAAAATGCTGTCACCAGCCCAATCAAGCTGAGGCCAGCTATTACGAAAAAGAATGAAGCAGGCAAAAAAACGAAATACGTTTCGATTGGATAATAAAGGTGCAACACGCCGCTTGCGATTCCATAAAAGAACACTACCGTCGTGAGCTTCGAGAGGGAGCGTAAATAGACCAAACCCCAAAACGCGAGAACATGCACCGTCATATAAATCACACTGCCAACCTGGTCTTCAAAGCCGACGACTCGGCTGAAAAATAAATAGAAAAAGGTGGTGAGCATATAACAGCCCGCCAAACGCACTAATCCAGTTTGAATCGAAAAGCCATGTTTTCTCCCCTGAAAAAAGATGATACTGATAATGATTATGCCGCTTAGGATCCATTCTGCAGCGCCGCCAGGAAAGGCAATCATGGCGAGCGGATCGCGGAAGGCAGCGGTCGGGTGCATGAGAAGCGTGCTGAATTGAAAAATGACAAAAAATGCGAGTAGGCCGGTGGAGACGACCGGTCCGTACGTTTTCCGCTCAGAGCTGAAAAAGTGAAAGAAGAAGATGAAATAAGCGAGGACAGCAGAGACGGCCGCAATTATCCAGTCTGTATGTATGAGTAAAGGTCCGAGTTCAAGCGTTTGTGGCATGGAAATCTCCTCTGCATCATTTGTTTGGTTCGGGTTAAATTATAGCAGATAAGCAAGGGCGGAGGGGACGGCTAGAGTGTGGGGGATATTCACGAACAGAAGGAGTGACTGTGCCAGGAAGGAGAGTGACTGGGCACCAAGGAGGAGCGACTACGCAAGACAGAATAGCCACTGCGCAATGAAGTCACATCATTACGCAACGCTCTTTCCTCTCGCTTTCGTTTCCCCTTCCACTCTCCCGCCAGCCAACTTTTTTTACAAAGGTTGTTTAAAAATAAAGTTGTTACAGAAAATAGGGATAGCTGGAAATTTTACTTACAAAGGGTGTTGTGCATGAAGGTGGCTGAGTTACTTATTAAATGTCTTGAGCATGAAGGTGTGGAATATATGTTTGGTGTTCCGGGCGAGGAGAACATCGACCTAATGGATGCGCTGCTTGATTCGTCGATTGAGTTTATTGTAACGCGGCATGAAACGGGAGCGGCGTTTATGGCAGGAACATATGGACGCTTAACGGGAAAGCCGGCAGCCTGCCTGGCGACGTTAGGACCAGGGGCGACCAATATGGTTACCGGGGTGGCGAATGCGAATATGGATTTGAGTCCGGTGATTGCGATTACGGGCCAAGCGAGTTTAGCCCGGCAGCATAAAATTTCGCATCAGTATTATGATCTGGTAGCGATGTATAAACCGGTGACGAAATGGAATGCACAAATTAAAACAGGCGAGACGGTTCCGGAAGTGGTGCGTAAAGCGGTGCGAATAGCAACAAAAGCGAAAAAAGGAGCGACGCACATTGATCTTCCGGAGGATTTGGCCGGGATGGAAGTGAAGGCAGAGCCTCTACCTGTTGTGGACGAGCAACTGCCTGTAGCTGCTGATGCTGCTATCCAATCGGCGGTTGAGCGTATCAACAATGCCCGCCACCCCCTGATTTTGGCCGGCAATGGTGTGACTAGGCAGGAAGCAGCCGACAGCTTGCGTACGTTTGTCGAAAAAACAGATATTCCAGTCGTGCATTCGTTTATGGGGAAGGGCGCGGTCTCATGGGAAGACGAGCATAGCCTGCTTACGGCTGGTTTAGGCGGAAAAGATTATATAACCTGCGGCTTTGACAAGGCGGATTTAATTCTGGCAGTCGGTTTTGATATCGCTGAATACCCCCCCCAAAATTGGAATCCAGAAGGTCAGTGTCCGATTTTGCACATTGACTCGACCGAAGCGGAAACCGATGCAAATTATCCTGCCACGGTTCAAGTAGTCGGAGACATTAAAGAAAACCTTGCCAAATTAAACGCAGCAGTATCGCCCACAGAACGAAATAATGACTGGGTGAGTCACGTGCGCACGAATGCACTTAATGAATTGGATTCGTTTAAAGAAGACGATGGTTTTCCGATCAAGCCGCAAAAAATTATCGCTGATTTACGCACAGTATTGGATGATGATGCGATTGTGCTCTCAGATGTTGGAGCTCACAAAATGTGGATGTCACGCATGTTTCACACGACAAAGCCGAACACTTGCCTGATCTCGAATGGCTTGGCTTCAATGGGAATTGCTGTCCCTGGCGCGGTTGCTGCTAAAATGATCTATCCGGACCGGGCTGTCGTTGCCGTTTGCGGTGACGGTGCCTTTCAAATGACAAGTGCCGAGATGGAAGTGGCCGTCCGTTTTAACTTGCCGATTGTTATCCTCTTATGGCGGGATGACGGCTACGGGTTGATCGAATGGCATCAGCTTAAACATTTTAATCGCTATTCTCATATTAAATTTGGCAATCCGGATTTCATTCAACTGGCAAAGTCATATGGCTTCGAAGCAATGGAAGTACCATCAAGCGAAGAGTTAAAACCGATGTTGAAAAAAGCAGTAACTATGAACAAACCTGTCTTGATTGATTGTCAGGTGGACTATGATGAAAACATGAAATTAACTGAGCAAATGGAAGATATCAACTGTTAAAGAAAGGAGGCCTGACATGAGAATAGGCTCAATTATTCATGGCGAAGAGCGCAATGAAGAGACCCGCGAAACTATCGATATCATAGCGCCACACGGACAAAAGAAAATCGCGGAGCTGGCCTTGGCAACAACTGAGGACCTGAATGATGCGGTGAAAGATTGTTATGACACCTTCCACCATACGATGAAATATATGCCGGCGCACGAACGCGCGGATATCCTTCGTACCACCGCTGATATGTTAGAAGGACAGGCAGAAGAGTTTGTCGAAACAATCGTGCATGAAGCCGGCAAGCCTCTTGTTTATGCTCGAGATGAAATCGGACGTTCCATCCAAGTTATTCGGTTTGCCTCTGAACTGGTTAAACATATGACCGGAGAAGTGCTGCCTATGGATGCAGCAGTTGGCGGCGAGCACAGGCTCGGACTGGTGAAGCGCCGACCGCTCGGTGTAGTGGGTGCTATCACGCCATTTAACTTTCCGTTAAACTTGGCGCTGCATAAAATCGCTCCGGCCATTGCCGGGGGGAATACAATTGTCTTTAAACCGGCTGAAAAAACCCCGATCTCTGCTTATAATCTGGTGAGACTGTTTCAAGCAGCAGGTTTGCCGGACGGTGTATTGAACCTGGTCCAGGGGACCGGTGAAGAAGTAGGTGGACCGCTGGTCGAGCATGACAACGTCCATAAAATTTCATTTACCGGAAGTTTACCGGTAGGGAGAACCATTCTTGAAACGGCCGGTTTTAAAAAAGTAACACTTGAGTTGGGGTCCAATTCCCCGAACATTGTTTTTGACGATGCAACCATTAAGGACACGGTTACTGAATTAGTTAAAGGAGCCTTCGCATTTTCCGGCCAGGCCTGTATTTCAGCGCAGCGTGTGTATGTTCATTCTTCGATTTATGACGAGTTCCTGCAGGAATATGTCAAGCAAACCGAAGCGTTAACAATCGGTGACCCTAGTGATGAAGACACTGACATTGGCCCGATGATTACGCAGGAAGAAGCGGAACGGGCGAAAGAGTGGATTGACGACGCGGCCCGTAAAGGTGCGACGATCGCAACGGGCGGAACGCTTGATGGCAACGTACTTTCACCAACGATCATGACCGACGTGCAGGATCATATGAAAATTATCGCCGAAGAAGTATTTGCACCGATTGTCTCCGTCATTCCTTTTAAAACGGAAGAAGAAGTGGTTGAATGGGCCAATAATTCTGTTTACGGGCTGCAGGCGGGGGTCTTCACGAAAGACATCAACCGGGCAATGCGGGTGGCCGAACACTTGGAAATCGGCGGTGTCTGGATCAATGAGATATCCACGTACCGTCAGGACAATCATCCATACGGCGGCGTCAAACAGAGCGGAATTGGCAAAGAGGGCGTGAAATACGCGATCGAAGATACAACGGAAATAAAATTTATCGGAGCTAAGCTGGAACCGTGAGTCGTTTAAACAGACAGCACTTCTAACAACATTTCCTAATTAACTAAAAGCCATCTCCTAAGGGAGATGGCTTTATTGGAAATAGGATACATAGTCCTCTTATTGTCTATAAAAGAAACTATGGGATAGATTTAACCCTATTGCGGGTAGAAGCAGGGCGATGCAAGTGGGAAAAGTGAGTAGAAACCTTTTCCCAGGATTGCAAAGCTCTTGTTTAACTTGGAAAGCAGTTATGCATCCTGCTTTAGCTTGAAACGGCTTACGATCTGCTGGAGTTCAGTCGCCATCTCGCTTAACGATTGGGCGGCCGAATCGATTTCTTCCATAGAGGCCAGCTGTTCTTCGGATGCGGCAGCTATGTTTTGCACGTTTGACGAAGTCTGTTCGGAGATGCCGCTCATTTCTTTAAATGCGGATGTGACTTCATCACTGCTTGAAGAAATTTGTTGAGAAGTAGCTGCAATTTGTTCAATCTGATTCCCAACCTCTGATGTGAACGCTTGAATTTCGTTAAAACGTTCTTGCGCTTCTTTAACGATCTCGAGTCCTTCATTAACCTCTCCGGTAACTCTCTCGGTAGAATTCGTCGATTGTTTCATATCTTCCTGGATATCTTGAATAATGGTAGAAATTTGCGCAGAAGATTTCTGGGACTCTTCTGCCAGTTTCCGGACTTCTTCGGCTACCACGGCAAAGCCTTTGCCATGCTCACCGGCCCTGGCTGCTTCGATGGCTGCATTTAGAGCAAGTAAATTGGTTTGTTCGGAAATTTCCGAGATGACTCCTAATATATTTTCGATCTCTTTTGAACGAACGCCTAAGGATTGATTGATCTTGTTTGAATCCGACACTGCTTCATGGATCATCTGCATTTTTTCAACCGTTTGCTGAACAGACTGGCCGCCTGCTTCCGCTTTTTCACGTGTTTGGTTTGAGGTCGAGGCAATATCGGTAGTAGAAGCTGCCAGTTGATCAATGCCTTTTGCTACTTCTTCCATTGCATACGCATTTTCCTGGGAGCTGTGCTTCTGCGTCTCAGCCCCGGTCGACACTTCCTGGATCGATTCTGCAATATCTTCAGAAGATCTGCTGGTTTGCTCTGCGCTGGCTGTCAGCTCTTCCGAAGAGGAACTAACAAGCTCCGCGCTTTGTTCTACTTCACCGATCATCGAACGCAGATTGTCGGTCATAATATTAAAATTAGACGTTAATTCACCGACTTCATCGTTGGTCTGGACTTCTGCTTTTTTACCGGAAAGGTCGCCATTTGCCACAGCTTTAACTTTTTCTGAAATCACGCTCACAGGCCTGCTGATTCTGCCGGCAACCACTGTGGCCACTACTATAATGAGGATAGCGGCAATGGCGGTTACAATGATTGAAGTCAGTTGAATGGAATCCGCCACAGCTAGCACCTCATCCATTGGAGAAGTGAGGTAAAGGCTGTAGCCGGCCAAGGCGATGGGGGCGTAGGCGGTTAATGTTTCCTCGCCGTTATGGGATACAATGGCTGAGCCGGGTGCTTGTTCGTCTTGTTGGAGCATAGCCATCCATTCATCACCCAAATCCGCCTCTTCCACCGTAGCCCCGATCAGCTCTTCATTTTCATGATATTGAATCTCATCATTGCTGTCTAAAAAAATGTATTCGAATTGTTGGGCGCCGGTCTCTTCATTTTCAAGGTATTCTTCCAACAAAGCTTCAAAGTTTATAGAAGCCGACATCACCCCGATAATGTCTCCCGTATCGTCTTCAACGGGAGTGGCCACCACTACGATCCGGTTGCCTGTAGAATTTGATACCAATATATCGGAAATCGTGTCATCGCCTTCTAGACCATTTTGGACGTAATCCCGGTCTCCCAAGTCCAACTCATCAATGTTTTCTTCGCTTGTATGAGCGCGTACAATGCCGTCAGGAGCAGTAAAAACGACGGTTTCATATGTATCTTCCCGCCCCAGCATGTAGGTCATTAATTCCATCTGCTCATCAAGTTCTTCGGATGCCATATTATCTGTTTCAGAAGCTAACTGGATCTCAGACAGCCTTCGGTCTAACCAGTCTTCCATCCCATTGGCTGTACTTATTGCTAATTCCTCCATAGAAGCTTCTTCTTGGGCTACAATTTCATCACTGCTCTGGTTGTATATGAAAAAAGCAGCAACAGCCATTGGAATTAACCCAACCAGCAAAAAGCAAACCATTAATTTCCTTTTAATCGTAGATAATCTCATGTTGTCCCCTCCCCTTCATCATCACAAAGAGTATACTAAATGAACCAGTTAGTAAATAGGAGGGACTAAGATTTTAGTCCTAATTTGTAATACGATGGCTAATATTGCGTAAATTGAAAGCGGATACCACGAGGGAGTAAGGGCAAGCTTACATTGGAATTGGTGGCGGTGGGATGCTTTTATACAAGAACGGAAAGGGGAGAACTGTTTTTTAAATCCGTCACGAAAAGTAATCATGAAATCAGCTTAACACTAGCATTCTCCTGTTGCTAAGTCCTCGTTACAACCATTATTAATAAAAAGCTCCTGCAGACTTAGTGTGACAAATCGTCGCTATTTATCTAGCCACGTGCTTTCAATGGTCTTTTACCTTCATATCATTGAATGTGATAGTGGTGCCTGAGGCAAAGGCCTCAATCATAACGAACGCGCAGCTTGTAAAAAGGCTGCGCGTTCGTCTGTTGGGTGCCGTTATGAATCCATAGATTTTACTATTCCTCAAACTTCTTTAGAGGTGAAAAATAAAGTAGAATTAATGATGTAAGAATCTGCTACTGTGTTTCCTATCAATTGGTAACCTAATTGTTCCATGCCTGCTATATGGACAGGGTGATATAGCAGGCGGTGAATGCCTTCGGCTGAACGGAGGGCAATGATAGCTTTTGGGTTGGTACGAAAAATCTGGCGCACGATCTTTTCTTTATCTGGAACTAAACTGGCAATAAAGACGAGGTCAGCTGCTTGATAGTTGAATGTTTTTCCGTCTTGATATACATAGTTTAGTTGTTCTTCTTTTTGAAGTCGATGCACCAGGGCTTTTCCGATCATGTAGGGAGTTTTTTCGATATCGAGGCAATCTATTGTTGCATGTAATGTTTCTGCTAGCAGCAACGGACTTAAAGGAAGCGCACCTGACCCTATAAAACAGATGTGGTTTAACTCGTGAGGAGAAGATATTAGTTCATGTAATTTGGATACTTCTGTTTTTGTTAGTTCTTTGTAGTTATCCCAATATAAAAACGAAGAGAGGTCCTCTAACCTTGAAGCCCTTTCTGCAAACACCCTCCCAAAGTAATTTTCCATTTCATATTCGGCAGCTGCAAGGTGTGCAATCATATCATCTTTTATCGCTTGGATAGGCGGATGTTCTACCACCTCACAGGAAGAGTTAATAGGCGTGGAGAGTTTATGAACTAAAGCAGATAATGTTTCATTAATTAATGGATTAGCGGGTGATAAATCCTCTTCTCTTTTTAAAATCTGATAAGCGTGTTGATAGAAAGTGAGAATATCTTGTTTTTGGTCATGTTCGATTTGTGACAAATTCATACTTTTCACCTCTTAACAATTTGGAAAGAATGTATTATATTGATAAGTGTAATCATTACGATTTGTGTTAGCTAGCATTTAACCATAACCTATGAGGTGAAGTAAATGGCTATGTGCAAAATGAGGTAAAAGTTACCATCAAGCAAAATGGAATTAGTTAATAAGGAGGAAGTCAGGCATGAAACGATTCACTGTAATCATGAGCTCTGTTTTTTTATTCCTTGTTGGGTGTAGCGGGAGTGAGAGCGATGAGACCGGTCAAACTGAGGACGAAGATGCAAATGGGAACGCGGTTACTTTATTATTTAGTTTTGGGTCAGAATCACTAGACCCGCATGTAGATTGGGTCCCTGTACGAGCAGGAGTGACAGAAACGTTAGTGAAAATTAACGACGAATTGGAGTTGGAGCCTTGGCTAGCTGAATCATGGGAACAGGTGGAGGAAGAAGTATGGGAGTTTGAACTCAAAGAAGATATTACATTTCATGACGGTGAAGAGGTGGATGCAGCAGCGGTGGCTGCCTCTTTAGAGAGGGCATTAGACGTCAATTCTTCCTTGCAAGCTTCTTTGGATATTGAAACGATCGAAGCCGAGGAACAAACGCTCACGATACATACGAAGGAACCAAAGCCGATGTTTGACTCAGAACTGGTCAATCCGGAAACCGCGATCACTCAAGTTGAAGCGGATGACATCGAAGAAAAGCCGATAGGAACGGGTCCTTTTGAAGTAGATGATTTTGATCCGAATAGTAGAGTGGAGCTCACTCGCTTTGATGAGTATTGGGATGGGAAAGCACAACTTGAAGAAGCGACCTTTGCGTTTAATAGCGATGAGCATGCCAGGGGGATGAACCTGCAAACAGAAGAAGCTGATATTGCGTATCATTTAGCGCCGGAAAGTTTAGAGCCAATTGAAGAAGATGAAAATCTCTCCGTCCACTCGGTCCCTAGTCTGCGAACCCACTTTTTATTATATCAATTTGATAACCCTCTCCTCCAGGAAGTACCGGTACGAGAAGCGCTTGACCTGATCATGGACCGAGAGAGTGTAGTGGATGATATCATGGGCGGCCATGCCGATGAAGCAAGCGGTCCTTTCCACCCGTCTTTACCGTTTGCTTCTGCTGGGGAAGCAGATTATTCTCTAGCAGAAGCTGAAAATATCCTCGAGGAAGACGGGTGGGAAAAAAATGAAGACGGATGGCTTGAAAAAAATGGCGAAGTGCTGGATTTTACAGTTGTCACTTATGATGGCCGCCCTGAACTCCCGCTAATTGCGCAACTTTTCCAAGGGGAAGCTGCTCAACTTGGAATTAACATTGACATTCAAATGGTAGAGAACGTAGACGCGTATTTGCAGGAAAATGACGATTGGGACTTAGCGACCTATAGTAATTTATCAGCTCCACGTGGGGATGCAGCTTACTTTCTTAACACTGCGCTGACCGCTGAAGGAACTTTGAATCCAGGCAATATTGAAGATGAGAATTTGGAAGGTATGATAGCTGCGCTAAATCATGAAAGCGATGAGGCAAAGGTGTCAGCCCTCGTTAATGATGCTACGAATAGAATTGATGAAGAGGCTCTGCAATCGTATATTGTCCACCCTCATATTATTGTTGGTGTGAACGAAAGAGTGGAGAACTGGGAGCCAGGTTCTGAAGAGTATTATATTCTAACCAATGAGCTGGACGTGAAGTAAATGGCTCGCTTTATTATGACACGTTTCATGCAAATGGTGATGGTTCTTTTCTTTTTAACTGTCGTTACGTTTATCTTAATGAAGCTAGCCCCAGGAGATCCGGTACGTACCATCTTAAATGTAGATGAAGTGCAAATAACCAATGAGCAAGAAGAAGAGCTGCGCAGTGAGCTGTATCTAGATGAACCTGTCCGTCAATATTGGCATTGGCTCCAAGGCGTCGTGCAACTTGATTTGGGAACATCTTATGCTTCGAATACGCCAGTGAGGGAAGTGCTATTAGCCCGCCTTCCAAACACATTGCTGTTAACCGGTGGAGGGATTGTCGTCATGGTGGTGATGGCTGCCGTGCTCGGCCTGACTTCTGCTTTCTTTTATAACCGGCCATTTGATCATATCAGCCGCGTCTTAGCATTAGTAGGAGCTTCGCTGCCTTCCTTTTGGCTGGGGCTCCTTCTCATTCAATGGTTTTCTTTACATTTAGGCTGGCTGCCTTCCTCAGGGACGAGCAGTTGGCAGCATCTCATCTTACCGTCTGTCACGTTAGGAGTAGCGATGTCGGCTGTTTATGCACGGCTTTTGCGGGTTAATTTGGTGGAGGAGTTATCACAGCCGTACATACTTGCCGCAAAAGCAAGAGGGATTTCATCTTGGACCCTATTAAGCAAACATTCCCTTCGTGCTGCGATTGTGCCGATTTTGTCTCTTTTTGGGTTAAGTCTGGGCAGCTTATTAGGAGGAGCTGTCGTAGTGGAAACGGTGTTTTCCTGGCCTGGGCTGGGAAGCATGGTGATTGATGCCATCTTAAAAAGAGATTACCCGCTTATTCAAGGTTACATTTTAATCACGGGGGCGTTTGTGATCACGGTTAACTTCATCATTGATGTAGTGACCACTATGTTAGACCCACGCATAGGAGAGGAGCCGCTGTGATAAATAAGTTAAAGAAAGACAAGTTGTGTTGGACAGGTGTGATTATATTGCTCGGCATAAGCGCTGTAAGCTTAATCGGGCTTTTAGGGTTTGATAATGAATCGCTTCACCCGAACATGGGTGAACGCCTGCTGCCCCCAAGTGCTCAACATCCGTTTGGCACCGATCATTTAGGACGATGCATCTTTTCACGAATTGTCGAAGGAGGAAAACTAACCCTTCAAGTAAGCACTATAAGTTTAATGGCAACTATAGCAATTGGCCTCCCATTAGGGTTAATTGGAGCGTATTTTGGGGGCAAGCTCGATGCGTTAATTATGAGAGTGGTGGATGGGGTAGCTTCGTTTCCTGACTTTATTTTAGCTATCGTCATTGCTGGCATGTTAGGACCGAGCCTGCACAATGTTGTGCTTGCCATTGTGATTGTCAAATGGATCCAGTATGCCAGGTTGGCCCGAGGTACGATTTTGCCTGAAAAACAGAAAGAATACATTATAGCTGCCAAATCTATGGGGTGCCGAAATGGAAGGATTCTTTGTAAACATTTGCTTCCTGTCGTTCTTCCGCAAACGCTGACGATGGCTTCCGTTGATATGGGAAAGATTATTTTAATTATTGCTTCTCTCTCTTATTTAGGGTTAGGTGCCCAGCCACCGACACCAGAATGGGGAGCGATGTTAAATGATGCTGCGCCTTATTTTCAAACGGAGCCATTGTTAATGCTCATACCAGGGCTCATGATTCTATTAACGGTGTTAAGTTTTAATTTTATCGGTGATGCGATCCGTGAATCGTTTAATGTGAGGGCAACCGAGAAGTAATGGACATAAGGAGAGATAGTGGTGGGGGAAGCTTCAGCAAAAAAGGTAACACATAAACAATATTTATATTTAGCCATCCCCCTGATCTTAGCTACGCTATCTACCCCCTTGCTTGGAGCAGTAGATACAGCTGTGGTTGGGTTTTTGGCTGATCCCGCGTATTTGGCCGGTGTGGCGGTTGGGACCCTGATTTTTAACATTTTATATTGGCTGTTCGGCTTTTTGCGTGTCAGCACGTCCGGATATACCGCCCAGGCAGTAGGGGCAGGAGAAGAGCGGGAGGTTTTACTCAATTTTGTCCGGCCTGCTCTGATGGCTGCAAGCGTCGGTTTAGTGTTCGTTGCCTTGCAGTGGCCTATCCGGGAAGTAGCCATGTTTGTGATCCAGCCTCCGGAAAATGTAATGCAGCAAGGGAGTGCCTACTTTGATATACGCATTTGGGGAGCTCCATTTGCACTACTCAATTTTGTCATTTTAGGTTGGCTGATCGGGCAATCAAAAGTTAGGTTTGCTCTATTCTTACAATTTGGGTGTAATTTGTTAAATATGGGGTTGGATGTTTATTTCGTGTATGCCTTTGAGATGGGAGCGGCGGGAATCGGCCTGGCCACCTTGCTCTCAGAAGTGCTTGCAGTGGTTATTGGCTTCTTATTTATGTTGAAATATACACATCTACATGGGGAATTCTTTAAAGACAAAGCTGTATTTAGCGTTCAACCTATGGTGCATATGTGGAAAGTAAATAAGAACTTATTTATCCGTACAGTCTGCCTGCTCAGTGTGTTTGTGATCTTTACCTCGATTGGTGCTTCAATGGGGGAGGCGGTTATAGCAGCGAATGCTATTTTGTTGCAATTGCACTTTATTATGGCTTATTTTTTTGATGGATTGGCAAATGCGAGTAGTATCCTGGCGGGAAAAGCGGCTGGAGCCCAAGATAAGAAGCTGTTTAAACGTACAATCTCTATAGGTTGCTTTTGGGCGGCCTCGCTAGCCGTGTTATTAACTGTGGCTATGGCTGCCGGTGGATCGTCTTTCATCTCCTTATTTACAAACATCGCGGAAGTGCATACCACAGCGGTTGCTTACATTGGCTGGATCGTTCTATTTCCTTTGACTGGTTTTTTAGGCCTTCAACTATATGGGTTTTACACGGGAACTACACAAGCAGCTCCGGTAAGAAATTCTTTGCTTATTTCTTTGTTGATCTTCTTGCTTGCGGTAGGCTTCACTGTACCAATCTGGGGAAACCACGGATTATGGTTTTCGTTTATTCTCTTTACCGTTGCAAGGTCGCTTACACTGTGGGCTTTCTTCCCCAAACTTAAGCGGACGGTCTTTTATGAGCAGCAAGAGAAAATACGTGAAGTCATCTAAGGATTTGAGGGTGCTTATCTGGCTACGTTGGAGCAGTGCCGTTTCTTATGGAGAAAGGGGGGTTCTAGTTTTTACCAACAGATGTTATGTTGGGAAGTGATTTTTGATTACTGGAATATGGGGTAAGAAAGGAGGGGGAAGGTTGGATTATTCAGAGCTGTTTGTTTTCTCCTTAATTGCAGGTGTGTTATTGAGTTTTTTGGTCAAACCAAAACTAGCAGACAAGTCGATGACGGAGATTCTTTATTTTTCCATGCTGCTTATAATCAGTGGTTTTGGGCTTGTTTTTTTAGATGTAAATGTGGTATTCACTGTATTTGGATTAACGTTATTCGTTATTGGTTTTTTGACAGGTACTGTGAGTTTCTTGTTCAATCAATAGAAGTAAGAAAGAGTGAACCACCAAGTGAGTTATTAGGTAACAGAAAGAAGACGATGTATGAACGTCTTGCAGAGAAGCTAGCCATCTTTAGCTATATGTTGTCATCATCTGTAGATGACGGTTCATAATTCTGATTCATATACATAGAACAAATAAAACCTCACCCCCGCGTTTTTATCAATCGTAAGTTTGGGCCGGCTTAGCACCTTATGAGGCTAAGCCGAAGCCTACCTCGGAAGCTATAGATTGATAAGTCAGACAGGAGACGGTTTCTTAATTTATTGCGATAAGTCTTCGCCTTTAATCCAGCCCCGGGCTTTTAAAGCTTTAACGATATGCTTAACGCCGACCATGTAAGCCGCTTTGCGCATGCGGATGTTTTCTTTATTGCGCATATCGAGCACATTGTTAAATCCTTCTACCATGCGTTCTTCTAGCTTTTCATTAATCGCTTCTTCTTTCCAATAGAAATTCATCTCGTTTTGAACCCATTCAAAGTAGGATACTGTTACTCCACCGGCATTACATAAGATGTCGGGGATAATAAATACATCCTTTTCTTCCAGGATTTTATTACCCTCAGGTGTCGTTGGGCCGTTGGCTGCTTCGGCCACAATTTTTGCTTGAATATGGGGAGCAGTGTCTTTAGTAATTTGGTTCTCCATTGCAGCTGGGATAAAAATATCAACAGGCAGCTTAAATAATTCCTCATTGGTTAATGGTTCGGCTTTATCGTAATCAGCAAGCGAATTTCCTTCTGCTAAAAAATCTAGCAATTCGGGGATGTCGATCCCGTTTTCATTAGTAATTCCGCCACTGGCATCGGTGATCCCAATCACGTTCACATCTAGTTCATGCAAGTATTTTGCCGTCATGCTGCCGACATTGCCAAATCCTTGTAGTGCTACCGTCGATTGGCTCAAATCCATGTCCAGTACTTTTGCCGCTTCACGCACCATCAACATGACGCCCCGGCCTGTAGCAGCGAGTCTTCCTTCTGAACCCCCCAGAATCAGTGGTTTCCCGGTAAGCATACCTGGAATGTTATATCCACGCAGCTGATCATATTCATCCATCATCCAGCCCATCACTCTTGGATTCGTATTAACATCAGGGGCAGGAATGTCTTTTTGCGGACCGATGACCGGAGTTAACTTGCGGATGTACGTACGACTTAATTCTTCTAGCTCACGGTCGGATAACTCTGCCGGGTCAACAATGACCCCCCCTTTTCCCCCGCCGAGCGGAAGGTTTAAAATGGCCGATTTTAGCGACATCCAAATAGATAGTGCTTTCACTTCGTCGGTATTCACATCTGGATGGAAACGAATTCCGCCCTTGGTTGGTCCAAAAATATCAAGATGCTGAGACCGATAGCCCGTGTAATTATGGATGTCACCATTGTCCATCCGCACTGGAATCGATACTTCAAGCATGCGGATCGGCTTTTTTAAAATGTGATAAATATTCTCGTCCAGTTTTAAATCATCTACTGAATCTTTCAGGAGCTCGTGTACAATTTCTAAAGGGTTTTTGTCATGCGATGTAATATCCGCTTCTGCTTTTTCGTGCTGATCTGGCATCCTAAGCCCTCCCCGATAAATAACGTATTCTTACAGTTTCCATTTTTTGCGTTCATATGTATGGAGAGGGGGATCTTTTCAATAAGGATCTATGAACGTTTATCGTTGTAGACAGAGGTTATCAGATAAGTCCAACATATGTGCTTCGTTTTACATTCATAAAAAAACCGTCTGTAGATAGACGGTAGAGAGGAATAATGGTAGCGATACACGTATGTTTCAGCGGATACGCAGTAACAACACTATGAAGATGTCCATTCTCCACCATTTACATGCATCGTTTGCCCAGTGACAAACCGAGAATCATCAGAGGCAAGATAGACAAAGGTTGGAGCCATTTCAAACGGCTGGGCCATGCGATCCATCGGGTTATAAGAGCCAAATACGGCAACTTCATCGGCGGAGAAACTAGCTGGAATGAGCGGAGCCCAGGTTCGTCCGGGAGCAATGGCATTCACCCGAATTCCGTCTTCGATTACATTGTTGGCAAGCGCCCGCATAAAGCCGATGTTTGCTCCTTTGGTAGCGGTGTAATCAATCATTTGATCTTCCCCGGCATAAGTTACAACCGATGAAGTTATAATGATCGAACTGCCTGGCTCTAAATAAGGAAGTGCCGCTCTGGTTGTGTAAAAATGCGAATAAATGTTTACTTTGAAGGTGTCGTCAAATTGTTCATCAGTGATGTCTAACAAACTTGGTTGTTGAAACTGAATCCCGACATGGTTACATAAAATGTCAAGGCGGTGAAAATGGCGGATCGTATCTTCAACAATTTGCGCTGCATGATGTTTATCACGCAAGTCCCCCGGCAACAGCAACGCGCTACGGCCTAATTCTTCAATTCGATGTTTCGTTCGATTCGCATCTTCATGCTCATCATAATACGCAATGGAAACGTCGGCTCCTTCTTTGGCAAAAGCGATCGCTGCCGCCGCTCCGATGCCGCTATCTCCCCCAGTAATCAGCGCCACTTTTCCGGTTAATTTCCCACTCCCTTTGTAATTTGGATTTTCAATTATAGGAGGCGGGGTCATCAATCGTTCAAAGCCAGGCTGGCGGGTTTGCCGTTGTTCTGGGACATTGATTGGGACATCTTCATAACGCGTGATTTTTCCTACGTTAGGGTACATCGGATATCCCGATTTGTGGCGCTTATCATTTGAGTGTGCATCGTGGTCGCTCATGATCGGACCTCCTTTTTAATACAAACATACAATCACGGTATGTTTACATGCATAGACCTGTGCCTATCCAATTGAGCGAACAGTTTACAGCTACGTGACAGGCTCCATTTGCTCACAGCTAACATAGGGTGAAAAAGGAAAGGAGAGGTGAAAGAATGGGATATTCATATGACCCGCAAGTTCGTTTGCTGCTTGTCGACGAGTCAGATGAAACGGTACAAATGTTATACGATGATAACCCATACACCTGGGCTATGCCCAAAATCGGGCCAAGACCCCCCTATTACACAAATCCGCGTTACGAGGAAAACTGGCCACTGCTATAGAGACGGAAAAGGAGGAGAGAAGAGATCGTGGGCAAAAATGGAGGGAGAGCACGGTGCCTCTCCCTCATTTACGGAGGGGATTGAAACGGTCAAGCTCGGATGCTGACTCAATTTAAACATGTCGTTTTGCTGGTAGTATAGTTAACACCAGACTATGAGTTTATCTGGAGTGGTTTGGGCAGGTATGCTTTTGGTAGCCGCTCGATAGAGAACAACGAGGTTGCGGTTTGTAAGGCTTTTGGTGAAAGGTTGCCCATTTCTTAATATAACCAGGGTATCTGGTGATAAATTCAATTGTAATAGCCCGTCGCTACTTACCAATTGCTCGTTAAAACGGTCGACTTTCGCATGTTGATAAGGGCTGTCTTTTACCATGATGAGTGCTCGGTATTGAGGTGGATAAATTAGAGGAACAGGAGCATTTCTATCATAATATCCGCTAACCTGATCTCCAGTTGACACCATTTCATCGTCCACAAAGTAAGTGGTGGGTGACACGACAAAATTCACTAACGTTCCAGATCCATCCACTACAGATATCAGTTTATAACACCCATCTTTATCATTTTGGCTTTTCATAAAGTCACTGATCCTCGTAATGATCCCGCTAAAAGATTGAAATGTTATCATGCAGCCTCCCCCTCAGATTTTGACACAACCAATGAATTTGGGTTTTCTTTGTTTAATAGTATGCAAAGAACATGAATGTGAAGCCCGTCTTTGGGCAAGAATCGAAAAATGAAGAAGGAACGCTACGAACAGCGGTCGACATAGAAGACACGGCGACAACAAACGTAGAGAGTGGAACGAACTCTTACTTGCTGAGCAGTGGAGGGAGAACAGGACTTATTTTTCATCTTGGTTGTTTTTCACATAGGTACTGATGACACCGAGCACCGTTAATAACAAAATGCCGATAAACGTAGGAGTGGACCAGCCTACACGCGGGTCGAGCAATTGAAAGAAAAAGGTGAAGACGGGCACAAACGTAATTGACATCATCACATAAAAAGTGTCGCAATGTTTAATTCCCACTTGGAGAAAGTAGAGGGGAAGAAGCACTCCTGTGACACTTACGATCAAAATCCAATCCAGGTGACCCACCAGCTCACGGTTTACGTCTTTTTGAAAAACAGCAATAAAAAAAGAGAGGATCACAATCAAATAAAAGCGATGGGCCAAAATTTGAGAAGAGGTCCAAGCCTTCTCACTTAACTTTTTTGAATAGATCGCTGCCAACACCGCACCCATTCCACATCCTAGTGAAGCGGCCAAACCAATGAAGTATTCAAACGTATAATCGAAACTGACCCCGGAGCGTCCAGTCACTGCCGCCCCTACTAATATAAAGCTGGCACAGAGAGTGCCGACCGCGATTAACGCATCACTTTTTAGAATAGTAGTCTTCGGATACAACATTGTTGAAATGAACAAAGCAAATAGGGGGCCTACCCCCATTTCCAGTGCACTAACAATCGCAGGTTCTATGTACTTTAACGCATAATAAAAGCCTAAAAAAGCAAGCGCTGTACTGACGTTAAGCAAAGCAAAATCCTTAAAACTAAAGAAGTCTAGAGACCTTTTCTCTTCGTTCTTCTGACTTAGTGAAAGCAGAAGGAAAAACAAAGCTGTGAGGAAAAAGCTTATAAACGTAAAGGAAAACGGACTGATGCTTTGCACTTGCTGCGCGTAAAATACTTGACTGATGGCAGCCAAAAAAGCAGAAGCAAGTAAAGCGACGGTCCCCAGCAAATAGGTGTTCACTCCATTTTCTAAAGTTCGCAGCATGATTACCACCATTTTCTATGTTAAAAATATCCTTAATTTTAACGTGTTACCCTGCTGCGTACAAGGTTATTATCGGGATAAGTAGGAGAGGGGAATTTGATAAGGGTAGCGTCATGGTCATTCAATCCGCTATTTTCACCATTATCGCCGATTTTACAATAGTAACGGTCAATGTGCCGCTAATCGACTCAAAAATGCTGGTTTGTCAAAGTTTTGAACCGGATAACGGAACTGCTGCCCGTTTTTTTTAAACGCTAAACACAGCAAAATGGCGGAATGGAAATCCGTAGTGTTGCAACTATATTTACTACGGATATTGGGATGGATCCTAGTTTTGCTAGTTTAGCGCATTATCAATTTCATCCCATCAGTCACTCGAAGCCATCTTTTGCATTCCCATTTCCCTTAGGAAAACTCTCTTCAGTTCTTCCAATGAGATGGGCTAGAGATGATAAATAATCGTAAGCCGGTGTTTCATTTGGCTTAAGCCGATTTTACTTTCCAGAGCATCTTCTTCCTTTATCGTTTCTTTGAATTGTAGAATCTGCAGTTCAATCTCGTTATAGTCCTCCACGCCGCCCAAAAGCTGTAATTTCCATTTTTGTTCTTCATACCTTTTTTGAAATTCTTCGATATGAGCATACGCCTCCTCCCATTCTTCCTCTTCAATGTGTTCACGGATCTCTCCTAATGTAGCAAACAACAAATCGTCTTTTTCTGTCATAAATAATTCGCAGCCTGTCAAAAAGCTTAGCATAAACAGCAGGATTATGAGAGAACGCCCAGTTGCCATAGGATCCTTCCTTCCGCGTAATTATTGCTTTGTGAGAAGTATGCTTTCCTTTAGTTTGTCCAATAATGTAAAAATAGTGCATCTGAAGAAAGGGGTGGACAGATGACTGAGCTAGAACATGTCTTTATAAGAGGGGCCGCTGGCTTTATTCTTTTGTTCATTATTGCTCGGGTTATGGGAAAAAAACATATTGTCGACATGACATACTTAGAATATATCGTAGGTATTGCGATTGGCAGTATCGCGGCGGAATTGACCTTCGGTACCGAAGTGAGAGCCTCGAATTTTATATTCGGCATGGTGATTTGGGCTCTTTTTCCAATCCTACTCTCTAAAGCAGAAAAGAAATCGCTGCGCTTGCGGAAGTTTACAGAAGGAGAGCCAACTCTTTTAATTGAAGACGGCAAAGTTCTCGAAGAAAACCTCGGCAAAGAAGATTTAACCGTGGATGAATTAATGACTCATTTAAGACAGAAAGACGTGTTTAAGCTCTCAGAAGTGGAATCAGCCATCCTGGAGAAAAGCGGCCAGCTGAGCGTCTTGAAAAAAAGCGACTTGCAGCCAGTCACACCAAAGGATATGAATCAAGCGGTAGATATGGAACACAACCCCCAAATTGTCGTAATTGATGGAAATGTACTATCTAACAGCCTAGAAACGTTCGGATATACGGAAGATTGGTTACTTGGGGAAGTCATGAAGCAAGGCGCAAATGATTTTAAAGACGTGTTTATGGCACAAATTGACTCGCTCGGCAATGTCTATGTCGATTTATACGATGATGAAAAACAAGCACATCCCGTTAAGCAAAAAATTATTACCGCTGCCAGCATCAAACAACTTCAATCCAAGTTAATGGAACATTCCGTTCAAAGTCAGGATGAAAAGGCAAAAGAAATGTATGAAGACCACGTGAAGCAGTTGGAGCGAATGCTAAACGACTTAACCGCTTATGTGAATGAATAGTATCTTTCAAATGAATGTAAAGGGGACTCCTTCTGTTAGAAAACAGCTTTTGATACGAGAAGAAGGGTTTGATAGAGAGGGTGTCGAATGATGTAAAAGACCAAATGAGAAATATCAACATGACGGTTAAACAAATCTTTATTAAAATGCTGGACTCCTTGAATGATGTCGAGATCAAATTAAAAAACCTTTCTTCATTCCAACGTTTCTTCGTTTATTCTTGACGCTTTGTTAACGGTGGAGGGGGTCCGGTTAAGCATGCCCTTATATAAAAGAACAATACATAAGGCGCCTTTGCAGCCGAAATGAGGGACGTTTGCTTCAAGTACACAAACTACCAGTTTACAAAATGAGGTGGAAGAAGAAAGAGGGAGAGAAAGAGATGGATTTGCTTAAAGTGAAAAAGGAACTTTCGATTAAAGGGAAAAATGGAATCGCGTTTTTACTAGCAGGTGCCGTCGTTTGGTTACTTATTATGCTTATATTTCTGCAGCCAATTACCATCTATCAAAAAAATATTTTTATGTTATTTTCCACCGGCTTAGTTTTCCCCCTCGCTATACTTGCTTCCAAGCTACTAAATGCAGAATGGAAATTCGAAGGAAATCCGCTCGCTAGTTTAGGAGTGTATTTAAACGTGGCTCAAATTATTTATTTTCCATTAGTATTATGGGCGATAGTGAACAGCCCAAACGAGGCTGTCTATTTTTTTGCCGTGATCGTTGGCGCTCACTTTTTCCCGTATGGATGGTTTTATAATGCCAAGCCTTACTATATTATGGCCCCGTTTATTACCGTAGCTTTCATGGTAATAGGGTGGGGGTTACAAGGGGAACGTTTATGGTTGATTCCAATGGCGATGGTGTTGTTTCTAGTAATATTAATTGGACTATTATATGTTGATTACAAGAAAAAAGCGTTGCATCCTGACTTTCACTAAGGTAAAAGATTTATGCAAAGGGTTCGTCAATCTTACATTTTCTTTTGTGTTTTCACGTGCTTTTTAATAGCTTCAAGCGCCTGGACTTTTGTTTGTCGGGGTGAAGATTGTAGCACACGCATGAGTTGGTTGAGCTGTTGTTGAGATGTCATGGCAGCCTCCATTTTTTTCACCATTATATCGAACGTATGTTCTTTTGAAAAGGGTGAGGGAAATTTTTATTCCCCTTTTAAAGTGCACGACAAATTTATATTTCGTTTATTTATAGATTTTTGGAGGTATTATTATTATTTAATTTAGGCTGTTTTCTAAAAGATTGTTATTTTATGATATAAATAAAGGAATTTGTAAAATATGACAAAATACAAATGTTGAAAATTTTTATGTTAACATACAATGGCAAATAGATAATAAGGATTGGAAGTTGGGAGGGTATTGAGTGAAATTTTTAATTCTAATGATGTTAAGTTTAACTTTGATTGTAGGATGCGAATCGGAGGAGACAATGGGTGAAGAAGACGTTGAAAGGATCGATTTACTGAGAGATATGAAACCTGAGATGGGTGATGATAAAGAATACAATTTATATGCCCTATTTGAATTTTATGATGGTTCATTCGATTCAGACGAGGTGAGCAAAGGTGCTAAAGAACGAGATAAATTAGACCTTCTTCACGAAAAGATAGAGCTTGATGATGTTAATCAAATGACCTTCAAATCAAACACTGCTGGTTCACAGGAAGAAGAACTCTTAGGTATCGAGGAAACACCAACTTTTATTGTGTTGGACGAATCAGGCATCGTACTTGAAACAACTGATTTGGACGAAGTAACTGACTTTATCAAAGAAGAGAATTAAGTAAGTTTATTTCAATGGTTACTTTTTGTGGCGAGTGCTTTCCGAGATTTTGTTCTTATATTATTGTTTGATTATAAAGGTTTTACGGACCACTTATTGTAAAGCAGAATAGGTCCTGGGCCATTCATTCACTTAAGAAAGGAAAGGTATTATGATACTACCAATCGTCACTGGCATCATACTATATATGATTATAGGCATGCTTTACTATTCACCGTTTTTGTTTGGAAACCGCTGGGTGCAGCTTCTTCAGATTTCCCCTTCTCAGCCAAGGTACGGGCTGCTTACCCTCGTTACAATTTTAACCTCAACGCTGTTGTATAGCGTGCTTCACTTAGCTCAGGCATCAACCGTAGGGGAAGGGGCCTTAATTGGATGTTGTCTCGGGGTTATTATCGCACTTGCCTATGCCAAAGATTTTTTATTTGGCCTTGGTTCAAGCACGAAGAACCCGTTTTCCTTATATTTGTTAAGTGTCGGTTATCATCTCATTGCATTATCGATAATTGGAGCGGTTATGATGATGTTTTAGTGGTGTCTGATCCCCAGTGCGGTAAAGCGTTAACACAATGGGGGTCAGGCACCTGTTATAGTGGTAATTTAAAGACATAGCTTACTTTATCATAGTCCATTTTTTCTTCATAAAAGCGGTGGGCATCGGTGCGCTGCAACCCTGACGACAAGGCGACACTTTCAAACTTGTTTTCTTTTGCCCAGTCTTGCACATAAGTGAGCAGTTGTTCTCCGACCCCATGTGAACGCTTATCCGCATCGGTCACTAAATCACACACCCAGATGAATCTTCCATAATATAAGGTGATCATCGGTTTAAATCCAATCACTGCTACGATTTCTCCCTCATCGATTTGTGCTACCATTTTATAATGATCGTTCTCTTGCGCGTCTACTACTAAGTCGAGATATGTAGGTTCATCAAGGTGGGTACGCAATTGCTTCATAATAGGGAACGCTTCCCTGATTTCTTCCCGGGTTTGAAGTTCTCTAATCGATAAGGTCTCCATTTCAGCAGCCCCTTTTGAATTTTTTGTAAATATAGTGTAGCATACCCACCTTGCTTAGTGTCTGGTTGCGGCCACATTTATATTGCGAGGTGGGGAGGTGCTGCGAGTATAGTAGAGGAATTAAGGTGAACTATGAAGAAGTTCAATAAAGGAAGGGCAAGTGGTTGCCTGGACCGCGATGGAAAGCGGACGGGAACCAAGCAAGTTAGAAGTATTAAGCCGCGTGTAATTAAGGACTATTTATCAATCTATTTAAGTTAGGAGAGGTAGCCATGCATTCCAACGATAAAGAAACATTATTTAAAGAAGCGTTAGGTAACTATCCGACAGGAGTCACCATCGTAACTGTCACAGACGATGAAGGGACTCCGTTTGGTTTGACCGTAAATTCATTTGCCTCTGTTTCGATTGACCCGCTCTTAATTCTGTGGTCGATCGACCATAAAGTCTCGTCCTTGGACGCTTTCAAGCATTCAGACCGCTTTGCCGTGCATATTCTTGCCGGTGACCAACAGCAGTTATGTCAACGATTTGCCAGTAAAGGTACGGACCGTTTTGGCGAAAGCAATTGGTCCATGTCTGAACTAGGTCTTCCTGTGCTCGACGATGCGTTTGCGGTACTACAATGTAAAAAATACAACCAAGTCGAAGCGGGTGACCACACCATTTTAATCGGGGAAGTTGCAGATATTTCGATTGCTCGTGAGAAAGAGCCAATGTTGTATCATCGCAGATGTTTTGGAGCCATTCCTTCGCAATTTTATGGAGAGTAAAGCTCTCCAGTGAAAAACTCAGCCAAGACAGGATCGTGGCTGAGTTTTCTCATACATATATAGGAAGATTTAATGGCAGAATATTCTGGAAAAAGATCGACTTTTGTTTTTTTATGAGTTCCGCCCACTCCTTTACCATGGACGACCCCTCTGGCCCTGTACTTCTGCAGCAGGAATCAGATACCACTCTGATTAGCCTGCAATCGTTTTGGAATGCTAATTTACGGTCATTGGTTCACTAGCATTACACATGTATCCACAAGAAGTGCAGGAAATTATAAGGTCCTGATTTTGGTTGTTTAGCGGCTTCCTCCACTCCCATTCCTCGGACTAACTATCGAGCCTTGCTTCTCTGGGGTCTTCTCCGGTTCGTTTTTCCGCAGGAGTATCGTTGAGTCCGCTCGCTAAACATGTCACCAGCCCTTTAGAAGTAGAGCGTCCTCTCTCTTTTGACAACAGGTCAACATGACATGGGGAAAGGCGATTTCATAAGTGGTATTATAGAAAACCTTTAAGAAGCGATAGGTGGCTACTCCTGTGGGAAAAGCAACAGCTGAAGACCCCGCAATGAGCGGGTGCGGCTCTAGGAGGCTGAAGTGTTGCCCGCGGAAAGCGCCGCCTGGAGCAAAGAACAAATCACTATAGTGGAATGCTTTCTTAACGAGTAAAGGATCTGTGAACAGATTTACAACACTAGTGCCATTGGTTCCGTTATTTCTCCCAAAATCGTGTTTTTGGGAAAGGTAACAGCCGCTAATCCATCAAATACAGCCAGCAATTTAGGGGGTTCAGGCAAATAACAGAACATATGGCAGTTATTTATCTAAATATCCTTTTTAGCCAAATAGTAGAATATGTGTTCATAAGCGCGAGCTGGCTTCACTTTTCGTTGACTCCTGAACAAGTGACATCAAACATTCTTTCACCGCTTCGGACCAGTTGTTTCGCGGATAATCAATTTAGGCTCTAAGGTCAGCTGCATGGCAGGTGGCGTTTCTTCTGCTTCTATCATCGTGATTAAATGTTCGATTGCGTACAGGCCCATCGGTTTTTTTGAATCATGGGTGATGGTAGATAATTGGATTGCTTCATGAGCCGTAATGTTGATATTATCCATGCCGCAAATGCTGAAATTGTCGGGGATGCGGTAGCCCATTTGCATTAAGTAGTTTTGGCAGTCGAGCGCCATCGAATCGGTTGTAGCAAAAATGGCGGTCGGCTTATTGTTTAAAAGCAGGAGTTCGTCAACCGCTTGAATGACTGACTCTTCTGTGGTGTCCACTTGTTTAATCCATTCTGGCACCACTTCATTATTGGTAGCTTTCATGGCTGCTTGATAGCCGCCAAGCCGGCCATGGAAGGTGGACGTATAGGTAGGGCCGCCGATCCAGGCAATCTTGGTGTGGCCAAGCTTTAATAAATGGTTCGTTGCCAATTCTCCAGCCCGGTGATTGTCGATTTCCACATAATTTCCTCCATCTTGGTGCTTGCGGTTAAACATCACAAAGGGGACCCCAGCTGCTTCTAATTCTTTATAAATTGGGTCGTCAATGAAGATCGACGACAGAATAATTCCGTCTACTTGCTGTTTTAGCACTTCATCGTAAACAGATAAGTTATCGCCCTGATCTTCAAAATAAACAAAGGTATGATAGCCATGTTCTTTGGCGTAATTCACAATGGTTGTCGTTGTATCGACGAAAAAGGAGTTATGTAAAGGGCCGGAAATGAGGGCGATCGATTTTGTTTTTTGCTGCTTCAAGCTTCGGGCAATCAAATTGGGACGATAGTTCAATTCTTTCATCGCCTTTTCCACTTTATCTAATGTTTCTTGGTTCACTTTTGTTGGGTCATTTAATACACGTGATACGGTAGGTTGTGAAACCCCTGCCGCTTTTGCTACGTCTTTTGAGGAAACCATAAGACAAACCTCTCCCGATTATAAAGAATACGAATTCATTATAATTGTAAGCGTTTCCTCGGATGAAAGTCAACCAATCACGAAAAAACCCCCGTTATTTCCATCTTTCAATTCATTTTGACACCTCATTTTTAAAAATTTTTTCAGCTGTGCCAAGCTTACATTGAGTTTTCAGAAATTAACCGTTTACAATAAAACGCTTTCTTTTTATAATAAATACGTATTCATAGAATAATTGAAACTTAAGGAGCGGATAGATGTATGGCTACTTTTCTTAAGCAGGGAAAGACCGACCAAGAAAAACAAGAAGCAGATACAAAAGTACAAAATGCGGTAAGCGGTATTATTAAAGACGTAGAAGACCGCGGAGATCAAGCTGTGCGCGAGCTATCGGAAAAGTTCGACAACTGGTCGCCGGAAAGCTTTCGCCTTTCGTCTGAACAGATTGAACAAGTGATTGCTGACCTTCCAGACGATGTGATTGACGATATTAAGTTTGCTCAGGAGCAGATTGAAAACTTTGCCCGTCATCAACGGGAGTCCATTCAAGATATTGAAGTGGAAACGCGTCCTGGCGTGATTTTGGGCCATAAAAACATTCCAGTAAACAGTGTTGGCTGCTACATTCCGGGCGGTCGTTATCCAATGGTGGCCTCGTCCCACATGAGTATTTTGACAGCGAAGGTAGCTGGCGTAGACCGAGTGATTGCTTGCACACCTCCAGCAAATGGTGAAATCCCAGCAGCTACAGTCGCTGCCATGCATATGGCCGGTGCCGATGAAATTTATCTGCTTGGTGGTGTTCAAGCGATGACCGCAATGGCAGTTGGAACAGAAACGATCGACCCGGTCGACATGATTGTAGGACCAGGGAATGCCTTTGTTGCAGAAGCGAAGCGCCAGCTCTACGGCCGTGTCGGCATCGACTTGTTTGCCGGTCCAACAGAAACGCTTGTGATTGCAGATGAAACCGCAGACGTGGAAATGGTAGCAACAGACATTCTCGGCCAGGCGGAACACGGTCCGACATCACCGGGCGCATTAATTACCACCTCTCGAACGCTTGCTGAATCGTTAGAGGACGAAATTGCCCGCCAGCTTGAAACGCTACCTACAGCAGATGTAGCGGAAGTGGCTTGGCGCGACAATGGTTCGATCATTCTCGTTGATGATATCGATGAAGCGGTACGCGAAGCAGATAAATTAGCGTATGAGCATGTTGAAGTATTAACCGATAATCCGGATTATTTCCTCGAGAACATGACGAACTTCGGTGCCTTGTTCTTAGGACCAGAAACGAACGTGGCTTATGGTGATAAAGTAATCGGCACCAACCATACGCTTCCGACTAAAGAAGCAGCAAAGTATACCGGCGGCTTGTGGGTCGGCAAATTCTTGAAGAACTGCACGTACCAGCGTGCTACCAAAGAAGCTAGTGTTGAAATTGGTAAATACGCAGAGCGCTTATGCGAGCTGGAAGGCTTCATGGGGCATAAAGAACAAGCTTCCTTGCGCGTGCGGCGTTATGAGAACCAGTAAGCAAACTAAAAAAGGAACCTGGGGAGACTCCCAGCTTCCTTTTTCACACCGTAAGAAAGTATAAATTGTTGAAGGAAACGGTAGACGTGCAACTCAAGGGTCAGCCTCCGCCGTAGGCTTGGCGTTGCCAAGTTTTCTTTAACCGCATACGGTAAAGGAGAATTCTTATGTTCAGCATGATTGGTTTGCTTGGAGGTCTTGTTCTATTAATTACGCTAACGATGCGCGGCATGAACTTGCTTGTCGCCGCCCCTCTGAGCGCATTATTTTTAGCCGTATTAAGTGGTATTCCTCTTTTTCCGCAGATGGTGGGAGAAGGGGAGGCTAGTTATGTTGGCGATTACATGGACGGCTTTGCTGGTTTTGTCGGTTCATGGTTTTTAATGTTTTTACTTGGTTCCATCTTCGGTAAAGTAATGGAAGACAGCCGGTCCGCAGACAGTGTATCGAAGTGGGTGGTGGACAGGCTTGGGTTAAAATATGCAGTTCTTGCGGTAGTAGCCGCTTGTGCAGTTTTAACTTACGGTGGTGTCAGCTTATTTATTGTCGGTTTTACGGTATATCCAATGGCTTTAAGTCTTTTCAAACAAGCAGACTTGCCGCGCCGTTTCATTCCAGCGGCTCTAGCCTTTGGGTCGGTGACGTTTACAATGACTTCAGCTGGTTCACCGGAAATCCAAAACTGGATTCCAATTCCCCACCTCGGCACGACAGCGTATGCTGGCTGGGAAGTTAGCTTAATTGTCGCTATTTTCATGATGGTAACAGGCTACGTTTGGTTGAAATGGATGATTAACCGTGCCGTGAAAAAAGGCGAGCGCTTTGATGAACGAGAGGGAGACCCGGTCGAGGTAGAACGGGAATTGCCGAATCCAGCTCTATCTGGGATCCCGCTTGCTGTCGTTTTGATTATGGCCTTTTTGTTCCATGATACGCTTGAAGAATCCGCGTTAATTATTGCGCTTTCTAGTGGTGTATTTTCAGCCTGGTTGTTGAATCGCCGCTATTTGGAAAATGTATGGACTTCCGCATCAAATGGTACCTTCGGAGCATTACTTGCTATTGCTAATACTGCTGCTGTGGTAGGATTTGGTACTGTAGCGCAGGCCACGCCTGCCTTTGACAGCGCGGTTACGGTGATGACTGACGTGCCAGGTGAGCCGTTAATTGGAGCGGCGATTGCGGTGTTAGCCATTGTCGGTCTGACGGGCTCGGCCTCAGGCGGGCAGGAAATCGCCTTGCCGATTCTCGGCCCTGACTTTTTGGAACAAGGGGTTCATCCCGAAGCCTTGCACCGGATTGTTGCTTTAGCGTCAGGAGCACTTGACTCCCTGCCACACGGGGGGTATACAGTTACCACGATTCGAGTGATATGCGGTGAAACACATCGGACCGCATATGCAGCAGTCGGTGCGTTAACGGTCATTGTACCGCTGTTAGGCTTGATTCTCTCCATCTTCTTATTCTCTATTGGGGTAGGAATCTAAATCTAAATTGCATAAGTCATAATCTGAAAACCTCGTGAGTGTTACTTTGCTCACGAGGTTTTTTACACCGTAAGAAAGTATAAATCGTTGAAGGAAACGGTAGACGTACAACTCAAGGGTCAGCCTCCGCCGTAGACTTGGCTTTGCCAAGCTTTTTTAGCATAATGTGCCCAGATGACTACGGTTGTGAATTCGTATTCACAAACCTTGTTTTTCAACATGCTTACGGTTCGCATTATGCGAAATCGTTCACAGAACGTGATTCTCGAATAATCACTTCCAATATTACGAAAACTACACCGCATGAGCATGAATTTACAAGGGAGTGTTTGCATGAAATCGTCCTATGGCTATCCGTTGCCTCAAGGCTTATATCACCCGGAAAACGAACACGACGCGTGCGGCATCGGGATGATTGCTCACATTAATGGGAAGAAATCTCATGATATCGTACAGAACGCGATTACGATACTTTGTAATCTGGAACATCGCGGAGGACAGTCAGCAGATATCAGCACCGGTGACGGGGCCGGTCTTATGACGCAAATACCCCATTCCTTTTTTAAACATACGTGTGAAAAGCTAGACATCGAGCTGCCTGCCGAAGGAACCTATGCGGTCGGCATGGTGTTTTTACCGCAGAACCCTGACATCCGCAAAAGCTGTGAGCAACTGGTTGAACGGATTGTTAAAGAAGAAGGACAAACGTTTTTAGGCTGGCGCACGGTACCTGTGAATGATTCCTTTGTCGGCGACCATGCCAAAAAGTCGAAGCCGTTCATCCGACAAATGTTTGTTGCTCCAGCTGATAACACATATGACCGCCTTGACTTTGAGCGAAAATTGTATATCGTTCGCAAGCGTGCTGAAAAAGAAACACACGACATTCCGGAGGCCTTTTATTTTTGCAGTTTGTCTACTACGACGATTGTCTATAAAGGCATGCTCATTCCTGAGCAGCTAGATTCGTTTTATATTGATTTGAATCATCCCGATTTTAAATCGGCTCTTGCTCTCGTACATTCTCGTTTCAGCACCAATACATTTCCAAGTTGGGAGCGGTCCCATCCGAATCGATTTACGATCCATAACGGGGAATTTAACACCTTGCGAGGAAATGTCAACTGGATGCGGGCACGTGAACAGTACTGTCATTCAGAGGCGTTTCCAAAAGACGAGCTGGCCAAGGTATTGCCTGTAATTGATGCAGACGGCAGTGATTCTTCCATGTTTGATAATTGTTTTGAATTTCTGCATCTATCTGGACGTTCGCTCGCTCATACCGCAATGATGATGGTCCCTGAGCCATGGGTGAACGATGAACGAATGAATGAAGAAAAACGAGCGTTTTACGAGTACCACAGCTGCATGATGGAGCCGTGGGACGGGCCGGCAGCTATTGTTTATACAGATGGTAGGCAGATCGGGGCTTGCCTCGACCGTAATGGTTTACGGCCGGCGAGGTATTATGTGACCAAGGACGACATGATTATTTTCGGCTCGGAAGTCGGCGTGCTCGACACATACCCGGAAGATATTAAATATAAAGAAAGGCTTCACCCCGGCAAAATGCTCCTCGTCGACCTTGAAGAGGGCAGGGTGATTGCCGATGAGGAAATTAAGCAAGAAATCGCTTGTGAATACCCTTATATGAAATGGGTAAACGAACACACCTTGAATCTAGAAGACCTGTCTCTTCAAAAACAGGACGATACAGTGAAGCCGAACCAGGTTACGATCCTACAGCAAGCGTTTGGCTATACAACGGAAGAGTTAAACAAGTTAGTAAAGCCGATGGTGACCGACAAGAAAGATCCGGTCGGCTCAATGGGCTATGATTCACCGTTGGCTGTGTTATCTGAACGGCCTCAGCTTTTATATAACTATTTCAAGCAACTGTTCGCCCAAGTAACGAACCCCCCAATTGATGCTATCCGCGAAAAAATTATTACAGCTGTACGCACGACCATCGGGCGTGAAGGCAGTCTCGTCAACCCGGAGCCGGAAAGTTGCCAAAAGATTCGGCTGGAAACGCCAATTCTCACAAGCAAGGAACTGGCAAAACTCCGTCATAATCAGTTGAAAGGATTTAAGGCGAGAACCTTATCGATTTTGTTTGAGGTCGGGAAGGATGCCTCGTCGCTTGAAAAAAGACTGGACTCGTTATGTACCGAAGCTGAACAAGCCATACAAGCCGGGGCTAGATTGCTCGTTTTATCGGACCGTGGCGTTAATGAAGGACAAGCGGCGATACCGGCATTGTTAGCTGTATCCGGCCTTCATCATCATTTAATCCGCAAAGGCATCCGCACGAAAGCAAGCCTGCTCGTTGATTCGGCGGAACCGCGAGAAGTTCATCATTTTGCAATGCTGCTTGGCTACGGAGCAGAAGCGATTCACCCGTATCTAGCGTTTGCCTCATTAGAGCAGCTCATTGCAAATGGTGATCTCCGGGTTACATCGCCGGAAGAAGCTGTGAAGACATTTGTAGAAGCAGCTACGGACGGGGTCGTTAAAGTGCTGTCGAAAATGGGCATTTCTACTATTCAAAGCTATCGCGGCGCCCAGATTTTTGAAGCAGTCGGCCTTCATTCGGACGTAATAAACAAGTACTTTACCCGCACGTCCTCACAGTTGGAAGGGATTGGCCTCGAGACAATCGCTGAAGAAACCTTGCTCAGGCACCGGAAAGCCTTTCACGATAAAAGAGGTGGCACGTCAAGGTTAGAAGCAGGGGATGATTTTCAGTGGCGGCATGACGGAGAGGACCATCAATATAACCCGCATACGATCCATTTATTGCAGCAAGCCTGTCGAACGAACAACTATGAACTCTTTAAAGAGTATTCTAAGCTAATCACTGACCCGGTTCACAATCTCCAGTCTTTGCGCGGCTTACTTGCTTTTAATAAAAGAGAGCCGATCCCAATAGCAGAAGTAGAGCCTGAAGAAGAAATTGTCAAACGGTTCAAAACGGGAGCCATGTCGTATGGTTCAATTAGTGAAGAAGCTCACGAAGCGTTGGCCATCGCGATGAACCGCATCGGCGGCCGCAGCAATTCCGGTGAAGGAGGAGAAGATATCGCTCGCTTCACCAAGGAGGAAAACGGAGACTGGCGCCGTAGTTCGATTAAGCAAGTGGCTTCCGGCCGTTTTGGCGTGAACAGCCATTATTTAACAAACGCCGATGAAATTCAAATCAAAATCGCTCAAGGGGCTAAGCCTGGTGAAGGCGGACACCTGCCGGGCAAAAAGGTCTATCCGTGGATTACTGAAGTGAGAAGGTCGACCCCGGGCGTAGCGTTGATTTCCCCACCTCCGCACCATGATATTTATTCAATTGAAGACTTGGCTGAGTTGATTCATAACTTAAAAAATTCGAACCCGAACGCAAGAATTAGCGTGAAGCTGGTCGCTGCGGCCGGAGTGGGGACGATTGCGGCCGGGGTGGCAAAAGGCCGCGCCGACCTTGTGCTTATAAGCGGTTATGACGGCGGCACGGGGGCTGCGCCGCGCACGAGTATTAAGCATACCGGCATGTCGTGGGAAGTCGGTCTCGCTGAAACCCATCAGACCCTGTTGCTGAATCGCTTACGGGATCGAATTGTGGTGGAAACGGACGGCAAAATGATGACCGGCCGGGATGTAGTGGTGGCGGCTTTGCTCGGAGCTGAGGAATTTGGTTTTTCCACCGCGCCGCTCGTCGTCCTAGGCTGTGTGATGATGAGAGTCTGTCATTTAGACACCTGCCCGGTCGGAGTGGCTACGCAGGACCCGGAATTACGGAAAAAGTTTATTGGCGCTCCCGAGCATGTCGTTCATTTCATGCAATTTATTGCACGGGAAGTACGAGAGCTGATGGCGGAATTAGGGTTTAGAACCATCAATGAAATGGTAGGTCGGACCGATATATTAACAGCCAAGCAGGATGTTGATCATTGGAAAGCCAAAGATATCGATTTGAAGGCGCTTCTTTATCAGCCGGATGTGCCTGAACATGTGAGCCGTCATGCAACGATCGAACAGGTTCACGGTCTTGATAAAACGTTAGATGAACAAGAACTGCTTCCCTTGTGTAAAGAAGCGATTGAAGAGCAGAAACCGGTAAAAGCGACTGTGTCGATTCGCAACATTAACAGGGTAGCAGGAACGATCCTCGGTCATGAAATTACGAAGCGTTACGGCCGCGATGGGCTCTCGGAAGATACGATTGAGTTAACGTGCAAAGGCTCAGCCGGCCAAAGTTTTGGCGCTTTTATCCCGCCAGGATTAACGATGAAGCTAAGAGGAGACGCAAATGACTACGTCGGAAAAGGGCTTTCCGGCGGGAAGCTGGTGATTTCTCCAGCAAAACAAGCGACATATAAGGCAGAAGAAAACATCATCGCAGGCAATGTCTGCTTTTACGGAGCGATAGCCGGTGAAGCTTATATTAGTGGCATCGCCGGTGAACGGTTTTGTGTCCGCAACAGTGGGGCTCACGTCGTTGTAGAAGGCGTCGGCGACCACGGCTGTGAATATATGACCGGCGGCAAGGTCGTTGTCTTGGGCCAGACCGGGAAAAACTTCGCCGCCGGAATGTCGGGCGGGATGGCTTATGTGCTCGACGCTTTTGACGAAGCTTTTCATGATAAATGCAACCAACAGCAAGTTTATCTGCAGACTGTGACTGACGAACACGAAGCACAAGGGCTCTACGAATTGATTAAACGGCATGTCCACTATACGAACAGTGCAAAAGCGAAAGAGGTGCTGGACAATTGGGAACAAATCTTGCCCAAGCTGGTGAAAGTCATTCCAAAAGATTATTTAGAAATGCAGACAAGGCTAGAAAACCTGGAAGCAGAAGGCATGAGCAAAAAAGAAGCAGCAATGACGGCTTTTAATGAAAGCAAACAAGCAGTTGAAGCGCGCAAAGACAGGAAGGGATTGGAGGGGGTAAGCGATGGGTAAGCCTACAGGATTCATGGATTATGAGCGTCAGCCTTGGCCTGAACGAGAGCCAGCTGAACGATCAACGGACTGGCACGATTACACGATCCCTATGTTAGAAGACGAAGCAAAAAAGCAAGGGGCCCGCTGTATGGACTGCGGCGTTCCTACCTGTCATATGGGAACGGAGCTAAACGGCATGACCACAGGTTGTCCGGTTTATCACCTCATCCCCGAATGGAACGACCTGGTGTATCAAGGCCAATGGAAGGAAGCGCTTGAGCGTGAGCATAAAATGAACAATTTCCCGGAATTCACAGGCATGGCCTGTCCTGCTCCCTGTGAAGGCGCCTGCGTACTTGGTATCAATGAACCGCCCGTTGCGATTCGCTCCGTGGAACGAGCGATTATCGAAAAAGGTTTTGAAGAAGGCTGGGTCACAGCAACCCCTCCGCCTGAGCGAACAGGTAAAAAAGTAGCCATTGTTGGGTCCGGCCCGGCAGGTTTGGCATGTGCCGATCAATTGAATAAAGCCGGTCACCAGGTGACAGTGTTAGAACGCCATGACCGTATCGGTGGACTGTTAACGTACGGCATTCCAGAAATGAAGCTGCCATACAAAGTGGTGGAACGGCGGGTTAACCTTTTACAAGCAGAAGGCATCACCTTTTTACCAAATACAGAAGCGGGAACCGATTACTCGACTTCTGCATTGAGAAAAGACTTTGATGCCGTCGTATTGTGCGGTGGAGCAACGAAACACCGCGATATACCGATTGAAGGACGAGAGTTAAAAGGGATTCATTATGCGATGGATTTTCTTCATTTGAATACGAAAAGCTTATTGGACAGCGGGCTAAAGGACGGGGACTATATCTCTGCAAAAGGGAAAGACGTGATCGTCATCGGCGGCGGGGATACTGGCACTGATTGTCTGGCCACCTCCGTAAGACACGAGTGCAAAAGCTTAACCCAATTCGACATCCATGAGAAAAAAGGAGATACGCGCCTGGACGGGAACCCGTGGCCGCAGTGGCCGGTTGTTCACCGCATAGAGTATGGGCAAAAAGAAGCAGGGGCAGTGTTTGGCGCGGACCCGCGTGCCTACATGGTTCAGACGACAAGATTTGTCGGGGATGAAAATGGCCATGTAAAAGAGGTGCATACGATTAACGTGAAAGAAGAATTCGATGAAAATGGCAATAAAACTAGAAAAGAAATTCCCGGTACAGAGAAAGTGTGGCCCGCTCAACTCGTCTTGCTTGCCATCGGTTTTAGCGGCCCGGAACAAGGAGTGCTGGAAGCCCTGGGCATTGAAACCGATGAACGCTCGAATGCAAAAGCCGAATACGGAAAGCACCACACCAACATTGACGGCTTTTTCGCTGCGGGAGACATGCGGCGCGGCCAGAGCTTGATTGTGTGGGCGATTAATGAAGGGAGACAAGCAGCTCGGGAATGCGACCGCTATTTAATGGGAGCTACAAATTTGCCGTAAGGAAAAACAGGAACTCTTTCCAATGCAATGCTTAGGGAAAGGTCCTTGTTAGCAAGTTATACATCAATTGGAATTTTAACTAGCGTAAAAAAGAGGAATAGAAACATCACAGAGTTCGAATAGTTGCAGAATGAAGGAAGAACCTGCCACAATGGAAAAAGTCGAACCTTTGCAGCAACTTTAGCCGGACGTTTGCACGGGCACAAGGGTGACTGTGGCTTGGTCGCCACTTCGCTTATGGCAACCAAATTTTTGACGGGCGGGGGGCAACAATTTAGCCTCCGTTAAGCCCGGTTCTGCGAAGTTGGCAGCCGCCTTTTATCCGCTGAAGTTACAGCAATCGCATCTTGATAGATGATGAGCCATAACGCAAATGGAAAAAACCACTAAGATAAAACGTCCCTATGTTTTTGTAGGGGGGAAGGTTTTACGGAATAGCAAGATGCCAAAACAACTAAAGGAGATAGTATGACACAGCTAAAAGAAACCGGGTGGAACTTTGATAATAGTTATGCCCGGCTGCCGAAATTGTTTTTTGAAAGTGTGGAACCAGCTCCTGTCCAGGCACCGGCACTGGTTATCTTTAATCATTCATTGGCAGACGAGTTGGGATTGGATACAAAGAAGTTAGCGAGTAAAGAAGGCGTTGAGCAGTTGGCAGGGAATCAGCTTCCTGCAGGGGCTGAACCAATTGCGCAAGCTTACGCGGGCCATCAGTTTGGGAACTTTACGATGTTAGGCGACGGCCGCGCGGTGCTGCTTGGTGAGCAGGTTACTCCTGCTGGAGAGCGGCTGGATGTGCAGCTTAAAGGCTCAGGTCGCACTCGCTTTTCTCGCGGCGGTGATGGCCGCGCAGCGCTGGGGCCGATGCTGCGTGAATATATGATTAGTGAAGCGATGCATGCGCTTCGCATACCGACCAATCGTAGTCTTGCCGTGGTCACGACCGGAGAGTCTGTTATGCGCGAAACGGAGCTTCCTGGAGCCGTTCTGACCCGTGTTGCTGCGAGCCACCTCCGTGTCGGCACGTTTGAATATGCAGCAGGTGCGGGAACGAAAGAAGAGCTGCAGGCGCTGGCTGACTATGCCATTGAACGGCATTACCCCGATATTGAAGACAATGAAGACAAATATCTTGCCCTGTTTGATGAGGTGGTTAAACGTCAGGCTGCGCTGATAGCCAAATGGCAGATGGTTGGTTTTATTCACGGCGTGATGAACACCGATAACTCAAGTATCAGCGGTGAAACCTTCGATTACGGGCCGTGTGCCTTCATGGATGAATACCACCCGGCCACTGTCTTTAGTTCAATCGATATGCAAGGCCGCTATGCTTATCAGAATCAACCAGCGATTGGGCAGTGGAACCTTGCCCGTTTTGCAGAGACTTTGGTACCACTTCTTCATGAAAGTCAAGAGCACGCGGTTGAAATGGCCCAGGAGATTCTTTCTACCTATGAAGAGGTCTACCATAACGAATGGCTGGCAGGAATGCGAGCTAAATTAGGGTTGCAGCAGGAAGAGGACGAGGATCAAACCTTGGCCGAAGAGCTGCTTCGAATAATGGAAGCCCACCGTGCCGACTTTACCAATACGTTCCGGGCGCTGACATTAGCCCAGCCGGAAGACACTCCTATGAGCGGTACGGAAGAATTTGCACAGTGGTTTGAGCAGTGGCAGGCACGGTTAGATAGAGAAGACGAAGCAACAGCATCTTCTTATGAAGTGATGAAAAACGCCAATCCTTCCGTGATTCCTCGCAACCACCGGGTGGAAGAAGCATTGGAAGCGGCAGTGGAAGACGGAGATTACAGTGTGATGGAGCGGCTTATGAATGCCTTGTCCGACCCTTACGCCTATTCGTCTGAGCAAGAGGAATATACGAAGCTGCCAGAGCCAGGCACCGGCCCATACCGTACATTTTGCGGAACTTGATATAGAAACGGAAAAAAGCTGCCCACAAAAGGGTAGCTTTTTTCATGGGAAAATGGAGTTGTGGGGGGTAGTGTTTAGAAACGTCCAATTATATGTTGAAACGTAACAGAAATTTGTCGAAGTGTAACAGAACATTGTCGAAACGTCCAAATTGAAGCTCATTTCGTCCATTTTTTCGAAAAAACGTCCAAATTGCCCCTCTGCGATTGCTCTCTTACACGAACCTCACCTCACCCGCTTTTTCGAGAGGCGTCGGAATCCGCATTTAAACCGTACGCGCTATGCAATACGTTAACCGCGTCTTTGCCATCGTTTGCAGGGACGAGACAAGAGACTTTAATCTCTGAGGTGGTAATTAATTTCATAGCGATGTCATTTTCAGCCAAGGTGTTAAACATTTTTGCTGCTACGCCAGGGTTTGTCACCATACCTGCGCCAATGATGGACACCTTGGCAACTTTTTTGTCGGAAAACGCATCGCGATATTTTAATTCCAGTTTTCTAGCTTCAATCATCTCGAGCGTCCGTTCGGCTTCTTCTTTTCCGACCGTAAACGCTAAATCGAAGGTGTCCGCCCCGTGTTCGCTTAGCACAATCATATCGACATTAATGTTTTCAGCAGCGAGTGTATTAAACACATCCGCAATAACACCCATCTCATTTTCAATATCCAGGATTTCAATTTTACTTACATTTTCATCATAAGCTACGCCGCTCACGACGATGTCTTGTTCAATCATAGTGGCCTCCTTTACAAACGTTCCTTCATTATCAGAAAAACTTGAGCGGACTAACAGCTTGATCCCGTGCACCTTAGCGACTTCGACCGCCCGCGGATGCAGGACAGAGGCGCCAAGTGCTGCCATTTCCAACATTTCTTCGAAAGAAACAGAAGAAAGCTTGCGGGCATGTGGGACAATACGTGGGTCGGTACTGTAGATCCCGTCTACATCGGTGTTGATTTCGCATCGTTCTGCACTAACGGCTGCAGCTACAGCAACCGCAGTTGTATCGGATCCTCCCCTTCCCAAGGTCGCGATTTCTCCTGCTTCAGTTACTCCTTGGAAACCGGCGACAATAACGACTTTTCCACTATGTACCGCGGTAAGAATCCGTTCTGAATGAATATCAACAATACGTGCGTTGCCGAATTGAGACTTTGTAGAAATGCCTGCTTGCCAACCTGTATAAGAAATTGAAGGTACATTCAGTTCCTGCAAGGCAGCAGAAAGTAAAGCAATTGACACTTGTTCACCAGTAGTAAGCATCATGTCCATTTCCCGGCGTGGAGGATGGTTACTCACTTCATACATTAGTGACACGAGCTTGTCGGTTTGGTCCCCCATCGCGGAAACGACGACAATGACTTGTTCGCCAGCTTGCACAGAATGCTTTACGCGTTCTGCGACTTGTTTAATACGGCCCACATTCCCAACCGACGTACCGCCGTATTTTTGCACAACAATACCCATAGTACATACCCACCTTTTTCTTTAACTAAAAAAACGCTTGTAGATATTTCAAGATTTGGGGAGAGGATGTACTTATAAGTATTTGCCGCTTTACAAAGATTAAACCATATAGATTTTTATAGGGAGGGGATGAACCTGGCTGCGACAACAACTGTGACATTTCGCCACCCAGAACTTGAAGATGGCAAAGAAGTATGGGAGCTCATCCGAGAAATAGACGTATTGGATTTAAATTCGTCGTATTATTATTTAATTTTATGTGAGTATTTTGGCAATACGTGTATGGTCGCTGAAGTGGATAAAGAAATCGTTGGCTTTGTGTCTGGTTTCCGCCATCCGGAGGACCAACAGACATTATTTGTTTGGCAAGTAGCGGTGGCAGCATCACAGCGCGGTGAAGGTCTGGCGTTCAGCTTAATTGATAAGCTGCTCGAAAGCGAAGAATGTGAAGATGTAACAACCATCCAAACGACCATTTCTCCTTCAAACAAAGCGTCTCATGCCTTGTTTGAAAAAGTAGCCCGACATGTTGGAGCCAATATGGAGAAGACCGTACGCTTTCTACCACGCATGTTTCCGGGAACAGATCATGAAACAGAACAAACGTATGAAATTAAGCCGATCACAAGAAAAAATGAGAACAGATTTAGTATTTAAGGGAGGTAAAAGGTCATGGGTATTCAACTATCATCTGATTTAAACATTTTTCACGAACATGAATCGGAAGTGCGCAGTTATTGCCGCAGCTTTCCAACGATATTCACAAAGGCAGAGGGCGAATATTTGTGGGACCAAGCAGGCAACAAATTCATCGACTTTTTCGCCGGGGCAGGCGCTTTAAACTATGGTCACAATCCACCAGCCATGAAAGAAAAGCTTCTTGCCTATATCGAAAGCGATGGTGTGACCCATGGTCTCGACATGGCAACAGA
The DNA here is from genome assembly GCF_000377705.1 of Salsuginibacillus kocurii DSM 18087. Taxonomy (GTDB): domain Bacteria; phylum Bacillota; class Bacilli; order Bacillales; family Marinococcaceae; genus Salsuginibacillus; species Salsuginibacillus kocurii. Next base: position 107,361 of record NZ_KB898625.1, on the reverse strand, counting down.
AGCAAAAGAAACCTTTATTGATCAGCTACAGCAAAAAATCTTACAGCCGCGAAATATGAAATATAAGGTGATGTTTCCCGGCCCTACTGGCACCAATGCGGTTGAAGGCGCCTTAAAATTAGCGCGGAAGATCACCGGCCGTGACACCATCATCAGCTTTACGAACGCTTTTCACGGCATGACGCTCGGAGCGCTTTCTATTACCGGCAACGAATTTAAGCGTCATGGGGCAGGCATACCGTTACATAACGCGGTCGTCATGCCGTATGACAATTTTTTAGCAGATGGTTCGGATACGGTAAACTATTTGGAGCGCTTCTTAGCAGAAGGAGGTAGCGGGGTAGCGAAGCCGGCTGCGATTATTTTAGAGACGGTGCAAGGAGAAGGCGGGATCAACGCAGCCAGCTTTGATTGGATCAAACGCGTAGAAGACGTATGCCGCAAATTCGACATCTTTTTAATCATCGATGATATACAGGCAGGCGTTGGGCGGACAGGCCCATTTTTTAGCTTCGAGCCAGCCGGCATCGAACCGGATATTATCTGCTTATCAAAATCTATCGGCGGGTACGGTCTGCCATTTGCGATTACCTTACTAAAGCCTGAACATGACATTTGGGAACCAGGAGAACATAACGGCACGTTTCGCGGCAATAATTTGGCGTTTGTGACTGCCACCGAAGCGCTAACTTATTGGCAAAATGATGCCCTTGCAAAAGGAGTAGAGAAAAAAGGCAACGTCGTGCAAGAAAGGCTGGAAAAATTAGTGAACACGTACCCTGAACTAGATGGGGAAGTGCGGGGACGAGGGTTGATGAAAGGACTCGCCTGCCATGTCGAAGGAATGGGAAGCAGCATTTGCTGTAAGGCCTTTGAAAATGGACTCATTTTAGAAACAGCAGGAATCAATGATGAAGTCGTTAAAGTGATGCCACCGCTGAATATCGCGGACGATGCTTTAGAAGAAGGATTGGACATTTTGGAACAGAGCATCAACGAGATGCTAAGCAAATAATAAGAAGGGGCTGACTCAAAAGCCTGTGTTAAGCATTATAAAATGGAACGGGTGCGCAGTGACGAAGGCGGAGTGCGGTGTCATGAGTATTGAGTGTCTTGTCCCTGCCGATGAGTGCGGCATCGCGCATTTCCCCCCTTCTGTATTTGCGATATGGCAGCGACGCAAACGGAATCACACCGTTTTCATATGATGACTAGAAAGGGGACTGTCTTTTTGGGACAGCCCCACTTTTCATATAGGGAAGGACTCTATTCAGGGACGTCTTCATTCCAGCATTCACTGTATTCCCATGGATTTTGCATATTACAAACTTTTGTAAGAGATACATCCGGGACTCGCTCGGACATGTTTGAAGCTGACGTCGTTTCTTCTTGGACGTTCGCTTCCTTTAATGCTTGAATCACCGTTTGGTTCTCACTTTTGGAATGACTGTTTTTTTCAAGGTTATTCAAAAACTTATCTAATTCGGCTCTTTCATTTTCATTTGTCAACGTAATACGCAATGGTTCATCCCCCCTGGTTTATAGTATTTGAAGCTGAAGCAAAACCATACGGCCTTCCAAAGATTAACGGTAGAAGGGGACGAAGGGGAGATGCTGCTTCCTGCCTAAGATTTTTAACTATGGTTATGTTACATAGATCGCTCTTAGTTAGCAAAAGATAACTAACGTAGACAGCGATATGGAGACTCTTCTCTCGGTTGATGACCGGGATCAATCTATGCTTTATACATAGTGGCAAAAAGGGAGGAGAGGTTAACTTGGACCTTCACTTTATTTGGAAGGCAGTGGTGATCGTCTTTGCCGGCTCGCTTATTTTAAGGATAGCAGGGCGAAAATCGATTTCACAGCTCACGGTAGCACAAACGGTATTAATGGTTGCCGTTGGGTCTTTGATTATCCAGCCGGTCAGTGACCGCAATATATGGATCACGATGATTATTACTTTTTTGCTCGTAGTGACGCTTGTTCTGATTGAGTATTTAGCACTTAAGTTTGATGGGCTTGAGCGCTTTTTCTACAGTAAATCTGTACTAGTCGTAGAAAATGGCGAGATTATAGAAAAGAATCTAAAAAAGTTGCGCCTGACTATCGACATGCTAGAAGTCCGGCTCAGGCAGCAAAGCGTGCAACGGATCAGTGACTTGCAGTGGGCAACGATCGAATCTAACGGACAATTAGGTTATATGCTTAAACCAGAAAAGCAGCCCGCTACAAAGGAAGACGTTGACATGCTGCTTGCTATGATCCAAGCGGACAAGCCTCAAGTACCACCCCCGCCGTCGGCCACTCAATCAAGCGCTTCTGATGAGCTGTTCTCAGAGGTGAAACAAAATAAACACCAAGAAGAACCGCCCGATCGGTTGAAATAAGGAGGGACGAGAAGGATGGGGGAAGGTAAAGAAAACACATTGATTCGCACTCTTTTCGTCTGGGTCGTTTTAGGAGCCATGATTGGGCTTACGGTAGGTACGACGACAACCTTCCTATTAAATACCAACGATTTTCTTGGAAATGTGCGGGAAGGAAATAGCTGGATCATAGTTTTGCTTCCGTTAGCAGGCCTTGTCATCGGCTACATATATAACAACTACGGCAGTAATGGCGGAAATGACGCGGCTAAAGGGAATAACCTGGTAATTGAAGGTGTGCAGGGAAAAGCCAGGGTGCTGTTGCGCATGGGACCTATTGTCTATTTGGGCACCTTTTTAACCATCTTGTTTGGCGGCTCAACCGGAAGAGAAGGGGCGGCTATTCAAATGGGGGGAAGTGTGGCACGGGCAGTGAACCAGTTTTTTCACATGAGCCTGATTGATACGAAGATTTTTTTGATGAGCGGCATCAGCGCAGGTTTTGGTGCTGCTTTTGGCGCTCCGATTACCGGGGCGGTGTTTGGAATGGAAATGGTCTATTTAGGAAAAATGAAATATGAAGCTGTCGTTCCTTGCCTTGTCGCCAGTTTTATTGGCCATTTTACAGCGACAGGAGCGTGGGGGCTTGAGCATGAGGAATTTGTGATTCAAACGATACCGGAAATGACGCTTCTTTCGTTTTCAAAAGTCATAGTGGCAGCGGTCATTTTTAGTCTGGTCAGCGTCGCTTATTGCCAGTTACGACACGGAATCCAACGCGTTTCCGAAACTTATTTAAAGAAGAATCATATGTGGCGTGCTTTTATTGGGGGACTTATCATTGTCATGTTAACAGGAATCTTGGGGACAGACGATTATAACGGCCGCGGCCTAGATATGCTGCAGGAATCATTTGAAGAGACCGTTCCTACCTTTGCTTTTCTAGCCAAGCTAGTCTTTACAGCGGTCACTATGGGCACAGGGTTCGTAGGTGGAGAAGCGATTCCCCTCTTTTTTATGGGGGCGACATTAGGCAATACGATCTCAACGATAATTGATCTTCCCATGTCATTTTTAGCGGGATTAGGTTTAATTGCCACATTCGCAGGAGGAGCGAACACGCCGATCGCGGCATTTCTGTTAGCAGTTGAGATGTTTGACGGAAAAGGCATTGAATACTTTTTCCTGGCCTGTCTGATTAGTTACATCTTTTCCGGTCATCACGGGCTCTGGCCATCGCAAGCTATCTTTGCCCCAAAGAGCCGTCTGTATAAGGTGAAGGAGAATGAAACGATCAAGGCAGCGGAAGACAATACCAAAGGATAAACCATGTGATGTTACAGTCTTGCCCCAAGATTTGTCCGAGTTTATAACTAGGCTTAAAGCATCGCTCGGAAGTGAACATTATATCTTGCATAATACTATGATGGAACCTGGCTTAGAGAGCTATCTATTACAGGGTAGTAAAACGCTTCCCCTATTCAGTTATGTAACATTATTATTGTTCTCGACGCTAGTATGGCAAGCGTTGAAAAGACATCGACCTCGACAGGTTCTGCTCTATGTTTGGAAGCTTTTGAAACACGAATCAAACGTTTTTGCGAAGGCCTCCAGTCTGAATTAAACATGGCGCATATGTAAGCACGGGCGCGTTAATTGAGCCTTGGCTACGTATTTACTCCTTTTTGTAGTGATTGGCAAGATTATATATTCTATGTTCTCGGCCAACACCAGAAAAGTGTAATCGAATCGTATAGGGAATAAGCTGGACAGGGCAATAGAGAAAGTCGAATCGTATTCTAAACAATAAGAAAACAAAATTACTTGTTACGTTCACACTTGAACGTTTAAGAACCATAGTCACAGGTCCCGCATTTATTGAGAGGCAACAACACTAGCCGGCAACCTCATAATAAAAATAGGGACCTGTGTTTTTTTCGATTATCGATTCAAAAGCTCGCGCACTACGTTGAATTTGTAGATACAAGCTCTAGGACATAGGTTCATTTGTCAGTCTAACCAGCAGTTTCTTCTCATAAGAGGTGGAATTCTAGGTGGAGAAAGGGAGTGCGAAGGTGTTGGTAGTATTAAGTAAGCATGATCAAGTGCCTGTCGGTAAAAAATAGCACGACATTTATAAATGGTAGCTCGACACGCTACTATGAGAATGTGCTATACCTAATTTGCAAGTTGCTGATAAGATTGGAGACCGTGGTATTGATTTAAATACCCGTCCAGTTGTTGACTATATTTAATCGTATCAGGGTGAGTTAACCCCTTTGATTTCCCTGTGTAAATCATACGTATACGTAGCAAATTAATTTTGTTTTCCAATTCATCAAAGGTAATTTCTTCGGTATTCATAAGGTTCCTCCTGAAATAAATGAATATATTGTTGAAAAAACACAAGAATCATCTTATCTCAAGGATGAAGCGTTGTGAAGGGTTTTAGGTAAATTTTTGAAAATAAAACAAATGTTATCAAGATCTTACCTGTCTCAACAAAAATCGCACGTATAGAAAGAAGATTGTACGACGTAATTTGATAATAATTTGAGCGAAATTGACTGAATTATAATTAAATTTAAGCAGCAATGAAGAAATGATTGGGACAAAAAAATAAACATAAAAAACGCTCAAGATTACTGAGCGTTTTTGAATACGAAACATCCGATTTTTCGCAACCTCTTATCCACTACCATAGTTCATTGAGGTATGCTGGCATTACGTACGAATAAATAGACAATAAAAGCAAACGGGAAGGTGGAGAAGGCTATCAGCCCCCAGATTGCGCCAAGATGCTTTCCGTTTTTGTCTGCGGCATCACACCATACCCAGATGCTTGTCACCACATAAATAATGAGGAGGAAAAATATCATAGTGCCTGACATAGAATACGTCCTTTCATTCATACAAAACATGAAAAAGCCTATTGGGTAATAACATTCCAAATAGACTTTGCTCATTTGAATAGGATATTGATTCCTGAAAATAAAGTATATCGAATAGTGAGAAAATCATAACATAGTTGGTGGACCAGTCCTATCAAAAATTATATGTCTTGTTTTTGTGTTATGAGTACAAGATTAAAAGGGGTAGCAGGGGGGGCATGTATGAAAAAAGCGATTCAGATCGTAATGGTCGTAGCAGTTTTAGTAGGTATACCCTTCTTTGTGCGACCGTATCTCTCCAGTGAACAAGTTAACACGAATTACCCTGCCTGACGGATTAAGTCGTCTGTTCGTTCGATTTCTTCTGCAATGAAAGCAGGCGATTTAAACACCATCCGTTGGTGAGAATAAGAATGGTTGGAGATTTCATGCCCTTCGGCAATAGCGGCTGCTTCAGTAGGAGAGTCTTCAATTTCTTGACCTGTAAGAAAAAACGTTCCGTGTACACCTTCTTTTGCTAGAATATCAAGAATGTTATCGGTATGCACACCGGGACCATCATCAAAGGTAAGGGCCGCAACTTATTCGTTTGTTTCAAAGTGGGTCAGCGGTTCACCGAAAAATTGAAAGCTTCTGGATTGAGAGATTTCATTTACTACATAAGCCGTTCCTATGAATAGAATCAATAACGCTAGCCATTAAAAGTATCTTCTTCATCTGTTTGCCTCACGGTCGATTTTATTTTTGTGCCCTTTTGTAACAACAGAAGCATGAGTAGCTGATTAATTATGGATGGCACGAATATATCTTTTTTCGCTACCGTTATAGTTGGCAATATAAACCCCTGTCCTTTCCCCTGCTGTAGCATATACCTCTGTACCTTCTGGAAGTTTTGTCGCCATACCTGCTGATAAAGTCGCGATTTTTTCAGCCTTTTCAACCTCCGCTTCCTCTGCCCAATCCACTCCACCGATGAAGGCTTGCTCATCAATTTCAAAAACATCTGCTTCAGCGTCCTCTTCCAATACCTGCTGCATATTCACTGAGCCTTCGTGTTGAGGCTCATTAGAACAAGCGGCAAGCAGGACAAGACATCCAATGACATACGTGAAAACTCTCCTCATTTATAATCCTCCATAAGTTCACAGCTAAATCACTCAAACAAAATGTATAGATACGTGGTTATTCTTTCATTGTACGAACAAAGAAGCTAAGAAAGAAAATGTTAAATTTTGAAAAAGGGGATTTTCTAGGTGGAATAAGGAGAGCGGAGAGGTGGTTTATATATATCTAGGGCTGCCTTGTGTTCTCTCCACTTTTGATTAGTACACGTAGGCAAGGTGAACAGGACGTTTAAAAGTAGCATACCTCTCTTCGGACGAGAATAAGATACAGATTGACAACGAAATAAAAGAGGTGAAAAAATGATGGCGCAAAAGAGAAAATATAATGCAGCTGATTATTTAAGCGCTCGAGAACTGAGAAAAGCCCAGTACCTTTATAATAAACTTGTACGCTCTTCTTCGCCGCGAGGAGCAGCCATTTATGAAAAGCAATTAAAACGACTATACCAGCTCGCACACGACCGGAAAAAACAGGGGAAAGCACGAGTGAACAGAAGTGTAAAGATAGAGTCTCCTAAAGGGACGATCGCGCTAAAAAACAAATCCGCTGAAGACATAGCCCAAATCGTTGCAAAGGCATCTTCTAGACCTAAAAAATAGGTCTTTTTCTTTTGCCAAAAAACACTTTATCCAATCCCCATGTATGCCACCATTTGAGAAACAGAGATAGCCTTTTGAAATAATGGAAATCTATGATTGAAAAATGGTGCCTGACCCCCAGTGCGGTACAGCGTTAATGTGGCGGGGGTCAGGCACCGAAAAGGTGGATACGGAATGTCATATATTAAAAAGCATCATTTGCTTTGGGGGGTTATGTTAGTACTCATCGCACTAGGTGTGGTCAGTTATCAATTTTATCAAACAGTGGATAGGCAGGAAACAGAAGAGCAAGTACGGCTGGCAGAGGATATTTTTGAGCACCGGCAGCATGTTACTTTGATTGATCATCACCTTGCTCATGCGCTTGGTGCCTCTTCTCATGCTGATCGTTTTGAAGCCTTGGTAGATACGCATACAAGCTTGGCTGCATTAACAAAAAGACTGCATAACAGTCCATTATTATTGGAAGATCCTTTTGAAGCTCGGCTATATTGGGAGGAATACATATTAGCTGGACAGCGCTATCTTTCCTATCTTTTCCAAAAAGACGATTTGAAAGAGTTATCTGAAGAGGAAAGGGATGAAATTCAACAGCTAAGAGAAGTTGCTTATCTAACAGCTGACGATTTAGAGGAAATGGGAGAGTTTGCAACAGAAAGCGGGAAGAATGGAGCGAAGACCATGACAGGCAAGTGGACACTATGGTTATGGAGCTGCTTGAAGATATTACTCCGTTGACACCGATTGGCGAAGCAGACACTGAGTACCAGGCAACAAGAGAGACCGCTCGGGACGACAGCCCTGCTTTTGAAGGGGAAGAAGAGTGGACGAATGAGGAATTAGCAGAAAAGATAGCTTACTTCATGGGTGATATTTGGACGGATTTTGATGCAGACGACTTAGCGGCCGGATCTGAAGGCTATTCTGCGAGTCATGGCAGTTACATCGGCATGGTCCCTACGAATGATTCCAATGAAGTACAAAGCGCTTTAAAGGTCGATATCAGCAGAAAGGGCGGCCATATAGTAAATGTCCACTTGGATGAGGCTATGAATGAAAACATGAGACAACCTCAGGGAGAGATGGGTAAGGAAGAAGCCCAAGCTTTTAGTAAGGATTTAATTGAGCGTTGGGGTGAAGAAGAGATGGTAGTAGGCGAAGTGGAACAACTTGAGAATAAGATACATTTCACATTTTACCCTGAAAAAGATGACATTTCGTTGGAAAATCGCGAGGTGACCATGGAAGTGGATACTCAAGATGGTGTCTTGGTAGAGTTTAGGGCTCTCGCTTATTTTGCCTTAGAGCAAGAGGACGTCGAGCTCGAACCTTTTATGTAGAAAAAAGCGAGCGTACGTAATCATCAATCAATGCCCCGAGATTACATTCCAAATTCGCAAAACACTACTCGTAATACATATGAAATCAGCCTTAACCGACTTTATCACCTTCACTTAATCCGCTAGAATTAAACGCACTCTCTAGATCGTCATATCTTGCCAGGAAACATACCCTCGAGTCAACTACTTTAAAGACAGTAAAGACAACACCTTTACCTTTCACTGTATTGTCCTCATGTAACCAGGTTCCACGTTGTTCGAGAACGATAAAGTTATTTTTAGCATAACGGTTCACTGTTTCTAATGTTAGTTTCGCCCGCTTCAGCCATTCATTCAGTTCATCGAGGTTAATTTTACCTGCACCTTTTGGGCCGATTAATTCTAGAGGGGTGGAAGTCACTTTTGATAAGCCATCTATGTCACTTTGATTGGAATAATTCACCCATTGATCAGCGATTTTTATCGTTTCCTTTGTCTTCTCGTCCATCGTATGTACATCGTCCTTTCTATACTCGTTTAAAAATCATTTATTTCAAATATTGTAGCAATATTCCGGTGGGTTGACTAATGTTGGTTTTAAAAATGCCATTTGGTTATTAAGGAAAATAGTAACTTTAAATTTCTGAATAATGCTATAATAATTATATTATTAAGAGAAAATGTGGTGGCTTATGGTATTTACAAAAAGGGAAAGTCTAGAGAAGTGCAGAAATATATACTACAGTGATTGCAGATTGAACGAGCGTTCCACCGTTAAATTAAAATATAATAGATGGGCTTGAGATTGTTACAAAATCAAGATTTTGCACGCTAATACGTGAATCCAACTCATTTCTCCCGTTTTTCTCTACTAGCAGCACCAATGTATGATGTACTGCCCCTCGACTAATTCACTACCCTTTACCTTCCTTATCAGATGTATATCTGTATTCCTAAGCTCATGATTATATCTATGTAAGAAAGGACTAATGTGCGTTTTTACGTTGTCAAATGTAATTTTTTTCAACTTTATATAGTAAATACCATACCATTGGAGGGGTCATTATGTTATTGCAGCAAAAGAATGTAACGACCGTCCATCATTTCATGGAGGCAAATCCAAGGTTTTTTCAGCAGCCGATTGTCAAAAAGTTTCTAGAAGATGAAACAAACGTTTTGTTGCTGCAGTCAGTAATTGAAAACAGAAATGAAATAGATAATGACATATTGAACTCACGCTTCCAAGTCTTTTTTTTAAAAGCGCGGCTTGCTAAATATATAGATAAAGTATGCAGATGGTATATTCTATCATTTGAAAAAACGAATCGGATTCATCAGTCACAATTGATTTTGGATAGGCCCGTATCAAATGAGGACAACGCCCAAGTCCTACTCCAAAATCTCCCTCATCCAGCAACTTTGTTACGTGAGGGCGATATAAGGGAGGTTGTTGAAGCTTTTGCTGACAAAAGGTTGTATCAGGCATATCACGATCTCGGTGATAAAACGAAGACCATATTAAATGGTGTGTTCATCTATGAATTAACTACCTATGAGATGGCTGAATTGCTCGGCTGCTCCCAACAAAATGTATCACGCTTAAAATCAAAAGGTTTAAAAAAACTAAGGGAGGCTGTTACCGATGAATAGAAACGAAATCATACTCGAAGTATTAGAAGCGATGGAGCCTCGTATTGAACGCAGCCTTAAAGCAGCTAAGTACGGAGAACCAAATGACTTGCGTCAGGATATTAATGAAAAAGTCCTTCTCGCAAGTAAGAAAATGAATGACATTGATTTTTGGAGCTTCAAAGAAATCATTGATGAGGCTCCCGAAAATAATTGATTTTCCAAGTGGTTTGAGTTGTAGAATGTTTTATAAAATATGTAATGCAAGTAAAGGTGAGAAATGGGCATTCACACCAAACAAAAGCACAGTCCGAGCGTTCCGGCTGTGCTTTATTTAATTCTTTTCAACCGATTTCAAGTAATCAACTCCACAAATTTTAAATTTCCGGTGATATAGAGGCCGCTTTGCAGCTGGTACATTGTTGTGCCATTTACAGTTAATACTTCAGCAACAGTAAAAACTTCGTCCCGGCTCACCGTCGTATAGCGTGCATCCCAATCAGGCGCATCATATACCCAAAGCGAATCTACAATGACCCGCAATTGATTCCCAACGGGTGAAGGACCGTCACCATGATCATTGGAATCGTCGGTAATTTCCTCCAGAAAAGCATCCCAATTATTTAGTAAGTTCGCTGGACAAGTTTTCGTCGTCCAAAAATAATGAGTTACCACATGATCATTGGATACACTTAGCTGCTCCAGTAAGTGCTGTATCAGTGCGATGGCACGTTGCCGGGTCTGCTGAAAGTTGCCATCCTGATTAACACACAGTTCAATTCCTACAGAGTGTGAATTCCCCTCAGGACCGGCATGCCAGCCGATTTCATTAGTGGGAAGATGTTGAATCGTCTTCGTATCGTCGACTGTATAGTGCCATGATATTTGACGTTCCTCAGCTTCACTGCCTTTGACGTAGCTTGCGTGGACCTCCGCATTTGCGCCAACACTAGTATTGGAGGTTTCATGGACCGTAATGTGTGTCGGTACTAAAGCAGTTTGTGGTCTGTTGGAATTAGAAACAGGAATGAAATCTTCTATAACTTCCATAAAAGCACCTCCTTATTCTTCCAGGTTGTTTGAGATCTTTAATTTTTGAATGGTTTCTGTTAATCCATCAATGCGCCTTTCGAAACGAACGAGTAAATAGATTGCAACTAGTGTGGGAAACCCATAATTCCCTACAAGAACAGCCCATTCTGGAACCTCATTCATTCTCATCCCTCCTTTTTGGTGTATAAATAAAAGAGAGATTAAACAGGATTTAACAAACAATATACTGAAAATAGGCCAATAGACATACTAAGAGAGATATTGACGACATAAGAAAATTGAGATGAGAGTACAAGAGGGAGGAAGCTGTGGAAAAGGGTATGGAGTCACAGGCGTCCGATTAACTTTTCCCACTTCATCCTTACTTTCATAACGCAGAAAACAATTTTACTATCAAGTAGGAAAGCACTAGCAATGAGAGTATATAAATAAAGAAGAGGAGGGGGCCTAATGGAATTATTATATAGCCTTGAAGTTTTACTTTTAATGCAGTGGATAAAATCAATCATCATGACGTTTTGTGAGCAATATAACGAATATGATCTATTGATTTTTATGTACTTTACGGAATTTAAAAAGTGACTGAAACGTAAGGCGGCGACGGCCAGAGGATAAAGCGCAGTCTAAAGATCCACTTTTTGATGGGTTTTACCCATCGAAAAAGGTAGTTGAAGACAAGCCCTCGGGAAAGCGTCCATCTGAAGTGCAGGTCACTTTCATTATGCGCATTAATTCCGGAGTTGAAGTGAAAAACCAATAATAAACAGAAGCAATCCACTTCCGAACGTTAATTTTTGTGAGTAATACTGCTGGTCTTTCTCTCCATGCATACATATTATACTGGGTTGTTTATGCAATAGTTTATGTTGCTATGTTATTCTCAGCCTATTTTAACAATAATTAAAGGAACTGAATCGAATGTATGTGGCAGTAGACCTTCAACATATTTGCGATGTATAACCTCATATTGAAGGTCTTTTGATCGTGGACTCTAAGGGCCAAAAAACAAGAAATTACTTTATACTACTGGATATAAACATGGAGGCATCTTGATTCATAAAAATACAATTCCCATGATAGAATGTCTTAATTTCAGTTGATTTAAAACCCACTTCGGTTAATCTTTTTTTGAGTTTTTCATGCGAAAAACCGTTATGAATTTTCGGATGATTTATTTTATCGTTTTTGTCAAAATCAACAATAATTAGCTTGCCATCATGATTTAAAAGGTTGAATAATCTTTGTAAAATGTTTTTAGTATCCGGAATATGAAGAAGGACTAGTGACATTAAAACGATGTCTGCCTTCAGTTCAGGAGTTTCTTGAGTAAAATCTGAATATAGTACTTTTGAGTTGGTAATCTCTTTGTGTGAAGCTTTAGCTTTCGCCACCTCCAACATTTGTTTTGATGAATCTACCAACAAAATAGAATCTACTAAATCTGCTAATTCCAAACTAACTAATCCAGTACCACCCCCATAGTCTATTAGAGATTTTGATGTACTATCTCCTAATTCTGGTCTTACTTCCTTAACGATTACTTTAGCTAATTCCATCCGTTCTTCTGTATCATATTGCTTTGCCAACTGTTCAAACACATTATTTTCCATATTTTATTCTCCTATTTATTAAAATTCAAGCTACACAGTGATCATCATAGAAAACTCAAAACCTTAAGGGAGAATTCTTCGGTGGGAGCAGAAAGTGTGCCTAAGTATAATATTCCCCTCTGCTTATATCATTTGTAGTTTCACTAAACTGTCTCGTTAGTTATACAAGCTTTTAGAGATAAAGTAAATAAAAATACTTTATTTCCAATAACTCTATATTTAAATTATACATAAAGACGCAAAGACGGAACTCATAAGACAAACATGATTTTCACAGTGTAATTCAAAAAAGACATAGAGAACTCCTCTATGTCTTTGATTATAATTCTTTCTTCAACTAACGCACTACTAGCTTTTGCAAAACTACTCCCTCTTTTTCATCTGTTATTTTAGCTTGAGTTATACGATGTAAGAGGCTGTCTTTTGGTTTAAATAAAGAAAAAGAAGCTGTTAGCTACTAAACAAACAGGGGTAACCGTGTATACGATTTTTTTCAAAGTGCTTGGATGAATGTCACCTTCTTGCTTCTTTGTTTGCAACCATTTGAGGAGAGATGAGAGCTGAAATTCCAACCAATATGAGACTTATCCCTAAAGGAAGAACAGGCGTAAGTAGAAAATTTATGAATAATAAACGATAAAACAATTCAAACCGTTACTCATTGGTGACTCTCCTTAGGTACAGAATACAGGGAAGGTAACATGTTACGTAGAAATGAACAGTGTTTGCTCGTTCATTTTGAACTGCTGTACTCAAAAGCCCGTGCAATGTGAACATTATTAGAAAAGCGGAGCGGGCTTACTCAGCGACGCAGAGCCCTTCTTCACCACCGAGGAGGCTGTTGTCGCCGCAGTGTGGGGAAAAGGGATCTCAGCGCTTTTTACTCCATCCTTTTTTAAAACTTTAGGATGCACAAGGATCGTCTTTCTATTTCTTCTGAGGACAAATAAATGAAGCAGTAGAACCGTCCCTTTGCTTATTTATAATCAATATTTCCTAGAGTTAATCCGCCATCAACTGTGATCGATTGTCCTGTTACAAAGTTTGATTCTTGAGTAGCTAACCAAAAAGCAGCTTCTGCGATGTCCTCCGGTTTTCCTATACGCTGTACGGGATGACGATTTGCTAACTGATTTCTTGCTTGTTCTGGATCAGATTGTGTTTTTATATAACTTGCTGTCATTTCAGTTTCTATGTACCCAGGACATATACAGTTACACAAAATTCCATCTTGAGCAAAATCTATTGCAATCGACTTTGTTAGTGACATGACTCCACCTTTTGAAGTGCAATAAGCACCTAGGTTTGGTTCAGCCCAATATCCGTCAATTGATGCTGTGTTAATAATTTTTCCTCCACCTTGATCTCGCATATGGGGAATTGCATATTTACTGCATAAAAAGACACTCTTCACGTTTATATCCATCACTTTGTCCCAATCTTCAGGCGATGTATGTTCGATGGTTTGTTCATGTTGAACGCCTGCATTATTCACTAAAATATCTAAGCGCCCGGTCTGTTGAGCCGTTTGATCGATCAGATTCTTTACTTCATCCGGTTTAGAAACATCTGCTTGAATAAAAGAAATTTGCCCTTGTGCATCGTATACAACTTTTTCTCCAGCCTGCTTGTCCCGACCAATGATATACACATTGGCTCCTTCGCAAGCAAATTTAATGGCAATTGCTTTACCAATTCCTCTTGTTCCTCCTGTAACAATTGCTGTTTTATTTTTTAGTTTCAGCTCTTCCATGTTTATTCCTCCGTTTGCTCAGGTAACGTGCCTTTTCACCTTATACGTGATTATTATTAATATTGGAAAGTTTCTCGTTAATTTAAGTATATTCTTTCACAAAGTTATCTAAAAATGAAGATTTTTGCTGCACAGGATTTAGACTACTACGCAATTATTGATTTGCAAAAAAGGAGACGAGCTATAAGAACCTCAATCCGTTTACCGGAAGTGACTCCTGGTCTTGTTTAGTAACGAGCAAGAATCTGGAAATTATATCCCTTTGCCGGGTGGGACGTTTTATTTTGCGTTAACTCATATGGAGAGGCATTATCAAAATGTCATTCATTCAGTAAAAGAAATGAAGAACCCCAATAACTAAAGTGAAATAGGAATTTAATGGTACTAAAACACTCCTTTTCCATGTTAAAATGTGTAAAGGTTCAATAAAGGGTGTCTCTTCATGGTGAAAGTTCTGATGACAAGCGAGTGAACGAGTGTCATCGTTCGGAACGCGATGGTTCTTACTTATTACTAACAGAAAGAAAGGAGTGATCCGATGCTAGTAAAAGGAGCAGCTCTCTTGTTCATCACACTGATCGCAAGTGGGTGTAACCAAACAACTGACGAAAGTAGCTTCACAGAATATGATGGCAACACGTTGTCCATTGCTGTAATCGGGGACTCCCCCGCAAATGACTTCGAGCAGGTGTCTTTTCAAGAAGAAGAGCCAAATGTATTAACAGAGGAACATGCCTATGATGCATTTATGGTGACGGAAGCTTATTTTGAAGAGCTGTCGCAAAGCGAATGGACATCTGTCTTTGCTTCTATGGAAACACCCATCTTCTTTGCAGGCATAGAAACACAAGAGTTTGTCTTTACCGAGGATTCTATTACATATGAGGAAAGCCCATTTACCACAGCCGAACATATTTCCGGCTTTGTTAGCGCCCCTGATGATGAAGAGGAATTTAAAACGTGGGGCTACAGTTCCACAGAAAGCGAAGGCGAAGACGGGCCGCCGGAGTGGAGCTATCATGCTATGTTTAAAGATATCGAAGCATTCAGGGACCGACAGTTTGAAGGTTGATTATGAAGCATTTTTAGAAGAAGAACTTCCTCAGATTGTTGTTTTTGATGACACAAGCATTCAACTGATCAGTAATGATGTGGACGAATTTATTACCTTTTTGGAGAAGTAGTGTTTTAAACTCCAAACTTTATTTATGAAGAAGAAGGTGTTAAATGGCTGCCATGCTGAGCCCGGTTACTAGCATCTCTCATATTCCCTGTCGCGGCTCGTTCTACTACTGGAAGCAAAGAATATAGAAGAAAATATGTTTAGATTTCATTTATGAGTATTATCAAAGAGAATTAAAAACAGGAAGAATAAATCTTTTGAAGAAAGACTGATCAAAAGGGGAGATCAATCAACTAACAGCCTGGTTGATTTAGTTAACAGCTTAGGCTGGAAAGGATCAGGAATCCCTGTTTCATTCGCTCTCTCCGTTGCTCGGGTGTTTCTTCATGTTCGAGAAGAAGAGGTAATTTTGAACAGCATTTAGAAATTATCGTACCGCAAGAATTACCATATCATATGCTTTACGTTTTTCTTTTGCAATTTGCCACCGCTCTGCTTCTTTCTAGATACCACGTCCAATTGCGCAACAAGAGAAAATTTTGTCTCTCTGGTTTTTGAATCAATTTCATCATGACATTTTATGAGCAATAAAACGAGTACTATTTGATTTTTATGTACTATACGAAATATTAAAAGTGGGTGAAACGTAAGACGGCGCCTCCCAGAGGATAAAGCGCAGTCTGAAGATCCACTTTTTCGAGGGTTTTACCATCGGAAAAGTTAGCTGAAGACAAGCCCTCGGGAAAGCGTCCGTCTGAAGTGAACATCACCTTCATTAAACGGAAGTTAACATCTTATTTTGAAAGATGAAATCCATTCTTTTGTCAAATTTTTTTAAATTTATTTCAACGCAACAATAAAACTTGTTGATCTTGTGCTGCACCTCTTCATTCTTTCCAGCTTGGTCCAGGCTACTCCGAAAAAAAAGGCACATTCACAGGAAAAGTGAATGTGCCATTATATTTACCAAAAGGGGAAGAAAAACTTTACGTAAAGAGGATCGTCATTGCAACAGCTGTCACGACAGTTAAAGCGAATGAAGAGAGGATGAACCATTGCGGAACTCTATCAGTCTTTAGCGAGATGATAGATTTGGCAGCTGAAAGGATCAGGAATAATCCAACTGCCGGCAATCCTACTCCATTAACAGTAATTACCCCGTCAAATAATAACATGAGCGCGACAAAGAGCAGTACATAAACGAATGTCATTTTAGCGCTTATGCTAAAAGGACCCAAAACACCTGCGTTTTCAAGTGCTTGCTTATTTTCAGGCATCCATTCTGCCCTCCTTCATCCATTAAAAGAAACAATTCTCCTGAACTCCGGCAATTCCTACAATTTCAGCAGCGACGCCTCCGCCAATCGCTATGAAATCATCTACATTGCCAGCTCCAACTAATAGTCTAGCAGTCTCTCGGAAGCCTCCTAAAGCTCGAACAGCTCTATAACCAGCTGCACCAGGGAAAATCACTAGGCCAAGGTGGGCGGCGCACTAAGTGATTTGCCAAGCCGTCCCGGTCCACATGGGAGAGATCTCAGTTTCTTCCCCTGAATCAGTAACAGCTAGAAATTGGCCATCCTCCTGCAAATCAACAGACTCTGTTCCCTCCGGAAGAGGAGAGAGATCGTTTTCTTCTAATTCGTCATTAATGGCAGCCACTTCTTCTTCAGTTGTGGCTAATGAAGCTGGTTCGATGTCTGTTTGTTCTGGATCATTAAGAGCTGCTAGTACTTGATCAATGTCGTCTTGGTCTAAGTTGCTGGCCAAGATCGACATTTTTTCCATCTCTTCAGCCAATTGTTTAGCTTTTTCTTCTTCTTCGGCAGTAAGTTCAAGCTCCTCAATATCAATTTCTTCGTCTTCATAATCACCCGCTGCTTGAGCACTTTCTGCCCACGGCATGAGCACAAAGCTACTTAGTAACAGAATAACAGAAAAGACAACAAACCAGGACTTTTTCAGTTGAGACCACACCCATTTTAGCACTCCGCCTTTCCAAGATTAATAGTTCTTAGCTTCTTAAAAGTGACAATACTTCCTTACGTCTCATATGGAAGATCAAAAGGTACTGCCTCTTCTGGCAAATCAAGCGTTTCAGCGCTTGCCATAGCTGGCACAGAAAATACGAGAGCTGCAATAAGTAAAACAAGCGTGATTCTTTTCATTTTTATTCCTCCTTTTATGTTAGTACCTTCAGCTTACGTAAATGGTGCCTTTCTATCAAAAGAAGGAAAAGCTTGCATACTAGGTTAAGAGAGGAACATAATGATAATAAATGGAATAATTAACTGTTTCTGAGAAAATATAAGCTGTGCTTATGTATGTGGGGGGGAACTATGAATATTGAAGTGGTGGGAAAAGAAATTGCGAGATTGCGAAAAGAGAAGGGGCTTACGCAAGCTGCGTTAGCTGCAAACCTCTGTACTCAGCCAGCTATAAGCCAGATTGAAAAAGGCGAGGTGCTGCCTAGTTTAGATACATTAGAACTGATTGCTTCACGCTTAGGTGAATCGACTCATTACTTTTTAAACCTGCTGAAATACGATAACCCCGATTACATAGAGTTGACGATTAATTCGATCGAGCGGGCTATATCTCAACAGGCACATGAGACGGTCTATGAGATTGCCAAGACTGAATTAACAATGAACACCAGTACATCAACGTGGTACATGCTCTGGGTTGAATGGCATTATGTTTTTTCAAGCTACCGTCTAAACAAACTGTCTGCCCAGGAAACGACCCATAAGCTGTTGCCCCTTCTCCAAAAGGTGAAATCTAACCATGTTTATGATGAAGGGCTGGATGTCAAGATTCTTAATTCATTGGCGATTGTATGTTCAAACGACAATAATGTTGAAAAAAGCCTGGATTATTTTGACGAAGCATTGGGACTTATTCATCCACGAGAGATTATTCCGCCGACACGGAATCTGTCTATTTACCAAATTCGTGTGTTGTTTAATAAGGTGAAAACACTATTTTATGTAGAGCAACCGGAGTATGAGCTTATTTTAAGAGAGATAGAGAAAGGGATCCGGTTGTGTAAAGAACATGAAAACATGTCATTGCTCGGTCAATTCTTTTATTATAAAGGGCTTTGTTTAGAAAAATTGGAGCGGAGTTGCGAAGAGATAAGCCGCTCCTATAAACAAGCGCTGTATTTCTTTGAACTATTAGAAAAAGAAGTGTACATCAATATTATTAAGGAGAGAAAAGCAGCTTATGTAACATAGGCTAGTTGGAAGAAGAGGGAGGAAGGTATGTAGCGCAGGTAGTTGTTTGTTATTACCACCTACTTCTTCTGCACACTTCATCAGTCTTTTTCTTTGAGTCCTGTGATAATTCTTCACTGATTAACTAGGCATAAGCTTCGCAAAAATGTAAGAGCAAGGCGAGGGGGCCATATTCCATGAATAGAGTAAAGCAACAAATTACGCGCCTTCCAATCCTCATTCTGATAATAAATGTATTTTTTATTAGTTTCTTACTTTCCGAGCTAATCGATGCTACTCCTCCAAATTACGGCGGTTTTGGGTTAATTGCACCTATACTTAGCATGATCGCATTATATTCTCTGCGTGAATGGAAGACGAAAAGTTATAGTAAGCTTGTGCTTCAAGTAGTACATTGGCTTTTTATCATTTTTCCTATTTGTGTATTTGTGGTTATTGCTATAGCGTTCATTCCTTTTTAAAGTTCGCTGGGAGTAATTAGGTTCGAAAATGTTGAGAGCTGGTCATTAGTTGGCCAGCTTTTTTGTGCTCACGCGCTGATTGGAGGCAATGGAGTGGAAAATTTATAAAAGTACATAGTTGTTCCTTTTTGAGGGAGATATGCGTGTTTTGATGGCAGCCCTCTTAATAGTATTGAAATACATGCAGAATCCATAGTGTATTTAATAAACAATATGTTACTATGTTTATATATAAATAAACAAAGAAGGTTGTGGATTGTTTTATGGCTAGTGGCTCGTTGTTTTGGGATGCTTCTATTGATGAATTAGTACAAGGATATACATTTGATGAGGAACGTGACTTGTATTTATGCCTCATTTGTAATCAGCGGTTTGAGAATGGAGCGGTGTTCCAACGGGGAAGTACCCTTTATGAAGCGAAAAAAGCGGTCAGTTATCATATTCAAGATAATCATAATTCTATGTTTGATTATTTGATTGGTATGGACAAAAAATACACGGGTCTATCCGAGCACCAAAAAGAACTTCTGCAATATTTTAAAGCAGGTTTGTCAGATAAGGAGATTGTGAGTGAGCTAACAGGCGGCAGTCCTTCAACGATTAGAAACCACCGCTTTAAGTTTAAAGAAAAAGAGAAACAAGCCAAAGTTTTTCTTGCGATCATGGCTCTTCTAAAGCAGGAAGAGAAGGAAGATAAACAACAATTGATTGATTTCCATAAGGGGGCAACTATGGTGGATGAACGCTACGCGATTACAATCGAAGAAAAAGAAAAGGTATTAGCTACTTATTTTAAAGAAGGGCTGAATGGTCCGCTTACTTCATTTCCGAGTAAAGAGAAGCGGAAGATCATCGTCTTGCAGCAATTGATGAGACATTTCCAGCCCAATCAAGTCTACTCAGAAAAAGAAGTAAATACGGTGCTCGAATCGAAATATAGTGACTTTGCGACATTACGCAGGTATTTAATTGAATACGGGTTTATGGACCGGAATAAAGACGGCACAAAGTATTGGATAAAAAACTAAGAGGTAGGTCTTCAATGCGGATTGATTTGTTTTAACTCATTATAAGCGTCTCTTAACCATGGATGCACCACTTTTAATGTTTCTTTTCTTTCCCAAAGGTAAGAGATATAAGCGAAGGCTGCATGTTCGAGAGAGACTTCCAGTTGTGAACTAATAGTGTTTAGGTAAGGCGGGGCACCAGGTTGGTCCCATTCTATTTTGTCCGCAACAAATAAAATTTTATCCATTTTAGTGGCCGCTTTCTTTAGGGTAGTATGGCACTCTACAGCACTCAGTATCTCTTCATTTGTGATAGCAAAAATGTCTTCTGCCATCACTCTTGATAGTTTTTGATGAGCGATTAAAGGGAAAATTTTTTCTTCCTTCAACACTTCCAGTCCTAGTTCTTCTGCAACATCAGCTCGTTTGTTAGGAGGGATGACAGCACTTATGTCGTGCAATAGGCCGGCTGCTTTAGCCGTTTTGGTGTCAGAGTAGTATTTGAAAGCAATTCGTTCCGCTTCCTGTCCCACCTTTTGAGCGTGTACGGCTGTGTTAGGGTGGTTGTTAGTTAGTAAGAAAGTTGTTATATCGTGTTCAAGGTTACCCGTCCATTGAAAATGTGTAGTGTAGCTTTGGAGAACTTCCCGCAATGTCGTACCCCCTCCTCCTAAATGCATGCAATGCTCTTATTCCTTATTAAAGGATGAAGGTTCATCTTAATAATAAGTATAATGGAAGTTTGTTGTACAAGCACTCTCTTTTGAACGAACTCTTAACTAAAATATCCTAAACGATGCAGTTTCAACGCTGTACCTTTTCACCAATTAACTCTTTTACCTTTTGTACATTCGTTGTAAGATGAATAGGAACTGGAAAATTGCAGCTAGGGTTCCGCTATCTAGGTAGGTCAGTGACCGAGGGCTGCATCTTTTACATATAGGTAAAAGGCACCTAATGACATAAAAGGTCCGAGGGGAAAGGTTCAGCGTATTTGGTATGCGTTGACATCTTTCCCTTTGGACTTTTTTTATGACCGTAAGGAGAGTGGAGGAGATGAAGAGGATCGATGAAGTTAAAGCTGCTGTTGCGGTTGTTATCTTAAATGAAGAGAATCATGTTTTATTACAGAAACGAGCTGATGTGGGGCGCTGGGGTCTTCCTTCTGGCCATATAGAACCAGGAGAGACCGTTTCTGAAGCGGCGGTTAGGGAAGTAAAAGAGGAAACAAATGTAGATATAACCATTCATAAACTAATTGGTGTTTACTCTGACCCTGAATCTCAAGCGTTTGCGTATCCTAACGGTAAGGTCGTGCATTTTATAACCACTTGTTTTCTTGCTCAGATAGTTGGAGGAGACTTGAGATGTAATTCATCGGAGTCTGAAGATGTACAGTTTTTTGAACGGCATTGTCTTCCTAAAAATTTATTGACCATGCATCCAAAATGGTTACAAGATGCATTTGCGAAAAGTGAGCAGGCATTTATTCGCTAATGTCGAATGACACTAAAGAATACCAAGTGTTTGCGAAGGCTAGTGAAGGAATAACAATCCCCTCTAGGAAATTACGATTCTAGCTCATAGGGAAAGCTGCTATGTGTCGGTCACTTGTGAAGAGGTATGGGCCAGTTCTATAGACGGAGGTGGCCTTATTATAGGTAGTTAGGGAGTAGAGATATGGAAACGTATGTTTCTACGTTTAATGTAAGTAGTTTTAGGAAGGGTGAGTGTAATTAAACCTTTTTTGTATGGTCTTGGCTTACTTCTCATAATAAGTTTGGTCTCCGTTATGGTTCAGGGTTTTTCAATATTCATTGTGTCTGCGGGTGTTATAGGTATTACTGCAGTTATAATTGCAGGAGGTATTACAGGCGCTTTCCAACAAAAACGATCGTCGGGTGAAAGTTACCCATTGATGATCAAACCATACGAAATGGGAAATCATGCTGGTCAACCAATCTATTTCTGTTCGGGTTGCCTTGTGTTTTGGCTGCTGTTATAGGGTTGGTGTTTTATATCTAGCATCTTTTTCGTTTAAGCTCTTGCTGGACTAGTAAAAAGAAGAAAAGGAGATTAGCTATGGGTTCTTTATATGATGCAATTGGTTCTTCGTACGATACAACGCGCAGAGCAGATCCGGAAATCACTCGGCGTTTGCGACATCACTTGCAAGTTCCCAACGAAAGTACAGTCCTGGATCTTGCGTGCGGAACGGGGAATTATACGGTAGCTCTAGAACAAACGGGTTTAAAAATGGACGGTAACGACGTTTCAACAGAAATGCTCACCAAAGCAAAAGAGAAATCAATATCTATACGGTGGACATTAGCAGATGTGAACGAACTTCCTTATGAGGATCATCTCTTTTCAGGTGTCACTTGTACATTAGCCATTCATCATTTTAATAACCTTAAAACCCCTTTTCAAGAAGCCTACAGGGTGCTTAACAAAGGCAGATTTGTTATTTTCACTTCCTCTCCTGAACAGATGAACACGTATTGGTTAAAGGAATATTTTCCAAAAGCTATAAAACAGTCAGCAGAGCAAATGCCTACCGTAGAAGAAGTCAGTAAAGCCTTAAGAGCCGCGGGATTTCAGGTGGTGGGCCAAGAAACATTTTTAATCCAGCCTGATTTAGAGGATTTTTTCCTATACAGCGGTAAGTTTGACCCTAACATGTATTTAGACGAAAACGTACGATCCGGCATTTCCACCTTCACGAATATAGCTACACAGAAAGAGGTGGATGAAGGATGCAAAAGGCTGGAAGAAGATATCGAAACGTCAGCGATTGAAAACGTCAAACATAGCTATAGCAGTGATTTAGGGGACTATGTTTATATTATTGCGGAGAAGAAATAAAAGAACAAAGAAGGCACCGAGTCATCCTTTAAACCTATATGAAGGTGCTTTATTAAGGCGAGAATAATGAGTTTCCTCATCCTATATTTATCGAAAGCTCATCATCCTTAATTAATGCGCTTTTAAAAAAAGCCTCGATAGTGAATGTCGAATCCAAAGAGAAAACCTCCTGCGTGCGACTCTTACCAAAGCATTGTAAGATATACGTAGAAGAAGTGTTCAGTAAACTTATCGCAAAAGACTCGACTAGGACCTTTTACGAAAAATAGATTAAATGTTATATCTTACCGAGTTCATGCTAAATGAAGAGGAGGAATCCAGATGGAAGTGTTTGCAGACTATTTAAAGCAAATTGAAAACGAGGAACACCGGAACCGGATGGAAGAAGTATTACAATGGGTAGCGGAAAGGTTCCCCCATTTAGAAACAAGAATTGCCTGGAATCAGCCGATGTTTACTGATCATGGTACGTTTATTGTTGGTTTCAGTACAGCCAAGCAACATTTGGCCATTGCACCGGAAGCACAAGGGATTCACCAGTTTAGTGAAGAAATTGAAAAGGCCGGCTATAGTCACACGAAGCAGCTGGTACGTATTAAGTGGAATCAAGCAATTGATTATTCGTTACTTGAGAGAATAATAGCGTTTAATATTTCAGATAAGACCGATTGCTTCACTTTTTGGAGGAAATAACGTATTTATACATGCAGATGTTTATAAGAATGATGTTCACCTGTAGTACAGGCGCATTCTTGATATGATAAAATAACAAGAAAGGAAGCGCTTTCCCCTCAGCCATAATCAGTGTGAGATGATGAGAAAGCACCGGAAAGGAGTTGGCCATGAATATTAATAAATTTATGACTCCTGAAATTATTTTTGGTAAAGATGCGCTTGAACAGACGGGAGAGAGCTTCAAACGATTGGGCGCTAATAAAGTGTTGGTGGTTAGTGATAAAGGAGTAGTTGAAGCAGGGTGGTCGGAAAAAGCACTTGCAAACATTCGTCAAGCCGGCCTCGACTATGCAGAATTTTATCAATTAAGTACGAACCCTAAAGATGAAGAAGTGCGAAACGGAGCGGCGGTTTACATAAATGAATATTGTGATGCTGTTTTCGGACTTGGTGGTGGAAGTCCCATGGATGTGGCTAAAGCAGTTGCGATCATTGTTACGAATCAAGGGAATATTCGTGACTATGAAGGTGTTGATCAAATTACCAGGCCGCTACCTCCGCTAATTATGGCTTCGACAACGGCTGGTTCAGGGTCAGAAGTTTCGCAATTTTCGGTAGTCGTTGATACAGAGAAGCAGAAGAAAATGACAATTGTATCCAAGTCGCTCGTACCTGATATTGCGATTGTTGACCCTCAGTTGTTAATGACGAAAGATCCATTGCTGACCGCAGCTACAGGGATGGATGTTCTTACTCATTCAATTGAAGCGTATGTCAGTATTGCGGCTACACCACTAACGGATGTGCAAGCAAAAAATGCGATTAAGCTCGTTTCTGAATATTTACGACCATCGGTTGCCTCCGCATCAAATGAAGAAGCTAAGCGAGCGATGGCAATGGCTAGTTTACAGGCTGGCCTTGCATTTTCAAACGCCATCTTAGGAGCTATACATGCGATGTCTCACGCGATTGGCGGCAAATACGCATTGGCTCATGGTGAAATTAATGCGGTCCTGCTTCCACATGTAATGGAGTACAACTTGATAGCCAACCCGAAAAGATTTCGAACGATTTCGGAATTAATGGGAACCTCCACTTCGGGCTTAACAGATATGGAAGCGGCAAACACCTCTGTTCAAATGGTGCGAAAACTATTGAAGGATATCGGTGCGCCCCAACAGTTCTCTGATCTCGGCTTTCAAGAACAGGATTTTGTAGTCATGGCCGAGGTTGCTTTAGAAGATGCCTGTATGATAACGAACCCTCGAGATCTTAGCGTCGAGGAAGTTGTCGCTTTGTTTAAACAAGCGCTATAGCAAGTGAAGGGAGTGAACAGGCATGCTTGATCATAAAAAAAACATGATTGATTTACTCACTGGGGTGAAGTCGTCTAAACAAAGCTATTATTCAGAATTAAAAGAAACAATCACAGAACTAGAAAAGAAAAACATGAAACTGGAAATCATTAATGATGTCACCAAAGGGTTCAATGTAAATATGTCCATGGAGGAAATGTTAAGACAGGTTCTCGAGAAATTGGAACACATTGTATCCTTTGATCGAATTAGTTTGTTTCTGCATGAAAAGCAGGAATTGGTACTTACCGACTTCTACCCTGAAGACTCCTTTTATTTTAAGGTAGGCACCGTCTTACCTAGAGAACGTTCATTATATTGGCAAGCGATTGAGGAGAACCGGGCTATTTTTCACAGCGTAAGCGAAGAAGAAGCGCCGTTTTATCATGAAGAAGTGGCTTTTCAGCAATTACACCTATATTCTATTCTCTGTCTCCCGCTCTATAGTAAAAGCAGGGTCATTGGCGTATTAAGCTTTGGTAGTAAACAAGGGGTTAAACCGCTGGACGAGGACATTTCTTTTTTGCAGCAATTAGGCGATCAACTGGCAGTCTGCATTGAAAATGCCACCTTATATAATACTGTTCTCCGCAGTAAGAAAGAATGGGAGGAAACATTTCAAGCGGTTTTAGACATGTTAATTTTTGTAGATTTAAATCATAACATTCTTCGCTTCAATCCAGCTGTTAAAGACTTCTTTCATATGTCTGAAGATGAAATCTATACAAAAACCTGTCATGACTTACTTTTTTCAGAAAATGAAAGTTGTCCTTTAGAAGAAAGCTATCAAACAAAAGAGATGAGCTATCAGCAGTTGACGATGCATAACCAGCGTATATGCGATATATATACGTATCCCGTTTTTAACCAAGCGCATGAAATGTATGGAGTTATTTTATATATTAATGATGTGACGCAGCATGTTCATACTCAGGCGCAGCTCTTGCAATCAGGTAAATTAGCGGCTATCGGCGAAATGGCGGCAGGCGTGGCGCATGAGTTGAATAATCCCTTAACGGCCATCATGGGAAACGCTCAGCTGTTATTACGCGATGTGGATGACGAAGGAGAATCGTTCGATTTACTAAAAGACATTCATAAATGCGGAGAGCGCTCCCGCAAGATCATCCGGAATTTACTGACGTTTTCCAGGCAGGAGGAATATGAATTTGCTAATTGTTCAATAAACGAAGCGGTAGAGCAGGTTATGAGTTTAATCGGATATCAAATTAAACAGCAAAATATTCAACTGACTCTGAAATTGGCTGAGGGGCTACCGGCTGTGTATGGGAATTTACAACAGCTGGAGCAAATCATACTTAACTTATTAATTAACAGCAAAGACGCTTGCGAAGAGAACGAGACCGATCAAAAAAGAATCGAGCTGGAAACAACGGTCGAGATGATAGATGAGCGGAGAGAAGTGTTGCTCAAAGTGTGTGACAATGGTATTGGTATTGATGCAACTAAACACAAAGACATTTTTCACCCTTTTTTTACAACAAAAGAAACTATGCAGGGTACAGGTCTTGGTCTATCTGTCAGTTTAGGCATTGCTGAAGCGCACGAGGGGTTGATTGAGGTCAACAGTGAAGAAGGAGAAGGAAGTACATTCACGCTTCGATTACCTGTCGCCACAGAGGGGATAAACGAAAAGCAAGGAGGCTGACGCCTGGTGGGCAATTTATTAATCATAGATGACGATGAAGAAGTAGGAACGTTTTTAGCTTTTCTTTTTAAAAAGCAAGGGCATCACGTCGATATTGCGTATAATGGCAAAGATTTTGTCTCCTTTCTTCAACAAGGAAGTTATCAACTGGCGATGGTTGATTTAAAGCTGCCTGATGCCAATGGGTTGGACCTCTTAAAGCAATTAAAACAGCATATGCCTGCTTGTCAAGCAATTGTCATGACAGGATACAGCACTATTCAAACAGCTGTGGAAGCGATAAAGAATGGCGCTAATGACTATATCGAAAAACCATTTGAAGACATTACTAAAATTGAGGACTTAGTACAATCATTACTTGAAGAGCACCAGCATCAATCCGCCACGCAGACCATACTTGAACGTGCGAAACGAGTTGGGTTGGTCGTCGGTGAATCAAAGGAAATGCAAAAACTGTTGAACATGACAGATAAGTTCGCTCAGAAAAATATTACAATTATGCTTGGTGGTGAAACCGGCACAGGTAAAGAAGTTTTAGCTAGATATATTCATGAAGCAAGTTATCGTTCAGACCAGCCATTTATTGCCGTTAATTGCGGGGCGTTATCAGAAACTTTGTTAGAAAGTGAACTTTTTGGACATGAGCAAGGAGCTTTTACTGGCGCAACCAAATTAAGAAAAGGGTTATTTGAAATTGCTAATCACGGTACGTTATTTTTGGATGAAATTGGAGAAGCTTCGCTGACCATTCAAGTAAAGTTGCTTCGCATTCTGGAGACACGGGAGTTTATGCGGGTAGGTGGAGAGGAGACGCATTATACGAATGTTCGCGTTATAGCAGCTTCCCATATTAATCTGGAAGAAGCGGTAAGACGGCAGTCATTTCGAGAAGATCTATTATACAGATTAAACGTCGTCAAACTGGACATGCCTCCGTTACGTAAACGCACAACTGACATTCCAATACTGGCTGCTCATTTTTTACAGCACCATTCGGAAGAGCCCCTCAAATTTTCAGAACAGACACTGGAACGATTACGAGCATATAATTGGCCTGGAAACATTCGTGAGCTTTTTAATGTGGTCACCCGGGCGATTGCGTTGTCTGAACATGAAACGACAACAATTACGGAAAAGTATCTGCCGGACTATATAAATAAAAACGAACATGAGTTAGTAAGCAGTGACAGTGACAATGGATACACTAGAAAATATGTGGCACAGACAGAGCGGGAAGCGAGTTTTCTTGAAAGCTATTTGTATACATGGTGTGAAGACCTATTAACATTGTATGAAGAGTCGACGTCCACGAATTTTGACTCTATCCAGACGAAGTTAAAAGAAATGGAAGTGACAGTCGAACGGGCATTTGTCGAACAGACCCTTCGTGACACGCTTGGTGACAGGAAAAAAGCAGCATCACAATTAAACATCAACCCAAGAAAAATTCGCTATCTGTTAAATGAAAAGAGACACTCTCCGTGGTAGAGGGTGTCTCTTTGTCGTGACAAGTGGAGGAAGGTCTGTGTGTGTTCGTTTGTTTTTCAAATGAAGGCTTGTTATGCTGCCGTACTGATTTAATAGAAACCCAGGGCGTTTTGATCGTAGCTTACCAATAGGTTTTTCGTTTTTTGATAATGAGAGAGCATCATTTTATGATTTTCCCGCCCAATCCCGGACATTTTATAGCCACCGAAAGCAGCGTGAGCAGGGTACGAGTGGTAGCAATTCGTCCAGACCCGGCCCGCTTCGATATTGCGCCCAAGGTGGAAAGCTGTGTGAATACTTCGTGACCAGACACCGGCACCGAGTCCGTAAAGTGTATCATTAGCTATTTCAAGCGCTTCTTCTTCAGTCTTGAAAGTAGTTACCGCCAACACGGGCCCGAATATCTCTTCTTGAAAAATTCTCATCTTATTATTTCCTTTGAAAATGGTAGGTTCGACATAATAGCCGCCCGACAACGTTGGACTCATCTGCTTCTGATTCCCGCCGAGTAGACAATTAGCTCCTTCTTGTTTCCCGATATCCAGATAAGAAAGAATTTTTTCCAGCTGTTCGCCGGAAGCTTGAGCGCCCATCATCGTATTAGTATCTAATGGGTTCCCCATGCTAATTTGTTCCACGCGTTTTAAGGCACGCTCCATAAATTCATCGTAAATCGATTCTTGTATGAGCGCCCGCGAAGGTGCTGTGCACACTTCTCCTTGATTCAAGGCGAACATAGCAAACCCTTCAATCGCTTTATTCAAAAAGGCATCATCTTGCTGCATAATATCTTCGAAAAATAAATTAGGTGATTTCCCACCCAATTCTAGTGTCACCGGTATAATATTTTCAGAAGCATATTGCATAATTAAACGGCCGGTGGTTGTCTCTCCAGTAAAAGCAATTTTTTCAATGTTGTTGCTCGAAGCCAGCGGTTTTCCAGCTTCGATGCCAAAACCATTTACAATGTTTACTACACCATCAGGAAGCAAATCTTCTATCAATTCCATTAACACCATGATTGAGGCAGGCGTTTGTTCTGCGGGTTTTAATACGACACAATTACCGGCTGCAAGTGCCGGTGCTAACTTCCAGGTAGCCATCAAAAGGGGAAAGTTCCAAGGAATAATCTGTCCGACCACTCCGAGTGGTTCATGGAAATGATATGCGACAGTACTTTCATCAATTTGGGAAAGGGTACCTTCCTGGGAACGAATGACTCCTGCAAAGTAGCGATAGTGGTCCACCGCAAGTGGGATATCCGCATTCAATGTTTCCCGTACCGCTTTACCGTTATCCCAAGTTTCAGCGACTGCCAAACGTTCAAGGTTGTCTTCGATTCGATCGGCGATTTTATTTAAAATGTGGGTTCGCTCTGCAGGGCTCGTTTTCGTCCAAGTTTTTTTTAGCAGTGTGAGCTGCATATATGGCATAATTTATATCTTCGGCTGTAGATCTGGCCACTTCGCAGAAAACTTCACCAGTGACAGGGGTAACGTTTTCAAAGTACATCCCTTTCTTAGGGGCTCTCCATTCACCGTTAATATAATTCTCATATCTTTTTTTAAACTCGATAATTGCATCATTTGAACCGGGTTGAGCATAAATCATCGGAAGTGGGCACTCCTTTTAAACAATTAATATTTAGTAGCATTGAGAGAAACGTGAAAGGGTTTACAAATCAGCGGTTAGGAAATGTTTAATACGATCCGTCCATTGATATCTCCTTTTTCAAGCCTATCCAGTACTTCATTCACATCTTCTAGACGTTTGGTTTCAATCATCGTCTTAATTTTTCCTTGAGCTGCTAGTTCTAGGCATTCCTGCAAGTCTTTGCGCGTGCCAACGATAGAACCTTTTACGGATACGCCATTTAAAACTGTATCAAAAATGGGAATAGGCAATTCATCATTTGGGAGTCCGACGACGACTAAACTTCCCCCGCGCTTCACTGAACTATAAGCTTGCTCAAATGCTTTCTTTGTAACAGCTACACTAATAGCTGCTTGGACGCCGCCTACTTTTTCGTGAATAGCCTTAGCTGGGTCTGTGTTCAAACCATTTACAGTGAGGTCTGCTCCTAAATCTTTCGCCATTTCTAACTTTTCATCTTTAATATCGACAGCGATAACATTTAATCCCATTGCTTTCGCATATTGAACAGCCACATGACCTAACCCGCCAATACCATAAATTGCGACCCAATCGCCTGGTATAGCCTCTGAGATTTTTAACGCCTTATACGTCGTAACACCTGCGCAAAAGAGAGGTGCAGCTTCTTCAAAGCTAAGCGCTTCAGGAACTTTCGCTACATACTTAGCTGGTGCTTTACAATACTCGGCATAGGCACCGTCAATGGAATAGCCCGCATTTAGCTGTTCGGGACAGAGCGTCTCCCGCCCGGACAAACAGTATTCACACTCACCGCAAGCAGAATAGAGCCAGGGAATCCCGACTCGATCTCCAACCTTAATCGACCCTGTACCATCGCCTGCTTGTTCGACAATGCCAACCCCTTCATGACCAGGAATTAACGGCATTTTTGGCTTAACCGGCCAATCACCATGCGCAGCATGAAGGTCGGTATGGCAAACACCACAAGTATGAATCTTCACTAAAATTTCCCCATAACCAATATCCGGCATTGCCACATCTTGAATTTCCAACTTTTTGTTAAACTCATTAACTACAGCAGCTTTCATATTAGCATCCTCCTACTAAAAAATAGATTCACATCTAATCATTGCAAGTTGCGTGCCAATCTAATGAAAACTGTAAAACAAGCAATCTTCTGCAGTTCTGTATTGAACAGAGCCGAAAAGCAGACACAACATCGCCGATTTTTCGGCCGATTTGAACAAAAAAATGGTGTGTGAGCAAGTGGAACGGGTGTGAATCAGGATCAAAAATGGATATTTCTTCGAATCGTAGTTTGTATGGAGTTCTAATGGTACCTTTTTCGTTTGTGACCTGAGCTTGTTAACGGTTGTGACATTTGCAGGAGTGTGAACCGGCAAAATATAAAAACAGATCGAAATCAAAATACCCCCACTCACTTACAATAGATAGTGGTTAGGGGTTATTTGCAAATTTTGTTGAATTCTTATGAAAAGTTCTAGAAAATGGGTATATAATAGTTGTAAATTATGTGTCTGATATTAAGGAAGGTTATCTATGACGAAACTCTTAACCCAATTGTTACTATTTGGGCGGAAGAACTAGCGAGAGCTGAAGCGGAAGTGTATTTAGCGCATCATACATGGCTGGAAGAGGTCGAGCGTACAACGATGAACAAAAGCTATAAAATGGTACTCATGAAAGTGATGCTCGAGCGGAAAGAAACTAAATGGTATGAACCGATCACTCCAGTAGAAGCAGCACGTCCGTTTCACGCGTTTTTCATGGCAAAAGCATACCGGAAAAACACTGACTTCAACGACAAAACAACCAAAAAGCTGCATGCCTTTGATGAACAAGGGATGGCGAAACTTATTGCTAATATGCCAATGACTAAATAGGCCGGTACATCCGGGGAACTCGCAAACATGTAGCAGTGAATTAGGAGGTTATGTTTATATCGTGGCAGAAAAGAAGTAAGAAAGGCTTTATCCTACGTTTCTGCTTTTTTTCTTTTTCATCTCCTATCAGTTCATTCAGCACGATTTCGAACATTCCTTCCTATTATATGCGGATTTATCGAGACAACAATCAATACTGAAGGTCGTGCATATGAATCTATTCATGTTTCTAACCGACAGCGGGGTAAATAATCAACGGCTCGCTCTCCGCTAACATCTCCACCTCAAGACTATTATCGTCAGCCGCCAATGGCGCCCTTTCGTTCTTTATCATGTTCTTGGTAAAAAAACGCGTCTTCTTGACTAGCCAAGGTGCGTCCATATCACTTTGTCACTGTTTCTAATGTCAGAAGTAGTAATGGGTGGAGCTGATGGTTATGAACTTCTCTCAGACTCTCCTTGTTTTGTGGCTCCCTAGATGTTTTCCTGCCATTTAGACAACGTTCCCCTACTTATAAGGTATAGTTGTAGCAGTTCCAGCAATCCTTTACAAAATTCTAGCATTAGTGCGTATCCTCACAGCACTTAGGGCCTAGGAGCGTTAAATTTTGTCAAAATATGAAAAACATCTACGTTATTACTTGACAAAAAGTTATTGAGCTTTGCCCCTACGGAAGGTAAAATTGCAGAGTGATAATGTATTTATCTTTTTTAATATGAGGCGAGCTGACATGAATGATTTAAGAATTCCTGAAAAGAAATTCCGCCCTGAGCTTGAAGGGCTTCGAGCTGTTGCTGCCATACTTGTGGCGGTTTATCATATTTGGTTTGGATCAGTATCTGGAGGGGTCGATGTCTTTTTTGTTGTCTCCGGGTATCTGATAACGACTAGTTTGCTCTCACGTATCGACCGAGAAGGAACATTGCGCTTTTTTGAGTACATTTTAGGACTGGCCCGCAGACTGTTACCAGCCGCATTTACTGTTCTTCTCTTTATCGTAGCCGGGTCCTACATCTTGTTTAGCGAATCACGCTGGGACCAAATTGTTTCTGAGACCTTTGCATCTGCGTTCTATTTTCAGAATTGGGAGCTTGCTTTTAATGCTGTGGATTATCTTGCTCAAAATAATGAAGCAAGTCCCCTTCAGCACTTTTGGGCTCTCTCGATTCAAGGGCAGTTTTATCTATTGTGGCCATTCGTGATTATTTTGGCTGCTTTTATTGCCAAGAAGGTATTAAAAACTCCGCTTAGAAAAACATTGCTTGCTGTACTTGTGACGATCGCAGTCGCTTCTTTGGCCTACTCTGTTTATATTACAACGGTGAATCAGCCATGGGCTTATTTTGATACGTTCGCACGAGTATGGGAATTTAGCATGGGCGGTATTGTCGCGTTATTGATCCCGTATTTGACGTTAAATCGTACATTAAGTTTCCTGCTTGGCTGGACCGGGATTGCGATCGTCGCTTTTACCGGCATGCTACTTCCTGTATCGACTGTGTTCCCTGGCTACGCTGCGATTCTGCCTGTTGCCGGGGCGTTATTGGTAATTATTAGTGCGCAGAATGGTGGAGCATTGGGCGTACACCGTATCATTGCCTCAAAGCCGTTTGTGACTTTAGGTGGTATGTCTTACGCATTTTATTTATGGCATTGGCCGCTGCTTATCTTTTATTACCAATATACCGGCGCAGAGAGTGTTTCGCTTCGGGCTGGTGCTTTTCTCATCTTGATGTCATTTCTTGCTGCTGCCTTCTCTACCTGGATTGTTGAGCGACCGGTACGCGGCATGAAAGTGAAAACACCGCTCGCTCAAGTGAAGCTTGCTGCTGTGTTGCTTGTCTTTATTATTCCGGCTGTTTCGCTTAATACGATTTGGGCTGGAAACATTGAGGAAACGACGACAGCTTCCACACATGAAACAGTTGATACAGAAGATCATCCGGGGGCACGTGTTATTCATGAAAATGTTGAACCAGCACCGGATCAGGAGCCACTGCCAACTTTTATAGATATACGGGATGATTTGCCATCATATTATGCCGACCATGCCTTTACTAACTTTGATGATTCAACAGTCCGCAGTGAATCGTACGGAGTGACCGATAACCCAGACTATACGATTGCCCTTGTCGGCGGCTCTCACTCTGGCCATTGGCTGCCTGCGCTTGAAGAGGTGGCAGAGGATTTTGATATCCAAATTGATACGTATATTAAAAATGCCTGCCGCTTCACTGATGACGATGAAGATGGGCGTCTTAATGAGCCTTGTATGGAATGGAATGAAAAAATGATTGATGAGCTGGAGGAGAACCCGCCGGACCTAATCTTCACGACGGCAAATATCGGGGCAGAACCACATGTTCCTCCTGGGTTTGTCAATCAATGGGAACGCATGGAAGATATCACGGAAATCTTTGCTGTAAGAGATACGCCGCGGATG
Organism: Salsuginibacillus kocurii DSM 18087; assembly: GCF_000377705.1. Taxonomy (GTDB): domain Bacteria; phylum Bacillota; class Bacilli; order Bacillales; family Marinococcaceae; genus Salsuginibacillus; species Salsuginibacillus kocurii. Next base: position 73,169 of record NZ_KB898625.1, on the reverse strand, counting down.
GAAGAAGACATTCCTGATTGCTTAGAGCAGGAAGAAGATCCAAGCGAATGCGCGGTTGAACGCAGCGAACAGTTGGCTGACGAGTTGCCGTGGGAATATGAGGAATCGGGGCCATTCCCTGACAATGTGACGTTCTATGATTTTAGTGAATACTTCTGCGATGATGAGACATGCGATCCAATTATTGGTAATGTTATTGTCTACCGTGATTACCACCATCTTAGCTCCTTGTATTCACGAACGATGGCCGGTCCAGTAGAAGAGGCACTGCGCGATGTACTAGAAGAAACCAATGATGAATAGAGCCGATGAAACTGCGGACGCGAAGAGATCTTCGCTCCGCAGTTTTTTTGTCACCGTAAAATTGTATATATATTTGAAGGAAACTATATAGGTGCAACTAAGGCTCATCCTACGCCGCAGGCTTGCCTTTGCTAAGTTTTCTTTAGAATATATGGTATGATTTTTTTGAATGCCCGTCTATTAATCTTTCTGTTTACATGCTATCTTTCTTGAAAAAGGAGGAAGAATATGAATGAATCGTATGTTGAGGATGTGCCTCTCCCTTTGATTTACACAACGAAAAGTGATGTTATTGTATCCTTTGATATGGACCAGCTGCCTCCCACGTTTCCTTTGCTTCAAACCGGCTGCGCGCTGGGTGAATGTTTTGATTCTTTTGAAAGTAGTGGCGAGTTTTATCTAGCTACGTACAAAAAGAAGGCGTACTTGCTTCTTCCCAATCCGGTTTCACTAGAAGGCAGAACGGAGGTCGTTTACCTGATCGCACCAGGTGGGCAATATGTTCAGCTGCTTGAGAAAGTGCGGGAGTTAGATACATATAACCGCGAACTTGATGCCATTATTGAGAGCTCGTACGATGGTTTTTATATCACTGACCACGAAGGTAAGACATTAAATGTCAATTCAGCCATTGAACGAATTACGGGCATCCCTAAGGAGTATTATGTGGGGAAAAATATTAATGATTTACTTCAGCGAGGGATTTTAAAAGAATCCGTCACTCATAAAGTCCTGGACAAAAAAGAGCGGGTAACCCTCGTTCAGAAGAATTACAGCGGAAAAGAAACATTGTTGACTGGGAGCCCCGTTTTTGATGGAAAAGGTGAGGTTGAAAAAGTTGTAACGAATATTCGCGATCTATCGGAATTGAATGATTTACATGAGGAAATCAATAAAGTGCAAAAATTAAATGATCAGTATAAGCACGAATTGGAGCGGATGAAAGCCTACCAACATCATGACCCTGATGTTGTTCTAAGAAGTGATCGAATGCAGGAGGTGTTTGCGGTTGCAGAGCGTTTGGCAAATGTTGATGCCACCGTATTAATTTTAGGGGAGACAGGGGTAGGAAAAGATGTCTTTGCCAAGCACCTTTACCGAATCAGCAATCGCTTTGATACAGGGAAACTGATAAAAGTCGATTGTGGAGCGATTCCAAAAGATCTGCTTGAATCTGAACTGTTTGGCTATGAACGTGGCGCATTTTCGGGTGCAAGTCTATCCGGCAAGCCTGGCATGTTTGAACTTGCTAATAATGGGTTTTTATTTTTAGATGAGATCGGTGAACTGACGCTGCCTCTGCAGGTGAAATTGTTGCGTGCCCTGCAGGAAAAAGAAATTCAACGTATTGGCGGGACGACGACCAGGGTTGTTAATGTACGTGTCATCGCTGCTACAAACCAAAATTTAAAACAAATGGTTCAGGACGGAACGTTTCGAGAAGATTTATATTATCGATTAAATGTGGTTCCTATTTCGATCCCACCGCTGCGCGAACGGCGCGATGACATTTTGCCCTTAGTTCAGCATTACTTGAACCAGGCTTTAGAAAAATACAATCTCAGTAAATGGTTTGCGCGTGAATTGAAGGAGTTTTTTTATCAGTATAACTGGCCCGGAAATGTTCGGGAACTTTCGAACTTGATTGAGCGCTTAATCTTAACGGTGCCCACAGATAAGATTGAGCTGCTGGACCTGCCCGAGGAGTATCGCATGAATTCTGTCACCGCAGAAGTAAAATCAAAGCAACGTTATACGTTAAAGGAGGCAGTCGCAGAAGCAGAAAAAGCTGTCTTAATTGAAGCGTTGGAAACATGTAAAACCACCTATGAATTGGCGGAGCACCTCAATACCAGTCAGGCTACGGTTGTTCGCAAGCTGAAAAAATACAAGCTGCAACCATCAGCGATTCAATATTGAATTAAAATTCATTTTTGTATTAGCGTTCAAGCTTGTTTGAGTCAAAAATGAATTATTTGAATCGCACTTATTTTGAAAGCGCTTTAAAACAGCGCTTTTTTTAGTTGGCACATTTCTTGCTTATATAAAGAAGTAAGTATAGCAAGATTATGCGTTATTTACTGTCGAGAGGGCGTGGGGAGTAATGATTGATTTTACATTAACTGAGGAACAGAAAGAGTTTCAAAAGCTGGCCAGAGATTTTGCTAAAAATGAAATTCGACCGGTGGCACACATCTATGACGAAACAGAAGAGATGCCGTGGGATGTAATTAAAAAGGCAGCTAAGCTTGGTCTAACTTCTTACCGGTATCCAACAAAGTATGGAGGGCATGGCATCACGGACCCGCTCACTTCGTTAATTATGACGGAAGAGCTTTATTGGGGCTGCGCTGGTATTGGAACAGCAATTAACGGTACGGGGCTCGCGGCCACAGGCATTATGGTAGCAGGGACTGAAGAACAAAAAGAAAAATACATTCCGATGTTTTGCGACCCTGATGAACCTCGACTGGGGGCGATGGGCCTTACGGAACCGAGTGCTGGCTCTGATGTGGCGGCGATGGCGACCACTGCAGTTCGCGAAGGGGATGAATATGTATTAAATGGTACCAAACAGTTTATCACAAACGGTGGGATCGCTGATGTTCATGTCATTTTTGCCCAGACCGATAAAGAAAAAGGATGGGAAGGCATCGCTGCATTTGTGGTGGATAAAGACACACCTGGTCTTGAAATGGGAAAGAAAGAACAAAAGATGGGAGTACGTGCTTCTCACACTGCCCAGGTTATCCTAGATAATTGCCGGATACCGGTTGAAAATCGACTGGGCGGAGAGCCGGGTGATGCTTCTTATATTAGTGGATTAGCAGCGCTTAAAATGCTCGAAGCTACACGCCCTGCTGTAGGAGCAGCGGCATTAGGCATTGCTAGAGCCTCTTATGAATATGCACTCGACTATGCAAAGGAGCGGAAGCAATTTGGCAAGCCGATTATTAAAAATCAGGCCATTGCGTTTAAATTAGCTGATATGGCAACAAACATTGAAGCTGCCCGCTTATTGCTGTGGAAAGCTGGTTGGCTTGTCCAGCAGGAGAAGCCCTTCAGCCGTGGAGAAGGAAGCATGTCAAAACTCTTTGCCGGGGATACGGCGGTAAATACGGCAATGGAAGCGATTCAAGTCCTTGGCGGCTATGGCTATATTCGTGAATACCCAGTCGAAAAGTGGCTGCGCGACGCAAAAATATATCAGATTTGGGAAGGGACGGCTGAAATTCAGCGTCTCGTCATTTCACGCATGATTGAAAAAAATGGCTAACCGTGGAGAAGCCAACTTAAATAGATATGGAATGACAAAAAGAATGAGGTGAGCATGTGACAACAGCGACAGAAGAAATCTCGCAAATGAAAACGATGGTGAAAAACTTCATCGACCATGAAGTCGACCTTTACGCCCAGCAAATCGAAGAAGAAGACAGAATCCCGGACCATTTAATTGACAAGGCCAAGGAATTAGGACTGTTTGGCATCAGCATTCCGGAAGAATACGGAGGGATAGGCTTAAGTACCACGGCAAAAAGTGTCGTACTTGAACAGCTGGGAAGAACCCACAACGGTTACGTTTCATTGATTAGTGCACACACGGGCATTGGTAGTACCGGTCTTGTGAAATTGGGGTCGGAGGAATTAAAACACAAATATCTTCCAGCGATGGCGGCAGGTGAAAAAATTGGCTGTTTCGCCTTGTCTGAGCCTGGAGCTGGTTCCGATGCGACGAATTTATCAACCACTGCGGTAAAAGAAGGAAAGCAGTGGGTCTTAAACGGAACTAAGCATTTTATTACCAATGCACCGATTGCTGATTTATTTACTGTTTTTGCCGTAACGGATAAAGAAAAAGGAGCAAAAGGCGGCATTACCGCATTTTTAATCGAAAAAGACTTTCCAGGTCTTATTATTGGCGCCCAGGATAAAAAAATGGGGCTGCGCGGCTCTTATACGGCACAAGTGATATTAGAAGATTGTGAGGTTCCCGAAGAAAATGTAATTGGGGAAGTAGGGATGGGCTATATATCGGCGTTGCGCATTCTTGGAGAAGGAAGGGTAGGGTTAGCCGCTCGTTCGGTCGGTTCTTCAGATAAGTTAATAGAAATGTCGAGAGATTATGCGAATGAACGGGTGCAATTTGGCAAGCCCATAGCCAGCAATCAAGGTATTCAATGGATGCTTGCCGATATGGCAACTGAAACGGAAGCAGCCCGGCAACTTACCCGAATGGCAGCGCAAATGATTGATGAAGAGAAAAAAGCGATCAAAGAAGCCTCGATGGCGAAATTGTACGCTACTGATGTGTTTAATAAAGTAGCCGACCAAGCTGTACAAATTCACGGCGGCATGGGCTATGTAGCCGAGTATCCCGTTGAACGCTATTACCGGGACGCAAGGATTACAAAAATCTATGAAGGGACAAACGAGATTCAACGAATGATTGTAGCTCGCCACATTTTAGAAGGAAAGTAAGGAGGATGTGAAATGGGTGAGAAGAAATGGTTAGACTTTTATCCAGAAACCGTTCCAAAACAAGTCGATATTCCATCTATTACACTCTATCAATTACTTGAACAAGCTGCAGACCAATACCCCGAACAGTTGGCTGTCATAGATGGAAGTCGTGAGCTGACATATAAGGAGGTAAAAGAATCTGTTGATCAACTTGCAGCCTCTCTTTATCAGAAAGGGTTTACTAAAGGGGATCGTCTTGCTGTGGTGCTCCCAAACAGTGCGGAGTATATCATAACATATTTTGCCACCATGCGGCTTGGAGGCATCATCGTTCAGGTTAATCCGTTGTATCAGCTAGATGAATTGGAATATTTAGTAGCAGATGCGAGCCCGGCATGGTTTGTGGCCAACGATATTCAGCAGAAGAAATGGCATGCTCTTGCCAACAGTAAAGACATACGTTCTCTTTATGTACCAGGCAGCGAAGTGGATGAAGCTGAAGGTGTGAATCGCTTTTATTCCTTTTTAAAAGAAGGGGTTTCTACTGAACTTCCACCTGAAGAAGTCAACCCAAGCCATGATGTTGCGGTGATTCAATATACCGGTGGAACAACGGGGCGAAGTAAAGGGGTCATGCTTACTCATAGTAATTTGCTCGCGAATGTTGAGCAAAGCTTTGCCTTTTCTGATGGCTTTCTACAGGTGCCAGGTGAACGAATGTTAAGTGTCACGCCGTTCTTTCACGTTTACGGGATGACAGGAGCTATGAATCTGACGATATTTGCAGCGGGAACGATCATTTGCCAGAAACGATTTCAAGTGGAAGAGACATTGGAACTCATGCGTAAGCATCGTCCCACCTTTTTCCCGGGTGTGCCAACGATGTATATGGCGCTTTTACAACATCCTGCTTCTACGCCAGACCTCTTGTCTTCTTTAAAAGTGTGTAACAGCGGTTCCGCGCCCATGCCGGTAGAAAGGATGAAGGAATTTGAAAGGAAAACAGGCTCAACCATCGTGGAAGGCTATGGTCTCTCGGAAGCAGCCCCGATCACGCATCGCAATCCGGTAACTGGCCTGAAAAAAGCTGGCAGTATCGGTATCCCGATCCCGAATACAGACAGCAAAATCGTCGATCGCGAAACAGGAACAGTAGAGCTGCAAGCGGGAGAAGTAGGCGAGCTGATCATTAAAGGACCGCAAGTCATGAAGGGATACTGGAATAAGCAAGAAGAAACCGCACAAACGCTCCGAAACGGATGGCTTTTCACCGGAGATCTCGCCAAAACAGATGAGGACGGTTACTTTTATATTGTAGGCAGAAAGAAAGATATGATCATTGCCAGTGGCTATAACGTCTACCCGACAGAAATAGAGGAAGTGTTATACCAGCATGAAGCGGTGAAGGAAGTTTGCGTCTTTGGGGTGCCGGACCCGTACCGCGGCGAAACAGTTAAAGCAGCTATTGTGTTAACTGAAGGAGCTGCTCGTTCTGCAGAAGATATTACGAAGTGGTGTAGTAAACGCATCGCTGCTTATAAAATCCCGAAACACATCCTGTTTAGAAATGAACTGCCAAAAACCGTCGTAGGTAAAGTGCTGCGTTATAAATTAATTGAAGAAGAACGTGAGAATGAAACAGCTAATTAATAAGGGGGAAGCAACATGGGGCAATCGCAAATGAATCAAATCAGCGTTATTGGTGCCGGGGCTATGGGTTCTCAAATTGCGTTAGTTTGTGCGTTTTCAGGTTTTCAAGTCATTTTACAAGATATCGAGGAAAGTAGTTTAAAAAGGGCGGAAGAGTCGTTGAATTACCAAATGGACCGTCGTATTAAAAAAGGCAAACTCACAGAAGAGGCGGTCCAAACGGCCTTTAACCGGTTAACGTATACCACCTCATTAGAAGAAGCAGTGGAGAGTACAGATTTTGTTATTGAAGCGATCGTCGAAAAAGTGGAGACCAAACAACAGCTGTTTAAAAAGCTTGATCAACTCGCACCTCCTCACACCATCCTTGCGTCTAATAGTTCTTCAATACCGAGCTCTTACATGGCGCCAGCGACAAATCGTCCCAAAAAAGTATGCAATATGCATTTCTTTAACCCAGCCTTAGTGATGGAGCTGGTCGAAGTTGTACAAGGAGAACACACCTCTGCTGAAACCGCAGAGCTGACGGTGGAACTGACGAAGCAGCTTAACAAGACACCTATTCTTTTGAAAAAAGAGATAAATGGCTTTGTGGCAAACCGCCTGCTCGGAAAATTAATGAACGAAGCGATTGATCTGTTAGAGAATGATATTGCGACGGCTGAAGAAATTGATCTAGCCGCCACCAAAGCACTCAACCATCCGATCGGCCCGTTCGCATTGATTGATTTAACCGGTCTTGATGTCCATTACCACGTGCGCATGGAACGTTATTATGAATCGGGTGATGAAGCCGATAAACCGGCGGCCATTATTAAAGAAAAAGTAGAACGCGGTGAACTTGGCAAGAAAGCTGGCAAAGGGTTTTACACGTATAGTTCTTAACATTGATTAAGGGGGAAATGAACATGGATTATCAACAGATTTTTCTCGATACAAAGGACCGTCTAGGTTACATTACCATCAATCGGCCGGAAGTTCGTAATGCATTAAACAAAGAGACCTTAGATGAAATCCTAGATGCCTTACACGTGTTTCAAGCGGATGACACCATTAGCTGTATCGTATTTACAGGTCAGGGAGAAAAATCATTTGCTGCTGGGGCAGATATAGCCCAGCTCCAAGACAAAACGATGCACGACGCGTTAAAAGCAGATGGCATGCAAGAAGCCTATACTACAATTGAAAATTGCGCAAAGCCAACCATCGCGATGATAAACGGATTCGCGCTTGGTGGAGGGTGTGAGCTTGCAATGGCTTGTGATATTAGAATCGCTTCCACTAACGCTAAAATTGGTCTCCCGGAATTAAATTTATCAATTATTCCAAGTGCAGGCGGAACCCAACGTTTAGCTAGAATTGTTGGTAAAGGAAAAGCAATGGAAATGATTTTAACCGGCAAGGTTGTGGACGGTGAAGAAGCTTACCGGATCGGGCTCGTAAGTGAAGTTGTGGCAGCGGACATGTTACAAGAAAAAACAGAAGAGATCGCCACTCAAATTGCAGCCAAGGGGCCGTTAGCTGTAAAGCTAGCTAAACTATCTATTCAGCACGGTTCGGAAACAGAGTTAAACACGGCGCTTATGATTGAAAAGCTGTCGCAAGCCGTTTTATTTTCTTCGGAAGATAAAAATGAAGGAACGAAAGCTTTTCTTGAAAAAAGAAAACCTCAATTTACCGGTAAATAAAAAGAGAAGCGGGGGATAACGTGATCGAGCATATCACAGTCATTGGCGCTGGAACGATGGGAAGGGGTATCGCCTATACCGCAGCGGTGTCAGGTTTTAAGGTTGTGGTTCAGGATATTAGCAAAGAAGCAGTGCAACAAGCCAAAATCTATGTAGAAGAGCAGCTGCAAAAACGAATGTCACGAGACGTAATAACAGCTGAAGAAGCTGCTGCGGCGAGAAACCACCTAACGTATACAACCGCATTAGAAGAAGCGGTCACTCACGCTGATTTAGTGATAGAAGCAGTGCTAGAACATATGGAACTAAAGACAAAGCTCTTTAAAGAACTTGATAAGCTCACAGCTGCACACACTATCTTAGCAACAAACACATCAACGATGAGTCCAACTGAAATCGCTGCCCAAACCAACCGGCCTGAGCGGACGGTGGCCATGCATTTTTTTAACCCAGTACCCAATATGAAGTTAATCGAAGTGATTCGTGGACTAGAAACATCCATAGAGACGGTGAAACAGGTGGTAGAAGTCGGGGAAAGGATGAATAAAGAATGTGTACAGGTGGAAGAGTTCCCGGGCTTTGCGGTTAGCCGCATGAATTGTGTCATCGGAAATGAAGCGATGAACATGGTGTTGGAGGGGGTCTCCACGGTGGAAGGCATTGATAAAGCCATGAAGTTGGGGTTAAACCACCCGATGGGGCCACTTGAGTTAGCGGATTTGGTCGGCTTAGATACACGCCTTCGTAATATGGAATATCTGTATCAATCCCTTGGTGAAAAATATCGGCCCAGCCCGCTCTTAGTAAAATATGTAAAAGCGGGCAGGCTAGGCCGAAAAACGGGGCAAGGCTTTTATCACTATGAATAGAAAGGAGCTTGAAGCGTGAATGTTCAACTAGAAGAAGATATTACGGCTTTAGCAAAAACGATACGGGATTTTATTAAGCACGAAGTGGACCCACTCGCGATGGAGATCGAAGAACAAGACGACATTCCCCCCAATCTGGTAGAGAAGTCGAAGGAAATGGGGTTGTTTGGCTTAAGTATTCCGGAAAAATACGGTGGTCTAGGTATCGGTATGGTCGGCAAATGCGCCTTATATGAAGAAATCGGAAAAACACACAATGGGTATACCACGCTCATTGGCGCTCATTCTGGCATTGGCTCTGTTGGGGTCGTGGAGATGGGGAATGAAGAACAAAAAGCGAAATACCTTCCCCAGCTTGCAAGCGGAGAAATGATTGGAGCTTTTGCTTTAACCGAACCAGCTGCAGGCTCGCATGCCACTAATTTAAAAACAACAGCTGTGAAAGCTGACGATAAATACGTGTTAAACGGAACGAAGCACTATATTACAAACGCCCCGATAGCAGGCTTATTTACAGTTATGGCTGTAACAGATGCTTCCAAAGGAGCGAAAGGAATTACTTCTTTTCTTGTTGAAAAAGACTCTCCTGGCTTAGCGGTCGGGCCGAATGAAAAAAAGATGGGATTAAAAGGGTCACATTCCGCAGAATTGGTTTTTGAAAATTGCGAAGTCCCTGAAGAAAATGTGTTGGGGGAAGTGGGCCAAGGTTATGTGAATGCCCTGAAAATATTAGCTAACGGAAGAGCTGGCTTAGTGGCTAGAAATCTGGGCTCCTGCCAAAAACTGCTTGATCTTTGTATGGCATTTGCCCAGGAGCGCAAGCAGTTTAACGTACCGATCATCGACCACCAGGCTATCGCCCATATGCTAGCTGAAATGGCGATGGAAATCGAAGCGCTCCGGTCGTTTACCTATCGGGTCGCGAGCTTGGTTGACCAAGAAAAGCGAGTGATTAAAGAAGCGGCAATGTTAAAGCTGTACGGTTCTGAAGTATACAATCGGGTCGCTGACAAAGCTGTCCAAATTCACGGCGGCATCGGTTATATTTCTGAGTATCCGATTGAGCGTTTTTATCGTGATGCTCGTATAACTAGAATCTATGAAGGCACTTCAGAGATTCAGAAAAATATCATTTCAGCGCAATTGCGAAAGGAATACAGCTAACAGGCGAGAAGAAAGGGGGGATGAGGCTTGGACGATCAAGTTGTAATTGTGAGCGCTGCTCGAACAGCGGTCGGGAAATTTGGCGGTTCATTAACGGAGGTGAACGCTGGCAACTTAGCTGCTACTGTCATCGAGGAAGCATTAAAACGGGCAGAGCTTTTGCCACAGCTCGTGGATGAAGTGATTTTAGGCGAGGTGAGACAAACTACAGAATCCTCCAATGTGGCCCGGGTAGCTGCTTTGCGCGCTGGTATTCCTGAAGAGGCCACAGCCTTTACCGTAAACCGTCTTTGTGCTTCTAGTATGCAAGCGATTACGTCCGCTGTGCAGCAGCTCCAATCCAAGCAGGCGGAAGTTGTTGTCGCCGGTGGCACGGAAAATATGAGCCGGGCTCCGTTTTATTTAAGAAATTCGCGCTTTGAAAAAGGAACTCCTCAATTGGTAGATTCCAATACAGAAAATGGCCAGCAGCCCCAAGAGGTCTATGGCAGCCAGTTAAGCATGGGTCTAACCGCAGAACATGTGGCAGAGCGCTATCATATTAGAAGAGATGAGCAAGATGCATTTGCTTACCAAAGTCAAATGAAAGCAGCAGCGGCACTAGAAGCTGACGTTTTCTCAGAGGAAATTGTGCCGGTCCAAGTAAAAGCACGGAAAGAAGCAACCACCTTTAACCAGGATGAATTTCCACGACCTACAACAACATTGGATTCTCTGTCTGATTTACGCCCGGTGTTTAAAGAAAGGGGCACAGTGACAGCGGGTAACGCTTGCGGCAGGAATGACGGGGCTGCTGCAATGATCCTCATGACAAGCAGAAAAGCGAAAGAGTTAGGGGTGAAACCGCTTGGCACTATTGTCGATTGGGCGACGGCTGGCGTTTCACCATCATTGATGGGAATTGGACCAGTTCCTGCTATTCAAAAACTATTAAAGAGGAGCGAACTATCACTTAAAGAAATTGATGTCATTGAATTAAACGAAGCGTTTGCCGCTCAGGCTCTCGCTGTCATTCGCGAGGCCGACCTGGACCCTCAAAAAGTAAATGTCAACGGCGGAGCCATCGCCTTAGGCCATCCACTAGGTGCAACAGGCTGCAAGATTACGACTACTCTCCTGTATGAAATGATGCGAAGTCAAAAAAGGTATGGCTTAGCAACACTGTGTGTAGGGGGAGGGCAAGGCATGGCGCTATTACTAAAAAGAGAGGGATGAGGGCCAGATATAGGCCTACATCAAAATGAAAGCCCTTACATTATGTGGGCAAAAAGGGCTAAATGCAATTAATGAGGCCGTGTGTTATGAAGGGAAAAGGGGATGAACAGATGTTAGTAACCAAGCAGGAAGTACCTCCGGCCACTGAGGTAGAAAGGCCGGGAAGAAGGGAAATGTGGGCATACGGCGTAGGGAGTTTTGGCATTTTTGCCGTTTGGAGTTTGATGAGCTCCTTTTTAACCTATTATTACACAGATGTAGTCGGAATTACCGCAGGCGCGGTAGGGACACTTATGCTGCTTGCTCGATTGTTTGATGGGGTAACTGACTTAGGGATGGGTTCGGTCGTAGATAAGACGAAATCGAAATACGGAAAAGCAAGACCGTGGTTATTGTGGCTCACTATACCATTAGGCATTGCTACCGTGCTGCTTTTTTCAGTGCCTGATATTGGAGCAACTGGTGCCATCATTTATGCATATGTCTCTTATATTGGTTTTGTGCTTATCTATACCGCTGTGTCCATCCCTTATAAAACCTTGCTCGGCGTTATGACCCAGCACCAACATAGTCGATCTATATCCAATATTTATGCGGCTGTCTTTATCTTAAGCGGGAATCTGCTTGTCGTTGCTTTCACCCAGCCATTAGCTGCAGCCATTGGTTGGAGTGCACTTGCCTTCATATATGGTCTGCTTATCGTGATTACGTTGTATATTACCTTTTTCAAAGTAAAAGAACGAGCAGCGACCGCAGCTCATAAAACCGAAATCGAAAAAGTTCCAGTTAAAATTGGCTTTCAAGCATTAGTGAAAAATAAATTCTGGTTAATTATTACGTTGTATTGTGCCACCTTTTACACCACCATCGGACTAACCCAAGGAGCGGCCATGTACTACGCTCAATATATTATTGGAAATGTAGATTACTTTCCCTTAATTGGGATCGCTTCAGCTTTGCCTATGTTGATTGGTGTGTTTTTTATTAAACCGTTCGTGCGGAGATGGGGGAAGCGAAACGTTGCCATGACGGGTGCTTTGATCTTTATCATCGGCCAGTGCATTAAGTTGGCTGACCCTTACAGCTTACTTCTCTTCTTATCAGGTCATGTGTTAGTTGGCATTGGTCTGATGCCGGCGATCGCGTTAACCTTTGCGATGATTAATGACACCATTGAATACGGCGAATGGAAGACAGGAGTGCGAACGGAAGGTCTGGTTAATAGCGGCACAAGCGTTGGCATTAAAGTCGGTACAGGCATTGGCTTGGCATTAATCGGCTGGCTTTTGGGCTTCGGTGGTTATGTAGGCGGCAGCCCCGAACAGTCAACCTTGGCCTTGCAAATGATTTTAGCTTTGAATCTCTATATTCCATTAGCTCTTGGCCTCGTTAAAATGATCCTGCTCTATTTGTTTAAAGTGGATCATAACTATCCTGACATCCTAGCTGACCTGCAAGCACGGAAAGTGGAAGGGTAATAAGCAAGGACCATGATGTTTTACGTGGGTACGTAACGTCATGGTCCTTTTTATATAAAAGATTGATGATAATGAGTATTATTATTCCGGGAATGATCATCACTTCCACGGAGAAGGACCAGGCAAAAAAGAGTATCACTACTCGTGAGCAAAACCGACTAGAAAAGAAAAGTGTCTAATTCTTACACTTGCAAACAAAGCGATAATACATTCCTAAAAAAGTACATACACGCTATCCCTTATTTAGGAAGCGATTAAAAAACGAGCCGATTACAGCGCCTAAAAAGGCACCAAGCGTATTTAAAATTACATCATCAATATTTGTCGTTCGCCCGATCGCTAATATATATTGCATCGTCTCAATTAGGACAGAAAAGAACATGGCAACTAGACTCGTCTTCACTATTACTCTCGAAATGGAGCGCAATTTTAAAAAGAAAAACACCCCAAAAGGGATAAACAACAACACATTAAAAACAAGTTGCCGAATTGGTGTAGTATAATGGCTTGCTTGATAAAGAAGGTCCCAGCTGGTCAAAATCGGAACTAGTTGTAAGGTGCGGCCACTTGTGGCTGTTGGTGTAAGAGTTACGATTAAAATACCAATAATCGAGAGTATTAGTAACGAATCTATACTTGATTCGAACCATACATAGCCCTTGCCATAACCTTGTTCTCGGCGGTAGTAAAACAAGCAACAGCCGATTATTCCAACGAAGGGAATTAGTACTATAAATAGCGGGATGATATCGCTGAACGGTCTCCATAATTGTTCCAACGCGCTGCCTCATTTCATTGTAGTAAGGTGTAAAAGTTCTGTAGTAAGCGTATAACTTAAATGATTTAATTTGTTACTAGACTAAATTATGCTGAGTCATCACCTATAGCCTGTTAAGCCGATAGGTGAAACATAAAGCAAAGTGACAATTGTGTTACTATGAAATATTTGAAATAATTGGAGTGGAAGGGAGTTTCTGTTGAAGTATCGCGCCTTCATCTTCGTTAAGGAAATTCGTTAGTAAGCTCTTACATAAGAATCACAAGTTATCCCTAAAAGACACTTTTATTGAGTATTACGCATTTTTGTTACGGTTTAGGTGTGTGAAAGTGGAATAGAAAAAAGCATAAAGGTAAGCGTGCTTGATATAAATGACATAAGAACGGAGGAATTCTGTTGCAAGTTGCTCCTATATTTTTTACAGGGAGTCTTATGATTTGGTTGCCCGTTATCCTTGCATTTATTCAAGGCGATGGGATGGGTCAGTTAGTTAACAGTTTAGGTGTTTTAATAGGAACTGTTATTTTTGTTATATTTATCGTATTTGGAGTAAGCGGGCAAGAAATAGGTGGAGTCATATCTCAGTTAAATATCACCCGTCAAAGTAGATGGGTGCTGGAGGGTTTGACCTATAGTTTATTAGGAGCCGGTTTTGGTTACATTACTAATCTATTATGGTTTGATGGGTTTGCTTCAATTGGGTATGGAGCGCTCCTTGGCATGTTACTTTTTGCCATCACTTTCGTTTACCGTAATCTGATTTACCGGTTGGAAAAGAAAACGAAAACAATCCTCGATGGGATGCTAGTGTCTCCAGCTATTATGTATGGAATTGTAGCCTTTGGAATTTTGGTTTTTGTTTAATCTTATTTTACCGAAGGCGTAAGCAGAGACAACGTTGGCCATTACCTAAAACGCATGGATTTTCATTTGAAAATCCATGCGTTTGGTATTTAGAGAAAAGAAGTGATTTTAAAAAGGAACCAGTCATTGAATGCATTCCTTGAGTACCTTATGTTGTAGCATTATCATAACATAATTTACCATAAAATTACACTCTATATTTTCCCCTCTTCATGTCATAGTCTGAAGAAGAGACCATACAATGGGGGGATTTAATGCTGGGTGTAAATAAAGGACAGGTTGTATTGACCCCACATGCTAAAGAGTGGAACCAGTTGTTTAACGATGAGAAAAAGTTATTGGAAGATTTGATAGGTAATCATGCAGAAGCAATTGAGCATATTGGAAGTACGGCTATTGCTGCTATATGTGCAAAGCCAATTATTGATATCCTTGTCGGGGTTGAATCGATGGAAGAAGTTAAACACTTTGACCGGGAGAGATTAAAAGAGAGCGGGTATTATCATTTAGCAAAAGTTCAGATTGAGGGAAAAGAGGTATTTGCTAAGTTTTCCGATCTAGAAGCTGCAACAAAAACTCATATTCTTCATGTGGTAGAGTATGAGGGTGAATGGTGGCAGCAGCATACTTTCTTTAGAGATTATTTAAATGACAACCTAGCGCTTGCGAGCGAATATGAAACCTTAAAAAATACGTTAGCGGCACAATATGCCAATGATGAGCGCTCTTATACAGCGGAAAAGAAACAATTTGTTGATTATATACTCAGTAAACGGTAAAGCATGGGCTCCAACAAGCGTAAATAAAAAACAGGAGGCATGGAGAATAGACTCCATGCCTTATATTCATGTAATGCTACAGAAAACGGTAAAAGGTTATGCCCATAAAGAGAATGCCTCGATTCATTCAAAAAGTCATTTAAAACGAACATAAAGTAAATTTTACTTTACATTATGTCTGTTTTATATTACCATAAAATAACAAGGAGGAATTTTATGGAGAATATAACGTTTGCTATTTCAGAATTAAACAGCTATTTGGTTTTTATTTCGTTAGTGGCAGGAGTGTATTGGGCGTATTTTATTGGAAAACACCGGGACGAGAGAGGATATCAGATCATTGGTAAGGCATCCATTTTTTCTTTTATTATAGTGATAGGTTTTGTTAGTTTTTCTATGCTTTTTAATTTAAGCGGGCAAATCCCGAATGAGGCCCTCACCGAATACTTAATATTTACATACACAATGGCTATGATTGTGTTCGCTTTGTGTTTATTTATCTATAACCACAAATCTATTAGCTAAGGACGTGCCATGATGAATAATGAAGTAAAAGTATTTCGCGCTAAACGGGATATGTCCCAGGATGAATTGTCCAAGTTGATCGGTGTTTCCAGGCAGACGATTATTGCCATTGAAAAGAAAAAGTACAATCCCTCCTTAAAGCTGGCCTATAAAATCGCGAAAGTATTTGCAGTCAATGTCGAAGAGGTATTTCCAAATGAGGTTTCACTTCAGGATTAATGGAGGCCAATAGGCTGGTTGTGCAGAAGGGGAGAGTCAGTAAACTGCCGGCGCTTGTTCCACTTCCCACATGTATTTGTTGGTTCTTTAATAACAATTCTAAAAATGATACCATTTATTTCAATATAATCAGGAGTGGAGCTAATCCATCAACCTGGAATCTAGAGGGCTAAGCTATGTCTTATTGGATGATAAAGAAGGAGGGGCCAACATGCGAAAAGTAGTTCTTCTCGTTCAGCTCTCACCTTAGCAGCTTGTGGGCAGGAAGGCAGTCAGGCAGAGACAGTGGCTGAGAAACAATTAATGCCAACTGAAACGGAGATTGAAGAGATCAAATATGTGCATGCGCAAAAAGTGGATGCTGCAGGTAAATCTTCTGATGAAGTACAGGAGGAAATCACCGATCAGGAGCCAATCGAACAACTCGTACATATAGTAGCCGATTTGCAAGTTAAAGAAATCAGCCATGAAGAAGTGATGGAACAGCGTAATGATCAAGAGCAGTATATGATTAGTTTTTTTGAGCAAACAGAAGAAGAGGTACTAGCTGAATCAGGAGGAGTCCCTGCCTCTTATAATGTTAGTGTAGTAGACGAGGGGTCATTTATCTTTCTTACCGATGATGAGAGTAATTATGTGGCTGAACCTGAGGAGGAAAAGAGAGCAGACGTATTAAGCCTGTTCGGTTATGATTCGTTAGATAGTCTTATTTGGTTCTTCTGGTATTATAAGAACCGCTTTCTTTCTTCTAGGGAAGGTAGCATACAACGCTCTTTTGTGCCGAACAATTTATATCTATTTTTAGCGATGAGACCATAAAAGAAGTCCCTAAAAGGTTTTGGGACAACGAATAGGAGGTAAGGTAATTTCCATGCTCCTTTTAAGTTTTTACAAACGCGAAGGGCTGCTGTGGGTTTAAAATATCACTTTTTAGCTTCTGTAAGTACAAAACAATTTATTTCTTTTGGAGCGTTATATAAATCCAATAATTCTTTTCCACTAACACTTATAGAACCCTTTTGGGTCTCTTTGGATGATGAATTGAACGCTTTGGGCGCAAAAAATAAACTCTCCATCGTATAAAACAACTCGTTTCATACTAGCCCTCGCCTTACTCTTAAAACATTTTATTATTACTATAGTGAAATTATAACAGAGCTTAAAAAACAACCAAGTATTCAAAAGCTGCAAAGTGAGATGAACCACTCATACTAGTCATGCATTCTTCATCGTGTGAAACGAAAGTTAGTACGAATGAAATAGTAATAGCAAAAAGCTGGGCTTATGCCTAGCTCTTTTTAGTAGGTTATTCTAAAAGGTAGTTGCAGGACCCTTTTCTCATTTATTCAGGCAGAGGTGGGAAAGCAAGTTCAACTTCACTACGTGTGAGTGCGCCGTATCGTATTACCGCAGAAAATTGTAGAAAGTAATAATCTCAAAGGTTTGTGGAAAGACATCCATCCATCCATTCATTCATTCATTTCTTTACAGCTCCCCCTCCCTTTGTTTTAAATTTCAAATATGTGGAATAAAATGTAAAGTTAGCGCATACAATAAAAGGGGGAGGTGACGGCATGCTTCTAAATGGTTTATGGGTGCTCGCTTTGGCGGTTTTTTTGTGGGGGGTACGCACGATAGATAACAAGCTGCAAGCAAAATACCGGCCGCCGCATGAGCTTTCCGTAGGGGAAAAAGCGTTAGAGATTCAATTAAATGAACAGCGGGCAGAACAAAAGCCAGGGGTTTCACAAAGTGTTGGCAACTTAGGCTTATAAGAGAAGGGTCCATAGAAGGCAGTTGACTATTCGTGTATACAACAAAAAAGAAAACCAAGTTCTCATGGAGTGGGGGATAGCTTTGCTATTTTTCGCTCTATTTTTTGTTGACGAAGGGAAATAAAAATAAAAAATAAAATTAGTTCATGGTTTCGGTCTTATAGTTGTCCGTCTTTTCTAAGATTACAAAGCCTGCGAAAAAAGCAATGAATAAGCATGCTGCTAGGTTTCTATCCGTTATGCGTCTCTATGTTTTCTATTCATTTTTTAAGCTCATGATATTTTAGATTTCTTAACCTATACAAGCCATACCTTCCTTACATAGAGTGTAGTAATCTCCTGTAAAGGAGGTGATTACTATGAGCCATTTGTTTAAGGCAAAATTAGTCGGTGAGGAGGAAGTTCCTCCGGTAAAGACAGATGCGGTTGGGTTTGCCACCTTTGAAGTGAATAAAGCGAGAACAAAGATAAGGTTTGACCTAGAGGTGCTAAACATTGAGAATTTTGTCCAAGCACACATTCATTATGGTCCGCGTGGTGTTAACGGACCTGTGCTTGCCTTCCTATTTGGTGCCGATTTAGACACACTTGAAGACCAACATGGTATTACTACGAGAAAAGGTATGATTAGAGGCATCATTACAGACGATGATATTGTAAAAAATGACGTTGGAATCAGGACAGTGGCCGATTTAGTGAAATATATGGAACAAGAGTTAACCTATGCGAATGCTCACACAGAACAGAATCCATTTCCAGGTGAAATTAGAGGTCAAATTATCCCCGTACGCTCACCCTTCTGGTAATTAGATAAGTAAAGAGGATGACGAAGGGGACGGGATCGCCCCGTCTTCGATGTCGTCCTCTTTATCAATAAGTTGGGTTGGGATTTTGTGGCACGAGGGTAGAATGATCTCGGCGATAGGAACATTTTAACGTGTTACTTTAAAAGGCGGCTTTGCTTCAATGTAAGTAGAAGCCGAGGAGCTTAGCTTAAGTTTTCCTCGTTTAGATGGCAGGGGGACCGAATTTACCGTTGCGAAAGTCAAGGAATGCTTGTTTAATCTCTTCCATGCTGTTCATTACAAACGGGCCGTGGGGTACAATTTCTTCTCTGATCGGGGTGCCGGAATAAACAAGCACTTTGGAGCGACGATGATTAGAAGTGATAACAAGCTCACTTGTGTTCGTTTTATCGCCTTCTTCTTCAAAAGTTAAAGTGCCTACCCCGTGTTTTTTCAAGTTAACTGGATGCTCGCCAACATCGATATCACCTGAAAGTACATAACAGAAGGCATTGTGGGACTCAGGAATCTCCAGGGTGTATGTTGCGCCTTCGGTTAACGCTATTTCTGACATTGTGATGGGGACGGCGGATTGCAAAGGACCTGTTACTCCAGCAATATCTCCGGAAAACACTTTAATAGAGCCACCGTCAAAAGAAACAACAGGCGCGTCTTCTGAATAGACATTTTGATAGCTGGTTTTTGAATCTTTTAGTTGCCTGGGTAAGTTAAGCCAGAGCTGGAGTGTGTGGGCAACGTCGTCTTCTACGCCTTCCTCGGCATGACGAGCGGACCAGCCTGCGTTCATGTACTGCATGTCTCCAGGTTCTAAAATATCACGGCCTCCACCATTATCAATATGCTCTAGCCGGCCGTCTATTACATACGTAATCGTTTGAAAGCCACGGTGCGGGTGATCTGAAAAGGCCCCGCGTTTAAACCAGTCTTCAGCCATTAAGATAAACGGGTCAAAATCTTTCCATCTTTCCACCGGCAGCACCCAGCCTTTTTGGATAAACGGAAAGCCAGCTTCTTCATAGCTTACATACCAATGGTCTTTTACTTGGCGTTTGAGGGTACGAGGGCTGCTGTTTTCATTGGACATAGGATCGCTCCTTTAATTAAGAGGGTTATATAAGGTTGTTGTAGCAACTATTTGATGGTAAGTGTTCATATCTTTATTTGAACATAGGAGAAAAGGAATGGCAAACGTTCTGCTTTTGTAAAAAGACTAATTCTTTCTTTAAGCAGCCTCGCCCAAGCAAATAGCAACATAAAATGCATCTTCATCACCAGAATTGATGTTAGCCAACAGAATGGGCCCAATTTTTATAGACACCAATATTTAAAGTTACAGCCGTGAGCATACTTCAATAAACGACTTTGCCCATATTTAATGACTACCTGCAATTTATTGTTAAATGTTGACTTTACAAATGAATATATATAAAATACAGGTTAAATCGTAATCATTACTATTTGAAGAGGGGGAGTTATAATGAGTCATGTATTGGCTAAATGGGGTAGTATCATTGCTCTAAGTGTTGGGGTGACAGCATGTCAAACTTCTGATTCAGAGGTAGAGCCAGAAGAATCGCAAGAGAAAACTGTGGAGAGTACCGAGATTGAAGGTGAGCAGGGAGAAGAATTGATTAGCGAGTTGGATGTTCCGGAAAAGGTGGCTGTTCAGAGGTTAGCTACCGAAGAGACCATTAACATAGAAGCTATACATACTGAAGAAACAGACTATGACAAATGGCGCTGGTACATCAGGGATGATGAAGAAGGCGAGTGGGAGCCAGTGCCTGATCAAGAGGATCGTACATTTACAGGAGAAGCCACAGATGATGGGAAAGAACTTAAAGTGGTTTTGTTTGATGATGATGATGAAGCATACGCCCAATCAGGGGTTTTAGACATTGTAATAGAGGATCACAACCATGCACATAGCCATGCCCATGATGAAGAGAGTCAACGAATTTACGACGGCTATTTTGAAGACCATGAAGTAGAAGACCGTGAACTAAGCGATTGGGAAGGAGATTGGCAATCGGTCTATCCATATTTAAAAGAGGGGAGTTTGGATCCGGTTTTTGAGCACAAGGCAGAAGAGGAAGGAGATATGACAGAAGAGGAGTATAAAGAGTACTATAACGAAGGATATGAGACAGAAGTTGACCGAATCGTAATCGAAGATAATACGGTAACGTTCTTTGAAAATGGTGTGGAATATACAGGTGATTATGAATATGATGGATATGAAATCTTAACGTATGAAGCTGGCAACAGAGGCGTCAGATACGTGTTTGCATTGACTGGTAAAGATGATGACATGCCTGATTATATTCAGTTCAGTGACCATAACATTTTCTCAACGGATAGTCACCATTTTCACTTGTATTGGGGTGATGACCGTGAAGAATTGTTGGATGAAGTAACCAATTGGCCGACTTATTATCCATCCAACATGGATAGAGATGAAATCGTTCATGAAATGATTGTCCATTAGTTAAAAATTTTGTCTCGGTTTTAATTCTCTCTTGAACGGTGAGTCCAAAATATGATTTAAAGAAGATGATAATCGCATATTTTTATGTAGGTAACCCACCAGTATTAAAAGAAATAGCTAAAAGAAAATGAAGTGGATGGAAGATTGTTTAAATTACTATATGGCGAATATCCCTTGGTATTTGCGTAGTTGAGATTTAAACCCTTCCAGTTACAGACCTACAATTATATGAAGAAAAGAAAACGGGCTACTCATTGTTCCAGGCTATCCATTTTATAAACGCTTTGAAGAAATTAATGAGTAATACAATTTGAAAGCTTCTCCTCTGAAATCATCAAACGGGGCGTAGATCAATTGAGAAAAACCCGCTCGGATCACTTGATGCTCCGAGCGGGTTTGTTTGTTGACTTAACGCCTTCTTTAACTTTAGGTTATTTGTCATCTTCTGTAGTATGGTCGGAAATTTCTTGTGCTTCGCCATCCTCTGTCTGCGCCGCTTCATTGGGGGCTTGGTCTTGTTGGCTATCCTGGGCAGCATGGTGGGTGTATTTGTCATATACCTTTTGCGCTGCGTCTTCCACATTTTCTTTGCCGTTTGCAAGAGATTGAAGCATGTCGCCTAAGTCAACGCCGGCTATTTCTTTAAGCGGTTCTTGCAGGTCAAGCATCGTGTTGGTGACACTTTTGCCGAAGGAAGAGACGCCTTGGCCGTTGCCGCTGTCAATGATTTTCACGGACTCAATGTTGTTAAGCGGCTGAGCGATTTTCTCCGCGAATTCCGGAAGAATCTCGATCAGTTTTTCCTTGATGATGATTTCGCCGTGACGTTCCATTGCTTCAGCCAGGAGTTCTCTGGCATGTGCTTCAGCTTTACCGCGCTCAGCAATAACGTGAGCTTCGGCTTCCCCGTCAATACGCGCCTTTTCAGCATTGGCTTCCGCCTGTTTCGTTGTTTCGTAGTGTTCGGCATCGGCCTTTGTTTTCCGTACTTTGGATTCTTCTTCTTCCAGACGAACTGCTTGCTCTCGTTCTAAGTGTTGGAGGCGAAGGTCTTCTTCACGTTTTTGTCTCTCAAGCGCAAGCTCTTGTTCTGCGACATCTTTAGCCAGTCTTGCTTTTTCTAAATCATAGGCCTGTTCCGAAGCAGCTCGTGCCTGCTCGGTTTCGCGTTTATTTTCCGCTTCGCGTATGTCTTTGTTCTTTCTTGATTCTGAAACCGCAATTTCTCGTTCGTATTCCTCTTCTTTTGCTTCCTGGTCGTTTTTAGCTTTGTTGATGCGTGTTTCCCGCTGGCTTTCCGCTTCAGAGATTTCTGCTTCTTTTCTTACTTTGGCAATTTGCGGACGGCCCAAGTTTTCTAAGTATCCATTTTCTTCATCCGCATCGCGCAGGTCGGTTAAACCTAACGATGTAATCCTAAAGCCCATTTCGTCTAATTGTCTCTGCGCTACTTGCGTCACCTGAGCATTGAAATCTTCTCTGTCAGCATTAATACCTTCCACCGTCATTTTTGAAAGAATGGCGCGGAGATTACTTTCGAGCACCTCTGTGATTTCTTTTTCAATAGTGTCCTGGTCTTTTCCCAAAAACTGCTCGGCATAATTTGCAATTCCTTCCAATCCATCTGACACTTTAACCATTGCCACCGCATCAGCCATGATCGGTACACCACCATGCGTATAAATGCGTGGGGTAGTTAATGGTAATTGAAACGATGTTAAATCAACCGGGGTGGACGTCTGGAACCGACGCAAGCGATAACCGCCGCCGCGAATAATTTTCATAGATCGTCCTTCCTGGTCGGAAAAAACGTTTGTATCATCGCCTAATTTGGGCCCGGTGATAATCAAGGCCTCATTCGAACGGGCCGTACGGTATCTAAATTTCATAAAGATGTAGTACCCGACCCCGCCTAACGCTGCCAAAACCAATACGATAAATAGAAAAATAAACAACAAACCTAATTCCATAATAACCTCCAATAAATGAATAAGGATAAAAGCCGCTTCCGGTTATCTTTATGTCACACCTCCCAAGCTTAAGTACTAGGAACAAGCAGTACCTGGAAAAGTTCGAATATATGGAATATATCAAATGGGATTTTCATCCGTCAATATAAGAGTTACATAATTTGACTTCAACTTAAAATGCAGGTCACGAACTGAACATGAGACGCTCTAGAAAAAATGGAGTAGGAGTTTAAGTATAATGAAAGAAGAGTAGCAAAGCGATTGGTTGAAGGCACAAAAGGATTGAGTATAGGTGATTATTTTGAAATAATTAGTAATTATAGTTGATAATGTGACCTCTACGAAGTCCATAGGTTGGTTACAAAATGGGGAAGGGGAAGCGGATGAGAACAGACATACATAATTGGAAACCAGTAAATGTAGGAGAAATACAGCATATATTTAGCAATCTACCAGTTATGTGGTGGGTTGGTGGAGGGTGGGCGCTAGATTTACACATAGGTAGACAAACGAGGGCACATCATGACACAGATGTAGTTGTTAAGCGTAGCGATCTTTATAAGACTTTATCTGTTTTAAACAAGAATTGGACTATCTACATCGCTGAACATGGAGTGCTTAAGAGGTGGGAAGGCGGGGCAGATATAGCTTCAGTTAATAACATTTGGGTGGCAAAGACTGAAAACTCCGCCTGGGCTTTTCAGGTTATGGTCATAGATCATGAAGAAAAGGAGTGGTTCTATAGAAGAGAGCCATCTATAAGAAGGCCTATTGCCGAAATAAGTGAATGTACAAACGAAGGGCCCCCTTATTTGAAGCCTGAAATTCAGCTACTATACAAGGGAGGATCTTCCAACCTTCGAGCTAAAGATCATGGGGATTTCCATACGATCCTACCTTATTTAAAGACGGAAGAAAAAACATGGCTTGGTTTAGCCTTATCTCGACAATTTCCGGAGGGTCATAGGTGGATTCATAATCTACTAGGAATTTTTCCAGTGTGATCAGTAGTGAAACATCACGTATTCGCCCTAGTGTTTTATGGATTAGAAGAGGGTGAATATCGAATATTCCTTGTTATAAAAGAGAAGTTACGTATATAAAAAAAGGTGGAGAGTGTATATATGAAACGGCAAGGTTGTACTGATATGCAGAAACAAGAAGGTGTCAAGGATCGCCCTTTTTTTCATTTAAATGAAAACGAAGCGGTGGTCGTGTTGGCGAAGGACAAGAACTGTTATATTCTCATTAATCAGTATCGTAAACCGGTAGATTCTCATGTCGTTCAGCTGCCTGGTGGAGGGGTGGAGAAGGGTGAATCACTAGAAGAGGCAGCTAAACGGGAATTTTTAGAAGAGACAGGGTATGAATGCAAGGAACTAACTTATCTAGGCAACATGCTGCCGGCCTCCTGGAGAACGAATGAAATCACCCATGTATGTTATACAGAAAAAGTTGAAAAAAGAAGTCATCAACAACTTGAGAGTCACGAAACCATAGAAGTTCATCGGGTGAGTGTGGAGGAGACTGTTACTAACATACAACGAAACGTGTGGACCGACTCCGAGCTTTGTTTTGCTCTGCTTCAAGCTCATGTTAAAGGTTATGTTTCGTTAGGTAGTGAAACATAGCTAAAGTAGGTCTCTTTTTCAGTTATATAAGAACTGCCGTTACTCATCTTTAATATGTAGCTCGTTTATCCCCCGAAGAAAAAGTCAATAACGTTGGAAGCGGTAGTAGTCTCTCTATTATAAAACTCGGAATAGCCACAGTTTTTGCAAAATACGACAATGAATCGATTGTGCTGCACATCAAACATTTTTGATAGCCCTGTGCCTGTGGTGGCGATTTCTTTCGTTTCTGCTTCTGTCCCTCCGCATTTTATACATCCTCTCTTTTCCATGTTTATTTCCTCCTCTATCTAGGTATCTGATATTAACTATGTAACATTCCATATTTTACTATGAAACTATCTATGTGGGTCAATAGCTTTGCGTAGTCTTTTTCTGATCGAAGTTTAAATTGGTGGTTATGACTAATGAAGGAAGCAAAGGTTTAAAGGCAGATGAATGGGTCGAAGTCCTCGCAAAGTACTAGTTAAGCCGGCCAAGAGCTTCGCTTACGGAAAGGGGGGGGGGAGGAGAAGGCCGCCAATCCACGGCCAAGATGCACAGTATGCCGGTTTGTGAATACCATTATCTATGATACCGGATATTACTTCAGGCGAACCGGTAGTGCTTATAGGAGAGGGCTGCCCCCCCCAAAAAAAGACTAGCAGAACCGACTTTTCTGCTAGTCAGATTACATATGTTTTAACCGTTGGGATTTTCGAGAGTGTATTCTCTCTTTATCCACTTCGTTTACCGTCTTGATTTTCCCGGACCCAGTGACGGTGTTCGCTGAGAGCCCCGATAAATTCCTGGGTGAAAGCAGTGAAGGTGTCAGGTTTGCGAACTGTGATAACTCCGAGATCGGTGTAGACTTTACCTTGTTCCTCAGTGCCGGCTGTAGTAACGCCTTGAATGTCCGAAGAAGCGAGCAGGTCAATACCTTCATTGGTAGCCCCAATTGTTTTCGCATGGATAAAGGAATCATTCACGAAATTTTTAGCGTCCGTATGGGTGGTCAACAAGGAAACGCTATCCTTGCCCCCGGCCACGTAAAGGCCGTCATACATGATGGCGCCGCTCGTCGCGTAGCTTTTATTCGCTTCCAATTGATCGCCTTCCTCACTAGTCAGCATCCCCAATTTTTCGCTGATTATATCCGCATGTATCCCGGCGCTTTGCAGGGCGGCTTGCATTTCCAGCACTTCTTTATATTTAAAGCCGTTCTCAAGAAGAATAGCCACTTTGCGTGTTTTCGGCGTTTTTATCGTATTGGCCTGGCTTACAGCCGGTGAAGAACCGGTCACGCCGCTGTTTTCTGGCGGTGCAGGCGGGGTGGCACCGATCCCTGAGGCAATCTGGGTGGCCAAATCATGATTAACGTTGTTAAACATATCGACAACTTGTTGCTTGAGCTTTTTGTCTTTCACGCTGCCCACTTCGAAATGGAATGCTTTAATAATATGTTTTTGCTCCGGTATGGACAAACTGTTCCAGAAAAGCGTCGCCTGGCTGAAGTGATCGTTGAAGCTGGCGCTGCGCTTGCGAATTTTTTGCCCTTCCACTTTTTCGGCGTGATGGACGTAGCCGCCTTCTTCGCTTGAAGCAGGGGCTGGATTGTTTTGGCGCAGCGAATTGGGTGAATAGCTGACATTTCCTTTATCAATGGTCATGCGGTGAAAGCCATCGCGTTGATTGTTGTGAACAGAAGCTGTCGGTCGGTTAATCGGGATTTCGTGGAAGTTCGGCCCGTTTAAGCGCAAAAGCTGCGTGTCATGGTAGGAAAAAAGCCGGCCCTGGAGCAGCGGGTCGTTGCTGAAATCAATACCTGGCACGACATGACCGGTGTGGAAAGCCACCTGCTCCGTTTCGGCAAAGAAATTGTCCTGATTGCGGTTCAAGGTCATTTTACCGATTTTTTTAACAGGAACTACTTCTTCAGGCCAGAACTTCGTTGGGTCCAATATGTCGAAGTCAAAATTAAATTCCTCTTCTTCCTCCAAGACTTGAACGCCAAGCTCGAATTCCGGATATTCGCCCATATATATGGCTTCCCACAAGTCCTTTCGGTGGAAATCCGGGTCTTTACCTGCCAACTTTTGCGCTTCATCCCAAACCAGGGAGTGTACCCCCAAGAGCGGCTTCCAGTGGAATTTAACAAAACGGGCTTTGCCCTGGTCATTCACGAACCTGAAGGTGTTCACCCCAAACCCTTCCATCATGCGAAAACTCCGCGGGATCGCCCGGTCGGACAATAGCCACATGATCATATGCGCGGTTTCGGTGTTATTGACAACAAAATCCCAAAACGTGTCGTGAGCGGCCGAAGCCTGCGGGATCTCGTTGTTCGGCTCTGGCTTTAACGCGTGAACGACATCCGGGAACTTAATCGCATCCTGGATAAAGAAAATGGGGATGTTATTGGCCACCAAATCATAATTTCCGTCCTCGGTATAGAACTTGGTCGCAAAGCCCCGTACGTCACGCACCGTATCGGCAGAGCCGCGGGACCCCACCACCGTCGAAAAACGCACAAATACAGGGGTTTTAACCGTCGGGTCCTGCAGAAATTTAGCGCTCGTTAATTCTGTCAGCGGCTCATAGACTTGAAAGTAACCGTGCGCTCCAAAACCCCGAGCGTGAACGACACGCTCTGGAATGCGCTCATGGTCGAAGTGCGTCATTTTCTCGCGGAAATGAAAATCTTCCATCAACGTAGGGCCGCGGTCGCCGGCTTTAAGCGAATCATCGGTGTCAGAAACCCTGACGCCTTGATTCGTCGTTAATTTTGTGTCTTTGTGGTCGGAGCGGTACTGTTCCAACTGTTCATCTTTCTCATTTTCGAGGTTTCTGTCTTGGCTCTGCTCTCTGTCCATCGTATTATCCTCCTCTGAATCGAATCACCTTGGCGGGGAAATGTTTTATAATGAGGTCCGCCACATGGAAAAAAATAACTTCACTAATCCATTCTTCCTTTAATTGGAGGTTTTATTCTTGTGAAGGAAAACAGAGGTCCTATGTAGTAATAAACATAAAAAAACAATAGCAAACCCTCCCCCGATAATGATTTATAGAGAGGGGAGGGTTTAGTTCAAAGTGCCTTAAGCTGAGCCTTCACTACGGACACTGGTTCTGTTAGTTTGGTAAAACGGATAACATGCAATAGTCTGTTCTCTGTTTAGAAGGTAGCTCACGAGATGACAATGAAAATGAAGTCAAGAGATCGTCAGCTTTCGTATGAGGTCAATCGCTTACTTTCATATCCTCAAGTTTCCTTCTTCGTCAAAAAACCGTTCGATTTTCTTTTCCACATCCGCATCCGGCATGAGCGGCGGGGCGTGATGAGGCTTAATGCGGGCATCAATAATCATGTTGTCGCAACCCCAGTGCTTGAATTCGGTAAAGCTGTCGACACCGTGAATGTCATGGGACGGGTTGCTGCGGGTAAACGTCGCCCAGAAAAAGTTTTGCATCGATTCGCTCACAAACGAGCTGTCGTCACAGACAATAATCATCGGGCAGCTGTCGATCTCGCCTTGCTGCTCAATTTGGGTCGCAAGCTTGTTCATTTCCGCGACCGCGCTGTCGTAATCTTTGAACTCAGGTGCTTCAATGGCGACTATGCCTGGCATGACGAGAGCAGGGTTTTTGAAGGCGCTTAATCCTTCCAGCTCTGCTGGTACTTCGTGGCATAATTCTCGCTTCTTGTCACCATACGCGGCCACAACCACTTTGCTGCCGCGGTTCAACCCTTCGCCGGAATAATCTAGCGTATCAATCGTCGTTTTGGTTTGAAAATGCAGATCACGGTGCAAATCGATTCGCTCTAAAATGTGCGTTAAAAAGTCGACTTCCTGGTGGGTATCAAGTTCTTTCTCAGGGTCGGCTGAAATAAACAAATATTTGGCCAGGCTCAATTGGCCAAATCCTAAAATACGGTTGGCGATCGTTAACAGCTCGGTCGGCTGCTGCACATCTTCAAACGGGAGGTAACGCTCGCTGCCCACCGCAAACAAAAGAGGATGAACGCCGGCCGGGTCGACGGCATGGACTTCTTTAACCCCCGGAAGCTCTTGTTCGACCGAGCTTCCTGTGATTTCATGAATGATTTCCCCGAAAGAAGTGTCTTCCTGGGGCGGGCGTCCCACGACGGTAAACGGCAGGATCGCATTTTCCTTGGCATAGACTTTATGAATCTTCATCACGGGAAACTCGTGCGTTAAGCTGTAATAGCCGAGATGGTCCCCGAATGGGCCTTCCGGCTTGGTGTCGCCGGGATAAATGTCACCAGTAATGACAAAGTCGGCATCATGGCTGATGCAGTAGCCGTCTTCATAGCTGTAGCGGAAGCGATTGCCGGCGAGCATGCCTGCGAAAGTCATTTCGCTCAACCCTTCTGGCAGCGGCATCACCGCAGAAAGCGTATGGGCAGGTGGGCCGCCGACAAAGATGCTTACTTTAAGGGGTTCCCCTATTTCGGTCGCTTTTGTCTGGTGCACGCCAATTCCGCGATGGATTTGATAGTGGAGGCCGACTTCTTTGTCTAACTCATACTCATTGCCGTTCAATTGAATCCGGTACATGCCGACGTTTGAGTTCATGATCCCGGGTTTCTCCGGGTCTTCGGAATACACTTGCGGCAGGGTAATAAAAGCGCCCCCGTCATTTGGCCAGTGGTGAATAAAGGGCAGGTCGGAGACGTTTACTTCTTCAAACGAAGAAGGGACGCCTTTTTTCTTGGTTGGCAAAGCTTTCATGCCAGCGAAGCCGTTGCCGACATTATTAAACGGCTGCTTTAACGCTTTTATCGGATCATTGCGCAGTTCAATCACATTCTGCACGCGGTCCCACGTATTGCGAAAAATGAACTTGCTGCGCTCAACGGTGCCGAAAAGGTTCGATACTGCGCGGTAGCTTGTGCCTTTCACATTTTCAAACAACAGGGCAGGGCCTTCTTGTTCATACACTCGCAAATGAATAGCCGCCATTTCAAGGTAAGGATCCACTTCTTCGCTGATGCGGACGAGATGTCCGTGTTTTTCCAGGTCATTTACGCATTCTTCCATGTTCCGATACATCGTGTTATGCTCCTATCTATGCAAAATTTCAGCTATCTATATAAAGGGTGAGCTTAGCCGTTTTTATCTATATTCTATTTTAATTGAAGTGAGTAAAGAAAAAAATGCAGGAATTGTGACTTTTGCAAAGAGGAGGAAGACAGGGCTGTGTGTACGAGCATCCTCTTTAAAAAACCCTCCGCCAAAATGGGGAGGGTCATCACTATATAGGTGGGGGAGTCAAAGTTTAAACTAAATTGCTCATTGATTCTTAAGGGCCGCCCATGGGTGCTGCGAAGGCTGCAGGATTCAGACGTGTCTCGTTTAACCTGTGCGTCGACGCAGTCTTACGACAACGATAAGCATAAGAATTAAAAGAATTAACAAGATAATTGCAAGCGGGTTCGTCAGCATGTACTGAAGAAGCGGTACTTGCTGCGCTTCTGCGATTGTCATCGAGCGAACGAGGTTCGTTTCGATAAGCGGGCCAAGAACAAGGCCGATAATGATCGGTGCAAGTGGTACATCAATCTTTTTAAAGACTGCCCCGATAATACCGAGTACAATGGCTACCATCACATCGAACATACTGTTACGCAAGCTGTATGCGCCAAAGAGGGCAAACACGAGAACGACGGGAACGATGTACATGATATTAATTTTCAAAACGTATGAGAAGTACTTAATCCCGACCGCTCCGATAATAGCCATCGCTACAACGGTTAACAGCATCCCGAACAAGAACGTGTATGCTACGTCAGGACGAGTGGCAAACAAGTCTGGACCGAGAATGATGCCATGGATGATTAAGGCTCCGGCGATAATTGCGGTTGTCGGGCTTCCTGGAACACCGAGTGCGAGAAGCGGTACCATCGAGCTTCCTACCGTGGCATTGTTGGCTGCTTCACTTGCCATGATGCCTTCTGGGTTTCCTTTTTCAAATTTCTCCGGTTCTTTCGAGGTGCGTTTCGCTTCCCCGTAAGACATAAACACGGCAAGCGTTGTTCCTACACCGGGCAGAAGGCCGATACAAGTCCCAATAACACCTGATTTAAAAACGAGAAACTTACGCTTTAAAATTTGGCTGACAACGGTCATGCGCTTAATGCTTTGATCTTCATATTGAACGGTTTCGGTTGCTTTTTTGCCGATATTAAGGAACATTTCGGCTAAACAGAAGAGACCAAGCACGACAGGTACCACTTCGATACCTTCGCGTAATTCCGGAATGTTCATTGTAAAACGTTCAGTTCCAGTAACTTGGCTGATTCCTATCATTCCTATAAATAGACCAAACAGGGCAGCAAACATAGATTTGTAAATATTACTTCCTGTTAAAGCCCCGATAACAACAAGTCCACTTAAGGAAATAAAGAACATCTCTGCCGGCCCGAACTCCAGGGCAAGGCTCGCAAGCGGAGGCGTGAACAAGATAAGGATAACAACCCCGATAAACCCGCCAAACATACTGGAGAAAATAGAATAGTAGAGCGCTTCTTTTGCTCTTCCTTGCTTCGTTAATGGATAACCTTCCATTGCTGCTGGTGCAGCAACCACGTCTCCTGGCACATTTAATAGAATGGCTGTAATCGAACCCCCGTACATGCCACCCATATAAATTCCGCCCAAGAGAAGAATCCCATGCTGCGGTTCAAGCGCGAATGTAAGAGGTAATAAAAGCGAGATACCGATTGCACCATTTAAGCCGGGAATGGCCCCTACGAAAATACCGATCAGAACTCCGGCAAAAACGATTAAAAATACATCAAATGATAATATGTCGAGAAAGATTTGCAGCGCGTCCATGGACAAAGCCCCCTAATGCGAGGTTGAAAGAAAGCACGCAGGCTTTCTTTCAACGGTTATGATGTGTCGTGTTGATTAAAAGTCCTCTTCGTTTTCTTCGATAAGTGGTTGAATTGTTTCATTGTTATTTTCTAGTTCTTCATCCACTTCATCGTTATCCAAGTAGCGGTATGGCAGGTTCGCATCTTCAAATGCTTGCTGGAATTCTTCAGATTCGCCGAGGTTGTCAAGTGCTTCAGAAAGGGCTTCCTCTGCTTCTTCCGGAATTCCTTCAGGTGCTACGAGTACACGGGATACGGAAAGTGACAAGTCATAGCCTTGCTCTTCAAAGGTTGGGACATCATCAAACATGTCGATGCGCTCATCCGCAGCGTAACCTAGTGGAGCACCATCTTGACCGCTGATTTCATCATAAGAAGTGATGGAAGTAGAAGCTACGTCAACGTGTCCACCTAGAAGGGCATTGGTTAATTCGCCACCACCGTCAAAGTTAACTGGTGTCATTTGCACATCGGCCAGGTCGTTAAAGGCAAGCACTTTTAGAAGACCCAACGCTCCAGATTCACCGACAGTTACTTCGCCAGGGTTTTCTTCGGCATATTCTACAAGCTCATCAATGTCTTCAAACTGGCTGTCTGGGCCCACGAAAAGAGCGTGTGGTACTTCGTCAAATGCACCCAAGTATTCAAAGCTATCAAACTCAAAATCAGTATCTACTGTGTTTTCAAGAACAACATTATCTGGGTAACCGAATACACCTAAAGTGTGGCCGTCTGGTTCACTGTTTGCCATGTCAGTAATTCCAACTTCTCCGCCAGCACCTTCTTGATTGATGACGTTTACAGTTACGCCCAACTCATCGCCAAGATGGTCTGAAACGATACGTGCTACCGTGTCTCCACCGCCGCCGGCGCTATAAGGAACAATGATTTCCAGGTCTTCTTCAGGGAAATCTCCGGCAGCTGCTTCATCATCATCATCATCATCATCTTCATCATCATCATCTGTCTCTACTTCATCCGCTGCACCGTTATCGTCACCGTTTGTATCTTCTGGTGCTTCTTCTCCATTATCACCACAAGCTGCCACTACCGCTGCTGAAAGCGCCAATACGATTCCTGTACGTGTAAATTTTTTCATTTTAATATTTCACTCCTTCTAAATAGTAACTTAAGAAAATTTATAAACCGTTTTTCGCTATTTCTAATGTAAGAGTTTCTTCTCGTTGCAGGCTAAGATCCCCCCTTGGTTCAAATCAACATGTTTTCTTTTCAGTAAATAAGGGGAAGCGTTTACATTTATGCGCTGAAATTTATCCTAACTGGACGATGGTTCCATCAGGTGTTGGCAGGCCAATTAAAATAGAGAATAGAACATACATGAATGCGACGGAAGTTACCGCAAATACAAGTCCTTTCATCATCTTTCCTGACGGCGGGAAACGATGCTCCATCCGATAATTGTGATAAAAAAAGATGATAAGGATTAAGAAAAAGGACGCGATGTAAAATCCAAACCATGTGAGCATAAAGTAGGTGAAGATTAAAATACCCGCTGGGATCAAAATCTGAAAGATAAAGATGTTCATGGTGAATGGCTTTACCTCTCCGCCGTCTTTTTCTTCGATTTTTGGTTTGTTCAAGGCTTTGCGAATAAGCGGGTCAACGATCATTAAGATACCGAGAATGCCCATTCCTACGAGTACAATGTTTGGTAGAAGTGCTGCATCTGAATCGAGTTCCGCTGTTTGCGTGAACAAAAGCCCCGAAAAAACGATCAGGATGACCCCTAACACATAGTTTGACAACGTTTCTGCACCTCCTGAGCCTTGAGCTTCTTCTAGGATTTAAAATCTAATAGTTGGTTGAGGAATCTCAAGACTTCATTTCACCAATTTGCTATTTTTTAACTACTTCGTGGCCGCCAAATTCGTTGCGTAGGGCTGCTACTACTTTTCCAGTAAAGGTATCGTCTTCTTGAGAGCGGAAGCGCATCATTAAAGACAGGGCAATAACAGGAGCAGGTGTCTCAAGATCTAACGCCGTTTCGACTGTCCATTTACCTTCTCCCGATGAATTCATGACACCGCGAATTTCGTCTAGGTTAGCGTCTTTTGAAAAGGCATTTTGTACAAGCTCCATAAGCCAGGACCGAATGACAGAGCCGTTATTCCACATGCGGGCCACTTCTTCATAGTTATAGTCGAAGTCACTTTTGTCTAAGAGGTCAAACCCTTCAGCGATAGAGTGCATCATGCCGTATTCGATTCCGTTGTGTACCATTTTAAGGAAGTGACCGCTTCCAACTTTGCCAGCATGAAGGTAACCGTTTTCAATTGAGATATCATAGAACATTTGCTCAATCGGTTCTACCACTTCGCGGTCGCCGCCAATCATAATACATGCTCCGTGGCGGGCACCATCAACTCCGCCGCTTGTTCCAGCATCAATGAAATGAATACCTTGCTCGGAAAGGTCTTGGGCACGGGCTAGTGACTCTTTATAGTTCGAGTTGCCGCCATCAATAATGACATCGCCGCCATCTAAATGCTTTTTCAGTTCTTCAATGACTTGGCTTGTCACTTCGCCTGCTGGTACCATCAGCCAGATTGTCCGAGGTGCTTCAAGCTTTTCAGCAACTTCTTGAATTGAATGTGCCGGAACTGCACCGGAACGTTGAATCTGGTTAACAGCATCCGTATCGACATCATTGGCTACAACGTTATGTTTGTGATCTAGAAGATTTAGTGCAAGGTTATAACCCATCTTGCCTAAACCAATCAGTCCGATGTCCATTGTTCCACTCCTTTGTTGTGTGACTAAGTTATGAATATTTCGTTGTTAATTCACATTATAAAATAATTTTTTTCATTTTCAAGAGGTTTTTTTGAAAAAATATTTTTTTCTTAATCGTTTTCTTTTATACTTCTTTTAGAAAGATATTTTCATGGATTTATTTTTTTAGCAGATATGAAACCGATTTAATTGTACAATGTATAAGAGAACACAGTAGTTGGCCCTATGGCGAATTACGCATCATGAAAGGAGTTTTACAGTGGCCGCCAATGAAACGACACACTGCAAACACCGCATACGCGCAATGTATCCTGACTTTCGAGAAAAAGAAAAAAAGATAGCAGACTATATATTGGAACACCCGGAAGAGATTGTACATTCCACCATCACAGAAGTTGCTGAAAGGCTCCAAGTAGCAGATGCCACTGTATTTCGCTTTTGCAAACGAATCGGTTTTAAAGGTTATCAAGCTTTAAAAATCGCCTTAGCTTCTGAAAATGTTAATGAGGAAATGATGGACATTCATGAAACGATCCAAGAGGGAGACGATGAAAGGGCAGTAGTAGAGCAGGTATTTCGCTCTAACATTCGGTCACTTGAAGAAACCTTGTCCGTTTTGGATAATGAAAATTTTCATCAAGCGGTTAATATCATGTTGAACGCCAATAAGGTGGAGTTTTACGGTAACGGGGGTTCAGGAATTATCGCCCATGATGCGCACCATAAATTCATGCGCACGGGCCTTTCTACCTCTTCTTACAACGATTCGCACTTTCAAGTGATGGCCGCATCCCAATTAACCCCTGAGGATGTCGTTGTCTTGATTTCTCATTCCGGCGCCAACCGGGATAGTTTACAAGCCTTAGATGTGGCACAAGAACACGGAGCGACAACAATTGGCATTACGACACTCGCCAAGTCTCCGCTCAGCCAGCAAGTTGATGTTCCTCTATATACAGTCTCTAAAGAAACGGAATACCGTTCAGAGGCGCTGGCCTCACGGCTGGCGCAGCTCAGTATTATTGACGCGCTTTATGTAGCCGTTAGCATTGGACGGAAAGAGTTGATGCAGCAATCACTTGCTAAAATGCGCCAGGCCATTTCAAAAAAACGATTGTAAATAGTGATGAGCAGTAAAGGAGGCAGGTTAAGCATGAATAAAAGTTATGTAGCGGGACTGGATGTAGGAACAACAAGCGCAAAAGTTGTGATTTTTGATAAAGAAGGGAATGTGCAGGCAGAAGCGGAAACGGGCTACCCGGTAGACCATCCCGAGAGCGGCTGGGCTGAACAAAATCCCCATCATATTGAAGAAGCAGCTGTTAAGTCAATGCGTAACGCTCTTACTTCAGGCGACATAAAAGGAGAAGAGTTGACGGCGGTCGGCCTATCTTCTGCCATGCATACGTTAATTTGTGCGGATAAAAAAGGAGAGGCACTCTCGCCCTCGGTAATTTTTTCAGACGGGCGCAGTTTTTCCCAAGTGGAACAGTTGAAATTAAGCGGGGCAGGCGATGCCATCTATCAAACAACGGGCACGCCGGTTCACCCGATGACCCCGTTTGCGAAACTTTTATGGATGAAAGAGACGGGCTACGCACCATATCTAAAGGCCGAACGATTTCTTTCGATTAAAGACTGGCTGACACTGCGCTGGTTCGGTCGTGCGGCAATTGATTACGGGGTGGCATCGGCTTCCGGTCTGTTTGATATGAAGGAATTTAGGTGGGACCCGGAAGCACTGCGGCTTACCGGCGTGCAGGCAGAGCAACTATCTGAGCCGGTTGCTCCAACGTACTTATTCCAGGGATTAGACGATGAAGTCGCTGCTAAAATGGGCGTTCCGGCTGACCTCCCCTTTGCTGCCGGCGGGGCGGACGGCGCGCTTGCTAACATTGGAATCGGCGCCTTTGAGCCGGGCGAACGTGCACTCACGATTGGTACGAGCGGAGCGATTAGGGAAGTGGTAGCTTCACCGCAGACAAGTGCAGCACAAGCCACTTTTTGTTATGCCGTTACAAAAGATAAGTGGCTGGTAGGCGGCGGCACTAACAATGGCGGCAATGTCCTGGATTGGCTGCAGGAAGCCGTTGGTGCCCGAAATGGATGGGACGACCCGCACCGTGCTTTATTAGAGTTAGCTGAAGCAAGCAGCGCGGGTGCAAACGGCCTGCTTTGCCTGCCGCTGTTAAACGGAGAACGAGCCCCGTATTGGGACGTACGCGCGCGAGGGAGCTATATCGGCTTATCAAGCAAACACGGCAAGGCGGAACTTATACGAGCAGCACTAGAAGGAGTTATTTACAGTTTGGCTCACGTGAATGAAGCGCTCTCAGCAAACGAGGCGTCGTCCGGCGGTATTTTTGCAAGCGGTGGCTTCGCCCGTTCTCCGTTCTGGCTGCAGCTCGTTGCTGATATTTTTGAGGATACCGTCCATGTTCCCGCCTCCCATCAAAGCTCAGCCTGGGGAGCTGCCTGGTTTGCACTTATGGCAGTAGGAGAACATGACACCCTCGCTGATATTAGAGCTCATATTCCAATGACAGCGAGCATTGAGCCGCAGGAAGAAGGGCGCGCCTCCTACCGAGCCGCGTATACAACGTACCGGAAATTGTATAAGACGATGCAACCGCTCATGCATGAACTCGCGGCTCAGCAAAAGTGACACGGGTGATAGTTGGGAAATTGTATACCTAAAAGGCACAGCTGCGATTGGATCGCAGCTGTTTCTTATGTACCGGGTCTGACATTACCTCTAAAAGCTGATTCTTCAAGATAAGGTTCATCTAAATAATTGGATTAAAAACTTACACACTTTATTTGCCAAACCTTGGCTGCTTCTAGGGGGCAGACTGCCTTCGCACTGTAAGCAGGCGACGCCGCTCTCGACAGGGGGGAGACGCCACACTCGGGTAGAGTGACACGGCACTCGAACAATGTCACATCGCCCTCCGTCCGCATTACTGCGCAAGCGGAGGGGAGGATTGTGCACCCAGACCCCTCACTCCCTCACCACGTAATGTGGCAATCTCCCATGCAAAAATCTTACCCCTGGTCATGGTCAAACTAGCGCCCAGTTTTTTCACACCGTAAGAATGTATAAATAGTTGAAGGGAACGGTATAAGGCAACTAATGCCCGGCCTGCACAGTAGGCTTGGTTTTGCCACATTTTCTTTAAAATCATCTTCCTCGACCCTTCCACCAAATTCCGCTATACTATGAATAACCGCGCGCCTCCCCGGCACCTATACCCTAAAGGAGGTCGACCCCTACGCCACATTCCCCGAACGATCCTATTCCGCATGACCAACTCTTCAAACAACTCCTTACCACCTATTTCACTGAATTTCTCGATGCGTTTTTCCCCGCCGCCCTCAAACATATCGACACTACTCACCTCACCTTCCTGGAACAAGAAATTTTCACTGACATCGTGAACCAGGACAAACGGGTTGTAGACCTGCTCGTCAAAACGAAAATCAAAGGCGAAGACGGCCTCATTATCGTCCATGTGGAAGCGCAGTCCGCGCCACAAGCCAACTTCTATCAGCGCATGTTTCACTATTTCAGCCGCCTCTATGAAAAATATCAGCGCCGCATCTTGCCGATCGCCATCTTCAGCAACCAATCCACCCACAGCGGACCTGAATCTCTACAGATTACCTTCCCATTTTTCCACGTGCTCTCCTTTCACTTTTTCAACCTCGAACTCGCCAACCACAACTGGCGGGAGTTTATTAAAAAAGATAATCCCGCAGCCGCCGCATTACTCTCACAAATGGGGTATAATGAAAAAGAAAAAGTAGAAGTGAAACTCGAATGTTTACGCATGATCGCCCGCCTCGAAATCGATCCAGCCCGCGCCGACTTTCTCGCCAATCTGTTTGAATCGTACCTGACGTTAAACGCAGAGGAAGAAGCTACCCTGCAGCAGGAAATTCAAAAACTCCCAAAAAAGGAGGAAACTCACGTCATGAAAATTGAAACCTACCGGACCAGGCAGTGGAAAATGGAAGGCAAAGAAGAAGGCAGAAGAGAAGGAGAAGAGAAAGGTAAAATGGAAGGAAAACACGAAGAAAAAGCAGCCATGCTGATCAGCTTTTTGCAAGCCCGTTTCCCGGATGAAGTGACGGAAAAAGCAGTGACTGGTATTCAAGTGTGCGAGGAAGTAGACACGTTAGAAAAGATTCAATCCCGCTTATTTAAAGCAGATACGTGGGAAGAAGTTGAAACGGCATTACAAGCTTTGGAAGACTAACGCACAGCCAGCTGGTCCATCGTTATACAAGTTAGGCTGGGGAGCGCGCGGTTTCCCCTCTTAAATATTTCCGAAGTCTCCAAAAAAGGCAAACGTGAAGGGAAAGCAGCCATGCTGATTAGTTTTTTCAAGCCCGTATCCGGAGGAAATGACGGAAAAAGCAATGCCCAGGGATCAAGCATGTGCTCACGTAGAGACGTTAGTGAAGATCCATGCCTGACTATTTAAAACGGACACGTAGCAAGAGGTTAAAACGGTGCGGACACTGGTTTCGTTATATTAACGAAAAGGGCTGTTTGTCTGGTATTACGGATATGGCTTCTGCTCTTTCCTTCAAAATCGTCTTCTTGTTGTCTATTTCCTGCAAATTACGGAACTGACGTCCGGGGAATTTTGAAAAATCAATAAATTAACAAAATAAAAGATTAGATGTTCATAAGCAGTAGAAAAAAGATATTAAATACGAAGAAAAAGAAGGGATTAGGAAAAATATGTGGAAATGTTTTAAGTCGCTAACTAAAAAGGGGGAGGTTGCGAATGGATCTTGTTTTTAACACTGCTGCTGGCGTTTTTAATTATCGAGTGGCTGGTATTTGGATAGAAAATGAACATGTGCTTTTACATAAGAATATAGACGATGAGCACTGGGCACTGCCCGGGGGACGAGCTGAGCTAATGGAACCGTCAGAAACCACTGTGCAAAGAGAATTTCAAGAAGAGCTCGGGGTCGAGGTGCGCGCGGATAGACTCCTTTGGACGATGGAACACTTCTTTACATATAAAGAAAAAGATTTTCACGAGTTTGGTATGTATTATTTAGTAACAGCAGCTGAACATGGACTAGCTAGAAAAGACAGCTTTTGGGGAGTAGAAGGAGAACCATTGCTGTATAAATGGTTTCCGCTTTCAACTTTGGAGGAGCTAACTTTGTACCCTACTTTTTTAAAAAAAGGACTCGTAAACCTTCCTCAGCAGAATGAACATGTTGTGGTAAAGAAAAACATGATCTACTAAGTAGATGCGCATATGGAGATTACGCTTTACGATTACAAAGGAGTGACTCGGGATGATCGTTTTGTTCCAATACAATTGGCAAGTGAGAGAAGAGTGGTTTGATTGTTGCAAGCAACTTTCCGAAGAAGAACTCCTGCGCCCAAGAGAAGGAGGGGTAGGGAGTATTCTGGCCACACTCCTCCATATCGTCGATGTTGAGCAATCGTGGATTAGAGGTCTCGAAGGCAAGCCAGATATCGAATATCAGATTGAATCGTACCCCACTCTACAAGCTGTGCGAAATGCATCGAACGACTGCCGCGCGGAGGTGGAACAGTTTGTAAAAGCCTGGCGTGATGAGTTCGAAATGAAGCCGTTCGATGACTATACTTATGGGGAAGTTATGCGGCACGTGATCGCTCACGAAATCCATCATATTGGGCAGCTTTCCATTTGAGCAAGGGAGCTCGACCTAATCCCCGTGTCGGCTAATGTGATCGGAAGAAAGCTCATGGTTTAATTATAGGTGCATCTCGTTCTTAAAAATAGCGTGATGGCGAAAGAAAGAGCCGTGTCCCGGCTCTTTTTACGGGTGACGTTTTTTAACTGGCATCCAAATCTCGCTTTTCACTTCAGGCTTGTCGAGATCGCTGTTTTCAATCCAGAGAATTTCCGGGCCGTCTACTGCTTCGTAAACTGAGGTGGGAAACCATTCTGAATAAATACGTCCCCATGTGTCTTGCAGTGCTTCTGGAAAGGGGCCTTCGCTTTCAAAGACGGCCCATTCGCCTGCCCTAACTTCCACAATAGAAAACTCTTCATGTTCAGTTTGTAAGGTTGTCGCCACCCCAATTAAATGATCCAATTCGCCTTTTTCCTCCATGCGGCCTTCCGAAAAATTAAACGAAGCGTTGATCATTCCTCGCGGTTCAACGTTTGAAAGCTGCTCTAACTGCTCGTATTGTTCAGTTGTCATACGTTGCTGCATGTTAACGATTTCAGGATTTTCGCCGTGAAAAATAACCGGGACTCTTTTTTTTAACACCTACCAGTCGAAAAGCCTCTTTATTTTCGATGCGATAATTCATTTCTCTTCCCCCTTGGATTGACAATTGAAAGGTCATACGTGGAAATGCTTTGAGCGAATGGCCGATTTTTGCCTCGGAAGGATTTACCCCGTGCAGCTTGTAGAACGCTTTTGTGAAGGAGTCAGGTGATTAATAACCATACTTCACAGCAATATCAATTACTTTCCTGTTCGAATCTCTTAATTCAAAAGCAGCCAGGCTTAGGCGTCTGCGTCGAATATATTCTGTTAATGTAATGCCGGCCAAAAACGAAAACATTTTTCGGAAATGAAACTCTGAACAATGCGCAATGCGTGCAAACTCTGAATAATTGATATCGCATTCAAGGTGGTCTTCAATATAATTAATCGCTTCATTCATATGTTTAAGCATATCCATCAACATAACCTCTCTTTCTCCAGTAGAATAGCAAGCTTTTATAACCTTCATCCGATATTTTTTGTCTAATTGGGACGGGGGGGGTTCACAAGCAGACATCTTCATTATGAGGTAAGGAGTTGTTCTAAACATGCCAACTTGTCAAAATTGTAGAATGAGATGGACATGGAAACAATCAATAAAATAATTATTAACGTAAGACCCAGGCATGACCTGCCCTTATTGCGCGAAGAGACAATATGTAACCGTCGCATCCAGGCGGCTAAGTAGTTTCACTACATTTTCACTTCCATTGGTGTGTTGTTGCCAGTCTTTTTTTCGGTCCCTCTATTCCTGCATTTGTTGTTAATTCCAACTGTAGTTTTACTTCCTTTGGGATTTACCCTTTTATCACCGAGTTTTCCAATCAAAAAGATCCCCTTTGGTAAGGATGTAATTACCGTAGAGTAAATACGACTCGCAAGTAAGAGAGCCTTAACAGGAACAGGAATTGACCATACGCTTTAAGAAAATGTAAAATTTACTTCATGTACAATAGCTGAGGAGGGTCTCTGTACGTAAGGACTGATCTTGTACAGAAATACGAATTCGCCCACTTCTTCTCCTATAGCCCATATGTACCTCGTTTATAAAGACATCATCTCAGGAGTTTTCTACAATGAATAATCGTCATAAAGCCCTTTTGCTATTTTTAATAAACAATGAGACCAACACGTACACCGTCCAGGAAATTGCCAAGCAGCTGAAGGTATCGGAAAAAACGATTCGGACGGATTTAAAAGTCATTGACGAGTGGTTGAAGGCGCATACGGAGGCGCGAGTGATTCGAAAACGAAGCATTGGAGTTTATATTGATATAACAGAGGCAGAAAAAAATGAAGTGATGAGAAAGATAAAAGATATATATACAGACAATGAAGCAATAGATGAACAAATTCGTTTATTTGAGATAATGCTCTTGCTGTTGAATCAGCATAAGAGGGTGACAATAAAGGAACTTGCTGAACAATATTATGTAAGTAAAGCTACGATTAACAAGGATATAGACTCCATTCGCCAGTTGCTAAAAGGGTCAGGCCTTTCGCTAAAAACGAAACAAAGAATCGGCATATATGTAGAAGGAGATGAACTTCAAAAACGAGACGTGATCTTACAATGTTTGGAACTCATTAATGATGAAGAAAAAACGCATATCCATAAAAGCATAGAGTTGTTTGAGCCTTGGAAGCAACAGATCGTGGAAAGCTTTGTCACAACATTAAACTATGAACTTCCTTTTTCACTAACTAAAGAGGCAAGACAAAATTTAATTATGCATATATTAATTGCGGTGCACCGCAGTAAAACAAAAAATCCAGTGGTTTTTTCAACGGAACAATTATCTTCCTTAAAAAAGAAAGAGGAATTCACATTATTAACAAGGAAAATTAACGATCTCGAAGATAAGTTTACGTTGAAGTTTCCGGAGGAAGAAATTGCTTATTTAGTATTAAGAATAGTGGCCAGCAAATTTACTCTTGCAGAACAGGCCCAAGAATTGCATGTAGATGATACGTTGCGTCGTTTCACACATAAGCTTGTTGAAAAAGTATCTAACGAAACAGGTACAAATTTTAACGTGGATAAAGGATTGCTGCAAGATCTCTTGTTACACCTGCATTCCACTTCTCATCGATTACAATTTAACTTGCGGATAGCCAACCCGATGCTTGACGATATAAAAAAGATGTACCCTTATATGTTTGAAGTTATTTTGAATGCAGCAAGTGAGCTTTCCAGGTTCCATTCATTTTCCATCCCAGAAGATGAGATTGCTTATCTTACTATACATTTTCAATCTGCGCTAGAGAAGACGAAGAAACAACCTCTCATAAAAACTGTGATTGTTTGTTCAATGGGGATTGGCATGTCGAGGTTATTACAAACGAAAATAAAACAAAGATACGAAGAATTAGATATTGTAGCATGTATTTCAGAAGAGCGATTTTATCAAAACGATTTTCCTGACGCAGACTTTATTATTACTACTGTCTCTTTAGATACCTCATTGCCAATTGTTGAAACGTCACCGCTTTTATTTGAACTTGACCAGCAAAGTATCAGTCGAGCGATTCAAACGTTCAGTAAGAAAAAATCATTTCCAGAATTAAAAAGCTATTTGGACTCCTCTTTGCTATTTTTGAATATCCAACGTGAAAGTCTAACTGAAGTGTTAACATTTTTAACCAATGAACTGGAAAACCGGGGCCATGTTAAAGATAAATACTTATCTACTGTAATAGCAAGAGAAGAAAGATCGGCTACAAACATAGGCGGGGGCATAGCTATACCACATGGTAACCCTGAATTTGTAGTACAACCTGCAATAGCAGCTGCAACGTTAAAGAAACCTATAAACTGGGGAACGGAAGAAGTGTCATTAGTGTTGTTACTTGCTAATAGCTTTCAATCGCCTGAATCCACAAAGAAACTATTTAAAGACCTCTCAGACTTGTCACACCACTATGATATTGTAAGCAAGTTGGTGAGCCAAACAGATAAAGATATGTTTTTTTCAAATTTATGAAGTCAGCCTTACTGGTTGGCTTTTTCAATTACCTAAATAAGAGACTAAATCATATGCGATTTGGTCTGCTGATTAGTATGCTATTTCAAATGTTTCTCTACCAAAACGGAACTAGTTCGTTTTGGTTTGGTTTTTTTAGATTGCTAAAAGCATGGCGACGCCTTACTAAAGTGGTAAGAGCCTCGTTTGGGATATGGCCACTCAACTGAAACAGCAACGAAAAGCTTGCGAAAGAAAATATATCCATTTAACCTCGAAATTGATGCCATATATTATTAGATAATACTAAGGGAGCGTCA
Organism: Salsuginibacillus kocurii DSM 18087; assembly: GCF_000377705.1. Lineage (GTDB taxonomy): Bacteria > Bacillota > Bacilli > Bacillales > Marinococcaceae > Salsuginibacillus > Salsuginibacillus kocurii. The sequence goes on along the minus strand of NZ_KB898625.1, from coordinate 29,289 downwards.
ACGCAACCCCATCTGCCAATTAAGATTACTTTATTTTCCTCTTCTGTATTATTTTTTAATTCTATTATCGGCAGATCGTTTTATCAACTCCTATTTTTAAGACGTTGTTTTCCTTTAACTTTATGTATTCTACAAACCACCCTTATTACCCTTCCCTATAAATTTCTGAGAAGCGATTCCTGAACTACTTAGTAACATCTAACTTCGATACCACATAGGCTAACTTCGTAACCAAAAGTCAGGCTTCTTGCTCATCTCGCGAAAAATGACGAGAGGAGGATACAAATGAAACCTCATGAAACAAAAACTCAATTGCATGTCAACCATATCGACCCATGCCCACTCCCGTTTTGTGCAACCCGAGACGACCTAGCGCCCCTTTTTACGGCCGATGTTTTTTTCAGGGGGGAAATTCACACAATAAATTTAGAAGATTTCAAGGAGAAATGGAAGATTCTCTTTTTCTATGCAAGTGACTTTACCTTCGTATGACCAACCGAATTGGCAGCAGTTGCTGCTATCTATCCTCCGTTAAAGCAATTGAATGCTGAAGTACTTGGTATTAGTACAGATAGTGTGTATTCCCATAAAGTTTTTAAGGAGATCTCACCATCAGCACGGAAGGTTCAATACCCGCTTGTAAGTGACCGAAATCATAGAATCAGCCGTGCATACAGAGTGTTAGATGAAGATGCAGGTGCATCATTTCGCGCTACGGTTATTGTCAGTCCTGAAGGAACGATTGCAGCAAAAGTCATCTACCCGCGAGAGGTTGGTCGAAATTCATATGAACTGCTGCGCATGTTACAAGGGATCCAATACGGAAGAGAAACGAATCAAGGTGTACCCGCAAACTGGGTGCCAGGCATGCCTGGGATCGCACGCCGCACCGAAGATATCGGGAGGATATAGATTTAATAGGTTTATTGAAACAAAGCAATGTAGCAAAGTCGTTGCCTATAATGTAAGCCCAATGATAACCGTTTCTATCATTGGAGACTCCCCCATATCATCAGTTGCTTAAGAACAAAAACTGACAAAAGACATTGTAAAGTCACACAAGTTCTTCAAGCAATTGGGGTTTGACACTTCAATTAGGGGGACAGAATCCAATCCAGATATTATTTTTTTTAGGGATGAAGGCACAAGAATTGCGCTCTATCCTTTAGAGGAATTAGCTAAGGATGTTAATGAACATAACCCTCCTGAGATTGTACGGGGCTTTTTGGGAATAACTCTTGCTTATAATGCAAAATCCAGTGAAGAAGTTGATACAATCTTAAAGAAAGCAGAGTTAGCAGGTACTACAATTCAAAAAGAGCCTCAAAAAACTGATTGGGGTGGATACGGCGGTTATTTTACAGACCTTGACGGCTATTATTGGGAAATTGCCTACGGTGATATTTGGGAATTTGATGATTCTAATATACTAATTATTGAAGATGAATAGGTAGATTTTGAGAAGGTCTGTACTTAAACAAACGGGTTGCGTTAGTTGAATAAGACAATAAAATCAAACGGAACTTCCATTTTATGGAATTTACTTTTTCTATACATATCAACATTGAACTTTAACAGAGCCTTCATATAATAGTCGCTAGTGTTTTATTTGTTATTCTCAAATTAAGAAAAATGAAATCAGTGACTCCCAACAAAAGTATTGCAGATGAAGATGAGTTGAAGTAATAACATAACAAAAAAGTCTTCATCTGGTAATTGAAGAGGCTGGGACAAAAACCTATATATAGTGAATGGTCTTCACTGTTTTGGTGAGGACCTTTTCTGGATGTGCCCGGCATGAGCACACGCTTTAGGTCCCAGTCCTCCGAAAGATGGAGGTCGTAATAGCCGTTAGCCAAATGGGTGTCCATCGTAAGGTGGAACCTGAAGGAAAGCTATGCCTCGACGCATCAGAATCTCATCATGCTGTCTTATTAGGTATAAGAGCAGGGCTACATCGGATAACGAAGTAGAACAAATTCTTGAAGCTATTAACAATAGTCTAAGACCGACGATTTATATGAGTTAGTCATACATATAAGTGTGCAGAAAATAGATCTTTTATCGAACCGTCAGCTGCGTCCTTGGGTTGAGTTGATTTTATCAACAGCAGAACTTCAGGAACTGTTATCTATAATTTGCAGCAAGCTTCACTATTCATGTTCGAAGGTGATACCGTATCAAACAATTGTTGGGCGGCACCATCAATTCATATTGTGTCAATCCAACCTGTTGGGTGCTGTGTATCTTAATGAATCCAAATATTGATAAGATAATTATAATGCACTAAAGAAATTCAGGAATACTTCGTTTTTGTATAGCATTATAACCATGTCTTTAGTATTATAAATGATATATTAAATCTTGCATGTTCCTCACTTATTTTCTGAAAGGAGCCAATACGTTGTCATCACTTAAAACGAAATTAATTGTACTTATCAGCGGTCTGATGACGGTTGCTATTGTTTCTTTTTCTATTTTTATGTACTGGCAGACAAGTTCCGAAATTACGCAGGCTACAGAACGTGAAGCCTCCACTGTGACGACAGAAGTAGATCGATTTTTAGGTGAGTATTTACGAGAATATGAGTCCACCCTTGATCGTTACACTAATGACGAAAGAGTGCTTGATTTTGTGGAAGGTAATCAAACTACAAGTGAGTGGGAACCGGTCGAAGATGATTTTTCTTATTATGTGGAACAAGATGACCAGGCAGACGTTGTTTACATAGGTACACCGGATGGAGAAATGTATACTTCTCCAGAGATCGATCTGCCAGAGGATTTTGATGCGACAGAACGACCTTGGTATGAAGAGGCGATCGAGAGTCCGGATGATGTAGCCTGGACGGAGCCTTATGAAGACGCAGCATCTGGAAATATGACCATTACAGGAGCAAAAGCAATTGGAGATGACGGAGTAATTGGTGTTGATATCTTCTTGGATGAATTGTCCGAAATGATGACAAGTATAGACATTAGTTACGATGGGTACGTCAGTCTTGTTCATGATTCCGGGCTACTGGTGACGCATCCTGATAATGACTGGCAGGGAGCTGATGCAAGTGAAGAAGCATTTATTGCCCCGATAATGGCGGATGAGAGCGGGCAGGGCAGTGCCTCAGTCACATTTAATGGACAAGCACAAACATTATATTACGAAGATGTGAGTGGCATGGATTGGACAGTATATGCGATGTATCCAGATTCAGAAGTAATGGCACCAGCTAATGACCTACGTAATTTATTTATAATCATATCCATCATTGGCATTGGTCTGTCGATTGTGGCTGCTTATTATTTCGGCAGAAGAATCACACGTCCTGTTTTATCGTTAAAAATGGACATGGAACGCGTAGTTGAAGGTGATTTGACCGTACATTCGACTATTGATAGTAAGGATGAAGTTGGTAAATTGGCTAAAGGTTTTAATCATATGGTACACACCTTAGAAGGCCTGGTCACTTCATTGAAGAATTCAGCTGATAAATCGAATGAAGAAGCTTCTGAGCTAAGCGCAACCGTAGAACAATCAACAGCTTCGAGTGAAGATATTTCAATTGCTGCAAATGAAGTAGCAAAACAAGCAACAAAACAAGCAGAAGAAGTACAAACAGCTAAAGCAGCGATTGATGAGTTATCTGAGAAAATAACGACGACGAATGATAACACCGATGAAATGAAAGGGCGCATGCTGGTTGTAAATCGTGAAAGTACAACTGGAAGTGAACAGGTTGAAAAAATGCGTGAAAAGACGAATGAGAGTAATGATGTAATTTACGGAATGGGAACTCAGATAGAAAGTTTCTTAAATGAAACAAAAGAAATAGTAACGATTGTCCACATGATTCAAGGTATTGCGGAACAAACCAACTTACTTGCGTTAAATGCAAGTATAGAAGCTGCACGTGCAGGTGAACACGGAAAAGGGTTCTCTGTTGTAGCTGAAGAAGTACGAAAACTAGCTGAACAGTCGACTTCTGCCACTGGAACTATTCAAGAAACAGTTGAAAGAATTCAGTCTGGAGGGCAGTATGTTCAGCAGGAGTTAGAGCGAACCACTACTCTTGCGAAAGAACAACATCAAGTAGTGGAAGATACAGGGCATGTTTTCGCTGAAATTTCAAATGGAGTAGGGGCGCTGCAAACTATGGTAGACCAAGTAGATGATCAATTAAACAGCATGGCTGAAACTCGAAATGTAACGGTAGAACGAATGAACACGATCGCGGGAAGCAGCAATGAAACAGCAGCAGCGGCCGAGGAAATATCCGCGTCCACAGAGGAGCTGACAAATGCCTTGCAAGCACTGAGTAAAGCATCAGAGCGCTTAAATGATACAAGCAGCGAAGTTCAAAGCAAAATAACAGAAATGGATGGTCAAGCAGCAAGTGGTTTATAAGGCCGAAGCGGGGAACTGTTTCATTTTCGTCCCTCTTCTATAGTAAGAAAAGCAGTGGCACAACGCCTCTGCTTTTTCCCCTCAAAGATGATACGTATTGTCTCATCTATATATAAATTTATATGTCATATCCACCAGGAGTACTTTTAAACTCTTCTAATACTTGGTCACTATAATCACCGACAGGGAAAACTGTTCTAGGCATCACATGTTGTTGGTTCGCTGAAACAAGAACTTGTATATTAACTATCTCTTCCTCGTCAAACTCAAATGGTACAGTGTAAACCCCTTACCAACATGTTCTCCTTCTATAAATTCTGCTCCCTCTCGATTATCATACGGCAATAGTTAAAACTGTACCTTAGTAGCATTTTTTATAGGTTCCTCATCTTGATGGACAAGCGTAGTAAGAATGGGCTCCTCTTCTTCCTCTACATCTTCTGGAAGATAAAAATCACCATCAACCTGCTGCCCCTCTGCTTATGACTTTGAGTCAATATCCGTATTTGCTTGACAGCCTGCCAGTAGTAAAAAAGTAGTGAATAAATATGCTTTTCGTTAATAAGTCATACGATTAACTCTTTCATCTGTACCATGATTCTAGAGCTTTTATTTTAGAAAATACAAATCGATCTAATACATAAACGACAATAATAGATAGACCGACTAAAGGCATGATGATACCTAACCCAATCATAATGACAAGAAGTAGCAACCATGATGGTCAGCTTTTTACAAGCCCGCTTCCCAGAGGAAGTGACGAAAAAGTCAGTTGCTAGTATTATGCGTATGCTCACGTGGAGATGTTAGAGAAGGTACAAGCCTGACAATTATAACGAACACGAAGCAAGGAGTTAAACCGGTGCGGACTAACGGAACGGATGATCGGAAAATCCTTATAAGTGAGAAATCAGCAAGGTAAATAAAGGTCCGTAAGAAGCAGAAAGTCACAAAATTAAAGAAACTATTTAAAGACCTCTCAGACTTGTCACACCACTATGATATTGTAAGCAAGTTGGTGAGCCAAACAGATAAAGATATGTTTTTTTCAATTTTATGAAGTCAGCCTTACTGGTTGGCTTTTTCTTATGAAAAAACGGGAGATAAAGGAATCAATTTCATAATGACGTTTTATGAGCAATAATACGAATGATGTCTATTTATTTTTTATTTACTATACGGAATGTAAAAAGTGACTGAAACGTAAGACGGCGACTCCCAGAGGATAAAGCGCAGTCTGAAGATCCACTTTTTCGAGGGTTTTGCCATCGAAAAAGTTAGCTGAAGACAAGCCCTCGGGAAAGCGCCCGTCTGAAGTGAAGGTCACATTCATTAGTCGGATTTGAACATCTTATTTTGAATGATGAAATTGATTCAAAGACGTAAAAATTTCAGCCAAAACATAAAAGGTGTATTTTTTACCGGAAGTTCCGGTAGTAAATTTGTCCTTTTTTGATAGCGGTTTCATTATAAAATTAATTTACAACATGATTAAAGGAGGTCACGTCATGAAAAAGGTATTAGCCATAACCGCTTGTCCAAATGGTATCGCCCATACCTACATGGCAGCAGAAAATTTGCAGAAAGCTGCCGAAGAAGCGGGTATTGAGATTAAAGTGGAGACGCAAGGGTCGATAGGGGTAGAAAATGAATTTACCCAAAAAGAGATTGAAGAAGCAGATGGAATTATTATTGCTGCTGATAAAAGCGTGGATAAGTCACGTTTTAACAATTTATTACTGGTGGAAACAGGTGTTCAGGAAGGTATTCATAAAGCAGACGAACTTATTAATCAGATCATTAATGAAGAAGCGGACGTTTATCAAACGAATACTGGAGAGACCAAAGAACACAAAGAAAAAATGAAAGATAAAGAAACACAAAACCCATTCTACAGACATTTAATGAACGGTGTCTCTTATATGATTCCGTTTGTTGTAGTAGGTGGACTGTTAATCGCCTTATCATTATCATTAGGTGGAACGGCGACAGAAGAAGGGATTCAAGTGGCAGATGATACGGTTTGGGCCACACTTCTCGCGGTCGGCGAAGCTTCATTTGGCTTCATGGTACCGATACTAGCTGGTTTTATCGCAATGAGTATTGCTGACCGACCTGGACTTGCTCCTGGTATGATTGGTGGATATATTGCTGCGAATGGAGGCTTTTATGGCAGCCCTGAAGCGGAAGCAGGATTTTTAGGGGGTATTGCTGCAGGTTTTCTTGCTGGTTATATCGCAAAATGGATCAAGAGTTGGAAAGTTCCGAGTGTTGTACAACCTGTCATGCCGATTTTGGTCATCCCGTTGCTTGCATCCATTATAGTAGCGCTTATTTTTATCTTTGTAATCGGTTCTCCCATTGCCTTCATCTTTTCAGGGTTAACTGAATGGTTAGCAGGGATGGAAGGAGCTAGCTCTATCGTTCTAGCTATTATTCTTGGAGCAATGATTGCCTTTGACATGGGCGGTCCGGTTAACAAAGTTGCTTTCTTCTTTGGTGCTGCAATGGTAGCGGAAGGAAATATTGAGATTATGGGGCCAATTGCAGTAGCCATCTGTATCCCACCTCTCGGAATGGGCCTAGCTACGCTGTTGAATAAGAGAAAATATGAGAAACCCGAACAAGAAGGTGGTAAAGCAGCGTTGGCAATGGGACTGGTTGGTATTACTGAAGGTGCTATTCCATTTGCCGCAAAAGATCCGTTGCGAGTGATTCCATCTTTAATGACTGGTGCTATAGTAGGTTCAGTGATTGCCATGATGTTTAGTGTGGGTAATAATGTGCCGCACGGAGGTCCAGTCGTTGCTGCATTTGGAGCTATTAATGGAGTCATTATGTACTTTGTCGCCATCATTATTGGGACGATTGTGACAGCTCTGATGGTTAATTTACTCAAAAAAGATATCACAACTGGTTAGGAGGCTGTGTAAATGAAACTAACAGAATTAATGACGACAGAATTGGTAGAGACAGAGCTTAAAGGAACGACAAGAGATGAGATTATTGAAGAATTAATTCATAAGTTGGATAATGAAGGATCAATAAAATCCAAACGAAAATTCAAAAAAGCAATACTTGCTAGAGAAAAAGAAGGATCCACGGGAATTGGCTATGAGATAGCTATTCCTCATGGTAAGTCAAAAGCCGTGACTGAACCACGAGTGATTTTTGGGAAGAAGGCATCCGGTGTAGACTGGAACAGTGCAGATGGGACATTGGCTAAACTCATATTCATGATTGCCGTTCCCCAAGAGAATCAAGGCGATGATCATTTAAAGATCCTGCAAATTCTATCAAGAAAGTTAATGAATGAGGAGTTTAGAGAGCAACTGCTGCAAGTAGAAAGTAATGAAGAAGCTTATAATCTCTTAGAAGAAATAGAGTAGATAAAGCAGCTATAAAAAGGAGAGGGGGGGTGTTCCCCCTCTTTTTTCATCGTAAGAATGTATAAATAGGCTTGATTTTGCCAAGTTTCTTTAGCTTGGTGTATCTAAAACAGCAACCAGGCAACTTATTAGACCTTTGCCTGGTTTTCTCGTTACTATGGAAGTGAATCATAGTAGAAGCAGGAGGTTGATGAAGCCAATGGATACGTTTAACGCCATGGTACTATCTAAAGAAAACAATGAACCGAAGTTAGAAGTGAAACAGCTAACCCAGAATGATCTTCCGGAAGGCGAAGTTACGATTCGCGTCGCTTACTCCAGTGTGAACTATAAAGATGGAGCAGTAGCTGTGCAGCAGCAATTCGTTGAGTCATATCCACTAATACCAGGGATTGATTTAGCTGGTACGGTGATCGACTCTAGTGATGATCGCTACCAAGCAGGGGATGAAGTGATTGTTACGAGTTATCAGTTAGGAACTGGGCATTCAGGTGGTTTTAGTGAAGTGGCCCGCGTGCCTGCGGAATGGGTCGTGCCACTGCCGGAGGGCTTGTCGCTCAGAGAAGCGATGGTGCTGGGGACAGCAGGGTTCACGGCTGCATTGTCTGTACAGCGGTTGGAAGACAATGATTTGGAGCCCGGGCAAGGACCTGTTTTAGTCGCGGGGGCCACTGGCGGTGTAGGCAGCTTAGCGGTAGATATGTTAGCGAAGCGAGGCTATGAGGTAGTAGCCAGCACGGGCAAAGCAAATGAAGAGGCGTATTTAAAAGCAATTGGTGCCAAGGAGATTGTTCACCGTGACACCATTGTCGATACAGAAGAGACTCCACTGCTTGCAGAAAAATGGGCCGGGGCCGTCGACCCTGTCGGTGGTGAAACGCTTCAGTACATTTTCAAAACGTTAAAATTTGGCGGGTCTGTCGCCACAAGCGGCTTGGCAGGCGGCGTTGGTGTAAGCACGACAGTGATCCCTGCAATTGCCAGAGGGATCAACTGGCTTGGCATTAACTCTGTCGACTACCCGATGAATAAACGGTTAAACGTTTGGGAGCGTCTCAGTGATGAGTTGAAACCAACAAACTTAGATGAGGAACTGGTTAATGAAATTAGCTTAGAAGAGCTTCCGCAGGTTTTAGAGGACATTTTAGAAGGCAAGGTACGGGGAAGAACTATTGTTAAATTGTAAGTTCGTATGCTCGTTTCTATCAGCAACTTGATTTGTAAAACCCCGCTCACCTTATTCAGGCGAGCGGGGTTTGCAAATGAAAAGCTACAATTTAAAGCAGCGTGTTTCCTTTAATGAAAGGGGCGTTTATCTGACTCAGTGGTCATAAGATAATCTTGCAAAGCTTGCTGCAGGCTAGTTTTTGTCTCAGCTTCTTCTTCAAACCGTAACCCTAACCTGGTGATTTCTAGAACAATCTCTGGACGCAGACCGGTGATCACGCAGTCACAGCCCATTAGCTTTATTTCGTGGATGATCTGTCTCATATAATTTATGGCGTCATCATGCATAATGGCAATCCCCGAGAAGTCCAAGATTAACGTTTTAATTCGAAGGTTTTTAATTTCGACTAAAATCTTTTCCTCGATAGTTTGGGCTCTTGTTATATCAATTTCTCGAATTAACGGCACTACTCCTACATTTTGAGAAATTGGAATAAGGGGAACAGATAATTCTTCCACCAATTTTTTTTGAGATTCAATCAGCTTGTCTTTATAGTCGGAATAGGTTAGGAAAAATCCGTTAAGGAACTGGTCAATTTGGTCGTTCACTTGTTCTTCGAGAGCAAAGAACGCGTCAGTCCTTCCATCAGCGTGCCGTTCTTTCTCAAATTGATGTAAGTATCTCCATAATGTTCGCCGGATTGCTTGGACCCATTCGAGCTTGAATGACAAGGTAAGGTCTTGCGAAGCCCAGGAAATCCCTTCTTTTTTAGCGAACTCCTCAACTGAGTCTTCTTTTCCACTCAGCGCATACATAACCAGGGTATGAGCGTTGTTTAACAGGTCAATGTTCCCCACTAATAAAATTTCTTCAATTTTATCGCGAACATTTACAGCTTCGTCCAAAAGTGATTCTTGAAATTCTTCTTTATGCGAATGAAAATAATCTAAATAATCTTGTTCTAAACTTAGTCCCATGCTTTTTCACTCCTATTTCTATGCCAATAGGTGTTGGATTTTACCTTCGTAAAAGCAATGCAGCGCTATAAGGTGCCTACGTTTTTGTGGAAAGGCAGGTACTTTCTCTTGGTTAGAGAGAAGAAACATCTTTCAGCTTTTAATAAAGTAATTCGATGTCTAGTTTACCATGTTTCAAGCCGTTTGACGAAGTTTTAGCCCGCGATGGTATTGTTAATTTATGTAAACCTATCAGGGGCAGATTAATCATCAGAAAATTGAACCATTTATTTCATCTTGCCTGAATGTAAGGTATAATAGATTCATATTTCGAAAGGCGAAACATTAAAAACCTTAATCAGATGAAAGGAGAATGAAGATGGGAGCAGTTACGAATGAAACGCTAAGCCGGGCAGAAGTACCGGTTGAAGAGACCTGGAATCTGCAAGATTTATTTGACACGGAAGAGAGTTGGGAAGCTGAGTTAGAGAAGCTTGGTAAAGAGGTGGAGACCGTCACGAAATACAAAGGACGGGTTGGTGAAAGCGCAAATACGCTGGCAGACTGTTTAGTAGCGAGTGACAAGCTGCGGGAGCGGATGATGCGGGTGATGATGTATGCTCATCTCTGCCAGTCAGGGGACGGCACGAATCCTGTCCATCAAGCAAATGCAGCTCGTGTCGGTGGTGTGGTTTCTGAAATCAGTGCCCAGACATCGTTTATTCAATCTGAAATCCTTGAATTGGATCTTGAGACGATTGAAACGTACATACAGCAAGAACCGATTCTAGCAGAATTCCGTAAAGTTTTGCTGGATTTATTAGAAAAGAAGCCTTATCAACTAGCGCCTGAAACAGAAGAAGTACTGGCCGCCTTTGGAGAAGTTCAAAATGCTCCATTTATGATTTATGAACGCAGCAAAACGTCAGATATGGTCTTTCCCTCGTTTACAACTTCAGATGGGAAAGAACATCCATTAACGTTTAACACCTTTTCCAATTACGAAGCGTCAGCGGACACGGAACTGCGCCGCAAAGCATATGAGACGTTTTCCAACACATTAAATCAATATAAACATACGTATGCAGCCACATATGCGACTGAGGTCAAAAAGCAAGTCATCGAGTCACGCCTGCGCGGTTATGCTTCGGTTACCGACATGTTGCTGCACGAGCAGCAAGTCTCACTGGAAATGTATCATCGCCAGTTGGATACGATTCTGACTGAGTTGGCTCCTCATATGCGCCGGCTCGCCAAGCTGAAGCAACGCGTGCTTGGACTTGAAAAGATGTATTTTAGTGATTTGAAAGCACCGCTCGACCCGGATTTTGACCCGCAAGTAAGCTATGAAGAAGCTTCGCAGTATATACTGGATTCGTTGCAAGTGATGGGCTCAGAATATATGGAGATCATTGAGCAAGGTTTGACGAACCGCTGGGTCGACCGTGCCAACAATATTGGTAAGCGCTCTGGTGCGTTTTGTTCCAGCCCGTACGGGGTTCATCCGTATATTTTGATGACGTGGAATGGCTCCATGGCTGATACGTTTACTCTCGCACATGAACTAGGGCACGCGGCCCACTTTAGCCTGGCGGGGCGCAATCAACGCTTAGCAAACGTGCGGCCATCTCGATACTTTATTGAAGCCCCGTCGACGATGAACGAAATGCTGTTAAGCCGTCACATTCTTTCACAGACGAATGATGACCGCATGCACCGTTGGGTCATTTTGCAGTCGTTGGGTACGTATTATCACAATTTTGTAACTCACATTCTTGAAGGCGAATTGCAGCGCCGAGTATACGCGTTGGCAGACCAGGATACTCCGATCACGGCTGACATTCTTTGCGAGCAAAAACGAGAATTGTTGGCTGAATTCTGGGGGGACGCCGTCGAAATCGATGAGAATGCCGGCTTAACCTGGATGCGCCAGCCTCACTATTACATGGGGCTTTATCCATATACGTACTCTGCCGGACTGACTGCTTCCACGGCTGCTTCCAAACGTATTCAAGAAGAAGGCCAGCCGGCTGTTGACCGCTGGATTTCTTCGTTAAAAGCTGGAGGCACAAAAAAGCCGCTCGAATTGATGCAAGAAGGCGGCGTAGACATGACCACCGCCGAACCAATCCAAGAAGCAGTGGCCTATGTCGGCGCACTCGTTGATGAACTGGAGAAGCGGTTTTAGCTTAACATGCGGCAAGGTAGCCTGAGAACGACAACCACATCATAAACGGAAGCGGTCCATAAAGCGCGAGGCTATTGGGCACGTAACGATTTGTTAAGGAGGAGCCGGCCGAATGAGGTCGGCTTCTTTTTGCACCGTAAGAGAAGGAAACGGTATACGTTCAATGAAGGCTCAGCCTTAGCTGTATGCTTGGCTTTAAACTAGTAGCGGGTGAGGAAAACGTCCAGCTTTTGTGTCGAAACGTCCAAGAATGTTGTCGAGTCGTATGAGAATCTTGTCGAAACGTCCATATTTCATCGCAAAGCGTCCAAGTTCTTCTGCAACACGTTCATTTGCAACGATTTCCATAGGCAACTCCATAAAATATGATTAATGTGGTTTCATCTCGGAAATGGAAGAGTAAACGATTAAACATGAGGTGATAAAAGTGAACAAGAAGTTAGATTGGAGCCAGGGAAATATATTGGCGTATGAATTTAAGGAGAAAGTTGAAGAGGAAGAATACAAAAACATTGTAAATGAAGTAGAAAATACACTCGACCACTTTGAAACGATTCGAATTTTCGTAAGGATGCCTAATATGGTCAGTGCTGAATTTACGACTCTTGATGACCGGCTGAAATTTTTAAAAGACAATGATATGGAGCGAATTGAAAGGTATGCGATTGTAGGTGATCAAAAGACTCTAATGGCTTTAACAAAAGGAGCGGACATTATGACTGGCGCCAATCTTCGGTTCTTTGAATTTGATGAAGAAGCAAAAGCTAAAGAATGGGTGTTGGAACAAGGTTAATCAAATGAGGCGAATATGTTTGGCAATCGTGGATTAATAAGAACCAGCAAAAAAGATCAGCTCTTGCAGAAAAGTAGCTGATCTTTTTCACACACTGTGAGAATGTATAAATTGTTGAGAGAAACGATATACGTGCACCATAGGCTCAGCCTACCCCGTCGCCGCAGGCTTGGCTTTGCCAAAGTTTCTTTATTAGTACGATGTTTGAAGCGAGCACTACATCTTCCGGCTACCTTCCTATAAAGGTACACTACACGAATGTCTGTTAAAATTAGAGTGATACGGGTGATGAGATGCCACTTCGTAGAAAAATCTAGTTACGATACTATGGATTACTATAGGAGGTAGAGAACTTCCGTAACATGAACAGGAGGGTACATATGATTAACTATGAAGGACTTCACCACGTTAGTCTGCCTGTGACTGATTTGGAGAAGGCAAAAGCTTTTTATAAAGACGTATTATGTTTGCAAGAGATTAAGCGGCCGGACTTCGATTTTTCGGGAGCTTGGTTTCAGGTCGGAAATCAACACATTCATTTAATCGTTTTTCCTGCGTCCGAGGTGTTGAAAAAGAAGCATGAGCTGAACTCAAAAGAAGCTCATTTTGCGTTGCGAGTGACTAATTATTTTGAAGCAAGAGACTGGCTGAAAAAGCATAATGTGACGTTCACAGAAAATCAAACGAGCAGAAGTGGATTTGCCCAGATCTTCTGCGCTGACCCTGATGGCCATTTGATCGAACTACATGTGGAGCAGAAAGTATTAAAGTAGTAATCTAAACTAAAAAGCGCTAATGGTCGCACTTACCTTAGATAACTGCGATAAAGTAAGCCCTTTACTTTGCTCTTATTCTTTTGTCTAGACGGTGCAGCTAAAAATAAATTAAAGTAGGAATGGGAAAACTAGAAGTTCGACTGATTGCAGAAAGGGTGAGCCCAAATGATAAAGTCAAGGGAGCCGTTCAAAGTAGCGGCGGTTCAATTTAACCCTAGGTTGAACCGGCGGAATTCAAATATTCGGGAGCTGGCTAAAGTGGTGCGTGAAGCTGCTGAAAACGGCGCAAAATTAATCGTAACGCCAGAAATGGCTACTACCGGCTATCATTATCTTGACCGGTCAGCCGTAGCGCCGTATGTAGATACAATTCCAGGTATAACGACGGCCCAGTTCACGCAAATTGCCAAAGAATATGGTACGTATATTGTCATCGGTCTGGCTGAACACGATTTAACGAGCGGGTTATTTTACAACTCTGCAGCGTTGGTGGGGCCTGAAGGCTATATCGGCAAATACCGCAAAATTCATCAGTGGGTCGTGGAGAACTATTGGTCCTGCTGGGGGGATATGGGTTGCCCGGTGTTTGAAACGGAACTCGGGCGGATTGCCATGATTATTTGCCAGGATTCCACGTATTTCGAATCAGCCCGGCTGGCGGCTGTTAATGGCGCAGACATTTTGTGTTTTCCAACTAATTCCTCGGGTGCTTCGATTTCACTTCTTCAGCATTGGGCCGAAATGAACGGTCTGTATGTGGTGAGTGCGAACCGTTCCAATACAGAGGAAGACTTTCATATGATTGGGTTAAGCGCGGTATGGTCACCGTCCGGAAAAAAGTTGGCCGAAGCTCCGTATTCTGCGTTTGAAGATGAGACCAAGGAAGAGGCTAGAATTATTTATGGAGATGTTGACCCGGACCATTATGACAACATGGCCAAAGAGCGGATGCTTGAGCGCCGCATGGAAAGCTACAAGGATTTAATGCTTTTCTTAGGACCGTGGGATTACGTGAAAAATACGGTCTCCCGGGACATTCATGCAGCGGCTCTGCAATATGAACCAGTCATAGGAGATAAGAAAGCGAACCTGGAAAAAGTGAAACAGCTCGTGTATGAAAAAGTGGATGCGGGCGTCAATTTACTCGTTTTGCCGGAATTATCGCTCGTTGGTCCGGTCAATGCCAAAAAGAAACAAGAAATCCTTCCTTTTGCCGAAACGGATGACGGACCGTCTGTTAGAGAAATGAAGCAGCTCGCTCTTGAGGCAGACGCGCATGTCGTATTTGGATTTGTGGAACAGGAAGAAAGACATTATTATAACACCGCTGTGCTGATCAGCCCGCAAGGTGAAGTGATCGGTAAGCACCGGAAAATTCATTTGAACGAATGGGACGAGTCCTGGGCTACACCGGGCACTCACATTGCCGTTACCCCGATTGATGGTTTTAGCCGGGTAGGCCTAATGATCGGCTATGACGCTACTTTTCCTGAAGTCGCTGGGGTTCTCGCTGTAAAACGAGCTGATCTTATCTGTATTCCGACGAGCTGGAATGGTGACTACGGCGTGGATATAGGCATCAATCAACGAATGTTCCCGACCCCTTATCCAGAAGGTTCCCTTACTACCTGGGATGCAGTCGCCAAAGCGGCTCAATCCTATACCATTGTCGCTAACTTTGTTGGAACTGAGTATGAATTCAAAGGACGAAGCGCGATTTATAACCTGGACCAAAACTATGTGAATGACCAGACTGTCATTGCGAATGACACAGGCGAAGAAGTGCTGATGAATAACTTTATGACGATGAAATCAGATTGGTGGCTCGATCAGGAGAAACTGATTTTAACAAGGCGCACAGAATCGTATAAACCGCTCGTTACTCAAGTGCCCCCATTTCTGTAAACCCGTGCTACGAGGGAAGGCACGGTAGATGATATGAAAGCGTAGTAAGAAGAAAACATCCTAACGGAAATGATGGGTAATGCCTGTCGTTTCCAATTTTGTAGGAGGGAGAGGCTTCATGATTAATTACGATGGCAGAACGTTTGTGTCCAAAACAAATACAGCAAACGGGGAAGTGTCAGGAGATACCACTTTTAACTATGAGCAGCAGGGACAGATTTTAACGGCTACATATGGCGGGGGAGAAATCGTGACAGGCCGGCTGATCGGGCTGGTAAACGAAGACGGGTCCTTGCATTTTCGCTATAATCACGTGAACCACGCCAATGAATTGCGAGGTGGTGAGTGTTATTCACAGCCCGAGGTCTTGGAGAATGGCAAGATTCGGCTCCATGAACAGTGGAAATGGATGGACGACGAACAAACAGAAGGTGAATCGGTAGTAGAAGAAGTGTAGCGGCTGTATTAAAGGAGGGGAGGCGACCTTTTATGGAGATAACGGTGGTGCTCTTTGATGAGAATGGAAAAAACGTATTCATTTGCGAACAAGCTGATGCTTACGTGCTGCCGAAGTTTGAGACAGCTCCATTTCACATTGCTGTTACTGAACCGCTTGTGGCGTATGTGAGCCGCAATTATAAGCTGGCGATTCACGTTTATTGTTGTTTCGAAAGCTCAGTAGCTACACGCATCTACAGCGGAGAAGTTCTTGAGAACGCAGGAGAGCCCCCTTATCAAGGTAAATGGCTCCCTTTGTCTCAGCTTGGCCGTTTATCACACGCAGACCAGCAAATGATTAACAGCTTTAAAGAAAAACAGGCCGCCCTCGGCTGTCCGCCCTGGTATCAACCAGGCTGGCGTAAAGAGGTTGAGACTTGGGTGGAGGAGCACGTGGCCCTGCCTCTTCTAACGAGCAATCAAGTTCGCAGCTGGGAGAAAGCGGCCTTATTGCAACTACATACGGAGCAGGAAACGTATTATGTCAAAGAAGTTCCATCTGTATTTGAACATGAAGTAACGCTCCAATCGTTTCTTACAGACTATTTTCCGAACTGTACGCCAGGCGTGGTAGCCTTCGAGCCGTCCCAGAATCGTTACCTTATGCGGGAAATGAAGGGGGAGCTGTTAGGGAGGACGCAGCAGCTTGGGCCTTGGGAAGAGGCTATCGATCGCATGGCAGACATACAAACAACAATGGCGGCACATATCAATCACCTTCTTCAACTCCATCTTCCGTATAGACCAATCGTTCAGACGCTCGAACAGAAAGCGGAAGAAACGATGACTGTCTTACATCAAGAGGAATGGCTTAACGATGAAGCGTATCAGCTCTTACGGCATAGCCTATCTGACATGTTAAGATTCACAGCTGAATTAGGTGATTCCCATGTCCCGATCACACTGGAGCACGGCGATTTGTTTGGTGGAAATATTATAGTAGAAAAGCAGGGCCCAATCATTTATGACTGGGCCGACAGCTCGTTAAGTCATCCATTTTTAAGTGTAGGAGTGCTGATGGAAGAAATGAAAGAATCCTTCTCGTTAAACGAGATGGAATGGCTGTTAGATAGATATCTGACTAGATGGAAACAGGTGGATACTCTCGAGAATTTAAGAGAAGAGTACAAGCTGGTTCAAACATTAGCTCCATTATTCTATCTAGTTGTCCATACAACCACCGTCTTTCCCGGCCTTACCGAAAAAATAGACAAGCAACAAATCATAACTGCTTACGTAGCCAAATGGAAGCAGGCCCTAGAAAGAGCTCATTAAGAAGTAGGGGGCGGCGAAAACATAGAAACAAAAAATTCAGTATGTTGTTGTCCGAACATCCTGATGTGTTCATACGCATACGTTTCTTCTCCGCGTTTTTCTCTTTTCTGATTTTCCCCCCTTGTAAAAGCAACCAATCTCACTAGGGAAGGGTGTGTGCTTAGTTGGACAAGTTTAAACAAAGGTATAAGGACTGGCTTCAGAAACAGATTGGCGCAGAGTCAAATAAAAGAAGGAGAGAGATACTCACAAACGGATGGGGCCACGGGACTGTAGAATTTTTGCGCGTTATCTGATATCCAGCCGATGGGCTATCTATACCCCCGAATGGGAAGCTCAAGATTTTAACACAAGGCTAAATCATGAGTTTTTATCCAATAAAGCAACCAATAACGGAACTCATGACCGCTAAAAAGCAAGTTGACGTAAGTGATGGAGCAGGTACGCTCCTAGAGTAGCCGAGCAAGCAAAAAGAATTGCCTTTCCTTAAGGGGAGCTAGCCCACTAGGTACACGGGGGTGAACTAGCTCTTTCTTCTACAACCTCACGTTGAGGTACTTCATTATTTCGTCCTCTGAGCTTATCTGTACATTTACCATCCTAGGACTCACATTGAGAGTGCGTAATAAGCATTTTCTAGATCAGTCTGCAGCAGCCTTTCGAGGTTATAAGCTGGATAATCGCTTCGTTCGTACATGAAATGAAACGTTTTGGCGTGTAATTCAATCGCGTTATTAAGCTGATTTTGTAACACTTCTCTTACCATAGGTGTAGCCGTTTCCGTAATAGCAATCGCATAATTCCTAACGCTCGTTTTGGCAAAGCCAAGTAAGTCCCCCGCGTAAAAACCAGTCATCACTTCCGCGGCAAGTGACGGGGATTTTTCTCCGCGCGGCGCATTAGGGAAAAATTCAATCAGTTCTTGTAAATTTTCTTCTACTGTAGCGATTGCTTCATTATAAAGTGTTTTTAAATCATTATTGGTGATGTGGGGGTACGTTTGCTTTAGTTTAACTAATCCTACACTTTGAAAGGCTACTAATTCATGAAGTTCTAACGTTTCATGCCAGGCCAAGTGTGCTTCATTCACTATAGACAACCTCCCTACATTTTAAGCATACAACGAATAAATATATTCGGAAATCGAATGTTCATGCGTAAAAGTGGAAGAAATAATTTGAGAAGTCATACCCGCTCTTGCCAGTCCCCCACATGAAAGAGCTGCCCCTTCAAGAGGGACAGCTCTACATATTAATTCATGCTAAAAAGAATTTGTTTAGAAGGAGAGCTCTACTGGTTCTGTTGATTTTGCTGGTTCTGCTGGTTTTGTTGTTGTTTTTGCTGAGCTTGCTGGCCTTGTTGGGCTTGTTGGGCTTGTTGCCCTTGTTGCCCTTGTTGTTGCATTTGTTGGTTCAACTGATCCTGTGATTGATGCATTTGGTCACTTACTTGATTTAGCACATCGAAGGATTGAAGAGATTGTTCAACGCCTTGAAGGGTTTGTGAAGCATCTTGGATGGATTGTTGCAGTTGTTGAATTGTTTGTTGTTCTTGTTGGTCTGCTTGGTTTGAGAATTGGTTTAACTGTTGAGCTAGGTCATTTGCTTTTTGCTGATTTTGCGCGCTGCTTCCACCTTGTCCCTGTTGTTGGGATTGCTTCATTTGGTTTATTTGGTTTTCAATATCTTTTAACTCTGTTTTTAAAGGTGATACTTCGGCAGCAACTTCCTCATCTACTTCGTGTGCAAGTTTACGCTCTTGTGCTTCAATTTTTCGTTTCTCGTCCATCCTAATTCCTCCTTGTAATTTGCATACTTTCCCTCGTTCATCAAGAGCTGGCCTTTTAGGGTAGAAAACCATCAGCCGGAATATCCGACACGTCTGTAGGCAGCGACTGATATTGACCGAACAGTGAGTGGTTGCGGCTCTGAAGTATGCTAGTCGCCCGCGTTTAAGAAGACATGGCGAACAAGAAGCCGGTGTCATTCTTATCCTTGTTGTGAAAGCAAGCATCTTCCAACTGTTTTTTCGAAACTGGCTTATGGGCAAGCGTCTTATAGTTGACCATCCGTTGTTCTGCGAACCACCAGCCAGTTACACACCTTGCCAACGTAAGATGACTTGAGGAAAGTAATTAGCGGGCTGGCCTCCTAATAAGCGGCCAACAAGCCTATAGTCTCTTCAATCGTCTAAAGAATATGTGTGAAGCTGGCTCATCGTTTTTCGAGTTGGCCATTTTCCTGAACTGGAAAATCATTATTGCTGCATACCAAGCTTTCGGCACATATAAGCAGAGTGAGTCGGGGATTCTACCACATGGGTCCAAACCAATTTTACAAATGGAGGCATATAATCATGGGAATTCTTGGTGGCGTACAAGTGAAACAACCCCTTCACTACGGTGAAGTTTTCGATCTTTGGACATTTTTAGCAGGGCTTAAAGGGAAAATTGCAGCAAACCAAACGATGATGAATCACTGCGGGGATGCAGATTTACATCAGTTCCTGAGCGGATTAATTGACCAAGACCGTAAAGAAGAGAAAGACATTGAAGAGATTTTAAAAGCGAATGGCGTAGTTATCCCGCCGGCACCACCGGAACGAGCTGAAGCACGCGTGGAAGACATTCCTGCTGGGGCTCGTATTACTGACCCGGAAATCTCTGCTGCGTTAAGTCGTGACATTGGTATGGCGCTCGTAAGCTGCAGCCGTGCGATGGCTACCTCTTTGCGCGAAGATATTGCAATGATGTTTGGGCAAATCCATATCAATAAAGCTCAAAAAGGTGCAGAGCTGCTTCGTATGAACAAAGAAAAGGGTTGGGTGGTTACACCTCCTATGCAAGCTCAGGAACAGCATGAAATGTAACAAGCATACGTAAAGCGGTTAAGCTGTAATTTTGGTTAGTGCAGTTGTGTAAAAAATAAGGGCAGAAAGGCCTCTCCTTGAGGTCTTGTCTGCCTTCTCATGAAATATCCAACATGGACCTTTTATAATTTTGTGTAAAAATCCCTCTTCGTATCATTCTGATTTGCCGATATCTTTAGTATACTTAAATCAGAGTTCAGCTCAATAAAGGGGGCAGGTATATTATGATGAGTGAAAAGCTGGAACAACAATTAATGGAACAAATGAATTATGAATTTTATTCCGCCCACGCTTACTTAGCAACAGCAGCTTACTGTTCACACCAAGACCTTGATGGGTTTTCTAACTTTTTTCATGTGCAGGCAGAAGAGGAGCGCTTTCATGCGATGAAGTTTTATCACTTTTTAAATGATATGGGGGCTCGTCTGCATGTCACAGGTTTTGAAACCCCCGAAAATTCCTTTTCTTCGATCCTGGACTGTTTTAAAAAATCGTTAGCTCACGAAAAAGAAGTAACTAAGCGGATTTATAAGCTTGCCGATTTGGCGTTAGATGAGCGAGAACATGCGACGATGACGTTTTTGAATTGGTTTATTGATGAGCAGGTTGAAGAAGAAGCATTATTTGATGGGTATATTAAAAAATTAGAACGTGTCCACCTAGATGGAGATGCGATCTTCCTGCTAGATGAAGAGTTGTCCAAGCGCTCGTTCACCCCGCCGGAATAAAGATGTTTTCTGTTTTTATACGACTTCGTTAAATGTTGCTATTGATTGTCAGGAAGCAGCTTGCCTCGGGCATTGCTTCCTTCCTTGTGAAAACCATGCTGTGGGATTTTCAGCTCTATTATGTTAATAACCCCGATCCTTCTTTTTGGATCGGGGTTTCTGTGTGGAGGAAATATCTGAAGTGAAGCAAGTTCACGTTAACAGACGCTTAAACGCTGCAGACATTTCCAGAAATGAAAACAGGCAGTTCCTGTTAGTTAAAAATTGGATCAGGACTCAAATATATATCGGTTTTGCCCGGCTTTAAGTCCGAAGGCAAGCACGAGAAAGCTGACGACAAGTATCGTATAAAGAAACGGCTGCCAGGTGGAAAACGTGTCATACATCACACCCATGAGAACAGGTCCGCTGGCTGCAAGCAAGTAACCGACAGATTGAGCCATGCCGGATAAGCGTGCTGCTTCCTGCGGTTCTTTAGCGCGGAGGCCAAGCAGTGTCAGGGCGAGGCTGATAGCAGCTCCCTGGCCAATGCCAAGACATAAGGCACTAATAATGATTACCGGCAGG
The DNA here is from genome assembly GCF_000377705.1 of Salsuginibacillus kocurii DSM 18087. Lineage (GTDB taxonomy): Bacteria > Bacillota > Bacilli > Bacillales > Marinococcaceae > Salsuginibacillus > Salsuginibacillus kocurii. Next base: position 7,776 of record NZ_KB898625.1, on the reverse strand, counting down.
TTCGGCAAGAAAAGAAGGCCGCTCATGCTTATCACATACAGGCTGCAAATGCCGACCACTATCGGTTGTTGATTGCGAAGGCGGGTGGCAAGCAAAGGTACCGCGAAGCTGAACGGAATGCCAATAAGCTGAAGGAGAAAAAGCGTCCAACCGGCAAAGGCTAAACTTACTCCGAGAGATTGAAGAACGTCAGGAAGCCACGCGATCATGTTGTAAAAGACAAAAGACTGCAGGCCCATGAATAACGTCACGTACCAAGCAAGGCTAGATTTCCAGATTGGCATATGATTATGGTCTACTGAAGCTGCCACGGCGGACGATGTACGAGCGGACACGCTCCCTTTTAACTGCGGAGCCCAGAAGACTAAGGCAAGTCCCCCTAAGAGCCCCCAGATGGCAAGTGTCATCTCCCAACCGAGCCCGGCTGTTTCAGCAAGCGGGATACTTAGGCCAGAGCCGATGCTTGCAAACAGCCCCATCCCGGCTGTGTAGATGCTTGTCATAATCCCCACTTTTTGGGGAAAGTTAAATTTGATAATACCAGGGAGCAGGACATTACAGACTGCTATACCGATTCCGATAAGTGCTGTACCAACCAAGATGGCTGTAATCAAGCCGGTCGTTCGCAGAAATATCCCTGTCACAAGGGTGGCTAGCGCAGCAAAAACAGCCAAGTTATTGCCAAAGCGAAGGCCAAGTTTGGGGGCAATCAGTGAGAAAGCCGCAAAGGAAAGGAGCGGAATCGTCGTAAGCGAGCCAGCCAGGCTGTTTGACATGCCGGTGTCTTCACGAATCAATGGGACGAGCGGGCCGACGGCAGTAATAGCAGGACGCAGGTTAAAGGAGATAAACAGAATGCCAAGCACAAAAAGAATAGTAGCCGTTCGGTTCGTCATATATATCTTCTCGTTTCTCATAAAAAGTGATCAATACTACTAGCGTTACATACTATCTTCAGCACGTCAAAATAAATGAGTATAGATGGTTTACTGTAAGCTTTACAGTTATCCGGCATAAAGTGATAGGCCAATAGCTTCACCAATCGCCGGTTTTTTTGAAAGCTCTACAAACGTAGGTCTTTTCTATTTTAATTTTGTCATGCCGAGTTGTGACGAAATTATGATTAGATTCAATTGCGATAGCGGTGATAGCGCTTTACCATGAAAGTACACCATATCTAAAAAGGAGGAAGAAACTATGAGTACTGAACAAGTCTCAGAAGAGCAGCAAGGAGGCTTTAAGACAAAAGTACAAAAGTTCGGCGGGTACTTGAGCGGTATGATCATGCCAAATATCGGCGCATTTATTGCTTGGGGTTTTATAACGGCTTTATTTATAGAAGATGGCTGGTTGCCGCATGAAGGATTTGCTGAACTAGTTGATCCGATGATTATGTACTTGCTACCGCTCTTAATTGCATTTACGGGCGGCCGGATGGTACATGGCCTGCGCGGGGGTGTCGTCGGGGCTACCGCGGCAATGGGTGTCATTGTCGGGGCTGAAATTCCGATGTTCTTAGGCGCGATGATTATGGGGCCGCTTGGCGGTTTCGCGATTAAATTGGTGGACAGGTTCTTTGAAGGCAAAGTTCCTTCCGGATTTGAAATGCTGATTAACAACTTTTCCGCAGGTATCGTCGGGCTTATTCTTGCATTGGTAGGTAACGCCGGCGTCGGCCCGGTAGTCTCCGGCCTGACGAACACGCTTGCCCTTGGGGTGCAGCAAATTGTTAACCTGGGCCTGCTTCCTTTAACGAGCATTATTATTGAACCGGCGAAAGTGTTGTTCTTAAACAATGCGATTAACCACGGGATTTTGAGTCCGCTCGGAGCTTCAGAAGCCTCTGAGACTGGAAGTTCCATCTTGTTCATGCTTGAAACGAATCCAGGACCGGGTCTTGGCGTTTTACTTGCCTTTTTAGTCTTCGGTTCTAAAATGGCAAAAGGTTCAGCGGCCGGAGCTTCTGTCATTCACTTTTTCGGTGGGATTCATGAAATTTACTTCCCTTACATTCTCATGAAGCCGCTTCTTATTTTGGCTGTAATTGGCGGGGGCATGAGTGGTATCTTTACCTTTGTATTGTTTGACGCAGGACTGGTCGCGGTGCCTTCCCCTGGAAGTATTATCGCCTACTCCCTCATGACGCCGCAGGGTAATCATCTAGGCGTTTTTGCAGGTATCTTTGTAGCCACGGCTGTTTCTTTCTTGATTTCAGCTGTTATCATGAAAACGACGGGCACAAATGAAGAAAACTTGGATGAAGCAACCGAGAAAATGGAAACGATGAAAGGGAAGAAGAGCAGCGTTTCCGAGCATTTGACTTCAAATGAAACAGAAGAAACAGCCACGGCTTCTTATGAAAATGTCAACAAAATTGTCTTCGCTTGTGATGCCGGCATGGGCTCAAGTGCAATGGGAGCATCAATCTTAAAGAAAAAGGTGAAAGAAGCAGGGCTTGAGATTGAAGTGACAAATACGTCAGTGACCCAAATTCCAGATGACACAGACCTTGTTGTCACGCACAAAGATTTGACCGAGCGTGCTCGAAGCAAACAGCCAGATAAGCACCATGTTTCTGTTGAAAACTTTATGAACGCTCAGAAATATGATGAACTGGTAGAAGAGTTGAAAGAGCAGCAACAATAATGAAAGGAAGCTAGGTGATAAACATGTATTTGTCAGCAAGGGAACGACATATTTTGTCGTCCCTTCTAGCTTCTTCTGAAGGAATCACTGTAAAGCAACTAGCTGATGATCTGCACGTGAGCCAGCGCACGATTCACCGGGATTTACCAGGTGTAGAGCAGGTGTTATCGTCCTTTCAGCTGCAGCTTGCAAAAGAAACAGGAAAAGGCATGCTTTTAGAAGGCGCGGGCCCTCAGATCGAGCAGCTTAAGCAGGAATTACAACAGCACGAACCGGTGGAGTATTCCCCTGAAGAACGCCAACATTTACTGAGCTCGATTTTGTTGCAGTCAAAGGAGCCGGTAAAACTTTATACATTGGCGAAAGAACTAGGGGTTACAATTGCTACAGCGAGCAATGATTTAAATAAGTTGAAGGATTGGCTTTACCCGCATCAGCTTGAACTTGTACGCAGGCGGGGTTACGGCGTTTATGTTGAAGGTGAAGAATCCTTGAAGCGAAGGGCGCTTCGTAATTTGCTGACGGAATATGCGTCCGAAGAGGAGCTATTTTCTTTTCTTGATGATTCGTTTCAAAAGGAGCATATTGAGCGCCAGGCTTCAAAAAAGCTGTTAAACGTTATTGATGCAGGTGTGCTCCATGAGGTACTGCTTGCGTTACGAGATTTGCACCAGGCGTATAGTGAGCCGATCGCGGACACTTCGTATCTTGGTCTAGTCATACATTTAGGTTTGGCAACTGAGCGGATATGCCAGGGCGAAGAAATTGTAATGGATGAGGCAACGCTTGAAGAGTTGAAGCAGCAGCCGGAATATGACTGGGCAAAAACTGTCTTGAAGAAATTAGAAGAACGACTTGAACTGACCATTCCAACTTCTGAAATCGGCTATGTGACGATGCACCTCTTAGGAGCCAAGCAAATCGCACCCCAAGTTTATGTCCAAGAAGAACAAGCCTTGGAATTAACCAGGAAAATAACGAAACTCATTCAGCTTGTTGAACAGGAATGGGAGCTACCGTTAGCAAATGATATTGCGCTTAGGGACGGGCTCATTACGCACTTAAAGCCAGCTCTTTACCGGATTCGCCAGCAAATGAAAATTCATAACCCATTGCTCAGCCATATCCAAACAGATTATCCAGCCCTGTTTTCCAGTCTAAAGACAAAAGCAGCCCAGGTGTTTCCTGACCCTATGCCAGATGAAGAAGTAGGCTTTCTGGTGATGCACTTCTGGTCAGCAATGGAGAGGATGCGTAATGAAAAGAAACTACGCGCCATTGTTGTCTGCTCCAGTGGACTAGGGACGTCGAAGATGCTTGCGGCCCGGCTGAAGAAAGAAATACCTGAAATTGAGGAAGTAACACATGCGTCCGCCCTTGATGTTCAAGCTATTGCTAAAGAAAGAAGGGATCTGCTCATCTCTACGATTCCGCTGCGTGATCGAGATGATTATGTTCTCGTCACTCCGTTCTTATCAGGAAAAGAAATAACTGCCATCCGGCAAACGATCCAGCAAAGCCAGTGGCTTGGAGACAATGAATTGGAAAAGGAACCAACCCAGATCAATGAATCAACTGCTTCGTTTCGGGGAATAGAACAACTAAGTTCGCTGATCCAATCCATTCTTGAACATTTCCAGGTAAGCAGCTGGAACGAACAGACCGATGCAGAAACGGTACTTTCCCAGATTTGCACACAGCAAGAGAAGAACGGGTGGCTTGTAAACGGGGAACAGGTCAAAGACCAATTACTCGAACGGCAGCATTTAGGAGGACTGGCAATCCCAGAAACTGAACTCGCTTTGTTCCATACACGCAGCGACGATGTACAGGTGCCAAGTTTTACAATTCATGAACTGAAAAGTCCAATTCGTGTGCGTGCGATGGATAATAGCGAGACTTCTGTGCGGCGGCTGTTATTAATGCTCGCTCCAGCCACCTGGCATGAAGAGGGGCTGGGGGTTATGAGTTATATCAGCACGCTGATTATCGAAAGTGATGAGCACATTGCCCGGTTTGAACAAGGCGGTCAAGCTGAGCTGTATCAATTGTTAGAAAAGCGCTTAAAAGATTATTTAATAGAAAAAATACATGAGTAGGAGTGGAAAAAATGGCATCTACTGTTTTAACTAAAGAGAATATACAACTAGGATTGGAAACCATGCCAAAAGAAGAAGCAATTCAAAAAGCGGGAGAAATTCTTCAGTCGCAAGGTTATGTCAACGAAGCTTATGTTAAAGAGATGATGGCCCGGGAAGAACTCACTTCAACTTATATGGGTAATTATTTAGCGATTCCTCACGGTACAGAAGATGCAAAAAAAGAGATTAAAGAAACTGGGATTTCGATTTTGCTATTTGATGAACCGATTGATTGGGACGGCGAAGAGGTACGGCTTGTCATCGGCATTGCCGGCAAAGGAGATGAGCACCTTGAGATTTTATCTAATATCGCAATTACCTGCTCCGATGAAAGTAAACTAGAAGATATATTGAATGCTAATAGTGCGGATGAATTATTGAATCACTTTACAGAGGTGACAGGCTAATGCAGGCTCTACACTTTGGAGCGGGCAACATCGGCCGGGGCTTTGTCGGGGAAATCCTGCACAGGGCCGGATTTCATATTTGCTTTGCCGATGTAAATGAAGAGATTATTTCTGCATTAAATGAGCAAGGCACATATGAGGTCATTTATGCAGAAGAAGACGATCCCACGGTCCCAATACAGGGAATCTCCGCGCTCAACAGCGCATCCGAAAGCGAGGAGATTGTCCGGCAAATTGTCGATGCCGACCTGATTACGACCGCAGTCGGCCCGGCTGTTTTGGAAAAAATCGCGCCGCTTTTGGCCAAAGGCTTAAGCAAGCGGGCAGCTGCCGGCAAGGAGCCGGTGGACGTGATTGCTTGTGAAAACATGATCGGTGGAAGCGAGCTACTAAAAGGCCATGTGCTGGCAAATGTAGCTCAGGCTGAAGAGGCTGAGGTGAAAACGGTAGCCGGGTTCCCAAATGCGGCGGTGGACCGGATCGTCCCCAACCAAGACGGAGCTGAACAGTTGTTAAATGTAAAAGTGGAGCCATTTTTCGAATGGGTCATTGAAACCCCGGCCATGAAAAATAGAGAAACATCGACGTCGCTTCCAGGTGTTACGTACGTATCAGACTTAAATCCATATGTTGAGCGCAAATTATTTACCGTAAATACAGGCCATGCGGCGCTTGCCTATTTAGGCGCGTATCACAACGTTGATGCAGTCCCAGATGCAATACGCCATGATGCTGTTACACCTGTATTGCAAGGAGTTTTGCAGGAAACTGGCGAATTGCTTGAGCGTAAATACGGGTTCAGTCGCGAAGACATGCAAGCCTATCACGCTAAAATTCTTGAACGTTTTAAAAATCCGTATTTAGCAGATGATGTACGAAGAGTCGGAAGGCAGCCACTGCGTAAGCTTGCTGCCGATGATCGCTTGGTTAATCCTTTTCTACAGTTACGCGAAAAAGGAGTAGATGCTCCTAACTTATTAACTACCATCGCTTCAGCTTTCTTGTTTGATGTAGAAGCTGATGAAGAAAGCCAAGCATTAAAGCAGCGCTTGCAGACAGAGTCGACGGAAAAAGTAGTGGCTGAAGTGATTGGCAGCGAAGACGAGGAAGTCATTAATATAATTACAGAGAAAATAAAAGCGTTAGCGGATTCGTGAGGCTAACAAAATAGTAGAGAGCATACGACAAGGAGCTGACCATTATGGCCAGCTCCTTTCTATCGATTAATAACGTTTCGAAACAACAACAAACGAGAGAAATACTGTGCTGATGGTTAGGGCAATAAGAATTTGCAAAAGCTCACGGGCGGTAATAAAGAATAAATCGAATTGTAATACCGTCCAGAAAAAGAAGAAGTAAATGATTAAAGCAAAATAAGAAAAAAACATTCCCCTCTCACGAATGGCTTTCATCCGTTCATCTTTTTGGCGAAACTGGGGGTACAAATAATACAGAGAAAAACACATAATGGCAAAACTGATTAATGGAAAAATAATAAAGTTCGGCGCCACGCCTACCATAATGCTGGATACAAGAAAAAAGCCAATAATAAGTACAAAAAAGATCCCAATAATTAAAAATGTATTTCGTTGCATAAGTAACTCCTTTTATGATTTAATATCCTTCTCTTCCAATTGGAAAAGCTGTTCCACTTCTGTTTCAAAAATGCGGGCAAGATGGAGGGCCAAGGGAAGCGACGGATTGTATTTACCTTTTTCAATCGAAATGATCGTTTGCCGCGACACCCCTAGGCGCCGCGCTAAGTCGTGCTGCGACATTCCTTGCTGCCTGCGGTATGTAGGAAGGTGATTATTCACTGTAGAAAAGCCTCCTTTGCTCCACGGCTTAGTGTAAAATACAAGAAACGTAACGTCAATCTTGCTTTACAGGACAAAGGGCGAATGGACATTCAATTTCTTACCGCAGGGAAGTACCCTACGCACGAGAGAGGGAGCCACTTTGATAGAGGGGACGCACTTCTGGGAAGGAAAGCCGGATTCAAGGGGGCGTTGCCGCACAGATGGGAATCGACGTTGCACTGGGAGAAGGTGACGCCGCACTGATTGGGAGTGACACGGCACTAACGGGAAGTCACGCCACAAGGGATGCTTGTGACTCCACAACCAACCAGGGCCACGCCACAACCGTGGCACGTGATGCCACAACCAACCAGGGCCACGCCACAACCGAAGGGCATGACTCCACAACCAACAGGAGACACGCCACAACCGAAGAACATGGCACCACAACCAATCCACGCGACGCCACACTTATGAGCAGCACCTTCGGCCCACACCGTATCGGTGGTATGTCAACACCAAACTGGACACATTTATAAAGTTGCTTTTTTAAATTCCATGGGAGACTGATAACCTAATGAGCTGTGTAAACGAATGTGATTAAACCAATGAACATAATCAAACAATTGGAGGTCAAGTTCTTGTTGGTTAGGGAACGTTTGATTATGTACGAATTCTGTTTTAATGGTTTTAAATGTAGCTTCAGCTACAGCATTGTCATAGGGAGTTCCTTTATGACTTAAAGAACGTTCTATACCGAAGGTGTGTAATGTGTCTTCAATT
>NZ_KB898624.1:116515-468737 GCF_000377705.1 Salsuginibacillus kocurii DSM 18087 | reverse complement strand
GAAGGGGCTGTCCCAAAAGGGCAGCCCCTTACCTTTTTATTCCAATTTAAAATACTAAAAAAGAGATCATCCTTTTGCTAAAATGGAAAGTAACCACACCAACCACTAGAAAGGATGATCTCTTATGTTTAAAGATTATACCATGGGACAACTCGTTCTACCAATGGATTTTAGTGATTTGATTCCAGAAAATCATGTGTCACGTGTGGTGCATGACATGATTGAACAGGTGGATGAGCAGTTGTTCTATGCCGCTTATGAGGGCGGAGGCCGCCCTTCTTATCACCCAAAAATGATGACGAAAATTGTTTTGTATGCCTACACGCAAAAATGGTATTCCTGTCGTGACATTCAAAAAGCCCTTGAAGAAAACCTGCCGATGATGTGGTTAGCTGCCCAGCAAGTACCGAATTTTCGAACCATCAACCGCTTTCGTTCCGAACGCATGCAAGACTTGATTGAGCCCCTTTTCACCCAATTAATCCAACTTCTCTTAGACCAAGAGTATATCACTATGGAACATTATTTTCTCGATGGGACGAAAATCGAGGCGAATGCCAACCGGTATTCATTTGTATGGCGAAAGGCTTCTGAGCGTTATGAAGCAAAGCTCCAAGACAAACTAAAAACCCTTTTCGCTCATATTGAAGACACGATCCGTCAAGATGAAGCCACCTGTTCCCCTTCGGAAGAACCTTCGGCTCGCATAACCTCAGAACAACTTCAAGAGGCGGTCCATCAAGTGGAAGAGCAGTTAGGCAAAGCGGAACAGGCTGTTGAATCAGCTGCCGATCCTGAAGAGAAAAAAGTAAAGAAAGAAGAGCTTCGCACCTTACGGCGGATGCATAAATCCATGACATCAGATTATTTGCCGCGGCTCCAAAAGTACGAAGATCATTTTGCCACATTTGGAGACCGTAATAGTTTCTCAAAGACAGACCGTGATGCGACATTTATGCGCATGAAGGAAGATCATATGAAAAATGGGCAGCTCAAGCCGGGTTATAACGTTCAAGCTGGTACGGAAAATCAATTTATTCTGGGGTACTCGATTCACCAACGTCCAACGGACGCTCGCTGCTTTCAACCGCATATGAAAATGCTGAAAAACCGAGCACTGCCCTTCCCTGAGCAAGTTGTTGCGGACGCTGGTTATGGAAATGAGAGTAATTATGTATATGCCGATGATCAGGACATCGATCTCCTCGTTCCCTATAATATGTGGCGAAAAGAGAAGAAACGCAGTTTTAAGAAAAATCCTTATCATGTACAAAACTGGACCTATGATGATAAAGGAGATTACTTTATTTGCCCGAATAATCAAAAGGTAACCTTTCGATACAAAAAACATCGAACGGATACGTATGGCTACCGACGTCAATTTCGGATTTACGAGGCGGAAGATTGCAGTAATTGCCCGGTCAAGTCAGCTTGTACGAAAGCAAAAGGGAATCGGCAGATTCATTATAATCCGCTGTATGAAGCGAAAAAGAAAAAAGCGAGAGAAGCCCTTGGTACGGAAGAAGGCGCTGAGACCTATAAGTTGCGTAAAGTAGAGGTCGAAAGCGTGTTCGGCCATATCAAGGGCAATAGGTCGTTGCGCCGCTTTTCTCTTCGCGGCCTAGACAAGGTCAACGTAGAGTTTGGGTTGGCAGCCATAGCCCATAACCTCCTAAAACAAAAGGAGGTGGACAACCTCTATCATTATCATAAGGATAATACTAAAAAATCCGTTGTGATGAATAACCATCACAACGGATTTTTTAATACTTTTCAAAGGCTTTTGGGACAGCCCCTGTGTTTATCAATTAAACACGTTGAACTTTACCGGCTTTAAGCGCTTTTGCAGAAACATATACGCGCTTTGGTTTTCCATTAACAAGAATACGAACCTTTTGAACGTTCGATCCCCAGCGGCGTTTTGTAGCGTTGTTAGCGTGGGAACGGTTGTTTCCAGATTTTGGACCTCTACCGGTCACGTAGCATTTACGGGCCATACGTAGCACCTCCCTATCACTTAAAACACTTAGTACCATACTGAACAATACTAGCATACGAGAAGCGCATTAGCAACTCATTGTTTTAATATATAGAAGGATTGTAACAGGCGTTCTTTGAAAAATGAAAGAGGTGTAGTAAAATAACCTTAGTTGGTATGCTTTTAAATTAAAAGGAGGATGGTTATGGCCATTGAAATGAATTCGCAGCTAGGATCCATTGATGTTTCTCGTGAAGTTGTTGCCACAATTGCAGGTGGAGCAGCCATAGATTGTTACGGGATTGTTGGGATGGCTTCACAAAAACAAATTAAAGACGGTCTGACCGAACTTCTCGGGAAAGAAAACTTTTCTCGTGGTGTGGTAATTCGAGAAATAGAAGATGATCTGCATATTGATATGTATATTGTAGTCAGTTACGGCACAAAAATTTCTGAAGTGGCCTACAATGTCCAAACAAAAGTGAAATATCAGCTAGAACAAATGTTGGGACTAACCGTTGAGTCGGTTAATATTTTTGTTCAAGGCGTGCGTGTGGTTAACACATAACCAATGCACGCAAGATTTAAGGAGGAGAAGAAGTGACAGAGACAACAGTAGATGGCAGCATGTTGCGCAGCATGTTTATTCAAGGGGCGAATAACCTCGGGAATAATGTTGATAGAGTAGATGCACTAAATGTATTTCCGGTACCGGATGGAGACACGGGGACCAATATGAATTTGACGGTAGTTTCTGGCGTGAAAGAAATACAGCAGCTGCATTCTGCCAATGCAGGCCAAGTAGCAAAGTCGTTTTCAAAAGGTCTTTTAATGGGGGCCCGTGGCAACTCCGGTGTAATACTATCGCAGTTGTTCCGGGGGTTTTCCAAACCGCTTGCAGATGCAAATGAGCTGGATAGCAAGCAGCTGGCTAAAGCGTTTGAAACCAGTGTGGATACGGCTTATCAAGCAGTTATGAAACCAGTCGAGGGTACGATTTTAACCGTAGCTAAAGATGCTGCCAAGGCAGCAAAAAAAGCAGCAAAAAAAGAGACCTCGATCAAAGAAATGTTACATGCTGTGGTAGCCGAAGCTAATGCTTCGTTGGAACGCACTCCTGATCTACTTCCGGTATTAAAGGAAGTTGGGGTCGTAGATTCAGGAGGTCAAGGGCTGGTTCATGTATATGAAGGAATGTTAGCTGCCGCACGTGGAGAAGAAGTTACTGAAGCCTCTAGTCAATTGTCTATGGATGAACATGTTCAGTTAACTCATCACCAGAATGCTCAAAGCCAGTTGTCAGCTGAAGACATTGAATTTGGTTACTGCACGGAAGTGATGGTTCGTTTTGAAGATAGCAAATTAGAGCAACATCCATATAACGAAGAAGGCTTTCGTGAAGAATTGGGCCAATACGGAGACTCGCTCTTGGTCGTAAGTGATGAGGATTTACTGAAAATACATATCCATGCCGAAGAACCAGGAGAGATCCTTTCGCTTTCTCAGCGTTTCGGCGAACTTGTTAACATCAAGATCGAAAATATGCGGGAACAGCACTCTGCTTTAACTGGTGAGAAAGCGGCGCCAGCGGCCAAGCCTTCTCCAGTCGCTGAAAAGGCGGAGCAAGTGAAGGAACAAAAACCTTTTGCCGTAGTCACCGTTGCCATGGGAGACGGTATTTACGATTTATTTAAAGGCCTGGGAGCGGACGTGGTAATCGAAGGCGGCCAAACAATGAATCCAAGTACTGAAGATATTGTCCGGGCTATTCAAGAAACAAATGCTGAACAAGTTTTCGTTTTACCGAACAATGGGAATATTGTAATGGCGGCTGAACAAGCAGCAGAGGTTAGTGAACAACAAGTGCAAGTGATCGCCACGAAATCTGTTCCGCAAGGTTTAGCTGCTATGTTTGCATTTGAACCTGAACGCACAACAGCAGAGAATGAAGAGGCAATGAAGGAAGGCTTAACGCTCGTAACAACTGGCCAAGTGACCCATGCTGTCCGTGATACAACGATTGAAGGGCATTCCATTAAAGAAGGCGACTTTATGGGAATTTGTGAAAGTGAAATTGTTTCCTCTGGGCAATCAGTAACTGATGTAGCCGAGCGTTTAGTCCAAGCAATGGTTCAAGAAGACACAGAAATCGTAACCATCCTGACTGGCGCTGATGCCAAGGAAGAGAATACTTCTTATCTGGTTGATTATATTGAGAAAGAATATGACGACGTAGAAGTGGAAGTGCATGCAGGCAAACAACCACTTTATGATTATATCCTGGCAAGCGAGTAGGCCAGAGGAAGGGAGAAGGTTGTTGATTTATGGCGACAAAATGGAAAATCATAACCGATAGTACGGCGGACCTTCCAGAGGAACTCGTCAAAGAGCTAGACATTACGGTCGTACCTTTAAAGGTGATTTTTGGCCAAGAGGAGACCTTCTATGACAGAATTAACTTAATGCCTGAGGAGTTTTATGAGAAGCTGAGAGAGGCCGACCAAATGCCAACCACCTCCCAGCCTTCGCCCCACGAATTTGAAACAGTATATCGAAAACTCCATGAAGAATCTGAAGCGGGCACTAAATTGGTATCGCTCCATTTATCAAGTCAGCTAAGCGGGACCTATCAAGCGGCTCAAATTGCTGCAGACCAGTTATCTGAAGAAGGATTAGACATAAAAGTAGTAGATACAAAACGGGCTAGCTGCGCGGTTGGGATTATTGTCAAGGAATTAGCCCAAATGGTGCAGGCTGGCGTTTCACCGTCAACTTGTGAAGAGCGCCTTCAAGAACTGCTTGAGAAAACAGAGGTTTATTTTATCGTCGATACCTTAGAGTTCTTGCAAAAAAACGGAAGAATTGGAAAGGCGTCTGCTTTGTTAGGTTCATTGCTGAAAATGAAGCCGATTCTCTCATTAACAGCTGACGGAGAGGTCTACCCACTGGAAAAGGTGCGGGGCAGAAAGAAAGCGTTGCAGCGCCTTGGCGAGATATTACGGGAAAAGTATGGGACTCAGCCAGTAGAAACGGCTATTTCGCATGCTGAAGTTTTTGAACAGGCAGATTCTGTGCTTGCGACAGCAAAAGAAAATGTTGAGGTAGTGTCTGTTATGAAAAGCAGTATCGGTCCTGTTATCGGGGCGCATGTCGGTCCTGGGGCACTTGCTATTGCGGTGGCTCCTGCCAAAAACAACTGATCACTTTACCCGTCGTCGAGAAAGCGACGGGCTTCTCTTTGTAATTAAGACTTAGGTTAAACCTCTTTCTTCAGGGGTTCCATGGTTTTTTACATGTTTCAATACGATAGTAGAGAACGATGTAAAAAAAGAATGAAAGCGCTGTCTTTTGTTTATCTGTTCTGTACCATAAATAGTAACACTCTCTCATTGGAGTTTCTGCTTATCTAAATGGAGATGATTTTATTTGCTGCCTTCTACGTAAGGGAGATTTACCACATGACACCAAGCCAACTTTGTTGAAAGGGGATTGAACATGAAATATCGCAGCGTGTTTGATATTATCGGACCGGTGATGATCGGTCCGTCCAGTTCTCATACCGCCGGGGCTGCTAGAATTGGCCGCTTAGCACGTTTATTGTTTGGCAAAGAGCCGAAACGGGCAGACGTTCATTTTTACGGTTCTTTTGCACAAACATACCGAGGTCACGGCACCGATGTTGCAATTGTTGGTGGGTTATTGGACTATGATACATATGATGAAAGGCTTCCTAAGTCAAAAGAAATTGCAAAAGAAAAAGGGGTTCGAATCTACTTTCACGAAGAAGATCTAGTAACTGAACACCCGAATACCGTACAATTAAAATTACAAGAACAAGAAGAAACGATGGAGATTACAGGGGTATCGATCGGAGGAGGAAAAATTGAAATCACCGAATTAAATGGATTTCAATTGAAATTATCCGGTCATTATCCAGCTCTTTTTGTGGTCCATCATGATCGTCAAGGTACGATTGCTCATGTGGCAAATACCCTTGCAGCACAAGGGGTTAATATCGGCCAGATGGAAATGTCGAGAAAGGAAAAAGGGCAGGAAGCCTTAATGGTTATTGAAACAGATGAAGTAGTAGAAGATGAGGTATTAAATGAACTTGAAGCATTTGATCACATTCTCCAAGTAGCAAGGATTTATGAATAATTGGTTGGAAAAGGAGGGGTGGCTGTGTTTCGAAACGCAGCTGAACTTGTGGAACGAGCCCTAGCAGAAAATATCTCTGCTGCTGAGGTTATGATTCAACAAGAGATGCAATTAAAAAATCGATCTAAAGCAGCGGTTATGCAGGATATGGATGAACGTTTAGCGGTGATGGAAGAAGCTGTGCGCCGCGGGACGAGTGAAGAAGTTACTTCCGTTTCTGGTTTAACTGGCGGAGATGCCTTAAAGATACAAACGTACATGAAAGAACATACCCCCTTGTCAGGTGCAACATTGTTAGATGCCGTTAGTAAAGCGATGGCTACCAATGAAGTGAATGCAGCAATGGGAACGATCTGTGCAACCCCAACTGCTGGATCAGCCGGAGTTGTTCCAGGTACTTTGTTTGCAGTAAAAGAACAATTACAGCCGAGTCGTGAGGATATGATTCATTACCTGTTTACATCTGGTGCTTTTGGTATGGTCGTAGCAAATAATGCTTCCATTTCAGGGGCGGCAGGTGGTTGTCAAGCTGAAGTAGGCTCGGCTGCTGGCATGGCAGCAGCGGCTACAGTGGAATTAGCCGGTGGTACACCAGAACAGGCAGCTGATGCTATGGCCATTGCTTTGAAAAACATGCTCGGTCTTGTATGTGACCCAGTGGCTGGCCTGGTCGAAGTGCCCTGTGTGAAACGAAATGCTGCAGGAGCCTCTATTGCCATGATGGCTGCTGATATGGCACTGGCGGGCGTGAAAAGCCGTATACCTTGTGATGAAGTCATAGTAGCAATGTATAAAATTGGGGAGAATATGTCTGATGACTTAAAAGAAACAGCCCGTGGCGGACTTGCTGCTACCCCTACTGGACGCGCGCTGGAAACTGAAATATTTAACATCTCCCTGGAACGCTCATGACTACTAAACTACAGCAAGATGTAGGTGTTATAAAAGGGATTGGCACAGAAACAGAAAAGAAGTTAAATGGACTCGGAATTTTTACAGTAAAAGACCTAATCGGTCATTTGCCCTTTCGTTATGAAGATTTCAAAGTAAGCTCCCCAGAGGAATTGGAACATCAAGAAAGAGGAACTCTGCAGGGAGTGGTGCAAGAAACTCCAGTTGTCCGCTATTATGGCAAAAAGAAAAATCGGCTGACGGTGAGAATGCTAGTTGGCTATGTTCTCGTTACGGTAGTTGTATTTAACCGGGCTTATTTAAAAAACCAGTTAGAACCAGGCACAACCATCTCAGCTACTGGGAAGTGGGATAAACATCGCTTAATTTTAACAGCTCAATATATCAGCAAAGAAGAAATGCAGGAGTCTTCCGGCTTAGAGCCCGTTTATGCTTCCACAGCAAATGTAAGCGTCCGTCATTTAAAGCAATGGATTCAAACAGCGTTGCACGAAGCGGGGCATGAAATGGAAGATTTGCTTCCTTCAGCTTTGAAGGAAGCCTATAAACTTCCTGATATAGTAGAAACAATGCATGAAATTCACCAGCCTACAGACCGAATTGCCTTAAAGCATGCCCGGCGGCGCATCGTCTATGAAGAGTTCTTTTTGTTTCAACTGTCAATGCTTGCCTACCGAAAAAAGCAAAAACAAGAGGAGCCAGGCACGCCACTCAAATTTGAAGAATCACTCCTGCGTGCTTTCATAGCTGAACTTCCTTTTTCGTTGACCTCTGCCCAACAGCAGGTTATCCGAGACATTCTTGCGGATATGGCTTTGCCTGCTCGCATGAATCGGTTGTTGCAAGGAGATGTGGGCTCAGGGAAAACAGTAGTAGCAATGATTGCGATGTATGCAGCTGTGATAGCTGGGAAGCAAGCAGCTTTTATGGTTCCAACCAGCATTTTGGCAGAGCAGCATGCTAAAGAAATTGAAGAGCGCCTTACGCCTTATGGCATTCGGACGTCATTGTTAACTGGAGGCCGTACGGAGAAACAACGAAAAGAAACGTATCAACAGTTGGCTGGCGGAGAGATTGACATTATTATCGGCACCCATGCCTTAATTCAGCCTGAGGTGCCTTTTCGTGATTTGGGCCTTGTCATAACAGATGAACAGCATCGTTTTGGCGTTAAACAGCGCAGAACATTGCGTGATAAAGGGCAGCATCCCGATATTTTATTCATGACTGCGACTCCAATTCCGAGAACACTTTCGATCTCTGTGTTTGGAGATATGGATGTTTCAAAGCTTAACGAATTGCCTGCGGGTCGAAAGCCTATAGAAACATATTGGGCCAAGCCGGCGATGCTTGAGCGGATTGTTCGCTTTCTTGATAAAGAAATAAATCAGGGAAGGCAAGCGTACGTCATTTGTCCATTGATTGAAGAATCGGAGCAATTAGATGTACAAAATGCGCTTGATATTCATGCAGAGTTAGAGGAAATGCTTCCTCATCAAACAGTTGGTTTAATGCATGGGCGCTTGCCGCAAGAGGAAAAAGAAGAAGTTATGCGAGCATTCAGCGCAGGCGAAACATCGCTGCTAGTTTCCACTACGGTGGTGGAAGTGGGGGTAAATGTCCCCAATGCAACTGTAATGGTTATAAGTGATGCTGACCGTTTCGGTTTAGCTCAGCTCCATCAGCTAAGAGGGCGAGTAGGGCGGGGCAGTGAACAGGCGTATTGTATCTTAATAGCCGACCCGAAAACTGAACAGGGGCAGGAGCGGATGCGGATCATGACTGAAACTTCTGATGGCTTTGAGCTGTCAGAGCGGGACCTTAAGTTACGCGGGCCGGGGGACTTTTTCGGAAATAAACAAAGTGGCATGCCCTCATTTAAGATGGCTGACCCCGTTCACGATTACCGCGCCCTGGAAACAGCCCGCAGCGATGCAGACAAGCTTGTGAACTCAGCCAGTTTTTGGGAACATCCTGACTATAAAGCGCTTCGGGAATACTTAGAAGAAAAAGGAGCTCTTGAACACCAGACATTAGATTAGATGGTTGCATGTCCATTTGCTGGATTATATACTACCATTAGCACCTAGTCATAATAACAGGCGGTGGCTTGCGGATGAAGCTTTCAAAGGCTGAAAGACAACAGAAATTACAAAAAACGGTTGAGGAAAACCCGTTTGTAACTGATGAAACACTTGCTTCAACGTTTCAAGTCAGTGTTCAAACCATACGTCTTGATCGCATGGCTTTATCTATACCTGAACTTCGCGAGCGCATTAAGCATGTGGCCAGGCTACAGCTAGATGATGTTAAAGCTTTACAGGAAGAAGAAGTTATCGGAGATATTGTTGATTTGACTCTGGATGAGAAAGCCATATCAATACTGGATGTCAACAGAGAGCATACGTTTTCACGCACAGGAATTGCCAGAGGACACCACCTTTTTGCCCAGGCTAACTCACTTGCAGTTGCTGTCATCAACGATGAGCTGGCGTTAACGTCCACAGCTTCTGTAAACTTTAGACGGCAAGTAAAAGAACAAGAGCGAGTGATTGCTAAGGCTCAAGTAACCCATGTACATGCTGCGCGAACGACAGTTTCTGTTCATAGTTACGTGGAAGAAGAGCTCGTGTTTTCTGGGGAGTTTCTCATGTATAGATCGACACGTTCCGAAGCCGATCAATAAAGGAGTCGAAGTTATGAAAATTACGATTGACGCTATGGGAGGCGATCACGCCCCAAAAGCCCAAGTAGCAGGGGCAATAGCTGCTGCACGAGCGTTTAAAGACTTGTCGATTACGCTTGTGGGGGATAAAGAGCAAATCATGGAACACCTTGGGGACCGATATCCCAAAACGATTGATGTTTTACATGCTGAAGAAGTTATTCTTTCTACAGATGCTCCAACAAAAGCCGTGCGCCGTAAAAAAGATTCTTCTATGGTGCAAACAGTTCGGCAAGTAAAAGAAGGCGGGGCGGATGCCTGTATATCTGCTGGTAATACTGGTGCGTTGATGACGGCCGGCTTGCTGCACGTAGGACGCATCGAAGGAGTCAGCAGACCGGCCCTTGCCCCGATGCTGCCAACTTTGGATGGGGAAGGATTTTTACTGCTTGATGTCGGAGCTAACATAGAAGCTAAAGCAGAGCATTTGTTGCAATATGCGTTGATGGGACACGTTTACATGGAAGAAGTGAAAAAAAAGAAAGCACCAAAGGTCGGTCTTTTAAATGTAGGTGCTGAAGAGGGTAAAGGTAATGAGCTGACAAAACAAGCTTATGACCTCCTAGACCAAGCACCGATTGATTTTTATGGCAACATTGAGGCTAGAGATCTGTTGGATGGTGCTTGTGACATTGTAGTCTGCGACGGTTTTGCAGGAAATGTCCTGCTTAAATCTATCGAAGGGACAGCTGGCACTCTCTTTTCACTGTTAAAGCAAGAATTGACATCTTCTGTGAAAAATAAAATGGCAGCCGGCATGTTAAAGCCAAGCTTTTCTACTATTAAAGAAAAGATGAGCTATTCCCATTATGGCGGAGCTGGGTTATTTGGGTTAAATGCACCAGTTATTAAAGCCCATGGATCGTCCGACCATACTGCAATCTATCATGCAGTTCGACAGGCCAGGCAGATGGTGGTAGAAGATGTAGCTACAACGATCCGAGAAAATGTCTCGAATTGGGACAACGTAGATAACTCAATTACTTAGGGAGAGAAAGGAAGACATGTGATGGGAAAAACTGCTTTTGTATTTCCAGGCCAAGGCTCACAACAAGTAGGGATGGCTTCGGATCTGGCTGAGCATTTTGAAACAGCCAGAAGAATTGTTGAACAAGCTGATGAGTATTTAGGCTATTCGTTGTCTTCAATTATGTTTCAAGGACCGGAAGATAGTCTGAAACAGACGGAGAATACGCAGCCGGCCCTGGTAACAGCAGGGTGTGCAGCTTTTGAAGTATTAAAAGAGCGAGGCGTTCAATTTGATTTCACGGCCGGGCACAGTTTAGGAGAATATGCAGCCTTGGTTGCTGCTGGCAGTCTTACGTTTCAGGAGGCTGTTGAAGCAGTGCATGCACGTGGCAAATTCATGGAAGAAGCTGTTCCCTCTGGCCAAGGTGCAATGGCGGCCGTCATGGGAATGGAACGAGAAACTTTGGAAGAAGCAGTAAAAGCAGCTTCGACAGATGGAGAAACTGCTGAGCTGGCCAATTTAAATGCGCCAGGCCAAATTGTTATCTCTGGGACAGCTGAAGGTGTAAAGCGTGCCGGAGAAGAGGCAAAAGCAAAAGGAGCCAAACGAGTCATACCATTGAATGTCAGTGGGCCTTTTCATTCAAGTTTAATGAAACCGGCTGCTGATCAATTAGCTCAAACATTAGAACAAAAGACGTTTAAGAACGCAGAAGTACCGGTGGTATCTAATGTGAAAGCAGTAGGAGAGACAGATAAAGACCAGATTAAGGAACAGTTAATTTCTCAAGTTGTTTCACCTGTACTTTGGGAAGACAGCATCCGTTATCTAATCGACGAAGGGGTAGACACTTTTGTGGAAATAGGTAGTGGCAAAGTGCTTTCTGGGTTGGTCCGAAAAATACAGCGCAAGGGGATAGAGGTACATGCTGTATTTGACCAAGAATCATTGGAAGCATTTATCGAAGCGAAAGGGGCAAATTCATAATGCTAACTGGAAAACACGCATTAGTTACTGGCGGTTCACGAGGGATAGGGCGTGCCATTGCTTTAGAACTTGCGGCCAGTGGGGCCAACGTAGCTGTAAACTACTCCGGCAATCAAGAAAAAGCGGAGGAGGTAGTTAAAGCCTGTATGGAGTACGGGGTACACTCCTTCTCTGTGCAGGCGGATGTAGCAAATGAAAAAGATGTAAAAGCAATGGTTAAACAAGTGACAACTGAATTTGGTGCGCTCGATATCTTAGTAAACAATGCCGGTATT
Organism: Salsuginibacillus kocurii DSM 18087; assembly: GCF_000377705.1. GTDB lineage: Bacteria > Bacillota > Bacilli > Bacillales > Marinococcaceae > Salsuginibacillus > Salsuginibacillus kocurii. The sequence continues at coordinate 456,732 of NZ_KB898624.1, read as the reverse complement.
ACAAAAGATAATTTGTTGATGCGGTTAAAAGAAGAAGACTGGGATGCAGTAATGGATACGAATTTAAAAGGTGTCTTTCAATGTTCAAAAGCAGCTGTGCGCCCGATGATGAAACAACAAGAAGCGACGATTATCAACATCTCTTCTGTAGTTGGAGTGCTTGGGAATGCCGGCCAGGCCAATTATGTGGCAGCTAAAGCAGGAGTGATTGGACTTACCAAAACCCTGGCCCGTGAATTCTCGAGCCGAAATATTCGTGTGAACGCGGTTGCGCCTGGCTTTATTCAAACAGAAATGACAGATGAGTTAGGTGAAGAGACAAAGGAAAAGCTATTGGCTGAAATTCCATTAAATGAACTAGGCCAAGCAGAAGATGTAGCCCGGGTTGTTCGCTTCTTAGCAAGTGAGGACAGCCGCTATATGACGGGCCAAACCCTTCATGTCGATGGTGGAATGGTCATGCCGTAAGTTTTAGCCTTTTCATTTCAAAGGCTATGTCCTATAATGAGCTTGGAACGTTGTTGGATAAAGAAAGAACCATCTTTCTCCTTTCGTTCATTTTGCAGAGGAGGTGAAAGCATTGGCAGAACAAATACTAGATAGAATTAAAAAAATCGTAGTTGATCGTCTCGGTGTGGAAGAGTCCGAAGTTAAGCCGGAGGCGACATTCAAGGATGACCTTGGGGCAGATTCTCTTGATGTAGTAGAGCTTGTCATGGAACTTGAAGATGAGTTTGACCTTGAAATTTCTGATGAAGAAGCTGAAAAAATTGCTACCGTTGCTGACGTGGTGGATTACATAAACGCTCAGCAATAACAACTATGTATAAGAGGCAGCCTTAGGCGGTAAGTCCCATTTGCTGAATGGGACTTCCTCTTATATAACAAGCGTTTTTATGAGAAGATCCACATGCTGTTTCTTATTCACAACGCCTTGAGTCAATAAAGGCATAGAATTACATCCAGGCTTTGGTACACCGTAAGAATGTACAAATAGTTGAAGGAAACGGTATACGTACAACTAAGGTTCGGCCTGCGCCGTCGGCTTGGCTTTGCCAAAAGTTTTTTAAAAGAACGTAGTTGTTAACGGTCGATGATATTCCGGAAATGCCGAGGTCCTGCGGGTAGTAAGGAGATCAAAAGAATATTAGTACTACTCTTTCACAGAGCTCACATTATAAAAAAGGGGTGAAGATATGGGACATTCAACAAATAAAAAAGGATCAAATGGTAAAGTCCGAAAAGGGAAGAAGCAATTAAAGATATCGCAAGAACATCGCGACCGGCTCCAGCAAATGCTCGATTCCGTAGAATTAAGCTTTAAAGATGATAAGCTGTTTATTCAAGCTTTTACTCATTCTTCTTATGTAAATGAGCATAGGATACGAACGGTTCATGATAATGAAAGGCTTGAATTTCTTGGAGATGCTGTGCTAGAGCTGGCCGTTTCCCAGCACGTATTTAAACGATTCCCTGCCATGAGTGAAGGGGAGATGACGAAACTGCGTGCTGCAGTCGTATGTGAGCCTTCGCTCGCAGCTTTAGCAGAGCAACTCCGGTTTGGAGAACTTGTCCTCTTAGGAAAAGGTGAAGAAATGACTGGAGGCAGAGAGCGTCCTGCTTTGCTTGCAGATGTGTTTGAAGCGTTTGTCGGTGCACTGTATCTGGATGGAGGAATGGAACAGGTTTATAGTTTTTTGGAGCAGACGGTTTTCTTAAAGATCGCTAATGGTTCATTTGCTCACATGATGGACTTTAAGAGCCAGCTTCAAGAAGTCGTGCAACGTGATAATCTTGGGACCATACGTTATGAAATCGTTGAAGAAAAAGGTCCGGCTCACAGTCGTGAGTTTGTTTCTGTTGTTCAGTTAAATGAGGAAACAACCGGAAAAGGCGTTGGAAGGTCGAAAAAAGAAGCAGAACAACTGGCAGCACAGCAGGCCTTAACTGAACTAGGAGGAGAAGACCCCGTTCTACGTCATCTCAAATAGGAAGAATAGGCTGTAGTCTCTATTAAGGTTTGGATGGGACATGAGGGAAAGTGGGCTGGTAAGCTGAGCCTAAAGTAAATGGGCTACCCTATCATAAGTCAGTCTAGTCATTGGCAAAAGCAGCCGAACTATCTAGGCGCTTATCACTTGCCCACGTGTCCCATCGGCTTTCTCTGTTAGGTAGTGGTGATAAAGAACTCATTATGAACACTACAGCAAAGAAAATCGAGAGAGAAGAATCCCTTCCCTCCCACTGAGGCGTTAAGAACGGCAACAGTTAAGAGAGCAAACAAATAAAAAAGAGGACAAGTTCCTCTTTTTTTGTGAACAAAAATGTTTATACTGGCTGTAACAAAGCCTCGCTTACTGCAATGGCAGGACTATGCTTTTAACGAAGCGATTTCAGCGACGATCGCTTCCATCTCACTAACACTAATATTGTCTTTAGATATAATGAGTTCATACAAGTCTTTAACTTCTTCATAGCGGGACAGTTCAAAGCCTTCTGGATTGAGCGCTTGCGCGTTTACAAGTTGAAGCTTATCGCGAATGCCATCGAGCATATAAGCTAAATTTTCTTCTGATTTTGTTTCAAGATCCATGTGTTGTTCACCCTTCCTAATACGACTATGCATGTATTGTAACCTTTGCCGTCTATTTTTCAAAGTATCAATTTAATCGTCTTACACATCACAGAATGATGAAAAGCACAGCACGAGGAAGGAGGGGGAGTTATGTACCTTAAACGAATGGAACTAAAAGGATTTAAATCTTTTGCTGACCATGTACATATTGATATGACCCCAGGCGTTACCGTTATTGTAGGACCAAATGGAAGTGGAAAAAGCAATATTGCTGATGGCATCCGTTGGGTCCTGGGTGAACAATCTGTGAAATCATTGCGCGGCCAGCGGATGGAAGATGTGATTTTTGCTGGAAGCTCTGAGCGAAAACCCGTAAACATGGCTGAAATTACGCTCATATTAGACAATGAAGACCAATTTTTAGAGATGGATTATAGTGAAATTAGTTTAACTCGAAAATTATATCGCTCTGGAGAGAGTGAGTATTTTATTAACAAAAGCCCTTGCCGTAGAAAAGATGTTATTGAGATATTAATTGATTCAGGGCTTGGAAAAGAAGCATATTCGATCATTGGCCAAGGTCAGGTCGATGAAATCCTTTCTAGCAAACCGGCTGACCGCCGCCGCATTTTTGAAGAAGCAGCGGGAGTACTTAAATATAAAACGAGAAAAGAACAAGCAGAAAAAAAACTGCTTGATACGACAGATAACCTTAACCGCATGAACGATATTCTGCATGAACTATACGACCAGCTTGAACCTCTTAAAGAACAAGCTTCAGTTGCGAAACAATACCTTTCAAAAAAGGAAGAATTGAAAAGTAAGGAAGTTGCTCTCTTAACTTATGATATTAAAGAAGCACACCGCTTCTGGGAAGAAGAAAAACAGGCGATTGATGTTTTGACCGAGAAGGAAGAAACTCTACGAACGAAGAAAACAGAGCTAGAAGCCGAACAAAATAAAGGCAACGAGACAGTGCGCGAGCTAGAAGAAGCTATATCACTCGAGCAGGAAAAGCTTATGAAAGCAACTGAAAAAGTCGAACAACAAGAAGGACAGCGAGCACTTTTTCAAGAAAGAGGAAAGCATGCAAAAGAACGCTTGCAAGAACTAGAATCCCGCCAGGACGAATTAGAACATGTTTTTGCCACTGCTAATGAAGAATGGCAGACCGAACAAAAGAAGCTGCAGACAAAGAAGAAAGAAGAAAAAGAAACGAGCCAACTCTTAGCACGGTTAGAACCGGACAGCGCATTTAACCCAGATGAGTTAAAAGATGAGATTGAACGGCTAAAAAGTCAGTATATTGACGCTCTTAACCAGCAGGCAGCTGTTCGCAATGAAATCAAGTCAGCCTCTGAACAGCTCGAGCGCACAAATAAACGCTTGGAAAAGCTGGAAGAAGAGAATTATGGGAATATTGAAGAGCGTAAACAGGTGCGGCTAGAAAAAGAGGAGCTTGAAGAACGAATTGAATCTGTAAGCAAGAAACTCGAAAAAGAAAACGAGTCGCTTAAGTCGCTTGAACAGACCTTGCAAACTGCCCGCACGGAAAAAGAAGAAGCTGAACGCAACCAATACCAGGCCTATCAACATATCCAGGATGCTAAATCGCGTTTAAAGATGCTTGAAGAGATGGAAGCAGACTTTCGAGGCTTTCATCAAGGCGCGAAAGAAGTTTTAAAAGCTAAGCAATCAGGGCTTAGTGGCATACACGGGGCAGTAGCAGAACTCATACATGTCTCGGAATCGTACGAAACAGCAATTGAAACGGCTCTTGGCGGGGCGCTGCAGCATGTGGTGGTAGACGCAGAAAAAGATGGGCGCCAAGCTATTCAGTATTTAAAAACAAATGGAAAAGGCAGAGCGACCTTTTTGCCTTTGGAAACGGTAAAAGAACGTTCCATTGATGCAGACCAGTTAAACCGGGTTAAGTCCTTAAAAGGTTTTGTAGGTGTGGCAGCTGACATGGTGGAGGCTGATGCATCTTATCAACCCGTTGTGCGCCATTTGCTAGGTGCGATCATTTTAGCGGAAACATTAAAAGACGCAAATGAAATTGCGGGTATCCTTCGTTATCGCTTCCGCATCGTCACCTTAGATGGTGATATCGTAAACCCGGGCGGGGCGATGAGCGGTGGGAGTCGTAAGCAAAACAATAATCCATTGTTAGGGCGTCAGCGTGAAATAAAAGAATTGCAAACAAAGATTACGAAGATGGAAGCTAAAACTCTCGTGATCGAAAAAAATACCCAAACTGCTCAAGCATATGTAGATGAACAGAACAACGCGCTTGAAGAAGCCAAGCTGTCCAAAGAAACGCTAGAACATGAATTGGCGGAGTTACGAAATGAACGGATTGAAATTGATGGCCGCTTGGCAAGACTAGATGCAAAGCTTCAACTATTCGACCGCGAAAAAACAGCGCTTGAAGACGATGCACAGGACGCTACCGCTCGTCAACAAGCCGCTGCAGCAGAAGAACAACGTTATAGTAAGCAGTTAGAAGAACTAGACCGCAGCTTAAAACAACAAGAAGCCAAACAACACGAAGTGGAAGCCTCTCAATCTAAAAATAGAGAAGAAATTCAAGAGTTGAAGTTAACATTGGCTACTCAGCGTGAACAAACGAGGAGTCAAGAGCAGCTGGTAGAACGCTTAACGAATGAAAAAGAAGAACATGCACGCCTGTTAGAAGAGGTTAAAGAAGAATTAGAAGTATTAAGAGAACGATTAAATGAAGTAAGTGGTGGGACGAACCATTTAGAAGAAGATGTGGTTCAGGCAAAAGAAGAGAAAATAAAGCTAGAACAAGTGTTGGCAGAAAAACGAAAAAGCCTTCATACCGAAACATCAAATTCGACAAAACTCGCAAAAGAGATCAAGGAACTTCAAGCTTCTCGAGAACAGGCAAAAGAACAAATCCACCAACGTCAGATGAAGATAAACCGGGTGGAAATGGAACTAGACACCCTGTTAAATAAACTAGAACAAGAATATGAGCTGAGTTTTGAAAGAGCGAATGAAGAATATTCATTACAGGAAGACCCTGAAGAAACAAGAGAAAAAGTAAACCTTTTAAAAATGGATATTAATGAACTTGGTGCTGTAAATCTTGGCGCGATTGATGAATATGAGCGCATCAAAGAACGTGAAGAATTTTTAAGCGGCCAACAAGAAGACCTGAGTGAAGCAAAATCAGGGCTAGAACAAGTCATTTATGAAATGGATGAAGAAATGACACGGCGTTTCCAAGAGACGTTCACGCAAATCCGTACTCATTTTAAAGACACCTTCTGTGAACTGTTTGGCGGCGGAGAAGCAGACCTTACCTTGACTGAACCGGACGAATTAATTTCTACCGGGGTTGAGATTGTGGCAAGGCCGCCAGGAAAGAAAAAACAAAACCTTTCTTTGCTTTCTGGCGGCGAAAAAGCATTAACCGCAATTGCTTTGCTATTTTCCGTCTTAAAAGTAAAACCTGTGCCATTTTGTGTACTTGACGAAGTAGAAGCAGCATTAGACGAAGCGAATGTGGCTCGTTTTGCCTCTTATTTAAAAAGGGCAAGTGATAAGGCTCAATTCATTGTCGTGAGCCACCGTAAAGCTACCATGGAAGAAGGAAATGCCTTGTACGGAGTGACAATGGAAGAATCAGGCGTGTCACGGCTCGTTTCCGTGCAATTAGAAGAGTCCTTGTTATATACGGAGCAGAAGCCTCATCCATCTGCCACTTGAAAGGAGTAACGTATGAGTTTCTTTAAAAAACTAAAAGATAAGATGACGACGCAAACGGACCAGATGACCGAAAAGTTTAAGGATGGTCTCTCGAAAACGAGAGAATCGTTTGCAGGCAAAATGAATGAATTGATGGCGAAATACCGCCAAGTAGATGAAGATTTCTTTGAGGAATTAGAAGAATTGTTGATCGGCGCTGATGTCGGGGTCGAAACAGTAATGGAATTAATCGATGAGCTTGAACGTGAAGCAAAACTTCGCAATATTAAAGAGCCTGAGAAGCTAGCGCCAGTCATTAGTGAAAAATTGGCTGCCAAATTGGATAAAAGCGGTGAAGATACGAAGCTGAACATGCAAGAAGACAGCATGACCGTTATTTTATTTGTCGGAGTAAATGGAGTGGGGAAAACAACGTCTATTGGAAAGCTTGCTCACCAGTTTAAAGAACAAGGGAAGCATGTCGTCATGGCTGCAGGTGATACATTTCGTGCCGGGGCGATTGAGCAATTGGAAGAATGGGGGAACCGTGTCGGTGTGGACGTGGTTAAACAGCAGGCTGGATCCGATCCGGCAGCGGTCATGTACGACGCGATTCAGTCAGCTCGCTCTAAAAAAGCGGATGTACTACTTTGTGATACTGCCGGCAGGCTGCAGAACAAAGTAAACTTGATGAAAGAACTTGAAAAAGTAAAGCGGGTAATCAGCCGAGAAATCCCGGACGCTCCGCATGAAGTATTGCTCGTGTTAGATGCAACGACAGGTCAAAATGCGATGAGCCAGGCGAAAACATTCCAAGAAGCTACGGATGTGTCAGGAATTGTGTTAACTAAGCTTGATGGTACAGCAAAAGGTGGAATTGTTCTAGCTATTCGAAACGAGTTGGATGTGCCGGTTAAATTTGTAGGGCTTGGAGAAAGAGCAGAAGATATGCAGCCCTTTGAAGCGGATCAGTTCGTCTACAGTTTGTTTAAAGAAATGGTTGAACAAGAAGATACAGAAAAAGAATAAAGAGCGGGTAGCGTAAAGGTAAAAACTTGACACGTCTTTTCCCTCTCCTGTATGATTTCGGTTAGAAAAGGGTTTTAGTTAGTGGCTTTGTCCGTCAAGGGGATGTAACAAAGCGCGCCCATTAAAAGGGATGATCCAATGCTGGAAAAAACGGTGCGAATGAATGCATTATTTGATTTTTATCACCATCTATTAACGGAAAAACAGCAAAAGTATCTCGAACTTTATTTTTTAGATGATTATTCACTAGGCGAGATAGCAGATACGTATGATGTCAGCAGGCAGGCAGTATATGATAATATTAAGCGGACAGAAATGATGCTTGAAGAGTATGAAAAGAAACTTGGCTTATATTACAGGTACCGTGAACGTTTGCAGGTCTACCAAGATATGCGCAAGCTGCTGGGAGAAGATAGCGTTGAGCTTTTGCGTATGCTTGAACGCCTCGAACAGTTAGAGGAGGAGGGACAGAAAGAATGGCATTTGAAGGTCTAACTGAAAGGCTTCAAGGGACGCTTGACCGCATCAAAGGGAAAGGAAAAGTCTCGGAAGCGGACGTTAAGGAAATGATGCGGGAAGTACGGCTTGCGTTGCTTGAAGCTGACGTGAACTACAAGGTTGTTAAACAGTTTATAAACAGTGTGAAAGAACGTGCGGTCGGCCAGGAGGTCATGAAAAGCCTCACCCCTGGCCAACAAGTGATTAAAGTTGTAAATGAAGAATTGCAAGCTTTGATGGGTGGAGAGCAAAGTAAGATTGCAGTTGCTGACAAAGCACCGACTGTCGTTATGATGGTCGGCCTGCAGGGGGCAGGTAAAACGACGACTGTGGCCAAACTGGCAAATCACTTGCGAAAAGAGCACAACCGGAGTCCTCTTTTAGCTGCAGCAGACGTTTATCGTCCAGCAGCCATTGATCAATTAGAAACGCTGGGTAAACAGCTGGAGATGCCTGTTTTCTCTTTAGGCACAGAAGCAAATCCAGTCGATATTGCCAAGGGTGCGGTTGAAAAAGCAAAAGAAGAACATCGGGATTATGTCCTTATTGATACAGCTGGCCGTTTGCATGTCGATGAAGCTCTTATGGGTGAATTGGAGCAAATTAAAAGTGAAGTCAATCCTGCTGAAATCTTGTTAGTCGTTGATGCAATGACCGGACAGGATGCAGTGAACGTAGCAGAATCCTTTAACGAACAGCTTGATGTTACAGGAGCTGTTCTAACTAAGCTTGACGGAGATACACGCGGTGGTGCGGCTATCTCTATTAAAGCAGTTACGGATACTCCTGTAAAATTTGCCGGGATGGGGGAGAAAATTGACCAGCTTGAGCCCTTCCACCCAGAACGTATGGCTTCACGGATTTTAGGTATGGGAGATGTTCTTTCTCTGATTGAGAAAGCGCAGACCAACGTAGATGAAGAGCGGGCAAAAGAGCTTGAAAAGAAAATGCGATCCGCTGACCTTACCTTTGATGACTTTTTGGAACAGCTTCAACAAGTACGTAATATGGGGCCGTTGGATGATTTGCTGCAAATGATGCCAGGAGCAAACAAAATGAAAGGGCTGAAAAATGCCCAAGTGGATGAAAGCCAGCTTACCCAAGTGGAAGCTATCGTTCGTTCGATGACAAAACAAGAAAAAGATGACCCATCTGTTATTAACGCTAGCCGGAGACGACGCATTGCGCAAGGTAGCGGCACCACGGTCAAAGATGTCAACCGCTTGCTCAAACAGTTTGAAGACATGAAGAAGATGATGAAGCAGATGAGTTCGATGCAAAAAGGAAAGGGAAAGAAAAAAGGAAAACAGATGAATCCCTTTTCCTTTATGCAATAAAAACAACTGCTTGCCCCGGGAAAACAGCTTTTCCCACGCAAGAGAGTAAAAGAGAATAAATTTCTCTAACGTGAAAAGGAAAATCCCTTTACAGATTGATTGAGAACCTTTATAATTTGCAAATGTGCGTAAAAACACTTGGAGGTGACGATTTATGGCAACTAAAATTCGCCTAAAGCGTATGGGCTCAAAAAAGGCACCATTTTATCGTGTTGTTGTAGCGGATTCCCGCGCGCCACGTGATGGCCGCTTTATTGAAGAGATTGGTACGTATAACCCACTAAAACAGCCGTCTGCTTTTAACGTAGATGAAGATAAAGCTGTTAATTGGATGCTTGAAGGTGCACAGCCTTCTGATACAGTACGTAATCTGTTTTCCAAAGCAGGTCTTATGGAACGCGTTCATAATAAGAAAAAAGAACAATAAGCAGATTGTTCGATTCTTGGTTGAGGAGGCGGCAGCGTGAAAACTTTACTGGAACGAATCGTCCGTGCCATTGTAGATTATCCGGAGGAAGTAAAGGTCACTGCAACAGAAGAAGAGGCCACTGTTTACTTGAAACTCCATGTCCATTCAGATGACATAGGTCGTGTGATTGGAAAGAAAGGCCGTGTGGCTTCATCGATCCGTACAGTGCTGACGGCTGCTTCAACCAGATTAGAGAAACGTGTCCGTCTTGACATTGTTGAATAATAGGAATTTAAGAAGAGGAGGGGCTTGCCTCTCCTTTTTTGTACCCTCACTGTTGAAATTGGAGGGCTAATATGAAAATAAAAAAACGAGCAATTGTGAAGCATATTCTCACCCCCCGGTACCGGGACCATCTCTTAAGTGAAATAAAAAAAGACCGTTATCAAGCGCAGGAAGAGATGGAACAATTAGAATTTCAGCTCCATAAACGAATGAAAGAAGAAACGGATGGAAGCAGGCGCCGTTTTATTAAAGATAAATATGAAGGTGAAATGTCGCGGAGACGCGAACGAATTGAACAAGCTTCCTTTAAAGAAAGTCGAATTAGTGCTCTTCCCGAAGATGCAGAGATCCCAAGAGAAACGGTTGAAACGTACCGCAATGTCCAAGTAGGAGACGTGTGGGCAGAGATTTCTGGTGAAGAGGAGATCATCGTAAAAGACGGGATTGTTGACTCCATTCGAAAACGAGGAAGGACAGAAGAAGACGATGACTTTATATAATGTCGGAAAGATTGTTAATACTCATGGCGTTCGTGGTGAACTTAGAGTAATCGCAGTAACGGACGCACCAGAGGAACGGTTCACGAACGGAGCGCGCTTGTATGTGGAAGGATCCGGTGGAGCGCAAGAAGTTACGGTGAAAAGCCATCGAAAGCACAAACAATTTGATCTGGTCACGTTCGAAGAGATTAATTCAATGGATGAAGCAAGCGCGTTAAAAGGCCAAATGTTAATGGTAGCTGAAGAAGACCGGGTACCAACAGAGGAAGATGATGAGTTTTATTACGATGAAATCATTGGGGCACTCGTTTATACAGAGGATGGTACAGAGCTTGGAACAGTGAAAGAAATCCTTCCGCTTGGTGCCAATGACGTTTGGGTCGTAAAGCGTGGCCACGAAAAAAAAGACGTGCTGCTGCCTTTCATTGAAGATGTAGTTCTCGATGTGAATGTTGCAGAGCAAACCATTACTGTTCGTTTGTTAGAGGGGTTGCTTCCTGAATGAAGATGCGTTTTTTAACTCTTTTCCCGGAAATGTTCAGCGGGGTATTTCAAGCTTCGATTATGCAGCAGGCAGCTTCAAGAGGCCATGTTTCTTATGAAGTGACTAATTTCCGTGACTATAGCAAAAATAAACACGGCAAAGTAGATGATTACCCGTATGGTGGAGGGGCTGGAATGGTATTAACGCCCCAGCCGTTGTTTGATGCGGTAGAAGATGTAAAAGAAAAAGCGTCAGCCCGCGTCATTTTACTTTGCCCTCAGGGGGAGCCTTTTCGTCAGGAAAAGGCTGAAACTCTGGCTCAGGAAGAAGAACTCATTTTTATTTGCGGACATTATGAAGGTTTTGATGAACGTATTCGGTCAGAATTAGTGACAGATGAAATTTCCTTGGGTGATTTCGTGTTAACAGGTGGCGAACTCCCGGCCATGGTAGTAGCAGACAGTGTGACTCGGCTCCTGCCAGGGGTGTTAGGAAATGACCAATCAGCAGCAGGAGATTCTTTTGCTGAAGAAACAAAACGGCTAGAATTTCCCCAGTACACTCGCCCTGCTGAGTTCCGCGGCCACCAGGTCCCGGAGGTTTTGTTATCAGGCCACCACCGCCGCATTGAAAAATGGCGCAATAAACAAGCTTTTTTACGGACAGTAACACGGCGTCCTGATCTAATCGATGAAGACGCGTTGAGCGATGAAGAACGAGAATGGTTAAAAGAAAATGAACGTAATTTGTAAATTGTAATTGCGAAGTTAGTCAGTATTGTGATACGATAAACGTTGTGGCGAAAGCCTTGAATCCGGTGTTCCGCTGCGGCTTTCCGCAAGAGCATTCGAGAGGGAAGGAGGAAAAGATACCCATGAATGAAATTATTCGTGAAGTGACAAAAGAACAACTTAAAACTGACGTACCTGACTTCCGCCCAGGAGACACAGTAAATGTGCACGTTAAGGTTGTGGAAGGTTCTAGAGAGCGTATCCAGCAGTTCCAAGGTGTTGTACTTAAGCGTCGCGGTTCTGGCATTAGCGAAACGTTCACGGTACGTAAGGTTACTTTTGGTGTAGGTGTAGAGCGGACATTCCCTGTTCATTCACCTCGCATCGACAAAGTCGAAGTTAAACGTCGCGGACGCGTACGTCAAGCACGTCTTTACTACCTACGTAAGCTTCAAGGAAAAGCAGCACGTGTTAAAGAACTTCGCTAGAAGCACAATTAAAGCGAATGTAAGGGAGCTTGCTTTTTGGCAGGCTCCTTTTTTTAATATGGCAAAAAGAGTGCCATAATAAAAAGATGGTACATATTTAAGAGGAGGTGAGGCAGATGACGATTCAATGGTTTCCGGGCCATATGGCAAAAGCGAACCGACAATTAAAGGAAATTTTAAATAAAGTTGATGTGGTGATTGAACTTGTTGATGCCAGAATACCTTTATCATCACGTAATCCGATGCTCGATGAAACTGTGCAAAATAAGCCGAGACTCATTGCGTTAACTAAACGGGATATGGCTGATGAAGACGTAACGAAGCAGTGGATCGAACATTTTGAATCCGGTGGTGAGCGAGTGGTATCAGTCGATGCTCGTAGCGGCCAAGGGGTAAAGGAATTGCTGGCGGCAAGTAAAGAGCTGGCTGAACCGGCTCTTAAAAAATGGAAAGATAAAGGGATAACGCCAAGAGCTGCCCGCGCGATGGTGGCCGGTGTTCCCAACGTTGGGAAGTCCACCTTGATTAATCGCTTATTGAATAAAAAAACAGCAAAAATTGGCGACACGCCTGGCATTACAAAACACCAGCAATGGTTAAAAGTTGGGAAGGAAATAGAACTATTGGATACGCCCGGGATTTTATGGCCTAAGTTCGAGCATGATGATGTGGGCTACCGGCTAGCAGCAACTGGGGCAATTAAAGATGAACGGCTCGATTTTGAAGATGTCGCTTTATACGTCGTTAATACGTTAAAAGAACGTTATCCACATGCCTTAAAAGAAAGGTATAAAGTCAGTGATGAAGCGTTAGAAGATGGAGTTCAGTGCTTTGAGGCAATTGGCAGGCACCGCGGTTGTTTAGTCGGTGGCGGGCATGTTGATTTTGATAAGGCTGCTGAGTTCATATTGCGTGATTTTCGTAAAGAAAAGTTAGGACGTATTAGTCTCGAACACCCTAATGATTGGATGTAAAGGTTGCCCAAGAGCGTTTCAGACGAGGCGCTCTTTTTGTGTTTTCTTCCGGCCCCCTGCCTCTGTTTGCTTCTAATTATGTGAGAGGCTTTTTTATGATTCAGACTGCGAACAAGCTATTTCTTTGATACGATTTACGAACAAGCTACTTTTTCCGATATAAGAAAGGAAGACATTTTAGGCAATGAAGAAAAAAACCATTCAAGAAATCAAGCATCTGCTTTTTCAACCGCAGTCCATTGATGAAACATTGATAGCGCAATTAAAACAAGACGAACGCAAAGGCGTGCAAAAGCTGCTTCAGCAGTATGAACAAAGACAAAAGAAAACGGCAGCCGAGAGACAAGCATTTTTGGACAAGCGAACGTTTGACCAGCAACAAGCAGCTAGAACGATGGGGATTGCGGGAATAGATGAAGTCGGTAGAGGCCCTTTAGCCGGGCCGGTAGTAGCAGCGGCTGTTGTGTTAGATGAAGAAACGTTGTATCCCGGATTAACAGATTCGAAAGCCCTCTCCTTAAAGCGGCGCTTAGAACTTGACAAACAAATAAGAGAGCGGTCTCTGGTAGGCGTCGCTGAAGCGACACCTGCTGAAATTGATCGATATAATATTTATAAAGCAACCCAGCTTGCTATGAAGCGAGCAGTGGAGAAGCTTAGTGTAGCTCCCCAGTATTTATTGGTGGATGCGATGCATGTACCAGTAGAAGTGCCACAACAAAAAATTGTAAAGGGCGACTTAAAAAGTGCGAGCATCGCTGCTGCTTCTATAGTGGCAAAAGTATACCGTGACCGCTATATGGAAGAGCTGGCAACTAGCTTTCCCGACTATGGGTTTGAACGAAATATGGGATATGGCACGAGCGAACATCTGGAGGCTATCCGCAAGACAGGGGTGTGTCATGCCCACCGTCGTAGTTTTCAGCCAGTAGCTGAGCATTTATAACGAAACGTGAAGGGAGCGGTCTGGATGAAAGGACTATCTCTGGATTCTTCGAATTTATCCCGCCCAAAGCTCCAGACAGGTCAGTCATTAAACTTAAGGCAAGGGCAAATTTTTCAAGGCCAAGTGATGAAGCTTTTTCCGCAGAGTTTGGCTACACTTCGAATTGGGGATATGAATGTCACAGCGCGGCTTGAAGCGGCGCTATCCACCGGGCAGTCCTATACCTTTCAGGTGAAAAAAGGAGAAGGTATTCCCCGTCTCCAAGTGTTGGATTCGAATACCGTCCGGCCTCCTGAAAGCCAAGCTCAGCAAGCTGGTACTGGGAATACGGAAGCAAGAGCTTCAGGTCAGGCTGCGTCTTCAAGCCACACAACGGTGCTCAGTCAGCTCGGATTGGGAGATACAAGAGCCAACCAACAGCTGCTCTCTCATTTGCAACGAGAGCAGGTGCCTTTTACTCGTGAACAACTACAGCAAGGTGCTGATATGCTTCAACAAATGGGGCGTCTGAATGCTGAGGGGATGCGGACTGTACAAACGATGATTCAGCGTGAGCTGCCCCTAACAGCTACAACCTTTCAGTCTGTGCAAGCAGCGACGGATTCTAGTTCGCTAGCCAAGCAGCTTGCCCAACTGCAAAACAACTTAAGTCAGCATCTTCAATCTAGTGGTGCTAGCTCTCAGGAAGGAAGGCAGCTGCAAGCAGGGTTAGATTCGATCCTTCGGTCCATGCAGCTTCCTGCTCAATCAAGCTCTAGTACAGGAGGGTCCCAAAGCCTCGTTTCATTGCTTCAGGCCATGACTTCTACTCAAGTGCCGGCAAACATCAATCAGGGAGCAGAACAGTTAGCGCGGCGCATAGGGCTGCTCTCTGAGGGGATGGGACGAGAAGCCTTCCTGCAAAGCGTCCAACAAAATGTGCTCAACCCCTCCAATCAAGAGGTGGTACGCGAGTTATGGCCTTCTTTGTCGCGGGCAGGTCAAGGGTCAGGCCTTTCGCAAATGGAGCCTGCGCAGCTGTTTAATTTTTTAATGAGCCGCTTAACACCGGCTGAAGGAACAGCTGGAGAACGTCAACTTTCTCAGTTGAGCCAACTTCTGCCCAGCCAGGTCCAAGCAGCCACAGGTACGGAACGCCTTAATACACTTCTGCAACAGAACACCAACTTCTCAAGTGCTGAACAACAAGTGCTGACCCGGATGTTAACGACTCCATCTACACATGGAGCAATAGAAGGAACGAATGCAAGCCCAGGAGCTCAGCTGCAGCAGCTCTTCAACATGATGGGCCTCGGTCATGAACGCCAACTTGGATCAGTGTTGACAGCAAGTGCAGAAGGACAGCAATCACTTAGTGACGCGCAAGTATCGGAGCGTCTAAAACCGTTATTATTGCAGCATATGCAACAGCTTCCAGATGGGCTGCGCCTCCAAGCTGAACAGTTGGTACATCGTTTAACCGGTCAACAGCTCTTATCAACTGAGCAACAAGGTCCTCTCCAACAAACAACGCAGCAAATTCCGTTGCAGCTAGGTAATTTTCAGACGGACTTGACGATGCAATGGGAAGGGCGCCGACAGAAAGATGGATCGATTCATCCAGACCATGCTAGGGTGCTATTTTATTTGGAGCTGGAGCAATTAGGGCATACAGTGGTAGATGTCCAAATTCAAAACAGAATCGTTTCAGTGCAGGTTTTAAATGATGAAAAAGAACCGAAAACGTTACTTTCTTTGTTAAAACCTTTTTTACAAGAACAGCTCCAATCCAAAAACTACCAGTTATCAGGCTTGTCGTGGAAACAAATACAGGAGTCCGGACCCAATAATGCAGCAACTGCCTATCAGAACTATACTGGCTATGAAGGAGTGGATGTTCGCGTATGAGTGAACACGAAGATAAAGCACATGAAGAAATTGTACGCAAACGAGCAGTAGCTCTCGGTTATAACGAACAATTTCAAGATGCTCCGGAAGTAAAGGCAAAGGGAAAAGGTTATATGGCTGAAGAATTGATTGCTAAAGCCAAAGCAGCCAATGTACCGATCCAGGAAGACCAGTCGCTTGTAGAGCTTTTGAGCCAGCTTGAAATCAATGAATCCATACCGACAGAGCTCTATGAAGTGGTGGCAGAAGTGTTTGCATTTGTTTATCGGATCGATCAAAATGTTCATTCTTAAGTAAGTTTGAATGAGAACGGTTGCAAAATTTTTTGTAAACTTTTGACGAAATGTTGAAATAATAATAGTTTTTATATAGGATTAAGGGTGTGTGCCGAACTGTGTGAAAAAACACATAGTTCGACTTTATTCCGTGCGCGACCTAGTCCGCATGAAAATACGTACGGAACCGTTAGGAGGATGGAGAAAAACATGAATATTCATGAGTATCAAGGGAAAGAGCTCCTGAGACAGTACGGTGTTGCTGTGCCAAATGGCAAAGTTGCATTCTCCGTGGATGAAGCGGTGGAATCTGCAAAGGCCCTGGGCACTGATGTGAATGTGGTAAAAGCCCAGATTCACGCTGGTGGCCGTGGTAAAGCAGGTGGTGTTAAAGTAGCTAAAAACCTGGACAATGTGCGTACATACGCAGATGAGATTCTTGGGAAGACACTTGTTACGCATCAAACTGGTTCAGAGGGTAAAGAAGTGAAACGTCTCTTAATTGAAGAGGGATGTGACATTCAAAGCGAGTTTTATATCGGCCTCGTATTGGACCGGGCGACTTCCCGGATTGTGTTAATGGGCTCAGAAGAAGGCGGCACAGAGATTGAAGAAGTCGCTGAAGAAACGCCTGAGAAGATTTTCAAAGAATTTATTGACCCAGCAGTAGGACTGCAGGGGTATCAAGCACGTCGTCTAGCATTTAACATTAATATTCCGTCTGATTTGCTCGGACAAGCTGTTAAATTCATGAGCGGCCTTTATCAAGTGTTTGTAGAAAAAGACTGTTCAGTTGCTGAGATTAATCCGCTTGTTACAACTGGTGATGGAAAAGTAATGGCGCTTGATGCAAAGTTGAACTTTGATTCTAATGCGCTTTATCGCCAGAAGGATCTATTGGAATTCCGCGATCTGGACGAAGAAGATCCTAAAGAGATTGAAGCGAGCAAACATGACTTGAGCTATATCGCTCTCGATGGCAACATTGGCTGTATGGTAAATGGTGCAGGTCTTGCGATGTCGACGATGGATATTATTAAGCATTACAACGGCGACCCTGCCAACTTCCTTGATGTGGGCGGCGGCGCAAGTGCTGAAAAAGTAACTGAAGCATTTAAGATTATTCTTGACGATGAACATGTAAAAGGGATTTACGTTAATATCTTCGGCGGCATCATGAAGTGTGACGTGATTGCAGAAGGTGTTATCGCAGCTACAAAAGAAGTTGGTCTTGAGCTTCCGTTAGTTGTTCGTTTAGAGGGTACAAACGTTGAACAAGGCAAGAAAATTCTTGAAGAATCCGGCTTGAACATTACTGCTGCTGATTCAATGGCAGATGGTGCACAAAAAATCGTAGAGCTAGTGAAATAGAAAGGCGGGACGTGCTGGCATGAGTGTCATGATAGATAAAGATACCAAAGTCATTGTACAAGGTATTACGGGCTCGACAGGACTGTTTCACACGAAGCAGGCTATTGAGTACGGAACAAATATTGTAGGCGGTGTCACACCAAAAAAAGGCGGCACAGAAATCGAAGGTGTTCCAGTTTTTGATACAGTCGAAGATGCAGTGAAAGCAACAGGAGCAACAGCTTCTGTCATTTATGTTCCACCTGCATTTGCAGCGGATGCCATTATGGAAGCAGTAGATGCTGAATTGGATTTGGCAATCTGTATCACTGAAGGAATTCCTGTACTTGATATGTTAAACGTACGTCGTTTTATGGAAGGCAAGAAAACACGACTTGTCGGTCCAAATTGCCCGGGGGTTATCACACCAGAGGAGTGTAAAATCGGCATTATGCCTGGCTATATTCATAAACCAGGCCATGTTGGTGTCGTTTCACGTTCTGGAACGTTAACTTATGAAGCTGTAGACCAGCTTTCTACCGCAGGCATTGGGCAATCGACTGCAGTTGGTATCGGGGGCGATCCGGTAAACGGAACAAACTTCATCGATACTTTGAAATTGTTTAATGAAGATCCTGATACGAAAGCTGTTGTGATGATTGGTGAAATCGGCGGTACAGCCGAAGAAGAGGCGGCTGAATGGATCAAAGAAAATATGTCGAAGCCAGTTGTTGGCTTTATCGGCGGCCGTACAGCACCTCCAGGAAAACGCATGGGCCATGCAGGCGCCATTATTTCCGGCGGCAAAGGTACAGCCGATGAAAAGATTAAAACCCTAGAAAATTGTGGGGTGAGCGTAGCTGATACACCTGCAGTGATTGGTGAAACGCTAATCGAGTCCTTAAAAGAAAACAACTTGTATGAAGAATGCCTCACACACGACGCAAAATAAGTGAAATTATAGAAAGGGCTGGGCAGACACCAGCCCTTTTCCTCTACTATCCTTCCCTTCTTTTTGTTTTCCTTCTTATTATTTCCATACTCTTACTATTTATATAGGAGGTTGAATATGGACGAATCTGCCCTCGCTCTTTCGTATTATCATTGGTATCTTGGACCCAATAATCGGCTCTTTACGAACATGGAACGCGCAAATTTGTTTACGAAAGACGCTGCCAACTTCTCCGTCCAAGAGCTTGCCTCTTATGCTGGCGTGCGCTCACAGCAGCTCAAAGCGCTGGCTGATGCACCGACATTTCGTGAGTTTAAACAAATGCTTGCGAAGATGAACATCCAAACGGTTACTATCTTTGACCAAGATTACCCAACACGTCTTAGAAGAATGCATGACCCTCCTTATGTCCTTTATCTAAAAGGCCAAAAAAAGACATGGAACCACTTTGATCTACTTGGAGTAGTTGGCACCCGGCAAGCAACTCCGTACGGAGAAGCAATGCTCCATGAAATACTTCCGCCGTTAGTTCAAGAAGGAACAGTCATTGTAAGTGGCCTGGCTGTCGGTATTGATACCATAGCGCACCGGCTTGCAGTAGCTTCGAAGGAACAAACGATTGCAGTTCTTGGCAGTGGTTTTAATTATCTGTACCCCAAGTCCAATCTTGCCTTAGCCCGACTTATTGCAAGAGATCATTTGCTCATCAGTGAATTCCCTCCCCACACCCCTCCCCAAAAATGGCACTTTCCCATGCGTAACCGACTTATCAGTGCATTGTCTGACCGCTTATTTGTTGTTGAAGCAGGATTGAAGTCAGGCTCTTTAATTACAGCAGAAATGGCGTTGGAACAAGGAAAAGATGTACTTGCTCTTCCTGGTCCTATTCATGAACCAGTTTCTATGGGAACGAACCGGCTTATTCAAGACGGAGCGTATCCAATTTTACAAGTTGAGGACTTGAAGGTAGCTTCCCAAAAGGGTAGGTAAATAAAAAATGTACAAGGAAATAAATAAAGCTGTAAGGCTGATATAAACACGGTTTAACCACTCCTGAAAGGGCTGAATCAAGCGGGTTGGAGCGTTTCTTATATTTGACAAACCTAAAACCCATGTTTAATAATAGGGAAGATTTTAAAATTCCCAAAGGGGGAGGAAACATCCGAGATGGCAGATTATTTAGTAATAGTTGAATCTCCCGCCAAAGCAAAAACAATCAGTAAATATCTGGGGAAAAAATATACGGTGAAAGCTTCAATGGGACACGTAAGAGACTTGCCAAAAAGTCAGATGGGTGTTGACGTTGAAAATGAATACGAACCGCGGTATATTACGATCCGTGGTAAAGGTCCTGTATTAAAAGAGTTAAAAACTGCGGCCAAAAAGGCTAAAAAAGTCTATTTAGCTGCCGACCCAGATCGTGAAGGTGAGGCAATTGCTTGGCACCTCGCCTATAGCTTAGGCGTGGATTTAGATAGTGAATGCCGGGTAGTATTTAATGAGATTACAAAACCAGCTATTAAAGATTCATTTAAAAACCCTCGAAAAATTAATTATGATCTAGTTGATGCCCAACAGGCGAGACGAATTTTAGACCGTTTGGTTGGGTACAACATCAGTCCATTATTATGGAAAAAAGTCAAAAAAGGCTTAAGTGCTGGGCGTGTTCAGTCGATTGCTGTTAAAATGATTATAGACCGTGAACAAGAGATTCAAAACTTTCAGCCGGAAGAATACTGGAGCATTAAAGGCAGCTTTACGTACGGAAAAGAAAGCTTTGAAGCCAAGTTTTATGGTCAGGATGGTCAGAAAAAGGATTTAGGAACTGAAGAAGAAGTTAACCAAGTTCTAAATGCGATTCAAGGTGAAGACTTTCAGGTCGACACCGTTAAAAAACGTGAACGTAAGCGAAACCCAGTATTGCCTTTTACAACATCATCCTTGCAGCAAGAAGCAGCTCGAAAATTAAACTTCCGCGCAAAGAAAACGATGATGGTAGCTCAACAGCTTTACGAAGGGGTAGATGTCGGTAAAGAAGGAACAGTGGGTCTGATCACATATATGCGTACAGACTCGACCCGGATTTCTGATACGGCGAAACAAGAAGCGAAAGAATACGTAGAAGCAAATTATGGGGCAGACTATACGCGCAAAAACGAGCGCAAGCAAAAGCAAGATAATAATGCGCAGGACGCCCACGAAGCCATCCGCCCAACTGCTATTTTTAAAGACCCGAAGAATATGAAGCCTTATTTGAGTCGGGATCAATACCGCTTATATAAATTGATCTGGGAACGAATGGTCGCAAGTGAAATGGCGCCGGCCGTAATGGATACGATGACAGTCGATTTATCGAATAACGGCGTGATGTTTCGTGCAACTGGTTCTAAAGTGAAGTTCCAAGGTTTCATGAAAGTCTACGTAGAAGGCAGCGACGATCAAAAGAAAGAAGAAAATAAATTGTTGCCTGACTTAAAAGAAGGCGAGACAGCCAAAAAAGAAGAGCTTGAACCGAACCAGCACTTCACTCAGCCTCCGCCGCGTTATACAGAGGCCCGTCTCGTTCGGACTATGGAAGAACTGGGGATCGGGCGTCCGTCCACATACGCGCCAACGTTAGATACGATTCAGCGTAGAAATTATGTGGCTTTGCAGGACCGCCGCTTTGTGCCGACAGAGCTTGGTGAAATTGTACTCGACTTAATCGTCGAGTTCTTCCCGGAAATATTAAATGTGGAGTTCACTGCCCAAATGGAAAGTGACCTTGACCACATTGAAGAAGGCAAAGCAAACTGGGTTCACATTATTGATGACTTTTACCAAGGCTTTGACAAACGGTTAAAAGTTGCTGAAGAAGAAATGAAAGAAGTAGAAATTAAGGATGAACCGGCCGGTGAAGACTGTGAAGAATGCGGTCATCCAATGGTTTATAAAATGGGAAGATACGGCAAGTTTATGGCTTGCTCTAACTTCCCTGATTGCCGTAACACGAAGCCGATTTTAAAAGAAATCGGAGTGAAGTGCCCGAAATGTACAGAAGGTAACGTCGTTGAACGAAAGAGCAAGAAAAACCGAACCTTTTTCGGATGTGACCGGTACCCGGACTGCGACTTTATTTCCTGGGATAAACCAATTTCCAGACCGTGTCCTAAGTGTGAAAACCTACTGGTCGAAAAGAAAACGAAAAAAGGAATTCATGTTCAGTGTACGGAGTGTGATTATAAAGAAGATCCAAATTAATGCTGTATGACTTGTGAATATGCAGTCTTTGGATTTACCTTGAGACTTCCCCTTTTTAAAAAGGGGGTTTTCTCATGTCTGGACAACTAGTTAGAAAGCAAGAAGAGGTGTTTAGAATGAATTCACAACACGTAAACGTGATCGGAGCGGGCTTGGCGGGTAGTGAAGCCACGTGGCAATTAGCTAAGCGCGGGATAACCGTTACCCTCTATGAAATGAGGCCTGCCAAACAGACACCAGCTCACCACACGGATAAATTTGCGGAATTAGTTTGTAGTAATTCATTGCGGGGAAATGCATTGACGAATGCGGTAGGTGTGCTGAAAGAAGAAATGAGGCACCTTGATTCAGTGATTGTAGAGGCAGCGGATTCTTCCAGCGTTCCAGCTGGTGGAGCATTGGCTGTAGACCGGCACGAGTTCGCTGCCCGCGTCACAGAGAAGGTGAAAGAACATCCGAATGTTACAGTGAAAAATGAAGAGATTACTGAGTTGCCTGCTGGGCCTACTATTGTCGCTACAGGACCACTAACTACTGAAAGCCTTTCTGAAGCGATTCTGGACTTTACCGGGGAAGAGTACCTTTACTTTTATGACGCAGCTGCGCCCATCATTGAGACAGATAGCATTGATATGAATAAAGCGTATTTAAAATCAAGGTATGACAAAGGAGAAGCAGCTTACATTAATTGCCCGATGACAAAGGAAGAATTTGAAACGTTTCAAAAGGCTTTAGTTGAAGCAGAGCGAGTCCCACTTAAAGAGTTTGAAAAAGAAATCTACTTTGAAGGCTGTATGCCGGTAGAAGTCATGGCAGAACGAGGCGAGAAAACGCTTTTATTCGGTCCGATGAAGCCAGTTGGTCTGGAACATCCTGAAACAGGAGAACGTCCGTATGCTGTCATTCAATTACGCCAAGATAACCAAGAAGGAACCCTTTATAATATAGTTGGTTTTCAAACGCACATGAAGTGGGGGCCGCAAAAAGAAATTGTCCGCATGATTCCAGGCTTAGAAAATGCGGAAATTGTGCGCTTTGGGGTTATGCATCGAAATACATTCGTAAATTCTCCAAATCTGCTCGAACCTACGTATCAATCAAAGAAGCGGGAGGATCTATTTTTTGCCGGGCAAATCACAGGTGTTGAAGGATATGTGGAATCAGCAGCCGCTGGATTAATTGCTGGTTTAAATGCGGCAAGACTCGTTCAGAATAAAGATATGATTATATTCCCTAAGGAAACGGTGCTTGGCGGTATGGCTAATTATATTACGACTGCTAATCCAGATAACTTTCAGCCTATAAATGCTAACTTCGGCCTGCTTCCATCACTCGATGAAAAGGTGAAAAAGAAGCAAGAACGCTATGGTCGATTAGCTGAACGGGCATTAGACACCATTCAGAATTTTATGAAAAAAGTGTAAACTCCGTTGCCGCTCTCAGAAAAGTATGATAAAATCAAATAGCTTTTGTGGGGTGCTAAGGATGAATGAACCTTTGTTTAACGAGTGGCTCCAACACTTTTTGCGAACACTTCAAATGGAAAAAAATGCATCGCCGTTGACCATTAAGGGGTATCAAAAAGACGCCAAGATGTGGCAGGAGTTTATGAGAGACGAAGAGATTGAAGACTTTCGTTATACGACGTATGATCATGTCCGAAAACTCATAACCGCCTGGCATAACCAAGGTTTATCACGGGTGACGGTGGCCCGGCGATTGTCAGGGCTAAGGTCATTATATAATTTCTTAGAACGGGAAGAAGTGGTAACAGTCAACCCGTTCTCTTTTGTGAGTGGACGTTCAAAAGCTGTGCGTTTACCTCGGTTTTTGTATGGAGAGGAAATAGAGATGCTGTTAGAAACGGTGGCTGGGTCGAAGCCTCTAGATCAAAGAGATTTGGCCATTATTGAGCTTTTATATGCCTCGGGACTTCGCGTAAGTGAATGCTGCAGTTTACAAACCGGAGATATCGATTCCATATTAGGCACAGTATTTGTGCAAGGTAAAGGGAAAAAGGACCGTTACGTTCCTGTAGGGGCGTTTGCTTTGAACGCTCTTGAGAGTTACTTAAATGACGGACGTGAAAAATTGCTGAGACAAAAAAGAGATAAAACTCTTTTTTTAAATTACAGGGGGGACCCCATTACAGACCGAGGGATCAGGCATATGTTATCTAAGCGAGTTAAAGAAGCTTCGCACACGCTGCATGTCAGCCCTCATATGCTCAGACATACATTTGCGACCCATTTATTGGACCAAGGTGCTGACTTACGGGCTGTTCAAGAACTTTTAGGACATGAACACTTATCTTCAACCCAGCTTTATACTCATGTAACAAAAGAAAGATTAAAGGCTGTGTACAATCAAAGCCATCCTAGAGCTTAATTGAAACGGAGGGTATTCATGGACCAGCAATTACATGCCACCACGATTTTTGCCTGTCATCATAATGGGAAATGTGCGATGGCAGGAGATGGCCAGGTGACGTTTGGGCAAGCTGTAGTAATGAAACATAAAGCTCAAAAAGTCCGTAAAATTTATCATGATAGTGTATTGACCGGGTTTGCTGGCTCTGTAGCTGACGCGTTTACACTATTTGAAAAATTTGAAGCCAAACTCCAAGAATTTAATGGAGATTTAAAACGCTCTGCAGTTGAATTGGCTAAAGAATGGCGCGGTGATAAAATGTTGCGTCGTTTAGAAGCGATGTTAATTGTAATGAACAAGGACCATCTTTTAGTTGTCTCCGGTACAGGAGAAGTAATTGAACCAGATGACGGAGTAGTAGCGATCGGCTCAGGAGGGAATTACGCATTAGCTGCTGGGCGTGCACTTGTTCAGCATGCCTCTCACCTTGGGGCTGAAGAAATTGCTACTGAAGCCATGAAAACAGCTGCCGACCTTTGTGTTTACACGAATCATGAGCGCACCGTAAAAACGTTAAACTAAGTAAAAGTTCATCTTGATGAAGAAAGGTGATTGATAGATGAAAGACGAATTAACGCCAAGACAAATCGTTGAGAAGCTCGATCAATTTATTGTTGGCCAGAATGATGCGAAACGTTCTGTAGCAGTTGCCCTCCGGAATCGCTATCGCCGTACGATGCTGGGGGAAGATCTCAAAGATGAAGTTACCCCCAAAAACATTTTAATGATTGGGCCGACTGGGGTTGGGAAAACAGAAATTGCCAGGCGTCTTGCCAAGTTAGTCGGTGCTCCTTTTGCAAAAGTGGAAGCAACAAAATTTACTGAAGTTGGTTACGTAGGGCGCGATGTCGAATCTATGGTTCGAGACCTCGTGGATACATCATACCGAATGATAAAAGAAGAACGGATGCAAGCAGTGCAGACAGAAGCTAGAAAACAGGCGGATGAACGCATCGTGAAGCTGCTCGTTCCTGAAGCGAAAAAACAATCTACCTACAAAAATCCATTTGAAATGATCTTTCAGCAGCAAGATGAAGGTGAAGATGATGACAAAGGGACAACAGATGATACAATTGCCCAAAAAAGGCGTCAAATTGCGCACCAGCTTGCACTAGGGGAGCTTGAAGATCATCTTGTGACAGTAGAAGTAGACGAACAATCTGCCGGATTTTCGGATATGTTTCAAGGTTCAGGTATGGAACAAATGGGTATGAATATGCAGGATATGCTGGGGAATATGCTTCCCAAAAAAAAGAAAAAGCGTCGCATGGCTGTACGGGATGCCCGTGAGATTTTAACGGAGGATGAAGCGCAGAAACTGATCGATTCTGACGAAATAGGACAGGAAGCTGTTTCGCGAACCGAAGAGCTGGGTATTATTTTTATAGATGAAATTGATAAAGTGACCGGAAAAAATCAGCACAGCGGTGAAGTGTCCAGAGAAGGCGTGCAACGTGATATTTTACCAATAGTTGAAGGTGCGGCCGTCCAGACAAAACATGGGACAGTCAAAACCGACCACATCCTATTTGTGGCTGCCGGTGCTTTTCATACAGCTAAGCCTTCTGATTTAATTCCAGAGCTGCAAGGGCGCTTCCCTGTGCGTGTTGAACTTGAAAGTCTGGAAAAAGAGGAGTTTGTCCGTATACTAAAAGAACCGGACAATGCACTTATGAAACAATATCAGGCTTTATTAAAAACAGAAGGTATAGAGGTTGAATTTTCTGACGATGCTCTAGATAAACTGGCAGCTATGGCAGCGGAAGTGAACCATAACACAGACAATATTGGGGCCAGAAGACTGCATACCTTATTGGAAAGGCTTCTAGAAGAATTATCATTTGAAGCTCCTGATATCAATCTTGCTCATATCGTCATCACACCAGCCTATGTTGAAGAGAAACTAGCATCCATAGCTACAGACAAAGATTTAAGTCACTATATTTTATAAATGCTTGACTGGAGGAACGAAAAATGGATTTATTATCAAGAACAAGAAGAATTAATGACATGTTACAAAAATCAGCAGGTCAGCACGTAGATTTTAAAGATATGGCAGAAACGTTGCGAGATGTGATCGCTGCTAATGTGTTTGTCGTAAGCCGGCGTGGTAAGTTATTAGGATACGCAATCAAACAAGAAATTGAAAATGAGCGGATGAAACAGATGCTAGAAGAGCGTCAGTTTCCGCAAGAATACACCACAGGTCTCTTTAAGATTGAAGAAACATCTTCAAACTTAGGGATAGACAGTGAATTCACAGCATTTCCAGTGGAAAATAGTGAATTGTTTAAATCTAGCCTAACTACGATTGTCCCTATTAATGGCGGTGGTCAACGTATTGGAACCCTTATATTAGGCAGATTGAATGATTCATTTGATAATGATGATTTGATTTTAGCTGAATATGGAGCTACTGTGGTTGGAATGGAGATCCTTCACGAAAAAACCCAGGAAATTGAAGAAGAAGCGAGAAGTAAAGCTGTTGTTCAAATGGCAATCAGTTCTCTTTCCTATAGTGAACTTGAAGCAGTTGAGCATATTTTTGAAGAGTTAGAAGGTAATGAAGGGCTGTTAGTTGCTAGTAAAATCGCAGACCGTGTCGGGATTACCCGCTCTGTTATTGTAAATGCCTTAAGAAAACTTGAAAGTGCAGGCGTCATCGAATCCCGTTCACTTGGAATGAAAGGGACGTACATTAAAGTATTAAATGATAAATTTTTATTTGAACTGGAAAAATTAAAAGACGAGTAATACAGAAATAAAAATCCCTTTCCTTCAATTGCTTGAAGGAAAGGGATTTTTTGTTATTTCTCTGAGACCAGGAAACTGATTGAAGGGGACAATCGATGTGATTTTTTATAATAAACTTGGAATAGACTAGACATATTTGCCAAGATCCGATAAGATTCGAGAAGTATTTAATAATGAGGGAAATAAACCTTAGTTCCTAGGGTGGCTCTATTTCTCTATAAAAGTGTTAGGTCTTTGTTCTTTAAATTCGACAATTTTCCATGAAAGTTAGACATTAATTACACCTTTTTATACAATTTAATCAGTTATTCCTAGGAGAATTTTTATTTTTTATGTAGCATAACGGTATAGGTGGAAAGGAACAACATTATGTGTGAAATGTTTGTAGAAAAAAGGAGGTATGGCTGTGAGCTTATTTTCGAGTAGTGCCCTTCAGGCGGCTGAAGCCGGTATGCAAGGTTCGGCTTTAAAACAACAAACCATTTCAAATAACATTGCCAATGTCGATACACCAAACTACAGTGCTAAAAGAACTCATTTCCAACATACCCTTGGTGAAGCAGTTGAAAACGAAAAATTGCATTCGTATCAAACGGATGAAAGGCACATGCAGTTTGGCACTTCTCAGAATGAACCTTTTACCACAACGGAGGAAGGTACGATGTATAACCATAACGGCAATAACGTTGACATTGATAAAGAAATGGCTGAAATGGCTAAGAACCAAATTTATTATAATGCGATGACCGATCGTTTGAACAGTTCATTTAATAAGCTTCAAACCGCGGTGCAGGGAGGTTAATTGTAATGTCAGTGTTTCAAGGTATGGATACAACCGCCTCTGCGCTAACGAGTCAACGCTTGCGTATGGATGTCGTTTCTTCAAATATGGCAAACGCAGATACTACCAGAGCACAGCTTAATGAAGATGGCGAATGGGAACCGTATCGCCGTAAAATGACGGAATTCATGCCGAATGGTGAAGGGTTTCGTTCGCAATTGGGTCGGGCGATGGCTGCTTCTGAAGAGGGGGGCGAAGGGGTCAGGGTTTCCCGGATTGTGGAGGACGAAGCTCCGTTTCGAACGGAATACCGGCCTGAACACCCCGACGCAAATGAAGATGGGTATTTAGAATTACCTAATGTTGACCCTTTAAAAGAAATGGTCGATATGATGAGTGCCACCAGATCCTATGAAGCGAATGTCACGGTAATGGACGCCAATAAAAATATGATGTTGAAAGGTCTTGAAATTGGCCAGGGGCAATAATCTGGGTACATAAGGAGTGATTAAGTGATGGAAATTGGACAGTTGCAACAGCCGGGAACAAATGCGATAGCTCCACAGAGGGAAGTTAATGCCAGCCAGGAAGGAGCGGCGACAGCTCATGAAGCTCAGGAGTCATTTAAACAGGCTTTTCAAGAAGCGCTGGAGGGTGTGAATGACTCCCAACTGCATTCAGAAGATATGACTAAACGCTTGGCTGCAGGAGATGTAGATAATATTCATGATGTAACAATTGCAGCTCAAAAAGCAGATATAACGTTCCAAACAACCGCTGAAGTACGAAACCGTGTAATTGAAGCGTATCAAGAAGTTATGCAGATGCAAATTTAATCATTAGGGAAGGTAAGCAGGAGGGGCCATGAACGAAAAAGTTATACAAGCCAGAGATCGAATAGTTGCATATTGGCGGGAGCGCACAAAGTGGCAAAAAGGGCTCCTAATTGGAGGGACTTTGCTAGTTCTTCTTCTCATCGTTCTGACGATCCTTCTGAGTACCAGGTCTCACTATGTTCCACTTTACTCAAACCTTTCTCCGGAAGAGGCAGGACAAATTGTTGAAACATTAGACGGCCAAGGGGTTTCTTCAGAAGTGACAGATGATGGTACAACAGTAAGAGTGCCCGAACAGCATGTCGATACACTAAAAGTGGAATTGGCAGCTGAAGGGATTCCACAAAGCGGCACCATTGATTATAGTGTTTTTGAGGACCAAATGGGCTTTGGAATGACAGATAATGAATTTTCTGTCATGGAACGTGCGGCGATGCAAACTGAACTTTCCAACCTTTTGCTAAGCATTGATGGGATCACAAATGCTGATGTAATGATTACTCTGCCTGATGAGACGATGTGGGTTGGTGAAGATTCAGAAGAAGCATCGGCTTCTGTCGTTTTGGAGACAAGTGGGAACTACAACCCGGAAGATGATCAGGTTCAGGCGCTTTATCATTTGATTTCACGCAGTGTTCCTGACCTTCCTGTTCATAATATCGTCATCATGGACCATATGTTTAATCATTTTGATTATGCAGATGGTGGAAGTGTCGATTCCACTGGGGATATATATGAACAGCAGCGAGCTATTCAACAAGATATTGAGCAGGATATTCAGCGTCAGGTGCAGCAAATGTTAGGAACAATGATGGGGCAAGAAAAAGTGCTAGTGTCCGTAAGCACTGATATGGACTTTACGCGTGAAAATCGGGAAGAACAACTTGTTGAACCAGTTGATGAAGAAAACATGGAAGGCATTGCCATAAGTGTAGAAAACATCGAAGAGACATACGAAACAGAAGGATTAGATGAAGGCGGGATCCCTGGCGCAGGGGAAGACGATATTCCGAACTTCCCAGCCGGAGCCGGGGCTGGCGACTCTGATTATGAAAGAACAGAAGAGCGCGTAAACAATGAAGTGAATCGAATTTATAGCGAGATTCAAGAAAGTCCCTATGCTTTAAGGGATTTAGGGTTACAGGTTATGGTAGAGCCTCCTGATCCTGAAGATCCCGATTCTCTGCCGCCGGAGACCTTAGACGATATTGAAGAGATATTAAGTACAATTGCTCGCACAAGTATTGACCAAGAATACTTAGCAGAACTTGACGATGACGATATTGAAGAAAATATCTTTGTTTCATCGCAGGAGTTTATGGGAGCGACTGATTTTGAAGAGCCAGGGCCGCAAATCCCGCTCTGGGTATATGTCGTAGGGGTTATTTTAATTGCAGCTGTTATTCTATTACTCATAATGGCGCTTAGAAGACGAGGCGAAACAAGCGAAGAAATGGAAGAAATCGAAACAGTCGAAGAAGTACCTGACTTACCGGATGATTCGGAAGGGTCAATGACACGGCAGCAGTTAGAGCGCTTAGCTAAAGAACGTCCTGATGAATTTTCCAAACTATTACGTTCGTGGTTATCTGATGATTAAAGGGGGAGAGGTAGTTGGCTAGAAGCAACAAAGAAGAATTAACCGGCAAACAAAAAGCAGCAATGCTCCTCATTTCCCTTGGACCAGATGTATCAGCTCAAGTTTATAAGTATTTGTCGGAAGAGGAAATTGAGAAGTTGACGCTTGAAATTGCCAACGTCCGCAAAGTAGATAGTGATACGAAAGAAGAAGTACTTCAAGAATTCCATCAAATTGCAGTGGCTCAAGATTATATTGCTCAGGGTGGCATCGGTTACGCCAAAAGTGTGCTCGAAAAAGCGTTGGGAGAAAATGAGGCAATGGATATTATCAACCGTCTCACCTCCACCTTGCAGGTGAGGCCATTTGATTTTGCTCGGAAAGCAGATCCCACGCAAATATTGAACTTTATACAGAATGAGCATCCGCAAACGATTGCTTTGATTCTTTCATACTTGGATTCAGCGCAGTCAGGCCAGATTCTTTCCGAGCTTCCACAAGAAGTTCAGGCAGATGTTGCCAAACGTATTGCAACAATGGATAGTACCTCTCCTGAAATTATAAATGAAGTTGAGACCATGCTTGAACAAAAGTTATCTGCCACAGCTACCCAAGATTATACGGAAGCAGGCGGGGTCGAAGCGGTAGTGGAAGTGCTTAACAGCGTTGACCGCAGTACAGAAAGGACCATTTTGGATTCACTTGAAGTTCAAGACCCAGAACTTGCTGAAGAGATCAAAAAACGTATGTTTGTATTTGAAGATATTGTCACTCTTGACAACCGGTCCATTCAGCGTGTTATTCGCGACGTGGAAAACGAAGACTTGCAGCTCTCACTGAAAGTAGCAAGTGAAGAAGTGAAAGAGATCGTCTTTAATAATATGTCCCAGCGGATGGCAGACACCTTCAAAGAAGAAATGGAGTTTATGGGCCCTGTGCGTCTGAAAGACGTTGAGGAAGCTCAAACACGCATTGTTGCTGTGATCCGCAAGTTGGAAGAGTCTGGAGAAATTGTGATTGCCCGCGGTGGAGGGGATGATGTAATTGTCTAAATTGATCAAGGCCTCTCGGGCCAATCGTTTAGAACGTGAAAAAGTAACAATTTCTGTTCAGCAAATACACTCCCAGCCAGAAGAGCTAGAAGATTCAGCGCAGGAAAGGCAACATAGTGAAACCGTTGCCCCCAGCCTTGCTGAGGCAAGTAAACAGATTGAAATAGAAAGAAGCGAGCGTCTTCAACAAGCACAAGAAGAAGCCGAACAAATAAGGCAGCAAGCTGAAGAGGAACTAGAGAATGCCCGTCAACAGATAGCTTTTGAAGAAGCAGATTCCAAACAACGAATTGAAGAGGCGTTTGCTACTGCTAAACAGGAAGGTTATGAAGAAGGGTTCAATAAAGGTGAAACAGCTGGAGAAAAGTCTTATAAAAAAAAGATTAAGGAAGCACAAAAAATCATTGCTTCCGCCCGGGAAGATTATCAGACTCATTTACACGAGGCGGAACCTGTCATTATTGATTTAGCTCATGCCGTAGCTAAAAGGGTTTTAGGTGAAGCATTAGAACAAGATGAGGGCATTTGGAAGAATATTGTGAAAGAAGCCATTCAAGAAGTGCGTGAACATGAAGAAGTGAAACTATTTGTCGCGCCAGCTCACTATGAAACGACGTTAAAACAGAAAGAAGAATTAAAAGCTTTATTAAGTTATAGTCAGGATTTACTTATTTATCCCGACGCTCAACTAGAGGCAGATGGTTGCGTGGTAGAGACAAGCTATGGGCGTATTGAAGCGTCAGTCGACAGCCAATTAGAAGAAATTAAAGCGCAGCTCCATACCAGCTTGAAGGAGAATTCTCATGAGAGCCGCTGACCTTGTGCACGAAGTTCCTGCCATTAACCCTTATAAAATGTACGGCCGCGTGACCCAGGTCGTTGGGCTTACGATTGAAGCTAAAGGTCCACAAGCGGCGGTTGGTGAGTTGTGTTTTATCTACACTAATAAACTGCATCCACCCGTTAAAGCAGAAGTGGTCGGTTTTAGAGAAGAACATGTACTGCTTATGCCTTTAACATCTACGGGAGACATCAGTCCGGGAAGTTTAGTAGAAGCAAGCAGAAAACCTTTGCAAGTAAAAGTAGGAACTGGCCTTATAGGCAAGGTTGTTGACGGGCTTGGAGAACCGCTTGATGGTAGTGCTCCACCCATAGGTCTTTCCCCTTACCCTATCAACAACGTACCACCTAATCCGCTGGAGCGGCCCCGAATTGAAGAACCGTTAACGTTAGGGGTGAAAGCGGTAGATGGATTGCTTACAGTTGGGAAAGGCCAGCGGGTTGGCATTTTTGCGGGTAGCGGTGTAGGGAAAAGCACACTTCTTGCTATGTTCACTAAAAATTCCGCAGCCGATATAAATGTGATTGCACTAGTCGGCGAACGAGGCCGGGAGGTTAAAGAATTTATTGAGCGGGACTTGGGCAAGGAAGGGTTAAAAAATACAGTAATCGTTGTCGCTACTTCAGATCAGCCTGCATTAATGCGAATTAAAGGAGCGCAGACAGCCACAGCTATAGCAGAGTATTTTCGGGACCAGGGCAAAACTGTCAACTTATTGATGGACTCTGTCACACGATTTGCAATGGCTCAGCGTGAAATTGGACTGGCAATAGGAGAGCCCCCTACTACAAAAGGGTATACCCCTTCTGTATTTGCCTTACTCCCTAAACTTCTTGAGCGCTCAGGAACCAGTGAACATGGGAGCATTACCGCTTTCTATACGGTGCTTGTGGACGGTGATGATCTTAATGAACCGGTGGCGGATGCGGTGCGAGGCATTTTGGATGGCCATTTTGTACTAGACCGTGAATTGGCCAATAAAGGTCACTATCCTGCAATTAATGTGCTTAAAAGCGTAAGCCGGATCATGGGTGATATAGCATCCCCCGATCATAAAGCAGCAGCAGAAAATGTGAGGCAGCTGCTTTCTACCTATACAGAGTCCGAAGATTTGATTCAAATTGGGGCCTACAAGCGAGGCTCTTCGAAAAAAGTTGACCGGGCGGTTAAGATGTATCCAAAAATTGAAGAATTTTTACAGCAAGGAACAACTGATAATTATTCGTTTGAAGAGACGATAGAATTACTAGTCGAATTATTTGGCAGAGGAGAGTCGTAATTTATGTCGTTTCAGTTCTCATTGCAAAAGCTCTTGGAATTAAAAGAGCGTGAGAAAAAAGAAGCCGAAGAAAACTACCAATCTTCACGGTCAACCTTTGAAGAAATGGGAACCCAGCTCTATGAATTATTGAAAGCAAAAGAAGAAATGGAAGCTGATTATAACGAAAAATTAAAGAACGGGGTCGCCATACTAGAGCTTCAACAAGCAGAATCAGCATTAATGACAATGAAAACGCGTATTTTGCAGGCACAATCGAAGACAAACGAAGCGCGTGATCTGATGTATCAACAGGAAGAACAAGTGCAGAAAGCTGCTGTTGAAGTGAAAAAATATGAACGAATGAAAGCGATGAAACGGCAACAATACGAAGAAACAATAAAAAAGCATGAAGAACAGCAGATGGATGAAATTGCAACTCAGCTCTACGCAATGCGCTGAAATTAGGTGAGGAAATGGCACGTAAAGAAAAAAACGAACAAAAAGGCCCGAATAGGTTGCAGTGGTTCTTTTTTATCGTCATGATTCCTGGTTTTTTTGCCGTGTTATTGGCGGGTGTAATGCTTTATTTTATGGGATTTAACCTTGCTGATACAGCTCGTTCGATCGGCGGAGCGGTTCCTATCGTTTCTGACTGGATGCCTGAAGAGGAAGAGGAAGAGGGGGAAGGTCCGAGCCGGGAAGAACTTTTGGCAATGATCGATCGTTATGAACATGAAATCGATGCGCTAGAACAAGAGCTGGAAGAACAAGAAGAGGATTATGCTGACTTGGCCAATGAGTTTGAGGAATTAGAAATTGAACTCGAATTAGAGGAAGAATTCTCAACTGATGTACAGGAAGAAATCTCAAGGCTTGCCCGCGTATATGAAAACATGTCTTCTGATGATGCAGCAGCTATTTTAATGGAAATGTCAACAGAAGAAATCTTGTTACATATGTCAGAGATGGATGAAGAAAACCGGGCTGATATTTTATCAGAAATGGACGCAGAACTTGCAGCTACAATCATGCAACAATTTGCAGCTCAAGAATGATAGTTCTTTTCAAAGCTTTGTAAGTTAACAGGGCTGAAAGGAGTAAGATTTCTTTGTAAAACGTTGAAAGGGGGTGAGATATGTGCAGGCAAACATGATGCAAATGGGAACGGCTTCCCCGCCTGTTCCCGGACAAGAAGGCAAAGCTTCAGTAAAAGAAAAGGGGACCGGGGCGTTTTCTTTTTTGGAATTACTGAGCGGAGCAGCAGGCACCGATAAAGAAGCTGCTGAAGGAATGGACGAAGAAGAGCTGCTAGCTTTATTAACAGAAGAGAGGGCAGACAAAGGAGAACACGAAAGCCTCCTTGACTTATCCAAATGGGAAGAGCTCTTCGAAACTATGGCATTAGAAGACGGTTATTTTCAAAAAGAGTTACTAGAAGATGGTGAGGTTCAAGCATTGCTTGAAAGTATGCCGGAAGAACTTGCTCGTACGCTGGAAGATGCTATAAAAGATGAAGAGTCGATTGAACAGGTAATTGACCTCCAAAGTGCTCAGCTTGATCCGCTTTCACTATTAAGTGCCACTGCCATGCTTTTTAAGCAAACAGAAAACACAGAAAGTGACGAAGCACTGCAAGTACAAGCGGAAATGAATGAGTGGCTAGCTACTCTAGATGGTGGAGAAGAGATCGAAGAAGAGGGGGCTGTGGCCTGGCTGGCCGCTTACTTAAACTCCAATGAGAGTAGTGCGAATAGCTTGCATCGACAAGAAGGACTAGTAAGAGAGCGGACTTTTGAACAGCGATTTGACCGCAGCATGTTAGACGGACGTGCAGGTGAGCGTCTCGAACGAGAGCAAACACAAGTTCAACGTACAGAAAACAATCGTTCTTCTTCGCAATCGTTTATGCAGGAGTTATTAAACCGGACGTTTACCCGATCTGCGGATTCAGCTGTGGGCCAGCCATCCTTACAATTAAGTGACACGAACCAGGCTTTAAACCGGGCCCAGCAATTAGCGATTCATATGGGGGAAAGTAAGTCAAGTGAAGTACAGCAAAGCCAGTTTTTACGGCAGTTTGAAAATGTTTTGGCAAAAGGGAATCTCCAACAAGTGAACCAACATACCCAACAGCTTTCTATAAAGCTCTATCCTGAAAATCTGGGGCGGTTAGATGTGCAACTTACGCGTTCAGATGAAGGGGTGATTGCAAGACTTATGACAAGCAGTACGGCTGCAAGAGAATTGGTTGAATCTCAGCTTCATCAGTTGCGTAATGCTTTCCAGCAGCAGAATATCAATATTGAACGGATTGAATTGCAACAGCAGTCTACGTACTGGCAACAGCATGAAGAACGTGAACAACGCAAAGGCCAGCAAGAACAACAAGACAAAGACAAGGTAGAGGCCGAGGTAGCTGACGACCAGGAAGAGGAAGAAAAAAGCTTTGAGGAACTTCTTGATGAATTAACATTTAACGAAAAAGTGTAGGTGAGAGGATTGTCCAATACAGTCCACGAAACATACAGCATTCCCCAGGAACGAAAGGCAGAAATTAAAGACCCCGAAGATACAGTCATGGGAAAAGACGACTTTCTGCAAATATTGATTGCCCAGCTTCAAAATCAAGACCCGCTCGACCCCATGGATGATAAAGATTTTGTGGCGCAGATGGCTCAATTCACTTCATTAGAACAAATGACCAATATGAGCGATGCCATCCAGGACTTTGTGGATGCTCATGAAGGCGGTGCGCTCGTACAGCATAGCGAACTGATCGGTAATAAAATTCAGTGGGAACGAGAAGTAGAAGTTGATGAATACCGGACAGAAACAGAGCTAGTAGAAAACGAAGTTGTATCTGTTAAACGAGACAGTGATGGAAATATACGTCTCTTATTAGATGATGATAACTGGATATCGAGTGAACAGCTCGCTCAAGTTGCTGCACCAGGAGAAGAGATGGATGAGATGCCAGAGGACGATGAATCTGATTAAACCGTCTCAGATGGCACAGATGGCAGCTTGTCGTAGATGAAATGCCTGCTGATGAGAGTTTCGGAGAGGAAGAAGATTTCATCGATGAGCCTGTGGACCAAGATCAAGATCCGAGCTTAGACGAACTATTTTAAGAAGAAATAAGGGGGCGTAATTATGGATCCTACTATCCACCCGTACAGCCTCCAGCCGTTGCCCAAACCGACACCAACCCGCAAGCCTGAAACCGAAAGTAAAGAAAGCCAGACCCGTTTTCAGGATATGCTTCAACAAAAGATTGATGATACTAAAGAACTGAAAATGAGCAGGCATGCGGCCGAACGGATGGAAAGTCGAGATATTCAAATTAATGATGAAGAGTGGACGAAGATACAAGCTAAAGTAGCTGAAGCAAAAGAGAAAGGCGTACGTGATTCGCTTGTGTTAACTGAAGATGCTGCTCTTGTCATCAGTGCAAAAAATGACACTGTCGTGACAGCCATGGACCGGGGAGAAGCAGAAAGCCACATTTTTACCAACATTGACGGAACAATTGTGATGAACAAAAAGTAACGGCTGGACCAAAATGGAAGCCGACCCACCGCGGACCGATTGAAGCGGTGAGTAAAGAACTTATACAGGAGCGTGAAGTGAATGCTAAGATCCATGTATTCCGGGATTTCCGGCTTAAACAACCACCAAGAAAAATTAGATGTGTTAGGTAATAATATCTCAAACGTTAACACCTTCGGCTTTAAAAAAGGGCGGGCTACCTTTAGTGATATGGTCAGCCAACAGTCACAGGGCGCTACTGGCCCAACTGATGAACGGGGCGGCGTAAATGCCCAGCAAGTTGGTTTGGGTGCGCAAATGGGTTCTATTGACAACATCCATACCCAAGGAAGCTTGCAGAATACAAATCGAGAGTTGGACTTAGGGATTTCTGGTGATGGTTTCTTTCAGGTACAAGAAGACCCGGAAGAGGATGGAGCCATTTCTTACACTAGAGCTGGGAATTTTTACCTAGACGAAGAGGGGTATATTGTAAATCAGGATGGTTTATATTTGATTGGCAATGATGAGGAAGACTTTGCTGGAGATCAAGATGGTGATGGAACGATTCAAATTCCAGTAGATGCTGAGAGTTTTAGTGTTGGACAAGATGGTACGGTGAACTTTGTAGAAGATGGAGAAACAGAAGTGGCGGGACAAATCGAAGTGGCTCAGTTCGCAAATCCAGAGGGACTTAATAAAATAGGAGATAATTTATTACAAGAATCAGCTAACTCAGGGGAGCCTGAAATCAGTGCTCCAACCGCCGATGGAGCTGGTGAACTTGTAGCCGGGACGCTTGAAATGTCGAACGTCGACCTTTCTGAAGAGTTTACGGAAATGATCACCGCGCAGCGTGGTTTCCAGGCAAATACGCGCATTATTACAACATCGGATGAAATTTTGCAGGAACTTGTAAACTTAAAGCAGTAAGGTTTTGAATCTATTATTAAGGGAGGTGCGGGCCGGGGCATTGGCCACTGGCCCCCCTATACATATGATTGAACTAACCCGTCTGAACGGACAGGCGTTTTTACTTAACGCACTTCATATCGAACAAATTCAGGCGTTTCCTGATACGACGATTACATTGACCAACAGCAAAAAGATTGTGGTTAAAGAATCGCTCGATGAAGTGAAACGGTTAATTCATGCTTGCTACCGGTCCTTCGGCCTTGTCGGAGTCCGTGGTTTTTTGACAGATGAGGAGGGGACTTAATTATGTTTGAAAATCGGCTCATAAATATCATGCTCATCATCCTCGTAGCGCTGACACTTGTCGGCGTAGTGACTCTTGTATTAGTGAATCAGTTTGCGCAAGGGAATACGTCACCTGATGGTGAGCCAACGATTGATGAAATTATTGAACATTCATGGGAAACTGAAGAGATTACGACCAACCTTGAAGATGGAAACCAATTTATTCGTGCTCAATTTAGAATTCATGCTGATTCGGGTAATGCTCGTGATGAGCTGGAGCAGCGTGATTTTCAGGTTAATAATATTATTATTCGTGAATTGGCCGGTATGTCTGCATCTGAGCTTTCTTCACAGGATGGCATCGATGAATTGGAGGAACGTGTGCGTCTCCAGGCCGATGAACTTCTTGATGAAGGGTCTATTATCCGGGTCTATACGACAGAACGCATGATTCAATAATCAACGTTTGTACAGGGAAGAAAAGAGGTGAACTACATGAGCGATGTTCTGTCGCAAGGTGAGATTGACGCACTCTTGTCCGCGATATCAACTGGAGAAATGGATGCGGATGATTTAAAACAAGAAGAAACGGAGCGAAAAGTAAAAACATATGACTTTAAACGAGCGCTTCGCTTTTCAAAAGATCAGGTCCGTTCCCTCTCTCGAATCCACGAAAACTTTGCCCGGCTTTTAACTACTGCCTTATCAGCTCAGCTTCGCACCTTCGTGCAAATTTCTGTTGCTTCAGTAGATCAGCTTCCATATGAAGAGTTTATCCGGTCAGTGCCCAAAATGACGCTGTTAAATGTTTTTGATTCTTATCCGCTTGAAGGGCGCTTACTCATGGAAACGAACCCAAACATTGGCTATGCCATGCTTGATCGGTTGTTAGGGGGAAAAGGGTCAAGCATAAATAAAGTAGATAATCTTACTGAAATTGAAACGAGAATTATATCTCAATTATTTCAACGAATGCTTGACAGCTTTCAGGAAGCGTGGAGTTCAGTCATTGACATGGAACCAGTTATGGAAGATTTAGAAGTGAACCCCCAGTTTTTACAGATGGTTTCTCCGAATGAAACGGTCGTTGTCATTTCCCTTTCTACCACGATAAATGAAACGACCGGCATGATTAACATTTGTCTTCCACACGTGGTTCTAGAAGAGATTCTGCCAAAATTGAATGTCCATCACTGGATGCAGACCAAAAAACGAGAACGAAACGCAGGAGAGGAACAAGCGCTTGAAGCTACTGTTAAAAAAGCTCCATTACCTATCCAGGCTCTACTTGGCCGCTCGCAGATTACGGTAGAAGAATTGTTGTATTTAAACTCTGGCGATGTTATGGAACTTGACCAAAGAATTGACGAGCCATTGCCCGTTTATGTCGGTGGCGAAAGAAAATATAAAGCACAGCCGGGACAAGTGAACCACCATTTAGCGGTTCAAGTAACCGAGGAAATTGAGGAGGGTGAAGATGATGAATGATGATATGCTGTCGCAGGATGAAATCAATGAACTGCTAAAAGGCGTAAATAATGATGATGCAGGAGATAAGGACAGTGACAGCCAGCCTCCAACTGGAGGAGGCGGCGGAGATGATGGTGGAGATGGTAACGGCTACCCTCCACCGAACAGTAAAGCGGCATTAAATGTAGATGATTACTTGACCACGATTGAACAGGACGCTCTAGGTGAAATCGGAAATATTTCATTTGGGAGCGCGGCAACAGCGTTAGCTCAGCTTTTAAACCAAAAAGTAGATATTACAACGCCGGTCGTAAGTGCTATTCACTCAGAATTATTAGAAGCTGAATTCCCGAACCCACATGTATCGATCCATGTCCAATATACAGATGGGTTTGAAGGCACGAATTTACTCGTTATTGATTCAACGGATGCGGCAATTATTGCCGATCTTATGCTGGGGGGCGACGGCACGGCACCAGCTGAGGAATTAAGCGATATGCATTTAAGTGCTGTCCAAGAAGCGATGAATCAGATGATGGGTAGTGCATCGACTTCTATGTCGACGGTCTTTAACAAACGGGTGGATATTTCCCCTCCTGGCATTGATGTACTGGATGTTACAGAAAAAGAAGGCACAGACAAAGTGCCAGGAGATGAAACAATAATAAAAATCTCCTTCCGTCTCCAAGTAGGAGATCTGATAGATTCAGTGTTGATGCAATTAGTAACAGTAGGGTTTGCGAAGCAAATGGTAGAAGACTTAATGAACCCGCCTGAGGAGGAAGCAGAAACTCTTGCTTCGCCTGAAACAAGTGAGTCAGAACAAATAGAGCCCGAACCTCAGCCAAATACCCAGCCGAATCAAGGCATGAGCACGAATCAGGAGCCCGCTTATCAACAGGCGCCGGGAGGTTTTTCTGAGCCACAGCAATTGGGAGGGCACATGAATAATAGAGCAAAAGATGTGCAGCCGGCTGCTTTTTCTTCATTTGACGCGCCGCAATTAAATGAAACAGAAACGAAGAATTTAAATATGCTGATGGACATTCCACTTGAAGTCTCAGTCGAGCTGGGCAGAACGAAGCGTTCAATTCGAGAGATTCTCGAATTTTCTCAAGGGTCTATTATTGAACTGGATAAATTAGCAGGAGAGCCAGTCGATATCCTTGTGAATCAAAAGCTGATTGCCAAAGGGGAAGTTGTAGTGATTGAAGAAAACTTCGGCGTACGTGTGACGGATATTGTAAGTCCAGAAGACCGGCTCAAAAAATTGAAATAAACCTATAGAACACGGAAGGTGGAAATGATGGCTTATACAGTTTTGATCGTAGATGATGCTGCTTTTATGCGCATGATGGTTAAAGATATTTTAGAGAAAAATGGGTATGAAATTGCGGGAGAAGCAAAAGACGGTCAGGAAGCAGTTGATCTTTATAAAGAAGTAACTCCTGATTTAGTGACAATGGACATTACCATGCCAGAAAAAGACGGCATCGCTGCATTAAAGGAAATTAAAACATTCGACCCGGAAGCAAATATCGTTATGTGTTCTGCTATGGGGCAGCAGGCTATGGTGATTGATGCGATTCAAGCCGGAGCAAAAGATTTCATTGTCAAGCCTTTTCAGGCAGACCGCGTATTAGAAGCGATTAATAAAACCCTGGCATAAGAAGAAGAGAGGGTGCTCAATGTGTTTCAGCTGAGAAAACGGATAACTTGTTTTATATTGATTCTGCTTCTTAGCTTACTGGGGACTCCAGGTGCAGCGTTAGCAGAGGAAGAAGACGGTAGTGTCGATGACATGCTAAATAACGAAGAAGCCGAAGAATCCGAAGAGGAAGAAGAAGAAGAAGGCGAACTTCCGGTAGGAGAACAAGGTGACGACACTGCTCCTCTAGCTGATCAATCGCTTGTCAGTTCATTTTTTCAAATGATGATAGGCTTAGGGATTGTTGTTCTTATTATGTATGTCCTGCTGAAAATTATTAAAAGCAGGTCCCAGGCGTACCGGGGGAAACGGACCCTTCAGAATGTGGGCGGGGTGCCACTTGGCAGCAATAAATCTGTCCAAATTGTAAAGGTTGGCGACCGTTTGCTTGTTGTCGGGGTAGGGGATTCAATTCAATTGCTGCGGGAGATTGAAGACGAAGCAGAAATTGAGCAGCTTCTAAAAGAAGATGAAGCTCCTGCGCCCGATCTGTCCAAAAAAGCGTTGGATTGGTGGCGCCAGCAAAGGGCAAAAAATTCTCCCCAAGCTTCATCGCAAGAACTAGAGCCACTGCTGAAAGAACGATTAGATGATGTGAACAAATCAAGAGAAGACATCAAGAATGTTGTGAGGGATCAGAACCGATGATTGCAATGGTACCAGCTATTGATATAGGAAACTTTTTAGGGGACGATCCTGAAAACATGTCGACAGCTCTTCAGCTCTTACTTCTTCTTACTGTGTTATCGCTGGCACCGGCGATTTTGATTTTAATGACCTGCTTCACTCGTATTGTGGTGGTCTTGTCATTTGTCCGGCAAGGTATTGCGACCCAGCAAATGCCCCCGAACCAAGTATTAATTGCCCTGGCGCTCTTTCTAACATTTTTCATTATGGCGCCGGTGTTTGCTGAAATAAATGAAGAAGCTCTCACTCCATTTTTAGATGGAGATATTAATCAGGATGAAGCTTTTGAAGAAGCTTCAATTCCATTGAAAGAATTTATGGCCGAGCATACCCGTGAAAAAGACTTGGCACTTTTTATTGATTATGCGGGAATGGAGCAGCCTGAAACCATTGAAGATATTCCTTTAACAGCGATGGTGCCGGCATTTGCTATTAGTGAATTAAAGACGGCTTTTCAAATAGGATTTCTCATTTTTATTCCTTTTCTTGTTATCGATATGATTGTGGCGAGTGTTTTAATGTCTATGGGTATGATGATGCTTCCGCCAGTTATGATTTCTCTGCCGTTTAAGATCCTATTATTTGTGTTGGTGGATGGGTGGTATTTAATTGTCGAATCGCTCTTGCTCAGTTATTAGAAGGTGTGATCAAAAATGAGCGCAGAAACAGTGCTTACAGTAGCTGAAAATGGCGTACTGACTATCTTTATAGTGGCTGGGCCACTGTTACTGGTAGCTTTACTATTAGGTCTAGGGGTTGCTATCTTTCAAGCTACCACGCAAATTCAGGAACAAACATTAGCATTTATTCCAAAAATCGCTGGCGTCATGGGAGCGCTTGTTGTATTTGGCCCCTGGATGCTAAACCATGTCGTAAATTTTGCCAACCAAGTGCTTAGTAATTTGCACAATTTTGTCGGGTAATGGAACGGAGGGGAGCCTGTGGAACTTGAATGGCTGAATTTGTTTCCTGCCTGGCTGCTTATGTTTGTACGAGTATTAGCATTTTTTTCAGCTTTGCCCATTTTTTCATTTCAAACCCTTCCTACTACATTTCGAATAGGAATCGCTGGTTATTTATCATTTATTATGTTTTTTATCGTTGAACCAGACCCCATTCCTGTTGACGGTTTGTATTTTTTGCTCATAGGTAAAGAAATCATGCTTGGTTTGTTTTTAGGCATGGCTGCAAATATTATTTTTAGCGCTGTTCAAACAGCAGGGGCTTTTATTGATTACAAGATGGGGTTTTTAGTAGCAAACGTCATTGACCCCCAAACAGGTGCGCAGACTCCGCTTTCGGGAGGGCTACTCAATGCATTTGCCATTCTTTTTTTGTTAGCCGTAGACGGCCATCATGTTATGCTTGACGGCATTTATTATAGTTATGAATATGTACCGCTCACGCAACTTTACTTACCGTTTGGAGAAGAAGGAATTGCCCGGTTTATTGTTGAGACTTTTTCACAAACGTTTTTGATTGCCTTTCAAATCTCCTTTCCGATTGTAGGGTCTTTATTTCTGGTGGATATTGCTCTGGGGATGATGTCGCGGGCTGTTCCGCAGATGAATGTATTTGTTGTCGGACTGCCTTTAAAAATTTTCCTCGGGCTGCCGATCCTATTGTTAATGCTGCCTGCTTTTTTTACAGTCGTCAGTGATATGGTTGATTTTATAGGTATTACAATCCGAACACTCTTAGAAATGTTCGGAGGGGTGGATGAATGAAACTTCAAGTAGATTTGCAGTTTTTTAATCAAGAAAAAACAGAACAAGCCACGCCGAAAAAGAAGCAGGACTCCCGTAAAAAAGGACAAGTTGCCAAAAGCAATGACGTCAATACAGCTATTGTGCTTCTGCTTGTCTTTCTTTTTATGTTCCTATACGCAGGGGTTTTAGGTGAGCATATTTTCTTGATGACACAGCATGTTTTTACTGAATTTCTTACAAACGAAATCACGATGCAATCTCTGCCTGCGATGCTTCAAGAAGTAGCAGTTGAAACAGCGATCGTCGTGTTGCCTATTATGCTGGTGGCAGTTACAGGAGGGGTACTTGCTAATTTGCTTCAAGTTGGGGTCATGTTTGCTCCTGAAGCAATCAAGCCGAAGCCATCAAAAATTAACCCACTTAAAGGCTTAAAGCGAATTTTCTCAGTGCGTGCCCTCGTTGAACTAGCAAAATCCTTGCTTAAAATAACCCTAGTTGGACTGTTAGCCTTTTTTATCTTGTGGATGAACGCGGATTCTCTTTTAAAGCTCATGCAAAAAGATGTGATGGAAGGCTTTTTGGAAGTAGCTTTTCTAACTGGATTAATCGGTGTATTAGTTGCTTTTTTGTTATTACTTCTTGCTATTCCCGATTATGTCTATCAAAAACATGATTATGAAAAACAAATTCGTATGTCCAAACAGGACGTGAAAGATGAACACAAGAAAATGGAAGGCGACCCTAAAATCAAATCAAAACGAAGACAGAAACAGCAAGAAATGGCGACACAGCGCATGATGCAGGAAGTACCAAAAGCTGATGTTGTAGTAACTAACC
Organism: Salsuginibacillus kocurii DSM 18087; assembly: GCF_000377705.1. Taxonomy (GTDB): domain Bacteria; phylum Bacillota; class Bacilli; order Bacillales; family Marinococcaceae; genus Salsuginibacillus; species Salsuginibacillus kocurii. The sequence continues at coordinate 412,382 of NZ_KB898624.1, read as the reverse complement.
CGACGCATTTTGCAGTAGCCCTGAAATACGAAGAAGAGAAAATGGACGCCCCGATTATTGTAGCTCAAGGGGTAGATTTTGTGGCGCTGCGCATGCGGCAACTCGCACAAGTTAATGAAGTGGTGTTAGTGGAAGACAAGCCTCTCGCCCGTGCCCTCTATCACCAGACAGACATTGGTGATGAAGTTCCAGAAGATTTGTTTAAAGCTGTAGCAGAAGTGTTGGCCTACGTCTATCGCCTTCAAGGCGAGATCTAATCATTTTTGAGAAAGAGGAGTTATCAGTATGGGAGCAAGAGATTTATCTGTACTCGTTGGCGTAATCATGATCGTTGTTATGCTTATTATCCCTTTGCCAACTGAAATTCTAGACATTTTAATTATTACAAACATATCTCTTGCGTTAATTATTATTTTGGTCGCAATGAATACAAAAGAAGCGCTTCAGTTCTCTATTTTTCCAACGCTGCTTCTGCTTGTAACCCTCTTTCGACTTGGGTTGAATGTTTCTACCACTCGGTCCATTTTAGGAAACGCTGAAGCGGGAAATGTGATCGCTACGTTTGGTTCGTTTGTAGTGGGTGGCAACCCGCTGGTCGGTTTTGTCGTCTTCTTAATTTTAGTCATTATCCAGTTTGTTGTTATAGTAAAAGGGGCGGAGCGTGTTTCTGAAGTGGGGGCTCGTTTTACTCTTGATGCCATGCCGGGTAAACAAATGAGTATTGATGCCGATTTAAATGCAGGCATGATCTCAGAAATGGAAGCAAAAGAACGACGCGAGAAAATTGAACAAGAAGCTGATTTTTACGGTTCAATGGATGGTGCCAGCAAGTTTGTAAAAGGAGATGCCATTGCTGGAATAGTCATTGTTATTATTAATATCATTTTTGGTTTAGTCATTGGCATGATGCAGCACGGAATGGACCTTGGCACAGCCGCTTCGACCTATACACTTTTAACCGTTGGGGATGGACTTGTTTCACAGATCCCTGCCCTGTTGGTGGCCACAGCAACAGGTATTGTAGTCACAAGAGCAACGTCTGATGGGAACTTGGGACAGGATGTAACAAGAGAATTGTTCCGTTATCCGCAGCTATTATACGTAGCAGGAGCTACCATTTTGCTGCTAGGCATATTTACACCCATTACTATTGTAGTTACAGGGATGATGGCATGTCTCCTAATAGGTGGGGGTTTCTTGCTTAATCGCAATGAAAAACAAGGAGCAAAGGAAGCAGACGAGGAAGTAGCAGAAGAAGAAGAAAAAGAAGATGATATGAAATCACCCGAGAACGTCGTCAGCTTACTTTCTGTTGATCCGATTGAATTTGAATTTGGCTATGGGCTGATTCCGTTGGCTGACGCGAACCAGGGTGGCGATTTACTAGACCGGGTCGTTATGATTCGCCGGCAACTGGCACTCGAACTCGGAATGGTGGTGCCTGTAATCCGAATTAGGGACAATATTCAGCTGCAGCCGAATGAGTATGTGATAAAAATTAAAGGTGGAGAAGTAGCAAAAGGAGAGTTGCTGCTTGACCATTACATGGCTATGAGTCCTGGGGTGGAAGATGAGAATATTACAGGCATTGATACAGTAGAGCCTGCTTTTGGTCTGCCTGCTCTCTGGATTGGTGAAGACATGAAAGAGCAGGCTGAGCTGTCTGGTTATACGGTAGTAGACCCACCGTCTGTGGTTTCCACTCATTTAACCGAAGTGATAAAGCGCCATTCTCATGAATTACTGGGCCGGGAAGAAACAAAGCAGCTCGTTGATAACTTAAAAGAAACTTATCCGACACTTGTAGAAGAAGTGACGCCCAACCCCCTTAACCTCGGGGAAATTCAAAAAGTACTCACCAATATGCTAAAAGAAAAAGTATCAATCCGAAACTTGCCGACCATATTTGAAACGTTGGCGGACTATGCTCCAATGACAAAAGATATGGATTTAGTAACAGAGTACGTTCGCCAATCGTTGTCCAGGCAACTTACAAAACAATATGTTCCGGACGGGGATACGTTGTATGTGGTAACACTAAGCGGAGAAGTTGAAAAGAAAATCTCAGATCATATTCAGCGTTCTGAACACGGGAACTTTCTATCTTTAAATCCGCAAGAAGCCCAGCAATTGGTAGAGTCGATCGCAAAAGAAGCTGAACGTCTGTCTGAAATGGGGCAGACTCCGGTTCTTCTGTGTTCTCCGGCTGTCCGCTTGCATGTTAGACAGCTCATAGCCAGGTACTTTCCACAAGTTCCGGTTTTATCTTACAACGAGCTTGAGCCAAATGTGGAAGTTCAAAGTGTAGGGGTGGTGAAGGATCAATGAAAGTGAAAAAATTTCAAGCAAGCTCTATGCCTGAAGCGATGCAGCAGGTCCGAAATGAACTGGGAGACCAGGCTGTCATTTTAAATCAAAAAAAAGTGGAGCGCGGCGGTTTTTTAGGTTTTTTTAAGCGGCAATCAATTGAAGTTATTGCCGCCATTGACCCTAAACCGCCAAAAGCTGAACAAAAGCATAGTAAGCCCACTCATATGAATAAACAGCAGGAGCCACCGCTTCGAACACCAAAGACTACTGCCCGGCATCCAGAAGGAATGCTGGCTGAGAATGAAGATAACCGGCAGAAGCTAGTGTCTAAAGAAGCTCAGCGAGACGACTTGCATGAAGAAGTAAAAGATTTAAAAAAGATGATCGCAGGTTTATCACAGCAAAAAGACACTTCTTATCCACCACTATTGGAAACCATTCATCAAAAACTAGAACAACAAGAGGTTGATGATACGCTTCGTCTCGATATGATGCGTCATTTATTAAAGCGTTGGTACGAGGAAGAGAGCGAACCAAGTGAAAAAACCATTCTTCAGTGGTTATCTTCTTACGTTCAGCAATTAATGGAAGGCATTGCCTTTGGCGGAGAATCGGAGCGAGGAGGCCGCTTCATTAACATCGTTGGACCTACCGGCGTAGGTAAAACGACGACTATTGCAAAAATGGCCGCAGATTTTCAATTAAAAAAGAAAAAATCAGTCGCTCTTATAACCACGGATACCTACCGAATCGCAGCGGTAGATCAGTTGAAAACGTATGCGAAAATATTAAATGTGCCAGTGTCAGTAGCTTATTCAATCGAAGACTTTCGCGAAGCAAAAGCAAACTATGCAGAGTACGATGTCGTGCTCGTCGATTCAGCTGGCCGTAACTTTCGTAACGAACTATACGTTGAAGAATTAAAAAAGCTGATAGACTTTGATACGGAAATGGAAACATACCTCGTTCTTGCATTAACGTCTAAATATCAAGATATGAAGCAAATATATGAATCTTTTTCATTAATTCCAATTCATAAGTTGATTTTCACTAAAAAAGATGAAACAACGAGCTATGGGGCTATTATGAATATGATTGCAGCTTATGGTACTGGCATCGCCTACGTCACAACTGGTCAAAATGTGCCTGATGATATGTTTGAAGCTACATCAGATCGCATGACTGAAGTATTAAATGAGGGACTATCCAATGAGTGACCAAGCGAGAAATTTAAGAAAGCGGATGGAAGCGAGGCAAGCAAAGACTGTTGAAGAGATGAAAATAGTCACAGTTGTAAGTGGTAAGGGAGGCGTAGGCAAAAGCAACGTCTCTGTCAATTTCTCAGTTGCTCTTTCACAAGCAGGGCAGCGCGTGTTGCTTTTAGACCTTGATGTAGGGATGGCTAATATCGATATTTTACTTGGGAAAAGCTCGCCTTATTCTATTGTCGACATGATAGATAGTGAGTTTTCTATCTGGGACATTATGAATGAAGGGCCATACGGGTTGAAGTTTATTGCTGGCGGTAGTGGACTTACCAATTTATTTGAAATGAATGAACAAAAGCGCGAACGCTTTTTAACTCAACTTGAATCATTAAAGGGACATATTGATACGATTGTCCTCGATATGGGAGCGGGAGCTACGCATGACAGCATGCATTTTATAATGGCAGCTCACGAAGCACTCTTAGTTACTACGCCGGAGCCCACTTCAATTACGGATGCGTATTCGATGATAAAGTATTTACACCTTGAAGATAAAGACTTGCCGATTTCTTTAATAGTTAACCGGGTCCAGTCGCCTCATGAAGGGAAACAGACAGGGGAGAATTTAAGCCGTGTTACCGCCCAATTTTTGCAAAAAGAGCTTCGAGTATTAAGCACCATCCCGGATGATTCATCTGTTTTAACAGCAGTGCGGAGGCAGGTGCCTGTTCTAATTAACCAGCCAAAAGCAAAAGCGAGCCGGGCGATACAACATTTGGCTGAAACGTTCTCAGGGGAAGAAGCCGTGAATCCTTCTTCCACATTTACGGCGTTTGCTACCCGTTTTCGCCGTTTTTTTGGCAAAGAGGAGGGATGATATGATTAAAGTGCTGGTTGTAGATGACTCAGCATTTATGAGAAAGGTTCTATCAGATTTCATCGATACTTCTTTGAACATGGAAGTGAAAGCAACTGCTAGAAATGGAGAAGATGCGCTGAAAAAGCTTTCTCAAGAACGATTCGATGTGATAACCCTCGATATAGAGATGCCTGTATTAGATGGGTTAGCTACGTTACAGGCAATCATGGAGCACGACCGCATTCCTACAATTATGGTAAGCAGCACCACCGCTCTTGGAACAGAAAATACGATTAAAGCCTTGAGCTTAGGTGCTGTTGATGTAGTGAGAAAACCTGGAGGCGCTATTTCTCTTAGCATGGAAGAAGTTAAAGAGGAATTGCTTCAAAAGATTGAAACAGCTGCAAGTATTAATTTGAACAAACTGGAGAAAAGGCCAGCTCGCAAAAGAAGTGCTGCCCCCCTTTCTTTTGAACCAGATGGTAAAAAGCTTGTCTTAATTGGGACTTCAACTGGAGGACCCAAAGCTCTTCAACAAGTACTCACTGACTTGCCGCGAGATTTTTCTGTACCCGTGCTTATTGTACAGCATATGCCGCCGAAGTTCACAAAGTCGCTGGCAGCGCGCTTGAATTCATTAACTTCTTTAACTGTTAAAGAAGGAGAAGATGGCGAGATTGTACAAAACCGTACCATTTACATCGCGCCGGGTGGTTCTCATATGGAAGTGAAAATGACTGGCCGAAGCGTTACGATTCAACTGAGTGATGCACCTCCAATAAAAGGGCATCGTCCATCTGTTGATAGCTTGTTCTTATCAGCTTATCAGCTCGAAGACTATGCTGCTGTGGCAGTGATTCTAACTGGTATGGGAGATGATGGGAGCAATGGCCTCCACTATTTAAAGCAGGCTGGTAACTGTTATGCGATTGCTGAAGATGAGTCTACTTCTATTGTGTATGGCATGCCGAAAGCAGCAGAAGCAGCGTGCGAACTTGATGCAGTTGTATCTCTTCCGGATGTTGCTGCTGAAATCGTAGCAGCTACCAACCAAACTGTTGACGGAATGAATTAATTCCGAAATTATGCCAAGATTCGCCTGGAAATGGTATAATTGAATTAGACGTTAAGACCTTAGCGGGTAAAAATAATGGAAATTAAAGGTTGTGCGTGTGGGTGGAAATTATGAAGCGGATTCAGTCTTATCACCTTGATATCTTAAAGGAAATTGGAAACATTGGAGCAGGCAATGCGGCCACTGCGTTTTCTGCACTGTTGGCAAAACCGATTGAAATGACAGTTCCTTCCGTTCGAATTGTTAGCTTTCAAGAGATTACCGAATTAGTTGGCGGGGCTGAAGAGGTAGTAGCGGCCACCTTTTTGCGGATAGAGGGCGAAGTGCCCGGCAGCATGTTTTTAATCGTGCCTGAAGATGAAGCGGTGCAGTTGATTTATGACTTAACCGGGGAATCAAGTAAAATAGGATACAGTGAAATGGGACTCTCATCTTTACAAGAATTAGGCAACATTTTAGCTGGTTCGTATTTATCAGCGTTATCGGATTTCACTAATTTAAACATCCAACCATCCGTTCCTTCGTTAACAATTGACATGGCAGGGGCTATCCTTAGTTTTGGCTTACTTGAAATTTCACGTGTTGGTGACTTTGCAATTGTCATTGATACGGAGATACGTGAAGTGACAAATGAATATGGCTATGCTTCAACTGGACAATTCTTTTTATTGCCGGATCCGGATTCGTTTACACCTTTATTTCACGCTTTAGGAGTCGACTTGCATGCCTAGTGTCAGACAAGTAGTAAAAGTGGGAATGGCGGATATGAATGACTGCAGTCCACCACAGCTGTTGCGTACTTCAGGTCTCGGATCATGTATAGGACTAGTGATATACGATGAGCAATGCCAAAGGGCAGTGATGGCTCATGTGATGCTCCCGGATTCGTCAATGAGCAAGCCAGGGGCGTTGAATATAGCTAAATATGCAGACACCGCCATTGCAGCTGCCATTGAAAAACTAGAATCCTTTGGAAGCATGAAAATTAATATGCAAGCAAAAATCGCAGGGGGCGCACAAATGTTTTCATTTGCTGGTTCATCTGAAATCATGCGCGTCGGCCCTCGTAATGTTGAAGCAGTTAAAAAGTTTTTAAACAATTATCAGATTAGGCTGATTGCCGAAGACACCGGTGGAAGTAATGGCAGGACGATAGAATTTGATCCTGAGGATGCAAGTTTGAAAATACGAACAGTTAACCAAGGAGAAGTTGTGATTTAATGATGATAGGAACTTGGAAAATGAATGCTGTAATCGCGACCTTTGCATTTCTAACAGTATTTTTTCTTTCGCTGACAGCTGTTTTGCCTGAACGTGCCCTCCTTCGGGCAGGGATTGGCTTTGCGGTGTTTTTTGTTGCTTCATATGGTATTAGATACCTTATTTACACAGCATTATTAAAAGATGACGGTACTCAGTTAGAAGACTCGCCTGAACAGATCGAACAACGTAAACAGGAAGAGGCTGAAACGAAGGAAAACTCTCCTTCTTCTTACCAGACTGAGCGTAAAGAGGACCCTGATTTCTCCGAAGAAAATGCCGAAGCTACGGCAAACGTTTTAAAAGAAATGGTCAATGAACGATAGGGGGTAATCGTCATTCGAATTACAGAAGAGACGCTTGATAAAGCTTGGATAGAGTGGGAAGAAAATCGTTCAAGCACCGCAGCTGATGTGCTGGTGGAATCTTATATGTCACTCGTTCATTATCATGTTCATCGAATTGGAGTGGGCCTTCCTAAAAATGTAGATAAAGAAGAGTTAATCAGCCATGGACTAATAGGTTTGTACGATGCATTGGAAAAATTCGATAGAAGTCGTGATTTGAAATTTGATACATATGCTTCATTTCGGGTGCGGGGGGCCATTATTGATGGGCTCCGTCGCGAAGATTGGCTTCCTCGTTCCGTGCGGGATAAAGCCAAAAAAATTGATGACGTGACTGAACGGCTTGAACAAGAAAAAGGTCGATTGATAACAGCAGAAGAGATTGCTGAAGAACTAGAAATGAATACAGAGGAAGTTATAAAAGTAAATGCAGACAGTTTTGTGAGTAATATGCTCTCTATTGATGAAGAAACTGCCGATTCAGAACGGGAAGAAAGTTACCGCAACACGATTGAAGACCCCAACACACCTACTCCTGAACAACAATTAGACAGAGATGCACTAAAAGAAGACCTTCGTTCGGTCATAGAGAAGTTGAATGACAGAGAACAGCTAGTCATTAGCTTATTTTATGATGAAGGGCTGACCCTCACTGAAATTGGAGAAGTTTTAGAGCTCTCTACCTCTCGGATTTCACAAATTCATTCCAAAGCATTGTATAAAATGAGACAAGTATTAGCTCCTCGTTTTAATGAACGTTAAGAAAATCTGCTTAATCATTATATTTCAGTAAAGGCAAGTGATTAAAATGGCAGTGAACCTTGATGATTACTTCGAACTAAAAATTACTCCAGATAAGTTAATGGCCGTACTTTCCCGTTTCAAAGAATACGAGGAAGAGACAGAAGTTACGTTAGATGAAGTGAAAGCGTTTATTTATAAGAAGCACAAGGTGGTTTATGGGGTTAATGAATCGTTGCTTGATGCCATTGCGGAGGACCCTGAATCTCTTTCCTTCCCATTAACCATTGCAGAAGGAAAAGAGCCGGTAAATGGCGATCCTGCTTATCTAAAACCTGCCCAATTCTCTGAAATTAATCATGCGGAGACCGAAGGAGATCAGCATTATGTTGACCTCAAACAAGTCATCGATATTCCGATGGTTGCACAAGGTGATTTTGTTGGAGAGAAAATTCCTCCTACCCAAGGGGCAAATGGTAAAAATGTTCATGGAGAAGATGTGTCCGCAATTCCCGGTAAAGATTTTCAATTAAGAGCCGGGAAAAATACACGAATTTCTGAAGATGGGTTGCGCCTTTACGCTGTGGTTGACGGACAAGTTAGTATAGACAAAAAAATGATCCATGTTTACCCCGTATATGAAGTGAAGGGGGATTTGGACTTACGGGTTGGGAACATCGATTTTGTTGGCAATGTCTCTATTAAAGGGAATGTGCCGGCTGGGTTTGAAGTGAAAGCAAAAGGTGACATTCGAGTGAGTGGAACTGTCGAAGCTGCTGTTCTTGAAGCTGGCGGTTCGGTCTATGTCGGCGCGGGAATCGTCGGCCAGGGTGGAGGATTGATCAAAGCAGGGCAGGATTTACATGCGACTTATGTGAATCAAGGCAATGTGAATATAGATGGCGATTTATATGTTAAACAAGCCCTTCTACACAGCCACGTAGAAGCAACAGGTAGCATCTACTGTTACGAAGGGAAAGGGAACATTGTGGGAGGCCAAGCTTCTGCTGGAGCGCTTATTCATGCTAAAGATGTAGGCAATAACATGAACACACCGACATCTCTTTATTTAGGGGTCAACCAAAAGTTGCTAGAACAACAGAACGACTATAACACTATAGCACAAGAAACAAAGCAAGAAATTGAAAAGCTGGAAACATTACAACGTGCTTTTGCCCAAAAAGAAGAGGCGGGTACTCCTCTATCCTCAAAAGAACGAATTACGAAACTTCGAATTCGTAGTTCGCTTGTATTAAACAGAGAGAAAAAAGAAAATGCTGAAGAAGAATTGCAGGAGCTTAATGATTTGTTTGAACATCAGGGGACAGGGGAAGTGAAAATAGAGGGATGTATGTATCCGAATACAGACGTAAACTTTGGTAAGTATCGGCGTAAAATTACGACCAATCATCAATATGTTAGACTTTTCGTAAAAGATAGCGAGATCAAAATTACTTCTTTATAAACGAAACGTGAGGCATTGTTCGGTAGTGCAGGTGTTGCTTCTGTATTATAATGGAGCACCGTCTCAGCTAGGATACTAAATCTTGCAGTGGAGGCATAAGACAACTCGCCGCAGCCTCAAACTTTTGGTACCATTTGTTTCAACATCGAATAACAATAATCGAGGGATGACAGATTGACTTTATTTGCGATCGTAAGCTTTGGACTCCACGTTTTTTCAATTTTTTTTATTATACTTCTTTACAAGAAACTTCATAGACAAGGTGTTGACGCAGGTGGGGAGCGATTAAAAAAAGAAATTGAAGATTTACTCATTGCCCACACTGAAGAAATGAAAGCAGAAAACGAGCAACTTTTAAATAAACTGCAAACCACCCATACTGAAGAGCGGTTAGAAGATCAAAACCACCGCCAGAAGGAAGCACCATCTCCTGACACTACCACTGCCGGCAGCAAAGAACCTGAAAACAAGACAGGCCCGGCTAAAAAAAGGGGAAAGGTGAACACCTTCCAATCCACACTTGCCTCTGTCCAAGCTAATCAGTCTTATAAAAAAGTGAATAATAATACACTAGAAGATAGAGACGAGCATAATCTATATGAACTGCCAGTCGATGATGTTACGGATAAAGTGGAGCAATCTACTGAAGCACAAGTGATAGCTCTCTATGAAGAAGGGTTGCCCCCAGATGAGATTGCCCAGAAACTTCAAATCGGTAAAGGAGAAGTGGATTTGTTTCTCAAATTCCGGCAATAATCTCATCTCTTCCCCTTGTCTTCTTGTAAGCCTTGTGATATAGTATTTCACGGTGTTAGCACACACGTCTGTCTGATTTGGGCAACCGGTGCTGCCAATGGCAGTGTTGCGCAAAGATGAAGCAGACGGAGGAAAAAAACCAAAAGGAGGCCTTTAAAATGGCTGTAATTTCCATGAAACAATTACTTGAAGCAGGTGTTCACTTCGGTCACCAAACACGCCGTTGGAACCCAAAAATGAGCCGTTACATTTTCACTGAACGTAACGGAATCTACATTATTGACCTGCAAAAGACGGTCAAGAAAGTAGAAGAAGCTTACAAGCGAGTACGCAGTATCGCAGAAGACGGAGGGAAAATCCTCTTTGTCGGCACTAAAAAACAAGCGCAGGATTCTGTGCGCGAAGAAGCAGAACGCTGTGGCATGTACTACATTAACCAGCGCTGGTTAGGTGGAACGCTTACGAACTTTGAAACGATCAGAAAGCGTATTGCTCGTCTTAAAGACTTAGAGCGCATGCAAGAAGATGGTACGTTTGACGTTCTTCCAAAGAAAGAAGTTATTCTTCTTCAAAAGGAAATGGATCGTCTTGAGAAGTTTCTCGGTGGAATCAAAGAAATGAAAGACCTTCCAGACGCAATCTTCATCATTGATCCACGTAAAGAGCGTATTGCAGTAGCTGAAGCGCATAAACTTGGTATTCCGCTAATCGGAATTGTAGATACAAACTGCGACCCTGACGAAATTGATCAAGTGATTCCGGGGAACGACGACGCAATTCGTGCGGTTCGCCTTTTGACTTCTAAAATGGCTGACGCTGTTATTGAAGCTACACAAAGCGAAGCTGCAGAAGAAGAGCAAGCAGAAGATGAAACCCCGGTCTCCTAAATGAAAATGAATGCGAAAATTTAGCAGAACGTTCAAAGGGTGATGAAGGGGCTGACCCTTTATCACCCTTTTTAAACGCACGACTTACCTTTCTTACTAAGTCACTCGGTTTTAAAACATACTAGAAAGGAAAAGGTAAGAAAGCAAGTGAGCTTTGTATCTTTTGTCTTTTATGAATGATTGGTAGTGCAGCGAGCGTATGTTGACAAACTAATGGCCTTTTTCTTTAGAGAAAGTGTGAAGGTAAATAATAGAAAACAGCTTGATCACACTTTCCTTGCGTGAGGAAGAGTGTAAATTTTTGGCCTTCTGCTAGAAGGTATAAGAAAGCTATTTATAAGGAGGAAATACGATGGCAATTACAGCAAGCATGGTAAAAGAGCTACGTGAACAAACAGGGGCTGGCATGATGGATTGTAAAAAAGCCCTTAATGAAACAAACGGTGACATGGAGGAAGCAGTTAATTTCTTGCGTGAAAAAGGAATGGCCAAAGCGCAGAAAAAAGCTGACCGTGTAGCAGCTGAAGGTCTTACGGCAGTTGAAACTGACGGAGAGCATGCGGTTATTATCGAATTGAACGCAGAAACAGATTTCGTTGCTAAAAATGAAAACTTTGTAGCTCTCGTGTCTACAATTGCGAAAGAAATCCTTAAAAATAAGCCAGCTGATGTTGAAGCTGCTTTGCAACTTGAAACTGAAGATGGCGTACAGCTTGAAACATTCATTAATGACCAGATTGCTAAGATCGGTGAAAAGATTTCGCTTCGCCGTTTTGAAGTAGTTTCTAAAGGTGACAACGAAGCCTTTGGCGCTTACCTTCACATGGGTGGCCAAATTGGCGTGTTGACTCATGTTGAAGGAACTACAGACGAAGCGGTAGCAAAAGATGTTGCGATGCACGTTGCTGCTATTAACCCACAATATGTAACTCGCGATGAAGTTCCAAAAGAACAAGTAGACCAAGAACGTGAAGTGCTTAAGCAACAAGCTCTTAATGAAGGCAAGCCAGAAAACATTGTTGAAAAAATGGTGGAAGGCCGTTTGAAAAAGTTCTTTGAGCAAGTATGTCTACTTGATCAAGAATTTGTAAAAGATAGTGACCAAACAGTTGAACAATACTTGAAGAGCCAAGGTGCAACTGTTAAATCTTTTGTTCGTTATGAAGTAGGCGAAGGCATGGAAAAGCGTGACGAAAACTTTGCTGATGAAGTTATGTCACAAGTGAAAAAGTAACAAGAAAGCAGGGGACACACTGTGTTCCCTCTTTTTGCACGTTCGGAGGTTTTCCCTCCATTTGTGCTTACGTCAAACTAAGGAATTATTAGGTAGCTTTCTTTTTTCATTCCGGCGCGACGGATTATAAGTTGGAGGTAAACTATGAGTAAATATAAGCGAATCGTGTTGAAACTTAGCGGAGAGGCCCTTGCCGGGAACCAGGGCTACGGTATTGACCCTGAGGTCATTCAGTCAATTGCTGCCCAGATTAAAGATGTAGTAAAATTAGGGACGGAAGTGGCAGTTGTTGTTGGCGGAGGTAATATTTGGAGAGGTATGGCTGGCAGCGCAAAAGGAATGGACAGGGCGACTGCCGACTATATGGGAATGCTTGCTACCGTAATGAATTCATTAGCTTTGCAAGATCGATTGGAACACAATGAAGTCGAGACGAGAGTCCAAACTTCCATAGAAATGCGACAGGTTGCAGAGCCTTACATACGTCGAAAAGCGATTCGGCATCTAGAAAAGAAACGTGTCGTATTGTTTGCTGCAGGCACCGGGAACCCGTATTTTTCCACTGATACTACTGCGGCGCTAAGAGCTGCAGAGATTGAAGCAGATGTTATATTAATGGCAAAAAATAATGTGGATGGTGTGTATGACGCGGATCCGTCGGTTGATGTAAATGCGAAGAAATATGATGAACTGTCTTATTTCGATGTTTTGCGAGATGGATTAGGAGTTATGGATTCTACGGCCTCTACGTTATGTATGGATAATGATATCCCATTGCTCGTTTTTTCAATTATGGAAGAGGGTAACATTAAAAAGGCAGTACTGGGCGAAGACCTAGGAACTATTGTAAGGGGGAATAAATAGTGGCAAAAGATGTCATTCAAGACGCAAATAGCAGAATGGAAAAAGCAGTACAAGCTCTCCACAAGGAGCTTGCAACACTTCGGGCAGGACGAGCAAATCCTGCTATGCTCGATAAAGTAATGGTAAGTTATTATGGGATGGACACCCCTTTGAACCAACTTGCGACAATTTCAGTTCCAGAAGCACGTATGTTGGTAATAGCCCCGTTTGATAAATCTTCTATCGGAGATATTGAAAAAGGCATCCAAAAAGCAGACCTCGGCTTAACTCCAAACAATGACGGAGACGTCATTCGTATCAGTATTCCAGCTTTAACAGAAGAACGCCGTAAAGAGCTTGTTAAGTTGGTGAAAAAGTATGCTGAAGATGCACGGGTAGCAGTTCGTAATGTTCGCCGCGATGCAAATGATGAGCTGAAAAAGCAAGAGAAAAATGGCGATCTTAGTGAAGACGAAGCTCGCAAGTTTCAAGATGAAACTCAAAAAATTACAGATAAACACATTAAATCAGTAGACGAAGCGGCTGAAAATAAAGAAGAAGAAATTATGGAAGTTTAAGCCGTTTCAAGGTAAAATGGTATCAGTAGAAGAACCCTCTATTCTAGGGGGTTTTTTTAGCGCAATGAATCTGCCGCTATAGATTTGTTCCAAGTTCACATGAATGGATGAAGCAAAGGCTATCCTTTCCTTTGTTTTCACGGAACAAATGAAGAGGCAGCCAATCTATAACAAGGCTGGTGCCTACTATGTTTGAACGATTCATAAATCAAAATGCGTGGACGCTTAAAACTGAAGAAGCAGAAACAAATGCGACTACGCCTTCTCATATTGCGATTATTATGGATGGAAATGGCCGTTGGGCCAAAAATAAAGGGTTGCCGCGAGTGGCTGGACACCGCGAAGGTATGAAAGTTATTCATAAAATAGCTGAACATGCTAAAGCGCATGGGGTAGGCTATGTAACACTTTATGCGTTTTCTACGGAAAACTGGAAGCGCCCTAAAGGCGAGGTTGACTTTTTGCTGCGACTGCCAGAACGTTTTTTAAATGTAGAACTGCCGAAGTTACATGAAAACAATGTTCAAGTAAGAATCATGGGAACGACGGAAGAACTCCCAAAACATACCATTCAAGCAGTGAGGAAAGCAGTGGAAAAAACGAGTCAAAATGATGGGTTGGTTTTAAATTTTGCTTTAAATTATGGAGGCCGTTTTGAAATCATTGAAGCGGTGCGGAAAATTTCAGCAAAGGTAGAGAAAGGCGAATTAACAACAGATCATATTAATGACTACTTGTTCAGCGAACATCTGATGAGTCATTCGCTTCCTGATCCCGATCTGTTGATTCGCACGAGCGGTGAAATCCGCTTAAGCAATTTCATGCTATGGCAACTAGCCTATAGTGAGTTTTATTTTGCAGACGTTTTATGGCCAGACTTTACAAAAGGACATTTAGATGAAGCAATTGAAGTGTATAAAAGTCGAAAACGAAGGTATGGCGGAGTCTAGGAGGAAAACATGAAACAGCGCATTATTACTGGGGTTCTTGGGGGCATTGTATTTTTAGGTGCTGTCATAGCCGGAGGCTGGATTTTTTCGTTGCTGATGGCTGCTCTTGTTATTGTAGGGATGAGTGAAGTAGTAAAAATGAAAAAGATTAAACCTCTGTCCGTTCCTGGTCTGATCGGTGTGAGTTTAGCTGTTCTTATCTTTATGCCCAGCGCTTGGCTGGACACGTATGTTAATGAACAGCTCCTGTATTTGGTCTTTGTTTGGGGCCTGTTAATTCTGACAGTAACTTCAAAAAACCGATTCACCTTTGATCATGCCGGCTTACTCGTGGTTGGAGCTTTATATGTTGGACTAGGGTTTCATTTTCTCTTGCTAGCCCGAATAGAGGCTGAAGCTGGAGCTTGGTTTGTTTTCCTAACGCTGATTACCATTTGGGCTACGGATTCAGGAGCCTATTTTATTGGTCGTAAATGGGGAAGACACAAACTCTGGCCAGCAATCAGCCCGAAAAAGACAATTGAGGGTTCTTTAGGTGGGGTGGCTTTTGCATTTGTGTTTGCAAGCCTCTTCCATTTGGCAGCACCTGTCTTTTCTTCGTTACTTGTCTTTGTCTTATTTGTTCTTGTTACGGCTTTAGCTGGGCAAATTGGAGATCTGGTCGAGTCCGCCTTAAAACGGCACTATGACATAAAGGATTCAGGCATGCTGTTACCTGGACATGGTGGTATTTTAGATCGTTTTGACAGTCTTCTATTTGTCATGCCGATATTATATGTCTTTGGCTTTTTTTAAGGTAGCTGGCAAAAGGGCTCAAGCTCTAGTCAGAGTCGAAAGTGGACAAGGTTTCAAAAACGTATGCAGTTAGATAAAACAAGCTGTTAGCAAACTACTATTAAGAGGGTCATTTAGAAATGAGGACGTCACGATGAAAAAAATTGCGCTGCTTGGGTCTACAGGGTCAATTGGAACGCAAACGCTGGATGTAGTTAGAAGCCACAATGAGCAATTTGAACTTGTAGCTATGTCTGTGGGGCGTAATGTGGCTCTAGCTGCTGAACAAATCAACGAGTTTCAGCCTGCCCTTGTTTCAGTAGCTGAGGAAGAAGATATCCCATTTATAAAAGAGCGAATTTCTGCTTCGATTGAAGTCATGTATGGCCAAAAAGGGATGGAAGCAGTGAGCACTCATCCTGAGGCTACCTTTGTAATGAATGCAGTGTTAGGAAGCATTGGCTTACAACCGACATTACGGGCCATAGAAAAAGGCAGAACGATTGGCATAGCCAACAAAGAAACATTGGTTACAGCAGGTCATTTGGTTATGGAAGCCGCAGATAAATACGGAGCTACACTATTGCCGGTGGATAGCGAACACTCTGCTATTTTTCAGTGTTTACAAGGGTGTAGCACAGACGATATTAAACGTTTAATACTTACAGCTTCAGGCGGTACCTTCCGTGATAAAGCCCGCGAACAGCTGCGTGGTGTTACTGTAGATGAAGCATTAAAGCATCCAAACTGGTCAATGGGAGCAAAGATTACTATTGATTCAGCCACCATGATGAACAAAGGGCTTGAAGTGATTGAAGCTCATTGGTTGTTTAATACCCCTTATCAAGACATTGATGTCGTTTTGCATCGTGAAAGCATTGTTCATTCTTTTGTTGAATTTAAAGATGGTAACACGATGGCAGAACTTGGACATCCTGATATGAGAGCGCCTATTCAGTTTGCATTGTCTTGGCCGAACAGGCTTGAATTCGAAGGGAAAAAGCAGTTAAACTTATGGGAAGTAGGTGCGCTGCACTTTGAAGAAATGAAACTGGAACGTTTCCGTTGTCTTTCATTTGCCTATGAAGCAGGACAGCTTGGAGGGACGTATCCAACTGTATTAAATGCAGCCAATGAAACAGCGGTCGCTGCCTTTTTAAAGAAACAAATTGAATTTTTGGAGATAGAGGATTATATTGAGGATATGTTAAATAGACATGTGAACATTCAATCTCCAACACTCGAACAAATCATAGAGGTTGATCAGACAACACGTGAACACGTAGCGTCTCAAATCAAATGAAGGTGGGAATAACGTGCAGACTTTGATAGCTGTCATCTTAATATTTGGCCTGTTGGTTGCTGTCCATGAATGGGGCCATTTGTTTTTTGCGAAGCGGGCAGGCATTTTGTGCCGGGAATTTGCAATTGGTTTTGGACCGAAAATGTTTTCGTTTGAACGGAATGAAACCGTCTATACGTTCCGCCTTCTTCCATTAGGTGGCTTTGTTCGCATGGCGGGGGAAGATCCGGAATCGGTAACCATTAAACCTGGCTATGAGGTTGGACTTACCTTTAATGACCAGAGACGTGTAAAAGAAATCATCGTCAACAATAAGTCCAAGCACCCGGAAGCAAAACTTGTATCGGTGGAACGAGTTGACCTGGAGCACCAATTAAAAATTGAAGCTTATTCTGATGACGAAGCAGAGCTTGAAACGTTTAAAGTTGATGAGAAAGCAAAACTAATCGTAGATGAGCAAGCGTCACAAATTGCTCCTTGGCACCGGCAGTTCGGGTCCAAAAATCCTGGCCAAAAGGCAGTCGCTATTTTTGCTGGGCCGGCGATGAACTTTATTTTGGCTTTTGTCTTATTTATGACCTTCGCTTTAATTGCTGGTGTCCCAGTTGATGATTCGGTGATGGGTGAAACGATTGAAGGCGGGCCTGCTGACGAAGCTGGTTTGAATGAAGGAGACGAAATTCAAGCGGTAAACGGAGAACCTGTGGACAGCTGGGAAGAAATGACACTTTTGATTCAGGAATACCCGGATGAAGATTTAACGTTTACTGTAGAACGCGAGAATGGCACGGAAGATGTTACCGTAGCTACGGACTCTAGATATAATGAGATGACCGAGCGGGATGAAGGCTTTATTGGGGTGAACAGGCCATCAGAAATGTCTCCGCTTCTTGCTGTTCAATACGGGGCTACCCAAGTATATGAAGTAAGTGTACTTATTTTTGATGTTCTCGGTATGATCGTGACTGGTTCCTTCTCTCTTGATTATTTAGCAGGACCGGTTGGGATTTACAATTATACAGGTGAAGTGGCAGACATGGGGCTTCTCATTTTATTTGAATGGGCAGCGATGCTCAGCGTAAATCTCGGTATCATTAACCTCTTGCCGCTTCCTGCTTTAGACGGAGGACGGCTGCTGTTTATTGGACTCGAAGCCGTGCGGGGGCGTCCGGTTGACCCGCAAAAAGAAGGACTTGTCCATTTTGTCGGCTTTGCCTTATTAATGTTGCTCGTTTTAGCCGTAACTTGGAATGACATTAATCGCTTATTTTTATGATGAAGAAAACTTGTTTACGTGAAGGGGAATAGACAATGAGACAACAATGGCTTTTTGCTCCTACATTGCGGGATGTACCAGCCGATGCTGACATTGCCAGTCACCAGCTCATGCTGCGTGCTGGCTTAATGCGGCAGACTGCGGCGGGAATCTATTCATATTTACCGCTTGGAGCCCGTGTTTTAGAAAAAATTGAAACAATTGTTCGGGAAGAAATGAACGCAAAAGAGGGCCAGGAATTACTCATGCCTGCCATTCAACCGGCTGAACTTTGGGAAGAGTCGGGGCGCCTTGAGGATTACGGTCCTGAGCTTGTTCGTCTCAATGACCGGCATGGACGGGATTTTGTTTTAGGCCCAACCCATGAAGAAGTTATTACAAGCCTTGTGCGCGACGGCGTTTCTTCATATAAGAAACTCCCGATGAATTTATATCAAATTCAAACAAAATACCGGGATGAACGACGGCCACGTTTTGGCGTTCTTCGTTCACGCGAGTTCATTATGAAAGATGCCTATTCGTTTGATGCTACAAAAGACGGGTTGGATGAAAATTATAATAAAATGTACGAAGCGTATTCGCATATTTTCTCACGCTGCGGTCTGGACTTTCGCGCTGTAGTAGCAGACTCAGGTGCTATTGGCGGGACAGATACGCATGAGTTTATGGTTCTTTCTGACATAGGGGAAGACACGATTGCGTATTCAGACAGTTCTTCTTATGCAGCTAATCTGGAGATTGCTGAATTGCCTGATTTATATGAAGCAGGCAGTACAGAAGGGCCGGCTGCAGAAAAAATACAAACGCCAAATATGAAAACGATCAGTGAAGTGAGTGAAGGGTTAAGCGTTACTCCTGATCAAATTATTAAATCAGTTTTATTCATAGTGGAAGGAAAGCCGGTTCTTGCTCTTTGCCGGGGAGACCACGATATAAATGACGTGAAAATCGGCAACCTTTTTAAGACTGTGCAAGTTGAAACAGCTACAGAAGAAGAAGTGCGTACTTATTTAGCTGCTTCGGCAGGCTATATTGGCCCGCTTGGAGTCAGCGAAGAAATCGAAGTAGTTGCTGACTACGCTGTGCGCGCAATGACGGATGCTGTCTGCGGGGCAAATGAAGACGAAACGCATTACAAACAAGTTCAGCCAAACCGTGACCTGCCTTCTGCTACCTTTGCGGACATCCGCTTTGTTCAAGAAGGCGACCCTTCTCCAGATGGAAAAGGCGTAATTCAGTTTGCAAAAGGAATTGAAGTCGGGCATGTCTTTAAGCTCGGGACAAAATATTCCGAAGCACTTGGCGCTCAGTTCTTAGATGAGAACGGAAAGGCTCAGCCGATTATTATGGGCTGTTACGGCATTGGCATCAGCCGCACGCTTGCCGCTGTCATCGAACAGCACCATGACGAAGATGGCATTATTTGGCCGAAATCGGTGGCTCCTTTTGATTTGCATTTGCTTACACTGAATCCAAAGAACGAGGAACAATTTGAGCTTGGCGAACAGCTGTATAAAGAATTAACGAGCCAAGGCTACGATGTTTTATTTGACGACCGCAAAGAAAGAGCTGGCGTTAAGTTTAAAGATGCTGACTTGTATGGACTTCCGCTTCGGATTGCTTGCGGAAAGCGGGCAAATGAAAATATAGTTGAAGTAAAAGTGAGACGAACCGGGGAAGTAGAAGAGGTTGACGTAAGCGAGCTGCCACAATATCTTGAAAAACTTTATCAAACTTGTATGTAACAAGCCGCGGGTACCTCATCTAGTGACGAGGTACCTTCCCTTTTCCTGGAGTTCTCTCCTATTTCACTGAACGAACTTATAAGAGAAGGATTCCTTTTACATTTTGTTTACATGATACTTTTTAAGCTCAGGAAGTCGAAGCGTGTGAGCGTTGAGGAGGGAAAAGATGAGCGAAACAGCCATTCGCAAAGAACGGTTTGCATTACTTTTAGAGCAGGCCGGGATTCCAGAAGATGTCAAAGAGAACCACTTTTCAGACGGCCAAATTGAAAAATTAACGATAGATAAAGAGAAAAAAAGCTGGCATTTTATCTTTCGACTTGAGCATCTACTCCCGGCTGCCATGTATGAATTGTTAAAAGCTCGATTGGATGAGGCATTTTCGTCGATTGTAAATCAAGTGAATATTAGCATTCGCTATAACGGCAAAGGGCTTGGGCCTGAAGAGATTGAATCGTATTGGCCTTTTATAACTGCCCGTTTACAAGGACTCGCTCCTTATGCTAAACAGCGGCTCAATGGATCAATTCCAGCAATAGAGGGCGGCCAGCTTCTTATTCAATGCAAAAATGAAGCAGAGAGTGAGGCCCTCTTACGAAAAGTGAAAGACCCTTTAGCAGAAGTTTTGCAGGACTTAGGCTTTCAAGCAATGAAAATCGATACAACGGTAGTCGATGTAAGTGAAGAAGAACATCAGCATTTTGAAGAACGTAAAAAAGCAGAAGATCAAACCAAAGTATTAGAAAGCTTAATGGAGAAAGAAAAACAAGAACAGCAAGCTGACAAGAAAGTGAAAGAGCAGCCACTCTCAATTGGTTATCCAATCAAAGAAGAACCAGTAACACTTGATACCATTGTAGAAGAAGAACGCAGGGTGACGGTGCAAGGATATGTGTTTGAAGCAGAAACAAGAGAGCTGCGCAGCGGTAGAACGCTACTTACATTTAAAATCACGGACTACAAAGATTCCATTCTTGTAAAAATGTTCTCACGCGACAAAGAAGATGTGCCGAATTTTGAAGCCATTAAAGCAGGGATGTGGCTCAAAGTACGCGGCGGTGTTCAAAATGACACCTTTGTTCGCGACCTTGTTATGATTGCCAATGATGTGCACGAAATTCAGGTGGCTACCCGGACGGAACCTCATGAAGAGTCTGACACGCGGGTGGAATTGCATCTGCACTCTACGATGAGCCAGATGGACGGTATGGCTAGTATTGATAAATATGTGAAACAAGCAAAGGAATGGGGCCATCCAGCGGTTGCAATCACTGACCATGCTGTAGCCCAGGCTTTTCCTGAAGCATATAATGCAGCAAAAAAGCATGATATAAAAATGCTTTACGGGCTTGAAGCAAATCTTGTCGATGATGGGGTGCCGGTTGCTTATAATGAAGCCGACCGAGATCTTGCCGAGGAAACGTATGTCGTTTTTGACGTGGAAACGACCGGTCTTTCTGCCGTATATGACACGATCATCGAGCTTGCAGCTGTAAAAGTGCGGGATGGTGAAATTATCGACCGATTCGAGTCGTTTGCTAACCCGCACGAAAAGTTGTCGAGCACAATCATTGATTTAACAGGCATTACTGATGATATGGTGAAAGATGCTCCTGAAGTGGAGCAAGTGCTTGCTGATTTTAAAGCTTTTACAGAAGGTTCCATTTTGGTTGCGCATAACGCAAGCTTTGATATGGGCTTTTTAAATGCAGGTTATAAACATGCGAACTTGTCTGTTGCAGAAGAACCGGTAATTGACACCCTTGAGTTGGGACGTCTTCTCTATCCTAAAATGAAAAATCACCGCTTAAACACGTTATGTAAAGCATTTGATATCGAGTTAGTCAGCCACCACCGGGCTATTTATGATGCTGAAGCTACTGGCTACTTGCTTTGGAAAATGGTTAAAGATGCGATTGAAGCAGGAATGACAAAACATGCCTCATTGAATGATCAAATGGGCTCTGGTGACTTTTATAAAGTGCGCCCTACGCATTGTACCGTGATCGCTACCTCACAACAGGGGTTAAAAAACTTATATACATTAATTTCACGCTCTCATCTTCATTATTTTTACCGAACACCGCGGATCCCCCGGTCTGAATTACAAAAATACCGAGAAGGCTTACTTATAGGTTCCGGCTGCGATAAAGGCGAAGTGTTTGAGACGATGATGCAAAAATCCTATCAAGAGGCGAAAGAAGTAGCGGCTTTTTATGATTACATTGAAATTCAGCCCCCTTCTATCCTTGCACCACTAATTGAAAAAGAACTTGTTCGAAGTGAAGAAGCATTAAAAGAAATCATTTCTAATTTGGTAAAGATGGGCGAAGAGCTGGACAAGCCAGTTGCAGCGACAGGCAATGTCCACTACGTAGACCCGGAAGACCACGTGTACCGCAAAATTTTGATCGCTTCTCAAGGCGGAGCCAACCCATTAAATAAGCAGACTCAGCCGCCTGTACACTATCGTACGACAGCTGAAATGCTTGAAGAGTTCCGCTTTTTAGGAGAGGAAAAGGCAAAAGAAGTAGTAGTCCAATCGACGCGGGACATTGCAGAGCAAGTGGAGGAAATTCAGCCCATTCCGGATGACTTGTACACCCCCACAATTGAAGGGGCAGACCAGGAAGTCCGTGAGATGAGTTATAATCGTGCGAAAAGCATTTATGGCGACCCTCTGCCAGAGTTGGTTGAAAAAAGGCTGGAACGAGAACTAGAAAGTATAATTGGTCACGGCTTTGCCGTCATTTATCTCATTTCACACAAACTCGTGAAGAAATCATTAGATGATGGTTATCTCGTTGGTTCGCGTGGTTCAGTCGGTTCGTCCTTTGTGGCGACGATGACAGAAATCACAGAAGTTAATCCGCTTCCCCCTCACTACGTTTGCCCGTCTTGCCATCATTCAGAGTTTTTTAATGATGGAACGGTCGGTTCTGGTTTCGATTTGGAGGATAAAGCGTGTGTGAAGTGTGGCACTACCTATATTGCCGATGGGCATGATATTCCGTTTGAAACGTTTCTCGGCTTTAAAGGTGATAAAGTACCTGATATCGATTTGAATTTTTCTGGCGCTTACCAGCCGGTTGCTCACCATTATACGAAAGATTTATTCGGAGAAGAAAACGTCTACCGAGCTGGTACTATAGGCACTGTAGCAGAGAAGACAGCTTATGGTTTTGTACGCGGATTTCAAAGTGATCATGACTTATATTATCGCGGGGCAGAAATTGACCGGCTCGTGTCTGGCTGCACGGGGGTGAAGCGAACTACCGGACAGCATCCGGGCGGTATTATTGTTGTACCGGAAGAGTATGACATCCATGATTTTTGTCCAGTGCAGTATCCAGCGGATGATAAGACGTCAGAATGGAAAACAACACATTTTGATTTTCATTCCATTCACGATAATTTATTGAAGCTGGATATTTTGGGGCACGATGATCCAACTGTCATTCGTATGCTTCAAGACCTAAGTGGAATGGACCCCAAAAAGATTCCAATTGATGATCCAGAAGTGATGAAAATCTTCAGCGGTCCAGAAGTGCTTGGGGTTACTGCAGAACAAATCATGTGCAAAACGGGTACTTACGGCATCCCCGAGTTTGGGACCCGCTTTGTTCGGCAGATGCTAGAAGAAACAAAGCCAACCACTTTTTCGGAATTGGTTCAGATCTCTGGTCTTTCCCATGGTGCTGACGTTTGGGTCGGCAATGCAGAAGAGTTGATCCGCAATGGCACTTGTGAGTTGAAAGATGTTATCGGCTGTCGTGATGACATCATGGTATATTTAATTTACAAAGGTGTAGAACACTCACTGGCCTTTAAAATTATGGAGTTCGTTCGTAAAGGACGCGGACTCGATGAGAGCTGGATTGAAGAAATGAAAAATAATGGTGTGCCAGATTGGTATATTGATTCGTGCTTAAAGATTAAATATATGTTCCCGAAAGCACACGCGGCCGCATATGTCTTGATGGCGGTTCGAATTGCTTACTTTAAAGTTCATCATCCTATTATGTTTTATGCTTCATATTTTACGGTACGAGCGGATGACTTTGAGCTTGACACGATGATTAAAGGCCCAACCTCGATTAGGCAGAGAATTGAAGATATTCAAGCAAAAGGATTTGATGCAAGCCCGAAAGAGAAAAGCCTTGTCACAGTGTTGGAGCTTGCACTTGAAATGACAGAAAGAAACTACTCGTTTACTAAAGTGGATTTATACCGTTCAAAAGCAGAAGAATTTGTTGTCGATGGTGAGCAGCTGATCCCTCCATTTAATGCCCTGGACGGGGTAGGGACAAATGCAGCGATCAATATTGTGAAGGCACGAGAGGACGGGGAGTTTCTGTCAAAGGAAGATCTGCAGCAAAGAAGCCGCGCGACCAAGACGGTTATTGAACACCTTGACCTCCACGGCTGCCTTGATGGACTGCCCGATTCAAATCAACTCTCTCTCTTCTAAGCGCGGTTGCAAACAACGAAGCTCTGTGATAAATTTAATAATGGTTAAATAAAGAAATGTGTGGAGAAGAGTGGGGATTCCCCACTCTTTCGTTTGTACATTGTGTCTTTATAAAACGTATGGAAAGAAATGACGTTAGTAATCGATATTGTTGATAATGTCTTCTTTGGGCAGGCTATAGCCAACGCTAGCTGACAGTTAAGGAGTGTATAGGCTCTGGTCAAGAAAAGACATCAACTAAACGTGTTTTATCCATTAAAAAAGGAAATGTGATGAGTGAAGCAGAAAAAGAAATGGCTTTGGGTGATTTGCCATAACAGCCTGAAAGGAGGGAACACATGAGTCAGCAAATTATTGAATTGACAGAGCGGCTTGCTAAGCCAATTGCTGCTGAACTCGGGTTTGAAGTTGTTGATGTAGAATATAAACAAGAAGGAAAGAATTGGTTCCTCCGCGTATTCATTGATAGTGATGACGGAGTAGATATTGATGATTGCAGCAAAATTAGCGAACGCTTAAGCGAACAATTAGATGAACTAGACCCTGTTAAAACAGCTTATTATTTGGAAGTGTCTTCCCCTGGGGCGGAACGGCCGCTTAAAGGCAAAGAGGCAATAACCCGGGCTGTGGGAAAAAATGTTCACGTGAAGACCAAACACCCTGTAGAAGGCGAAAATGTACTCGAAGGAAAGCTTTCTGATTTCGACGGAGAGGTGCTAACCTTGGAAGTAAAAGAAAAGCAGAAAAAGCGAGAGCTCACTGTAGAGTATGACAATGTCGCGCATGCACGTTTGGCGATCATATTTTAAGTCTGGTTAATTAACTGATGAAAGGGGGAATGTTCATCCATGAACAACGATTTTATGGATGCATTGACATCACTGGAAACGGATAAAGGAATTGACAAAGAACTTGTCTTAGAAGCAATTGAATCGGCGCTTATTTCTGCTTATAAGCGTAATTTTAATCAAGCACACAATGTTCGGGTTGACATTAATCGTGACAACGGACTTATCCGTGTGTTTGCCCAAAAGCAAGTCGTAGAGGAAGTTTTTGACCCACGTATGGAAATCTCGCTGGAAGCGGCGCATGAAATCAGCCCGGCATATTCGCTTGATGACGTGGTAGAAATTGAAGTCACGCCGAAAGATTTTGGCAGAATTGCCGCCCAAACCGCAAAGCAAGTTGTGACACAACGGGTAAGAGAAGCAGAACGCGGTATTATATACGCAGACTTTATAGACCGGGAAGAAGACATTATGACAGGAATTGTTCAACGGCAGGACCATCGCTTTATTTATGTGGACCTTGGCAAAGTAGAAGCCTTGCTCCCGCAAAGTGAACAAATGCCTTCGGAAACGTATAAGCATAATGATCGTTTAAAGGCCTATATCACCAAAGTTGAAAAAACAACAAAAGGGCCGCAGATCATGATTTCCAGGACGCATCCGGGTTTATTAAAACGTTTGTTTGAACTAGAAGTACCAGAGATATATGACGGGACAGTAGAAATTCGTTCGGTTGCTCGTGAAGCCGGAGACCGTTCTAAAATATCTGTCCATGCTGAAGACCCTGAGATCGATCCAGTCGGTTCCTGTGTTGGTCCTAAAGGACAACGTGTGCAAACGATAGTGGATGAATTAAAAGGGGAAAAGATTGATATTGTTCATTACTCTGAAGACCCGATAGATTATGTGGGTAATGCGTTAAGCCCTTCAAAAGTTCTTGACGTGCAAGTGGATGTAGCTGAACGCAGCACGCTAGTAGTCGTGCCGGACTATCAGCTTTCACTTGCCATCGGTAAAAGAGGGCAAAACGCACGTCTTGCTGCAAAGCTTACCGGCTGGAAAATTGATATCAAAAGTCAATCAGAGGCAGAGGAACTAGGTATCTATGATCCCGAAACGGCAAACGTACCAGGTGAACCTCATGACCTTGAAATGTTTACTGAAGAACTAGAGAGCCCAGATGCAGAGGAAGTTGAGGAAGACCTGGAGGAAGATACATGGCCTGACGATGAGGAAGTCGAAATGGATGAAGAACCGACTGACTCTTCAAACGAAACACCATAAGGACTGAGTGAGAATGAAAAAGAAAAAAATCCCACTTCGTAAATGTATCGTAACCAATGAAATGAAACAGAAATCAGAATTGATTCGTGTCGTACGTTCACCCGAAGGGGATATCTTTCTTGATCCTACTGGCAAGAAGAATGGGCGCGGTGCCTATCTTTCAAATAATGAAGAGGTATTTTTAGCTGCTCAAAAGAAAGATTTGCTCTCCAGGCACTTAAAAGTGAACGTCACTGAAGAGGATTACTTGCGTCTCATGAAAGAACGTGAGGAGCTCATAACGAAATGAAACAAATACTAGACTTTTTAGGATTGGCCATGCGTGCTGGCAAGGTGATAAGTGGAGAGGACCTTGTCGTTCAAGCGCTCAGAAATGAAGAGCTGCATCTCGTTTTAGTAAGTACAGATGGCTCAGGTAATATCAAAAAAAAGGCAATTGATAAAAGTCGTACGTACCACACACCTTGCTTTGAATTTGCTACGCGTGAAGAATTAGGACAAGCGATTGGCAAAGAAACACGGGTGATTATAGGTATAACGGATAAAGGTTTTGCTAAAAAGTTAATAGCGATGCTGGAAGAATAGAGGTTGGAGGTTTTGCTTATGCGCAAAATGCGAGTGCACGAATATGCAAAGACAGTAAATAAATCAAGTAAAGAGATTCTAGGTCAGTTAAAAGACTTAGGCGAAGAAGTTTCAAATCACATGGCGATGATAGAAGAGGGAGTAATTGCTAAGCTTGACCAAAAAAATAAGCAGCAAGAAACCTCTACTAAAAGCGAGCACTCTTCGAATGAACAAGGGAAAAAGACAGCTCAAAATGTGAATTCAGCTCCTAAGAATGATAAAAAAGGCGGCCAAACACAACAAAAAAATCAACAGCGCCCACAGCAAAAGCAAAAAGGTGCCTTTAAAAATAATCCAAAACAGCGCAAAGGCGGCCGCGGTGGTAAAGGAAGAAAGGCTGAAAGGCATGCGAAGCCCCTTCCAGATAAAATCACCTTTTCTGACAGTTTGAGTGTTGCTGAATTGGCTGAAAAGCTCGGCAAAGAGTCGGCCGAGATCATTAAAAAGCTCATGGGCTTAGGTGTTATGGCGACTAAAAATGAAGAATTAGATAAAGATACGATTGAATTGATCGTTGCTGAATATGGGGTAGAAGCTGAAGAAGAAATCGAAATTGATACGCTTGATATTGACCTGTACGTAGAAGAGGATGATCCGGAAACGTTGGAAGAACGCCCGCCAATTGTTACGATCATGGGCCACGTCGACCATGGTAAAACCACGCTTTTGGATGCGATTCGCCATACCAAAGTAACTGCTGAAGAAGCAGGTGGAATCACACAGCATATCGGCGCTTATCAAGTGGAAGAGAACGATAAAAAAGTTACGTTCTTAGATACACCGGGACACGCAGCATTTACAACCATGCGGGCAAGAGGTGCCCAAGTCACGGATATAACCATCCTTGTAGTAGCTGCAGATGATGGTGTTATGCCGCAGACGGAAGAAGCAATCAACCACGCTAAAGCAGCGGAAGTACCTATTATTGTAGCTGTCAATAAAATGGACCGCGAAGGAGCTAACCCCGACCGTGTCATGCAAGAGCTTACTGAGCATGGACTCGTACCTGAAGCGTGGGGTGGCGACACCATTTTCGTAAATGTTTCAGCCATTAAGAGCGAAGGTATTGACGAATTACTTGAAATGATTCTGCTTGTATCTGAAGTTGAAGAGTTGAAGGCCAACCCGGACAAACGGGCACGAGGGTCTGTGGTAGAAGCAGAGCTTGACCGCGGCAAAGGTCCTGTAGCTACATTGCTCGTGCAATCGGGTACTATGAAAATAGGAGATCCAGTGGTTGTTGGCGATACGTTTGGTCGGATTCGTGC
This sequence comes from Salsuginibacillus kocurii DSM 18087, assembly GCF_000377705.1. Lineage (GTDB taxonomy): Bacteria > Bacillota > Bacilli > Bacillales > Marinococcaceae > Salsuginibacillus > Salsuginibacillus kocurii. The sequence continues at coordinate 384,333 of NZ_KB898624.1, read as the reverse complement.
GATGGTGAATGACCTCGGCCAGCGTGTAGAGACAGCAGCACCTTCTACTCCTGTTGAAATCACAGGTCTTAGTGATGTGCCAAAAGCAGGGGATCAATTCGTCGTCTTTGAAGATGAAAAGAAAGCTCGCCAAATTGGAGAAGCTCGCTCAGTACGTGCTCGTGAAGCCGAAAGAAAACAAACATCAACAGTTTCGCTTGATGATCTGTTTGAACAAATTCAGCAAGGGGAAATGAAAGAATTAAATTTAATCGTTAAAGCTGATGTTCAAGGCTCAGTTGAAGCGGTTAAAGGTTCGTTGGAAAAAATTAATGTTGAAGGCGTGAATATCAATATTATTCACACAGGTGTCGGCGGCATTGCTGAATCTGACATTATCCTTGCGGCAGCTTCGAATGCTATCGTAATTGGCTTCAATGTGCGTCCAGATATTAACGCCAAACGTACAGCCGAAGCAGAAAAAGTGGACATTCGTCTTCATCGCGTCATTTATACAGCGATCGAAGAAATTGAAGCTGCAATGAAAGGGATGCTTGACCCAGTCTATCAAGAAAAAGTAATTGGTCAGGTAGAAGTGCGCCAGCTTATTAAAGTTTCTCGAATTGGCACCATCGCCGGGAGCTATGTAATGGAGGGGAAAGTAACGAGAGATTCAAATGTGCGCTTAATCCGTGATGGCGTTGTCGTCCATGAAGGCGAAGTCAATGCTTTGAAACGATTCAAAGATGACGTTCGTGAAGTGGCCTCCGGCTATGAGTGCGGGGTCACCATTAAAGATTACAATGATATTCGCGAAGGAGATATCATTGAAGCTTATATCATGGAGGAAGTTAAACCGACATGATCGGTGTTGTCCATGTAGAGTGTTATATTTATGAATCCGGCTCGCTTAAAGAGAAGCGAGCCGTTCTTCAAAGCATGCGTCATCGCTTGATGAACCGGCTGAATGTAGCAGTAGCTGAAGTGGACCATCAAAATGTATGGCAGCGTACAGCACTTACAATTGTTAGTGTTAACTCAAATCGGGCACCCTTAGAAAAGGAACTTGATCGAGCACTTGAGATCATTGATTCCTTTGTTGAAGCAGAGCGCACACTGACGGAATTTGAATGGCTGTAGTTTAGAAAGGAGAGCTGCGCTATGAGTAATGTTCGAGCAGAGCGCGTAGGTGAACAAATGAAAAAAGAATTGGCTGATATTTTTCAACGCCAAATTAAAGACCCGCGTGTCCAGTTTGTAACAGTTACTGATGTTGAGGTGACAGGAGATCTTCAACAGGCAAAAGTATTTATCACTGTCCTTGGCGAAGATCAAACCCAAGAAGAAACGTTAACCGCTCTGCGTAAAGCGAAAGGATTTATTCGCTCAGAGATAGGGAAACGAATTCAGCTCCGGAAAACACCGGAACTGCAATTTGAGTTTGATCCTTCGATTGATTATGGCAATCGCATCGAAAAATTAATCCAGGACCTGCATAAAGAGGAATAAGCGGACGGGAGACCGTTCGCTTTTTTACACCGTAAGAACGTTTAAATAGGTGAAGGAAACGGTATAAGCGCTACTAAGGCTCAGCCTACGCCGTAGCCTTGGCTTTACTTAGTTTTCTTTAAAGCGATAAAGCACGGTTTAGCATGTGATTAGCAAGAATACCACCGGTTTAATTAAATACATATACCTATCCAAAAGCAGGTGAGAGCAAATGAAGCCTCTTGGGGTTTTACCATTATATAAACCAAAAGGAATGACTTCCCATGACTGTGTCATGAAAGCTCGGCGCTGGTTTAAAACAAAACAAGTCGGGCATACAGGGACCCTTGACCCTGATGTAACTGGGGTGCTGCCGTTATGTATTGGACGTGCTACTAAGGTGGCCAATATGATCAGCGGCCTTGAAAAAAAATATTCAGCGACAGTGACGATTGGCACAGCCACCACTACAGAAGATGCAAGCGGGGAAATCGTGCAAGAGGAAAAAGTAGATAAAACGTTAAATCATGATCAAGTCGATTCGGCGTTGGTCGCATTTCAAGGTACCATTACTCAGGTCCCCCCTTATTATTCGGCGGTTAAAGTAAAAGGGAAACGATTATACGAATATGCGAGAGAAGGCCTGGAGGTGGAACGGCCAGAGCGTGAGGTCACTATTTTTACTTGTGAAAGAACGTCTGAGCTTTCCTTTGCGGATAACGGCACCGCAAGCTTTGATATCGATATTCATTGTAGCAAAGGCACTTACGTCCGCACTGTGGCTGTCGATATTGGAGCGAAGCTCGGATATCCGGCCCATATGTCTGCCCTCGTTCGCACAGCTGCAGGACCATTTACCACTTCTGATTGTATATCTTATGATAAAATGGAAGAGTTACAACGAGCAGAGGAAGCATATACGCATCTTTTTACCATCCAAGAAGCTCTGCCGGATATAGCTCACGTTGAGGTGGACCAAGGCACTGCACAAAAAATTATGCATGGAGCTGTGCTCGAGCGCTTTGCAGGTTTAGAAAGCAGCCCGGTACTCTTTCTTTATAAAGGGCAGCCGCTAGCTTTGTATATGGAAGATGTTAAACGAATGAACGCGCTAAAACCACAAGCTATGCTTGCGCTCGAACTCCCCTCATAACTAGACTTAAATGAAGTAGGTGGCACGTGATGATTACAGAGTATATCTATCACCCACATCGGTGGCATAGAGAAGAACGATCTCCTGCAGTGTTTGCGCTCGGTTATTTTGATGGTGTTCACCTTGGGCATCAAGAAGTTATTAGAACCGCAAAGCAAAAAGCAGAGGAACGTAATGTAGAATGTGTGGTAATGACTTTCCATCCCCACCCAAAAGCTGTACTGTCAGCGGATGTGAATGAAGAAGATATGCGTTACATTACCCCCTTGCCTGAAAAAGAAAAAACCATCGAAGCGCTCGGCTGCGATCGGCTCTTAATTGTCTCATTTGACGCTACGTTTTCTAAACTCATTCCTCAGGCCTTCGTGGATCATTATTTAATTGATCTTGGAGCTGTACATGTAGTGGCTGGGTTTGATTATACATACGGTCAGCTTGGAAAAGGCACAATGGAGACCCTGCCCTTTCATGCGCGGGGCTGTTTTGAACAGACGACAGTAAGCCCTTATGTGTTAGAAAGTGAAAAAGTCAGCTCTACAAAAATTCGTGAATTAATTCAAGCAGGGGACATGCAGGAGGTGAACGTCTGGCTAGGCCGTGAATTTTCCATTGTTGGAAAAGTTGTAACGGGTGAGAGGCGTGGGCGGACGATCGGTTTTCCCACAGCAAATGTTCAGTGTGAGGAGCCATTTATGCTGCCGGCAACAGGTGTTTATACGGTATCTTTCATCGTAGAGGGAGAGACCATTCACGGGGTAGCTAACGTAGGGTATAAGCCAACATTTCATACAATCAGTGAGGATGATCCTACTGTTGAAGTTCATCTGCTGGATTTTGAGGGAGATTTGTACGGGAAAAAAGCAACGGTTGTTTGGCATGAGCGGCTAAGAGGAGAAGTTAAATTCTCTTCGATTGACGAATTGAAAGAGCAAATTGGAAAAGATAGAGCAGCAGCACGTTCCTATTTTTCTAGCTAGGATAGGTATGGTTAGCTTAAAAAGGTGCTAAAATACAAAGAGGGTGCTTTGTCTTACATGAAGGAAACACTTTTGTAATTTGCCAAAAGCTCCTTCACCTTTACTATTGCATTCTAGCTCGAAAAAAGGTATTCTATGAACTGTATGACATTCAGCCTTTTCTTGGCCAATTCGTTCCTCCGACGATCGGCTAGGGAGTAGGCGGTAATAATTTAAGGAGGTGTTTGGGTATGGCACTTACCCAAGAACGCAAACAGGAAATCGTCGAGCAGTACAAAACGCATGAAAATGATACGGGGTCTCCAGAAGTACAAGTTGCAATCCTTACTGAGCAAATCAAGGATCTAAACGAGCATCTTCGTACGCACAAAAAAGACCATCATTCACGCCGCGGTCTGCTAAAAATGGTAGGTCGTCGTCGTAATTTGCTAACGTATCTTCGTAATAAAGATATCACGCGTTATCGCGATCTTATTCGAAGCCTTGGGCTGCGTCGATAACCACAAAAAGCGGGAGATTTCCCGCTTTTTTGTTACAGTTAGATCATGTTAAATCTTGTTAAAAAATGAATGGATCAGGAACAATCAATAATGCTGCTATGCAGCAGATGGAACGTTTTTCTTATGAGAGAATGCACGGATGGACATGCTTTAAAAGGGTATACCTATACTAAAAACCCTTATTAATATCATCGTTTCTCTAGTATAAGCCTTTCAAGGGGCGGCAGCTTCATCATGACTGGCTAAAATCGAAAGGCTTTCCATGTTGAAGCGATTGATGAGATACAGGAGGAATATGAATTGAATTCAGAAAATACACCGCAAATCTTCACCCTAGAGTGGGCAGGGCGTGAAGTAACGGTTGAAGTCGGCCAGCTTGCCAAACAGGCAAATGGAGCGGTTTTAATTCGTTATGGAGATTCTGCCGTTTTAACTACAGCTACTGCATCAAAAGAACCAAAAGACCTGCCTTTTTTCCCGTTAACTGTCAATTATGAAGAACGGCTCTATGCAGCTGGTAAAATCCCTGGTGGATTTATTAAGCGGGAAGGACGCCCGAGTGAAAAGGCTACTCTTACGAGTCGTTTAATCGACCGGCCGATCCGTCCACTATTTCCAGATGGATTCCGAAATGATTTGCAAGTGATCAGCACCGTGATGAGCGTAGATCAGGATTGTTCTACGGAAATGGCAGCAATGCTGGGATCCTCACTTGCTCTTGCTGTGTCTGACATTCCATTTGGCGGACCGATTGCTGGTGTGCAAATCGGCAGAGTCAAAGGGGAATTTATTACGAACCCAACAAATGAACAAATGGAAAAAAGCGATCTTGACTTGATTGTTGCCGGTACAAAAGACGCGATTAACATGGTAGAAGCCGGTGCTTTGGAAGTGCCTGAAGAAACCATGCTGCAGGCTATCATGTACGGGCACGAAGAGATTAAGCGCCTTGTCGCTTTTCAAGAGAAAATCGTGGCAGAAGTTGGCAAAGAAAAGATGGAAGTCGAATTAAAACTGCCTGATCAAGACTTGGTGTCGAAGGTCAAAGAAAAAACAGGAAACCGCCTGCACGAAGCGGTCCTTGTTAAAGAAAAGCATGCGCGTGATGAAGCAACTGAAGCAGTAAAAGCTGAAGTTCTTGAGCATTTTGATGAAGAACAGCAAGGCGAAGTTGGAGAGATTCTTGGAGACCTGGTGAAAGAAGAGTTTCGCCGTTCCATTACCAAAGAAGGTATTCGTCCTGATGGCCGACAGCCGGAGGAAATTCGGGATTTAGCTTCTCAGGTAAAATTACTACCACGGACACATGGGTCAGGACTCTTCACGCGCGGCCAAACGCAGGCACTCAGCGTTTGTACGTTAGGAGCCCTTGGTGATGTGCAAATTTTAGATGGACTCGACCTTGAAGAATCGAAACGTTTCATGCACCACTACAACTTCCCTTCCTTTAGTGTAGGGGAAACAGGGCCAATTCGAGGACCGGGCCGGCGCGAAATCGGTCACGGAGCATTAGGGGAGCGTGCTTTAGAAGCAGTGATTCCTGACGAAAAAGCTTTTCCATACACGATTCGCCTCGTTTCTGAAGTGTTGGAATCAAATGGGTCCACCTCTCAGGCGAGTATCTGTGCCAGCACATTGGCGATGATGGACGCTGGTGTCCCAATTAAAGCACCAGTAGCTGGTATCGCAATGGGGCTCGTTAAAGAAAATGATGATGTTGCTGTGTTGACCGATATTCAGGGAATGGAAGATGCTTTAGGGGATATGGACTTTAAAGTAGCTGGTACTAAAGAAGGTGTAACAGCGCTGCAAATGGATATTAAGATTGAAGGGATTAACCGCGAGATTCTGGAGCATGCCCTGGAAAAAGCTCACCACGCCCGCTTAAAAGTGCTTAATAATATGCTCGAAGCAATCAGCGAGTCCCGGACAGAGCTTTCGGAATACGCACCTAAGATTCTTACCATGCATATTAAAGCGGAAAAAATTCGTGATGTCATTGGTCCAAGTGGAAAGACCATTAATCAAATTATTGATGATAATGGCGTGAAAGTGGATATTGAACAGGACGGCACGGTTTATATTTCTTCTGCTGACCAACAAGCCAACCTGCAAGCGAAAAAGACGATCGAAGATATTGTCCGTGAAGTAGAAGTTGGCGAACGTTACACAGGGAAAGTCAAACGAATTGAGAAATTCGGAGCATTTGTAGAACTCTTTAAAGGAAAAGATGGACTTGTTCATATATCTCAATTGGCGCAAGAGCGTGTCGAAAAAGTTGAAGATGTTGTGAAAATCGGCGACGAAATCGAGGTCAAAGTGACAGAAATCGATAATCAGGGCCGCGTCAATCTTTCCCGCAAAGCGATACTAAATGAAGAGAAAAATAAAGAACAAACCGAAGCACCGTCGAAAGGATAATCATTTCAATCAATAAGAAAAGGCTTGGCCTTGAGCCAAGTTCTTTTTACACTTTTAGAAGAAAGTTTAGGTCTAGCTGGAGGGCAGCAGGCCAAGCTTCCTGCTTGTAAAAGGATTCATCCATCCCCTCTCTCCCTTATTAAAGCAGTTCTTTCTCTGCTTTTTCCTACATACGATTGAGCGGGGAGGGGTTTGGATGTTTAAGTTTTTTATCATGGGAGCAAGTATGTGTGTTCTTATATACCTTGTTTTTTTCTCATTCGATTTTTCGATCAGTGAGCAACAAGAGCAGGTAGAAGTAGTTTCTTCAGCTACATTTGATTCATTGCAGCTTACGTACGAAATCGAAAAAGCTGCTGAAGCAATAAATGAACCTGCTGAAAATGCAGAAGATGATAGTGTGTGGCGGGCAACGCCCGGCTATTCCGGGATTGAAGTTGATATAGAAGCCTCCTATGAAAATATGAAAGAAGCAGGTACATTTGATAAAAATAAACTTGTTCTCCGGGAAACGTCACCTTCAGTTCACCTGGAAGATTTGCCTGCGGCCCCGTTGTATAGAGGGCATCCAAATAAAAACGCTACTGCTTTTTTAATAAATGTTGCCTGGGGAGAAGAGTATATTCCTGATATGCTGCAGACTCTTCAAGACAACAATGTTAAGGCAACTTTCTTTCTTGATGGTTCATGGGTGAGAAAGCATCCGTCATTAGCTAGAATGATTAAAGAAGAGGGCCATGAAATAGGCAACCATGCATATTCACATCCAGATATGGCGCAATTGCCGGCTCAAAAAGTTGTACAAGAACTCGAACAGACCCAGCGGATTATCGAGGCAACAACAAATACGACCCCTACTTGGTTCGCTCCTCCTTCAGGAAGCTACCGCGATGAGGTCGTTGAGCTTGCAGATGAACGAGGAATGCGGACGGTTATGTGGACTGTTGACACAATTGATTGGCAAAAACCGAGCCCTGAACAGTTAACTAATCGTGTGTTAAGCAAGCTGCATCCAGGAGCCACTGTTTTAATGCATCCTACTGAAGCTACTTCTCGTTCGTTAGAGCGGCTCATCGAGGGAGCTCATGATGAAGGATTGCATGTAGGGACGCTATCTCAGCTCACCTCAGAAAAACGGCTTCCCGCAAAAAGATAAACAGGGTAAAGGAGGCGTTCAGTTGATAGAACGAGACCAACTACCAAATGGATTACGTATAGTCACAGAACATATGCCGCATGTCAGATCGGTTTCGATCGGGATTTGGATTGGAACAGGTTCACGTTATGAGAACGCTGCTGAAAATGGGATCTCTCATTTTTTAGAGCACATGTTATTCAAAGGGACAGAAAACCGGACAGCGGCCGAGATTGCTGAAGCATTCGATCAGATTGGCGGTCATGTGAATGCATTTACATCAAAAGAATACACATGTTTTTATGCAAAAGTATTAGATGAGCATGCTAGTCGGGCGATTGACATTTTAGCGGACATGTTCTTTTCATCAACTTTTCAAGAAGAGGAAGTAGAAAGAGAAAAAAGTGTCGTTTTAGAAGAGATTAAAATGGTTGATGATACGCCGGATGATATTGTCCATGATTATTTAGGTGAAGCTTCATACCATAACCATCCAATCGGAAGGCCGATTCTTGGCACTGAAGATACGCTAGAACAGTTTGACCGTAACACCTTGCAGGAATATATGGACAAACATTATTCAGCGGAAAATGTAGTCATTTCCCTTGCTGGCAATGTGACAGAGTCGATTCGTGAAGAAACAAAGGCACGCTTTGCTGAAGTGCCAGCCAAAAAAGAACAGCGAGCATTGACACCCCCTCGTTTTTATCAAGATAAACGAACCTATCAAAAACGAACGGAACAGGCCCATCTTTGTCTTGGCTTCCCAGGCCTTGAAATCGGCAGTGACCGCATGTACACGATGATTTTACTTAATAATTACATAGGTGGGAGCATGAGCAGCAAGCTGTTTCAGGAAATTCGCGAAAAACGCGGTTTGGCTTATGCTGTCTTTTCGTATCATTCGGCCTTTCAGGACACAGGCATGTTTACAATTTATGCAGGCACGGCAGAAGATCAATTAGATGAATTGTTTGAAGCAACGATTTCTACTCTTACTGAAGTAAAACAGCAAGGGATAACGTCGAAAGACTTGGAAAATGGCAAAGAACAGCTAAAAGGAAATATCATGTTAAGTTTGGAAAGTACGAACAGTCGCATGAGCCGAAATGGAAAAAATGAATTAATGCTTGGCCATCACCGAAGCCTAGACGATGTATTAGCTTTAATTCAAGAGGTGAGTGTAGCTGATTTATCAGAAGTAGCTAAGGCTACATTTTCCAACGATTACAGTCTCTCATTAATTAGTAAAGAGGGACAGTTGCCGACATCGATTTAAACTAAAAGGACCTGTTCCCTGAGGGGGGCAGGTCCTTTTAGTTTCTCTGCTGGTTCCTGTGCGGCATATGTTTGTTACGCTCGAGCTTAAAGGCATAAACCAATTGAGGCAGTGAGATGTCACGCCTAACGTGTAAGCGGTAAAAGTGTTTTAATTTTATGAAAGTATATATGAATCGAGTCATAGAATAATCGTGAGCAGGCTAACTGACCAGCACGTTTAAACGTACAAGTAGCTCTTGCTGCTCGTTAGCTAAGGAGAAAGACAGCAGGAAAACCGAAAGGAGGTCAACATGCGATTAAGTGAGATTGGGTCGAAGGAAATAGTTGATTTTACCGAAGGAGGAAGGCTTGGGGTGCCGGGTAAAGTAGATGCCTGGTTTGACCCAAGCAGCGGATACATTCATTCTTTTTTATTTCCGACAGCGAGGAAACATATGTTTCAAAAAGACACCTCTCATATAGAGATTACGTGGAACGAATTGAAAACGATGGGAGAAGACATGATTATCATTGAAAAACAATAAGACGTTTATAAGCGCCGCCTTAATTTATAAAGGCGGCGCTTATTAGGTAGATGCGCACACACTAGGAATCCTCCCTACATAAGGTACAGTAAATGATTCCTATATAGAAAGGAAGCGGGGACTAATGAGAAGCATTGCGATTATAGGAGGGGATGCCAGACAAATTGAAATGATGCGGACCTTTGCTGATGAAAACATCCGCACCTATGCTTTAGGTTTTGATCATGTTCAGCTGCATCATGGGTTGAAAGCCACGTTCCAAGAGGTGCCGTGGCAGCAAATAGAGGCACTTTTGTTCCCTGTTTCAGGGATCAAAGAACAAGATACAGTAGAGGCTGTATTTTCGTCACAACCCCTTGTTATCGATCGGGAACAATTGCAAAAAACGTCCTCTGCTTGTAAGTGGTATACGGGAATAAAAGGCACAGGAGGCAAAGCACTTGAAAAGGGCATGAAACGAAAGCTGCATCCTTTATTAGAACGAGATGATGTGGCGATTTTAAATGGCATTCCGACAGCGGAGGGAATCGTCTATTTGCTAATTAAACATACCGATATCACTATTCACGGTGCGGACATTGTCGTACTAGGAGCGGGCAGGGTAGGCCTTACTGTTGCCAATACGTTGCAAGCTATGGGGGCGCATGTCACTTCAATCTCGAATGATCCATATGAACGGGCACGGTTGAAAACGATGCAAATTAAAAATGGTCCATTAGAAAAGTTACCGGACATGATGCCGTCAGCTGATATGGTCGTTAACACGATTCCAGCTCTTGTTTTAACAAAAAGTTTATTGCGAGAAGCCAAACCTCAATTGTTTATTTTAGATGTAGCTTCTGGAGAAGGAGGCACTGACTTTGAGTACGCCAAAGAAAGAGGGTTAAAAGCAATGCTCGCCCCAGGGCTACCAGGTTGGCTGGCGCCAAAGCGGGCAGGGCAAATGTTAGCTGAAACAGTTTTATTTGATTTGAATCAATTATAGAAAGGGGCAAGGTTGGATATGACTGTCTCGGGGAAAAAAATAGGTTTTGGCGTAACGGGCTCTCATTGTACATTGGAAGAAGTACTTCCAGTGATGAAAGAATTAAAAGAAGCGGGCAATACAGTTTATCCATTTTTAACACCTACCGTATTAAAAACCGATACGAAATTCGGTGCCAGTGAGAAATGGAAGCAAGCAGTTATTGAAGCGACAGACAAAGAACCTATTACAACAATTGTCGATGCGGAACCCTTTGGACCTAAAACACCGCTTGATGTAATGGTTATCGCACCGCTCACTGGCAATTCCTTAGCTAAAATGGCAAACGCCCTTACAGATTCAGCCGTTTTAATGGCAGCAAAAGCTACTCTTAGGAATCAGGGGCCAGTCGTTTTGGCCATTTCCACAAATGATGCGCTGGGACTTAACGGTTCAAATTTAATGAAACTTATGCAAGCAAAAAATATTTATTTTGTACCATTTGGGCAGGACCATCCTGAAAAAAAGCCAAACTCATTGGTAGCTGAAATGAAAGAAATACCGGCTACAATTAATAAAGCTCTAGATGGTCAGCAAATTCAGCCTGTTCTCGTGCAAAAAGTAATAGATTAGAGAAAAACCACTGTTGTCAAATCTTCCAACATCTTATATGTTAATAAAAGATGCAAAAAGTAACAGGCATTCTTTTAGAAACACTAAGCTGACATATAAGAAAGGGAGTATTTCAACATGGCAACTGAAAATGGATTTAACGTAGCGGTCGTCGGTGCAACTGGGGCTGTTGGTGAACAGATGCTTAAAACGCTAGAAGAGAAGGACTTTCCAATTGATTCGCTTAAGCTACTTTCTTCAAAACGTTCAGCCGGCAAAAAACTGACGTTTAAAGGAGAAGAAGTCGTCGTTGAAGAAGCAACTCCAGAGAGCTTTGAAAATGTCCAGCTCGCTCTTTTTTCAGCAGGTGGAAGTGTATCAAAGAAATTAGCTCCCGAAGCTGTAAAACGTGGAGCGCTTGTCGTGGATAACACGAGTGCATTTCGCATGGATGAAGAAGTGCCTCTTATCGTGCCGGAAGTAAATGAAGAAGCTCTGCACGAGCATAAAGGAATTATTGCAAACCCTAATTGTTCTACAATCCAGATGGTAGTTGCTCTTCAGCCGCTGCGTGAAAGATACGGACTGAAAAAAGTGATCGTTTCCACGTACCAGGCTGTGTCAGGAGCTGGCTTAGAAGCGGTGGACGAAATGAGGCAGCAGTCGCGCGACATTTTGGACGGCAAGCCGGCAAATCCTGAAGTGCTGCCAGTCGGAAGTGACAAAAAGCATTATCAAATTGCTTACAACGCTGTGCCGCAAATCGACGTCTTTCAAGAAAACGGCTATACTTTTGAAGAAATGAAAATGATTAATGAAACGAAGAAAATTTTAGAAGATTCTTCATTAGCCGTTGCAGCTACTTGTGTGCGCCTTCCTGTAGAAACAGGCCATTCCGAGTCTGTATATGTGGAAACTGAAAAGAAAGCAGCAAGCCTTGAAGAATTCAAAAAAACCATGGCTGATGGAGAAGGAATTACTTTACAAGATGATCCAAGTGAACAACTGTATCCAATGGCGGTAGATAGTGTTGGCTTGCCTGATGTTTTTGTCGGCCGCATTCGTGAAGACCTTGACCAAGAAAACGGTTATCACCTTTGGGTTGTATCAGATAATCTAGTAAAAGGAGCAGCATACAATTCCGTGCAGATTGCAGAAAGCTTGGTCAAGCTCGGCATTCTTAAATAAGGTGAAGAGGTGACTTATGAACGTCATTGTGCAGAAATTCGGAGGTACTTCTGTTCGAAATGAGGAAACGAGAAGTTATGCTGCAGCCAGGGTTAAACATGCTGTAGAAGAAGGGTACAAAGTGGTCGTGGTCGTTTCGGCCATGGGTCGAAACGGCGATCCTTACGCTACCGATACACTTCTTTCGTTGGTGGGGGATCACAAATCGCGTGTAGGAAAACGTGAAAAAGATTTACTAACCTCCTGCGGCGAAGTTATATCAGCTGTCGTCTTCTCGGAAAAACTAGCAGAACTTGGGTTGACTGCTGTTGCTATGACCGGAAGTCAAGCTGGCTTTCAAACCGATGAAGAGTTTGGAGAAGCTAAAATAACCGAAATGTCTACAGGCAAAGTAGAGCAAAAGTTAAAAGAAGTTGACGTCGTCGTCGTAGCAGGCTTTCAAGGTCAATCTCCTACTGGAGAAATAACGACATTGGGGCGAGGAGGCAGTGATACGTCTGCAACAGCCCTAGGAGCTGCTATGGATGCTTCTTGGGTAGATATTTTTACAGACGTAGAAGGGGTTATGACAGCAGATCCCCGTTTTGTGCAAAAAGCAAGACCGTTAAAAACAGTCACTTATAATGAAATTTGTAATATGGCGTATCAAGGAGCAAAAGTCATTCACCCGCGCGCAGTTGAAATAGCCATGCAGGCAAAAGTTCCGATTCGGATTCGTTCCACTCGTTCAGAGTCCGCGGGAACATTAATTACCTCTTCGGCTGAAGAAGGCTCGACAGTTCGAGATACGGAGGATCGCATGGTGACAGGGATTGCCCATATGGCAAAATTGACGCAGATCCATGTGCATGCTAAGACATATGACCCTTCCCTTCAGTCAATTGTTTTTAAAACGATGGCGGAAGCAGGCATTAGTGTTGATTTTATTAATATTAGCCCTTCCGGAGTCGTGTATACAGTTCCAGATGAACTAAAAGACGAAGCCATTGAAAAACTAGAAGCAAAAGGATACAAAATTGATGTAATAAGTGGGTGTGCAAAGGTCTCTGCTGTTGGGGCAGGAATGACTGGACTTCCAGGTGTTGCCTCCAAGATCACTACCGCTTTAACGGAAAAAGAAATACCGATATTGCAAGCTGCGGATTCACACACAACAATTTGGGTATTGGTGGAAGGTATACATATGGAGCAAGCCATAAATGCCTTGCATCAAATCTTTGGGTTAGATCAACCTACTACCTTGGACCAAGAACAGGAAAAGGTGTAGTCGCATAGAATATCGGGAATGGTCAGGCGGGGAGGTATCCCCGCTTGAACTATATCAATGATATGTAACAATTCCTGATAAAAAGGGGGAGGCTTATGAATGAAAAGCGTCTCTTCACAGCCATGGTAACGCCTTTTACAGAAATTGGAGAGATTGATTTTGATCGTTTGCCAAAGCTTGTCGATCATTTAATAGAAACCGGCAGCGAAGCATTTGTGATTGCAGGGACCACTGGGGAAGCTCCAACTCTCTCACTAGATGAAAAAATTGAATTGGCAAAGGCAGTTGTACGCCATACAAATGGACGTGTGCCCATTTATGCAGGCACAGGAACAAATGCAACTGCAGGCAGTGTCTCAGCTACAAAAGAGCTGGAAAAAACCGGTGTGGATGGTATTATGGCGGTCACCCCGTATTATAATAAGCCCTCGCAGGAAGGTATGTTTGAACATTTTAAAGCGATTGCAGCCTCCACGTCTCTCCCAGTGATGATCTATAATATTCCCGGAAGATGTGTGGTTAATTTATTACCTGATACAATTATAGAACTGGCCTCCATTGAAAATATTACTTCCGTAAAAGAGGCAAGTGGAAACCTTGAAAACTGCGCGCACATTATTGCACATACTGGAGAAGATTTTAAAGTGTACAGCGGCGACGATTCTATGACGCTGCCATTGTTATCAATTGGCGGTGATGGCGTTGTCTCTGTCGCAGCCCATTTAATTGGCACGAAAATGGAGCAGATGATCGACTCATTTTTCAAGGGAGAAGTGCAACGAGCAGCTCAGCTCCACCGCGAATGTTTACCAGCCATGCAGGCTTGCTTTTCTGCGCCTAACCCATCCGCCGTAAAAGGTGTGATGAAGGTTAGAGGGATTATTGAAGCATCAACTCGACTTCCGCTTTTACCCATGCCTATTGAAAAGGCCCAAGCTTTGGATAATATCTTCCCTTCGGTGTAAGGCCGGAGGGAAATTTTTTCTTGAAAATTTATATGGTTAAACGAAACATAATATAGAGACAAAAAAGGCGTATCCTTATTTCCTCCAGGGATTTGGGGACGTGTTTGGATTGGACTTTGCGGTAAAGAGAAGGTCTTACAAGATCAAAGGAAAAATAGCAAGGCTTGTTTTCTCTTTTACTGGTAAGTTATACTACATGCAAGTGAGTGTTCGGGTAGCTTGTTGAAACGATGTTGATAATATGGGGGATGGGCTGGTTTAAGCTGAAGTAAAAACGGTAACTAGGCTTTTAGCTGGGACAACCTTCTCGCCGGAAAATTACAGCTTATACGCTATTAGCTGACAGAGCAATAGAAAAATGGTGGATCAACAACCTGAGGTTTAATGCCATACACAACATAGTAGAATTGAATAATTTAGGAGGAACAAAACATTGTCAAAGTCAAATGCAGATAAGATACGTGTGTATGCCCTGGGCGGTATAGGAGAAGTGGGCAAAAACATGTTCGTTGTCGAAGTGAATGAAGATATTATTGTGCTTGAAGCAGGCTTGATGTTTCCAGAAGATGACATGCTCGGTGTAGATGTTGTTATACCCGATGTGTCTTATCTCGTGCAAAACAAGGAACGCGTGAAAGGGATTGTTGTTTCTCACGGCCATGAAGATCATGCAGGAGCACTGCCATACGTACTGCAAAAGATTAATGTGCCAGTTTACGGTACGAAACTGACTCTTGGTTTATTAGAAGAACAATTAAAAGCAAATGGAATGCACAAAAAATCTGATTTGCGTGTTATCCATGCAGATTCTAAAGAAAAAATCGGAAATGTTCCTGTTTCCTTTTTTCGAACGAACCATAGTATGCCCGACTGCATTGGGGTAAGTATCGAAACAGAACAAGGGTTAATCGTCTACACAGGTGATTTTAAATTTGATCAAATGCCGGTTGATGGAAAATTCACCGAGATGGATAAGCTCACGCGCATCGGTAAGAAAGGTGTGCTCTGCCTATTGTCAGACAGCACCAACGCGGAGCGTCCAGGGACCACTCCGTCTGAACAATCTACCGCTGAAGGTATTAATGATGTTTTTCAAGAAGCGCAAGGACGCGTCGTAGTAACGACGTTCGCTTCAAATTTACATCGTATTCAGCAAGTGATTGACGCAGCAGCGAAAACGAAACGCAAAGTGACTATTTTTGGTCAATCAATGAATAAAACCGTGCAGATGGCTAGAAGGCTCGGGTATTTAAAAACCCCGAAACAAATTTTTGTAAAACCCGAAGATATTCATGGGTACAGTGACCAACAGCTTACCGTGCTTTGTTCTGGCAATCAGGGTGAACCGATGTCAGGATTAACACAAATGGCAAAGGGAGCTGACCGGGAGCTTTCCATTCAACCAAGTGATACAGTAGTGATCGCAGCTACCCCGACACCTGGCTCTGAGAAATCCGTCAGCCGGATTATGGACCACATTTACAAAATAGGCGCAGAAGTGATTTATTCAGATCGTGTTCACGTGTCTGGGCACGCAAGCCAAGAAGAATTAATGCTCATGTTAAACTTATTGCAACCAAAGCATTTCATTCCTGTACACGGTGAATTCCGCATGCAGTACGCCCATCAAGAATTGGCTGAGCGGACGGGGGTAGACCGTGATAACATCTTTTTGCTTGATAAAGGGGAAGTCGTCGAATTTTCCAAACAACAAGCGAGTCGGAGTGGGAAAGTCCCTTCAGGAAATGTCCTGATTGATGGCCTGGGAATTGGTGATGTAGGAAACATTGTGTTAAGAGATCGCAGGCTTCTATCTGAAGATGGTATTCTCGTTGTGGTCGTCACCTTACAAAAAAAGACCGGCGTAATTGTTTCAGGCCCAGACATTATTTCACGTGGATTCGTATATGTTCGCGAATCGGAAAAGCTATTGGAAGAAGCGAACCAAAAAGTAAATGATACTTTAAAAAAATGCATGGACGAAAACATTAGTGAATGGTCATCATTGAAAAGTAACATTCGTGACATATTAAGCCGTTTTCTCTATGAAAAAACAAAGCGACGTCCAATGATTTTGCCTATTATTATGGAAGTGTAACACGCTCCTCCCCTCAGTGATTGTTGCTGAGGGGGTTTGTTTTTGGCTCCGGCAAACGAGTTGATACGTATCGGCCCACTGCTAAGGGTGTTGGTAGCAATCCTTTTGTTCAACGGCTTTTTATCGTCCACTAAGATCAAAAGGCTAGACAGAATCTTTTTTAGGCGAATGAAGCATCCCTCTCCTGTCTCATACTAGGAGTGATCCTGTTGGGAGGTGCTTCTTTGAATAATAGCGAAGAAAATCAGCAAACGAAACCAAAACCAGAAGAACAAGAAAATCGTGAAGCGTCAACGGCCAGTAACATTGAACGGATGGGGCAAACTACAGTACCTGAATTGGACCCGGCGAACATTCATTGCATGACCATCGTCGGGCAAATTGAAGGCCATACGCAGTTGCCTCCTCAAAACAAAACAACAAAATATGAACACATGATCCCCCAGTTAGTGGCTGCTGAGCAAAACCAGAAAATAGAAGGGCTTTTGCTCGTGCTGAACACTGTAGGTGGAGATGTAGAAGCAGGCCTCGCTATGGCTGAAATGGTAGCAAGCATGAGCAAACCGACAGTAACGCTCGTATTGGGTGGAGGCCATTCGATTGGGGTTCCTATCGCCGTGGCTGCTGATCATTCCTTTATAGCGGAGACAGCGACAATGACGATTCACCCTATTCGTTTGAATGGGCTTATTTTAGGGGTGCCGCAAACGTTTGAATACTTGGATAAAATGCAAGAACGGGTTATTACCTTTGTGACGCAGCATTCTCAAGTAAGTGAAGAAAAAATGAAGGAATTGATGTTTGAAAAAGGAAATCTTACGCGTGACATTGGCACGAATGTTGTTGGTACAGACGCGGTAGCTCATGGATTAATTGATGAGACTGGAGGGATCGGCCCCGCACTTGCTAAGCTCAATGCTCTTATTCGCGAACAAAAAGGAGTGATTCATTGATGCTTTATACACCACTTTCTATGGAAGAAATCGGAGCCTTTGATAATAAGGAACAGCCAGAAAGCATGGAAATTCCCTTAAAGCATGGGTGGATGATTGCTTCTAAGCAGGGGACAGATTGGACGGTTGAGCGAGTTGTTAGTACCAATCCAGCAGATTATTTGGATGAAAGCTTAACGCCGGGGAGTTCTATTCCCCTTGCTATGCTTCAGAACCATAGGGAAACTAAGGAAAATATGATACAATAGAACTCTGGAAGTCTGCCGCTTATAGCGGCTTCCTTTTTGTCAAAGAGAGGAAAATTGCTCCTTGATTGCATGAACTTACCCATAATCAGCTAGGGCTACGGCGCCATTGAACAATAGGAGCCGATGGCGTACATATGAATGTGGTAAGGCCCCTGCATGCAACGGAGGTAATGAGGCCCTCTCCTTTGAGAACCCAACTTCAAGAACCTAGCCTCTGTTTACATAATACATATGATTAGCACCGCAACACGAGAATTCAGCCCCTTACGAGGAGGGATAAAGATGGCTAAGAAAAAAAAGAAAAAACAGAGCAAACAATCATGGCGAACTCAGTTTGGGTATGAATTAGGCGCCTTGGCTCTTTTTGCTTTAAGTTTGTTTGCTTTATTCGGGTTAGGCATAGTCGGATGGACCTTAATTCAATTATTCCGATTATTTGTTGGCGAATGGCATATGATTATTACAATTGTTCTTATGTTTTTGTCAGGGTACTTGATGGTTAAACGTTCATTTCCTCCGCTTGTGACAAAACGAATGATGGGTTTTTATTTTTTAATGGGTGGCCTTTTATTATTAACTCATGTCAGGTTATTTGAAGCGTTAGGAGCATCAGGACCCTTTTCTGAAGGCTCTGTACTCATAAATACATGGATGCTTTATTGGATGGAGATCACAGGCCAAATGAGTTCTGCTGATATTGGCGGAGGCATGCTAGGTGCTTTGTTGTTTGCTATGAGCCACTTTTTATTTGATACTGCAGGAACACGAGTGGTAGCTGTTTTGTTTTTCTTAATTGCTTTTCTTTTCATTACGAACCGTTCGTTCCACGAGATAGGGACAAAGTTTCTGCACAACCTGAAAAAAATCTACCTAACTTTGAAACAAAAGATTCAAACCAAACAGCAAGCGAGACAACAAAGTAAAGCACAAAAGCAGGAACCAGCGAGTACAAAAACAAAAGAAAAACAGGACAAGCCGGCTCCAGAGCCAGCAAATAGCGCCGAAGTAGAGGAACCGGTCATTTATAGTTTTACAGATCAAGCCCAACCAAAAAAGAAAAAGGAAGCGGCAGCTGTGAAACCGGCAAACGAGGCAGAGGAAGAACAACCACCGGTGTCGCTGTTGCAAGCAGAAACGGAAAATGAAGCATATGAACTGCCAAGTATGAATTTGCTGCAAACACCAGCCAAGGAAAACCAAACGTACGAGCGATCCCAAATTTCTTCAAATGCAAAAATCTTAGAAGACACCCTGCAAAGCTTTGGGGTCCAGGCCAAGGTGATTGAAGTCCATGTCGGTCCAGCAGTCACGAAGTATGAAATCCAGCCGAGCACGGGCGTAAAGGTTAGTAAAATTGTTAACTTGGCCGATGATATTGCACTCGCGCTTGCCGCTAAGGATATTCGGATTGAAGCTCCAATCCCTGGAAAAGCGGCTGTCGGTATTGAAGTACCTAATCAAGCTGTCTCGATGGTAACATTGCGCGAAGTGTTAGAAAGTGAAAGTGAAGACCACATCTTATCAGTCGCTTTAGGGCGTGATATTTCCGGTAAGCCGATTATGGCTTCTTTGAACAAAATGCCGCATTTGCTCGTTGCCGGGGCGACCGGAAGCGGAAAAAGTGTGTGTATCAATGGGATTGTAACGAGTATATTATTAAAAGCTAAACCACATGAAGTGAAACTGATGATGATTGACCCGAAAATGGTAGAGCTCAATGTTTATAACGGTGTGCCGCATCTGTTATCGCCTGTTGTGACAGAGCCGAAAAAAGCAGCCCAGGCTTTGAAAAAAGTGGTAGCTGAGATGGAAAGACGCTATGACCTATTTTCTCATTCAGGCACTCGGAATATTGAAGGGTATAATGACTATGTAAAGAAGCACAATGATACGAAGGAGGAAAAACAGGCCGAACTCCCCTATATTGTCGTGATCGTGGATGAATTAGCAGACTTAATGATGGTAGCATCAGGCGAAGTGGAAGATGCGATTACACGCCTCGCTCAGATGGCAAGGGCTGCCGGGATTCATATGATTCTGGCTACTCAGCGCCCGTCAGTAGATGTTATTACCGGGGTTATTAAAGCCAATATTCCTTCACGTATTGCCTTCGGTGTTTCCAGCCAAACCGATTCGCGCACTATTCTGGACGCAGGTGGTGCGGAAAAACTGCTGGGTAAAGGAGATATGCTGTATATGCCGGTAGGATCAAATAAGTCCACGCGTGTTCAAGGGGCATTTCTCTCAGATGAGGAAGTAGAGCAAGTTGTAGAAGCGATCGTTGAGCAACAAAAAGCTGTTTATCAAGAAGATATGATCCCAAGTGAAGAGCCTGAAGAGACAAAAGATGTGGAAGACGAGCTTTATCCCGAAGCGGTCGAATTTATTGTCAACAAACAGTCAGCTTCAGTATCCATGCTTCAACGCCGTTTTCGAATTGGTTATACACGAGCAGCAAGATTAGTTGATGAAATGGAAGCTAGGGGTGTAGTAGGGCCTTATGAAGGGAAGAAACCCCGTGATGTCTTAATCGGGAGTGTCGATTACTTAGAGCGTTCTGATGAAAGGAGATCTACGTCGTGATAAAAGAAAAAACCGAACATGTAAAAGGGTTTCATGTCCATTTGCTTCCCAGTGACGCATTTAAAACAAATACCTTTGTGCTACAGATTAAAGCTCCGCTTGAAAAAGAAACAGTAGCTGCCCGGGCGTTGCTGGCCAACGTCCTAAAAAGCGCAACGGAGCAGTTTCCAAGCCGAAAAGATATTCGTGCTCATTTGGATGAATTATATGGCGCTACGTTTGGCATAGAAGTGACCAAAAAGGGAGAGCACCATGTGATGGCCATTCGGGTGGAAGTAGCGAACGAACGATATTTAAAAGCAGATGTTCCTTTAGCAGAAAAGGCACTTGCTTTTCTAGTTGAAGTCATTTTTAATCCTTTCTTGACTGAAGCAGGGAGCTTTGATGAGCGGGTGATTAATACCGAGAAACAAGCATTAAAGCAGCGAATAACTAGTATTAAAGATGACAAAACCCGTTACGCAAATGTACGTTTGCTTGAAGAAATGTGTAAGAATGAACCGTTCGGCCTTCATCCTTATGGAAGCATTGAAGCGATTGACCAACTAACAGCTGACGACTTGAAAGAAGCGTATAACAAGCTTTTAAGTGAAGATCAATTCGACTTATATGCAGTTGGGGTGATGACAGAAGAGGATGTATTAGCTGCTTTGCCTGAGAGAAAGGTTAACATCAACGAATCAACTACGCAGTCTAAAAATAACCTGCCGGAAGAAGTTAGTACTCATGAAGAAACTGAGGATATCCAACAGAGTAAACTGCACCTTGGCTTCCGCACCCCTGTTCGTTTTTCTGATGCAGAATTTGCGGCAATGCAAATTTGCAATGGTCTGTTCGGTGGTTTTCCTCATTCTAAATTGTTTGTGAATGTTAGAGAAAAAGAAAGCTTGGCTTACTATGCTGCTTCGCGGTACGAAAGCCATAAAGGACTGGTGCTCGCTCTGGCCGGCATTGATCCGAAAGAGTACGATAAAACCAGATCGATTATGGTGGAGCAGCTAGAAGCACTTGTAAATGGTGACTTTAGTGAGGAAGAACTTCAACAAACGATTCGAATGCAGAAGAATCAGCTGCTAGAACAATCTGACACTTCCCGGGGCTTGATTGAACTTTCATATCATGCCGTCGTTTCTGGAGTGGAGCGTAACATTGCTGACTGGATCCAACAGTTAGAACAAGTGACGAAACAAGATGTGATTGATTGTGCCGCTAAAGTACGGTTGGACACTGTTTATTTTCTGCACGGGGAGGAAGCATAACATGTTAGAGAAAAAAGATTTTCCGACCTTAAAAGAAACCCTTTACCAAGAAAAATTAGACAACGGCCTTTCGGTCTTTCTACTTCCAAAGGATTCTTTAAACAAGACCTTTGCGACATTTACGACGAATTATGGTTCTGTAGATGATCATTTTGTACCTTTAAAGGGTGAAGAAGCAGTAAAAGTGCCTGATGGGATCGCTCATTTTCTTGAACATAAAATGTTTGAAGATGAAGAAGGGGATGTGTTTCAAACCTTTGGCGAGCGCGGTGCCCAGGCAAACGCTTTTACTACGTTTACGAGGACGGCTTACTTGTTTTCTAGTACCGAACAAGTTATAAAAAATGTCCATACTCTTTTGGACTTTGTCCAGCACCCTTACTTTACAGAAGATAGTGTGGAAAAAGAAAAAGGAATTATCGAACAAGAAATAAGAATGTATAAGGATAATGCCGACTTTCAAATTCTTTTTGGCTTATTAAGCGAAATGTATCAAAAGCATCCAGTGGCGACCGATATCGCCGGTACAGAAGAGTCGATTCAAGAAATTACTAAAGATGATTTATATACGTGTTATAACACCTTTTATCATCCGGTTAATATGACCCTCTTTATTGTCGGCCCGTTTGACCCTGAGAAGATGATTGAAGAAATTCGCAACAATCAAGCAGAAAAATCATTCGATCCGCCGGAAGAGATCGAACGAATCTTTCCAGATGAGCCGGCCGAACCAAAGTCCCAGGAAAAGCAAACGGAAATGAGTGTTTCCACACCGAAATGTTTAATGGGGTTTAAAGATAAAAATCCAAATAGGCAAGGTGAAGAGCTGTTAAGATATGAACTATCGATCCAGCTTGCGTTAGACGCGATGTTTGGCCCTGGTTCAGAAGCATATGAAGAAATGTATGAAGAAGGGTTAATAGACGATTCATTTTCTGTAGATTTTACCGCCGAAAAGACCTTTGCTTTCTCGCTAATCGGAGGCGATTCCAAAGACCCTGAAGAACTGGTGGCTAGAATTGAAAAGGTGTTGAGCAGCTTTCGCAATAATGAAATATCTGATGAGTTGTTTCAGCGAGTCCGCAAAAAGCGAATTGGTACATTTTTGAAACAGTTAAACAGCCCGGAATTTATTGCGACCCAATTTACCCGGTATGAAGAAAACGGAATGGATTTGTTTGATGTCGTTCCAACTTTGGAAGACTTAACTCATACAGATGTAAACAAAGCTTTAAACGAACATTTTGAACCTACTCAGCAATCCGTTCACTATATTAAGCCAAAAGTGAAAGTGGATGCTTAAACTTGGGCAATAAAGTTAAATGGGTTTTGGTCACAGGGGCCAGTGGCGGGGTAGGGCAAGCTGTGGCCAGGACTTTTGCAAAAGAAGGCAACTCATTACTGCTCCATTACAATCAAAATGAGAAGAAAGTTCGTTTCTTGCTAGATGAATGCAAGGCAATGGGCGTGGAAGCTCTACCGATTCAGGCAGACTTAAGCAGCGAGAGAGGGTTGGAAAAACTCTTGGAAGAAATACATGTTAACGTCCATACGGTGGTACATACCGGTGGTACAAGCCCTTATGGTTTGTTTACGGACGTGTCCGCAGAAGAGTTCCAAAAGACCTTACAGCTTCATTTGATTAGCCCAATGCGGCTTACCCAGCAGCTTTTGCCTTCTATGATTCGGGAGCAGGCGGGGCGGGTTATTGTCATTTCTTCGATCTGGGGAGACATTGGAGCATCGTGTGAAGTGATATATTCGTCTGTAAAAGGCGGGTTGAATTCATTTGTGCGCTCTCTTGGCAAAGAAGTAGCGCCTACCGGTATTACCGTCAATGGAGTAGCTCCTGGGGCTGTGGACACTCCCATGATGGAACGATTTTCTACAGAGGAGAAAGAAGCCTTAAAGAGCGAAATTCCAGCCGGACGCTTTGCCGCTCCGGACGAAGTAGCGGCAGCAGTCTCCTTTTTAGCATCAGAGCAGGCCGGCTATGTCAATGGGCATATATTAAATATAAATGGAGCATGGATTTAACAGATTTTATCCAATGTTCAAGGATAGATTCTTATTTCGAGGGTACACTACGTGTGACTCTCATTCAAAGGAGGATTAAGATGTCTGTACTTGATCAATGGGAACAGTGGAAAGATTTTCTGGGCGACCGCCTTCATCAAGGTCAGGATGAAGGAATGAACCAGGAAGTCGTGTCAGATGTAGCCTATCAGGTTGGAGAGTATTTGTCAGAAAACGTAGAACCCAAAAATGAACAAGAACGGGTAATCCGTGATATGTGGGAAGTAGCAGATGAAAATGAACAACATGCCATTGCAAATATGATGGTAAAACTCGTACAAGATGAAGGTACGCATTAATGGGGGGAGCTGCATATGCGGCTCCTTTTTCTATAATAGAAAAATTTCATCCCCACCAAGAAAACTATAGTAGCCCTCTTTTATCACTTTTAAGAAATGATGACTATGCAATGATGCCTTTCTTCTCCAACCATCTTCATATTTTTCACTCTGAGGAAGAATATGCTTGGAAAGACTGTTCAAATTGGCTAATATAGCGTAAAATGACAACCGTATGCACACGTTCCCCCGCCAGAAGGAGGTTTTATTAATCTGTATCCTTTTTCTATTGGCATGAAAGGAGCCGGCTAACGATATGAAAGAATGGTATCTTGAGTACCAAATCCATGAAAATCGCCCGGGACTTCTTGGGGATATTGCGTCATTGTTAGGCATGCTATCAATAAATATCGTCACGATTAACGGTGTAGAAGACCGACGTCGTGGAATGCTTATACGTAGCTCAAGTGATGATCAAGTTAAAAGATTCCGTGCCATCCTTGAAACCATTTCAAATATTACAGTGAAAAAGTTACGAGAGCCCAAGCTGAGGGATCGGTTAGCTGTGATGCATGGAAGGTATATTGAACGAGATGCAGATGATAAAAAAACATTTCGTTTCGTTCGAGATGAACTGGGCCTGCTTGTTGATTTCATGGCCGAGCTTTTCAAGACGGACCGCCATTACTTAGTAGGCATACGAGGGATGCCTCGTGTAGGTAAAACGGAATCTGTAGTTGCCGCTAGCGTTTGTGCAAATAAACATTGGTCCTTTATTTCGTCTACGTTATTAAGGCAGACGGTACGAAACCAATTAGCCGATGATGAGATGGGTTCAGGCCTCATCTATATCATTGATGGAATCGTGACGACGATGCGCGCACCGGAAAAACACAAAATCCTTGTCGATGAAATTCTTAGACTTCCAGCTGTGAAAGTGGTGGAACACCCTGATATATTTGTTAGGGAAACGCCATACACCTTACAAGATTTTGATTGTATTATTGAATTAAGAAATGATGAATCTGAGGAAATAACATATGAAGTGGTTGATTCTGGCTTTTCCTCATTTGATATCAGTTAGTTGGTAGGTGTTAAGTATTGTCTGAATTGGGTCGGTATTTAAAAGAAACAAGAGAAGAACAAGGCATGAGTATGGATGAGCTTCAAGAGCGTACTAAAATCCAGCGCAGATATTTAATCGCTATTGAAGAGGGAGATTATGACTCTTTGCCGGGAGCTTTTTATGCGAGGGCTTTTGTGAAAAGCTACGCTGAAGCTCTGCGCTTAAACTCTGAAGAAATCTTTGAAGAGTATGCTTCTGAGCTTCCGAAACCAAAACAAAAACCTGTGGAACTTCCATCACGCGCAGAAAGAAGTAAGCCACGGGTAGAAAAGAAAAAACCGAAGCTGGCTTCTATAATATCTGCAGTTACAATGCTTGCTCTCGTTCTCGTCCTTTCCGTGGCCATCTGGATGTTTAGCATGGGCGACGATGAAAGCACAGAAGGTTTACCACCAGATGAGGAGCCTGCGTTTGAAAGTGAAAATGGCGGGAATGATGAGGAAGAAGATGAGGAAGATGAGGCCGCTGAGGAAGACGCTGAGAATGCAGAAGCCGAAGAAGATGAAGAAGACGAAGAAGGAGATATTTCTTTTGAAACTGTTTCAGCTGAAGGCGAACAAACGGTGGTTGAAGTCAGCGGTGCCGATGAATTAGAATTCGAACTGTTCTTTGACGGTGAGGCGTGGACCGAATTCAGAAATGAAGCTGGTGCAACAATCTCAAGCACAGAAAATGGCGGAGAATCAGAAGAAACACATTCTTTTACGGACCAAAGTGAAGTAACCGTACGAACTGGTTATTCGCCGAATTTAACCATTGTGTTAAATGGCGAGGAATATGAGTATGATATTGATCCTGGCCAACAAGACTTGCAAAACATTACCTTTGTTCTTGAATAGGCCTTAGCCGGCACTCTCTTGTTGGGTACCGGTTCTCCTTATGTTTTTAACTTAGTCTAATTATGTTACAAATATAATAAGAAGGGGAAATATGTAACTGCTCATTCTCTCCATTTTCCTTGCGTGTGCTTCATTCAGGTTTTATTCATGAAGAGGGAAGTGAAAGGTTCTTCCTTTCTTTTACAACCTTTATTTTTAGGTGGTTTAACGTGAATCTCCCAAATCAAATTACACTCATACGAATTGCTTTAATTCCCATTTTTATGATTTTCCTGCTCGTCCCTTTTGATTGGGGCGATGTACAGCTTGGAGCAAGTGCGATTCCAACCCACCATTTGATTGCTGCTTTTATCTTTATTATTGCTGCCACCACAGATTGGCTGGACGGTTACTTGGCACGAAAAGAAGGACTTGTAACTAACTTGGGTAAGTTCCTTGACCCTTTGGCAGATAAACTTTTAGTAACCGCAGCTTTAGTCTCTTTGGTCGAAATTGGCTTGCTGCCCGCCTGGATGGCAGTGGTCATTTTGAGTCGAGAATTTGCTGTAACAGGTATGCGCTTGTTAGCGGCAGCTGATGGGCAAGTAATCGCTGCCAGCCCCCTCGGGAAATGGAAAACAGTGTTTCAAATGGCAGGACTCGCCATATTACTTTTGCACAATACCCCATTTGGTTTGGAAGGGTTTCCTCTGGGTATGCTGTTCATGTGGGTGGCGGTTATCTTGACTATTATTTCTGGCTGGGATTATTTCTATAAAAATCGACATGTTCTAGACGTCTAAGCAGGGGCTGAAATTAATGAATGCAGAAATTATTGCAGTAGGTTCAGAATTGTTACTCGGCCAAATTGCAAACACTAATGGTCAAAAGCTCTCTCAAGAATTGGCGGAGCTAGGCATTGATGTGTTTTTCCACACGGTGGTAGGGGACAATGACTCTCGCCTCTACGAAGCAGTAGAAGCTGCAGACAAGCGTGCTGATATTGTATTGCTGACGGGAGGACTTGGGCCGACAGAAGATGATCTTACAAGAGAGACAGTCGCCCGTTATATAAAGACCGACCTTGCCACGCATGAAGAATCAATGCAGCAGTTAACGAGTTGGATGGCTGCGCGCGGAAAAAAAGTGAGTGAAGCAAACAAAAAACAAGCATTATATTTACAAGGAGGCCAACCCTTCCTCAATCCTGCTGGGTTAGCGTGCGGTATGACCTTTCAGTCCGAAGAAACGCTGTTTATTTTAATACCAGGGCCACCACGGGAATGTTTTGCTGTTTTTAATGAAAAAATCAGACCTTATCTTATAAGGGAACTTCATGGATTAGAAGCTATTGAATCAAGAGAACTCCGATTTTTTGGTATTGGAGAATCCGATTTAGCTGACGGCTTACAAGATTTAATCTCCAGCCAAACTAACCCTACCATTGCCCCACTTGCCTCGGAAGGGGAAGTGATGATCCGTTTGACGGCAAAAGCTGGTACAAAAACGGAGCGTCACCGCTTATTAGATGAAATGGAAACAATAATAAGCGAACGGTTCGGGTCGTATCTTTATGGAAAGGATAAAGATACGCTCGTTTCTAAAGTGTTAGAACGCTACAAAAAAGAAGGAAAAATGCTTGCTTTTGCTGAAAGCCTGACAGGGGGCGGGCTGATGGAAGAATTTACAGCTTTGCCCGGTTCCTCACAAGTCGTAAGGGGCGGTGTTGTTTCTTACGCGACCTCTGTTAAAGAGAGTATGTTATCAGCAAATGAAGTTATTGATAAAGAAGGCGTGATCAGTCGGGGCTGTGCTCAGGTAATGGCAGAAGAAGTTAAGCAAAAATTTCAAGCAGATGTAGGCGTTAGCTTAACCGGTGTTGCTGGGCCGGCTGACCAGGAAGGGCAGCCGCCAGGAACGTTTATAATCGGTATAGCTACAGCAGATCAAACGGTGACAGAAGCATTTTATTTACCGGGTTCGCGTGAGCGAGTCCGCTTAATGGCCAAAAAACATGCTTCTCACCTCTTACTGAAATGATAGAAAAGGTGATGAACAAATGAATGTATTCGAAAGTCCAGAAATTAAAGACGAACTAAAAAAAGCAATCAAAGAAATGGGATTTGAAGAGCCATCTCCGATACAAGATAAAGCAATTCCTGTCATATTAGAGGGAAGCGATCTGATCGGACAGGCTCAAACTGGTACAGGAAAAACAGCTGCCTTTGGGATTCCGATCGTTAATGAAATAAAAAAGACAAAGCATGTACAGGCTCTTGTATTAACTCCAACCCGTGAACTTGCTATTCAAGTTTCAGGTGAGCTACAGAAGCTGGCTAAGCATATTGGCGTACGCACGCTTCCGGTATATGGGGGCCAGTCGATCGGGCATCAGATTAAAGCACTAAAAAAAGGTGTCGATGTCGTAATTGGAACACCAGGCCGGGTCCAAGACCATTTGCGCCGCAAGACACTAAAGCTTGACCAAGTGAGTACTATGGTGCTTGATGAAGCAGATGAAATGCTTGATATGGGCTTTATTGAAGATATCGAGACCATTTTGAAGCAAGTGAACACAGAACGGCAGACATTGCTTTTCTCAGCAACCATGCCCCCTCCGATTCAGAAACTTTCAAAACGTTATATGCAGGAGCCTAAAACGGTATCGATTAGTAAAGGGGAAGTGGCAGCGCCATCGATTGAACAAATTTATTATAAGGTGCTTGAACGTAATAAATTAGATTCACTCTGCCGGGTTGTTGACAGCCGCGACCCAGATCTTGCTATTGTTTTCTGCCGCACCAAAAAAGGAGTGGCTGAATTAACAGAAGCTCTGCAGGCAAGAGGCTATTTGGCTGATGGATTACATGGTGACCTTACACAGTCACAGCGGGATGCAGTTATGAAAAAGTTCCGTGACGGAGCAGTAGAGTTTTTAGTTGCAACTGACGTGGCTGCACGTGGCTTGGATGTAAATAACGTTACTCATGTTATAAATTATGATATTCCACAGGACCCGGAAAGTTATGTACACCGTATTGGCCGCACAGGGCGGGCAGGAAATACTGGGCAGGCCCTTACGTTGGTTACGCCGCGTGAAATGAAACACCTTCGTTCCATTGAACGTGAGCTTAAAGCTAGTATTCCAGCGCAGGCTGTACCAAGTATTGAAGAAGTTGTTGAGAAACAGCAGGAGACTTGGAAGCAACAAGTGTCTGCTGTCATTGACAATGGTGTAGATGTTTCGCTATTTGATACCATTTCTGACGAGCTCTTGGAGAAGTATGAACCAAAAGTATTAGTCCAAGCACTAATGAAGATGAATTTTCAATCGGATGCTACTTCATCAAATAGCTCTGAAGGATATGATTTTGGGGAAACTGGTGCGTCCGAGGGCATGGTGCGCTTTTTCATTAATGTTGGTAAAAACGTCAACCTTACCCCTAAAATTCTTGTCCAAGAAATTTCGAACACAGTGGGTCTCTCTGCAAAAGCAATTGGGCGAATTGATATTTTTGAGAATTTCACCTTTGTCGAAGTTCCACAAGACACAGCTCCTTTCCTTTATGAAGGGCTTCGTAATTCCAGAGTTAATGGAGCGAAAGTGAACCTTGAACCAGCCAAACCCCGCCCTAAAAAGCGCAAATAATCCTGGTGCTTAAAAACAAGCAAATTTCAGGTTTGTTGTTTGTGCGAACCAATTTAGGAGTTGCCCTTATTTAGGGTGACTCCCTTCTTTTCTTTATCTCTCTCCCTGACATTATTCTGCAATTGATTTATCACATAAGCGAATAAATGTTCCCTTTTTTGTTGGCAAATGAAGCAAAACAAGGTATGATATATATTAGATATTGATTATTAAGGTCTCCACCCCAAGTGTGGATTATGGCCAGATATAGAAGGAGAGTATAGATTATGAGCGATCGTAAAGCTGCTTTGGATCAAGCACTACGAAACATTGAAAAGCAATTCGGCAAAGGCTCAATCATGAAATTGGGAGAACAGGGGGAAGATCGCATTGCTACTGTTTCCAGTGGAGCTCTTGCCCTGGACATTGCTTTAGGCGTCGGTGGATACCCAAGAGGACGAATTGTGGAAGTATATGGACCGGAATCCTCTGGTAAGACTACGGTCGCTCTGCATGCCATCGCAGAAACGCAGCGCAATGGCGGCCAAGCTGCTTTTATTGATGCTGAGCATGCTCTTGACCCTGTCTACGCCCGGCATTTAGGGGTAGATGTTGATGAATTGCTTCTTTCTCAGCCTGATACAGGGGAACAA
This sequence comes from Salsuginibacillus kocurii DSM 18087, assembly GCF_000377705.1. Lineage (GTDB taxonomy): Bacteria > Bacillota > Bacilli > Bacillales > Marinococcaceae > Salsuginibacillus > Salsuginibacillus kocurii. The sequence continues at coordinate 354,159 of NZ_KB898624.1, read as the reverse complement.
GCATTAGAGATTGCTGAGGCACTTGTACGAAGCGGAGCTGTCGATATTATTGTCGTTGACTCTGTAGCTGCTCTTGTTCCTAAGGCAGAGATTGAAGGGGAAATGGGAGATAGTCACGTTGGTTTGCAGGCTCGCTTAATGTCCCAAGCCTTGCGTAAGCTTTCCGGAGCGATTAGCAAAACCAATTCCATTGCCGTATTTATTAACCAAATTCGTGAGAAAGTAGGAGTTATGTTTGGAAGCCCTGAGACTACCCCGGGCGGACGAGCCTTAAAATTCTATTCTTCTGTGCGTCTGGAAGTGCGTCGGGCTGAAACATTGAAACAAGGAAATGAAATGGTAGGAAACAAAACACGACTTAAGGTTGTGAAGAACAAAGTAGCTCCCCCCTTTAAACAGGCAGAAGTTGATATTATGTATGGGGAAGGAATCTCGCGTGAAGGTTCTATTCTTGACCTCGCCAGTGATCTTGATATTGTTCAAAAAAGCGGAGCTTGGTATTCCTTTGAAGGAGAACGCCTGGGGCAGGGCCGGGAAAATGCCAAGCAGTATTTAACTGAAAATCCGCTTGTTGCTACTGATATTGAAGGAAGAATACGAGAGCATCATCAATTAAATAATAATCAGGTTGAAAGCTCTTCGACTGCTGATGAATCTTCAGAAGAAGCGTAACGTTTCGTTACACAGCACGTAGTATACGTGCTGTGTTTTTTTCTTCTGCATCCAGGATGTGTCGTAATCTTGACACTCCCTATATTGAAAGATACAATTGTGTAGAATGAGAATCATCCTTTTCATTCATATTTTTCTATAATATACGTTTTTGCAAGAATTTTGATGGATGTAAGTATTGCTGAAAAACGAACATTCAACACCAATTAAAACCGATTGATCGTAATCGGTGGAATGTCTGCTATCTCCGTTAAAGTTTAAAACCCGCAGGAAGCAACATCTTACTAGTATTTATGTTTGAAATTGACTGAAACGAATGATGACGTAGCAACGGGAGGTGAAAAGACATGGACAACATCTTTCTCATCTCCATTTTGCTGATTGTCGTTGCTGCTTTAAGCGGGGTTATCGGTTATATCGTACGCAAATCCTTAGCAGAAGCAAAGATTTCGAGCGCCGAAGAAGCTGCAAAACAAATTCGGGAAGAAGCTGAACGAAATGCTGATGCAGCTCATAAAGAAGTGATTCTTGAAGCAAAAGATGAAGCACATCAGATTCGCTCGGAAGCTGAACAGGATCTTCGCGAACGAAGAAATGAAATTCAAAAACAGGAAAACCGCTTGCTTCATAAAGAAGAAACTCTAGACCGAAAAAGTGAAACTCTCGATAAAAAAGAAGAATCATTGGAAACGAGAGAGAGCACTTTGGCTGAGAAACAGCAACAAATTGATGAGATGAATAGCAAAGTGGAGGAGCTGTTAGAAAAGCAGTATTATGAATTAGAGCGTGTTTCCAATATGTCTCGGGAAGAGGCAAGACAGACTATTCGAAAAGAGACGGAGCAAGAATTGGAACATGAGCTTGCCATCATGGTTAAAGAGCGGACCGACGAAGCTAAAGAAACGGCCAACAAAAAAGCAAAAGAAGTTCTATCGACCGCCGTTCAGCGCTGTGCAGCTGACCACGTAGCTGAGACAACAGTCTCTGTAGTCAATCTTCCGAATGATGAAATGAAAGGTCGAATTATCGGGCGTGAAGGTCGAAATATCCGGGCACTAGAAACATTGACTGGAATCGACCTAATCATTGATGATACACCAGAAGCGGTCATTTTATCAGGATTTGATCCAATTCGAAGAGAAATCGCACGTACAGCTCTTGAACGCCTCGTCCAGGATGGTCGGATTCATCCGGCACGAATAGAAGAGACGGTTGATAAAGCAAGACGCGAAGTCGATGAAATGATTCGAGAGTACGGGGAACAAACGACATTTGAAGTTGGCATTCATGCTTTAAATCCAGACCTGATCAAAATTCTTGGTCGTTTGAGATTCCGTACAAGCTATGGACAAAATGTGCTGAAACATTCGACAGAAGTTGCTTATTTGTCCGGTCTTATGGCAGCAGAACTGGGTGAGGATGAACAACTTGCTCGCCGGGCTGGGCTTTTGCATGATATCGGGAAAGCAATTGATCATGAAGTGGAAGGTTCGCACGTAGAAATTGGTGTCGAACTTACGACGAAGTATAAAGAACATCCAGTAGTTATTAACAGTGTTGCTTCTCACCATGGAGACACCGAAGCAACTTCGGTGATTGCCACGATCGTAGCTGCTGCAGATGCTTTATCCGCAGCCCGTCCAGGTGCTCGTCGTGAGACATTAGAAACCTATATTCGTCGGTTAGAAAAGCTGGAGGAGATTGCAGAATCATTTGAGGGTGTTGAAAAAACGTATGCCATTCAGGCAGGAAGAGAAGTACGCATCATGGTAAAACCAGATGTCGTTGATGATGCACTTGCGCATCGATTAGCACAAAACATTACGAAGCAAATCGAAAGTGAACTGGATTATCCAGGCCATATTCGAGTAACCGTAATTCGAGAAACAAGGGCAGTTGAATACGCAAAATAATATCTAAATAAGCGGCACTTCGTGTGTCGCTTTTTCTATGTCTTGAGTCCTGGAAATGAAGGGGAGTTGTATCTCTAGCAATTTCCAAAGCAACAGTAAATAAGAACGATTGATCATTTGCCTCAAGGAGCTAGAGCTTTCTCCGGATTTCTTTATTCCCGTTAGGGTTTTAAAAAAGATAAAAAACGTGTAGGGTAGAAGCAGAAACGGTAATGAAGCAGCTTTCAACTCATCTTTAAGGGCAAATATTAACATTATTGAGGTCCATAAAGTGCTTTAACGAAAGGAAAATGCAAAAATGAAATTGATGTTTATTGGAGATGTTGTAGGGTCTCCAGGTCGAAAGATGGTAGAAGAGTATGTACCAAAACTGAAGAAAAAGTACCGTCCGTCCATGGTAGTTATTAACGGAGAGAATGCTGCCCATGGGAAAGGAATTACAGAAAAAATATATAAACAATTGTTAAATGCCGGCGCTCAAGCGATTACACTCGGCAATCATGCCTGGGATAAAAAAGAAATCTTTGAATTTATTGAAGAAGCGCCTAACCTGATCCGCCCGGCGAATTTCCCGGAAGGAACGCCTGGTAATGGTTATAAAATCCTTGATATTAATGGGGTTAAGCTTGGTTTAATTAATTTGATGGGACGGACGTTCATGCCGCCGCTTGATTGTCCGTTTCAAAAAGTGGATCAGATACTAGCTGAGATTGAAGACCGCTCGGACTGTATTTTTGTAGATTTTCATGGCGAGGCCACAAGTGAAAAACAGGCTATGGGCTGGTATTTAGATGGCAGGGTTTCTGCGGTGATCGGTACCCATACCCATGTACAGACTGGGGATGAACGAATTTTACCTAACGGGACAGCTTATCTAAGCGATGTGGGGATGACGGGCCCGTATGATGGCATTCTTGGGATGGAACGAGAGACCATTATACAAAAATTTAAAACAGGTTTGCCAGCAAGGTTTGAAGTTGACACAGGAAGGGAACAATTAAGTGGAGTCTATCTTGAATTGGATCCGAAAACAAAAAAAGCAAAAAAAATAGAACGCCTCCTCATTAATGAAGATCATCCATTTTATGAGTAAGGGTCATCAGCTAAAGCTGATGGAACCTCATAGATTAGTTATTCTATATTTAGTTTAGGCTCTAGACCATGGAAGAAATATCAACATTACTCAGCCTTATTTAAAAAAGATTTCAACTGTTAACAGGAATATGCATAATCTTAGTGAATATAGTAGATGAGGGCATCATCCATATAAGGAGGTACTAAGAATGGAAGTATTAAAAGTATCAGCTAAATCCACCCCTAATTCAGTTGCAGGAGCATTGGCAGGTGTGATTCGTGAAAGAGGCGCAGCGGAAATTCAAGCTATTGGTGCCGGAGCTCTCAATCAGTCCATTAAAGCGATTGCCATAGCTCGGGGCTTTGTAGCTCCAAGTGGAATTGACCTCGTTTGTATTCCAGCGTTTACAGATATTGAAATCGATGGTGAAGAACGGACAGCGATTAAATTAATTGTAGAACCCAGGTAGGTGAAGACAAAGCTTGAAGTGGCACGTTCACTTAGCAGGCTGTCCAGCAAGCGTAAATGTAACGCGCTGCTTGGGCAGCTTTTTTATGTAAGCTTATTCAAAACCTATTTCGTTGGCCATTGAGCAATTTATACGTTGAGGTAGTTTGAAAAAGAAATAGATCCCATCCTTTATATGTTAACTACGGTTTATTAAAATGAAGACAGCGACCGAGAAAGGCAGAGGTGAGAACAGACGATGAAACAATTGCAGCAAACATTAACACGAATCGATGGAAAAGGGTACAAAGCATACAAAGACACGTTGGGGACCTATCAGGCCTCTAACTTTATTTTACATATTGATCATATCCAAGCTGACCCCTACGCGAGTCCTTCTCGCATGCGCATTGAAGTATCAAATGACGAGCTTGGCCTGCAGAAAGAATGGGTGTCTACACCAGCTAGACGTACGGCTCTAACAGATTTTTTGGCCCGCTCTATTTATCAAAGCCTGCGCAACGAAAACCTTCAGAAGGGAATCATGATTGACCGGCCGGGGCAGGAAATATTGGAGCGCACGGCAGTCGTGGTCGATGCACATAAGACAGAAGTTCGATTGTCCCTTCATTTGCCTGCGCGTGGACGTACGATTTTAGGGCGGCAGGCAGCTAACCGCTTAACAAAAGATCTCCCGCGTGCCATTGAACAAGGACTACTAAAGCACAGCGCAGAAAAAAGAGAGCAACAGTTACAACTCGCAGACCAGCAGGAAGCTTTGCGTCAGTTTGTACATGACCGAGGGGCTATCGGCTTTGTCGCTAACGGCTCTGTGTTGCCACGTGAGAGCGGGATAAGTGACCGCCCTCTTTCTCATGCAGACGTTACTACCTTTACTGCTCCAACAGAATTAGAAGAAACAGTAGACTTACCTCACGGAAAAACGGTCACGGGAATGCTGATTCAAGCCGGGGTAACGATTATCGTAGGCGGCGGCTACCATGGAAAGAGTACACTTCTAGAAGCATTAGAGCGCAGTGTATATGACCACATTGCCGGAGATGGGAGAGAATTCGTAGTAAGCGCAGAATCAGCAGCGAAAGTAAGAGCAGAAGATGGGCGTAGTGTAACTGGGGTCAACATTTCTCCGTTTATTTCGAATCTGCCAAACAATAAAGATACCCAGGCTTTCACCTCTGAAAATGCAAGTGGTAGTACGTCCCAAGCTGCCAATATTGTAGAACAATTAGAGGTGGGTTCATCTGTCTTGTTAATTGATGAAGATACTAGTGCCACCAACTTTATGATTCGTGATGCAAGAATGCAGGCACTCGTAGCTAAAAATAAAGAGCCGATTACACCTTTCATTGATAAGGTCAGAGCGCTTTATGATGAACATGGCGTTTCCACTGTGCTAGTAGTGGGTGGTGCTGGTGATTATTTTGATGTAGCTGACCATGTGATTATGATGGATGCCTATCAGCCTTATTATGTAACTGAAGAAGCAAAACGTATTGCGAACTCCTTTGGCGAAGAGCGGCAAAAAGAAGCAGGCGCTACTTTCGGAAGCCTTCCTTCTAGAAACATTACACCTGATAGCTTTAATGCTACGAAAGGGAAGAAAGAAAAAGTGGACAGTAAGGGTAAACATAAAATTATCTATGGTACTACAGATATTGACCTTTCGTTTATCGAACAGTTGACCGACCCAAGCCAAACCCGTGCCATAGCTGAAGCAATTCGGTATTTAGCTAAGCACTATTTTGATGGTTCTCTCACGTTAAATCAGGTGTTAGATGCTTATGAGGCTGATGTTGAGAAAAAAGGGCTTGAAGTTATTTCTCCGTTTAAAGGGAAACACCCTGGTGATTTAGCACTTCCACGACGTTATGAAGTGGCTGCTGCTATTAATCGTATGCGCACATTAAATATGAAACAGTCATAGTAGGATGAACCGCCGCTTTATATGCGGCGGTTTTTTGGGCAGCCGAACACTGCTAATAGCCCTTGCTTCGAAGTAGTGTGTCTACATACTATTCAAAACAGGGCACTTCTAGAAAACGGGCTGTAGCTAAGTCAGGGACTAGTCTTTTTCTTACGATTTTAAGAAATTAAAGGTAGAAGAGGGTCAAGTCATTGTAACCTGCCTCGGAACAATTTATAATGAAACCGAACGTGGCAGTTTGAAAGGAGTATAACAATGAGTGAAAATAAGTATAGAAAAAATGAAGAGCACGTTTCGAGCCAGGACTTAAAATCCGACGCTGATTCGTCGCTTAAAAAGGATAAAGATTATAGCAAATACTTTGATTTTACTAAAGCTGAATTTCAGGAAAATGAAGAAGGAAAAACATTTATGAAAATTGGCGGCCGTGAAATCTTAATTCACGACCAGCCCGATTATAAAAAAGGAAAACGTCGTGGGAAAGAAGATGTAGAAGTTCATTATGATTTTGAGATTCCGGAACAAATGAAAGGAATCGGCCACGGGAAGAAATATTTGATCCGTACCTACGGTTGTCAAATGAATGTTCATGATACGGAAAACATGGCTGGGATTTTAGAAGAAATGGGCTTTGAAGCTACAGATGATGTGTATGAAGCTGATACCATTCTTTTGAATACGTGTGCGATTCGCGAAAACGCTGAAAATAAAGTGTTTGGTGAAATTGGAAATTTAAAGCCGCTTAAAAAAGAAAAGCCGGAGCTTGTCATCGGCGTTTGCGGCTGCATGTCGCAGGAAGAATCTGTTATTAACCGCATTTTGGAAAAGCACCAGCATATTGACCTTGTCTTTGGCACTCATAATATTCACCGCTTGCCTTCATTGATGCACGACGCAATTCTTGGCAAAGAAATGGTCGTGGAAGTATGGACGAAAGAAGGCGATGTCGTAGAAAACATGCCGCGTAAACGAGAAGGTAAAACCCAAGCATGGGTAAATATTATGTATGGCTGTGATAAGTTCTGTACTTATTGCATCGTACCATATACGCGGGGCAAAGAAAGAAGCCGACGTCCAGAGGATATTATTATGGAGGTTCGAGACTTGGCCAGACAGGGATATAAAGAAATTACCCTGCTTGGTCAAAACGTAAACGCTTATGGTAAAGACCTTGAAGAAGGTGTAGGGCTTGGCGATTTGATGGATGAGATCCGTAAAGTAGACATTCCTCGCGTTCGATTTACGACCAGCCATCCGCGTGATTTTGATGATCACTTAATTGAAGTATTGGCAAAAGGCGGGAATCTGCTTGAGCATATCCATTTGCCTGTCCAACATGGCAACAATCAGATTCTTAAGCTAATGGCTCGAAAATATACGCGTGAGCAATATGTTGAGCTTGCCCACAAGATTAAAGAAGCGATGCCACATGCTTCGTTTACCACCGATTTAATCGTCGGTTTTCCAAATGAAACGGAAGAACAGTTTCAGGAGATGTTGACATTAGTGGAGGAAATGGATTATGACAGCGCCTTTACCTACATTTATTCTCCACGTGACGGTACACCTGCAGCCAAGATGGAAGACAATGTACCAATGGAAGTAAAGAAAGAGCGGCTGGCTCGTTTAAATGCACTAGTAAACAGTATTTCTGCTCGCAAAAATAAAGAACATGAAGGTCAAGTAGTTGAAGTACTAGTTGAAGGAACCAGCAAGAAAAATGATGAAGTATTGGCTGGCCGAACACGCCGTAATCGACTCGTTAATTTTCGTGGGCCAAACGAGGCAATTGGTGAGCTTGTAAATGTTAAGATTACAGAAGCAAAAACGTGGTCTTTAGATGGTGAAATGCTTGAATATGCGGAGGTAACGACATGAGTGAAGCAAATTATAGCCGAAAAGATGTATTAAATGAAGCAAAAAAACTAGGCCAAATGATGGCTGATACTGAAGAAGTAGCATTTTTTAAACAAGCTGAAGAAAAAATCAATCAAAATTTGAAAGTGCAGCAGTTAATAAAGCAAATTAAAGATAAACAAAAAGAAGCAGTGAATTTGCAGCATTACCAAAAAGGTGAAGCGTTAAAGGCAAAGGAAAAAGAAATTGATGAATTGCATGAAGAGATTGACCAAATTCCACTCGTGCAAGAATTTAAGCAGAGCCAAACTGAAGTTAATGAACTGTTACAGCTTGTTTCTAATACGATCTCAAGGTCAGTGACCAATCAGATCATTGAAGATACGGGCGGCGATAAATTGAAAGGCACTACCGGAAGAAATCCGTTCCAAGAAATTCGTAACAAGTCTTAATAAATAAGCTCCCTCATGTGCAACTATTTTTGTACATAGGGAGCTTTTTTTATTGGCTATTTGCTAATAGTCATGGCTTTTGCATGCGCTCGAGACGAACGTTTTCACCACAGTTTAACAAAGCGATAGCGGCAGAGATAGTTAAAGAAAGGGATTGAAATTTCGTCCAGAGCCTCCCTTTCCGCAGGCGAACCGCGATCCTCCTCAGGCTGCCGCCTTGCAGGGTCTCACCAGGCTAGCTTGACCCGTAGAAGTGTCGGGCCTTCCCCGCATATCAACGGTTTTTGGCCACGATTCTCTACTTGTAACTACACGATCTTTTAAATTATAAGCAGCTTTTCCGGGGTTCTCTTTAGTTTCCCGCCAGAGTCGCACCTTCTGCTTCTTCGTGGGTATGGTACACAACTACGTTTGCAAAAGCTGCCTTTCACGGGGCTGCTCCTTGTATGTACACCTCCTTTTAGTATCTGTCTTTCTTGATGACTTTTTGAATTGATGGCATGGGACGGTCCCTTACGGCATAGTATCGAAAAAGGACGGTCATGGCTTATACAATAACGGCATCGTTGTCGATGATCGACTGAACTGAGATTAGACAGGAGGGGTATACCTTGAGTCCAGATCCATCTTATCGCGAAATTGTCACGAAAGCCGTATGCGGAAAAGGAAAAAAAGAATCCACGGTAACACATCAATTTCGGCCAAATGAGAAGCCAACTAGTATTTTAGGCTGTTGGATTATTAATCATGAGTATGATGCGGCTAAACAAGAAGACAGCATTCTTGTCTTTGGCCAATATGATGTTAACATCTGGTATTCTTACGAAGACAACACGAAAACCGATGTGTTTACAAAGACTGTCTCTTATGAAGAAACGGTGCCGCTTACGATGAGTGATGAACCAATTATGTCTGAACAAACCGATGTTATTGCTCGAGCAGTCAAACAACCTAATACACTGGAAGCATCGATCAGCGAAGATAAGGAACAAGTTGTGGTCGAAGTCGAACGTTCATTTGCCTGTGAAATGGTGGGAGAAACAAAAATGACCGTCCAAATGCACCCCGACCAGGAAGATATGAATTATCGAGATGTAAACTGGGATGAACAAGTTGCTGATGATGAACTGAAATCGATTGAACCGAATTTCCTTCAAGCTGAGGATGAAGAAGAGTCAGATGAGTAAAAGAACCGGGGCCCCGGTTCTTTTTTATGAGGTGGAATGGCCACTAGAGAATCAGAACGATCTCAGGTATGCTGTCTATCTCTTATTTTAAGTTCTATGGTATAATGGCCGGTGAGAAGAGAGCAGTTGGAGGTATCACTGTGACGAAAGAAACGCCAATGATGAAACAATATAAAGAAATTAAAGCTCAATATGAAGAGACATTTCTCTTTTTTAGGCTCGGTGACTTTTACGAGCTTTTTTTTGAGGATGCTGTTAAAGCCGCTAAACTGCTTGAAATCACCTTAACGAAAAGAGGCACGGGCGAAGAGGCTATTCCGATGTGCGGGGTTCCGTATCACAGCGCCGAGAGTTACATAAGTGAATTGATCGGACAAGGATATAAAATCGCGATTTGCGAGCAAGTGGAAGACCCGCAAACAGCAAAAGGCGTAGTCAAACGAGAAGTGGTGCGGATTATTACGCCGGGGACAGTAATGGAAGGCAAAGCTTTGGAAGCAAAAGATAATCAATATATCGGCGCTTTGGATGTCACACCAGGAGAACAGGCGGCCTGGGTTAAAGCAGATCTTACGACGGGTGAAATTTCTGCCAGCCTTCTTTCTCCGGACGATTTAGCAATTGGACGAGAATTATCCATTAGTGGCTTGCGCGAAGTGGTTATAGCTGAAGAAATTGATGAGAAAGTTAAACAGCAAATTCAAGAACACGGCTTAATTGAATCGGTTGAAGAAGAGATTGAACCATTGGCTGGCTGGGAAGACAAGCTTGTACAAATCAGTAATGTAACGTTGCGGCAAGCAGCTGTTCGTTTGCTTCATTACTTGCACCGAACGCAAAAGCGCTCTCTTGACCACCTGCAAGCGATTCAAGTCGAAGAGACCACAGACTTTTTGTTGTTGGACGTTCACGCTAAGAAAAATCTTGAACTTCTTGAAACGCTTCGAGATAAAACGAGACAAGGATCGTTGCTGGCGGAAGTAGATCAAACAGCTACGGCGATGGGAGGCCGTCTGTTAAAGCGCTGGCTGGAGCGGCCCTTATTAGATCAAACAAAAATCGAACGCCGTCAAGGTTTAGTTGAAGCGTGGAAACAAGATATGATTTTACGAGAAGATTTACGTGAAGCATTGACCGGCGTTTATGATCTCGAGCGTTTAGTTGGGAAGGTGGCTTACCAAACAGTCAATGCCCGCGACCTTGTCCAGCTTCGCAGTACGCTGGAGAGTATTCCTGCTATTAAAGCTCTGGTGGAAGAGACGGACCATGAACATGCTGATCGTCTTAGCAGGCAAATGAAAACATGTGATGAATTAAAAGAGCTGCTTGATCGGGCGCTTGTCAGTCATCCTCCTGTTTCGATTTTAGAGGGCGGAATGATTCGGACAGGATATCATGCAAAGCTCGATGAATATAGAGAAGCAAGCCAAAACGGGAAAACATGGATCTCTAACTTAGAGCAGGAAGAACGGCAGGTGACAGGGGTTAAGTCTCTTAAGGTCGGTTACAATAAAGTATTTGGCTATTATATTGAAGTAACTAAACCAAATATTGCACAGTTACCCCAAGACCGTTATGAAAGAAAACAGACGCTTACGAATGCGGAGCGGTTTGTGACGCCTGAACTTAAAGAAAAAGAACGACTGATTTTAGAAGCTGAAACTGAAATTGGCACGCTCGAGCATGAACTTTTTGTTGAATTAAGAGAGAGGGTAAAAGAAGAAATCTCTACGCTGCAGGAATTATCGATCCTTATTAGCGAGGTCGACGTCTTGCAAGGATTTGCGAAAGTAAGTGATGTAAATGATTATCATAAGCCTACATTTACTGCAGGACGGACATTAACACTGACAGCAAGCCGGCACCCGGTAGTCGAACAAACACTTGGCTCCGGGGAGTATGTGGCCAATAACGTGTATATGGATGAGGAACGTGAACTGCTGATCATTACAGGGCCGAATATGTCAGGGAAAAGTACCTATATGCGCCAAGTCGCGTTAACAGCAATTATGGCTCAAATTGGCTGCTTTGTACCTGCTAAAGAAGCAGAGCTTCCAGTCTTTGATCAAATTTTTACCCGGATTGGTGCTGCTGATGATTTAGCTTCAGGACAGAGTACGTTTATGGTGGAAATGGTGGAAACGAAACATGCGCTCATGAATGCTACGAACCGCAGTTTACTTTTACTTGATGAAATTGGAAGAGGTACTTCCACGTATGATGGCATGGCCTTAGCGCAATCCATTTTAGAGTATATTCATAATACGATCGGAGCAAAAACCTTGTTCTCTACGCATTATCATGAATTGACCGCCCTTGCTGATGAGCTCCCAGCAGCGCAAAACGTGCATGTGGCAGCCTCTGAAGAAAATGAAGAAGTTGTGTTTCTCCATGAAGTTCAAGAAGGACGGGCAGATAAAAGTTATGGCATTCACGTCGCTAAATTAGCCCAGCTCCCTACGGACGTGTTATACCGGGCACAGACAGTACTAGAGGAACTTGAAACAGCTAAAGGTTCAGACGTGGCACCTTCATCTTCTCAAGAAGCTGAGCAGCTCCCATTGTTTACCATTTCTGAAGAGGCAGCTGCTTCTAGTGGTGAAGCCGAGGAGCTATCGCCAGAAAAACAAAAAATTATAGCAGAAGTCGAATGTATGGACGTTCTCAATATGACCCCATTTGAAGCGCTGCAAATTATAAATGATTGGCAGCATCAATTAAAGCAGAATAACAAAAAGTAGAAAGGAGGCGTCTACATGGGACGTGTCGTTCAATTAGAAACGCATTTAGCAAACAAGATCGCCGCTGGAGAAGTGGTAGAGCGGCCAGCTTCTGTTGTCAAAGAACTTGTTGAAAATGCAGTGGACGCCCATAGTACTCGTATTGAGATTGACGTCTCTGAAGGTGGCATCGAACGAATTCGGGTGTTGGATGATGGTGAAGGACTAACTGCTGAAGATGCAAAACGAGCTTTCTCCCGCCATGCCACCAGTAAGATCCAGACAGAAGAAGACTTGTTCACGATTGCAACATTAGGTTTTCGAGGTGAAGCACTGCCGAGTATTGCTGCTGTCAGCCAGCTTTCTATTGAAACGGGCACAGGCGAAGGTCCGGGAACCCTGCTGCGTTACCAGGGCGGACATTTAATTGCCGAATCGCAAACGAAGCAGCGCCAAGGTACGGATATTGAAGTGACTGATTTGTTCTTTAATACGCCCGCGCGGCTTAAGCATATGAAAACGGTAAGTACAGAATTAGGGAGAATTACCGATGTGGTCAATCGCCAGGCGCTGGCTCATCCGGAGATTTCATTCCGGCTCGTGCATAATGAACGGGACATGCTATTTACTTCGGGAAATAACGACGTAAGAGCGGTAGCTGCTTCTATTTACGGAAGGCAGACAGCCAAAAAGATGCGGGCCGTGGAGGTGGAAACGCCGGATTTTAAAGTGGAAGGATATGTTGGTTTGCCGGAAGTAAATCGCGCCTCCAGGTCGTATACGTCGACGATTATTAATGGAAGATATATTAAGCATTTCCCCATCTTTAAAGCGATTGAAAAAGGATATCATACCTTGCTTCCGATTGGCCGTTTTCCGATTGCCATCCTTCATATTACGATGCATCCATCTTTAATTGACGTAAATGTTCACCCCGCTAAGCTTGAAGTGAGGTTAAGTAAAGAAGAAGAGCTGAATAAAGCAGTTTACCAGGCTATACGCCAGACTTTGCAAAATGAAACGTTAATTCCTAACACGGGTGGAGAAGAAGCTGCTAAAAAAGCGGCCGCTCCGAGTGAACAGCTGCCATTTTCGTTCCCGAAAGAACCAGTGAAGACGTCACCAGCCCAACAAGAAGCTGCTTCTTCCCAAGAATTGATCAAAGAAACAAAAGAACGAGAAGAGCCAGAAGTACGGTTAGCAAGCACACCGCCTGTTCAGGAGGAACAGAGTGAAGGGCTAGCTTATGAGCAGAGCTTGCCGCCGTATGAGACGAAGGCAGCAGCTACCCATACGCAACAAAAAACATCTCTAGGCGTGCCTGATATGGAAGTAATCGGTCAAATGCACGGGACGTATATTTTTGCCCAAAACGATGAGGGGCTTTATATGATTGACCAACACGCCGCGGAAGAGCGGCTTCAATATGAATATTTCCGGGAAAAAGTGGGTGAAGAGAGTAATCAGGCCCAAGAATTACTATTCCCATTTACCTTGGAAGTATCAACCGATGAAGCCATTCTCTTAGAACAACGGCTGGACGACTTACAGAACCTCGGCATTGCGGTTGAACCGTTTGGAACGACCACGTACCGAGTAACTTCTTATCCAAAATGGATGCCTGCCGGAAGTGAAGAGGAGATGGTGCGGGAAATTGTCGATGAAGTGCTGCATGAGCGTTCAATAAAACTGAAAGCATTGCGGGAAAATTCAGCTATTCTTATGGCATGCAAAGCAGCTATAAAAGCCAACCGCTATTTGCGAAAAGACGAAATGGAACAACTACTTTATCGTTTGCAGCAAAGTGAAGATCCGTATACTTGCCCGCACGGCCGTCCAATTATTATTCATTTCTCAACGAAAGATATGGAAAAAATGTTTAAACGAATTATGAACTAGGAAGCAATTCGTTCATAATTGTCGAGCAATCGTCACATTTAATTCGGTTAAGTTGAGGTAAAGGAAAAGTACACCATGTTAAAATAGATGGACAAATGTGGATCAGGGGGAGTGATCAGTTATGACAGGACTTGAAATTCTATCTATCCTAGGAATTTCTTTCTTTGCGATTGGACTCAGTATGGTTATGGCCATTTACCTTCTCAAACAATCCCAATCAGATAATCGATAAGTGTAGATTGCAGCAAGGTAGAGCGCTTCGATTGCTGTTTAATAAACTGAGCTTGTGGGAGAGAATGCTCCCAACAGGCTCAGTTTTTCTTTTGCTTATGTCAAAAGCTCAAGAATTATTGCAAAATCAAGTATTGGTTTGGTTTTTCGATGAAGCGGCTATGCTATAATGGAAAGTGGCAGGTGATGGGTGTGATCGTGACAACAACCCGAAAAAATCAGGAGAAGCTGCAAAACCATGCACAAGCTTTAGCACAAGAATTTCACATTTCTTTTATCCAGCGAGAAAAAACTTCACTGCCATACTTAACAGCAACGTACGAAGCCCCTGTGCTTGTCGTTGGCACCACAAAACTGACCCTTCATTTTCCCGGGCAGGAAGACGATCCTTTCTTTTTTCATCCTTCCATGGCTGAATTGCGTATTAAAGCCTTGGCCCGAGGAGAAAACGACCGAATGGTAGAAGCTTGCAGCTTACAAGCAGGTGATACGTTTATTGATGCTACAATGGGACTTGGCTCTGACAGCCTTGTCGCTAGTTATGTTGTCGGAAAAACGGGGAGGGTATATGGCATTGAATCTCATCCAGTCGTTGCTTATCTTGTTGCTGAGGGAATGAAGCAGCTGGCGTTAACCCATGCTACCTTACATGATGAGCTGAGTCGGGTGGCTGTGAATGCAGGCGACCATTATGAGTGGCTTGTCACTATGGAGGAAGACAGCGCGGATGTTATTTATTTTGATCCAATGTTTCAAAAAGAAGTTCAGGGTTCAAGCTCAATTGGCCCGTTGCGCGCATTTGCCAATACAGAAGAAGTGAGTGCTGCTACAGTCGAGGAAGCATGCCGGGTAGCGAAGAGAAGAGTCGTTTTAAAAGATCATCGTAGCAGTGACCGCTTTGAGGTGTTAGGATTCACCCGCCTCCTCCGCAAACACGCCCACATTCATTATGGAGTGATTGATTTAAAAAAAGGATGAACAAGTGATGAAGACGGTTTTATTTATCGTAGGTCCGACGGCAGTTGGCAAAACAGCAATTGGGGTGGACCTCGCTTTAACATTTGGCGGCGAAGTTATTAGCGGCGATTCCATGCAAGTGTATAAAGGGCTTGATATCGGTACAGCCAAAGTGACCAGTGAAGAAAGGAAAGGAGTGCCTCATCATCTTATAGATACGTTGTCTCCAGGAGAGGCGTTTTCGGCCTCCTCATTTCAACGCGAGGCTTTTCAACTCATTGATCAGTTGTTTCTAAACGAACGCCTGCCGATTGTGGTAGGTGGCACAGGGCTTTACATCAAAGGTCTGACGAAAAACCTTTCCTTTCATGATACAGACCCTGATGAAGGACTTCGCGCTGAATTGGAGGACATTCTAGCTGCTGAAGGTCCAGCGGCCTTGCATCAACGCTTAAAACAACAAGATCCGAAAAGTGCTGAGTCGATCCATTGGAACAATGGCAAGAAACTAATTAGAGCGATCGAAATTGTGGAAACGACAGGGAGCACGCTGACAGAATTTGGTGCAGATGTTGAAGAAGAGCCTTCATACCAGACGCTGCTCATCGGTCTGACTATGGAACGTTCTAAACTGTATGAGCGTATAAACCTGCGGGTTGACCAGATGGTAGAGCAAGGACTGGTGGAAGAAGCTAGACAGTTATATACCAGCCGCTTAGAACAATCTCAAGCTGCCAAAGCAATCGGTTATAAAGAATTCTTCCCTTACTTTGCCGGAGAACAATCTCTAGATGATGCCATTTTACAATTGAAGCAAAATTCCAGACGCTTTGCGAAGCGCCAATTAACTTGGTTTCGGAATAAAGAAAATGTGGAATGGTTTGATAGAACGAATGATACTTACGAAAATACCCTTCAAAAAATCACTGATTATGTGAAGGGAAACAGCAAAGAATCGTCGAATATAAACATATAGTAGATCAATGAGGGGGCCATGTCATGAAACAATCTGTTAACATTCAAGACCAGTATTTGAACACTCTCCGCAAAGAAAATATCCCGATTACAGTCTTTTTATTAAACGGCTTTCAGCTGCGAGGTTATGTGAAGGCATTTGATAACTTTACGGTTGTGCTTGATACAGATGGAAAGCAGCAAATGCTGTATAAACACGCTATTTCTACGTTTTCTCCGCAACGGAATGTGCCACTTCAGATCGATGGCGAACAGGAGTCATAACGTTACCACAAAGGGAAACAGAAAAATCGCTTTTTAAAGCAGATGTATTCATGCGGTCGGATTGTTACGAAGGGGTAGTACTTAGTAGGGATACTGGCGAACGTAGAGCCTGCTGAGATGAAAGTAAAGAAAAAAACGAGGAGCTCTCCTTAATGGGGAAGCTCCTTTTAGTGTTCTTCTAAATAGGTGAAATAACGCTCCATCGCAAGCATTGAAGTCATACCAACATTGTCTTTTACTTGTTCAGGGTCTTCCCCTTTTAACAGAGCTTCAACAATATAAGTGTGTCTTAAATGTTTGGCGGTAAGCCCCTTTCTGATAGTGGCACGTTTCATCTCTTGGCGGATCATCTTTTGAATAGCTACTTCACTTAATTGTTTCGGCATATCATTTTCATAAGACCAGCGGTACGTCTGGCGTTGAAAATCAAAAGCGACAAATAAAGGGTCCTCTCGATCAGGCCGGGGCCGTACTGGTTCTGGAATTCGAGTTAAGTAATCATTTAGTTCTGCGTTATGTGTTTTGCTAAGCTGAATGGTTCGTTCCGGCGTCTGGGTCCGGTGCAGGTGTACGGTTTTTTGACCAAGATTCACGTCCTGGCGCTGTAATGTACTTACTTCCTGCAGACTAAAGCCGTAATAACGAAATAAACGGAGGATGATCTGATTTCTTGGTGCCAAAAGCGGCCGCACAGCTTGCTGGCGTTCATTTAAGCCAGCGTCATCTTTAATAGAGTCAAACAAGCGCTTCGTCTCTCTGTCAGTAAGGAGGTCGCTTTCTTTTATCGTGTTCCAGACCGATTCATCCAAGGCAATTTCTTGGAGCGGGTCGGTGGAAAGTTCATTTCGTGTTTTCAAAAAAAGGAAGTATTGGTTCAGTACTGTATGAATTCGTTTCAACGTCCGAAGTTCATAGGAACGGACGTTTTTTATATGGGTGAAAAAATGTTCCGTTTCTCGTCCATCAAGCAGCTTCGGGGAGTTTTCTGCTTCTTTATAACTAGCAGAATCAAGAAAGTGATAGAAATCGGCCAGGTCATAAGCATACCTGCGGATCGTACCGGGCTGTTTATCGTTAGCTTCCAGTTGTTTTAAAAAAGCGATGGCTGAAGCTGGTAAATACTCAGAACGCGGATACATAGCAGCTCCCCTTTCTTATCTCGCCTGTTTTCGCCATTATAGCATAGGCATCCAGGCGATTGTCACACCTTCTCATGCAATTGCGTAAGATGAAGTAGTCGTTGCGAGGAGGGATTATAAGGTGAATCGTGAGCGAGTAAGAGAAGCTAGCATTCGGGTACAAATGACAGAGCCATTACCTGAAAAGAAAGAGAGATTCCGTCCTGAAGAACATACTGCCTTATATAAAATAGAACAAAAAGCCTCTGACTTAATTGGACTTACGGAATGGAAACGTATTTTACGAGAAGTCTATGCCTGGATTTATATTAGTGATAAACGCCGTCAAGCAGGTCTTAACCATGAACAACATGCATTGCATATGGTATTCACCGGAGAACCTGGAACGGGAAAAACAACGGCAGCCAGGTTAATGGCAGAATTATTTCAAGAAATTGGCGTGTTAGAAAAAGGGCATTTAGTGGAAGCAGAGCGGGCCGACTTGGTTGGGGAGTATATTGGACAAACAGCGCAAAAAACCCGGGACCTTATCAAAAAGGCAGAAGGCGGACTGCTGTTTATTGATGAAGCGTATGCTCTGTCCCGGGGAGGAGAACAAGATTTTGGCAAGGAAGCGGTTGATACTTTAGTGAAGACTATCGTTTGCAAACCACCTAAGAGGTGATGGAAAGGAGAGGAACATGCTACAATATGTACGGATAAATTTGCTGTGTTTTGCCAAATTTAATTGACCGCATGATGTTAAACTATCGATAGTAAAGGAGAGGAATAAGCATGCGCTATACAACCTTAGGAAAATCAGGACTTGCTGTTTCTGAGCTATGTTTAGGTACGATGACATTTGGACGAGCTACACCAGAGGATGAAGCTATACATATGATGGACCGATTCTTAGCTGATGGCGGGAATTTTATTGATACTGCTGATGTTTATGTAGACGGAACTTCTGAGGAAATTGTCGGAAAAGCAATTAAGGAAAAGCGTGATCAAGTAGTGCTGGCCACAAAAGCGCGCATGCGTACAGGAGAAGGGGTTAACGACGTAGGTTACTCTCGGAAACGTTTAATGGATGGTGTGGACCAAAGCTTGCGCCGTTTGCAAACAGATTATATCGATTTATACCAACTGCACGTGTGGGATCATTTAACGCCATTGGAAGAAGTGCTTCGCACATTAGACGATCTCGTCCGCTCTGGGAAAGTTCGTTATGTTGGCTGTTCCAATTTTTTGGCTTGGCAGATTATGAAGGGATTATCCATTAGTGACCGCCGTCATTATGTGCCGTTCATTTCCGTGCAACCTCAATATAGTTTAGTTCACCGGGAAATGGACCGTGAATTATTATCGCTCGTAAAAGAGGAAGAACTAGGTTTTATTCCGTGGGCACCATTAGGAGGGGGCTTTTTAACCGGGAAGTATAATGCAGCTGAACGTCCAATGGAAGGCCGGTTGGCAAACGATAAGCCAGGTGAATACAACTGGGAAGCAAAAGGCTCGGCACGAAACTTTGAAATTTTGGCGGTTGTAGAAGAGATTGCAGCTGAAATTGGAAAAACGCCTGCCCAAGTAGCATTAAATTGGCAGTTGGCAAAACCTGAAGTCACTGCCCCTATCGTTGGTTGTAGAACGCTCGAACAGTATGATGAAAATATCGGCGCGATCGGCTGGCGTTTATCAGAAGAACAAATGGAACGGTTGGAGCAAGTAAGTGCTTTGCCAAAAGAATATCCCAATCGTTTTATCGAACGGTTTTGGCGACCTTTAAATGAAGAGTAAAGATGATTAGTGATGAGACAATCCCTTCCTTACATACGTGTCTGTAAGGAGGTGGATATCGGTGCCCGAGGTAACGGAAAATGATCATAAGCAACCGATGATAAAAGTAAAAGGCTCCGATATGTTTTCAAGAGCGGAAGCTAAACGCCGGCTTGAAGAATGGCTGCAAGGCATTCAAGATAAGGAAAAGACCTTATGAAAGGGCCTGCTTTTATTTACGCCCGCGTCTCAACTGAAGAACAGGCCCAAAAAGGCTACAGTCTGCAAGGGCAGATAGAAGCAACAATAAATAAAGCAGTTGAGCTTGGTTATAGCCGCTCAGACGTCGTTGTATATACAGATGAAAAAAGCGGATCCACCCTCGAACGTCCGGGCCTCTTGAAATTACGGGATGATGTAAAGGGGAAAAAGCCAGCTTACATTCTCGTTACGGACCCGGACCGTTTGGCGAGAAATCTAACTCATCAATTACTTTTAACCGATGAATGGCGGAGCCAGCAAGTGGAACTTGTTTTCATTCATTTTGAATGGAAAGATTCACCTGAAGGCATGCTTTATTACCAGCTTCGCGGCATGTTTGCCCAGTATGAGCGTGAAAAGATCCGCGAACGCACGATTCGGGGCCGGCTCGATAAAATAAAAAAAACGGGCAAACTAAGCATGGACCCCCGGATCTATGGTTATAGGTTTGATACGAAGGAAGATCGGCTGGTGCGCTGTAAACGTACAGCGCCAGTGGTTCAATGGTTATTTCAAGAAGCAAGCAAGGGCCTTTCCATCCAGGCAATCCGCAAACGATTGGAAGAGCATAAGCTGCCAGCACCAAGAGGCTTAATCTGGTATGACACTACGATTCGACGGATTTTGCAGAATTCGTCTTATACAGGAACGTATTGGGCATACAAATGCGATTATCACAGTGGTTATAAGCGTACGAGGCCAAAAGAAGAACAGTTTCCGCTTCCGATCCCTGCTTTGGTGGATGAAGAGACGTTTGAACAGGTCCAACAGCTGATGAGACAAAGACAAAGAGGCTCTTCCCGGCCTGCAAAAAAGGGGCTGTTTGCCGGTTTGCTGTGTTGTAAGTGCGGGGCTCCTTTTCATTTGGTGAACAAAGGAAAAGGGCGCTTGTACTATATTTGTAAGCGTCGTATAGCAACAAAGGATTGTAAGATGGCTTACCAACAGGTCGAACGGGTAGAACAAGCCTTGTGGGAAATAGTAGAAAGAGAACTTTATGCCTTATATTTGGAAGACCTGCCTCCCGTTGCCGACATATTTATTGATGATGCCATTTATCAGCAAGCCAAACTTGAGCGAGCTCGTGTACAAAAGCTTTACGAACAAGGGCTCATCTCTTTTCAAACCTTGGAAAAAGAATTAGAAGAAAGCAAACGCAAGAGTTCAACAGCAGATCCCAGCTCCGTCTCAGTCTCTGAATGGCCAGCTGTTATCCTTTCAGATCAAAAAGCAGAGCTTGTGGAACAATTTGTAGAAACGGTTTGTTTGCAAGACCAAGGGCAGTGGATGGTTACGCTTCGGTTTCCTTGCCATGCAGAGGGGGTAAAAGAACGATAGTGAAAGCTATGGAAGACCGCCATAAACAATTTATTGCTGTATTGGCAGGATACCCAGAAGAAATGGAACGGTTTTTTTCAATGAATTCCGGTCTGCCTTCCCGGTTCCCAATCGTTGTTGATTTCCCATCTTATTCAGTGGCTGAACTTCTAAAAATTGCTGATGGAATTTTGCGGAGCCGGGATTTTTATTTGACAGACCAGGCAAGAGAGCAGCTGACAAAGCTCATCCAGAAAGAACGGTACCGAAACCCCCGCACATTCAGTAATGGTCGATTTGTTCGCCACGCTGTAGAGCGAATGATACGTTCTCAAGCGATTCGATTACTTGAAACGGGAAAAAAATATGATGAACTCACGTTAAAGCGTATTGAAAAAGAAGATGTTGCAGATGCAGAAACAGATGGGAAAGGATGGATGATATAGAGTGGAACGAATTATGATTGTGGGCTGTTTCTTGAAAGGCGAAAACCGTTCTTCCTTTGAATCATCACTCGAAGAATTGCGGGCTTTGACAGAGGCAGCCAGAGGGACAGTAGAGTTTGTGCGTTATCAAGAGCGAGATCAGATTCATCCTTCTACCTATATCGGTAAAGGAAAAATTGCTGAAATTGCAGAGGAAGCAGAAGCCAATGAACTTGACCTGTTAGTTTTTAACGATGAACTCTCTCCGGGCCAGGTGCAAAGCATTCAATCGCAGACGAAGCTGCCGGTGATCGATCGCACCCAAGTGATTCTTGATATTTTTGCCAGCAGGGCACGGACAAAAGAAGGCAAAATTCAAGTGGAACTGGCGCAGTTAAACTATATGCTTCCCCGGCTTATTGGGCAGGGGGAAGCACTTTCCAGACTAGGGGGCGGCATCGGAACCCGCGGTCCTGGTGAAACAAAATTAGAGACGGATCGCCGTCATATTCATCGCCGCATGACAGAGTTAAAAAAACAATTAGAAGATGTAAAAAAGCGACGTACCATCTACCATGATGAACGGCAAAAGCAGAACCTGGCTCAATTTGCCTTAGTAGGGTATACAAACGCCGGAAAATCTACGTTGTTAAATCAGTTAACTGAAGCAGACTCCCATGCTGAAGATCAATTATTTGCTACATTAGATCCGCTGACAAGAAGTGTGCAGCTGCCTTCAGGCTATCAGGCCCTCCTTAGTGATACGGTAGGGTTTATTCAAGATTTGCCTACCACCCTTGTCGCAGCTTTTCGTGCCACATTGGACGAGCTTACGTACGCAAATGTACTCATTCATGTCGTTGATGCTACCGATGAACGGATGGATGAACACATGAAAACGGTAGAAAAGCTACTCACAGAACTACAAGTGGATCACCTGCCAACGCTTACTGTTTTAAATAAAACGGACCAGCTCACAGATGAACAAGCTGCTCCGTTCCTGCCACGTGAGCATGTTCTTGCTGTGAGCGCTTATGATCAACAGGACGTTGTCCGCTTAAAAGAAGAAATGGAACGGCTCGTAAAAGAAGAAATGATTTATTATCACGTGCAGCTGCCGGCAGAGGAAGGCAAGCTGTACTACCGGTTGCGCAATGAAACGCTTGTCGAAGATTTTGAGTTTAATGAAGAACGTGAAGTTTATGATGTGAAAGGCTACGTATATTCTGATCATGCCCTTTGGGGACAAATTCAACAGTATATGCAGGCGTAGAAGGAGTCTATTATGTGGATCAATGACCTAACGTATAGTACAGATATTAAACAGCTCGCAGATAAGGTGGATGAGCAACTGCATGAGCGGTTCACCCGTATTCAAGCTACGGTAGAGACGAATCAAGCTGCTGTACTGCGAGCATTCCGGCACGAGCAGATAGCGACACATCATCTGCAGGGAACGACTGGCTACGGCTATGATGACATAGGGCGTGAAGCACTTGATGCTATTTATGCCAGTCTCTTTGGCCAAGAGGATGCAATCGTGCGCTCACAATTTATTTCTGGCACTCATGCGATTTCAACGGCCCTCCACGCGTTAGTCCAGCCGGGTGATGAGATCATCTGTGCAACAGGCACGCCTTATGATACGCTCCAGACCGTGCTTGGCTTAAGCGGGGAAGAAAAACGGTCGCTGCGCAAACTCGGAGTTAAAGTAACTGTCCTTCCGCTTACAAGCACCGGTTATCCCGACCTAGAAATGCTGGAGAGAGTGATCAGCCCGCAAACGAAAGCAGTGGCTATTCAACGCTCGCGAGGGTATGATAGCCGCCCTTCTTTTTCTATTCAAGAGATAGAACAAGTCATAACGACTGTCAAACAAGCAGCGCCTGATGTACTTACGTTTGTAGATAATTGTTACGGAGAGTTTGTAGAAGAAAAAGAACCTGGCCACGTGGGCGCTGATCTTGTGGCAGGTTCGTTGATTAAAAACCCGGGTGGCGGTTTGGCCCGGACAGGCGGGTACATAGCGGGGAATAAAGAGCTGGTCGATGAAGCAGCAGACATATTGGCAGCTCCTGGCCTTGGCCGGGAAGGAGGCGCTACATTAGCTGAATTACCGCTAATGTATCAAGGATTGTTTATGGCTCCACATGTTGTGGGGGAAGCGCTGAAGGGAGCTATTTTTACTGCAGCTTTGCTTTCTGAAGCTGGTTTTGAAACAACGCCTCATTGGCAGACCGAACGCACAGATTTAATCCAAGCCGTACATTTTCATAGCCAAGACCAAATGGTTACATTCTGCCAGCAAATTCAGCGCTACTCCCCGATTGATTCGACGGTTTCACCACTTCCTTCGCCCATGCCTGGTTATGAAGACGAGGTTATTATGGCAGCAGGAACATTTATACAAGGAGCAAGCATTGAATTAAGCGCAGATGGACCAGTGCGCCCACCATTTAGCGCTTATGTACAGGGCGGATTAACGTACAGCCATGTGAAAATCGCTGTATTATCTGCACTTGATGCCATTTGGCAAATAAAAAGCCGCTAGCTGCTAGCGGTTTTTTATTTACTTCTTGGGGAAAATACAACCAAATAGGCCCTTTTATTTAAAGAGGCTGTAAAAGGGCAATGTTGAATGGAGCGGAAGGCGAGAGAAGTCTGCTGAAAAGGCCATTCACCGTTAATTGCATTGTCAGAAATACTTGATGAAACCGGAACAAGTGAGGGTTCCTGGGGAAAATGAAGTCAGGGCAAGACCCTGCAGAGCAACTCTCGAAGTGGGATTTCTCTATGAAAAGCAAACTTGCGCAGGCTCAGTGTACGAGGTATTTCGTGTGCGCGCAGCAAGTAGTACGGGGAAACGAACATCACCTTATTACGTACCTCCATAAGGGAACGCCTCCAACGACCTAAATTAAAGCAGTAATAAAGAGTTATATTATAGCTTGAACGCATTTTGTCGAAAAACTAAAAATAATTCATGTAAACAAAGTTAACATCTATTGACTGAAAAGCTTACATGTTGTAAAGTAGGTTACAAGATAGATAGAGGAGGGCATGGCTATGAACGATGCAGAACGTCGTAACATGCCATTATTTCCAATTAGCATTGTGAAAAAGCTGACAGAATTGTCACCTCGACAAATTCGTTATTACGAAGAGCATGGGTTGATCGAACCAGCTCGTACTGAAGGGAATCAGCGCTTGTTTTCATTTCGTGATGTGGACCGTCTGCTTGAGATTAAGCGATTAATCGAGGATGGGGTTAACATGGCAGGAATTAAAGAAATATTCAATATGAAGGAACAAGTGCCAGCAGAACAGCCTGTAAAACAGGATTTGTCAGATCATGAACTGCGCCGTCTGCTCCGGCAGGAAGTAATGATGGGCACCAAGCAAGGAAAGCCATCGATGATTCAAGGCCAGTTATCCAGATTTTATCGGTAGATTCGGTGCCAACTCCGGCCTGCCTGTATGCAGCAGGGCCTGGAGTTCACATATTCCATTAGAGATCTAGGGGAGGACCTATTAAATGACAAGCAAGTATTCAAGAGAAGACATTTTACGCTTGGCAGATGAAGAAGATGTTAAATTTATCCGTCTTCAATTCACAGATCTTCAAGGGATCATCAAAAATGTTGAAATTCCAGTAGACCAACTAACAAAAGCATTAGACAATCAAATGATGTTTGATGGATCTTCGATTGAAGGGTTTGTTCGCATCGAAGAATCAGACATGTACTTATATCCAGATTTGGATACGTGGGTTATCTTCCCATGGACCCCTGAGAAAGGGAAAGTGGCGCGTCTTATTTGTGACGTGTACAAGCCATCCGAAAAGCCAGGTGGCGAACCAACACCATTCGCCGGCGACCCTCGCGGCATCTTGAAAAGAGTGTTAAAGCAGGCTGAAGAAATGGGGTACACCGCTTTTAACATTGGTCCTGAACCAGAATTTTTCCTCTTTAAAAACGACGAAAAAGGCGAACCAACGTTGGAATTAAACGATAAAGGCGGTTACTTTGACCTTGCACCAACAGACCTTGGTGAAAATTGCCGTCGCGATATCGTGCTTGAACTTGAAGACATGGGCTTTGAAATTGAAGCTTCTCACCACGAAGTAGCACCTGGACAGCACGAGATCGATTTTGAATACGCTGATGCTATTACAGCGTGTGATAACATTCAAACGTTTAAGCTAGCGGTCAAAACGATCGCACGTAAGCACGGATTGCACGCAACCTTTATGCCGAAGCCACTCTTTGGCGTTAACGGTTCCGGTATGCACTGCAACATGTCCTTGTTCGAAGGTGAAAAGCAAAATGCATTTTACGATGAAAGTACAGAAACGCAGTTGAGTGAAACAGCGATGCAATTTATGGCAGGTATTCTTGAGCACGCGGACGCGTTCACAGCGATCACAAACCCAATTGTGAACTCTTATAAGCGCCTTGTTCCAGGCTATGAAGCTCCCGTTTATGTAGCATGGTCCCTTAAAAACCGCAGCCCACTAGTGCGTGTTCCAAACTCCCGTGGCTTGAGTACGCGTATTGAAGCTCGCAGCCCAGACCCTGCAGCTAATCCGTACCTTGCAATGGCAGCAATGCTTGCAGCAGGTCTTGACGGGATTAAAAACAAGAAAGCTGCACCAGAAGCAACAGATCGTAACATCTATGTAATGAGCGAAGAAGAGCGCCAGGAGGAAGGCATTAAAGCCTTGCCGGCAACGCTTAAAGAAGCGATCGACAGCCTAAAGCAAAACGAAGTTCTCGTAAACGCTATCGGCGAACACGCAATCCAACATCTCATCGAAGCAAAAGAAATCGAATGGGACATGTTCCGTACCCAAGTTCACCCTTGGGAGCGCGAGCAGTACATGCAGACTTACTAAAACAATTAACCCCGAGCCATTACGGTTCGGGGGTTTTTGTGTTTGCCCACCGCTGCCCACCAAGCGCCCACAAAAAACATCACTTCAATATATTTTTCATATGAGCTTTATAAAGATTCATATTACCTTTTTCAACCTTTTTACTGAAGTGACCATGTAACCCCAGACGCCAGTATCCAAACCGCCATATTGTCTATCCCTGGGATTTACGAGAAGGACCCGAAGAACGAATTCGTGAAAAAATCAGTGATATCTGCATTGCATTAGCATGAAAGCAAAAGATTGGCTGGAGTTTCCGGCACAAAAAGTTCAGTTACAAGACACTTGCAAAGTGTTAAGAAGTTAGTAAGTTAAAATGTATCAAAAGCACCCTCCTAATTCGGATGGGTACTTTACTATTATTTCTTTCTCCAAGTTCGATCAGACTTATCCGTGGGAGGATAAGGTTTACCTTGTTTTAGGTCAGCAGTTTTTCCGGTCTTTCCTCCTCGTGGACCAATTTGTTCATGTTCACCAGTTTTTCGAGTTTCTTTTCCAGGTTTGTTTTGTTTAGCCATAAACAAGCACCTCCTTTCTTACTGGTAGATTACGAGGTAACTTAGACATTCGTTTCATTTTTTTGTAATTTTATGCAGGGATTCACTTCTTTCTGACGAAAAGTGTCGGGGAGGAGGTTGATATGAAATGGATATAAATGAAAGAGATAATATTGTAAACAGAATAAGTAATATGTCAGATGAAACAATTAACTCGCTTGATATTGATGTTTACTTAGTCGAAAAAGCCCAAGAAACAGATGATTTGTACAACGCAAAAGAAGAACAACTAATAGATGATCTAAGGGATTGGCTAAAGAAGAATATAAGATACCAACTCAACAAAATAAAAACAACTGATTCCAATGGAATAAAATATTTCCCGGTCCAAGATTATAATTATAGGCTCACAAAAAATGACTATATAGCAAAACTTTTTTTGAAAGATGGTCATGATTTGAGAGGGCCGAAAAATAAACTTCTTAACGCTTTAAACCAGAACAACAATTTTTTTCAAGATACAGAATCTAAATTTCAAGTTGTTAGAGCTTCAATTGGAAATTCTAAAGTGAACTTTGTTTATTATCGGAGTGTAAAAAGGCCAGCTACTGAAAGGAAAAACGTAAATAAGAGACCTACTATCAAGCACAGGGGTCATCTTACTACACACGATCACGAAATTATCGAACTAGGCGGAAGTATAGAAATGTTTATTATTGAAAATACCATTTATGTTAATAACCCTAGGACATTAGAATTTACATTTGATTACGACGATCACATTAAGAAAATGAGAGATAAAAATCTCACGTCTATAACTAATATGAGTTTTTTTGATAGCTTTTCTAATACAGAAGCATTTGTTGAAAAGTCAAGTCAGTATATTCTTTCAAGAGGGTTGGCTGCAATTGAAGAAGAGACTTTAAATCATCTGGAACGGAATTTTGCCGATAGATGTGAAGAATTAAAGCAAATAAAGGAGGGTATGCCTAACGATGCAGGCAAAGAACAGGAAGACTATATTGAAAGGTACTCTTCTATATGGCCACTTTTTAAACATATAGATTTTGAGAGTAGGAAAATCAGATTTAATACTGATGAAGCAGTTAATCCATTACTTCAATTCTTTTCAGATCGTATTTATGAAACGTTTTTGAGCAAACAGATCATAGGTGATGAGTAAAATAAATAACAGAAAAAGGTGGGTAAATGTGGAATAAAACAGATCAAGCTATTATATGGTCAAGCACGTATTCGCCTTTAGTAATCATTATGATTTTCAGGTTTGTGTCTAGTAATGATTTTTTTCAATTAGAATCTTTCAAAAAGACTATTTTCGATGGTAGTAATTTTTTAAAAACACCGGTTGCGATGGAGATTTATTTTATTCTGTTTACATTGTTTATTACAGTGGTGATTTATTATTGCACTATCCAATACTATTTAAGTAAATATGATGAAAAGTTAAAACCAGGTAAACACGGAAAAGATTATTACTTGAGAGGATTAGAAAAGCTAAGCGCAAACGATTATTCTTTCTTTTTGTTAACGCTTTTGCTACCTTTGATTTCACTAGATCACTCATCTGTAATAAACCTTGCGATTTCATTGATTGTAATAATATTTGTTATTGGTATTTATGTGAAAACTGATGCTATTAGTGTTTGCCCGCTTTTCTTTTTTTCGGGACGTAAGGTGTTTAAAGCTACAATTTCAAGAGGAACAAAGGAGGAGGAAAATGTCGATCCTTCCCTTAGAAAAGATGTAGTGATAATAGTGAAAGAAGAAAACATTGATTTAAACAATGCTGTCAGAGGTGAAGAGCTAATAGGTGAAGTGTATTACATTACTAAAGGAAATTAAGTTAAAGCACTACCAATTCAAGTAGTGTTTTTTTTATGTCTGAAGGAGGTAGAACATGGAGTTCATATATAATCATCCATTCCTAACAACGTGGTTTATTAGTCTGGTGGTAAATCCCCTGGGCAAACTTTTTGAAAAAATTTTCGATGGGAAGACCAGTGCGAAGGAAATTGATGCACGACGTTTACCAAAGCTTCCCTCTAGTCTCTCGGAACATAACAAAACTAATATACAGTTTTTGGATATTAAACACTCATTTGGTTTTGAAGAAACGGGGTAGATTAAGCATGATAGTGCTGTTGTGCTGGCCAATAGATATATCATGGGAAAATATAGCTTATAGCTTACCGATCAGGTAGATCAAATATACATACAAAGGCACCACTTGCTACCAAGTATTTGGAAAAGAAAAAACCGCAAGAAGCTAGTGAAACTTCTTGCGGCTCAAACCCCTTAGTAGCAGGAGCAGGTATTGATATTTTTGGTGAATGGTACTATTCATGCGTCATTAAAGGCGATAATCCCAATACAAATCATGAGCTCCAGCGCGTTTAAGCCAAACATAATACGTGCAACGAGCATGTCAATCTACTGCTTTAGCTGGTTCTCAGCTTGTTCCACCAACCGCTTCGTCATTTCTCCGCCGATCGAACCGTTTCGGCGGGCAAGGGTATCCGCTCCCGGATTAACCCCGAATTCTTGGGCAATTTCTTCTTTCATTTGATCAAGCGCACGTTCTGCTTCCGGTACAACAAGCTTATTTCGACGTCCCATGCTGTCACTCTCCTTCGGTGAGGGTGTGTAGCTGGTACATCTTTAGCATACCCTGAGCCTGCTTTAAAGAACATGGTGGGTGTCTGCCAGCGTTACCGCTCATATCTTCACTTGCCAACTTTTACGACAGTCGGCTCGCTGGAGCACAGTTTGGCCGTGTGTAACAGCGCTTGGTTCAACTTTTCAATACGCATTCTCCACTCGGCCTTGGATCATATTATTATCCTTCTTCGGCGACGGTTCCATTATACTTATCGTTTGATTTTTTGAAGCTCTCGCAGGTTCCTCTGTTTCAACTGGTCAGACAGGCGGTCATTTCAAATCGTAGGCATCATAAATATAGCTTCTTTGCCCAAGGTAAGGGAGAGCATTTTAATAACAGGGGAATCAATTTCATCATTCAAAATAAGATGTGAACACCCGAATCATGAGTGTGACCTTCACTTCAGACGGACGCTTTCCCGAGGGCTTGGCTGCAGCTAACTTTTCCGATGGTATTCCCATCAAAAAAGTGGATCTTCAGACTGCGCTTTATCCTTTGGGAGTCGCCTTCTTACGTCTCAGTTACTTTTGAAATTCCGTGTAGTAAATAAAAAAATAGATATTAATCGTTTTATTGCTCATAAAACAGCAGTATGAAATTGATTCAAGGGATTTCATTAGATGATTTTTATGTCCGAAATGAACTCGAAGTGGAGGTATTCAACTTCATCCTTAAAGGTCACAACGTGCAGCTTTTTTTGGTTGTAATTAACATAGTGACAATAACCTTGAACGTCAACATAATACCCACCATTCCAATAAGTAACTTCTAAGGGTTTCGTCTCCACCAGTGCTTCCTCGAGCGTCCATCCGAATTCCTCCCATTGTTGATCATCGACAGAAGGGGGAGCCGATTTCTTATCTTCCTCTCGTCGTTTTAACATCATTTCTCGGTGCTCCGGCAAGATCATTCGCATACTTTCCCAACGTAAATTGGTGCCTGGAGTTAATTTATTTTCTTTCATAAAAAAACACCTCCTCTAAACATTATATGCAAACAAATGTTCTCTTAAAAGGTCAACTTACTTATTCCATATATTTCTGTTTGTATAGAATATTAACTTATGGAAGAACGAGCTTATGTAGAGGGTTTTATTTGGTGACAACGTGGAGGCAGTCGGGTTATTCCTTACGAGGTTAGTGAAGAAGCTGATGAATCAATTTAATTGGTACAGAAAACGTACGAGCGCGTAAGTATACACGCTCGTAAGGTGTAGTACTTAGCAGCGGCGGTCTCCAAAGGCCGTGCCAACAATGACTAGCAAAATAAAAAGGACAACAACGAAGGCAAAGTTATCAAAATTTCTGCGTCCGGACATGGTCTATTCCTCCTCTCATTGCTATAAACTATGCTCATCAAGGTGAGCCTGTATATAGCAATAGCCGTTAAAAAATAGCTAATAAGAAGATGGATAACAAGGCAGGGGGCCGGACAGGCTTAGAACTACAGGGGGAATTGGTTAACAAGAGGAAGAGAAGGGGTTGTTGCGCAGGAGAATGGCTTTCATTTTTCAAAAGGAAAAGAAAAAAAGGCTTATGCCTGACAGGAAGGGATCCAGATGGGTGGTTCGCTGGCTGTCTTAGTGGTGGTGCGTTGTTTCATTTTTCTGTGAATAATCAGGCATCTTTTACAAAGACTAAGTTTAACTCTTCTTGTAAAGGTGATGGCTGATGAAGCTTAATATACTATCGGGCTTTTTGCTGCCTTGGCTATTAATCGGCAGCTGGTTGGTAAGAAAAGACAAGCAGCTCATATGTAAAATGGTCCCTTTCGGGGTGTTGCTCTCTTTTGTGTTGAATTTTTGGGGGGACTGCAGAAGGTATTGGCTCGTTTATCCGAAAGTAAAGCGTGGCCAGTTTTTGACGGTGATGCCTTTTAACCTAGGGTTGTTTCCTTTGCTTGCAAGCCTGCTAGTATATTGTGTACAACAAAGCAGGAACATTGGTCCCTTTTCTTGGATTATGGGGTTTACCTGTTTTACGACGGTACTCGAATTTATGTTTGTGCTGGCAAAACGAGCGGTTTACGGGAACGGCTGGGACTTGAACAAGACCTTTTTCACCTATTTGATTCCCTTTCATGTCGCTTATCGGTATTACCTCTGGGCATACCGCCCGAAAATTGGCCACTAACTATTTTAATTCATAGAAGAGCTATACGCGAAGATTTCGTTCGCCGTGGCGAAAGAGGTATTTTTGGATATCTTGAGTGACGAGCATGCGGAGTTGTTCGTTCATGAACTGAAACTGTCTCACATACTGATTGCATACAGCTTCATACGATACGGAATACTCATCGCTTTCTTTTTTATACACGCGAATGTCGCGTTGTTTAAATTCTTGTTTGATAATACGCAGGCGTTCGCGGATTGATAAAATGGCCTGGTTAAGTTCCTCCTCATACACCATCCCCATTTTTAAACGCTGGAAGCCTTCGCGGTCTACCTCTAGTGTTCGGATGGTGTAATGGGCGACAATATAGTCGGTGATGAGTAAATGCGTTTCCTTATCCATAATCCACATTAGTATCTCCCCTTTCTGTTCATTATATGAGAATGTACGTTCGTATAAAACCCTTTTATTTTGGTTATTTCTGTTATTTATTAAATGATATATATAATTGTGGAGAGGGGCGTTCCTCAACGTTATGGGGAACGCTCTTTTGTAATGGTTTCCAAAAAAGCTTGTTGTAGCTGTAACAGAAAAGCTGGTGTTTCATAAACTATGGTAATCTGCCCAGAAAGGATGGAGGTAGCATGGGGACAGAACATCATGTTCAAAAAACACGAAGTGAAGATTGCCTCTGCCAAATCGTTAAAGACATTGATGACAGTCAACGAATTATAGCTGAGCGAACCTCTTCTTTTACTAGGGAAAACGTGCTGACAAAAATGAAGATGGGACATAAATTCCAACAAGTAGATAAAGATACCGTTCCTTTCATGTTATTTGGAAAAGACGGAAGATTATTTATAGGAAAAGGGATAGCTGAACATAAACATCGAGACTCACTTTTCACTGGAATGGAGTCGCCGGTCTTTCGTGTCCAACACGCTGATAATAACTGTTGGGCTCAGCTGGAACTGCTTTGTCCGGTGACTAAAAATGGGGAGGTTCTGCGTTCGGATGTTGTAAATGACAAGGCAGAATCTTGCTTTTTCCCGGATAAAGAGATCACTGCCTTTCAAAGAACCGGAGTATGCATTGTCGTTAACTTAGCAGAGTTTATGGGGATTTCCTGCTTGCCGGCAGTGCAGGTTCATGCTCGTGCAGAATATCAGAAGGATGAAAAGGGATAGGAGGCTCTTCATGTAAAAACGCCCGCACTGTAGCTTGGGCGTCTGTGAAGCGAGGAGATTCATACCAATTAACTGTCGTTGTGATTAGCGGCGTCTGTGTAAGGTGGCTCTGTTTTTTTGCTTTTTTCATCGTGGGTGGGATGAGCTTCCGGAAATTGGCGGGGCAGGCCTTCATGTAGGTTTCGGTTTTCATATGCAAAATTGCTGTAAAATTGCTGTCCTTCTTCCCAGGGAGTTTCTTTATTCTCTACAGGCTCGTTGGCTCCTTCTGCTGCCCCGTAAGCTCCTTCTGGGTGTTCTTCAGCTGTTAAAAATTTGCGCTGCGTCTCAACATTTGCGAAATCAGTATATTTTTCATTTTTGCCTGCCATATTCTCACCTCAATGTGTGGGAGTATAGACGTTAGTTTGTCCGCAGGCAGGTAAAACATGCAATCAGTCGTTTGCCTTAAACTAAAGAGGGGGGAATGGGCAAGGGTTTTTTGAACGATACACTTCTTACATGTTTTGTTGATTTTTAAGATGGATTAACACACAAGCCTGGAAGGAGAGGGGAATTCGATGGTCGCGTTAAAATCTAAGCGGGAACTTGCTTTGATGCAGCAAGCAGGTCAACTGCTAGCTCGTTGTCATCAGGAGATATCCAAGTTGGTTGTACCAGGGATAACAACGCTTGAAATTGATCAGTTTGTAGAACAGTTCTTAAAGGAAAATGGGGCGACAGCGGAACAAAAAGGCTACAAGGGTTATCCTTATGCCACTTGTGCTTCTATTAATGATGAAATTTGTCACGGTTTCCCAAGAAAAACACCGCTTCAAACGGGCGATATTGTAACGATAGATATGGTCGTTAATTTAAATGGAGGTCTCGCCGATTCTGCGTGGTCGTATGCAGTAGGTAAAGCAACTCCGGATGTGAGACGGTTATTAGAAGTGACTGAAGCGGCTCTGTATAAAGGGATAGAGCAAGCGCAGGAAGGACAGCGCAGCGGGGATATTGGCTGGGCGATTCAATCGTATGTAGAAGCAGAAGGTTTCTCGGTGGTCCGTGATTTCACCGGGCATGGAATTGGGCCAACTATTCATGAACCACCTCAAATCCCTCATTTTGGGCAGAAGGGAAAAGGGGTGAAATTAAAAGAAGGGATGGTTCTTACAATCGAACCGATGGTGAATAAAGGGAAATGGTCCGCTAAATTAGATGAAAATGGCTGGACTGCTCGCACGACAGATGGAGAGTGGTCGGCTCAATATGAACATACGCTTGCGATCACAAAAGACGGTCCACTTATATTAACGTCCCAACCTGCAGAACAAATTGAATAAAAAGAAGGGAGGCCTGGAATCAAACGATTGGTTTGATTTCAGGTTTTTCAATGCATATTTCTCTCCGTGCCGCTAACAATAAAAGGAAATCTTAAGAAGGAGGGCGAGAACATGCGAAAAGCGTTAGTTAGCCTGGGCGTTTTGATTATGGTGTGTGTGCCGCTTGCAAATGAAGCAGAGGCCCACGGAGAGGCCGGCATTCAAGATGTAGACTTGATGGACCATCAGATCGAAGAATTAGCAAAAATGCATCAAGAAAACCTGGAGCTTCAGAAAAAGCTCCTGAACCTTTATGTTGAATATGGCGTCATCACTGATGAAAAAGCAGAGAAAATTACGGACAAGCACGAAGAATACTATAGAAAACTTGAAGAAAATGATTTTATTCCAAAATGGGATCATCCAAAAAAATCTCATAAAAGTAATGAAAGAGGAGTTGGCTAACGAATCGTGGCATCTCTTTTTTCTATGCGGCTTGTTTGCAGCTACAATTGTTGAGGACGAATAAACAATTGTAGAAGGCTGTTTTGTTCCGTGGCTTTTCGTAGATGCTGTCAGTAAAAAGCTCACTCCTTGATGATAAAGGAGTGAGCTTTTTAAGGTTTGTCCCATAAGTCCGTTTTCGGCAAAAGGGTCTGAAATGCTTGCTTTCAGCACAGGCGCCCGGGCGAATCGGCTTCCTATGATGACGTTGACTGACGCGCCATGGCTTCTTGACTGCAGGCGATGATTCAGTCTTCTATAAAGCCGCAACCGCGTGTTACAGGTGCTTCACCCGCTGTTCATGTTCCAGTTAGAGAGGGCATTTTAATGAATGTTTCGAAAGACGCCGGTTACTTTGCCAAGCACTGTACATGTTTCCAAAATGATCGGTTCAAGAGAAGAATTCTCTGGCTGGAGGCGAATATGATCTGCTTCTTTAAAGAAACGCTTAACAGTAGCTTCTTCTTCTTCAGTCATTGCCACAATAATGTCTCCATTATCCGCATTTTGCTGGTAACGCACAATCACTTGGTCCCCGTCAAAGATGCCTGCTTCAATCATGCTGTCTCCTTCAATAGTTAACATGTATACTTGGTCGTCGCCAACCATATGATCAGGTAGCGGCACATACTCTTCAATATTCTCAACAGCCGTTATAGGCTGGCCGGCAGTAACTTTACCGATGACAGGAACATAAGCCGCCCGGCCTTCAGAAATGGTCGGTGCTGCTTGACTTTGTTCATCTTCAAGTTCTAGCACTTCCATCGCTCTTGGTTTCGTGGGATCACGGCGAATAAGTCCTTTTTTTTCGAGTCGGGACAAGTGTCCATGGACAGTTGAACTTGAAGCTAGTCCGACGGCTTCGCCGATTTCTCGCACAGAAGGAGGATAACCTTTTTCTTTTACTTCATGTTTAATATATTCCAAGATTTGTTGTTGGCGCTTGGACAACTTTTTCATAACAGCACCTCTTTGTTTTCTTAATGATTTACTCTCAGTATATCAAAGGAAAGATATGGAGGCAAACACCCGTTCTAATTTTTATTGACACGAACATAAGTTCTTAGTAGACTTTAACAAGAACAAACATTCCCATTTTGAGGTGATGAACATGCAATTGCTGAAAAATAAACAAGCCAGGAAAGAGGCCGGCTTTCTATTATTGTTTATATTGGCGATCGTTTGGATGATGATAATGGTCAATATCTTCTCACCTGAACATGTGTATGAAGAAGAGCCTGTAGAGAAAGACTATATTTTGGAAGAAGACAAGGGTTCACTAGTGCATATTGACGGGTAACCGTATTGTGTTTCCTGTTCTCATAAGATCAGAAGAAAAGTTCGCTGACATTAGACGTTAGCTGCTGCGTTCACCAGAAGTTGACGTGATGGCGAATTACGACTAGCCTTTAGCTATGAACTTATTACTTTTTATTTCATACGATGATACGAAACAGGTCTACTACGTTTTTGTTGGAGTATTAACAGACAAAAATGTTCATGTTATAAATGCCAAGGATACAGCAGTTATGCAGGAGATAGAGCGAGGGATTTGAAGATAATAAAATTATGAAGCAACTCGTAGCTGATTAAAGCCTATAGAGTGCGATCACGATATTTCGAGAATGAGCCTTCCTCAACTCATTTGTATATGTAAATAAAGTAGGTTAAAGTTAACGTGTGAAGTATCGTGCTTCTACGGATGGCAACTTTAAAGGAGGTTGTATTATCCATGCTTTCGCAAGAAAAGATTGAGCGCATTAATGAGCTTTCAAGACGTTCTAAAACCAAAGGCTTAAGTGATGAAGAAGCAGAAGAGCAGCAGAATCTGCGGCAGGAATATTTGCAAAAATTCCGTTCTTCTTTTAAAAGCCAAATGGAAGGGGTCCGCGTTGTTGACCCTGAAGGCCAAGATGTCACACCAGCAAAGCTGAAGCGAGTCAAAGGTGAAAATAACAGAGGCCACTAAAGAGCCGCTCTATAAAGGAAAGCTACGTCAAACAATCCTACATCTGTTAGGGTTGTTTTTTTGTTAAATAGGCAGATTATCAGGGATATGGCTTGTGAAAAGTAGCAAAAGATTATATCATGGATGTTGAACTACATAACGATGAGGAAGAAAGGATGACATAAGCGATGACAAGCACGACTACGGTCGAACAGCAAGCGATTAATACCATTCGTACGTTGTCTATTGACAGCATTGAACGAGCAAATTCAGGCCATCCGGGTTTGCCGATGGGCGCCGCTCCTATGGCTTTCACCCTTTGGACCAAATTTATGAAGCATAACCCAAGCAGTCCTGGATGGGCAGATAGAGACCGGTTTGTACTTTCAGCCGGACATGGTTCTATGCTTTTATATAGTCTTCTTCATTTAAGCGGATATGACGTCTCCATTGAAGATTTGAAAAACTTTCGCCAATTGGAGAGTAAAACACCAGGTCATCCTGAATTTGGAGAGACTCCAGGGGTAGATGCAACTACTGGACCGCTTGGACAAGGGTTAGCGATGGCTACAGGAATGGCGATGGCTGAACGTCACTTAGCTGCCATTTATAATCGCGAAGGCCACAATGTCATCGATCATTATACGTATGCCTTATGTGGCGATGGCGATTTAATGGAAGGGGTTTCTCAAGAAACTGCTTCTTTAGCAGGGCATTTGAAACTAGGCCGTTTAATCGTGCTGTATGATTCCAACGACATTTCTCTTGATGGCGATTTAAATAAATCGTTTTCGGAAGATGTCATTAAAAGATACGAAGCGTACGGTTGGCATACAGAGTATATCGAAGATGGAAACGATTGCGAAGCGATCGAAGCAGCGATCCAGCGGGCTAGAGAAGATGAGCGCCCAAGTTTCATCGAAGTTAAAACGACAATTGGCTTTGGTGCGCCAAATAAAGGCGGAAAGAAAGATGCACACGGAGCTCCATTAGGAGAAGACGAAGTACAGCTGGCAAAAGAAGCTTACGAATGGTCGCATGAACCGTTCCATGTGCCCGAAGAAGTTCGTGCTTATTTTGCTGAACGCAAAAAAGAAGGCGAAGAACAAGAAAATAAATGGCTTGAACAATACAAGGCTTATGAACAAGCTCACCCGGAAGCAGCTGCTTCACTTACAAGAGCGCTCCGCGGAGAACTCCCGGAAAATTGGAGCAAAGACTTGCCTGTCTTTGAAAGCGGTAAAGATAAAGTAGCGACTCGAGCAGCTTCCGGTAAAGCGATTCAAAATGTAGCTTCTACGCTGCCTGAACTATTTGGAGGCGCAGCTGACTTGGCTTCTTCTAATAAAACCATGATGGATGAAGAAGAAGATTTCTCTCGCGACAACTACGCGGGTAGAAATGTGTGGTTTGGCGTACGGGAGTTTGCGATGGCGTCTGCAGTAAACGGAATGGCTTTGCACGGCGGGGTTCGTCCGTACGGCGCTACCTTCCTGGTCTTCTCTGATTACCTTCGTCCTGCAGTGCGTCTGGCAGCCCTGATGAAGGTGCCATCCACCTTCGTGTTCACCCATGACAGTATAGCTGTAGGTGAAGACGGCCCGACCCATGAACCAATTGAGCAGGTTGCTTCACTGCGGGCGATGCCAAACCTATCGTTGATTCGTCCAGCAGATGGTAATGAAACGTCAGCGGCATGGCGGGTTGCAATGGAATCAAGCGATCAGCCAACAGCTCTTGTGTTAACTCGCCAAGGACTTCCAACTCTTGAAGGGACAGCAGACCATGCATATGAAGGCGTGAAAAAAGGAGCATACGTTGTTCGCGAAGCTAAACAAAATCCGGACCTCCTTTTGCTTGCTACTGGTTCTGAAGTCTCCTTGGCTGTGGAAGCTCAAGCTGCTCTTGAAAAGGAAGGCATTCATGCCCGTGTCGTGAGTATGCCAAGTTGGGATCGCTTTGAACAACAATCTGATGCATATAAGGAGGAAGTTATTCCTTCAACGGTGGAAGCCCGTTTAGCTATTGAAATGGGTGCTTCACTCGGCTGGGACCGCTATATTGGCCGTGCAGGAGATGTGCTTGCGATTGATCGTTTCGGGGCGAGCGCACCTGGAGATGTGATCATGAAAGAATTTGGCTTCACTGTAGATCACGTAACAGCCAAAGCAAAAGCGATGCTTAACCTTTAATATAGAGAAAGACTGTCCGTCTGGGCAGTCTTTCTTTTTTATTGTGCTAACTTATCACTCAATTCGAGCTCATGAAGAAAATAGAAGCATGTGGCCTATGGATAGGGGGCGGTACTAACATATAGTCAAAAAGAGTAGGCTAAAAGGGAATTTTTGTATAAAACAGAGCAGGAGACATAGTGGTTTCTGGAGAATAAGGGAGTAAGGGGCATGTCGTACTTTGACGCACTCCGCTCCAATATTGTGACATGTCTTGCATTTTTTTTTCGCTATACTTATAAGAGATAGACGAAAGGAGCGTTGTCATGAAGCGATATGTCATTTATTTACTGAAGCCTGAAATCCGTGAGGCCTATTATAGACAAGAAGAAACGCTGTATCAGTTTTTTATGCTGCTTGAAAGTGAACGAAAAAGTAAGGAATCTGGGTTTGTTCATACGGAAGAAGAAGCATTAACAAAAGAAATGCCAATTGCCAGCTTAATATCTGAACTCCGCCTCAAGCCCACTGAAAAGTCTAATAAATGTGCGTATCGATTCGATGAAGAAATCGCTCTCCACTTGTATAAGCGGCGTCTTATTGTAGAAGCCTCCTCTCGCATTGGCGCAGAATGGGATGTTTTTAGCCAATTGCAACAAATTGACACGTGTTTCTTTGCTTACGAAGAGAAGTCTGGGAAATATGGGTGGCTGAAACCGATGAAAGTCCAAGTGTAAAGCCAGTGAAGAAAAGAACTTCTCTTTTCATTGTGAAATGATTGCGTTATAATGTACAAGGTTGAACGACGTGACAACTTACATTGAACGCTAGCGCAAATGAAGGAGGAACTATTTCCATGGATTGGCTCTGGTATGTACTAGTCGGTTTCTTGTGCCTGCTTGGCGGACTGGCTATTGGTTTTTTTATTGCTCGAAAAACGATGATGAACTACATGAAGAAGAATCCACCGATCAACGAACAAATGCTTCGGGTAATGATGATGCAGATGGGACAAAACCCATCACAGAAGAAAATTAACCAAATGATGAAAGCGATGCAGAACCAGCAAGAAACTTCTAATAAAAAAGGCGCAAAGAAAAACAAAAAATAAACATGAGACTGCTTTCCCAACAGGTGAAAGCAGTTTTTAATTGTTTGATTGCCGCATTTATATAGAAAAAATGGTAAAAGTTTACGATAATTTGAAAAAAAGATGTCAGTGGGGGATGTCCTTTGATAGAATAGATAAATGATTCGACAATCGAAGAATTGAATGATCGCTGGGTGACGGTGAGAAAGGCGTTGGTTCGATGCGGGTATTTATTGATCTCTGGTGGTTTTTTAAACGCGAAAAACGAAGCTATCTTCTTGGCATCCTTATGCTTATTTTAGTATCCATCCTTTCTTTGGCTCCGCCCTATGTAGTTGGGGTAGTGGTTGATG
Organism: Salsuginibacillus kocurii DSM 18087; assembly: GCF_000377705.1. Lineage (GTDB taxonomy): Bacteria > Bacillota > Bacilli > Bacillales > Marinococcaceae > Salsuginibacillus > Salsuginibacillus kocurii. The sequence goes on along the minus strand of NZ_KB898624.1, from coordinate 313,890 downwards.
CAATTGTTGAAGAAACCCTTACGCTCGAGATACTTATGGGCTGGCTGGGGCTGTTGTTTCTGATAGGCATTGCCTGCTACATGTTGCGCTATGTTTGGCGTATTATGATTTTTGGAGCTTCTATTCGGTTGGCACGTCTGCTTAGAAATTGGTTGTATGAGCATTTTACCAACATGTCTGCTAGTTTTTATCAACGCTATAAAACAGGCGATTTAATGGCTCATGCGACGAACGACATTCGGGCGGTGCAGCAGACCGCAGGCGCGGGTGTGCTTACGCTGGTAGATTCTCTTACCATGGGTGGTTTCGTAATCGTTACAATGGCGGTGACGATCAGTTGGGAACTTACGTTAATCAGTTTGATCCCGATGCCTTTTATGGCTCTTTTAACAAGCTATTACGGGTCGCTCCTTCATAAACGTTTTAGAAAGGCCCAGGCTGCTTTTTCTTCATTAAATGATAAGGTACAAGAAAGTGTGTCAGGCATTCGGGTAACCAAAACGTTTGGGCAGGAACAAGAAGATATTGAATCTTTTAAGGAAGAGTCGGACGATGTGGTGAAAAAGAACTTGCGCGTTGCACGTGTTGATGCGTTGTTTGACCCGACCATCTCTCTAATTATTGGTATTTCTTACTTTCTCGCTATCTTCTTTGGTGCAGGCTATGTGATTAATGGGACGATTACGCTCGGGGAGTTAACAAGCTTTACTATTTACTTAGGTCTATTAATTTGGCCACTCTTAGCGTTTGGTTGGTTGTTTAACATTGTGGAACGCGGGCGCGCTTCTTACGGCCGGATTTCAGAATTGTTAGCCGAAAAAGCAGATATTACGGATGAAGAAGCTACACAAAGTGAACCCCCGCAAGGAGAAATTGATGTCTGGATTAATTCGTACCATTACAATTCAGACGACCCACCGGCCTTGCGTAATATTGACTTTACAGTAAAGCGTGGCGAAACATTGGGAGTTGCCGGTCGGACGGGAAGCGGTAAAACAACGTTGATGAAACTATTAATGCGAGAAGAAGAAGGGGTAACTGGCCATGTGAAGATGGATAGCAAACCCTTGCAGGAATATACGCTCGATGCCTTGCGCGCAAGTATTAGTTACGTGCCACAAGACCAATTTCTTTTCTCTGCAACGATTGCTGATAATATTGCATTTCCAAAGCCGGAGGCCTCGATGGCAGACATTATGAAAGTGGCTAAAATGGCTCATGTCCATCACGATATTATCGGGTTTAAAGAAGGCTATGACACGGTGGTCGGCGAGCGGGGTGTAACCCTGTCCGGCGGGCAGAAACAGCGGATTGCGATTGCGCGAGCCTTGCTGCTTGATCCCGAAATTTTAATTTTTGATGACTCGCTCTCAGCAGTGGACGCCCAGACCGAAGAAAGCATTTTGGAGACACTTCGCACGGAGCGTGATGGGAAAACAACCATCATAACCGCTCACCGATTGAGCGCTATCAAGCATGCAGACTTGATTCTTATTCTGGCTGACGGAGATATTGCAGAACAAGGTGACCATCAATCGTTAATGAAACGGCGCGGCTGGTACAGCCAAATGTACAAACAACAGCAGCTTGAGTCATACGTTGAGAAGGGGGGCGGGATGGATGGAACACGAGGATAGACAGCTCACTCCAAAAGAGCAGACCGCTATATTAAAACGGCTGCTAGGTTATGCCCTTCCGCACAAGAAGCTGCTTAGCGTTGCTTTTCTTTTCTTAATGTTGGGGACTGCAGCCGAATTGATTGGACCTCTCTTAATTCAGACCTTCATTGACGATTTTTTAACGCCACGTAATTTTCCAGTGGATGCATTAACGGCATTAGCTACAGCTTATATCGTTTTACATGTCAGTTCGGTCTTTTTTAACTATTTTCAAGGCTATTGGTTTCACAAAATTGCGTTAGAAATTGTACGAAGGATGCGGATTCAAGTTTTCAGCCACGTTGAACACTTAGGGCTCTCTTTCTTTGATCGTACAGCAACTGGAGGTATCATTTCCCGGTTAACAAATGATACCGAGCGCGTAAAAGAATTATATGTCAATGTGCTTAGCCTGCTTGTCCAAGACCTTGTCTTTCTTGTCGGGATTTTTATCGCGATGTTTTATCTGAATCCTCAGCTCGCTTTTTTCTGTTTATTTTTACTGCCACTTGTCTATGCTTTGATGTATGTTTACCGCAAATTCAGTGCGAAGTATTATGGCACAATGAGCGGAAAATTGTCGGAATTAAACGCTCGTTTAAATGAATCAATACAAGGTATGTCAATTATACAAATTTTTCGACAAGAGCGGCGCATGCGCAAAGAATTTTCGGAGCTCAACCAGGAACATCATTCTGCCTGGATGAAAGGAATGAAGTTGGATGGACTGCTGTTACGTCCCGCTGTGGATTTCCTTTCCATTCTTGCTTTAATGCTTGTTTTGGCGTTCTTTGGGCTCTTATCTTTTACAAGTCCAGTAGAAATCGGTGTTTTATATGCATTTGTTAATTATTTAGACCGTTTCTTCGAGCCAGTCAACCAAATTATGTCGCGGCTTTCGATCTTTCAGCAAGCGATTGTATCAGCCGGAAGAGTGTTTAAACTGCTCGACCATGAGGAGCCTGCTCCATCGAAAAGCCTAGCAGGTAACCCCACCATTGAACGAGGCCAGGTTGAGTTTGACGGCGTGACCTTTTCATATGACGGGGAAACCAATGTCTTAACGGACATTTCCTTTTCGGTGAGCCCGGGTGAAACACTTGCACTCGTCGGTCATACGGGGAGTGGGAAAAGTTCAATTATTAACCTTTTAATGAGATTTTATGAACCAGACAAGGGAGAAATCCGTATTGATGGCGAACCACTTGGTAAGTTTGATGATGAAGAATTACGAACGAGGCTAGGCCTCGTCCTCCAGGACCCGTTTATGTTTTCTGGTGATGTAAAGTCAAACATTCGCATGTATAATGATAAAATTACAGACGAAGAAGTGTATCAAGCTGCTCAATTTGTAGATGCAAACCGTTTTATTAAAAACTTGCCCGGGGGGTACGACCACCCGGTAGGTGAACGGGGAGGTACGTTTTCTAGCGGTGAACGGCAGTTAATTGCGTTTGCCCGGACGATGGTGATGCAGCCTGATATTTTAGTATTGGATGAAGCAACAGCCAATGTTGATACGGAAACTGAAGAAGTGATTCAACGCGCGCTTGAACAAATGAAAGAAGGGCGCACGACGGTTGCCATTGCTCACCGTCTGTCTACGATTAAAAATGCAAACCGTATTCTCGTCCTGCATCAAGGAAAGATTGTGGAAGACGGCACTCATGACAACCTGTTGGCTAATGGCGGCTTGTATTACAATATGTACCTGCTGCAACAGGGAATGAACCAACAAATGATATCCTCTTCGTCGAGTTGACAGTTTAAAAATTAACCAGCTACAGTATTAATAAAAAGGAGCGATATGCCATGCGAAAAGATACCATTTCAGTAGAGGGAATGACATGCGGTCATTGTAAATCCTCGGTAGAAGAAGCTGTAGGGAAACTTGAAGGGGTAGAGACAGTAACTGCCGATGTCGATAATAATCAAGTGACGATCGCATTTAATGACCAAAAGGTTGACCTTGCCAAGGTAGCAGAAGAAATTGAGGATGTCGGGTTTGACGTGAAGCAATAGATCGAGAGGGGGCCGGGGCATATCCGGCCCTTTTTTGCACCGTAAGAATATATACATAGTTGAAAGAAACGGCATAAGAACAACTAAAGCTCAGCCTACGCCGTAGGCTTGGCTTTGCCAAGTTTTCTTTATGAGTTTTGGTAAGACGCGTGCACCACGGGTGCAAGTGCAACATTGGTTTTCATTTAGTTCCCTTTTGAATAGAGGAATGTTACGTATTCGAGTGCAAATGTTATGTGTTCGCCGTGAATGTTATGTAAATCATGTTGAATGTTACGTGAATCAGGAGACTTCAGCTGTCTTTTTTCGCTAGAGTCACCGACTTGAAAATTCTGCCCCAGTTCCAGCTTAATTAGCGCAAGAAACAACTTTATAGTTTGTTGCAAGAAGCATGGCGCACCACAGGTTGAAATATGATAGAATGGACGAGCAAAAAGGATTCCCGCGAGGTTGAAGGGGAGGGAGGAGGAAGTTCAGTGAGTCCGATGGTGATATTAACAACGGTCGGAGCCATCGTCATGGGCACAGTGGCATTCATTATACGTATGAAAGCCACGAAGCGTCCGGCCTCTGTGAAAAAGATTATATTGCCTCCGTTATTTATGTCCACCGGATTTTTAATGTTTTTATATGAACCTGCTCAATTAACTGGATGGCAGGTAATGGAAGCTTTAGCCGTTGGGTTGCTTTTTTCAATTATATTAATTAAAACATCTAAATTTGAAATACGGGGCGGCCATGTTTATTTGCAGCGTTCCAAGGCCTTTCCTTTTATATTAATTGGATTACTGGTGGCTCGCATTGTGTTTAAACTTATAGTCGGCGACAGCATACACATTGCTGAACTGGGCGGCATGTTTTTCATTTTAGCGTATGGAATGATAATCCCATGGCGAATTGCGATGCTTATAGGTTTTAAACGCATGGATAAACAGCGGATTCAAAATGAACGAAAAAAAGAAAAGCCAATTATGAAGCCGACGTTATAAAAGTGCGGATCCGGTTTCACAAGCAGGATTGAGGGGGTTCATCTTAACACTGGAGCTGCACTCCTTAGCGTTGCAAAACGATCCATAGGTTCTACGATCGTAATGTAAACATTTATAGGGGTTCAGTTTTTCGCTCCAGGCAGACGCTTTCACCACAGGTACAAGCGCGACATCGGCTTGGTCTTCACTTCGTTTGACCTCGAGTTCGAGGAGGACAAGTGGTTCGCCTGCGAAAAGGGAGTGGATGCAGCCGCTAAATAAACGAAACCAGGAAGGCATGTTTCTCAGCACTTCTTCTTGTGGATACATTTGTGACGCTAGTAAGCTGCACTCGTTAAGTTTAACCACAATCATGAAAGACGGATGATAAACAGTCTGCGTCACAAGAGCAAACGTAAAGGCAGCTACTAGCAAAGAAAACGTACATTTCTTAGGATGATGAAGTGTACGTTTTTCATGTTAGGCCCATGTATGTAGGGAGGGGCTATCAGCTAAAAAAAGATAGGTCATACCGACTTGCCTATAAGCAGACCTATCTTTGCAAAGCTTATTGAAATAAATGTTCATATGGGTTCAGATCGATACGTTTTTCATTCAGTTTCTTGCGAAGAAATTTGTGGTCGCGTTTTGGTGTAGCGATGATGTAGCCGCGGATAATTAAATCTCTGTCTATTTCATTCGCTTTTTCTTCAAGTGCGAGCTGGCCGATTTTGCCGGCAATTTTTTCTTTTGCCACATCCCGGAATAATTCAGGCACAGGCTCGACCAGTTCATTTAAAAGCTTTTTTTCTTCTTCGCCCCACAAATGAAGTGTTTCCTGAATATAATAATCCTGCCAATCGAGAATCGAATTGCCATCTTCTTTTGGGAATCGCTTTAAAAATTTACGAAACATAAAAAAGCCGCCAATAAACATAAAGCCAGTAATGAGAACTGACCAGAGTAGCATAAACCACATAAATAAATCCGAAGGCATCTAGTGTCCCTCCACGAAAAATGATTGATTTTATTGTATCATATGATTGTAGATTCTAAACAACGAAAGGAGAAAAGTAAATGTGGCTATACATAATAAGCTATGCGCTGCATTGGTTGATGGCATTATTTTTCTTTTTGCTTTTGCCACTCCCCTTTTTGTTAAAAGGAGCAACTGATGTGTACCGTACTTGGTTGCTGAAAACATACCGAATAATCATTCATTTGGCCCACTTAGGAGTCATTGGATCATTAATTACTGGCTTGTTTATAACAGAAACCTTTTTATCAGCGTGGATGATTACTGTTTTTATTCTGTGGCTCGCGATTAGTGCATTTTTAGGACTTACAGCCAAAGCACTCCGCCTTGAACACAGCAATGCAGTTGAAAAATCACAAACTGATTCGTTTCGAAACAGTTTAATATTGTCTCTCTTAATTTTTACTATGTTCGCTGTCAAATTCTTTCCATGGCTTGATGGTGTTATTTCTTAAGAGGGGGAAGAACAGAAGGATGCTATGTTTGAACCCTGCTTAGAGGAGGAATACCCCACTGTGAATGAATGAAGGGGAGGTTAGAATATGGCATATGAAGTAAATGTGAACGACTTAATGCGAGATTTAGCTGATGATCTGATGGAATACCGTAAACTAGAAAGAGATGTAAAAGAGGCAGAGAAGGATAATCATTCAAAGGTCGGCGTCATCGACTTGACGCAAGAGCGTATTCAAGGAAAAATGTTCTGGCTAAAGCTGCTCGGTGGGGAGCCTTTATTGCAAGAAGGGAAGACATTACTCTCAGAACACGATAAAAACGAAGATTTTGATTTTTTATCTCTGTATGAAGAATTGTTAGCTAACGTTTAAACGACATGGAGCTGCCCCTATTTGGGACAGCTCCATTGCTATGTAATATGTGAAACGTGAGTTATACTATAATGAATTGGCGGGACCGTGTAGGAATCGAACCTACCAGAGACGGCACGCGCCTCTCAAGAGTTTTGAAGACTCAGGCGAACACCAGTTTCGCATCCGGCCCCATGTTAGGAACGACTCATATTATAACGAGCAAAAGACTTCTTTGCAACAATAAGTTATTATATTGGATTTCTGTTGCTTTTTTTCAGAATGTAGTACGATGGCATAAGTAAAAGGTTATGAGAGAAGAAGGTGAGTCAGGTGGGAAATGAACGTACATATACAGTAGGAGTAGCCGGGCATATTGACCACGGCAAAACAACGCTTGTTAAAGCGATGACAAATATGGAGACCGACCGATTAAAAGAAGAAAAGGAACGCAACATTTCAATTGAACCGGGGTTTGCGAAACTTGATGTTGCTGAAGGGATGCATGTCTCTCTCATCGATGTTCCAGGGCATGAACGCTTTATCCGCCAAATGATTGCCGGCGTGGCCGGGATTGATATGGTAATGCTCGTTATTGCAGCAGATGAGGGTGTGATGCCGCAAACAAGAGAACATATGGATATTCTCCATTTGCTAGGGATTGAACATGCTCTCATTGTTATTTCGAAAATTGATCTAGTAGAAGAAGAGCTGCTCGAAATTGTCCAGCTTGACGTAGAAGAAGCGATAAGCGGGACAGGCTTTCAGGATGCTCCGGTTGTGTTAGCTGATAGTGTTTCGAAAACGGGCATTGAAGATATAAAAGCTTCCATTCAATCCGTTTTAGCACACGTTCCCCCCCGGGACGTGCGTGGGGCGTTTCGGCTGCCGATTGACCAGGTCTTCACCGTGCATGGTCAGGGCACAGTAGTGCGTGGAACGGTTTATGAGGGAAGTATTCAAGAAGGGGAAACGTTAACTTTACTGCCCTCCAAAGAGAGGGTCAGGGGGCGTTCCTTGCAGGTTCACCATCAAGCAGTTGAAACTGCTCAAGCGGGCCAGCGTCTTGCCATTAATGTGGGAGGCATCGATAAAGAAAAGCTGAAGCGGGGGGATGTACTTGTTGCGGCTGAGCATTATACAACCACAAAAGTGATTGATATTGCTTTAACGACCGTTGATGCTCTTACCCATCCGCTGAAACAGCGGGGGTATATTAAACTTCATCTCGGTACGGCAGAAGTGTATGGAAAAATTGTATTTTTTGATCGCAATCAATTAACAGAGCAGGGAGCTGAAGTTTTATGCCAGCTTCGGTTAGACGAAGAAGTTGTAACCAAAAGAGGGGACCGTTTTATTTTAAGACGGCCGACCCCGGTGGAGACCATTGGCGGAGGTGTGATAATTGAGCCGTCTGCTGGCAAATATCGATTCGGCCAGGAAACGGTAGACTATTTAGCCAAGTTAAAGGAAGGGACCACAGCTGACCGTTTGCTTCATGAATTAAAAGTCGATAAAGTTCTTTCATTTCATGACTGGGTCAAACAGGCCAGTGTGACCAAGGAAGTAGGTGAAGAGGAAATCGATCAACTAGTCGAGCAAGGAGATGTTTACAAGCTTCCTTCCGGGACGTTTACGTTGCGAGAGACGTACCAGTTGTTTAAAGAACGCGTCGAGGAGCTTTTGCATTCCTACCATGAAAAAAGTCCACTTCGCCAAGGTATGAACAAAAATGAGCTCCTGCAAGAATTAACGCCAGCTTATCCGAGAAAGCTCTCAGAAATTTATGTCGACTGGGCAGAGGAAGAAGCGCTTCTTAAAAAGAAAGGGCCGCTTGTAAGCCTTGCTTCTTTTGAGCCTTACTACCCGCGCGGCTATGGGAAAAGAATGGAACGAGTGACAAACGCATTGCGTGATGCAGGCAGACAGGTCCCTCCATTTATTGAAATGATGGAAAAAGAAAGCATTCCGGAAGAATTGCAGCCTGAATTCAGGCATTATTTAGTAGAAACAAATCAAGCTGTCCTCCTTGACGAAAAACATTTGCTTAGCATAGAGGCGTTTACCGAAAGTGTGGAACGTCTAAAGGCGCAAACAGGTACGGCGTTTACGCTTCAAGAGGCAAAAGACATTCTCGGCTTAACTAGGAAGCTGCTTGTTCCCCTGCTTGAAACCTTAGATGAAAAAGGGCTCACAAGACGAGAAGATAACCAGCGGGTGTGGCGCTAATATGAAACGGATTGCTTTTTTTACGCCATATATAGAAGCCGATCGGGGAAATTCTACTACAGCCCGCCGCATTACTTCATCTTTGGAGGATCTAGGCTGGGAAGTGGATTTATTTGCCTATGAAGAAGAATCTGTAGGAAAAGGAAAAGAAATACTAAATAAAGCTGCCCTTGTTCATGTACTGCATGTTCGCCGCTTTATAGAATGGCTGGAAACCCATGATCTTAAAATCAATGTCCCTCTCATTTATACATCGGGCGGTACGGACATTAACATTGATCTGGAAGATGCTAGTAAAAGACAGCTACTACGAAAGTATTTAAAAGAAGCCCAAGCGCTGGTGCTTTTTTCCGAGGAGGCCAAACAGCGGGTCTTGGCCCGCCTGCCTGAAATGGCTGAGAATACGAGGGTGATTCCGCAGGGGGTTTATCTTCCGGAACGAGCAGCAGAAAGAGAAAAGCTGGAGCTGCCGGCAGGTTATCCAAACTTTCTTTTTCCGGCCGGTTTAAGAGAAGTAAAAGATATATTTTATCTCCTTTCTGCCTTTGACAGACTGTGGAAGACCTATCCGGATTTGAACGTTCTTGTAATTGGTGAAGTCATCGAAGTAGAGGTGTTTCAACGCTTACAAGCAGAAGAGAAGAAGAGAAACTGGCTGCACTATAAACCACCCGTGTCGCTTGAAGCTATGCACTCTTTATACAAATGGAGTGATGCCGTGGTTAATTCCTCTACTTCAGAAGGGCAGCCCGTGGCGCTGCTCGAAGCGATGAGCCTTGAACGCCTCGTGTTTGCCCGTAATGTTGTTGGCAATAACAGCATTGTAGTGGATCAATACAACGGTATTCTTTTTGACACACCGATGCAGTTTGAAGACAGTGTCCGCAGCTTGTTAGAAGGGGAGATCTCGGCAGAAACATTGATCAGTGGCGCACGTGCAACAATTTCAGGCAGTCATGCACCTATGCAAGAGGCAAGGTCCTACGAACGCTTATATTTGGAATGTTTGGTAGATCGGTAAAACATTAACCAAACCGGAGCCGGGCAATGTCGCCTTGTTCAATTAATACAAATAAATGTTCCATTGCTGGGTGATACTGATGTTTAGCATGATAAGCAAGATAAAATGTACGCGTAGCTGGCAGCCAGCCAGCTACATAATACAATCGATTAGTGTCCGCAAGTACAGCCGTTTCAGAGACAAGTGTATAGCCAACTCCCGCTTCTACTAATGAAATAGCAGCAGAAGTTGAAGGGACCGTAGCGATCGTTTCCAGATCGTTGATGGAACCGTTCCATTCTGCTAAACCGGTACTTGCTGCCCCTGCGGTCCCAGAATGCTCATCCCGTTTAATAAAAGGGAGGCCTTGCAAATCTTCGAAAGAGCTCACTGCTGGTTCTTTAGTAGAGCGCGGGCCGATGATAGCGATACGGTCTGACCAGAGTTCAACAGATTGAACGGTTTCACTTTCAGGTTTTGTCCCAATCATGGCTGCATCAATTTCATTTGCAAGTAGTTTTTGGTCGATTTCTTTAGAGCTGCCGACTTGAAGGTCGAGCCAGCTATGCGGAAATTGGTCATGTAAAGATTTACATACACCAGGAAGTACATAGGTCCCGGGAATAGAACTCGCTCCCAACCGAAACGGTCGCCGCCAAGCCGTTTCCTGGTTACCAGCCTCTTTTAAAAGCCCATCCCATTCCCGTAGTAATTCCACCGCCTTTTCATAAACAAGTTCTCCTTCTTGTGTAAGTTGAAGAGTCGTTCGGTCTAGAAGAGAAGAGCCAATCGTCTGTTCTAACGTTTTTATTTGTTTGCTGACTGCAGGTTGGGTAATTTGAAGAAGGTCAGAAGCCTTGGAGACACTTCCTACCTCGACGACAGTAACAAATGTTCGCAGTCGTTTAAAATCCATGTCGAATCCTCCTTGTTCAAGCTTTATTCTTTACAATCTATATTTCTCATGATAGGTTAAGATCGCGCTATTCCATATTGTTATAACCCTTATAACTACTATTTTTCGCAGACCGAAAGAAAGGCAGGAGATTCGTTTGAAATCTATAAAAACATCTACTTTTATTTTCTCCCTTACAACTGTTTGTTTGTTAACAGCTTGTGGAGATGAAGAAAATGGACAAACCGAACCTGAAGGTGAAGCAGATGATGAAGTACTAGAAGTAGCCGTCATCCCTGCTCAATCAATTGGGGAAATGGAACAAGGGCTTGACCGGCTGGGAGAAATTCTTGAGGAAGAGACCGGGCAAGAAGTAGAAGTTGAGCATTACCCAAGTTATAACGCAGTTGTCGAAGCGATTAATCAAAGCCATATCGATTTAGCCTATTTAGGGCCGCTCACATATTTAATCGCTCATGAAGAAAGTGGCGCTGAGGCCATTTTAACACAAAATATTGATGGCGACCCTTACTACCATTCCTACATTATGACACATGTTGATAACCCGTGGGAGTCACTGGATGACTTAATTGAAGACCGGGAAGAAGTAGACTTTGCTTTTGCTAGTATTTCTTCTACTTCAGGCTCGCTTATACCAGGCACAGAGCTAAGAGACCGTGGGGTATTTGAATCTGAAAATGACCACCAATTTGCTTCCGTTCAGTATACGGACTCTCATGATGTTTCTGCTCAACAAATTGAAAGTCAAAATGTAGATGCAGGGGCGGTGGACTCTGCCATTTTCAATGAACTCGTCAATGCAGGCGAAGTTGACGAAGATAATTTCCGCATCATTTGGGAATCAGAGGAGTTGTACCAGTATCCATGGGTAGTTCCTCATGACATGGAGGAAGAACAAATTGAAGAGCTTCAAGAGATCTTTACCTCGATTGAAGATGAAGAAGTGCTGTCTATTTTCGGTGGAGCTTCTTCCTTCGTTGAAGCTGATGACAGCCAATATGAAGATGTATTAGAAGCAGCCAGAGACTTCGATATGCTTGATATGGATGTAGTTGAAGACTAAATATTAGAAGGTGACAAGAGGACTTATGTTTTGGTTTAGAAAACGGTATCTTGGCTATGCGCTTTTTATAGCTGTTTTGATCATATTGAGCATGCGAATAACAGAATTTACTTTTCAAGGTTTGACTGCTCTTCCAGACGCTCTTGTTTTCATTTGGGACCGGCTCCTTCCTGGCTTAGAAGATTTCGGTGAGCCTGGTCTTATGCTGGAATTGTCACTTGTTACGCTTGGTATGGCTTTTTTAGGGACATTGATTGCGCTTTTGATTGCTGTCCCGCTTAGTTTTGCTGCAGCCAGAAACACGAGTAACAGTTCATTTCTCTTTTATAGCGTTCGTACGTTTCTAACATTTTTACGCTCGGTGCCAGACGTTGTGTTCGGCTTGATTCTTGTTGTCTCATTAGGATTAGGCCCATTTCCAGCAGTCATTGCCATCATTCTCCATAATATTGGGGTACTTGGCAAACTAATATCGGAATTGATTGAAGCAGCTGACCCGGGGCCGCAAGAAGCGGTGAAAGCTACAGGTGCCACGAGGCGGATATCGAATTTATTTTCGATATTGCCGCAAATTTGGCCTAACGTATTATCCCATTATTTTTACCGCTTTGAAGTGGCCATCCGCACCTCGTTGATTTTAGGAATTATTGGCGGAGGCGGCATCGGCCAGTATATGTTTAATCAAATGCAAAGCTTCAATTATTCAGCTATGACTGTGGCCATTATTTACGTGATGGTACTCGTTTGGCTCGTTGACTTGCTAGGGTCATTGATCCGAAAGCGAGTTATTTAATGGTCAGGCAAGTAAAGGAGATGTTTACGTGTTAACGTTTGAAAATGTAACCGTCCAATATCCACATACTGACTCTCCCGCTCTTTCAAACTTTAACCTGGAAATCGGCCGCGGCGAGTTTGTCTGTGTGTTAGGTAGGAGCGGGGCAGGGAAATCAACTTTAATTCGTACAATCAACGCTCTGCAGCCGGTAAGTGATGGTAAAGTTTTTGTGGAAGGACAAAATATTCATCAATTAAATCATGAAGATATACGGAATGTGAGAGCAAAAATAGGCATGATTTTTCAACATTTTTCGCTCGTTCCACGAATGACAGTATTTCACAATGTGTTGACGGGGCGGTTCGGGAAAAAATCTCCACTTGATAACCTGCTGGGGCGTTTCACTGCTAGAGAAAAACAAGGTGCTGAAGAAGCGCTTCGGTTAACGGGGATTCACGAGTTAAAGGACCGAAGGGTAGAAGCGTTAAGTGGAGGACAAAAACAGCGGGTCGGCATTTCTCGCGCGCTTATGCAGCGGCCGGAGATTTTTCTTGGCGATGAACCAGTAGCAAGCCTTGACCCTAGTACCTCTGATGAGGTGTTCCGGATTTTGTGGGACTTGCATGAAAAACAAAACCTGCTTACTATCATTAATGTTCATGATTTGCAGCTTGCCAAAAATTACGCGACGCGCATTATCGGCCTTAAAGAAGGAGAGCTTGTGTTTGATGGGACTCCACAAGAGTTGGACGAAGCTAACTACCAAGTGATCTACGGAGAACACGTTTCCATGGTTTAGGTTTTTAAAAAGGTACTCGTTTTTAATAAAAAATTGTTAACGCATAGAAGGAATTTCATATAATTCAACTCCCTGCTTTTTTAAACGAACAATATATAAATCATTGGTTTTCATTCGTTTTTTCGCTTCAGGCGGACGCTTTCCACGGGTTTGGCTACAACCTCCTTGGCAGCAAAATGTACTGCCTGCGGGGGTTTCGCCTCGAGCTCATCCCGTTGGAGCATTCCTGTTGAGGAAGTCGCCGCCTTACGCTAAAAACAAAATTTTCGTGTTTTTTTGCAGAAGACTACTTATGGAGCGGTGTAATGTTGACACTCCGTCTTTGACCTTCCTTTCTTGTGGGCGAACCGTGAGCCTCCTTGGGAAAGCCGCCCTGCGGCACCTTCTCCCTCTGGAGTCCTTCTACGTGTTGAAGCTAACCGTTTGCACTGTTCATAAGTTAAATAAAAAAGCTCGTCCTCAAAGGTTGAGGCGAGCTTTTTTGATGATATTGAATCGAGAATGTTAATAAACGGTGAGCGGAGTGCTTTCACGCTCGACTACATCCCCTATGATACGTGCTTCGATTAAGCCTTTTTCGTGCAGGTCGTTCACATAGCTTTCTGCTTCTTGAGCTGGCAGGCTGACTAATAAGCCGCCGGATGTAATTGCATCGGTAAGAAGGGTTTTGCTTACTTCATCTACGTCTTCCTCCCAGCTAATAAAGGACTCAAGCCAGCGCGCGTTCGCTTTAGAACCGCCAGGGACCATTCCTGCCTCTGCGTGTTCTTTTGCACCAGGCAGACGTGGAACTTTAGAAGATTGGAAAGAGAGTGTGATCTCATCACTACCTGTCATTTCGTAAGCATGTCCCAATAAGCCAAATCCAGTAACATCAGTCACAGCAGATGGTGAATAATCTACCAGTGTTTCGGCAGCGGTTTTGTTTAAGGCAGCCATCATTTCTGTAACTTGCTGCTCTTCTTCGGGTGAGGTTTTATCCCGTTTGAGCGCCGTCGTTAATACCCCGGCACCGATCGGTTTTGTTAACACAAGTTTGTCGCCGATACGTGCTCCAGCATTTTTGAAAATACGTTCAGGGTGTACAACTCCCGTGGCTGCCAGACCAAGTTTTGGTTCATTGTCATCAATGGAGTGGCCCCCTACAATGGTAGCTCCTGCTTCAGCTACTTTATCTGACATCCCTTTCATCATGCCGGCTAATAGTTCGTCCGGCAGCTCTTTAATAGGAAATCCGACAATATTTAAAGCTGTTTTTGGCGTGCCTCCCATCGCGTATATATCACTTAATGCGTTGGCTGCAGCAATTTGGCCGAACATATACGGGTCGTCTACAATAGGAGTGAAATAATCTACACTTTGAACAAGCGCGATTTCCTCAGTCAATTTGTATACCCCGCCATCATCTGATGTATCTGTGCCGACGAGCAGATTTGGATCAGGTGTTCGTTCTGGTAAATGACGCAGTACCTGCGCCAGGTCCTCGGGACCGATTTTACATCCTCAGCCAGCTTTAGACGACATGGCTGTTAGTCTGACTTCTTCACGGTTTTTCATCTATCAAGCACCTCCCAGGTGGTAATAAAACAAGCATTAATTATTTGCGTCTCTCCCTTCCGTATTCTACAATAAGAGTAGAATAAATGAAAAGGAAGGTGCCTTATCCATGAATGAAGTAAACATCACAGTAGAATTTTGCATGCAGTGAAACTACGCACCTAAAGCCGTGAGTTTCACGGACAAGCTATTTGATGCGTACCGAGGCCAAATTAGAAACTTAAATTTAGTAGCCAGTTCAGGTGGAGCATTTGAAGTTTCCGTTAATGATAATAAGGTTTATTCGAAGTTGGAAAAAGGCGAATTTCCTGATTATGACCAGCTTGTTAAAGAAATTGGTGACACATACGAACTAAAAAGCACCTGATGTTCTCAGGTGCTTTCTCTTGGCAGCGGGCTCTTTCATACATAGAGCATATATATAAACAGGCAGCCAAGGGGAGAAGGTTTTGCCAGTTCTAAAAGGAAGCGACAAATGCAGGGCTGCTGGTAAAGGTGGTTATTTTATGAGTGAAATCTTTAAGCTGTTACCTCCCGTGCATGACCTTCAAGCCCATTCACGGTTTAAAGCACTGCAAACTGGCGATGTAACATCGGCACGTTTAACCGAGTGGACGCGAGCAGAGTTAGAAAGCTTGCGTCAGCAAGTGCGCGAACATCCAAACACGTTTAAAAAGGACCGGGCTCATTTTACCGACGTGATCTTAACGAAACTAGAAGAGCGGGTAGCCGCCTGGTTAAGCCCGCATATACATAAAGTGATTAATGCGACGGGCACGGTGCTCCATACCAACCTGGGGAGAGCGCGCTTGAGTGAGTCAGCTGTCCATGCAGTAACGAAAGCAGCCAAACATTACACGGACCTTGAGTATGATATCGAAACAGGAGAAAGAGGTTCCCGCCATCAAATTATTGAAGAACGAGTGAAAGAAGTGACTGGTGCTGAGGCTGCAATGGTAGTAAATAATAACGCTGCCGCTGTTTATTTAGTATTGAAAGCGCTGGCTCAGGATAAAGCTGTGGCTGTTTCTAGAGGAGAACTTGTAGAGATTGGCGGTTCGTTCCGTGTTTCCTCCATCATGGAAGAAAGCGGAGCTTCATTAGTGGAAGTGGGGACCACAAATAAGACGCATCTCTATGATTATAAACAGGCAGTGGAAAACGGGGCGCAGATGATCATGAAAGTTCATACAAGCAATTTTGTAATTTCAGGATTTACTGCGACTGTGGATAGCCAAGAGCTGGCGTCATTAAAGGAGCAGGATGAGGGACTCATTATTTATGAAGATCTAGGCAGTGGGGTTTTATTTGATTTTTCCGATGAAGGAATCGGCAAGGAGCCTACTGTTCCTGATGCATTAGCTCCAGGTGTCGACCTGGTTACTTTTTCAGGTGATAAATTATTGGGAGGACCGCAGGCTGGTATTATAGCTGGCAAGAAAAAATGGATTGACCAATTAAAAAAACACCAGCTGGCACGTGTTCTCCGGGTCGATAAGATGACGTTAGCAGCACTCGATGCCACCTTAAAAATGTATGCTGGCAGCAAGGAGCTAATTGAACAACTTCCGGTAGTGAGGGATGTCGTGGCTTCAGTTGAAGATATTGAACGTAAAGCTGCGTATTTCATGAAACATTTCTCAACTAAGTGGAAAATGGAACTGCTGGACGGGTTTTCTCAAGTAGGAGGAGGAACGATGCCGGAAGTAAGCCTTCCTACCAAACTTGTCCAAGTCATACCTCCTGATCAAAAAATCGAAAAGTTCTCTACCTGGCTTCGAAAAAAGGGAGAGCCTTGTATTATTACACGCAGGAACGAAGAAGGGTTAAGCTTAGATTTTCGTACTGTAACAGTTGAAGAAATTGAAGAAATCATCTTACGTTTTCAAACGTACGAAAATGAGTTGCGCCATCAAGCTGAATAATTGGTTCTTGTACTAGTAAACTTGGTTTGATAGTAAATTTTTTAGCGGAACCTGAAACTAGCAATCTCGGGAAACGAGCAAAACGAACGAAGTCGGATAAGTCAGTTATCTTTGCGTGAAGCTGTGCTTTTCTTTAAAAAAGCATTTATATTTATGAAAAGGTTTGCTATTCTTAGGGAGTGATTAAGAAGGGCGCGTTACTACTTAAAGCGCATACATAGTAGGACGTCTCCTTCGACAACTTTGCCAAGTTGTTATATGATAGATTTAAAGGGAGGGAGTACATATGACTACAAATGATGTTTTTAATGCACGAAAGTCGTTTCAAGTAAACGGCGAAACGTACCACTATTATGATCTTAAAGCATTAGAAGAGCATGGGCTCGCCAATGTAAACAAGCTGCCTTATTCCATCAAAGTTTTATTAGAGTCTGTTCTCAGACAGCTTGATGGACGTGTGATTAAAAAGGAACACGTGGAAAGTTTAGCAAAGTGGGGGAAAAAAGAAGGAGCTTCTCAGGACGTTCCGTTTAAACCTTCGCGCGTTATTTTGCAGGATTTCACTGGGGTGCCTGCAGTTGTTGACTTGGCTTCACTCCGAAAAGCGATGGCAGATATGGGGGGAGACCCGGATAATATTGACCCGGCGATTCCAGCCGACCTTGTCGTGGACCATTCTGTCCAAGTAGATGCTTTTGGTACAAGCGATTCATTAAAACGCAACATGGACCTCGAATTTGAGCGTAACGAAGAGCGTTACAAGCTCTTAAGCTGGGCGACAAAAGCATTTGAAAATTATAGTGCGGTTCCTCCAGCCACAGGAATTGTTCACCAAGTAAACCTTGAATACTTGGCGAACGTTGTTCATGCAAAAGCAGACGAAAATGGAGAAAAAGTAGCTTATCCAGACACGCTTGTCGGCACAGACTCTCATACGACTATGATTAATGGTATTGGTGTTCTTGGCTGGGGTGTCGGCGGCATTGAAGCAGAAGCTGGCATGCTGCAGCAGCCTTCTTATTTCCCTGCACCAGAAGTAGTAGGTATGAAATTCACCGGCAAACTGCCAAATGGAGCAACGGCTACTGATCTTGCCTTAAAAGTAACGCAGATGTTGCGTGCACAAAATGTGGTTGGCAAATTCGTAGAATTCTTTGGCCCTGGTTTACAGGACATGTCGCTTGCAGACCGGGCTACGATTTCCAATATGGCTCCTGAATACGGAGCTACATGCGGGTTTTTCCCAATTGATGAGGAATCGCTTAACTACTTGCGCCTAACCGGCCGTGATGAAGAGCAAATCAAACTTGTTGAAGAATATTGTAAAGCGAACAACTTATTCTATACTCCTGATAGTGAAGACCCAGAATTCACGCAAGTCATTGAGCTTGACCTTTCCCAAGTGGAACCTTCACTTTCTGGTCCTAAGCGTCCGCAAGACCTTATTCCGATGAAAGAATTGCACGATGAATTCAACAAGTCGCTGTCTGCACCGGTAGGAAATCAAGGCTTTGGACTTTCCGCTGATGATATCAACAAATCAGTACAAGTGAAGCATCCAAATGGGGAGACTTCTGAACTTAAAACAGGAGCAGTGACGATCGCGGCCATTACAAGCTGTACAAACACGTCAAACCCATCCGTTATGCTGGGTGCCGGCTTGATTGCTAAAAAAGCAGTTGAAAAAGGTTTGGATGTACCAGAGTACGTAAAAACATCGCTGGCGCCAGGATCAAAAGTAGTTACTCGTTATCTTGAAGATTCCGGTCTTATGCCGTACCTTGACCAGCTTGGTTTTAATCTAGTTGGTTATGGCTGTACTACTTGTATCGGTAACAGCGGTCCGCTCCCAATTGAAGTAGAAGAAGCTATTTCTGATAATGATATGCTTGTTTCTTCTGTGCTAAGTGGGAACCGAAACTTTGAAGGACGCATTCATCCGCTTGTGAAAGCGAACTATCTTGCTTCACCTCCGCTTGTAGTGGCTTATGCTTTAGCAGGCACGGTGAACTTTGATATGGAAAATGATTCCTTCGGCAAGGATCAGGACGGAAATGATGTTTACTTCAATGATCTCTGGCCAACATCTACTGAAATTCAGCGTTTTATGGAAGAGAATGTCTCTCCAGAGCTGTTTAAGAAAGAATACGATCAAGTCTTTGATAGCAATGACCGCTGGAACAGCCTTCAATCTGAAGAAAACGCAGCTCTTTATGACTGGGATGAAGAGTCCACCTATATTCAAAATCCTCCGTTCTTTGAGAATCTTTCCAAAGATCCACAGGATATTTCTAAACTTGATGGATTACGGGCGATTGGTAAATTTGGTGACTCTGTCACTACTGACCACATTTCACCGGCAGGATCGATTGCGAAAAATAGTCCAGCTGGCGAATATTTGATGTCAAAAGGGTTAAAGCCATCTCAGTTTAACTCTTACGGCTCACGTCGTGGTAACCATGAAGTTATGATGCGTGGTACATTTGCTAACATCCGCATCAAAAATGAACTTGCCCCTGGCACAGAAGGCGGCTATACCACGTATTGGCCAAGCGGTGAAGTAACGTCCATCTATGACGCGGCTATGAAATACAAAGAAGACAACACGGGTCTTCTAGTTATGGCCGGCCATGATTATGGTATGGGAAGTTCCAGAGACTGGGCGGCAAAAGGTACCACCCTACTAGGTATTAAAACAGTTATTGCCCAAAGCTTTGAGCGTATCCACCGCAGTAACCTTGCTTTGATGGGAGTGTTGCCGCTTCAGTTTAAAGAAGGTGAAAGCGCAGATTCCTTAGGACTTACAGGCAAAGAAGAATTTGATGTACAGATTGACAATAACGTCAAACCACATGACCACGTCACAGTTAAAGCAACTGATGAAAATGGTAAAGTCACTGAATTCGAAGCACTTGTACGTTTTGATAGTGAAGTGGAAATTGACTACTACCGCCATGGTGGCATTTTACAAATGGTACTTCGCAATAAGCTTGCAGAAGACCCTGCCGTAAAATAACAGCTTTATACGTACGAATGGCAGCTGGACAATAGTTTATGTCCAGCTGCTTTTTGATGCGTTTAAAAAATTTCACGCACCGTATTATACATAATCATAAAAAAACAAGAAACACTAAATCATATCTCAATTAAAATGAGGTGGGGCACGTGGAATTTTGGCAAGGAGCTGAGGAGCTAGCTGTTTGGGGATACGTGGTCAGAGCGATTATCGTATATGTGTATATCTTTTTTCTCGTAAAGGTTCTAGGACAGCGATCGATGGGGTCTATTGATCCACTTGATTTTATTTTTGGTGTTATTATCGGGGATGTTGTAGGTGAACCATTATCAAGCGGAGATTTACCTTTAGGGGGCCCTCTGGCTGCTGCTACATTAATCGGTGCTGCACACTGGTCGTTATCTGTATTGTCGTTACACATGCCTCGATTTCGACGGATCGTTGAAGATGAGCCTCTTATGATTATTGAAAAAGGTCAAATCCTCCATGATGAGATGAGAAAAGCTAAAATGACGATGGAATCCCTGCTCATGGACTTAAGAAATCAAGGCGCCTCAGATTTGAATGAAATAGATTATGCCATTTTGGAACCGGCCGGCTCGATTAGTGTAATCAAAAAATCTCGTTTTGAACCGGTTACGCTTGCTGATCAAAAACAGCATGCAGATGATAAAGGGTTTCCGAGTGTATGGATTGAAGACGGCCATTTAATCACGGCAAATATAACGAAAAAAATGAAGGTGGAAGACTTTTTAGAGCAATTAAATCGTAAAGGATATCAGAATGTAAAAAGTATATTTCTGTTAACAGTTAATGAAAAAAATGAATGGTATGTAAGTGAAAAAATATCCAATTGATGGTTTGAAATACTTATATTTCGGTCACACTACAAAGAAAAAAGGTGATCACTCATGCGAAAGGCAAAACGAATGGCTGAATTAATTGAATGGAACAGAAAAGAAATTTTAAAAGACGAAAAGCTTCTGCAAAAATTAGATGAGAAGTGGGAAAAACGCCGAGCTCAATCGTAGCTTCGGCGTTTTAAAAATGTTTTGGACCGAGGTGAGAAAAGCAGCTTGTAGGACAGAGTGTGCAGCAGCTGGTAGCCAGTGATAGGGTGAATTGCCAATTAGATTCACCTATTCATTTTTTTGTATGTTGTTTAAAAATCCTCTCGTATTGGTTACATATGCGGACGAACCAGCTTCCCTTCCGTATTTCATACATAGGTAACTAAAGGATTGAAAAGATACTAGGTAGTGCATGCGACCAACGTATCATTCTACTATGTATAAAGGATGACTGTGGATCGGTTTGGGGGCCTAGTAAAACGCCTCCATTCGTTACTCATTTGCTACATAAAAAAGAAAGTCCTTGTCAAAACACCGTCCTGAGAAGATAATGGAACGTGGATAGTTGTAAACGATAGGACGTGTTCATGATTAATTATGACAAGCTAAGAAGGTCGAAGCACGTAGTGAAAAGTATTGTGTTCCTCCTACTGTTTTTATATATAGGGTTAATGTTATATGTTACGCTTTTTGCCTGGAATTACGGCTCTTCTTTTGGGCCGGCAGGGCCCGGGGGAAGAAATTACAACCTCGTTCCATTTTTAAGTATTTACCGAATCTTGGTTTTTAGCCCCGATTGGGTGGATCCACTCCGAATTCTATTTGGAAACATTCTTTTGTTTATTCCGTTTGGATTTTTACTCTCTTTGTTACGTATGAGGAAACATCCCCTGCTCAGTTCCATTGGTATGGGCTGTTTCTTGTCCATTTTTATTGAAGTAAATCAATTTTTGTTTACGTACCGGGTGGCTAACATTGATGATGTAATTTTAAATAGTCTGGGGGCAGGGATAGGTGCGTTATTTGCTCTTCTTTGTTTTTTCCCGTTTAAAAAAAGGAGGAGCAGATGAGATGCAACGTTCTAAACAATGGTTGGTATATATCATGCTTATATTTGTCACCTCTCTATGGGGGAGTGCTTTTGTGGCAGGTGCATATGTCACCGACTATCTTGGAGCAGTAACAGTAGCTTTTTTACGGTTTGCAGTAGCGGCTGTACTGCTTATTCCACTAATGTTGTATATAAATAAAGGCATACCAAAGCTCAAGATAAAAGATCATCTCATGTTTATGCTGCTAGGGGTTACGGGCATTTGTTTGTATAACATTTGCTTTTTTTTGGCTACGTCTTACGCCCCGGTAGTGAAAAGTTCTCTCTTTATAGCTACAAATCCCATTCTTATTATGGTGTTGTCAGCTTTCTTCTTGAAAGAACCAGTGGGGAAAAAACAGGCTGTCGGGATGATGCTTGCCTTTAGTGGAGCTTTTCTTATTATTACAGAAGGACAGATTTTTTCAATTGCTGCTCTCAGCTTGCAATGGATTGATTTGGTCTTATGTATAGCAGTGGTTACTTGGGCTCTGTATAGTGTACTTGGTAAAGTGGTGCTGCAAAAGCATTCGCCTATCGTTGTCACTGCCTTTGCCGTTATTTATGGGTCCATTTTTTTATTTCCTATTGCGATGTGGGAACAGTCACCAGCTACATGGTTTGAGATCCCTGGTTCAGCATGGTTGCTTTTACTACATATGAGTGTGCTAGTGACAGTTGTAAGCTTTGTTTTATATTATGAAGGCATCCGTCAAATCGGAGCAGCAAAGGCAGGATTGTTTATTAATATTATGCCCGTATCTGCTACGGTGTTGGCTGTCGTACTATTAGGAGAACCGTTTTATCTGGCTTATTTTTTGGGGGCAGTTCTCGTAATCAGTGGAGTTTTGTTGGGAACTGGAGCTTCATTGCCCGCTAAATTAACAAGGTGGAGAAAGTCACTTGCTTCATAGGAGGATGTCAAATGGAAGCCAATTCATTTCCATTCAAAGAGATTGAGCGCGATGTTACTACTTGGAAGGCAGAACCTGAGTTGTTTGACCCGGAACGAGCAAGGCAATATGTACATCAGCTTCAAGCTGATGCTTCTGAGGAACATGAATTTTTGCCAGACCTCTATGCACTACTTGGATTAAAACGATGGCACCATTTGAAACGAATTGATCCATTAATTAAGGAATGGATAGAACAGGGGCTATCAGTTGCTCCGCTTCATCCAGATCTATTATATTTAAGAGTAGAGGAAATTATTGCTGAGATGCATCATATGCAGATCCCGGCTCATTTTCCAGTCGTCCGAGAATCAGATCAAAAAAGTGCTCGTAAAAACAAAGCTAAAGAAATTGGACAGCTAGCTGCTGCTACCACAGCTTCCATAGAATCTTTGCAAACGAAACTTCAGGAAATTGAGCATGGCAAAGACCAGCTCGATTCATTTCATCAGCAAGTCATATCACAGGGATTAACTCTTTGTGGGGAACTGTTGGAAGCCATACCTGCAGCAGAAGAAGCTGCTGATGGATTTTTGGCTTCGATAACGGGTGATTTTTATTCCCGTGAACAATTGAGGCAGCTGCAAACAGAAGTTGAGCGTTTGAATGAATTGCTGCCGCGCATGTTTGAAGTGTTAGGCCACCATGAAGAAAGCGAAATACAGAAGCCGTTACAAAAGTTGGATCGACTGATTGGCTTAAAAGAAGTGAAGCAGCGAGTGCACAAATTTCATTCTTACTTAATGTATGAAAAAACAAGAGAAGCACAAGGGTTTTCATTTGAAGAAGCGTTGCCATTGGATATGATTTTAATGGGCAGACCAGGAACCGGGAAGACGATGATGGCCCGTCTGTTAGCTGACCTTTATCATGAAATTGGTCTCTTGCCTAATGCGCATGTCGTAGAGGCAGACCGTTCTCAGCTGGTAGGCGCTTACCTTGGCCAAACGGAAGAAAAAACGATGAATAAAATTCAAGAAGCAGTCGGCGGAATTTTATTTATTGATGAGGCCTACAGCTTGAAACGAGCAGGAGCTAGCGGAAATGATTATGGACAAACAGCAATTGATACGCTCGTATCTGCGATGACTAGTGAAGACTATGCTGGAAAGTTTGCTTTATTATTAGCTGGTTATCCTGATGAAATGCGACAAATGCTTGATGCAAACCCTGGTCTTCGCAGCCGCATCCCAGAAAGCAATATTTTTCATCTGCCTGATTATTCAATGGCAGAGATGCTGGAGATTGGTGAAAAGATAGCGGCTGATAACGATTTTTACTTGACCGATAATGCGTTAAAGATGTTGAGGAAACGGTTAGAACAAGCTCAAGTCGATGATACGTTCGGTAACGCAAGAACGGTGAAAAATATCATTCAAGAAGCCATTTTTCAAAAAGGTGCTAGAGTTGGCGGAGAGCTGGCAGAAGATATGGATGATTATGCACTTATAACCGAAGAGGATCTAAAAGGTGAAGAGCAGATTGCTTCTTCATCCTCGTCTCAGGTTTCATTAGAGCAATTGATTGGACTGCATCCAGTTAAAGAAGATATGAAAAAATTAGAGGCTTTTGTCCGCGTACAAAATGAACGGAGGCGGCAGGGGTTGGAAGCTGCCCCTCTTACGTTGAATACGCTATTTGTTGGGGAGCCTGGCACAGGAAAAACTACAGTTGCTACTATTTATGCAAATATGCTCTACCGCTATGGACTGATAAAAAGAGGCCAGGTGCTTGTTAGAGGACGAGCTGATTTAGTAGCCGGTTATACAGGGCAAACGGCTTTAAAAACAAAAAAAGTAGTTCGTGAAGCTTTGGGAGGCGTTTTATTTATTGATGAAGCGTACACGTTGCGTTCAGGAAGCAGCGGGGATTTTGGTCAGGAAGCAATTGATACACTCGTAGAAGAAATGACAAAACATGAAGAGAACTTGGTCGTCATTTTTGCAGGGTATCCTCAGTTGATGAATGATCTGCTGCAAACAAACCCAGGACTTCGCTCTAGGTTTAAGAAGACATTCTATTTTCCTTCCTATTCCGCTGAGGAACTAACAGCTATTACAGAAATGAAAATGAACGATGTTGATTACACGTTAAGTGAGGCTGCTAAGCGGCGCCTATATCATGTCTACACGACCTATGATCTGAAAGGAAATGGCCGGCTGGCCAAAGCGATCGCAGAAGAGGCTTTTGAACAACAAGCTTTGCGTTTAAGCGAAAGCAGTAGAGAACTTGAGCCCAGTCTAATGCTTATTGAACCAGAAGATATAGATCATGCCGCTCAAAACTACCAAAAGCAGCAGCTGAAAGGGGACTAAGCAGGTGGAAGTTGCTTATACAAAGATAGAAGTTCGCTATGCAGAAACTGACCAAATGGGTGTCGTTCACCATTCAAATTATGTAGTCTGGTGTGAACTTGGTCGTACCCATTTTATTGAACAGCTCGGCTTCAAATACCATCAATTGGAAAAAGAAGGTGTGCTCTCTCCAGTAACGAACATTGATTTAACCTACAAAGTCCCGGCAGTCTATGGTGAAACAGTACAAATTGCAACTTGGGTTGAATCCTATGACGGCGTACGAGTAATATATGGATATGAAATTAAAAATGCCAAAGATGAGATTTGTGTGACCGGGAATTCAACCCATGTCTGTGTGAACAAAGAAACCTTTCGTCCGCTAGCCATTCGCAAGCATTTGCCTGCTTGGCATGCTGCTTATGAGAAAGCAAAAAAATAAGGGAGTATGAGTATGGCTTTTGGAATCGACCGCCATGAATTAACAGAATGGAAAAGGAAAGCGCAAAATCATGAGATTGCTTTTATTACTCATTATTGGATCGACGAAAATAATCCGGAGTACACAACGGTAACGAAAGTAGGATGCGAAAACCTCCATCTACTAAAAGAATGGGGTTCAAAATATGGCTTGAAACCGGAGTGGATCCATCTTCGTGAGCCTTTTCCTCACTTTGATTTGCGTGGTGAGTGGCAGGTTTATATTTTAAAAGAAGAAAAGAAATATAATCAGCTTGAACGTTTTTTTACACCGTAAAAATGTATAAATAGTTGAAGAAAACGGTATTTGTGCAACGAAGCTCAGCCTACGCCGTTGGCTTGGCTTTGCAAAATTTTCTTTAACGAGTAGACGTTGTAGCCGACTGCTTAGATTCAGCAACATGCTAGGAAAGAAGCGGGATTTTCAAATCGCTTACAGAGAGGGATATGTTTACCTTATGCCGAAGTAGGAAATGAACAACTAAGGTAGTAGTTATTTAAGGAGGGAGAAGCTGTGGCTAAAACACAAACAGATATTATCTCTGAATTGGAAGTAAAGCAGGATGTTGACCCAGCACAAGAAATTCATAACCGTAAAGAATTTATGAAAAATTACTTAGAAAAGACAAAAACAAAAGGTTTTGTACTCGGCATCTCTGGTGGTCAAGACTCGACCTTATTAGGTAAATTGGCCCAGGACGCGATTCATGAACTAAATCAAGTCTCAGCTATGCAAAGAACTTTTATAGCTGTCCGTCTCCCTTACGGTGAACAAGTGGATGAAGATGATGCCCAGGAAGCTCTTCGCTTTATCAAACCAGATAAAACGATTACGGTTAATATAAAAAAAGCTGTTGATAGTGCGGAGGAAGCGTTTCAAGAGGCCATCGGCCATGAAATGAGTGATTTTAATAAAGGGAATACAAAAGCACGCGAACGCATGAAAGTTCAATATGATTTAGCTGCTGAATATGGTGCGCTTGTGTTAGGAACAGATCATGCGGCTGAAGCCATATCAGGATTTTTCACTAAATTTGGAGACGGGGCTTGTGATATTGCTCCTTTGTTTGGTTTAAATAAACGACAAGGGAAAGCTCTTCTTCGCGTCCTAGATGCCCCGGCTTTTATTTATGAAAAAGTTCCAACAGCCGATTTGGAGAGTGACAAACCTGCTTTGGCCGATGAAAAAGCATTAGGTATGACTTATGAGCAGATCGATGACTTTCTTGAAGGAAAAGAAGTGCCAGCATCGATTCATTCCAAAATTATCGAGCGCTATGAAATGACTGAACATAAGCGCCAACTTCCTGTTACTCCGCAAGAGGAGTGGTGGACCGAACTTTAAATGGTCATTCTGGTCTTCACCTCATTTTAATTAGGAGCTCTGTAACATGTGGTTAATTTTCGCTTCGGGCTGTTCCCTTTTTCAGCCAGACTTACAATCAACACAAAGCCTTAAACAGAGCCTTCTTAAAAGATAATGGAATGAACAGCAGGAAGGAAGAGACGTTATGCAGTGGAAATACGTGATATTAGTTTTTCTCGTGTTTTTATTAGGTTTTATGAGTGGTTATATTTTTCAGAGTGAGGAAACAGCGACAACTACCGCTACTGAATTCAACGCTGAAACAACTAGTGATAACCTGCTTGCTTTCGGGGAATCAAAACGCATCGGTGATTTGAATGTTACCGTTCACGAGGCATATGAAGAGTATGATGAGAGCGATAACCGCTACATTGTAGTCGATGTCTCTTTCTTTAATCCGACAGAAGATACGAAGCAAATTTCACTCTTTAATGCTCACTTAGTTGATGAAGACGGATATACGTATGAATATGACAGTGAATATGGTGATCAACGACTTATTGGCGGTCACTTACGCTCTGGAGGGCAGCGCAGAGGAACGATTGCGTATGAGGTGCCTTCCTCTGCTTACTATGAGTGGATATATACGGACCATTTTGGCACAGGTCAAAAAGGCTGGCTAATAAAAGATGAAGAAGATTAACCGGTCCAACTTGTTATGGACCGGTTCTCTCTTTGCTCTTGTTAACTACTTCCACTATTCTGTGGGTAAGCATGAAGAATACTGGTGAAAAGAGGGATCATGATGAAACGGACAGATTTACATATGCACACAACTGCTTCTGACGGCAGCTATCAACCACAGGAATTGATAAAAAAATGCGCAGAGGCTAAACTTGAATGGATTGCAATTACGGACCACGATACAACAGCTGGGATTGAAGAAGCAAAATCAGCTGCAGCTGATTACGGAATGAATGTCATTAATGGTATTGAATTGTCATGTGTTCATAATGGAAAGAGTGTACATATGCTTGGGTACGGTATAGATCCAAGTAGTAAAAGATTACAGAATGAATTGAAAAATCAGCAATGGATGCGGCAAGAACGTCTTACCCATATGCTTACACAATTAAAAATGGAAGGTATTTCACTTGAAGAAGAAGAGGTTTACACCTATTCTAGTAATAAAAATGTTGGGCGTCCTCATTTGGCTAAAGCCCTGTTGAACAAAGGGTATGTCCGTTCAGTCAAAGAAGCGTTCGATTTGTATTTGGCTGAAGGGAAAAAGGGTTATGTGCCAAAGCCGAAGGAATTCACACCAGAAGAAGCGATGGAACTCATTGAGGTAAGCGGCGGTCTTTCCGTTATTGCTCACCCGAAGGATTATAACTTGGATGCCATGATTCATTCCTGGTTGGTAACAGAGAAACTTGCAGGTATTGAAATCTGGCATCGTGAACACGACAAAAAAACGGTCAAGCGCTTTGAACAGCTTGCTGATATAGCAGAACAAGAAAGCGGCAGACCTGTTATCCGCACAGGGGGATCAGACTTTCACCATGAGGCACATGGAAGCATTCCTCTGCATTTAGGAGAAGTTACGATATCTAACCAGTACGCTGAACAGCTGCAAAAGCGAATTTCCACCGCCCAGACATGACTGACCTTTGATTCTAATGAAAAAAAGAGCTTTTTTATTCATTTTAAATTGACAAAACAATTGCTGAATGCGAATAATTTTGATACTTTTATTCATTAGAAGGAATTTGTATGTTTATGAATTTACAAAGGAGTAGTAAGCCTTATGCCTATAAAAGTACCCGATTATTTGCCGGCTAAAGATATATTAACGGAAGAAAATATCTTTATCATGAATGAAAGCCGGGCCTACACCCAGGACATTCGCCCTCTTAAGATACTGATATTAAATCTGATGCCGGAAAAAGAAAAAACAGAAACGCAAATATTACGATTGCTTGGAAATACCCCACTTCAATTAGATGTCTCCTTTTTGCACACCGATACGCATCGGTCGAAGAATACACCACAGGAACATCTAGCTTCTTTTTATAAAACGATTGATGAAGTAAAGTCAACAACATTTGACGGTATGATTATTACGGGTGCTCCAGTTGAAAAACTAGAGTTTGAAGATGTAGATTACTGGGACGAGCTCAAGATGATCATGGAATGGACCAAAACGAATGTCACTTCGACTCTTCATATCTGTTGGGGAGCTCAAGCAGGACTATATTATCACCATGGCGTGCCTAAGCACCCGCTTCCGAAAAAGCAATTCGGCGTCTATGAACATGTCGTGCATGCCCCTAACGAAAAATTAATGCGAGGCTTTGATGACGTCTTTCTTGTCCCTCACTCTCGTTACACTGAAACGCGCAAAGAAGATGTTGAGAAAGTGGACGAATTAAAAGTTCTCTCTGATTCCGATGAAGCCGGAGTATATATGGTGAGTAATACGAATGGAAGTCAGATATTTGTGACGGGTCATAGTGAATATGATGCCCTTACCTTAAAGGAAGAATATGAACGTGATCAACGCCGAGGTATTTACACAAGTGCCCCCGAAAATTATTTCCCAAAAAACGACAATATTGAAAGGCCTCCGCTTAGATGGAGAGCTCACTCAAACCTCTTGTTTTCAAATTGGTTAAATTATTATGTTTATCAGGAAACTCCTTTTGACTTCGCATAGAATGAATTGATCCGCATCAGCACATGCGGATCTTTTGTTTAGCATTTGCCCGGGGGCAGGTGCTCTAACAATGCCCAGCAAAAAAAGAATGCAAGAGACAGGAAATTGTTAGCTGGTCACTCATGCTATAATATAGGTAAATACATGCTGAAGTTTAGCTGACTATGAAGTTATTTGGAGGCGCGCAGAACATAAGCCGGCAGGTGATAAGCGGTGGCAAACGAGATTCATATGATAAACGGAGTTAACGTATATACGGAATGGTATGAATGTACCGACCAAGAGCGGGGAGCTGCGTCGAAAAGGTTATTTATATTAGTACATGGTATTTTTTCTTCTACTTTTAGTTTTTTACCCTTGCTTCCTGAATTGCGAAAAAGCGGAGATGTTTTGGCGGTGGATTTGCCAGGATTTGGCAAAAGTGAAAAAGGAAGGCGCGCAGGCTTTTCCTATCAAGATTACGCAAACTTACTGGAAGACTTATTACAAAAGGTTGCTGCTGAAAAAACCATCATTGCCGTTGGGCATTCGATGGGAGGCCAGGTTTTACTGCGACTAGCGAAGGGAAATTCCTCCTTGTTGCATCAGCTCGTCTTATTAGCTCCTTCTCTATATTTGCCGCAAAGCAAGCTGGCATTCCGGTACGTAGCAAAGCTTCCCTTTTTCTCACAATGGCTCAAACGCTATATTAAAAAAAAGCGCGTGGAAGACGTACTCAAAAGCGTTTTCTACGATCCTGCATTTGTTACCAAAGAGCGAATTGCAGCCTACGAAGAACCATTAAAGGAGCCATCGTTTTATCGGTCTCTCAGCCGCTTTATTTTTCAAAGAGAAGGAGACCTAGACTCGGCGGAAATCCAGGAGCTCACCTTGCCTATTTTAGTCATATGGGGAAAAGAAGATCGGATTTTGCCCGTGAAATTGGGAAGGAGATTCTGTCATGATATAGCGCATGCCAGTTTAGTTGAACTAGAGCATACGGGTCATTTACTAAGCGAAGAGAAGCCTGAGCGTGTAGCTGCTGAAATTCGTGATTTTATTAATCACTACAGGTAGCACGCGCTGCCTTCATCTAGCATTTTGTTTGTTCAAGCTTTGACTGACTTTAAAAAGAAGCGGTGATACATATGGATGCATTAGATATTGTTATGAATAAAGACCAGATTTTTCCTTACTATCAGCCTATTTTAAGTGCGGACCGTCACACGATTATGGGCTATGAAGTTTTGGGTAGAATCATGCAAGAGGACGAACCGTATAGTCTTGGGGGATTTTTTCAGGATGAAGGCATACCCGAAGAGTATCATCTAGAAGTAGATGAATGGATCCAGGTGCAGGCACTCGAAGCGTGGGCGCAGCAAGAAGACCCTGTCAAACTCTTTTTTAATATTTATCCTTTTCATTTCATTTATGATCGTGGTGAAGCTTTGATTGAACGGATGGAAAGCTACCAAACTGATGAGCATACGATTGAACAGATTGTATTTGACATACGCGAACAGGATTTATTTGATGAAAGCTCGGGCTTAAAAGCTTTTTTACAATATGTGAAAAGTCTGGGCATTCAAGTAGCGATTGATAATGTGCGCCCAACTGGGGATAGTTTAGAACGGTTGGTTCAGCTTGAGCCGGATATTCTTAAAGTTGATATGGGAGCATTTAATGAAGATACACCAACAGAGCTCTATCGAGAAATGCTGCATTCAATTACTATGCTCTCTCGGAAAATGGGTGCCTCACTCTTATTTGAACGTGTTCGTTCATTTCAACAGTTAAATGTTGCCTGGCGGCATGGAGCCAGGTATTATCAAGGCTATTATTTACAGAAGCCGCGAAGCACGTGGCTGGAGGCAAATGCCTTGGAAGAGCGGCTACACAAAGACTTTTATTATTTCATGGATTACGAACGCAAAAAAATTGAAGCGCAAATGGCGTTAAGCGAAACGCTGGCTGAACGGGTTTCCTCAGTATTAAAGAATGTGGAGACTACTACAGATTACGAAACTCTTACGTTATCTATTGCTGAGGAATTAAGCGATCTTTGTTTCCGAATTTATATTTGCAATGCAGACGGGATTCAAGAATCCGGTAACGCTTACCGCACGTCGGATGGGTGGGCGTACAATCCTAAAGATAAAGACCGGAACTGGAGTTGGCGTCCTTATTTTCTTGAAAACATTATGCGCATGGCATATGAAGGCAAAGGCATTCTTTCTGATCTATATACTGATATTCATATTAATGAGCGCATACGAACTTATTCCTATCCCATTAAAGAAGAAGCTTATTTGTTTTTAGATATCCCGTATGATGTTTTATTTGAGCGAGATTATTTGCTTTAGAGCCTTCTCTACCAGAAAGCAGAAAGAGAGGCAACACAGATGGTAACTAAAGAAACGTATAAAATTATGGCATATTTATTTATGGCCTACTCTGCCTTAACGGTCATGATCGGCTATTTACCGGTCTATTTTCAAGCGAATGGATTTAGTGAGACCCAGATTGGCTGGCTTATGGCAGTGGGGCCGTTTGCCACTATTTTTGCCCAGCCCTTCTGGGGATTTTTAAGTGATCGCTATAATACAGTAAAAAAAATACTAGGGTTATGCGCGGTGATGGCTTTATTTGTCAGTATCCTGTTCTTTCAAATGACTTCGCTTGCGTTACTCTTGGTAGCAGGTTTTTTTCTTTTTGCTTTTTTAGCTCCTTGTACAGCACTTGGAGATAGTCTTGCTCATAAACATGCCTCCAGGCAGGAAGTGTCATTTGGCCGCATTCGGATGTGGGGTTCGATCGGTTTTGCGATCACCTCTCTTGCTACTGGTTTTGTTATTGAGGAACTAGGGGCAAGCTGGATGTTGCTTCCTTTCACGATTTGCATAGGAATTGCCTTTTTAGTGATTCTTCGATTAAAGGACGTCGAACCTTCAAGTCGTTCCGTTACGCTTATTCATGCCGTAAAGCATGGGCTGCGCCCGAAAATTATTATCTTTTTAGTGATCATGTTTTTTGTTTCTGTCGGGCATCGGACAAACGACAGTTTTCTAGGGTTGTTCATTGTGGAACAAGGCGGAGGCGAATCATTAATTGGCTGGGCCTGGTTTATCGGAGTAATCTCTGAAGCATTAGTACTGATGTTATCCTATCTTTGGTTTCGAAGGTTTCCTGCTTTGTATTTTATTATTATAGCAGCTTTATTATATGCCATACGTTGGCTGCTTATGGGCTATCTAGCTACGCCCGAGGCTGTTCTTTGGCTGCAGTTGCTGCACGGGATCACCTTTGCTTTTATGTATATCAGTGCTCTTCAGTATATCTCCAAACTTATGCCAGAAGAATTACAGGCTACCGGCCATTTATTATTTATTACTACCTTTTTTGGTGTTTCGGGAATCGCCGGTTCTCTTGGCGGAGGCGTTTTAATGGAGGCAGTCACTGGAGTTGGCATGTATTATGTTCTAGGATGGCTTGGCCTGGCTGGAAGTTTCGGCTTAATACTATTTACCCTAATCAATGAGCGCAAAGCCTTTTATGCCTAAGTAAAGGAAGGTGGAGGGATAAACATGACAACAGGGAAGTATATACTCCGGTCGTTTAAAGATATATGGAGAAAACAAGAAGACGTGTTCATAAGCGGCGAGTCACTTCACTCTATTCTCTCTGAACTTTATCATTTCTTTACGAAGGAAGGCGATGATGAACGCTTGCAGGAAGTGAATCGGCTCTTACGCAGGCAGGAAGATTCTCCGTTTATTATAAGTTTCGCCGGCTCCTTTTCGGCAGGGAAGTCCACTCTTGTTAATTCGTGGGTAGGTGAGCAGCTTTTGCCTGCCCACCCGATTCCTACGACAGCGACCAGGATCTATATCGCCCAAGGTTCTCCCTGTGTAACGATTGAATTAGCCAATGGCAGCCAATTAAAACGAACGCCTCCTGTTGATTGGGATGAAGTCCAGACCTACTGTAAAGATGGAATGACTGTTTCTTCAATTTTCATCCAAACAGAGGCGTTTTCTTTACGTAATGATGTGATATTGGTCGATACACCGGGAATAGATGCGAATGATAGTACTCATCAACACGCAGCTCAGCAAGCTTTATATGAGAGCGATTTAATTGTGTATTGTATGGATTATTCACAATTGGCAACGAAAGAAAACGAAATGGTGTTACAACAGTTACAAGAGCGCTGTTGCCGAATAGTGGCAGTTATAAATCAAATCGACAAACACCGGGAACAGGAACTTTCTGTTGATACTTTTAAGCAAACAGCAGCTTCTTTTTTGGAGCAGGTAGGAGCCAAAAGCATCCCCCGTTTCTACCTTTCTGCCAAAGAACCTTCCCACCAGTTTAGTGAAACACAGGAATTTGAGCAGTATATGGCGGCTCTTTTGCAGGACCCTATCCAAGAGAAATATTATAGCATTTGGTTGTATCTTTACCGTTTACTTGAAGATTATATTGAATGGAAGAAGACGAAGGAATGGGAGCAGTGGGAGAAAGAGGAGAGATTAATTCAGGAAGCAGGGTGGACGAGCTCTCAAGTCCTGAACGAAAAGGAACATATTACGCAGCGGCTTAAAGAA
Organism: Salsuginibacillus kocurii DSM 18087; assembly: GCF_000377705.1. GTDB lineage: Bacteria > Bacillota > Bacilli > Bacillales > Marinococcaceae > Salsuginibacillus > Salsuginibacillus kocurii. Next base: position 279,844 of record NZ_KB898624.1, on the reverse strand, counting down.
TTAGAAGAATTAGAAGCTGACTGGGAACGTCTTCTCTTTGCAGGAATCACTTCCGTTTGGGAAAAAGCAAGTTTGACACCCCATCCTACTCGTTTAAAAGCGAGGCAGTATCTCGCTTCTCAACAATCTACGTTTAGACTTAGCAAACTTTTGCCTAGAAAACGAAGAAAACACAAACTACTAAGTCAGCAAAAAGAGCTTTTATATGCACTGCAGGCTAATGCAAAAGCATATATGTCCCTCCCTTATCGTGAGCAGTTCAAACAGCTTTTTGCAGCTTATCATATCCCGGTTGCCAACCTAGAATCTCTGCTATTAACTCTTCATGCCCCGTTTGAAGAAGAAGTTATCCAACGCGCTGAAAGAAGTGGGGCAAGACTTGATTCTGATTATGTATTCGTGTTTTGTCATCATTTAGCGGATGAAGTCCGTCAGGCGTATAAACGTTGGTTGAGAGAGCATTTACCCTTAATTTCAGCAGAAATCACGAGTGAAATCACTAAAGAAAAAACAGCCCGTCTCGAAGAATACCAACAGCTTAATGATTTGTATGAGGCTGCCCGCAAAGCAAGCAGTTATGAAGAAAAAATTGCTCAGCTGAGGGAACACTGGCACCGTGACTTCCAACAGGCGCTAACGTTCTCAGTTGGCCTTCAGCCTGCGCAACAAACGCTGCAGCTTGCTTCCTTTCATTCTGAAGCAAGTGGAAGGCTCAATATTGACGAATTCAATCCTTCAGTAGAAGCGGAACACAGCAATGTGAGTGACGAACAGGCAGCTTTGGCTTTGTCTATTTGTGACATTGTACGAGATGAACTGGCTTATATGGCTGGCTTTGAAATGTATCGTGAGCAGCTTGAACGTTATAAAGATCGTCTTTTAAACCAATCCTTTCGTTTATCATTATTTGGTTCATTTAGTGCAGGCAAGTCGGCGGTGGCGAATGTCCTAGCCGGCCAAATGCTGTTCCCTTCTACGCCTCAGCCGACTACAGCAGTTACTACTCATCTTCACGCCCCTACTTTCCAAGAGCCAGCGGGGACCTGCAAGGTTGTATATAAGTCATATCAAGAACTATTTCAGGATGTTAATGATTTATTGTTTGTGACTGGGCGAAGGGTAGAAGGTGTTCATGAGTTGAGAGAGTTATGGGAAGAAGAAGAACGGTATTTGGCTAGGGCACAAGAAGATAAAAAGCAAAAAGCACAGGAGCCCTTGCCAGCGCTTTTGTATTTAGAGGAAAATGAACGTTCATTATTACGCCTGTTTGATCAAGGATTTGATAAGTTCGAACCTTATTTTTCTACTACTGAAATTCAAACTGCTGCGCAATATAAAGCGAATTGTGCCAATGAAGCAGTTGCTCTTTTTTATAAAGAAGCCCATCTTTATTTTGCCAGTCCCTTAAGTTCCCATAAGATTGAGTTAACCGATACACCAGGAGCAGGCTCTATACATTCCCGCCATACAAAAGAAGCATTTCAAGAATTGAACGAAGCAGATGCGGTTGTGTTTGTTACGTATTTCAGTCATGCTTTTACACGCTATGACCAGCAACTTGTTGAAGATATCCAACGTTTGACTGCAGCACGGGGGATGGACAATATTTTCTTCCTCATAAACGCTGCTGATTTAGCAGCCTCCAACGAGGAACTAGAAACTGTACGCCAATATGTAGAAGAAGAGTTGGTGAAAGCAGGTGTGCAGGCGCCCCGTCTGTTTGCTGTATCATGCTATCAAGTGTACGAGAACAATTGGAAACTTACGGGCTCAGGATTTTCTTCCTTGCAAGAGGAACTCATTTCTCATCTAACATCTGCTATGACACCACAGTTAGTAAATAATATACAAAAAACAATCCATAACGCTTATGAACGAGCAAACGAGCTTTATGAACAAGCCCGCACACAAAGAAGTGATGCGGTAATGGCAGAGCGGTTAAGAGTCGAAGAAGAAGAGGCCAGTTCATTGATTGCAAGCTGGAGTGGGGAGGTAGTAAAACAGCGAGTGCATGAAGAAATTGAGGAATTATTCTATTATGTAGGCCAACGGGTATTTTATCAGTTTAATGACGAGTGTAAATACAGGTTGAATCCAACAGTCTTTCAGCTTGAGCGTGAATTTCACCCTCAGCTCCAACGTCTCATATTTGAACTGCTCCGCTGGTTTCAGCATAAATTATACCAAGAAATCAGGATCACCGAGGTCCGTATCAAAACATTTTCTCAACGACTTCTACTCAAGGAATTGAGGGATTTAGCATCCGAACTTCATATAGAAGACATACCAATACATGAAGAAGATCTCGAGAATATACTGTATTTACCTTATGAAGATAAAGAAATAGAATGGCCAGACCATATTACTGAAGTCATTCGGCCCTATACAGACCGGAGGACATTTTTTACCGACAATCAGCATAAGCAACTGCGGGAAAAGCTCCAAGACGAGTTAAGAGAAGAAGTGGAAGCTTTTATAAAAAAGAAGAGTAAAGAAATACAAAGTTATTATCAATTTCAGCTCCAAGCGGCTTATCATCGCTTTACATCTGTATTTATGGGGGAAGTCAACAAACGAAAAGCGAGCCAATGGAGATATTATACGGAGGGGGAGGGAGAAGAAAAACTCCAGCAACTAAAACAAAAAATATGTGATAATTACGAAAAATTAAAGGAAGTGTAAGGATTCATGGTTTTATTTACCGGAAAAGCATGGTAAAATGAAATTGTGTCATATTGGTAGGCTTGGGATAAGATTAGGTCAAGTGTTAAAGGATGGGTAATATGGAACGTATGCAAATTTTCATGGACGATATTCGCCCCTGCCCGGAAGACCACATTCTTGCGCGCACAGCTGAAGAGTGCGTTGATCTTCTGAGAGAGGAAAATAGTGAAATCGCTCACATATCCTTAGACCACGACCTAGGCAGTAAGCGTCAAAATGGTCAAGCAGTAGTAGAATACATGATTTCTCATCAAGTGTATGCAGAGCGAATGACAGTTCATTCTGCCAATGCTATTGGCGGGAAGATAATGTATGAATTGTTGGTCAATGCAAGAAAGGACGGTATTTTCCCTTCTTATGTTAAAGTATACCATCGCCCGTTGCCTCTTCGTTAATAAATCAATGATGTAGAAGATAAAGCTTTAGTTATACAAATGGAACCAGGCTTTAAATGCTTGGTTCCCTTTCTATTTTTAATCAAAACCTGTGTTAGGAGAGAATGCCTGTGGATGCAGAACGTCTTCCAATTGATCAAGCTAGACGCATTCATCTACTCGATGCGATACGCGGCTTTGCATTATTTGGTATCTTACTTGTCAATATGCAGCTCTTTAATTCTCCAAAATTTTTTCTTGTTGGAACAGATATTGAGCTTTGGAGCATGTGGCATAACCAATTGGCTGAAACGTTCATCCACCTATTTGCTACGGGAAAATTTTATACGATGTTTTCGCTGCTGTTTGGAATCGGGTTCTACATTTTTATGGAACGGGTAGAAGAAAAAGGATTGCCGGTTGCAGCGATGTTTCAGCGCAGAATGGTAGGCCTGCTGATTTTTGGTGGGATCCACCTTGTTTTTATCTGGATTGGAGATATTTTATTTACATATGCTTTAGCAGGCTTTTTATTGTTACTATTTAGAAACAAAACCCCGGCTCAGCTTCGTAATTGGGGATTTGCTCTTTACGGGGGGGCTGCTGCGGTCACAGCATTATTAATGGTAGCAGCTGAAGGGATCAGCCTCTATTTTCCCGAAAAATCAGGTGTGGTCGAAGACTTATTTAGAGAAGCTGTACTCGTATTTAGTACGGGAACGTATCTCGATATTTTAAGTTTTCGAATCAGTGAAGAACTCCCTGTCGTGCTGGCTAACCTCTTCCTTTATGTTCCGACCGTCTTAGGTATTTTTTTATTAGGATTTTACGCTGCTAAAACCGGGCTGGTTAAAAACCCAGCTGAACATCAAGCACGCTTAAAATCGCTTTGGAGCGGGTCACTAATTATCGGTATCGGCTTTATTGGGGTGGAAGGGCTGCTTAGCGGTCAGCAAGTGCTGGTACACCCGTTGTTCGATGCCGGCCTGGGTGAACTTAGTACAGCGGTGTCTGGGTTATCGCTCTCTATTTTTTATATGACGAGTATGTATTTTATTATTACGTTTCGGAGCCGAGCCTTTGCTTGGCTAGAACCAGTCGGCCAGATGGCGTTGACTAATTATATTATGCAATCGCTTATATGCATCACTTTATTTTACGGATATGGATTCGGTTTTTATAACCAGGTGGGGCCGTTGATGGGCATTGTGCTTACCATTTCTATATTTTGTATACAAATTGGTTTGAGCTATCATTGGATGAAGTGGTTTTATTACGGGCCCCTTGAGTGGCTCTGGCGATACTTCACTTATCGGGAACGTCCGCGTTTTAAACGGGATTCAGATGATTGAAAAGCAAAAAGCAATATAACAATGAACAAGCGGGCCGTTATATTGCCCGCTTGTTTCATGAAACTATTTCCCTGGCAAGAACGTGGTCACCATGCGAAGCAACGGAGATACTTGTTGGTATGTTTTCATCATAGTATCGACTGTAGTCATTGATTTTTGCAGATCAAGTTCTCCTTTTTCATTGGTGAACCCGTTCAAAAGAGTGGTCGCTCCTCCAACAGTATGAGGTGGCTGTTTGTAGTTTCCCCCATGACTGTACGGTCCGACATAAGGCTGGGAATAATAAGGCGGGTAAGGAGGCCTTGCCTGAGCCGGGTAAGGGGGACGTATTGGTGTCGTATAAGTTCCAGTTGAAGGTGGCGGCGAAATAGTTCCGGTATTCGGAGCGGGGGGATGTTGAAATGGATCAGGAAACGGAAAATCTTGATTAGAAAACCACATATTCGTTTGCATCGCACATCACCTCAGAGAGACATTTTGTTTAGTATATGGTAGTAAAGCCCGGAAGGTTTGGGCGCATAACTAGGTTAAGTAAGGGGAGATTATGATGACGTTTGCAATTACCGATACACATTGTGATGTATTGTGGAAAATGTGGGAGCACAAACTGGAGACCTTCTCTGAACACAGCGAATTAACTGTCACTCCTGAAAAGCTAAAAAAGGGCGGGGTAAAAAAACAAGTATTTGCCATTTTTGACCCTGTTTTTCTTGGACACAGTGACGGCTGGCCGATCATTAAGAAACAGCTAGAATTATTTCAAAACACAATTGCGACCAATCAAACGTTAGCAGACGAACAAATCACACCGCTTTTATCCCTAGAAGGGGCTATGTCTTTAGGCGATGATGAAAAGCGGTGGGAACGTTTATATGATAGCAATATTATTATGGCAAGTCTCACCTGGAATGAAAAAAACGAACTGGCTACGGGGTGTAAAGAAGATCCAACAGAAGGGTTAACAGAGAAAGGACGTTTGCAAGTAAAGCGGTTGTTCGCACGCGATATAGCGCTGGATGTTTCCCACTTAAATGAACAAGGGTTTTGGGACGTGTTAGCTTTAGAAGGGCGAGTGTTAGCAAGCCATAGTAATGCCCGGGCACTATGTGATCACCCTCGTAATTTAAGAAATGAGCAAATTCAAGCATTGGCAGAGAAGCAAGGATTTATCGGTCTCGTCTGGCATCCGCTCTTTTTAAATGGGAGCGAGGAAGCTGCATGTGATGATATTGGCCGGCACATTGACCATGTTGCCGGGTTGGGAGGAAAAGAGTTGATTGGCTTTGGTTCGGACTTTGACGGTACGACCCTGGCTGTAACAGGTCTTGAAGACCCGTCCGGTTACTGCAATTTGATTGAATGGTTAATAAAGCGTTATAAGGAAGAGGATGTACGGGCATTTACTTCGCAAAATTTTGAACGCTTTTTAAACAATGGGTAAGCTACTTTACTTGAATTTTATAATGGATATACTACAATGACTACGAAAGAGGTGATGAAAGTGCAAATTACAAATGAAGCGAAAAACTTTTTAGAAGACGTAATGAACGAACAAGGTGCTGGACAGATGCGGGTCGTATTTGCGGGAATGGGCTGAGGAGGCCCTAAATTTGGACTATCTCTGGACGAGGTAGCTGACTCTGATGTTGTACGAGAAATCAATGGGATCACGGTTGGCATTGAAGACCAGATTGTTTCCCACGTTGAACAAGTGACACTTGACGTGGAAGCAGATGATAATGGAAATAAAGGTCTAATCATGGCCGGCGCTGGTGATGACTGCTGTTAAGTATAGACGAACCGCTCACCGATAGTGAGCGGTTTATCTTTTTACACAGTAAGAGTGTATAAATGGTTGAAGGAAACGGTATACGTGCAACAAAGGCCCAGCCTACGCCGTAGGCTTGGCTTTGCCAAGTTCTCTTTATAGTAGGGCCCGTGTGTATCACTAGCCAATAAAAAGGGGGAACGCAGCATGTCACTTTTTGCATTTGAAGATGTTTCTTTGAAGAGAAGTGGGCAAACGATTATAGAGCAAATGAATTGGAAAGCTGAAAAAGAGGAGCATTGGGCTTTAATTGGCTTGAACGGGGCCGGGAAGACTTCATTGTTAAAAATGTTAACCGGATTTCTTTGGCCGACGAACGGGCAGGTACATATTTTTGGGACACCAATGGGAGGCCGCCCTGTACAAGAAGTCCGCCAAGAAATAGGCTGGGTGAGTGATGACCTTGCTGAACGTTTTAGGATGAAGAACTCAATGTTGGCCTTGGAAGCAGTAGCAAGCGGGGCAGAAGCCACAGTAGGTTTGTATGAAGCAATAGAAGAAGAGAATCTGGCCAAAGCCGAGCAATTGATGTACACTTTTCGAATTGGGCATTGTTTGGAGCGCTCGCTTGGAGAGCTGTCTCAAGGGGAAAAGCAGCGTGTCCTGCTAGCCAGGGCGTGGATGACAGACTGCAAGCTTCTTATTCTGGACGAACCATTAAGTGGACTTGATATTAAAGGACGAGAAGAGTCTTTACAGGCGATTCATGAATTAAGTCAACAGGCAAACGGCCCTAAATTGTTATATGTCACCCATCATATTGAAGAAATAGTTCCTTCCATTACTCATGTAGCTGCTCTTAAAAATGGAGAAATGTTGGTGCAGGGAAAGAAAGCAGACGTACTAAACGAACAAGTGTTAAGCAATGCATTTGGGCTACCCGTAAAACTCCGTCAAGAGCATAGCCGAACATGGCTGCAGACTACAATAATGTAATAATAGGGTGGTTTTTTGCAATCTGCTAGTAAAAAACCAGTAATAAACAAGTTTCACACATTTTTTTAGCTTTGTTTTACAACTGCTGTGACCCTTGTCATATAAGGGTTGAATGCAATTGGACGAAGGGAAAATAGGAGCTTTCGTCTTTGAACAAACAGAGAAGGGTGTCATGGTATTTCGACTGTGTTACAATACCAATCAGCACGAACAGGAAAGGAGAATCACCGTGAAAAAATTTATGCGTATGGCTTTTGCAACCACTGCTCTAACTGTCGTTTTAGCAGCTTGCGGTGAAGAAGGCGAAGAAGCAACAGATAATGGTGAAGAACAACCAGCTGAAACAGAAGAAAATGGTGAAGATGACGCAGCAGATGATGCTGAAGATGATGAGGAAAACGGCGAAGCCGCTGAAGGAGACGAGCTTGAAGAAGGCGAAGAGCTGGATGAAGAGGAGCTCGATGAATTAGAAGAAGGCATGATGGAAGAACCAGAGGTTGACCTTGACGATGTTCCGGACCCAGTTGCGGAAGTAAACGGTGAGCCGATCAATAAAGAAGATTTTGAAATGCAGTATAACAACGTGATCATGGGCGCTATGGGCCAAATTGACCCAGATGACGAAGAGCAAGACCAAATGATCCGTGAAGATATCGTGGAACAATTAGTAAGCATGGAATTGCTTGAGCAAGAAGCGGAAGAACGCGGCTATGATGTAGATGAAGAAGAAGTAGATGAATATTTGGCTGAAATCCCTGAGGAACAATATGAACAATACGGCGGCGAAGATGAGCTTCGTGCTATGATTGAATCTGAAATTCAAATCGAACAGCTTATTGAAGAAGAAGCAGGAGATGTGGAAGTCAGCGATGAGGACATTGACGAGCAAATGGAACAAATTCCAGAAGAACAGCTTGAGCAGTTCGGCGGCGAAGATGAAATGAGAGCAATGCTTGAACAACAATTGGCCAGTGAACAGCAAACAGGCGAAATGATGCGCATTGCTGAAGAATTAGAAGAAGACGCAGACGTTGAAATCCATATTTAAGGAAAAAGAAAACCTGGAGGGTACTGATGTGTCCCTTCAGGTTTTTATTTTTTGTTTACATAGTCAAAAATTTGTTCTGTTTCAAATAAATGAATAATTTCATCCAACCAGGCGTAATAGTCAAGCGCTTTTTCTACTCGGCTTAAATCAGTAGCTGCTTTCTCATACACCATACTATCGTTTGTCTTGTCTAGGATTGCTTGTAATTCTTTTTTAGTATGTTCTGCGCTTTCGAGGTTTGCATTTGTAGCTGAACGCCAACGGTCGATAAAAACAGTAGTGAAAGACTTGTACCAATCATCTTCATCTTGGTAAAGATCTTTCCGGACACCTTTTTGCCACACGCGTTCTACCATATTGGCTTCAGATAGTATTTTTATGTTTGTGCTCATACTTGTTTTACTCATGCACAGGGAAGCGCTCATCTCATCAAGAGTCATTGGTTGGTCATGAAAATAAACGGTGCCATAAAGGCGACCTACTGTTTCAGATATCCCGTATACTTCCATGTTTTTAGCCATCACTGAAATAAACCGGGTCCGAATTTCTTCTAAGGTGTGCTGCTCTGTATCTGCATCTTTCATTTACAACCTCTCCTTCATGTTGCCTATATAAAAGTTTAACAAAACGACAAATTATGCTAAACATCCAGATAGCATACTAATTTGCATGAATGGTCGCGAAATCAAACGAAACTTGTAGATAAAATCCATACAGTATATACTGTACGGAATAAATTGAAGATTTGTCGGATTTCTTGATATTGAAGCAATCGCCCTATACATGTATAGTATAAAAGGGTGATCGATAGTACGGAATCCAAACAAAGAGGTGTTACGTATTGGCCAAGATTAAAGTAGAGGGCTTAACAAAAATCTTTGGAAAAAAGTCGAAAAAAGCTCTCGAACTTCTCAACGAAGGAAGAACAAAAGACGAAATTCTACACGAAACCGGATGTACGGTTGGGGTGAACCAAGCATCTTTTGAAGTAGAAGAAGGAGAAATTTTTGTAATCATGGGTCTTTCCGGAAGCGGGAAATCAACCCTTGTACGTTTGCTAAATCGATTGATTCAACCTACAAAAGGGAGTGTTCACCTTGACGGTAAAGATTTAGCAACAATGGATGAGAAAACGCTTCGTGAAGTACGGCGGAAAGATATGAGCATGGTCTTTCAAAAATTTGGGCTCTTTCCATATCGAACAGTCGTGTCTAATGTTGAGTATGGTTTGGAAATTCAAGGAGTTCCACGAGATGAACGTTATGAGCAAGCGAAAAAATCTCTTGAGCTCGTTGGCTTAAAAGGATATGAAACGAAATATCCAGATGAATTGTCAGGGGGAATGCAGCAGCGGGTTGGCCTTGCACGTGCATTAGCAAACGACCCGGAAATCTTGTTGATGGATGAGGCTTTCTCTGCCCTGGATCCGTTAATTCGAAAGGATATGCAGGACGAGCTTCTTGACCTGCAAACATCGATGAAAAAGACAATTATCTTTATTACCCATGATTTGGATGAGGCGCTGCGCATTGGCGACCGCATTACGATTATGAAAGACGGGGCTATCGTACAGGTAGGAACGCCAGAAGAAATACTTACAAATCCAGAGAATGATTATGTAGAAAAGTTTGTTGAAGATGTAGACCGTTCCAAAGTTTACACAGCTTCAAATGTAATGATTAGACCAGAAACCGTGAACATTGAAAAAGAAGGACCGCGGGTTGCATTAAAGCGGATGCGTGATTCTAAGATTTCAAGTATTTATGTAGTGAACCGAAATCGTGAATTATTAGGTATCGCTCATGCGTCTGATGTGTCCAAGCTTGTAAATGATGAAAAAGAGTCCCTTGAAGACATCATTGATAAAGATATACCGCAAGTTGATCCAAATACACCGGTTAATGACTTTATCGAACTTCTTACTTCAAGCAGTGTCCCACTCGCCGTTGTGGAAGATGAAAAATTAAAAGGGATTATTATTAGAGGGTCACTGTTGTCTGCTTTGACTGGAAATGAGGTGAATTTGGATGGATCTGTTTCCACCGATTCCACTAGCTGAGTGGATTGATGATTTTGTAGATTGGCTTACAAATGCAGCATTTTTATTTGATGGTATTGAAGGGATAATCAGCGCTGTCCTGACGATCCTGACTTCTTCGTTAGGAGTCATTCCTGAGTGGATATTTATCGTTGCGTTGACCGTGTTAACATACACATTTGCAGGCAGAAGCCCAAGCCTTACCATTGCTGTGCTTGCAGGACTATTGTTGATTGATAACTTACAATTTTGGGATGATATGATACTTACCTTGTCCCTTGTAATTGCATCAACAGTTATATCCATTCTTATCGGGGTTCCTGTTGGAATCTGGATGGCCAAAAATAGCGTTATGGAACAAATTATTAAGCCTGTGCTCGACTTTATGCAGACGATGCCGGCCTTTGTTTATTTGATTCCAGCAGTTGCATTCTTTGGAATTGGAATGGAGCCGGGGGTAGTAGCTTCTGTAATCTTTGCTATGCCGCCAACCATTCGCTTGACAAACCTTGGTATTCGCCAAGTTTCAACTGAAGTAATCGAAGCAGCAGATGCTTTTGGTTCTACTGGTGCCCAGAAGTTATTCAAAGTACAGCTTCCAATGGCTAAAACAACCATTATGGCAGGTATTAACCAAACGATTATGCTAGCTCTATCGATGGTAGTTATTGCTTCAATGATTGGCGCATCCGGTTTAGGGCAGCAAGTATACTATGCGGTTGGTCGTAACCAGGCAGGTGCCGGTTTTGAAGCAGGTATTGCAATTGTTATTTTGGCCATTATTCTCGACCGGTTAACACAAAGCTTTGGTCAGTCGCGCAAATGATTCATCCTTACTGGATTTTACGTCGTTTTGACGTTTAATCATAAATAAAAAAGAGAAAAAGGAGAGGTCAACCTTGATTAAAAGCTGGAAAAGATTTGGTGTTGTCACTGGTTTGTCATTAACTCTTGTCGCTGCTGGTTGCGGTGCGGATGAAGAAGAAGATGGCGTTGAAGAAAATGGTGATGATGTAGAAGAAGCTGAGGAAGAAGACGAAGACGACGACGAAGAAGAGGAAGAAGAAGACGAAGATGCTGATGAAGAAGCAGCAGGAGAAAATTACAATGAAGAATTAGAGTATACGATCACAGGTATTGATGCTGGTGCTGGTGTTATGGCAGCCGCTGAACAAGCAGTAGAAGATTACGACCTAGATTTTGAAGTGATGGCAAGTTCAGATGCAGCGATGACAGGTGAGCTTGGTTCTGCGATTGAAAATGAAGAACCTATTATCGTAACAGGTTGGGACCCGCACTGGAAGTTCCAAGAATATGACCTTAAATATCTTGATGACCCAGAAGGTTCCTTCGGTGAAGCTGAAGATATCCATACCATTGTGCGTGAAGGCTTAGAAGAAGACCAGCCAGAAGCATATGAAGTCTTGGACAACTTCTCCTGGACTTCTGAGGATATGGAAGAAGTTATGCTTGAAATCTACGATGGAGCTGATGAACAAGAAGCAGCTCAAGCTTGGATTGAAGAAAATGAAGACACGGTTAATGAATGGACAGACGGTGTCGATGAAGTAGACGGTGAGTCCATTGAACTTGCTTATGTAACGTGGGATACTGAAATTGCCTCTACTAATGTCGTTGCTACTGTGCTTGAGGATCTTGGTTATGAGGTTGACATGAGTTCCATGGAAGCGAATCATATGTTCAGCGCCGTAGCTGGTGGAGACGCTGATGCTCATGTAGCTGCATGGCTTCCAGCAACCCATGAAGAATATTATGGCCAGATGGAAGAGGACTTTGAAGACCTTGGAGCAAATCTAGAAGGTGCTGCTATCGGTCTAGTTGTTCCAGAATATATGGACATTGACTCCATCGAAGATCTCCAAGATTAATTGATCATGGTTTAACACCATAGCTAAGATGAAGAAGGAGGTCCCCGCAGTGGGAACCTCCTCTTTTTTAATTAAGACAATATTACTTTTTGATAAATTAAGCTTGTGTTCTATATGAATCCTAGGTACGATTAATGCATATAACCTTTGGTATAGGGTGAGGGAGGATTTCAACAAATGATCCAAAAAAATAATTCAAATATCCTGTTAGACAGCGGTACAAATGAACTAGAGTTAGTTATGTTTTCCGTGGGCTCCGGCACGTTTGGAATTAACGTACTTAAAGTAAGGGAAATTATTCAGCCTGTAGAAGTGACAGAAACTCCAAATAAGCATCAACACGTAGAAGGAATGATTAGACTTCGTGATGAAGTGATGCCAGTCATTAATTTAGCAGCCGTTCTCGGTCTAGAAAATGACGTGCCTGAAAGCAGCCAGGATAAGTTTGTAATCGCAGAACTTAATCAAATGAAGGTTGCTTTTCATGTTCACAGTGTCTCCCGTATTCACCGCATTTCTTGGGAACAAATTGAAAAACCGAATGAAATATCGCAAGGGATTCATGCTCATACGATTGGTGTAGTAAAAATGGAGAATGCGATGGCGCTATTACTGGATTATGAAAAAATCGTAGTAGACATTGCCCCAGAAGCGGCTGGAAATGCACAAGACATAAAGCGGCTTAACAACCGGGAACGACAAAATATAAACATTGTCATAGCAGAAGATTCTCCCATTCTAAGAAAGCTGTTGGAAGATACGTTGGGAGAGGCAGGCTATGAAAATGTACGTATGTTTACAAACGGTAAAGAGGCCTGGGAGTATTTACAACGCATAAGTGCTGGAGAAAAATCCCATAACGAAGTCGATATCATTATTACTGATATTGAAATGCCGCAAATGGATGGACACCATTTAACAGTAAAAGTAAAAGATGAACCGGAACTCCAACATTTGCCAGTCATTGTTTTTTCTTCCTTAATTACTGAAGATCTGTATCATAAAGGGGAAAAAGTAGGCGCCGATGCTCAAGTAAGTAAACCTGAAATTGTAAGCTTAGTCGAAACTGTAGATTCTTTTTTTAATAATGAAAGTAACAGCCGTTCTGTATAAGTGCGGCTGTTTTTTAATACTTTTTGTTATGCAGAGGTAGAAATACAGCAGTTTGTAAAATGTGGATACGGGGAAGGGAGGGTCAGAGGAAATAACACGTATCCCTAAAATACAAACGTATTGAGACAACATAAATCCCTACATCAACAAATCAGATGCAGTAGCAATAGCTAGACAGTGAGTTTTTCTAACTTGGTTGTTGTAGTACAAAAGAGGTTTTGTATAGAAAGTTGAAGAGAATTAATAAAAAATAGGCAGTTGTGTTATATAAAATTTTAATTTTATCGTTGACTGTTTTATAACAACGGCGTATACTATAAGTAACTTAAATAAATCAATGAAAGTGAAGGAGCTGATCGTAATGAAAAGAGCTGCCCAGAAAAACAATGAACGTCGCTTTAAACCAGTTCGTGAAGACAAATCAGTTCTTGAAATGATTAACGACTATTACACCACAACTAAATAATTGGTTGTACCTTAGCTGTCCCACTTTAAAACTCTCGATCCGAAAAATGGATCGAGGGTTTTTTGTGTTGTGTAAATGAAATGCTTTAGAGTGTTGCCGTTTGAAAAAGTAAAGACCACAGTTGCATAAGAATATTATTTAAAATGTTTTGTAATTATTAAATGTTTTTGTTTTATTGTATATTTTGTATGGAATTTCCGTTATACTCTTACTAGTGTAAATGAACTAGATAAATCGTTGGGGGATGATTGGGTTGAAACGACAAAAAACCCTGCGCGCAAAAATGTTATTGCTTTTTATACCATTAATTATAGGCTTTGGTATTGTTATTTCACTTATTGCTTATCTGACTTCTTATCATCAATTAGAAACTGCTTTGAAAAATCAAATGGTATCTGAAAGTGGAACAGCTATTGAAGCTACTGAACGTAACGCCTTATCGCACCAGCGTATTGCTGAATCGCTTGGTGCCGTTGTAAGTACTCAAGCAGAAGAGAGTGATAGAGAAGATATTGTTGCCATGTTAGAAGATATCATTTGGGCGAATGAAGATACGCTAGGAGTAGGTGTGTGGTTTGAGCCTTTTTATTTTGCAAATGAAGAATACTTTGGCCCTTATGTATATAAAGAGGGGGATGACGCCTTATATACGGACATGTATGAAGACCCTTCTTACGATTTTCATGCCTGGGAGTGGTACGAAGCAGGCATGAATGCCGCTGAGGGAGAAGCTGTTTGGACAGAACCTTATGAAGATGAAGAAACAGGCATAACGATGGTTACTACTTCTTATCCGATAGCAACTGCTGACGGGGAGAACGTAGGGGTAGTTACTGCTGATATTGACCTTAGCACATTACAGAACCATATAAGTGCGTTGAATATAAACGGGGAAGGAGAAGCCTTTCTAATTGCGGATAGTGGTCAATTTATAGCCCATGCCGATGAAGAGAGAGTGATGGAAGACACAGTAGCCGATCAGTTTGGTAAAGAGGTAGAATCCGAATTTACCGAGGGTGAGATGCTGACTGTCCATGATGATGAAAGTCAACTCTTATACATAGATGAAATACCAACAACAGGTTGGACATTAGGAATCTCAGTTCCTGAAGATACGTATTTAACTCCTTTGCATCGTCTGCTTACTCAACTTATAATCGTTGGGACAGTTCTCCTAAGCATTGCCGTTATTATTATTTATTGGTTCTCTGGTCGTTTGACCAAACATCTGACCTTTTTGAAAGAAAAAATGAAAGAGGCAGGAGCTGGTGATTTAACCGTTGAATCCAAAGTGGAGAGCAACGATGAAATTGGCGAGCTAAGTGACCAATTTAAAACGATGACTGATGAAATGGGGCATCTTCTTGCCTCAGTGGCACAAACGGGTGGCGACCTACAATCGTCGGCTGAACAATTAAGCGCAGTTTCACAAGAAACAACCGCTTCAAGTCAAGACATTCATAAAGCCATTGATGAAGTTGCAGCCTCTGCTGCCAAAGTAGCTACTCAAACAGGGGAAACAAAAGAAAACACTTATCAATTGGCGGCTAGTATTGATGGTATAACTGCTTCGATCTCCTCTATGAATGAGTTATCTAGCAGACAAGAAAAAGAAAATGCTCGCGGCCAAGCGGAAATGACCCATTTAACTGAAAGCTCTGCTGCTGCTACTCACCATGTTCACGTAGCAGCCAAAAAAGTAAACGATTTAAGCGGACAAGTTGAAAACATTTCATCAACAATGACTTCGATTCAGGATGTATCAGAACAAACGAATCTACTTGCACTAAATGCAAGTATTGAAGCAGCTAGAGCAGGAGAGCACGGCAAAGGGTTTTCAGTGGTAGCAGATGAAGTACGTAAATTGGCTGAACAGACGTCTGGTTTAACAACTGAAGTAAATGAAATGCTCAGTGATATTAAAGAAGAAACCCAGGCGGTTACAGAAGCAATGAATCAAAACTTAAAAGCAAATGAAACACAAACAGAAGCAACGGACAAAACCAACCAAGTATTCGAGCGCTTAACTGAACTGGTTAACCAATTGTCGAGTTCGCTTGAAACTATT
This sequence comes from Salsuginibacillus kocurii DSM 18087, assembly GCF_000377705.1. Classification (GTDB taxonomy): domain Bacteria; phylum Bacillota; class Bacilli; order Bacillales; family Marinococcaceae; genus Salsuginibacillus; species Salsuginibacillus kocurii. Next base: position 264,008 of record NZ_KB898624.1, on the reverse strand, counting down.
TCGCAGGACACAAGACATATGGACGAGAGAAAAGAACACATGCTTCAATCGTTAGAAGATACGAATGAGCAAATAGAGCACATGGCCTCAGCTAGTGAAGAGATTAGTGCATCATCTGATGAACAGTTAAATGCGCTCTACAGTGTAGCTGAATCAGCTGAGTCGTTAAACCACTGGAGCGAGGAAATGAATGAAAAAGCCAAAGCATTTCGCTACAACGCTGATTAAACGTGTCATATGCAAACACCACCGAGTTTACGTAATCGAAACGTAATAAAACATGAATATGTATTAAAAGGTCTTAGAACCCCCTGTTCCGTTTTTGGAGCAGGGGGTTTGTACGAGGAATGGGTTGTATGCTAAGTAGCTCCGTTTTTGTGGAGAAACATTGTAAATGGCGTATGAATTAGCATACCTTGTAGCGCATTAAATTGCTTAGGTGTTTTTGTTGATTAATTAACGTTTTTTAAGATCATATCAATAAAATAGCAAATAGCACCCCAACTAACGACTTAACCATAGATGTTGTCATCGTGTGATTTAAAGTGTGCTATTTTACTTGTTATTTGAGATATGATTTTAATCTTTCTCCAGAAAACTCAAGGATTTATAATATGATGTGGTGAATACATTTTAATATTATGAAAATTCAGTTCTTTATTAACGGGCAGTTTAATGTAATAATCCTCCTTTATTGTTTTATTGTGATATAATAGAATGTATGTTCGTAAGTAAAGGAGGGATTGGGTGTTAAAGACTCAAGAGGATGTAGTAAAGTTAATTCAAAATGATGATAGAATGATGGAAATAGTTAAGGCTGCGAGTAAACTAAACTTGCCAGATTGGTGGATATGTGCAGGATTTGTACGTTCTAAAATCTGGGATACATTACACGTATTTGAAAATAGGACAAATACTCCAGATGTGGATGTTATATATTTTGATGATAAAAACATTGATGAGAATACTGAAAAAGAAATGGAAGCAGAATTGAGAGAAATTCTTCCTGATATACCTTGGTCTATTAAAAATGAAGCAAGAATGCACGTTATAAATGACATTCCACCTTATATTTCCTCAGAGGATGCTATTTCTAAGTTTCCAGAGACAGCAACTGCTCTTGGTGTGAACTAGACAAGAATAACAAACTAATTCTTACTGCTCCTTGTGGTATAGACGATATATTAAATTTAGAGTTGAAGCCGACACCATATTTTCAAGAGACCAAAGAAAGAGCTGCAATATATGAGGAACGAATTATTAAGAAAAATTGGAAAGCAATCTGGCACAAAATTAGGGTTCATCACATTTAAGCATCTTCAAGTAAAGGTGGCGTTAGTCAATAAGAACGACCTCCCAAGCTCTATTTTGTGTGTTAATTGTATTGCTAATTCCCTTGTATATACGTGTTTAGGCTGCGATTTTAAGTTTTCTCCACGTTATCGGAACTACTTAGTTGTATGCGGCTTTCTTTTCTGCCAAAAGAGGACCAGCAAGGCCGTGAGCAAGCAATGTAAAAGGAATGAAGAGAACGCTTGCAGGAAGGATGAAGATCATATGGAAAAGGTTAGAACCTACCATGCACTTATAAAATTTCACACACCGTATTTTAAAAATTGAAAGAATGATTAAAATCACTTATAATATATATCATAATAAGATAAACTCTAGTCGTGTAATAAATCAAGTTAACGTCTTTGCTTTTTGCTATCAGCTAATACATTACATTCTGCGATAGTATTAGAAAGGAGGAACGTTAGTGGACAATGTTCGTCGAGAAGAGATTATTAACTTGCTCGTTTCGCTTTGTGGAATCCCCCGTTCTCTCCTGTTACGCTTAGACGAAAGTGAACTAGAAAAGCTTTATATCGAACGACTTGATGAAGTACATCATCCAGACGAATCAAAACCAACCAACGTTTACTATATAGTATAGGCCTAGCTCGTTTCTTTTTTATAAAGGGACGAGCTTCTTTTAATATCTCACCTTTAAAGAACAAAGAAGAGGTGAGGATATGATAAAATAAGAGTGAGGTGAAACTTATGTTCGGCAAACATTCATTCGAAAATCTGATCAATGAACTAGCAGCAGAGCCTCAAGTCGTTCACTGGGAAGAAGTCCCTTCTAAAGAAGCTGTGTATGCTTCTTTTCCAGCTTCACTTGATGCCAGGCTCCATGCTTCTTTACAAACAAGAGGTATTTCCTCTTTATATACTCATCAGCGAGATGCTTATGATTTTATCCAAGGCGGGAAAAATATCGTAGCAGTTACACCCACAGCGTCTGGAAAAACGCTCTGTTACAACCTTCCTGTTGTAAATGATATAGTAAATGACGCTTCAGCGAGAGCGTTATATCTATTTCCTACGAAGGCTTTAGCCCAAGATCAAAAAAACGAGTTAAATGAGTGGATTGAACAGTTAAATATACCGATTAACAGTTATACGTATGATGGAGATACCCAGCCTGCCATCAGGCAAAAAATTCGCAAGGCAGGCCATATTGTCATCACTAATCCGGACATGCTTCATTCTGCAATCCTTCCTCATCACACCAAGTGGGTTTCATTATTTGAAAACCTCAAATACATTGTTATCGATGAACTTCATACGTATCGGGGAGTGTTTGGCAGTCATGTAGCGAATGTAATACGTCGTTTAAAGCGTTTGGCTGCGTACTATGGAAGTGATCCACAGTTTATTACAACTTCAGCAACTATAGCTAATCCTAAAGAATTAGCTGAAACGTTAACTGGGAAAGAGATCACCTTAGTTGACAACAATGGAGCGCCGCGAGGAAAAAAGCATTTTGCTATTTATAACCCTCCGGTCGTGCACTCACAAATGAACATTCGACGCAGCGCTTCAAAAGACAGCACCTACTTAGCTGAACGGTTTTTAAAAGAAGGTATTCAAACCATTGTTTTTGCTAAAAGTCGTGTTAGGGTGGAAGTCATTTTAAGCCACTTACAAGAGCTGGTAAAAAAAGAGTTCGGTCAAAAATCAATACAAGCCTACCGCGGTGGATACTTGCCGGGTGAGCGGCGAAATATTGAGAAAGGACTTCGCAATGGCAGTGTGAAAGGTGTAGTAAGTACCAATGCTCTTGAACTTGGTATGGACATAGGGCAGCTGCAAGTCTGTGTAATGACCGGCTATCCTGGTTCAATTGCCAGCACATGGCAGCAAGCTGGAAGGGCAGGCAGACGAAATGAAGAGTCTTTGGTGGTTATGGTTGCTGGTGCTGCCCCAATCGATCAATATATGACTCAGCATCCCGAGTACTTTTTTAGTGCCTCCCCTGAACATGCCAGGATTCACCCAGATAATCTTGTTATTTTAGTTGATCACTTAAAATGTGCAGCATATGAACTGCCATTTACCGAAGAAGAATCATTTGGCGAAGAAGAGATTAGTGAAATTCTGGACTTTTTAAACGAAGAAGGTGTTCTGCATAAGCGCGCTGGCAAATGGTATTGGATGGATCAGGCCTTCCCGGCCCACAATGTTAGTTTGCGCTCCGCTTCACAGGAAAATGTAGTAATTGTCGATCAAACCGTACCTGCAAACGTACAAATTATTGGGGAAATGGATCGGTTTAGTGCAATGACGTTGCTGCATGAAGAGGCTATTTATTTGCATCAAGGTACTCAATTTCAAGTGGAAGAACTAGATTGGGAAGAGAAAAAAGCTTATGTAAAAGAGGTAGATGTTGAATATTTCACTGATGCTAATTTAAATGTACGCTTATATGTACTTGATATCGATCAATATCGGGAGATGGGTAAACACGCAGCTGGTTTCGGGGATGTTGCAGTAACCATTATGCCCAGCCTTTTTAAAAAACTGAAGCTATCGACTTACGAAACAATCGGTTCCGGGCCAATTCACTTGCCTCAAGAGGAGATTCATACCCAAGCTTCATGGTTAGAACTTGATGATGAAATGCTCTATACTGATGGCCATGATACGTTCGAAAAGGCGTTGCTTGGTATCAGCCTATTATTTGAACATTTAGTCCCTGTTTTTACGTTAAGCGATCGCAGTGACGTTCATGTAGCCTATCAAGTAAAAGCTGACCATTCAGAAAGACCTACGATTTTTCTCTATGATCATTATCCAGGCGGAATTGGCTTAGCCAAACAATTATATGCTCATATTGAAGAATTAATTGCTGAATCGATTGAATTGTTACATGCTTGTGCTTGTTCGAGAGGATGCCCGTCTTGTGTTGGCTATGATGAATTTGAAGATATGAAAGGCTTAGTCCTGAAACTTTTACAGTCTATTCGTCCGTAATGCATGCTAATAAAGGAGAGAAAGCATGAAAGAGAAATTAAATCGGCTAAAAAAACATATGATACGTGCCGATGAGCCTGCACGAGAACCGGAGCAACCAGTGGATGTTTCGTTATCTATTGAAAAAGAGGCACAGACTGAACAGGAAAAATGGTCGTCTTCCGCCATGGAAATATGTTGGTTCGAAGATATGTATATTTATAAAAGAAAGCAAACGTATAGCTTACCTTCCATATTTAACAAAAAAGAAACGAATGAACTAAAGGAAATAGTTAATGAGTGGGCCGCTTCTACGATTACGAACCACCCGCTTACACCAGATGGTGACACTTCCGAAACAGACCTTTTGTTTTTTGATACAGAGACAACCGGATTACAAGGCGGTGCAGGAACAACCATTTTTCTGCTTGGAGCTGCTGAGGTAAAGGGAGACCAAGTTGTCGTGACGCAATGGTTATTGCCAGGACCTGAACACGAAGTCGCTTTTTATTACCATTTCTTAACCGATATCGGAACAGATCGTAAGCTTGTAACTTTTAATGGAAAGTCTTTCGATTGGCCGCAAGTAAAAACAAGGCATACCTTTGTTAAAGATAATGTGCCAAAGCTTCCTGCGTTTGGTCATTTTGATCTCCTGCACGCAGCCAGGCGCTTGTTTAAAGACCGCCTGCCATCCTGCAAACTTTCGGTTATAGAAAATGACATATTAGGCGTGCATAGAGAAGATGATGTTCCAGGCTACTTAGCGCCAATGCTTTACTTTGATTATTTAAAATCAGGGGATCTCTCCTATGTAGAAGGCATTTTAGAGCACAATGAACAAGATGTCCTGAGTTTAATTCTTTTATATATTGATATATCCAGAAGGGTTATAACAAGAGGACGCGATGAAACAGAAACGGGCGCAATAGCTAAATGGCATGAAGCAAACCGTGATTTCCGTTCAGCTCTTTCCTGCTATGAGAAAATAACGTCACCCGCCACCAGTGAGCTTATGTTTCGCAAAGCATGTCTTTATAAAAAATGTGGGAATACAGAACAAGCTCTTCCATTGTTTGCCGAGGTTTATCGACGCTCAGAAAGCTATGCTTATCAAGCTGGAATCGAATATGCCAAACAGCTTGAACATAAAGTGAAAGATTATATTAGTGCATATAACGTCTGTCTCCATTTGAAAGACAGCTGCCCATCTGCTGAATGGGGAGAATTAGATAAAAGAACAAAACGGCTGCGAGAAAAAATAGAAAAGTCAGAAATGAATATTTCCTGAGTGGAGAGAGGATTTATTTCCCGGGCAAGCGCATAGACCGCCATTATTCGCCTTCCATATAGCCTAGTTATTGTCGAAAAAGCAGAAATAGGTGTTAATCCTAGTACAAGGTGTCTAATTCAAACATACAGTAATCATAGGTCAGATAAAGGAGGGAATGAATGCTATGCGTCGTCGGCCAATTATGCTTCCACCAGTTTGTCATCCGACCCAGCAGCATGTTCAGGAAAAGTGTTGTGAGTATATAGTGCCTGAAATTCACCCAAGTCACACTACTCATGTGAATAAACACTTATATAAGCATTTACACTCTTATCCTCATACGCAGTCAACGGTAGATCAAGTATATCATCAGCATTTTCAATGCGGTCCGGGACCTAACAATATGCAAGGACAGATGGGAGCACCAGATGCGATGGGACCGCAAGCCAATGGGCATATGGGGCCTCAAGGCCACGGACCTATGGGCCAGCATATGCCACCAAGACCACGTCCGCGCCCGTGGTAATATAAAATATATCATATAGAAAAGCTGAGTTCTTCAGCTTTTCTTTTTACATACCTTTATTTGTGAGGTGCTTTATGAGAATTCTTGCAGTAAGTGGATATAAACCACCAGAATTAGGGATTTTCCAACCGGATGCAAAAGAAATCGAATTTATAAAAATGACATTAAAAAAGCGACTGCTTGCTTTTGTTGAAGAAGGAGGAGAGTGGCTCCTTTCAAGTGGACAACCCGGAGTGGAACAATGGGCTGTAGAAGCTGCAATAGAATTACAAAATGACTATGCGGTTGGACTTGCTATTTTCCCTCCCTTTGAAGGCCAGGAAAGTATTTGGCCCGAGATAGCTCAAGAACGATATGCTTATTTAAAAGAAGCCGTTGATCATTATCAGCCGCTCTATCAAGGAGGGTATGACGGGCCTTATCAATTGAGAGCTAAAAATGATTTTTTGGTGGATAAAAGTGAGGGACTGCTGCTTTTATATGATGAAGACCAACCGGGAAGTCCCCGCTTTATGTTAGAGGCGGCGAGACGGAAGGAACAAAATAGCAACTACTCCATTTTGTTTATTACTCCTGATGAGGTGCAAGACACTATTAGTGAATATGAGTGGGAGCATGCGGAGGCATCCTGGTTTGAAGAGGAAAATTGACTTTTTTCATAGCTTTTGAAAAAATAATAAAAACAAGTTCTCTACCTTTTGGGAGAAGACGAGGAGGCAGTCATTATGGCATCATCCATTCAGTTAACTGCAAAAGATATCTTAGATAAGGAATTTAAATCAAGCATGAAAGGTTATAATAAAGACGATGTTGACCAATTTCTTGATATTGTGATCCAGGACTATGAAACATTTCAGGACCAACTTAAATCATTAGAACATGAAGTTGAACGCTTGAAAAAGCAAACAAGTCAACCTCCAAGACGCTCTCAGGAGACGCAGGCAACTACGGAGCAAAGCCCTCCTCCTGCTGCAGGCTCCACCAATTATGATATATTGCGGCGGTTATCAAATTTGGAGAAAGAAGTATTTGGAAGTAAGCTGCACGAATCTTGATAAGAAGTGGGGAAACATATGCTCCATATTTATGTAGACGGTGCAAGTAGTGGCGACCCAGGCCACTCAGGGGCCGGAGTCTTTATTAAATATGAAAATGGAGATGTATATCGCAAGAGCTATTATCTGGGGGCAAATTATTCAAATCACGAAGCTGAATTTTTAGCTCTTCAAAAAGGGCTTGAGTATTGTGTCGCCCATGGAATTACTGAAGCCATGTTTTACACGGATTCTCAACTTGTAGATGATGCTGCAAATCATGGTAAAGTAGACAACCCAGCTTATAAGCCTTACCTTAAAGAAATACTGTTACTAAGCGCGGATCTTAGCCTCTTTTTTGTTAAATGGATACCCGGCCGTACAAACAAAGAAGCTGATTATTTAGCTAAACAAGGAATTCAAAAGCAATAACCCCTTGCAATTCGAACATAAATTCGCTACAATGTAGTTCGTGCTTGAAGCTGGAGAGCACCTAAGCAATCGCTGCACTCTGTGTGCAGAGGAAAGTCCATGCTCGCACGATCTGAGATGATCGTAATGTTCGTGCCTGACGAAACCATAAGTCAGGGCAGCCTGGCTCTGCGCTGGGCTGACGGCAGGAGAAAAATCTACGTCTTAGTAATAAGATAGGATTTGAGCTCCTTGAAAGTGCCACAGTGACGTAGTCCGTGCGGAAACGTACGGAGTGGAACGAGGTAAACCCCTCGAGCGAGAAACCCAAAAATATGGTAGGGGCGCCTTCCTGAAGGAATTCAACGGAAAGGAAGGGCGGTGGGTCGTACCCGCTGCAGAGAGATGATTGCTCCCAACGTGCGAGGTTAATAGCCGTCGCAGCACTGAGGGACAGAACATGGCTTATAAGGTGCTATCTAGCCTCTGAGACCCCTAATTAGGGGTTTTTTCTTTTTTATGGGCGCTGTTAAAAGACCTTGTTGATCAAGAGTTGATATTTCAGGATTGCCGAGAAGCCTGTTTACAGGACGAGCAGGGCAGGAATACAACCCGACTCTTTAACAGAACCTTTTTATAAAGCAAATCAGCCGTGCACCCTATACATGCATGGAGGATGGGTATATTTATTGCTGGTACACGAACGTGTAAGAATTCAACATGAAAAAAGAGCTCTTTATTTTAAGAAAAGAGGGATAACCGATGTCAACACTTACTTATATTGCCACGGCTACCATGGGACTAGAAGCGATAGTAGCTAAAGAACTTAGACAGTTAGGCTATGAAGATCTTCAAGTGGAAAATGGGCTAGTTCGTTTCACTGGTAATCAAGAAGCATTATGCCGGGCGAATTTATGGCTTCGAACAGCAGATCGAATCAAAGTTGAAATTGGCTCGTTTAAGGTTAAGTCGTTTGATGAATTGTTTGAACAAACAAAAGCCCTGCCTTGGCCCGAATTCATTCCCGAAAACGGTGAGTTTCCAGTCATTGGTCGGTCGGTGAAGTCAACGCTTCATAGTGTGCCGGACTGCCAGAAGATTGTTAAAAAAGCTGTTGTAGAAAAATTGAAAGAAACATACAATACGAGCTGGTTTGAAGAAACCGGAGAACTATACCGGATTGAAGTCTCCCTGCACAAAGATGTAGCAACGTTAACATTAGATAGCACAGGGAATGGATTACACAAACGGGGATACCGGCCGTTTCATAGTAGAGCCCCGCTAAAAGAAACGTTAGCTGCTGCTCTTATCCAATTAACGAATTGGCATCCAGACCGCCCATTTGTTGATCCTATGTGTGGTTCAGGCACCATTCCGATTGAAGCAGCTATGATTGGGAAAAATATTGCCCCAGGCTCTAACCGAAGCTTTGTATCAGAATACTGGGAGTGGATGGATAGCTCTATTTGGGAAAATGCTCGCATAGAAGCTGAAGATTTGGCCGAATATGATCGTCCGCTTTTCGTGTCTGGCTCTGATATTTCTCATGATATGGTAGAACTCTCACAGCAAAATGCTGAAGAAATAGGCCTTCACAATGACATTCAATTTAAGCAAATGCAAGTAACGGATTTGACTGCGAAACAAGAATATGGCGTTATTATTTGTAATCCGCCGTATGGAGAACGGTTAGAGGATAAAAAAGAGGTCGCAAAGTTATATAAAGAAATGGGGAAAACATTCAAGTCTCTTTCCACCTGGTCGTATTATGTATTGACTTCTGACGAGCAATTTGAACAGCGGTTTGGCAAACAAGCCACTAAGAAGCGAAAACTATATAACGGGAATATTAAAACAGACTATTACCAGTATTGGGGGCCGAAACCGCCCCGTGTATAATTAATGTTTTAGGCATATTTCCTAAATAACCCGCATATCCTTTACTTTAGACGAATTATTGTCTAGGGGGAATGGGAAAAATGGATATGAAACAGCAGCGTTTAGATGCGATTTTTCAGACAGAACAAGCGTTGCGCCGAGCAGAATCCAAGCTACAGTCCGAATTATCTTCAGAAGAAGCCTCGGCAGAAGAATTAAAACAATTTAAACGATCGTTTAAAGAAATGCAGCAAGCAGTCGATTCTGCTGCGACGTTTGAAGAACGCTATCCGATGTTTCGCATGTAAATACTTATTTTATCGGGGATTAATTACATCCCCGATTTTTTTATTTTCGAAGTGTAGATAGTCCAGGTCTTGATTATAGTCAATAACCATTCCATCCAAATACCACGCATCGCTTTCATGTACCACAAATGTAATCCCTTCAACTTGCACAGAATAAGCGTCTGCAGGAACTTCTTGTTCGACCGTCACTCCAATTGAAAATCCCCCTGAGCCTACGCCGCCTACCCGGCAAAATAGCCGCAGTATATCTCCTTCTGCTAGCTCCATTTCCTCTTTATAGTGGCTAGCTGCTTCGGTTGTAATGGTAAGATTCATGGTGGTAGTCTCCTTTACGAAATATTGACTGAGATCAAAAAGAAATAATCGTTTACTGAATGTTAATTCAGTCGCTATAATAGAACGTGGAAGTATTGTACCCGTAATCAATGTCTGTACTTGAAAGGATGAATAACATGACGCGTGATGTCAAACAAACTGAACAACAGTTTCGGCAATTAATGCAGCAAATGGATGCCTATAATCAAGCAATTGGCCTTATGAATTGGGACCTGCGGACGAAGGCACCAAAAAAGGGGGCAGAACAGCGCTCTAACGCCCTTGGCACTTTATCAACAGAAGTATTCAAGATTCAAACCTCTGATGAAATGAAAGCCTATATTGACGAGATACTTGAGTCTGACGATGTGTCACCAATAAGTAAACGTTCAGCTGAAGAATTAAACAAGAATTACATGAAAATGAAAAAGATCCCTGAAGAGGAATACAAAGAATATGAAATTCTTGCTTCTCAAACTGAATCGGTATGGGCAGAAGCGAAAGAAAATGGAGATTTTTCTAGTTTCCAGCCCTATTTAGAAAAGATCATCGATTTTAAAAAGAGATTTCTCGGTTACTGGGGATATGAGGGACATCCGTACAATACCTTATTAGATGATTATGAACCAGGGATGACGGTAGATACATTAGATAACGTTTTTACGGAATTGAGAGATGGACTCACCCCGTTGGTAGAAGGTGTTATGCACTCCGACAACAAGCCGGAAACAGATTTTTTATTTACTACGTTTCCAAAAGCAAATCAAGAAGCGTTTAGCTTGGATGTCTTAAACTCCATGCAATATGATTTTGAAGCTGGCCGATTAGATGAAACGGTCCATCCGTTTGCCCTGAACTTGAATCCATACGATGTAAGAGTCACCACGAAATATGATGAGTCTGATTTTCGAACAGCTGTTTTTGGTACCATCCATGAAGGAGGTCACGCTCTATACGAACAAAACATTTCTGAAGAGTTGTTAGGGACCGTTTTGTGCGGTGGTACCTCGATGGGAATTCATGAGTCGCAATCGCTCTTCTGGGAGAATTTCGTCGGGCGTCATTATGGGTTTTGGGAGAATCATTACGACAAACTAAAAAGGCAGGCGAATGGACAATTTGATTCCATCCCACTAAATACATTTTATAAAGCAATTAATGAAGCAAAGCCTTCTCTCATTCGAATTGAAGCTGATGAAATGACCTATTCCCTTCATGTTATTTTACGATATGAACTCGAAAAAGCGATCATATCTGGGGATTTACAGGTGCAGGACCTTCCCTCAGCCTGGAATGAAAAAATGAAAGAGTATTTAGGTGTGGAACCACCACATGACGGGGTCGGCGTCTTGCAAGATGTTCATTGGGCATTTGGAGCATTTGGCTATTTTCCTTCTTATGCACTTGGCTATATTTATGCGGCTCAATTTAAAAATGCGATGGTAAAAGACCTTCCTCAATTTGATGATTATGTACAAGCAGGCAACTTAGCTCCAATTAAAGAATGGTTAACCAAACATATTCATCAACATGGTTCGATGAAAAAGCCTGTGGATATATTACAGGATGTAACGGGAGAAGGGACAAACCCTAAACCACTTCTTGCTTATCTGTCTTCAAAATATAAGGAACTTTATCAGTTTTAGTTTTCTTTTCAACCTTTCTTACATTTTATCCGGCTTCTATAACACGTTGCACTCTAAGTGGACAGGGACTTGGCACACACTTTGCATTTGTTATAGAGGAATAAGGTAAAGGAGAGTGACTGTAAATGAGAGAAGTTGTAATAGCAAGTGCAGCGCGTACACCGATTGGCAACTTTGGGGGGAGCTTGTCTTCCCTGTCTGCTGTTGATCTCGGTGTAAGCGCTTCAAAAGCGGCGGTTGAACGAGCAGGGATTGAAGCTGAAGAAATTAATGAAGTAATTGTAGGAAATATTCTATCTGCAGGACTGGGCCAAAATGTAGCCCGACAAGTAGCTCTTCAGTCTGGGCTTCCTGATTCCACGCCGGCCATAGCCATCAATAAGCTGTGCGGCTCAGGCCTTCGTAGTGTCAGCATGGCTGCCCAATTTATCGCGTTAGGTGATGCAGATGTCATACTAGCCGGCGGTACAGAAAGTATGAGCAATGCCCCTTATGTTGTACCTAATGCCCGCTGGGGAGCGCGCATGGGCGACAGTAAAATGGTTGACACGATGTTAAAAGATGGACTGATGGATGCGTTTAGTGACGTTCATATGGGAATTACTGCAGAAAATATTGCAGAACGCTGGGGATTTAGCCGTGACGACCAGGATGAATTTGCCCTGCGCAGCCAACAACGGGCGGAACAAGCACAAAAGGAAGGGCGATTTGAGGAGGAGATTGTTCCTGTAACCATTCCTAAGCGAAAAGGAGAAGATGTCATCGTTTCAGACGATGAGTTCCCGAAACATGGTTTAACCATTGATCAATTAGAACGAATGAAACCTGCTTTTAAAAAAGAAGGCTCAGTGACCGCCGGAAATGCTTCCGGGATTAACGACGGAGCTGCGATGCTTGTCGTTATGGCTAAAGAAAAAGCTGAAGAATTAGGGGTAGAACCACTGGCCACGATCCGCTCCTACGGCAATGCCGCGATAGATCCTCAAATTATGGGTTACGGACCAGTTCCGGCTACAAAACAAGCACTTGAAAGAGCCAAGTTGTCGGTAGAGGAGCTGGATTTAATTGAAGCAAATGAAGCATTTGCCGCTCAGTCTCTCGCTGTCGTAAAAGATTTGCAGTTACCTGAAGATAAAGTGAATCAGTACGGCGGTGCCATAGCGTTGGGGCATCCAATTGGTGCTTCAGGGGCGCGTGTATTAACTACACTTCTCTATGGATTAAAGCGCGAACAAAAACAAACCGGACTGGCAACATTATGTATCGGAGGCGGCCAAGGTACAGCGTTAATCGTAGAAAACCATCACCGCTAAAGCCTGTTATAACCCTGTAGAAGCTGGTTGAGACCAGCTTCTTTTTATTCAGGGGACGGCTCTTTATAAAGTGAGAGGCATAAAGATGACATTGTAGTTGCCGATTACTAATTAAGCACTTAAATCAATTCGTTGTTAACGCTTTCTTTGTTTTTTGCTATAATCTTTATCATTAGAAGTAGCTAAGGAGGGGTGGCATGGACGCTAGAGAGCTAGTGAACAAGAACGAACACACCCTGAACGTGAGTAGTACGATTAAAGAAGCGGCCGCTTTTTTTTATAACCAACCATCCAAACGTGTAATTGTGCTAAAAGGAAATAAAGAAGTGGCCGGGATATTAACACAACAGCATCTATTAACCGCCATGAGCAACGGGACGCTCCCAACTGAACCCATTTCTACGTTGAAATTGGAACGCCCTGTTCTTACCTCATTAACTGCGCCGCTTGACGGACTACTTTTTGATAAAGAAGTTTATCCAGTGGTTAATGACGACGGGGCCTTTGTCGGAACCATTAAACCGGAACAGCTTCTGGAGGCTTATGTGAAAGAGGGTTCGGTATGGCAGGAATGGGCAGAAGCAAGTGGATTAGCGATACTACTATTTGATGAATCAGATCATTTGTTCGCATATACGTCGTCGGCTGGGTGGCTGGTAGAAGCTACTGAGGCGAAAGCGCAAATTAAGTCTGCTTACCGGGCGTATTTTGCTGAAGCATTTCAACAAGTCCGTCCTGTATTCCTCCCTGAACAGGAGGAAGAGTGGAGCTTGCAAGTTATTACTCTTTCTTCTGGAAGGAAAGGAGTCTTCGTTCAGCGTAAGCAACCTTTACTAGAGGCAGAAGAAGCCTCAACTAAAACAGAAACGTTAGAAACCATATTTGAAACGTTATATGACGGTATTGTGATGACCGACAGTAGAGGTTATGTAACTATGATCAGCAATGAATATGCCGATTTTTTAAACAAACGAGTCGAAAACATGGTCGGCAAACATTGTACAGAAGTGATTGAAAACTCTCGAATGCATATTGTCGCTGAAACCGGAGAACCGGAAATTGCCGACCTGCAAAAAATTCATGGAGACTATATGATTGCCACCCGGGTTCCGATCCGAAAGAATGGCGTAATTATAGGTGCTGCCGGAAAAGTGTTATTTAAAAATGTAAAAGGCTTTAACGCGCTGCATAAACGAATTCATAAAATGGAAACAGAACTAAAGCGCTACCGAGGTGAAATTGAAGAACAAAACCAAGCAAGTTACCGCTTTGAAGATATAATCGGAGAGAGTACCGCCTTGCAACAGACAAAACAAATGGCTAAAAAAGCAGCGAAGACAGAGTCCAATTTATTGCTGTTGGGAGAGAGTGGGACAGGGAAAGAATTATTTGCCCATGCCATTCATTTAGATAGTCCACGTTCGTTAGGTTCATTTGTGAAAGTCAATTGTGCTGCCATACCTGCTGATCTGCTAGAAGCTGAATTATTCGGTTATGTGGAAGGTGCCTTTACTGGAGCAAAAAAAGGTGGGAAAACGGGAAAGTTTGAAGCCGCAGACGGAGGAACCATATTTTTAGACGAAATCGGGGACTTACCGCTTCATATGCAAGTGAAGTTTTTGCGTGTGTTACAGGAACGAGAGGTTGAAAAAATCGGATCTTCTTCTTCCCAGAAAATTGATGTACGAATTGTTGCTGCCACGAATCGACATCTAGAACAAATGGTGGAGGATGGAGATTTTCGTCTCGATTTATATTACCGATTACATGTCGTGCCTATTCAAATTCCGCCGTTACGAGATCGTCAAGAAGACATTTCGTTTCTGTTAAACTATTTTATCACCAAGGTTTCAGCACGCTTGGCCAAAACCATCAAGGGTATCGATGATAAAGTGAAACGTTATTTGCTCAATTATAACTGGCCGGGGAATATACGGGAACTAGAAAATGTAATTGAACGTGCGATTAATATGGTTGATGAACATGGAACCATCCAAACTCATCATTTACCTGAAAAAATTGTAGGGAAAACTCCCGAGCATCCGACTCAGTCTGAAGTTCTGCCACTTTCTCTTACCGTTCAACGGGCGGAAAACGAAGCGATTAAACAAGCGATGGAAGTGGCCAAAGGAAATAAATCCAAAACGGCTCAACTCTTAAACATCAGCCGAACTTCATTATATGAAAAACTAGCTAACCAAAATAAGAAATGAACAGCCCTAATAAGGCCGGCTCATAGGTACCAGCGGAATTTTATAAATGAATTGTACGCTTAGATTTACAACTAAACATGTTTGGATAAAATTGTACACTTATCTGAACAAAGATAACAATGGCACTTCGATAATTGTACATAATCTGAACAAAAATAAAATCTATGATAGAAAAATTCAATAGTTTTTCTTTAAAAAGCCTGTGTTCAGGCTTTTTTTCTTTGCTTTCATGCTGAGAAATGTTGGCACAGACTTTGCAATTATAGTATTGCAACCGCTTACAATATCTTGTCTATGAAAGGAATGTGAATGATGTCAAAAGTTATGTCAGCAAGAGCAGCCATCGCAAACATCTCAGATGGTGCCACAGTTGCTACCGGAGGATTTGTTGGAAATGGGCATCCGGAAGCTTTATCCAGAGCGTTAGAAGAACGTTTTCTAGAAGAAAAGAAACCAGTAGATTTAACCCTTGTCTATGCAGCGGGTCAAGGGGATGGCAAAAACCGAGGTTTAAATCATTTAGGGTATGAAGGTCTTATAAAACGAGTGATAGGTGGACACTGGGGTCTGGCTCCGAGCCTGCAACAATTAGCGATCGAAAATAAAATTGAAGCTTATAACTTACCGCAAGGGGTAATCACCCATTTATTTCGTGATATTGCAGCTGGCAAGCCAGGCACGATGACACACGTCGGTTTAAAAACGTTCGTCGATCCTGAAGTTGATGGAGGGAAATTAAATACTAAAACAACAGAAGACCTGGTTGAAAAACTAACAATTAACGGCCAGACGTGTTTGTTTTATAAGCGCTTTCCCGTTCATGTGGCTATGATTCGCGGCACGTTTGCCGATGAAAACGGCAATGCGACGTTAGAAAAAGAAGCAGGAACGCTTGAAGTTCTCTCCATTGCTCAAGCAGTGCGCAATTCGGGTGGATATGTCATTTTGCAAGTGGAAGATATTGTGGAAGCGAACACACTTGACCCCCGCATGGTCAAAATTCCCGGTATTTATGTAGATGCAATTGTGCAATCAGAACCGGAAGAACATATGCAGACGTTTGGCGAACAGTACAATCCCGCCTACGCTGGAGAACTTAAACGGTCCCTCTCCTCGTTAAAAACACTGCCTTTGGATGAACGGAAAGTTATTGCGCGCCGCTCTGCGCAAGAATTGATTCCAAATGCGATTACCAATCTAGGTATTGGCGTCCCTGAAGGCGTTGCAATGGTAGCAACGGAAGAAGGAGTGGGTAGAGACCTGCGGCTGACGCTAGAATCCGGTCCGATAGGCGGTGTTCCCGCTGGAGGTTTAAGCTTTGGTGCTTCTACGAATCCAGATGCGATTATAGATCAACCGTATCAATTCGACTATTACGACGGTGGCGGTCTGGACCTAGCTTATTTGGGTCTGGCCCAGCTCGATCAATACGGCAATGTGAATGTGAGTAAATTTGGGCCAAAAATTGCTGGAGCCGGCGGTTTTATTAACATCAGCCAAAACGCTCAAAAAGTGATATTCTGCGGCACTTTTACCGCAAGTGGGTTAAAAGTCGAAATCAAAGAGGGCAAGATCAGCATTTTAGAAGAAGGTAAGGTTAAGAAGTTTGTAAGCGAGGTCGAGCACATTACCTTTAGCGGCACTTATGCTAATGAGGTCGGCCAGCCTGTCTTGTACGTTACTGAACGCGCAGTGTTTAAACTTGGCGAAAAGGGATTAACATTAATTGAAATTGCTCCCGGTATTGACCTTGAAAAAGATATTCTTGCCCAGATGGATTTCAAGCCGGTTATAAGCAACGAACTAAAAGAAATGGACGTAACTATTTTCACAGACTCATTGATGGGACTTAACCCTGCGAGCCCAGCTTAACTAAAGAGGAGGCCACATCATGTTTGGGATATTCTTAGGACTTGCGCTACTTATGTTTTTAGCTTACCGCGGTTGGTCTATCATCTGGGTTGCTCCTATTACGGCAGGAGTAGTAGCACTTACTGGAGGACTAAATTTACTAGAAGCGTATCGTGATACGTATATGGCAGGGTTTGTGGATTTTGCAGGGGATTGGTTTCCGGTATTTATGTTAGGGGCCATCTTTGGAAAGTTAATGGAAGACACAGGTATGGCTCGTTCAGTTGCTGAAGCCATTACAAAAGTGATAGGCACAAAACGAGCGATTTTAGGAGTGTTAACATCTGCCGCTGTTTTAACATACGGCGGGGTGAGTTTGTTTGTCGTAGTATTTGCGGTCTATCCGCTAGCATTAGCGTTGTTCCGTGAAGCTGATATATCTAGACGGCTCCTGCCAGCTACCATTGCACTTGGGGCTTTCACGTTTACGATGACTGCCATTCCAGGCACACCCCAAATTCAAAACCTGATCCCAATGGAAGCTTATCAGACCAATGCAGCTGCAGCCCCGGTGATGGGAATTTCTGCTGCCCTCGTTATGGCTGTAGGTGGATATTATTATTTACGGTGGCGGGAAGGAAAATTGCGAACGAATGGTGAACGTTTCACAGAACCAAAAGATAAAAATGAAATGAATGAAGAAGGGCGCGTACCTCATTGGATTCTATCTCTTCTTCCGCTTGTGATCGTCATTTTTACGTTAAATGTATTAAATTGGGATATTATAGTGGCGTTAATCTCAGGTATCATCTTGATCATGCTTCTTAATTTATCCATGATTAAATCATTCACAAAGGCAATGAATGCTGGAGCAAGCGGATCGGTGATTGCTATTGTGAACACGAGCGCAGCCGTCGGTTTTGGGGCTGTCGTTCAAGCTGTACCGGGCTTTGAACGGTTAACAGCCTTAGTATTAAACATTCAAGGCGGCCCGCTCGTCTCTCAAGCTGCTGCAGTTAATGTGCTTGCAGGTGCTACCGGCTCCGCATCAGGCGGAATGAGTATTGCGCTGGATGCGCTAGGTGAGCAATATTATCAACTTGCCTTAGAAACAGGCATTCCACCTGAAGCATTTCACCGTGTAGCTTCAATTGCTTCAGGAGGCTTGGATGCGCTGCCTCATAACGGTGCTGTGCTGACCTTGTTAGCTGTTACGGGCATGACCCACAAAGAAGCATATAAAGATATATTTGTAGTAGCGGTGTTCATACCCGTTCTATCCGTTATTGTAGCGATCCTCATTAATCTCACCGGCCTCGTATAAAAAAAGAGAGCATAAATCCATGTTACAACGTCAGTGCTGTACTGATTACTTGAAGTAAACTTATACAAGTAGAAGGAGCGATACGTATGCGATTAAAAAATAAAACAGCTGTAATAACTGGTGGCGCACGTGGAATTGGGAAAGCAACTGCAGAAAAGTTTGCCGCTGAAGGAGCTAACGTGATCCTTGTTGATTTAAAAGACGAGGAAGTAAAAGATACAGCAAGGGGAATTGCTACAGACGGTGTCCAGGTGATGGGGAAAGCGTTAGATGTCACCAATAAAGCGGACGTAGAGCATTTTTTCACCACTTTACAAGAAGAAATGGGCATGATTGATATTTTAGTAAATAACGCAGGTATCACGGCGGATGCCCAACTGTTAAAAATGTCTGAAGAAGAGTGGGACCAGGTTATTAACGTCAATTTAAAAGGAGTTTTCCTTGTGTCTCAAGCCGCTGGCCAGATTATGAAAGAACAAAAGCAAGGAGTGATCTTAAACGCATCTTCGGTTGTCGGACAGTTCGGCAATTTTGGCCAAACCAACTACGCAGCGACAAAATTTGGTGTCAACGGTATGACCAAAACGTGGGCGAAAGAATTGGGGAAATTCAATATACGGGTTAACTCTGTTGCACCTGGTTTCATTCTTACCCCTATGACTGAAGCAATGCCAGATAAAGTTTTAGATATGATGAGAGAGAAATCCGTCTTAAACGAGCTTGGGCGACCAGAAGATATTGCAAATGCTTATACATTTTTAGCATCAGATGAAGCTCGTTTCATCACCGGAACGGTTCTAAGCGTTGATGGGGGTGTCGTTATATGAGTTAGTTTGAAGGGGGTTCTAACAGGGAAAACGTATAACACATAGGTGAGCTCGTTTTTCGGATTTGCGAAAAACGAGCTTCACTTTTCTTTTTCCCTTTATTAAAAGGAATTAAAGCAGCCCTCGTCGAACAATCTATAAAAGCGAATGTTACGTGAAGGAGGAGATGTTGGTGGCTTTTAGCAACCCGTCTCAAGAAGACATTAAAAAAATCTTAACCAATGCCAAGCGTATAGCTGTAGTTGGTCTATCGGACGACCCGGGGCGAACCTCTTATCAAGTGAGCCGAGAAATGCAAAAAGCAGGCTATGAGATCATTCCAGTAAACCCTAAAGTAAACGAAGTTTTAGGAGTAGAGGCTCTTTCTTCTTTAAAAGAACTAAAGGGGCATGTTGATATTGTCAATGTTTTTCGCCGTAGTGAGCATTTACCTGAAGTGGCGGAGGAAGCCGCTCAAATTGATGCGGATGTGTTTTGGGCTCAGCTCGACCTTAGGAATGAGGAGGCAGCTCAAACTGCAACAAACGCCGGAATGACTGTTATTATGGACCGTTGCATCAAAGTAGAGCATGCCATCTTGACATAAGCATGAAGGTCGTCAGGGCTGACTCAGAAACGGGTTGGCCCTGCTTTTCTTTCGCTGTTTTTAACAGATAAATGGTGGAACCGGTTTACATATTCTTCGAAAGAAATGCAAAATAAGGTTGTCGCACTTAAAATAGCAAGGCATAATATGAACAGTAACTTAACATACAAAAATAGAAACACATGTTCCTTCATGAAAGAATGTGTTATGTTAGTAGTGGAACGTATACGCCGAGAAAGGGGAACAAATACGTGTGTGCAAAAATCAATGCTGATTATTCAGATGATGCCATTCAGGTGCTTGAAGGCCTTGAAGCCGTGCGAAAGCGCCCAGGAATGTATATAGGAAGCACAGATAATCGTGGACTTCACCATCTTGTGTTTGAAATCGTAGATAATGCCGTAGATGAAGCGCTTGCCGGCTACGGTACAACTATAGATGTTACCCTAAACAAAGACGGAAGTGTCTCCGTTACCGATTGGGGAAGGGGGATGCCGGTAGGTACGCACCAAACTGGAAAGCCGACGCCGGAAGTTATTATGACCGTCCTTCATGCAGGCGGGAAGTTTGGCCAAGGAGGATATTCTACAAGTGGAGGACTGCATGGTGTAGGGGCTTCCGTTGTAAATGCCCTTTCCGAATGGCTTGTCGTCGACATCCACCGGGATGGGCACAGATACAAGCAGTATTTTGAAAATGGTGGGAAACCGGCAACAACGCTCTTAAAAGAAGGAACTTCCAAGCGTTCCGGTACAACCATTTCATTTAAACCAGATGAGCAAATATTCAGCGTTACGTCATTTTCTTATGAAACGCTGGCTGAGCGCCTGAGGGAAGCAGCTTTCCTACTGCAGGGAGTAGCGATTACCTTAACGGACCTCCGCCCTGAAAAGAAAGAACAGGAAACGTTTCAGTTTGATACAGGCATTCAAGCCTTTGTCGAATATGTAAATGAAGATAAAGAACAGCTTCATTCTGTTGTCCATTTTGCCGGGAAGCAGACAGATATTGAAGCTGAAGTGGCCTTTCAGTTTAATGACGGCTACACTGAGAACATTCTTTCGTTTGTGAACAATGTCCGCACCAAAGACGGGGGAACGCATGAGATTGGTACAAAAACCGCTTTGACACGCGTCATTAATGAATATGCCCGCAAGATGAACTTGCTTAAAGATAAAGATAAAAACCTTGAAGGCTCTGATATCCGCGAAGGCTTTACTGCTGTTATATCTATCCGCGTGCCAGAAGCAAAACTGCAGTTTGAAGGGCAGACAAAGGGGAAGCTAGGTACTCCTGAAGCAAGGTCAGCTCTTGATACCATTGTTTCAGAGAAATTAACGTATTACTTAGAAGAAAATCCTGATACAGCTTCGATGCTAATTAAAAAGTCGATCAAAGCCCAGCAAGCTCGTGAAGCAGCCCGCAAAGCACGGGAAGAAGCGCGAAATGGCAAAAAGAAAGGCAAAAAAGATGCGCTCTTAAGCGGAAAATTAACCCCTGCCCAGTCGAAAAAAACGGACCAAAATGAACTGTATCTCGTCGAAGGGGATTCAGCCGGAGGTTCTGCCAAGCAGGGAAGAGACCGAAAATTCCAAGCTGTTCTGCCATTGCGCGGAAAAGTGATTAATACGGAAAAGGCAAAGCTTGATGATATTATGAAAAACGAAGAGATTCGCACGATCATTTACGCGCTTGGGGCAGGCGTTGGCACAGATTTTACGATGGAAGACAGCAATTACAATAAAGTCATTATTATGACCGATGCTGATACGGACGGCGCTCATATTCAAGTTTTGCTGTTAACCTTCTTTTACCGGTATATGCTTCCTTTGATAGAAGCAGGGAAAGTCTTCATTGCGTTGCCTCCGCTTTATAAAGTAAGCAAAGGGAGCGGGGCGAAAGAAAAAGTCGTCTATGCCTGGAATGAAGATGAGTTGAATGATGCTATTAAACAAGTCGGCAAAGGCTATGCCATCCAACGTTACAAAGGGTTAGGTGAAATGGATGCGACCCAGCTGTGGGAGACGACAATGAACCCTGAAACGAGAACGCTGATCCGGGTAACAATGGAGGATATTGCCCGCGCAGATAAACGTGTATCCACCTTGATGGGTGATAAAGTTGAACCGCGGAGAAAATGGATTGAATCACATGTGGCATTTGGCTTAGAAGAAGAAACCAATATCTTAGAAAATGAACACCTGCATGTCACTGAGGAGGATCTATCGTGAACGAAGCTGAAACGTACCTTGATTTGCCATTAGAAGATGTACTAGGCGACCGCTTTGGCAGATACAGTAAATATATTATTCAAGAACGGGCGCTGCCAGATGCAAGAGATGGTCTCAAGCCGGTGCAGCGCCGTATTCTTTATGCAATGAGGCAAGACGGAAATACAGCCGACAAACCGTTTCGAAAAGCTGCCAAAACAGTTGGTAATGTGATTGGTAACTATCACCCGCACGGTGATTCTTCGGTTTATGAAGCACTTGTGCGGATGAGCCAGAATTGGAAATCAAAAAACATGCTGATTGAAATGCACGGCAATAACGGCTCGATTGATGGCGATCCCCCGGCTGCTATGCGTTATACAGAAGCAAGGCTCAGCCCAATAGCCACAGAGATGCTAAGAGAAATTGATAAAGAAACGGTTGAATTCATTCCCAATTTTGATGACACACAAGAAGAACCGGTTGTCCTTCCTTCACGGTTTCCAAATTTGCTTGTTAATGGTTCTACCGGTATTTCTTCCGGTTATGCTACAGACATTCCGCCGCATAATCTGGCAGAAGTAATCGATGCTGTCATCATGCGGATGGATAAACCAACGTGCAGTGTTGCTGATATTATGACTGTTTTAACAGGTCCTGATTTTCCTGGAGGCGGTTCGATCCAAGGAATGGACGGGATTCAAAAAGCCTATGAAACAGGGAAAGGGAAAGCTGTATTACGGGGAACAGCAGCAATTGAAGATGTGCGCAGCGGGCGCCAGCAAATCGTAATTACCGAAATTCCGTACGATGTAAACAAAGCAACCTTAGTCAAGAAAATGGATGAGATCCGCTTTGACAAAAAAATCGACGGCATTGCGGAAGTTCGGGATGACACTGATCGCACCGGCTTGCGGATTGTAATTGAATTAAAAAAAGAAGCAGACGCTCAAAGCATATTGAACTATATGTACAAAAACACAGACCTGCAGCTTACATACAATTTTAATATGGTAGCGATTGCTAATAAGACTCCGTCTCTTTTAACTTTACCACAGCTGTTGGATGCTTATATTGCGCACCAAAAAGAAGTTGTAACTGCAAGGTCTACCCACGATTTAACAAAAGCACAAAAACGACTTCATATTGTCGAAGGCCTTATGCATGCCGTGTCGGTATTGGATGAAGTAATTGAAGAAATTCGAGCATCAAAAGATAAAGCAGATGCGAAACGGAATATTCAAGCACGGTTTACATTTACAGAGGAACAAGCTGAAGCTATTGTAAACCTTCAGCTATACCGTTTAACAAATACAGACGTACAAACACTTGCTCAAGAAAAATCTGAGTTAGAACAAAATATTAAGAAGCTTGAAGAAGTTTTGGGTAGTGAAAAGAAATTAGCACAGGTCATTAAAAAAGAGCTGAAAGCTATTAGTAAAACCTATGGCGAAGAGCGCCGTACGAAAATTCAAGAGAATGTAGAAGAATTAAAAATTGATATGGAGGCCATGATTCCTTCAGAAGATGTAATTATAACCATCAGCAAAGATGGGTACGTCAAACGAACAAGTCTGCGTTCTTATAACGCTTCAAATGAAGACCCTCCAGGTATGAAAGAAAGCGATCAGCTGCTGGCTTTTTATGAAGGCAATACGAC
This sequence comes from Salsuginibacillus kocurii DSM 18087, assembly GCF_000377705.1. Classification (GTDB taxonomy): domain Bacteria; phylum Bacillota; class Bacilli; order Bacillales; family Marinococcaceae; genus Salsuginibacillus; species Salsuginibacillus kocurii. The sequence goes on along the minus strand of NZ_KB898624.1, from coordinate 240,355 downwards.
AGAAAGCATTCTTTTATTTACATCTGGAGGTCACTATGTGTACTTGCCAGTCTATGAACTACCCGATATTCGTTGGAAAGACAACGGCCAGCACCTTGGCAACCTGGTGACGCTGGAGGCCAACGAAAAGTTGATCCAAGCGTTATATGTCAAGGAATTCTCTGAAAGCAGTTATTTGACCTTCTTTACAAAAAATGGATTGATCAAACGTACAAAACTGTCTGATTATCAACCGCAGCGCTATTCAAAATCTCTAGTGGGCATAAAGTTGAAAAATGAAGATGAATTAATACGAGTCGAGGAAACAAATGGTGCGGCAGAGCTCCTTATGGCTACTAAAAAAGGTTATGTCGTCCGCTTTTCTGAAGAAGAAGTAAATGAAACGAGTCAACGCACAGCAGGAGTAAAAGGAATTAATCTGAAAGAAGATGAAGTCATTGGCGCGGCAGCACTGCCATTGTTGCAAAACGATTCGAGTCTCTTATTTGCTGTGACACAGCGCGGATCAGCGAAAACGATGCCGCTCTCTGAAATACCGTCTACAGGCCGGGCGAAGAGAGGACAGGTCGTGTTGCGGGCATTAAAATCTAAACCGCACGAATTAGTATATTTCACCCTTATTTCAAGAGGGCATGAAAGCTACATGTTACAAACGAACAAAGAGGAAACAGTACTCGTAAATACGGCATCGATGAAACCAAGCGACAGATTTACAAATGGATCATTTGTACTTGATTCAAAAAAAGTTGGTGAGGTTACACGAGTGACAAAACAAATTAACTGGAAGCCGAATGAAAATACATGAAGAAGAAGTTGACCATATAAATATTATGTAAACTATAAATTGTTTCATACGATAGATGAAGCTGAAGCGGCATGCTTGAGTGGACTCTATCGTTTTTTTGTGAAAAACAGCGAGCAATTAACGGAACGCGTCAAATACAAAACAACTATAAAGGCATACTAAAGTAAAAAATGAATAATGGCTAACTGAACAAATTCATACAAATACGTTCGAACTAATGGTCAAAACGTGGAACAAGGAAGTAGTCGGAATATCATTATATAGAAATAATAACATTAACAAACTAAATTCTAGCTATTTTATGGCTTTTATCAGTTATTTTAATTACTTCCGATAATATATATTATGTAAACTTATTAATTTATGAACTGTAGCAGTTAGCAATCCAATGCTGTATCTCCTCTCTTCGTTAGTCAGCCCACAAAAAACAGCTCAGTCATGAAATGAAAATGACTGAGCTGAGATTTAATCCGGTTTTGTTTCTAAAAACTCCGTGATCACGTTCCAAAACTGTGAATCCATATGAATATCATTATGATGCCGGTTTTCGATTAATTCAAATTGTACGGGGCCATCCCAATTGGCAATCAGTGTTTTTGTGCGTTCAGGCGGGATGATATCGTCATTTTTGGCTGCCAAAGCAAGCAGCGGCACAGAAATATCCGGCGCACTTTCTAACGAATTAAATGAATACTTGAGCAGCCAGGATACTGGCAAAAATGGATAATGAATTTTGGCCACATTAGTTAATGTATCAAATGGGGAGATTAACACCATTCCATCGACTTGTCGCTCACTGGCTACTTTTGTAGCTATGCTGCCTCCGAGGCTTCGCCCCATTAATACGGTTGAAGATATCTCTGTATGACCGAGTTGTTCATGAATTTCATCAAAAATCATAATGGCATCGTTATAAAGTGCCTGTTCACCAGGACTGCCGCCACTGCGGCCATAGCCCCGGTAATTTACTAACAAAACCGACCAGTCTGTGAGATTGGCTGACATGGGGGCGATTTGACTGGAAAGCTCTTCAGCATTGCCGCCATAATAAATTAACAACGGTGCAGCTTTCTGGTCAGCGTCAGCAGGATGAAGAAGCCAGCCATGTAACTGCTCACCATCTGCCGTAGAAAAGGAGACTTCTTCTGCTCGCTTATGCTCGTCAGCAATTCTTTCAGACTCGGATTCACTAACCGTTTGTGGGTAGAAGATTAAGCGGTCTTGAAAAAAATATAATATGCCAATGAAAATTGAGACAATGAACAACATGAGACCAAGCCTCCGCAACCACTTTTTCCAAGTACTTTCTTTCACACTACCCCTCCGCAGCTACAATCACGGAAGTATTACATACTCCTTTAGTGATGTTGAAAAATAATGATTTATCGTAAAGTATCGCTTTATATTTATTTGTCAAATCTTGCTGGGTAGTTCATTGTAAAAAAATAAGAAGAATAAGTATAATTTGATATCCTGTTCATAACTTCGCAGTTGTCAATTTTTGTGAAATTATCCAAAACTGAACAGATGAGAGTTGATATTCACTTTAAATGTCTACAGGGTACTCATTTTATTTTTTATTCTTCTTGTTAAAACGTGTTAACTTACGTTTAGTTGTTTCCTTGTCTAAGCTTTTCATTTAACAGTTACTTGAGGAATCTTTTTAGCTTACGCATCTAGTAGATCATGTTGTAACACGATCTACTTCCGCCCTATTAAAAGTAAATTCTTCACTTAACGGTCATCCGTTCTCTTATTTAGCGAAATATTAGCTTTTTGTATCATTAGCGGACATTTGTTCCCTTATTTCAGCTGTATGCCTGGAATGTTGCCTGTTTTGGAAGGTTTAGCGGAACAGATGTCCGAAAAATCTCGATTACACTCCTAATCAGGGAAACTAGCGGTACTAATGTCCGTTAGCCATTAAGGTGTTGCTACTACCGTTTTCTTCACTTCCGCGTTCCTTCTCCCCGTCTGGTCTCAATTAAAATGCATTCGCAACGTTTACATAATATAATTATGGTCAACTTATTCACCATGCTGTTTCATCCTACGTACAATTAATCCCCCGCTCATATTTCTGCCGGCTCCATTCACCACGTTCACTTCTGTCATTTTGTCTTTAGCACTCACGCGCGCACTTTACATTACCTCAAGTTTTACACGACTCCCTCTTCCCGCTGGTTCAGCCGGTTCTACTGTCAGCCTGCGCGGCAGCCTTTCTTTTAATTCGGGCACATGGCTGATGACGCCAACAGACAGTGAATCGGTGTGTAACTTTTCTAAAGCTGAAATTACAGTTTCCAAAAGTTCCTCATCTAAAGTGCCGAACCCTTCATCCAAGAAGAAGAATTCGAGTGGGTGCTCACCGTTTAGTTGAATCGAAGCAGAAAGGGCTAGCGCCAAGGCGAGCGAAGTTAAGAAAGTTTCTCCCCCGCTTAATGTGCTGACGGGACGCTTGATCCCTCCGTTGGCATCGTCGCGGATAATAAATCCTCCGCTTGAATCCACTTCGATCGCGTAACGACCTCGCGTTAATTGATGAAGTTTTTCTGAGGCTAAACGCGTGATTTGGATTAATTGTTCTTCAGCAATAAACTCTACAAAAGCCTGACCGCGAAAGACGGTATCTAATCGAGAAAGTTGGCTTTCCAGCTCTTCTGCTTCCTTGCGTTCTGCTTCTAAAGCCAAATAACGGTCATGTTTTGTTTCAATATCTTCTAGAGTGGTTTGCGCTCCTCCTCGTTTTTCAGAAAGAAAATCGATGTCGTGTTTTATTTTTTTCCTCTCTTGCTTAGTTTTTTGCCATTCTTCTTCGCTAACTTCTCTTCCATTTAATTGTTTTTCCACTTCTTCTATTTTGTGTTGAAGTGATTGGAATTTGTCTTTAAAGTTTTTAATCTCTGTTTCTAGTGTCTGATATTCCTCTGTCGAGAGTTGATATTCTTTTACTTGCTGCACAGAAACGAGCAGCGTATCTTCTAATTGTTCTTTCCAAGTTTGTTCTGCTTTTTCATTTCTAGTTTTTGCTTGATCGAGGGAAGAGACGGCTACTGCGTGCTGTTGTTTAGCTTCCTGGTAGGCCTGGTTCGCCTTCTGATGGGCTTTCTCTGCTTGCTCAAACTGCTCAATCATTTGGTCAAACTGCTTTTTCGCCTCAAGATAAACTTCGTCAGCGGCCCGCTCGCCTACCCATTGGATGATTCGCTTCCTTCGTTGTTCGAGTGCTTTTTTAATATGGTCAAGGCTTGTTGCGATACTTTTTTCATTAGTATAAGCTTCCTGGTAAAGGCGGTCGTGCTGTTTATATTCTGTTTGTTTCTCTTCAATAAACGGCACGCTTTTATTAATGCGTTCCCGCAGGTATTCTGCTTTTTGTTCGCGTTCCTGTAGTTTTTTAAAATCCTCTTCAATTGTCGCAATCGCCAAGGGGTGATGGCGTTTTTCCCAGTCAGCCTTTTGCTGTTCTACATGGTTGGCTTCTGTAGCAATTTGTTGTTCTAGGTTGTTAATATCAGTGGTTAGCTGTTCGACTTTTAACGTATGACCTTGTTGCAGCTGCTCTGCTTGTTGAAGTTCTTTTGCCTGCGTCAACGCTTGTTGTTCGAGAGTAGTGACCGTTTCACTTTCTGCTGTGATATATGTGGAAAGCTGCTGCAGTTTTTCAGAGAGACGCTCCTCGTCTACACCCGGAAGCTTATGAGTTTCCATTGCTTCAATCTGTTGATGAGCTAAAAGGTCTTCCGTACTTAGCCATTCATTAAACCGCTCGGACAGCTGCTGCAATACCCATTCTCTCTTTGTGATAGTCTCAAGTAAGGTTCGAACACGTGTTAACTCGTTCTCATACGGTTTCGCATCTTGTAGTGTTTCTGCCGAATGATCTTCCTCATGTGCCAATTGAGGATGCTCGAGTGAGCCGCAAACAGGGCAGGCCTCTCCGCTAACTAACTCCTTGCTTAATACAACAGCCTGTTGTTTAATACTTTGTTTTTCCTTTTCTTCAAGTACGAGATGAATTTTATTTACAAGCTTTGTTTCCAATGACTCCAGGTTTCGCTTTTCTTCTGCTGTACGGTCATACCAACGATACACATTAGCGAAGGACTGTTGCAACGCTTCGCTTTTTTTGTTCACTTCAACGGCTGTTTGCTCTGAAGCTTTCTGTTCGTTCTGCCGTTGATTTTCCTTTTCCTTTACTTGATCGTTTAGCTGCTCTGTCTGTTTCATGCCGGCTTCAAGCTGCCGTTTTTCTTCTAAGGCGGCATACATGGGCTGTTTATCACTCAGAAGCTTTTCTAATTGCTCCAACTCCTGCTTTAACTCTTTTTGTTTTGCTTCATAGGCGGAAAGGTCCTTTTCAGCTTTATCTCTTTTTTCTTGCGCCTCTTTGATTTTGCGTTCTTCTTGAGCTTGTTTTTCGGTTAGTTCTTTGACTTCACGTTCTTCCGTTAAAAGTTGCTTTTCTTCTTCCTTCGCTTGTTCAAGCTCATGAAATTTACTGCGAAGCCTAGGTTCTTCTTCTTGTTTTTGTTTGTCCCGCTTCTCAAAAAGGATCCGGGCTTCTTTTTCGTCGGTGCGTGTTTGCTCTAGCGTTTGCTTAGCAGCCTGCTCATCTTTCAGCCATTGCTTCATTTGTTTGCGGCTTTCTTCAAGCTCGTCGATATACGGGGTTAACTGTTTCGCTTCTTGTGCAAGCTGCAGCTTTTTTTCGTTCGCTTCCATGCGCTCTTTTTCTTTCTTTAAGCGTTCTAATTCTGTTAAAATTTCAGCCTTTGCCGTTAACAGCTGCTTAATCTGTTCTTTTTCTTTATATGTTTCTTCAATATCTTGCAACGCTGTTCGTTTTGCTGTTAACTCTTCTTCAATCTGTTTTAGTGTCTTTTTTGCTTCATTTACCGCTTCTTTAGTAGCTTCACCCAAGCCTGCTTGTTCACGCTCCAACAATTCTTTCGTATGTTTGGCCTCGTTTAATCGCTCTTTTACTTTTCTCGTTAATTCATCCCCGTATTTTTCTAGATGAAACAAGCGTTGCAGCATATGGCGGCGTTCTTTTCCTTTCAGAGAGAGAAAATCGGAAAACTTCCCCTGCGGCAGAACAACTGCACGGGTAAAATCTTCGACAGAAAGACCCAATAGCGCGATCACGTGTTGGGTGACATCGGTAGCTTTATCTGCTAATACAGCATCTGTTGTTTGGTCAATCAGGCGGGCTGTCGCCGATTGCAGCCGGTCCTCCCCTTTTTGTTTTAACGTCCGCTCTACACAGTAGCGTTTTCCGTTTGCTTCGTAACCTAGTTCAAATGTGAACGACACGGCTACTTGCTCTTCTGCGTGATTTAATATTCCTTTAGGCGTTTGCCCGCCAGCACGGTCTACTTTTCCGTAAAGAGCTAGTGTCATCGCATCAAGGAGCGTAGATTTCCCACTTCCGGTAGGTCCAAAAATGCCAAAGACACCGCCGGCACAAAGCGATTCAAAATCAACACTCTGTTTTTCGCGGAAGCTATGTAAGCCTTGAACTGTCAATTGAATGGGCCTCATCTGTACGTCCCTCCCTTTTTTCTTTATCGTCATTTAGTACTTCCATAAAGAGTTGGACGAGAGCCTCATCTGGAATTGCCCCTCCTGTTTGTCGTTCGTAAAAACGAGTGAATAGTTCATCAACGGGCACATGTTGACGGGCTTGTTCATTAGTAGTTTTACTCATATCAGGGAAAACAGGACGGATGGTAAGCAAGCCGGGATACTGTTTTTTTAATGTATGGATGTCATTCATGGATGGGGTTTCGTTTAAATGGAGTTCTAGTTCAATCCAAGCATTGGCATCCTGGCCGTCATCCATCCAGGTATGGACTTGGTCTAAGCCTTCTGTCGCTTTCCAACGGACTAGCGGAGAACCGCAGGAAAGAGGGATTTCTTTTATGACAGCTGATTGCCGCGGATCAACATCTATGACGGTCACTGATTTTGTAACGCCACTTTCCGAAAAGCTGAAAGAAAGTGGCGATCCGGCATAGCGTGCAGGGGCTTGTGCCCGTTTTACGTCCTGGGGTCGATGTAGATGCCCCAGGGCCGTATACTGAACGTTTTCCGGCAAACTTGAGGCCCTAACAGTGTAAGCTCCTCCGATCTCAATCGGCCGTTCCGATTCCGAACCAGCTCCACCAGCAACAAAGAGGTGACTCATCGCCACGTTCACATGATCTTTAGGACAAGACAAGGTGAGCTGCTTAAAAATTTCTTTAATTCGCTCGTCATAAGCCTCTCGCAACGAGAGTTCTTCCCCTTCCTCGACTAAGCTCTCTTTTAAACGGGCTTCGGAAGGATAAGGAAGCGCTGCTACTTGAAGAGCTTGATCAGCTTCAGGAACTTGAATCGTCACAGGTTCCAGGGTCGGGTGACAAGTCATAAAGATATGCTGCTTTTTGGCTATTGTCCGTGCTGCTGCCAGACGCTCCGGATGATCATGGTTGCCGGCAATTAAAGCAATCGACCTCCTGCCATTATCAGAGAGGCGGGCGAGACTTTCATAAAACAATTCTTCTGCTCTAGCAGGAGGATTAACAGAATCAAAGACATCACCTGCCATTAAAATAACGTCAACCGCTTCTGCTTCACAAATATCGACTAATTCATCAATAAATTGTTCATGTTCTCTCAAACGGTCCCGCCCTTCCAACGTGCGGCCAAGATGCCAATCCGCTGTATGGAGAATGCGCATATTATACTTCCTCTCCGTTCTTAAAAAGTAATAGAGGTTGGTCGGTATCAAACGCATAAATCCAAGCTTCATTGATCGGTCGATGCCAAATCGAAGAAATAGCTTGAACGTACCAACCCAGTTGCTCTTTATACCTCTCTCGTAAGACTTTTTCTGCTTCTTCTGTCGAATTTAAACGATCGTTTAAGAAATCTGTCTTATAATCAATTAATAACAATTCGCCGTTTTTTGTTTCCACTAAACAATCGGCAACTCCTTGAACCATCACGGTTTCATTTGCTCCAGCTACCCAGTTTCCGTAAGCTTCTTCAGCTGAAAATGCGTAACTAAAAGCGACTTCGCGATGAATAGTTGTGCCACCTAGCACTATTTGACCGAGCGGCGAAGTAAGAAATCGTTCAATATCCTCCCCTTGAACGGCTTCTGCTTGCTCTTCAGTCATCAACTCATTGGCTACCATCTTCTCAATCTCATGGTGGATTTCGATGTTAGTAAGAGTTGACGTAAGTGGAAGGTGTTGCATCACTGTATGATAAGCCGTGCCACGCTCTGCTGCTGTCAGTTTGGTTGCCTGCATAAAGCGAGGCCTTTCTGCATGATCTGCTTTAAAAAAGCGTTGAAATCGATCTTCGCTGTAAGGGTCTGCTAGTTCTCGTTTTAGTTCACTCACTGATAATTTAGCGCGTTCCTGCGTAGCTCGTTTGTAATTATATTCCCAATTTAAGCGCTGTTCGACCATCTCTGTATACTCTCCGGTTGTGGGCACTTTGTTGAGCAATTTTGTATACTGATAGATTTCTGGTGTATCGTCCTTCAGTTGGAGTATTTCTTCTTCAGCTAGCTCATGTTGTTCAATAAGTTGTACCTTCCAGCTTGATTCGTCTTGGTAGACTTCTTCCAAACCCGGGGGAGTGTTCGCTACTGCTTGAGCATCTTTATGCCTAAAGACAGCAGGTCCTACCCAGTCTAAATAACGTTGGCTTTTTGAGCGGACATGACCAGGAAGAAGCCACTCCTCTGTAGCGGCCTGTGCACTCCAAGCAGCGAATGTTTTCTCTGCATCATGTAAAGTGCCTGTAATGATCAGCTTTTCTTTTGCTCTTGTCAGGGCAACATACAGAACTCTCATTTCTTCTGCCAGGCTTTCTTTGCGGAGACGTTGCTTAATCGCGAGCTGTGGAAGTGAAGGATAGGCTACACGCTGTTTAGGATCAATCATTTTAGAGCCAAAACCAAGGTCTTTATGAAGCAAAACATTCGCATGCAAATCTTGCATGTTAAATTTTTTATTCGCCCCGGCTAAAAACACCACTGGAAACTCTAAGCCCTTACTTTTGTGTACGGTCATAATCCGAACCACGTCTTCTTGTTCACTCAGTGCTCTGGCGGTTCCTAAGTCATCGCCTCTTTCTTGCATACGTTCAACAAACCGTAAAAACCGGAACAAACCACGAAAAGAGGTCTCTTCATATGCTCGGGCCCGGTCATATAACGCCCGTAAGTTTGCTTGTCTTTGCTTCCCGCCTGGCATGCCGCCGACAAAGTCAAAATAATTGGTCTCTCTGTACAGCTCCCAAATTAAGTCACTTAATGCTCCTGCCCGTGCTTTTGTCCGCCATATGTCCAAGCGCTCCAAAAATCGGCCTGCCTTTTCCCGTAAGGCTGCATGTTCATCATAAGAAGCTGTCTTCTTCAAAGCATGATAAAAATGGCCATTCTGGTCATGCACGCGTATTAAGGCGAGTTCCTGTTCATTCAGGCCAACAATTGGCGAGCGTAAAACCGAGGCCAGCGCAATGTCTTGCAGCGGGTTATCAATTACTTTTAATAAAGACATGATAATTTGTACTTCAATCGCTTCAAAATAACCACTGGAAACGTCAGCATAAACAGGAATACCTGCCTGCTTGAACTCATCGGCAAACGTTTCTGCCCAGGGCATGGACCGCATTAAAACAACCATGTCTCGATAAGTTGCTTTTCGCATTTGCTTTGTCTCTTTATCGAATACCTCATGCCCTTCCTCAATCATTGTTCGAATCCGCCTGGCAATAGCCCGTCCTTCCAGCTGAGCAGTGGCGATATCTTCATCAAGGTCCGAGAACTCCTCCGCTGTTGGATTTGCTTTAATGGGCTCCCCTTTATTAATTATCATAAGTTCAGAAGCAGGACTTTCTGTTTCCGGATACGCCTCGTTTCCATGCACCAGTTCGGCATTTTTGTCATAAGCGAGTTCACCTACTTCTTCGCTCATGATCTGGCGAAACAAAAAATTCACACTATCTAAAATGCCTTTACGACTGCGGAAGTTTTTCGCCAAGTCAATCCGGCTTCCTTCACTGCTGTCAGTTTCGTATGCTTTATACTTTTCTAAAAACAAGCCAGGGTCAGCAAGTCGGAATTTATAGATGCTTTGTTTAACATCCCCAACCATAAAACGATTGCTAGCGCTGGACAAATGATCAAGGATCGTTTCTTGGACGAGATTGATATCTTGATATTCATCCACCAGCACTTCTTGAAAATAACGCTTATACTCTTCGGCAATTTGTGATGGAAGCTGCGTTCCATCCTCGGTTCTACGGGTTAACAATTGAAGAGTTAGCTGTTCTAAGTCAGGAAAATCAACGAGCGCATGTTCTTTTTTGCGTTGAAAGAACCGTTCCGAAAATGAAAGCGTGATTCGGACTAACGTTTCCATGCTCGGTTTCAATTCCCTTAAGTCGCTTAATAACGCTGCCGGCTCCCGTAAGAATAGGTCGTTTTGGATCGACTCTACTTGTTTTTTCACTTGATCTCTCAGCGCTTTGGTTTGTTCTTTTAACTGAGGGTCTACCAGATCTTTTTTTGTAATAGTAGGAAGGCGTGAAAATGAGAGAGTTTCAAATGTTTGATAAAGCGCTTCAAACGAAGCACTAGCAGCTTGCAGCTTATCGATTGTCTGGTAGTCTTCCAATAATGTATCAGCATACTTAAACGGTCCTTCTGCTGCGCGGGTGTACGCTAATGCTTTATTTAACTGCATGGTGCATGCTTGTAATTCAGCTTGAATGTCTGTAAGCAAATCATTGGTCCAAGGCAAGTCATCAATTCGTTCCACTGTCTTGAGGTCATAATCAGCTTGGATGGCATTCAGCCAGGCAGCCGGGTCAGGGTGCGAACGAGAAAAATCATAGAGCCTCCGTATAACCTGACGAAGGCGTTCATCACTGCGGTCGCCGCTTAAGCGGTCGACCAAATCAAAAAAAGAACGATTATCTGGCTGAGCGTACTCTTCTTCGAGCAGCTCTTCAAGCACTTCGTCACGCAAAAGTTCACCTTCCACGTCATCAACAATACGAAACTGCGGGTCAAGGTCGATTTCATAATAATAGCTTCGCAGTAAATTCATACAAAAGGAATGTAACGTTGATATGTGGGCTTTGTTGATTAATGCGAGCTGTCTTCGTAAGTGGAGAGAGGCCGGCTGTTTTTCTAACTCTTTTTCTATACTTTCTGCAATTCGTTGTTTCATTTCGCTTGCAGCCGCATTGGTAAACGTAACAATTAAGAGACGGTCAACATCTACCGGACGCTCGGGGTCGATCACTTTTTGAATCATCCGCTCAACCAAAACAGCCGTTTTCCCACTTCCAGCCGCTGCCGCCACTAACAAGTGCCGTCCTTCCTCACTGATCGCCTGCCACTGCGTATCTGTCCAGCTTACATTCTCTGGTTTTGGCTTACTCATCAGGTTCTTCTTCCTTTCTCTCCATCATTTCTACTATCTCTTTCTCTTTTACTGGCTTTAACGTACGGAATTGATTGGTTTCAAGCACAGGATCAAATTGACAAACGGCCGCAAACTTACAAAACGTACACGCTTTCTGCTGTTTCGTTTCGTATGGGTTTAAACTGACATCTCCATTGGTGATAGCTTCGCCAATTTGTTTAACGAGCTTTCGTAAATACGTACGCAAGGCGTGGTAATTCTCAGGTGAAATGACGGACGAATTGGAGTAAAAATCACCTTTTTTCGTAATCCCGGCCGGCACGATATCTGACCTTCCTGTCTCAAGCGTTTCATCCATTAACCGCACCGTTTCTTGGTCACCGGTAAGAAGGCCTTTCATTTTAAATTCTTTAAACAGTTTTTCTTCAATGCTTTCACTGCTTAATTGCTCATTTGCTTGAATGATGGGATTGTGTACATGAAAGTAAAGCACACCAGCTGGAGAAACATGAGTACCGAGCCATTCGTTAGAAAAGGAAAGTACAATATCAAGGTAAAGGAGCATTTGCAACGCAAGCCCGTAGTATACCTCGGCTAAGTCTATATCTTTTGCACTTGATTTATAGTCAACAATACGAAGTAGGACTTCTTCTTCTTTTGTAGCCTGGTCGACTCGGTCAATTCGTCCAATCAGTTCCATTTTTACGCCATTATCTAAGTTGAACTGTAATGGTGGCAGGTCTTCACCTGGCCCAAAACCAACTTCAAGGCCAATAGGTGAGAATCCTGACGCTTTCGCCTGCTCGCTTAATATATAGGAGGCTCTTGCTACGACGTCTTCCAGCTTTTCTTTTAAATAATAATAGCGATGGGAGCTCAATAGAATCTCACGCTGAATCTTAGGGGCCATATCATCAACAATAGTTTTGGCCAACCGCTCGCATTCAGAGCGTGTAAGTGATTTAAAGTCACGGCCATCTACCCGCAGTTTTTCGGCCATTTCTTTTAGAGCGCCGTGAAATAGCTGACCGATGTCAGGAGCTTCCAGCTTATAGGTTTCTCGTTCTTTTAAACGAAGGCCATGGCTGGCAAAATGGGCAAATGAACAGGCCTGGTAAGTTTCCATCCGTGACACACTTGTTTTTACGTGCTCGCCGTATAATTTTCTGCTCGTGTCTTCATCAAGCGAGATAGGCTGGTTTTCGAAATGAAGACTACTTAATACGCGCGCTGTTTCTTCTTTATAACGGTCATTTTCCACAAACCAATTGTACGTATCATACCAAACGGTGGAGATCGGATATCCCTTTAGGCCATTTTGAAGTTGGTGCGTCAGGAAAGAGAGCGATTTTAACGGCGTTTGGATAAAACTGATTTGCTCATGAGCTGTGTATTCGTTCGGGTCGTTAAAGGAGACGTTTTCAATTACCTCTTCAAATGGCTGTTTAAGTTGTTCAAATAATGGGGACGGTTCAAGCTTGCGCCCCTCTTCATCGGCAAGAGCATAGCTTAGATAAAGACGGTCCTTCGGCAGCGATACAGCTAGATATAGTAAGAAAGATTCCTCAAGTAACTGCTGGGTACTACCTGCTGCTACTTCAACTCCTTCTTCCTCAAGCCAGTTTCGTTCTTCTTCGCGCAAAAATCCATCGTCTTCAGGCTTTTTTGGAAGCTGGCCTTCATTGACCCCGATAAGAAATGCACATTTGATCCCCGTTAATCGAGAGCGATCCAAATCTGCGATTGTCAGTTGATCAATCGCTGGTGGCACGATGGCAAAACTCATACTTTCAAGGCCGGCATCCCACATCGATCGGAATAAATGGATGCTTGTAGTTTCATCGCCCGCCATTTCTACAAGCTGGTCAAACATTTCAATGATACTATCCCACATTTGATCGTGCTCAAAGGAACGGCGCAGGTCCCCTCTGTCGTGAGCCTCATCGCGTAAGCGCTCAATTTTTTGAGGAATAGCCAATTCTTCCAGCAAAGAATAAAGCAGCCGGCAGCGCTCTTCTACTTTCTTTACTTTTTTCACTTGATTTTCGAAAGTCAAAATCGGATCAAGCAGGAGTTGTTTTGTTTCATGAAGCCGTTGTTCATGAGCTTCTTCTTCCGCAGACTGGTGCCGCTCTCCATCTGCTTGGGTGCGCTGACGCCTGTATTGCCATGTGGCTGATTGTTCAAAGCGTTGTTTTCCTTTTATCCCGTAGGATATTACATAATTTTCAAGTTCATCAACCCGTTCTCTCATTTCATCAACCGGGTATCCTAATGGGTAGAGAAGTTCGGTTTTTAACGCGCGGAATACAGCTTCATACCGCCAGTTTCCATCTATGATTTCAAGTACAGAACGGAGAAGTTCAACGAGCGGATGATTTAATACTGAACGTTTTTCATCCATGAAAAAAGGAATCTCATAGTCGGAAAGGACAGTTTCTAATAGATCTGAATACGTACCTAAATCCCGAACCAGCACCGCTAATTCATGAAAACGGTAGCCTTCATCGCGAACGAGCCCTAACATAGTTCTGGCAATGGCTTCAATTTCTGCCCTGCGATTGACCGCACTTGTGATGTGAAGGGACCCCTTGCTTTCCTTTTTTGATGGTGGTTTTTGATCAAATGTGGCTTCAAGATGGGCGATGTCTTCACCAGTAAAGCGCCGCCCTTGCGTAAACAGTTTAGGCTCACACGGCGTAGCCTTCGCATGATTACAAACTGTCATTAAATCTTCGTATGTTTTTGCGGTTGTATAAAACAAATCAAGCGGGTTTCGGTGAGAACTGCCAACAGCCCGGTCAAGTGTTAACGAAATGGTCATTTCTTCCCCATAAGCCATTAATGCTTGTATGACGTCAAGTTCTTGCGGAGTAAAGGTATGGAAGCCATCAACATAAATGGTGGCCTCTTGCACCATTTGTGAGAATGGGATTTGTGCAGCAAGCAAGGAAAGGTAGTCTTCAGCACAGACGTATTTGCCAGCCAATTCTTCTTCGGCCTGCTGAAAGATTAAAGTTGCATCGTGTAATTTGTCTGCTAAACCAAGCTTCCCCCCGCCCACTGCATCGTCTTCTACCCATGTTTCATACGTTTTCTGTAACGTATCTGGAGTGAGGTTATATTGCTTCGTTTCTTTAAACATCCGTTCGAGTTGTTGAATAAAACCTGTCGTATCAGCTGCACGTCCAAACGCTTTAAGTTGAGATTTCTCTCGTTCTACAATCTTGCGCAACAACATATGTACTCCAGAATTTTGAATATGATAGCGGGCTGCTCCCCCTGTTTCTTGTAAAACACGCCAGGCCAGCCTTGAAAAACTATACACATGGGCCCGGGTCGTTCCAGATGAAGCTGTCTGGACCAAAGCATATTCAGCTTGAAACGTCATTTGGTCAGGGACGAGATAGATGATAGGTTTTCCTGTCGGCTCGGCTCTCATTTGCTGGCGAATTTCTTCTTGCACAGTGTATGTTTTTCCGCTCCCGGAGCGGCCAATGTAAAATGAAACGTCCATACAATACTCCTTTCTTTTCTCTTTTTCCGTTTAATAAGAGCAAGTGTTTGACTTGCACGTCTTTCTTACACAGGCTTGATTTAGTCAGCTGCTTGCGGCATATCTTCTCTTACTTGCTCCACCGAAACAGCAACCCCGTGACTCCCATTGCCACTGTCACGAGACGCAAAAATAACTGCGACAACTTCCCCATCTTCATTTATTACCGGGCTGCCACTATTACCGCTATAAATGGGCGCAGTCACAAGCGTTTCTTCTTCAGAGCTTGAAATAACCTGCCCTTCATTAGCTACTCTTGTGAACGCCAGTGGATTTCCAATTACATATACTACATCACCCGTGTCACCATTTTCTTCGGCCAGCGGGAGGGTGGGGAGGTTATTCGCATCAATCGTTAAGAAGGCAAGGTCATAGTCGTCCGACATGGAGATGATTTCACCTTGATGCATTTCACCATCGTACGTTTCCACCGCTACAACCGCCAAGTCTTCTACTACATGCTGGTTAGTAACAATTAAACCACTATCTTCAATAATAAATCCGGTTCCGCTTGTGCGAGAAAAAGGCCCTTGTCCTTGAAGGGTGACTATAGATTGTTTCCATGCTTGTACTTCTTCTTCACCCGACAATTCTTGAGAGGTTTCCATAAAGTCAAATGCTTGTAAGGAGACGTTGTCAAGCGCTACTGCTAATACGCGAAAAACAAGCAAAAAGGCAATGCCAAGCGCAATTAATTTAACAAGCGGACGTTGTCCGGTTCGTTTTGGACGTTTTTTACGTGGGGGGGTGTCACTTCTACTCACTGAGGGCAAAAAATCTTCAGGGTCCGGCTGTTCATCCGGGTCTAGTTCCATTAAATCTTCATCTAATTCCCCGCGATCCTTATCTTTTTGAAACATCTGCCGGCCCCTTTCTTGCTGTCCGTATTTATCACTGCTTCTATTTTACCTTGAACATGACCTTTATTAAAGCAGTAAACGTTGACAAGCAAATGGAAGTCGCCTAAACTAAAACCAAGTAAACTAATAAGAATTGTTAACTTTAGAAACCGGAGGTAACAATATGAGCAAATATACAGTAATCGAAGGAGCGGACTCTTTTTATTATAAAGGCCAGGACATTGGCGTGTTGTTGCTGCACGGCTTTATAGGCACACCCCAAAGTGTTCGTGAAGTTGGCAGCCTCCTAGCGGAATTTGGCTTTACAGTATATGCCCCGCGCCTGAGTGGGCACGGAACAGATTCAGAAGAATTACTTGAAGTAAACGAACGCACCTGGATTGAAAATGTGGATCATGCCTACCATTACCTTGCTCAGCAATGTAATAAGGTTTTTGTAGTAGGCCAATCAATGGGAGGGACACTTGCCCTTCAATTAGCAGCCAAAAGTCCTGAACTTGCTGGTATCATAACGATAAATGCTGCTTTTGATTTAAGCAGAATGGAAAGAGAAATCGGACCTCTTAGACATGCTTACCTAGCTGAAAACGGACCAGACACCTTTGCCCAAGATGTGCATGAAATTACGTATCAACATGTACCAGTTAAGGGTTATTATCATTTATTTTCTTTAACGAAACAGCTCCCAACCTTATTAAAAAAGATCGAACAACCTGCTTTAATTGTTCGATCCCGTATTGATCATGTGGTGCCTCCTGCCAATTCAGATGACATTTATCAACGAATTTCTTCTGTTAACAAAACGCTGTATACACTTAAGAAATCGTATCATGTAGCTACCATGGACGTGGAAAAACAAGAGTTGGCGCACAGAATTGGTACATTTATTGCCCACCAGGCTGGATGGGGTGAAATACCTGGCGCAAAAAGTGTGGTAGCTATCTCTTAATTGTTGTCTGGCTACTCTATGTGTTCATATTGGTGTACTTCATACAAGAATAAAAGGTAATAATATGCTTGCATAGGCTCAATCGTGCGCACATCCAAGTAAGCTTTCATTTTTTGTTCATACCAGCCTTTTCGCCCGGCCGGCAGACGTTCATCCGGCTGGAAATTATCTTCTATAAATGTTCTTTCAATCGCCCTTTTTTTGCGTTCAGTGTGAAGAAAAAGCCAGCTGAGACCTGCAAAAAATAGCAACAACATAACAAGTAAAACAATAATCGCTGCTCCGTGTAAAAGGTTAATACTCCAGCTCATCGTAACGAGGCAGATAAGTGCAAAAATAGTTTCCAGGCCTGTCCGCAATTCCCTCAGCTGATGAGTATGCTTTTTTAAGGCTAACCCCACACCAGCCACAAACAACCTGGATTCTTTCGCAAGACGAGAGCGGAACATATCCTTTTCTCTTCTTCGAACCAGGCGCAAAAGCCAGCGGACACAAATGAAAAAAAGACCGCCGAGAGCGGTCACTACAACTAAAAATTGAACCGGCCCAAAGGAAGGTTCTAGAGTTATACTGTTCATCGGTTCATCAACCTTTTATGTATCTTGTTTATAGTTCTTCAAAGTAATCTTTTTTAAAACCGCCCATTCTTCCGCTGTTATCTATAACAAAGTAAAATTCCTCGGTTTCGTTTTTCACCTCGTATGTTTTTCCTGGTGAAAGCATGGTGTCTACTTTGTATTTTTCTGCATTCGCATGAACACATTTTATTGTTTTTATCGTTTCATTAGCTTCCCAAGTTTTATGAATCATTGTCGGGCTCCTTCCTGTTTACTTTTATCTTATATTGATTCCTTCTCGTTTTCAAGAGCAGAAGGCTAGAACACTTACTTACTAAGAAATAAGAGACTGCTTCAGCTAAGAGAGCAGTCTCTTTTAAACAAGTTAAACACTTTTCATTTCCGCAAATAATTCAGATAGAGTCTGTACCACCATGGTTGATTCTTTCTCTGCTTCAAAAGCATTTGCTGAATCAATTAACACTGCCTGCATACCTAGTCGTTCAGCGGGAGCAATTTCATTTAAATAGTTATCGCCGATGGAGACAGCTTCCTCCGGATTAATGCCATATTGGTCAAGCAGGGTCTCAAAATGATGCAATGTTTGCTGCGGCTTCTTTGCACTCGCTACAATTTGCGGGAAGACTCCGCTTAAATTAAGTGTTACCAATAAACGTTCGACATCATCAGCTTGACTATTTGTAATCAACACCAGATCCTTTTTCTTCCCTAAATGAGTAAGTGCTTCCCGGAGACCTGGATTATCCGCAAACTGAAACTCTTCAGTTTGCATGAAATCTTTTGTCCGTGAATACGCGTCATAGGTGCTCCCTACGCCGTAATGCTTGGCAGCGGCTACCGGCGGCCACCAGCCGTCTCCTATGGCAATAAAGTTGTCAAAATCCATCGTGATAGGAGCTGGATATTTTTCAAATTCATCTAGTTCTTGACCATCCCAGTTAAAGATGCGAGTGACTTGATTCGTTTCTGGGGAGACCACCAGAATGCGGTCGCGAACTGCGTCATACACCCGGCCGACAATTACTGGATGGTTTCCTTTCAGCATGTTTCGGTAATCTTTCCAAAAGGACTCACGTTTCTCTTCAGGAAGTTTATCACTAAGCTGATTGGCATAATACTCAAAATGGGCGGTATCTTCATATAACGTCCCATCTAAATCAAAAATGACGAGCTTAATTTTATCCCATATAATAGTCATGATTTCCTCCTGTTAAACAATCCGCTTTCGAATATTGGTGCTGATTAAATCAATGATTGTAACTGTAACAATGACAATCATTAAAATGACACCGACTTCTTCCCAATTTCGCTGCTGTGAAGCTAAGATCAGCGGTGCTCCAATTCCCCCGGCCCCGACAAGACCTAAGATCGAAGAAGCCCGCACATCGATTTCAAATCGGTAAAGAGCATAGGAAGAGAACTCAGGAATGACTTGGGGCAGAATACCGTACCAAAGAACTTGAATTTTATTAGCCCCTGTCATCTTTAATGTTTGCACAATTTCCATATCAATTGATTCAACAACTTCAGAATACAATTTTCCAAGCATTCCAATTGAATTAATACTAATTGCAAGCACACCAGCGTAAGGTCCGAATCCAACGGCTGCTACAAAGATAATCGCAAACATGATTTCAGGAAACGCGCGAATCGCGTTAAGGATACTCTTTCCAAAAAATGAAAAACTACCAGTCACATTTTGAGCAGCAAGAAAACCTACCGGTATACCTAGAATAGCTCCTACGAGGGTACCCGCAAAAGCAATAGCCAATGTTTCAAACATATAGCCTATGTTTTCAGGGATATTTTCTCTATGAACAGGGTCAAAAAATGGGTCAAAAAACATCCGCCTGATCATTTCACCCGTTGAAGCACCTGAACCGCGGTAGGTTAAGTCAGTGAACAAAAAAGCAACCGTATATAAAATAACTAAGATGGCACAAATCACTGAAAACTTTAACCAGTACGTTTTTCCTTTCGGATTTTTGAGATTGTATTGTTTGCTTTGATTTGCCATTAGACCAACCTCTTTCTGATCGACGTACTGACGGTATCAATAATAGTTACAGCGACAAAAGTTACTAGGATAACCATAGAAATATTTCCATAGTTAAATACAGAAATCTGGCGTTCTAGGAGTTGGCCAATTCCTCCTGCGCCAACAAAACCGAGGACAATAGAAGCACGTACATTAATTTCAAGGACATATAATGTGTAAGAAGCAAATTGAGGTAAAATCTGCGGGATAGCCCCGAACCAAATAACCTGGAGTAAATTCCCTCCGGCTGCCCGTATTGCTTCCTGTGGTCCTGGGTCAATGGCTTCAATGGTTTCACTTACTAGTTTCACTATAATTCCTAGCGAGAAGAAAAAGAGGGCAAGTACACCAGACAACGCACCAAGCCCTACAAAAGCAACAAACAGTACAGCCCAAATAATATCTGGAATTGTTCTAAGTACGTTTAAACTAAAACGGGTTGTATGATATAACGCCCAATTACGGTTAATGTTGCCTGCAGCGACAAACGCAATCGGCAAACAAAACAACGCAGATAATGTTGTGCTAAGCAAAGCTATATTCCAGGTTTCAAGCAAAGCAAAAAATGAATCAGCAAAATAACTAGGATTAGGAGGGAGCATATCATCTATAAAAAAATCAACCACAATTGGTATATTGGTAATGATCTGATGCGGATACGCTTCTGTTTGAATGACAGACATGGTGTATAACAACAGGACAACAGCAAAAACCAGTGTCGTTGTCTTTTTTGTTTTACTCGGCAGCACCGGAATTCGATTTGTGTTCTTGTTAAGGTCTGTCATTCGCTCTCAGCCTCTCCAATGAGATCATCTTCTTTAATAGCCCGGCCATAAATATCTTCAAACGTCTGTTCCGTTACTTCAGAAGCCTTCCCATCAAAGACCATTTCCCCATCTCTAAGCCCAATAATACGATCTGCATATTCCATCGATAGATCAATCGCATGCAAGTTGATCACCATCGTAATTTGGTCTTCCTTGTTTATTTGTTGAAGGTCCTGCATTACGGCATGAGCTGTCGGCGGGTCCAAGCTTGCAACTGGTTCATCTGCGAGGATTGCTTTTGGTTTTTGAGATAAAGCACGCGCAATACTCACACGCTGCTGTTGTCCCCCACTAAGCGTATCCGCACGTTGATAGGCTTTATCCTGGATACCGACGCGGTCTAAACATTCCATCGCATACTGAAGATCCTCTTTGGAAAATAAGTTCAATATGCTTTTTAGGGTGCTTGTATATCCTAGCCGGCCTGACAGTACATTGCGAAGAACACTTGAACGTTTTACAAGGTTATAATTTTGGAAAATCATACCGATGTCCCGGCGTAATAAACGAAGGTTTTTCGTATTCATGGCAAGCGAATCTTCTTCTTCAATAAGCAGACGTCCTTCAGTTGGGCGCACCATTTGATTGATACTGCGGATCAATGTTGATTTTCCGGCCCCTGACAAACCGACGACAACGACAAATTCTCCCTTTGGTATTTCAAGGTTGATGTTTTTTAAGCCTTGGTGCCCATTTGGATACGTTAGAGATACGTTATCAAATGTAATCATAAAATTTTCCCTCTTTTATAATAGAAATGAGGGAAAAGCGCGTGGCACTTTTCCCGATCAATTTGTACTTAACATGTATTTGCAGACCTTTAACGATCCAATATAACTTTACTTATTCTACAACATCTTCAAAGCGCTCATATGTTTCACGTACGATATCGTAGTCTTCTGAATCGGCTTCAGTGATGCCATCCCAGTTATAAACTTCATCTAATACTTCCAACATTTCTTCATCATCATTAAAAGAAAGGAAAATGTCTACGATGTCATCTTTTAAACCTTCATCCATTTCGGAGCGTACAGAAATAGTATCGTTAGGAATTGGGTCCGTATATTCAATCACTTCAATTTCATCATAAATATCAGGATTTTCATCTTCAAAATTGTCGCGAGCATCGTCAAAAGAAGTGGCAATGTCCGCCTGGCCGTCCAGCACAGCTTGGATTGCATTATCATGTCCGCCAACTGTCGTTTCGACAAAGTGTTCTTCGACATCTACACCAAGGTCCATCAAGTGAGATGCAGGAAATAAGTAGCCAGCTGTAGATGTAACATCACCATAGGCCCATGTCAGTTCGCCAGGTTCAGCATTTACGACATCATCAATGTCTTCGATATCAGAGTCTGCAGCAACGTTAAATTGAGCCAGGTATGAATCTTCATCCTCTCTCAATGCCTTAAGTAAAACATCCACATCGGCACGCTCTTCTGCTTGTACGAAGCCAAATGGAGGCAAGAAACCAATATCAATACTTTGTGTTCTCATGCCTTCAACAAGGCCTGAATAGTCGACCATAACTTCGGCGTCGATTTCTACTCCAAGCTCTTCTTCAAGACGTTCAGCTAATGGTTCAACTGTAGTAGCGATTTCATCGGCATCCTGAGAAGGGACAAAGCCCATTGTCAGCTCGTCTACATCATAATCGCCAGCAGCTTCTTCACCGTTTTCATCTTCGCCCTCATCGTCATCTTCAGTCTCTTCTTCTACTTCTTCATCATCGCCTCCAGCATCATCTGCTGGTTCTCCTTCTTCATCTCCTGCTCCACATGCCGCGAGTGCCATCATTGTTGTTGCTACAGATAAACTTACAACCCATTTTTTCAAGATAATACCCCCCTGTAATTTTGTGACTACTCACACTTTTCAAAAAATGTTAAGACCTGTAGTTCTTCGCGAAATATGAAGCCTCGCCCCCTTGGTTGACTATGTATTTTTCAACAAATTCATGTACATTCTATGGCAACGGATATTAAAAATCAATGAATCTTATGTAATTTTTTTGTGAAGTTAAAAAAATAATGTTTAATAATGTTACAAAGAAGGAAGTTATAAGATGTTAAAAAGCCTGGAGAAAGGTATTTTCTCCAGGCTTTTGTTATCCTATTTTATATTTATGTGATGCTAAATTGAGGGATGGTTGCTGTTTTTGATATACGTTTATTATTTGATGCTGTAAGCTTACAAAATAAACATACCAGCGATTGAAGCACTGAGTAAAGAAGCAAGCGCCCCCGCAACAATTGCACGGATACCTAACTGCGCAATTTCACGGCGTCGTTCAGGGACAAGCCCGCCGATGCCGCCAATGAGGATGGCCAATGAACTTAAGTTTGCAAATCCACACAGTGCAAAGGTAATCACAATTTCAGCTTTCTCTGAAATGTCACCTGCTTCAACGTAAGGAGCAAAATTGGCATAAGCGACGAACTCATTTAAGACTAATTTCTGACCGATGAAATTACCAGCAAGCATAGCTTCACTCATCGGAACTCCAATCAAGAAAGCAAGCGGTGCAAATACATAGCCAAAAACCTCTTCTAAGGTGATCACAGGAAGACCAATTGTACCGGTTAAACTTAAAATTCCATTTACTAAAGCGATCAATGAAATGAAAGCAAGGAGCATCGCTGCTACGTTTAAAGCAAGCTGAAGACCGGTTGCTGCACCGCGTGCGGCAGCATCAATTACGTTCTGTGATTCTGTGTCTTTATGCATCGTGATTTCGTCTGATGTCTCAGATTGCTCCGTTTCCGGCATAATCATTTTCGCCATAATTAGACCTGCTGGGGCTGCCATGAAACTTGCTGCGAGCAAATAATCAAGGCGTACGCCAAGAAGCGAGTAACCAATCAGGACTGAACCTGCTACAGAGGCTAGTCCACCGGTCATGACCGTAAAGAATTCAGAACGCGTCATGTTGGCTAAATACGGTCTAACCACAAGCGGGGCTTCTGTCTGACCAACAAATATGTTTGCAGCAGCTGCCATTGATTCTGCTTTGCTTGTCCCTAGAATAAAGGATAGAATGCCACCAATAAAGCGGATAATAAGTTGCATAATGCCTAGATAATAAAGAATAGAGATTAACGATGAGAAAAAGATAATAACCGGCAATACTTGAAAAGCGAATACATTCTCTTCCTCTACATCAAACAAATCGCCAGCTAAGAAGTCGATTCCTTCATTGGTATAATCGATAATATTTGCTACTCCAAGTGATAAACCTTGCAAAGCATCTTCACCAACTTGAGTGCCAAGCACTATGAAAGCAAAGAATAATTGAAACCCTAGGCCGGCAAGGATTGTCCGCGGACGAATGTTCCGCTTGCGTGCTGAGACCAAAAAGGCAATTGCAAGCACACTGACAATCCCCAACAACCCCCATAAAATGTTCATACAATGAGCACACCCTTCTGAACGTATGTCGATTTTGAAAAATACCATTAAAACCTTATCAGAGGGGAGGTTTATTGTAAAGATTAGATGAAGCGTTTGCAACATTTCCTAACAAACAAATCTTAGGTCCACTTGAAAAAAACTACGAGAGCTTGCTGCCAACAGCTAACCCGTAGTCATGTAGTTTGTACAACTTAATATAAATCTACTCCTTGGCTCGTTATTAAAAAGGGGGGGAGTTTTATTCTTATATCACACTGGTTGTCGTGCTCTTATCTTTGGAGACGCCAGCTATATATGATGACAACAAGTTCTATTAGTTATTTAGAGATTTAATTCTTCCAAATGGTCCAATATGAACTGTGCCTTCGAAGGGTCGACTTTTAACATAAAGCGGCGGTAATACGTAAGAATTTGATCAAATCCGTTGGACAACTCATTCCAGTCCTCAAATACCCGGTCAAAGACTTGGTCACTTAGCATTAATGCTGCTACTAAGTCAGTAAATGGAATTACATAAAAAGGTGAACTGGACTGGATACTGCTTGTGTGTACCATTTGTTCACACTGCCACTCAAAAAAGTAAGCAGCCTCTTCCATATACGTCTTATAATTAGGTGGGACCTGCTTCTTTTTCTCTTGATAATAAGCTGTCAATTTTCGAAAGAACCCGATAAAAAAAGGTAAATCTGCTCGAGATACTTTTAAATCAAAACCAAGCGAGCGAATCCTGTCAAGCGTCATTACTTCCATCCGATGAAAGGTACTTGGCTGATAATAATAAGCCTTCGAACCAACTTCCATTCATTTGAACCTCCTTTCTTTCCTAGCAAGCGTTTAAACATCAGTGTACCATGAACTTTTCTGCAACGTAAGGGTGTTAGCTCACGTCTTAATTATTTTCAGCCATCGTTTGCTGAGGCGGCCGCGATGAGCCAAGTGATTCAGCTTCCCTTCGCAGCGGCTGTGTTAAATATTGGCTGTTTTCTAAAAGGTTAGTGTTGTACAACTCTTCTAGATTTTGAGACCTACCAATTGAATAGAGGCATCCTCATTTCATCTGCTTGCTTCTTACAATCGTATGTTGTTTCAACTTATAGGTAGTGGCACATGCCCCGATTCCACCAATAACAACAAATAAAATACTTATATATACAGTTAGCAGCACCGAGACCCACATGCTTATCATAAAACCTGCACTGCCTAGAAGAATCAGCTTCAGAAAGAAACTTCGCATCTGACGAAGGTTTTCCTGGGATTGTCGAATGGAAAACTGCTTCGCTTCGTCTAACCTTTTTCGTTCTGGCTCCTTTAAGAACTTCGAAAGTTCTTGGGGCAAATGCAAAAGAGTGTTGCCATAAGTAGATGCAGCTTCTTTTATAAAAGTCTGGATATTTGCCTCAGGTCGTCCACGGAGCCAATCCATTACAATCGGACGCCCGGACTGGATTAAGTCAAGCTGGGGATTAATCGCATATAACACCCCGGTTAAAGTCGAGACCGCCCGACCTAAAAAAGCAAATTCACTTGGCAAATGAATGGGCTGCTCACGAGCGATCCGTTGTAATTCAGCAATAAACGACTCGACTAACCTCTCGTCCCATTCAGGCATGTTCTGCCCCTTATTGAAAAAAGTGTCTATCAAATCTCTGAGTGAGTGTTTCAACGCCTCATGGTCTGCTTCAGGCAAAAGAAACCCTAATTTCTCCAATGCTTCAATGACTTCATCATAATCATCAAAAATAAATCCTGAAACTAACTGTCGCAACGCAGCAGCGTCATCTTGTTTTAAGGAAGCAGCCATTCCAAAATCAAGTAACGTAATCGTTCCATCTTCTCCTAATAAAATATTTCCAGGGTGGGGATCGGCGTGAAACAAGCCTTCTTCTAGCACTTGATCTAAAAACCCCCGTAAAAGCTGTTCTGAAATGGTAGTTCCGTCTAGACTAAAATTTGAAATGAAAGCTGTATCGGTTATCCGTTTTCCTTCCACCCATTCCATAACAAGTACCTTGTCGGTACACCATTCTTCATAAAAGGAAGGGATATTGAACGTACCTAACTCTTGATATTTTCGTTTAAAGCTCTCTCCGTTTTTACGCTCGCTAATAAAGTTCAATTCGTCACCCATTACTTCACGTATTTCACGATACATTTTCTTTAAATCCGTGCGCTTTTCAAGCTTTGTAAAGTGTTTGGCAAGCCACAATACTATACGCAGGGCTTTAAAATCAGCATTAACAATTCTTTCAATTTTTGGGCGCCTAATTTTAATGGCGACTTCTTCCCCGCCATAGAGTGTCCCCTTATAAACTTGGCCAATAGAGGCTGAGGCGACAGGCTTTGTATCCATATCTTTGACTACTTCTTTGTAGGGCATATTCCATTCATCTTTAAGCAGCTTCCGGCATGCGTCCCAGGAAACAGGTGGTACTCGGTCGGCCAGTGAAGCTAATTGGTCTAAAAACTCAGGAGGCATTAAATCTGCTCTAGTACTTAAAAATTGCCCCATTTTTATCATTAGTCCTTCTAAATGTAAGGCTTTTCGCTTGTATTCCTCCGCCTGTTTTTCTAAAAGTTTGTTCCATCGTTTTTCTTTTTCTCTACTGGTTCGTGTAGTACGTTGGAAAAAATATATTTGCAGAAAAAATTTAACGCTCATGAACACAATAACGATAATTCGATAGCTCGATATGTACTTCACGCAACTGCCTTCCCTTCTGTATCCATAACGTTCATCCTCAATAATCTTACTTTTCAAATTTTCCCTTGCCCCTAAAAGAATAAACATCGAGACATTAAAAAGGAAGCGTCCTGTTAAATGGACGCTTCCTTTTTCAATGAACATCTTGCTTGTTCATTGCCGGAATGGTTTTATTATAAACAAGACCATCTGCGAATATCACTAATCAGTTCAACAAGCGGTGAATTTCTAAATACAGTTTCTTGGAGTTCATTGTCGCATAAATAAACATGCAATGTATCTCTATCACTCTTTTGCTCCAAGCGGATACCACTTTCAGTATCGTGTTCGCCTACTACAGGCAATTGCAGCCTTTCCACCACTTCTTCTTCACTGAGCCGGCCACGGGGAACATCAATGCAAATGTCTAGGCGATTCGGGGTATCATCAGAAATTAGTCCCCATTTTGTGCCCTTCCATGAACGACAACCAGTTTTACTGTTAATTACAATTTCCTCAGTTTTGCCACGGGATAGATGCGTGTTCGCCCACCCCCGCACGTTAATCGCTGCACATAGTTCGCGCGCCTTTTGTTTTTCAGGCATAACAATCCCTCCTTAAAAAATGTGCAAGTGGCCACCACAAATTGTGTCAATTTTCTGAACAATAACCTCCTACAACCATTGTGATAGCTGTGTTTTAATGGGGGTCTGCGATCACTATTTCTGCCACCTTAACGTCTAGAATAGCCAAACCATAGATGGCGATTGTTGTCACTACAGCGTGACAACCCATAGTATCAGAACAAAAATTCTGAAAACTATGGGGTAATTTATATAATATCACATAATTAAAATTTGTACAGAGGGAAAGTGTGATTTTATATAAAAATTTTCAAAACTACTGTTATACAGGGGGTAGATTTGTGTTAAAATTTTGTGAACTCTATTTATTGAGGGGGTCAGATAATTATTACAAGATTATGTACTGTCTGTTCTGTAAAATAAATTAATATTTTTCCCCTTCCTGCAGAAACTAGAAAATAAATCAGAACCCATAGGTGGAATTTTCGCGAACACCGAAAGGACTGGAGCCACCATAAAAAAGGCGATGTTTACTCATTAAAATGAATAAAGCATCGCTTTAGTAAGCTGGTTCCATAGAACGGAGCCCCTCCTGATTGATTTACATTGTTGTTGTGATTAGACAGTTTCTTTTTTATAAAAACGTTTGATACCGTTTACGTTAAGGTGTTGAAACGGCCCAAATCCACTTAAATGGAATCCTAGTTTATCTTTGGTTGCGATATCACTATGAACGTATACTTTAATATCTCCAATGCAATGTTCTGTGTAAAAAGCTGCGTTTTCAGGAACATTATAAGAAATTAAAGCATCAATGCAACGTTTGCTTTTATTGCCTTGAAGCGGATGAAACGGATCTAACTTTAAGATGCCACCATTTTTTTCGATCCATTGTTGAGTCTTGAAATTCATTTTAATATTCATAACTTTCCCTCCTTTTAAATTTTTCTCCACTTTTCAACGGAAAATAAACTATATATAACAAGTTATTATTAGCAAAGTGGAGATATGAATGGTTAAAATGATATAAAGATGATTTATGGATAAATTCATCTTTATATGGAATTATATCACGTTTGAAGTTTGTTTAAACATAGAAATTTAGAAAATTATTAATGCATTTTTCCACATAATTCAACATATTAAAGGAAGAGGAATAGTGTGTTTAGGATTTTAGCGTATTTTACGTTTACACAAATGAACCCATCTTTATACGTTCCCGATTATATCCAGTATATTTTTTAAACGAATGGAGCTGTAAAGGTGAGCAATAGAACGTTTTAATTGCCTTGGGCTCATTTAGTTGGCCGACCAAAATCTTGTTCTCCTTGTCCGCTGGTCAGAGGAATTCCTGAACAAGTTTTAAAAAGTAAAATAGAAATAAATATAGATAGGTTGTACAATTTACCATACTCTTCCACTTCCTTTAATGCCGTAAAAAAGACCCCCTTTAAGTTAAGGAGGCCTTGTTAACATTTAACTTGTATTACCCTTCAAGGAGCAGGTTTTCTGGCTCTTCTAGAAGTTCTTTAATTTTAACGAGGAAACCGACTGCTTCTTTACCGTCAACGATACGATGGTCATAGGATAAAGCAAGATACATCATCGGCCGGTTTTCCATGCGCTCTTGGTCAATGGCAACTGGACGCCACTGAATTGTATGCATTCCGAGAATACCAACTTGTGGAGAGTTTAAAATTGGAGTGGACAATAAGGAACCGAAGACTCCGCCATTTGTAATTGTAAACGATCCACCTTGTAAATCAGACAAGGCTAGTTTGTTGTCTCGAGCCTTTTTCGACAAACGCAAGATTTCTTGTTCGATTTCTGCAAATGTCATACGATCTGCGTCACGAACTACCGGAACAACTAAGCCATCATCCGTTGATACGGCCATGCCAATATCAAAGAATTGTTTGAGTAAAATATCATCACCTTGAATTTCTGCATTAAGGTATGGATATTGTTTAAGGGCCCCAATCACAGCCTTTGTAAAGAAAGACATAAAGCCAAGCTTAACATCATGATGTTCTTGGAATGCGTCCTTGCGTCGTTTACGTAATTCCATAACATTTGAGAGGTCTACTTCGTTAAAGGTCGTTAGCATGGCTGTTGACTGTTGCACATCTACCAAACGAGAAGCGATTGTTTTACGGCGGCGTGTCATTTTTTCGCGGGCATAAGGTTTGCCACCGAACTCAGCTTGCTCGCTTTTTTCAGCAGGCTTTGGTTTATCACTTTCTTTGGCGCTGGATTGTTTTGAAGCTTTGGCTTTGTTTTCTTCGTAGTTTTCTACATCTTCTTTCCTTACCCGTCCAAGTGGGTCGCGTACAGGAATTTCATTTAAGTTAATGCCTTTTTCGCGCGCTAGTTTACGAGCTGCCGGTGAAGCAACAGGACGTTCTCCGCTCTCATCATCTTCAACTTGATCGCTGTCTTCACTTTGAGCGGAAGGAGCCGCTTGTTTTTCGGTTTCTTCACTCTTTGCCTCCGTGCTGCTCTGCTTCTCTTCGGCACTTGATGAAGAAGCCTCTCCTGCTTTTCCTTCTTCGTCAACTACAGCGATGGAATCCCCCACTTCAACAGTATCGCCAGCTTCTTTTAAGAACTCTTTGATTACTCCAGAGCGGTCAGCTGTCACTTCGACATTCACTTTATCAGTTTCAAGTTCAGCCAGGTTTTCCCCCTGTTCTACATAGTCTCCAGGGGCTTTTAAGAATTCAGCAATGGTTCCTTCTGTAATTGATTCTGCTAGTTCTGGTACTTTAATTTCAGCCATGATTTGCTCCTCCTTCGAGAGTCAGTGCGTCATTTATAATTCTGGCTTGTCCTTCTTTGTGTACGTTAGGATCACCTTCAGATGGGCTAGAACGTCTTCTGCGGCCAATATAATGAACGATAGCTGGGTCATTAGTTAATTCATACAGGGATGAACGTACATAATTCCATGCCCCCATATTACGCGGTTCTTCTTGGACCCATACGAGTTCTTCCAGGTTAACAAATCTTGAGAAAATCTCCTCTAACTTTTCTTTTGGGAAAGGATAAATTTCCTCAAGTCTAACCAAGTGAAGTTCGCTCGTCTCTTCCATTTCTTTTACCTTTTCATGCAAGTCGATCATTATTTTCCCTGTTCCCATTACGATTCGTTTGACTTTCTCAGGACTCTCCCCTGTTAGTGGTTCTTCAAGAACAGGCTGGAATGAATTATTAATGAGTTGCTCTGCATCACTTGCAACGTTAGAGTTTCTCAGCAGACTTTTTGGTGTCATTAATACAAGTGGGCGAACTTCTTCCGTGGCCAGTGTTTTAGCCTGACGTCTTAAAATATGAAAGTATTGAGCAGAGCTAGTTAGATTGGCAACGTTCCAGTTGTTCTCCGCAGCCATTTGCAAGAATCGCTCCGGCCTTGCACTGGAATGTTCTGGCCCTTGTCCTTCATATCCGTGCGGAAGCAAAAAGACCATTCCTGATTTTTGCCCCCATTTTGCCCGGCCTGCGGAAATAAACTGGTCAAACAACACTTGTGCCGCATTAGCAAAGTCGCCAAATTGTGCTTCCCATAGCACTAATGTTTCTGGCGCTTGTACGTTATATCCATATTCAAATCCAACGACTGAACCTTCAGACAGCGGACTGTTATGAAGAGCAAATGTAGCTTCAGCTGTAGGCAATTCATTCAATGGCGACAAAATGTCTCCAGTCTTATAATCGTGAAGGACAAGGTGGCGGTGGGCAAATGTTCCCCGTTCTGAATCCTGGCCAGTAATACGAATTGGGGTTCCCTCTGAAATAATGCTCGCAAAGGATAACGCTTCTGCATGCGCCCAGTCGATATTACCTTCTTCGAATGCCTTATGACGACGCTCAAGGATCTTCTTTAATTTAGGGAAGACATTGAAGTCATTCGGCCAGTTTAACAATTCATCATTGTAGGTTTTTAAGTTGTTTCTATCTAGACTTGTATCTATGTCTGGTAATCCTTGTTCAACTACTTCTGGCGGGTTTGTGCCTTGGACAGTCTGTTTTTCATCTGAAATGTTTTGATAAGCTGCTTGAAGTTTTGCCTCCAAATTAGAGGACAAAGAATCAACATAGTCTCGGTCTACTACGTTCTCTTGCTCTAATTCATTAGCGTATTGTTCACGTACTGTTGGATGCTGTTTGATTTTTTCATATAACGAAGGCTGAGTAGCCATCGGTTCATCCATTTCATTATGACCGAAGCGGCGATAGCCAATTAGATCAACTACAAAATCTTTATGGAACCGATTCCGATACTCAATGGCCAAATGCATCGCAGCAATACAAGCATCCGGGTCGTCGGCGTTCACATGAACAACTGGTATTTCATACCCTTTGGCCAAATCACTTGAATAAGTTGTAGAACGAGAATCGTGGCTTTCAGTGGTGAAACCAAGTAAGTTATTGGCAATGATGTGGAGGGTTCCCCCGGTTTGATAGCCTTTTAAGCGACTAAGATTTAAGGTTTCAGCTACAATTCCTTCGCCAGGGAAAGCAGCGTCGCCGTGAATCAAAACCGCTAGTGCTTTAGACATATCCTGGTTCGGGAATCCAGTGGTGTTTCTATCATCCTGAGCGGCTCGAGTATATCCTTCTACTACAGGATTTACAAACTCAAGGTGGCTAGGATTGTTGGCTAGGGTGACTGTGGCATGATGTGACCCTTGCTCAATTTCTTTATCTAAGCCTAAATGGTACTTCACATCGCCCGTCCAGCCAAAATTAATTCCAATTGAACCTTCAGAAGGAACCAATTCTACATTGGGGGCGTGGGCAAATTCCGAAAAAATCATATCGTAAGGTTTATGGAGAACATGAGCCAGAACATTTAAACGGCCGCGGTGAGCCATGCCGATCATGACATTCTTGGCTCCGCTTTTAATTCCATTTTGCACAGACTCGTCCAACATTGGAACTAACATGTCGAGTCCTTCTACTGAAAAACGCTTTTGCCCGACGAACGTCTTGTGGACATATTGCTCAAAACCTTCTGTATGTGTCAGCTTCTCCAAAATCTTGCGTCTCTTCTCTTCCGAAAGAGCTTTATAAATATCACCGGACTCCACTTGTTGATTAAGCCAACGGTTTTCTTCCACGTCATGTACGTGGTCAAACTCAAACGCAATTGATTTTGTATACATCTTTTTTAAATGCCGAATAGCTTCATAGCCATTGGAAACATGGCCAGGTGCATCCGGGCAAATAATATCTACAGGCATAACAGCAAGGTCTTCTTCTGTAATCCCGTATTCTTTAGGTTGTAAAAAAGACGTTTCTTCGCCAGGTTCTTCTAGAGGATTTACATCCGCTAAAAGGTGTCCATGAACTCTTATGTTTTCAGCTAACTTTACAGCAGACGCTACCTTAGTCATAAATGAAGCGTCCATATGTTCAGATGTTCCAGCAGTCGAAGCAGCGGCTCCATTCACACCTTTAGGCGCTCCATTTCGGTCGAACCATTCTTTCATTTCCGGGTCAATATTTTCTGGGTCATTTTTGTATTCTTCATACAAATCCATGACATACCCAAGGTTTGGACCATGAAAATCTTCCCAAGCCTCTTCTTGCTGCGTTTGATTTCTGCTCATCTTCTTATACCTCCAGCTGCAAATAGGTGATGACCTTCTTTTCATCAAAAGTTTTTCATCTTTTCATCTAAGGAATTAGCCTATCCTGCTCACTTTGTTACTTTTTCCGACCACTCCTTTCAAATTAGCCTTTTTTATCAAAATTAAAATTGTTAAATATAAGCAACGGGCTTTTCAAACTTTGTTGATCCTCCCGTTCAGTTGGGTACCGCTTTCACCTTCTTAATTTTAACATGATGTTCACATTCCCTAAAAGGTACATGACAAATTATTTTCACTTTTTTCGCAGGTTTGCGAGAATCTCACCGGTTTCTTCCTATTTATAATATAGCCAAAAAATATTGTATTATTTTTTTATAACTACTCTTATCCTGTAGATTAGTTATTAACAATTTCATAGTTGTCTACCAATAAAACATTCGTCTTTAGTTATCAAATGAAATAGAGTTGATAATTGAAATTCATATTTTCAATCCCAAAAAAAGAGAGAGTATGGCATAATGAAAAACAGGCCAGTACCGCAATGCTGCTACATTACACTGAGGGTATTCGAGTAAGCAACTTAGAACCTGAACCAACTACATGATGCCCAACTTCTAAAATCAATCATACCTGATGACTACCATTTAATGAAAACTTCTTGTTTAATAATGTTCTTCTTTGTATTAACTAAGCTCAATTAGATCTTCTTAACTATGTAGGAGGCCCATTATGAAAAAAGCTATTTTTTTTGACTTGGACGATACACTTCTTGATGATAAGCGAAGTGTTAATGAATCGTTGTATGCAACATGTAGAGAAATTGGCTATCACTATAATACAGAGGCAGAAGCAATTGAAGCGACTGTTCGTTCTACTGCTCCTTCTTTGTACAAAGAGTACCCTTTTTATGAAACGACTCTCACGATCGGAATTAACCCCTTTGAAGGGCTGTGGGGAACATTTACCGATGTGCATGACAAAAGGTTTCAGGTCATGGCTCAGTCGATCGGAGAATATCAACGGCGTGTATGGGAAGAAACGTTGAGAAAACATTCAATTAGTGAGGATTCAGGAAAGTACTGGGCTGAGCGCTTTCGATTTCATCGTCAGCACCTTGCCTTTGTCTACCCAGAAACATTTGACATCCTAAGAACCTTAGAAAAGCAATATAAACTTCTAATCATTACAAATGGAGCGCCTTCACTGCAAAATGAAAAATTAACGATGACTCCTCAACTTCCTAGTTATTTTGAAAATATATTGATTTCTGGCGCATTTGGGGTCGGGAAACCTGACGCTTCACTCTTTCACCATGCCCTATATCTTTCCGGACTACGGGCAGATGAGGTAATTATGGTAGGAGATAATTTACATACGGATATTCTTGGCGCTCAACGCACCAATATAGACTCAATCTGGCTTAACCACCACAAGGCCGAGACGCCGGCTGACCGTTATCCTACTAAAACCATTCAGCATTTGCGCGAATTACCTGAAGTCATTCATAAGCTTTAATATTTTAACATGCAAAGTAAAAGGAGCTGACTATAATGTCTCAGCTCCTTTTACTCTGTCTCCGTTAAAGAATATTCCTAATGAATTGCGGGAGTGACCAAGACTTCTCGGGGTTCCCGCAGAACGGTAGCTTGAGGTGAATCAAGGAAAGGCTAGCCACAGAAGAAATAGGAAGACTGTCTCTCGAAAAAAGCACTTTTACTTTATATAGTCATCAATCAACACTTCATATACCTTAAACCTATCTTTTTTTAGGGTAACCCCGTACCACTTCAGTAACTTTTTTAACCGATCATGTGTTTCATTGGATGATTTTCTTATTTCTTTGGCTGCTTGATTCATTGCTTGCTTGTCCGCTGACTCTAATTGATTTTCCACGGTGGAGCATATAAATGAACGACAAACAGAAGGTTTATAGTGAGGAGACAAACTACACCCTTGCTGAGAAACAAAGAATTGACAAGTCGAATAGGAAAGTTTGAGGTCAGCTTTTTCGATCTGATTTAAGTTACGCGTATCTTCTTTGTGATAGGAAGGAGCAACGAAAGCATTTACCATTACAGAGTATGGTGAAAGTTCGCTTCCTTCACGGTAAACGAGTTGCCTTTCTACTTCTTCTTTTCCCTCCCATACTAGCATGTGTTGAATTTCCCCTAACCCAAATGTTGGGCTGTGACTACAGCACCCTATTTCTTCAAGCTCTTTATCACGCCGTGTAAATTCGACATCTGGACATTGTATACACGCTGAGGTGAGTAATTGCTTATTGCTTTTATCATACTGAACCATAGATCGTTCCCTTTCTCGTAACATTATCAAAACATTAGCTTTCATTTCAGGATCATTTTATAATACAGCACCAGGTCAAAACAATGTAATGTCTGCTTTTTCTCCCCTTGCATTCCAGTCATAGGTCTGTTTTATTTAGTTACTTTTTATAGTATTTAAATAAAATAGTACGGTACGTGAAATTTTAAGTACTGCAGAAGTTGTAGATTTTCCAAATATAACCCTTGCCAAAATCCCGATTGATCTTATAAGATTAATACTTATAAAGAATTTGGAGGTGAGTATCGATGGATACTAAACTAGGAAAACAATCTGTTAGCCTATCTCTTCCCCATGAAAAACCTAGCTTGCCATCTCCTCAACGTTCGCTACTATTATTAGGTCTTGGCATTGCTATTATATTATCTCTTGTAACCTCCCAGATTGCAGATCTACAAATGCTTTGGCTGCTATGGTTAGGTTTGGGATTGGGCTATACACTTTTTCATGCTCGTTTTGGCTTCACATCGGCGTTTCGTCGTTTTGCTTCAGTTGGAAATGGTGAAGGCATTAGAGCTCATATGATTATGCTCGCAGCTGCCACTACCCTCTTTGCTCCGATTCTTGCCTTAAACTTAAGTTTCTTTGGCGAAGATGTATCTGGCTACGTCAGCCAAGTTGGAGTCGGTATGCTGTTTGGTGCCTTTTTGTTTGGAATTGGCATGCAGCTTGGCGGCGGCTGAGCATCTGGTACTTTATATTCCGCCGGGGGCGGAAGATCAGCTATATTTATCACATTGTTCGGTTTTATTGCCGGTTCTGTAATTGGTGCATGGCATTTCGAATTTTGGACTGATGGAATGCCTACGTTTGAACCATTTTCCTTAGCAGAAAATACCGGAGTTGGCTTTTTCGGTGCTTGGCTTATTCAACTAATCTTTTTCGGCATAGTTATATGGTTTACATTCTATATAAAGAAAAAGAAAAACCCACCACCACAGGCGCCAGTTCCAACAGAATCAGGGTGGAAAAGAATTGTACGAGGTGCATGGCCTCTCTGGGGAGCGGCGTTGATTTTAGCTGTATTAAACGCAGCTACTCTACTTTCACGTGGTGAACCTTGGGGTATTACTTCAGCGTTTGCATTATGGGGATCACAAGTCGTACAAGCTGTTGGAATTGACGTTACTCAATGGGGTTATTGGAGCGGCGATGCCGCTGAACCGCTTAATCAATCCGTATTTTTAGATACTACGAGTGTTATGAATTTCGGTTTAATGACTGGAGCGTTTATTGCCTCTGCTACTGGAGGACTATTTGCTCTTAAAAAGATTCCATTCAAAACGGCAATGGCTTCTCTGATTGGCGGTATTATGATGGGCTACGGAGCCCGTATAGCCTTTGGTTGCAACATCGGTGCTTATTTCGGCGGTATCGCTTCGTTTAGCCTGCATGGCTGGCTATGGGCAGTGATGGCAATCCTCGGTACGTTTGTCGCTTTAAAATTACGACCACTGTTTGGACTTTCTGTACCAAAATCTGATGACCGTAGTTGTTAACGTTTTTCAAAAACCAGCGGTAATAGACGTTGTTCTATTACCGCTGGTTTTTAATTATATTTTTTGCTCCTCTTTTACAGAAGTAAATATCCAACAATTACTCCCACTCCACCTAACCGTAAGGCAAATCCGAGATTAAGACGAGTGATTGAATATGGATGAACTCCTGTATACTGACTCATCATCGTAACTGGCACATTAAAGGTGCCTGCTGCATCGTTTGCAACTGTAGATGTAATTAAAACAATTGCTACACTTAACGGTTCGAGTACAGTTAAAAATGGAGTAACAAAAAGTCCCTGCAAACTTAAAGTCGCGAGCGGATGCACTCCAACACAAGCAAGGAATAGCGTACTGAGCTGTAAACCGATAAATAATAAGAGTGGATACGTACTTATAGGCTCAGCTACTTCCATAACCTCTGCTAATATACCAGAGTGCTCTACTACTTCATTAAAAAAACCAAGTGCTAAAAATAGAATGAAAAAATTTTGCATAGTGGTTATATGCCGATACCAAACTAAACGTGTGTAGCGTACAAACGATTTGCGTCGCTTTAAACATACAGACCATAACAAGGTGTAAGGCACAATTAACAAAATAATAGCCTCAAAGAAATCAATTTCAGAGATTGCTTGAATGCTGGCAGCACTACTAATGAAACCTGCCAAAAAGAAAAATAAAAGCGATAATTTCCCTTTATGTGCCACTTTCAACTGGTGGCTGTCCTCTATCGCTGTAATCGATTTAAACGAGCTTGTAAAAACCCAATCCAACAATAACGTTATAAATGAGAGTGTGATTAAATACGGGAGCAATTCTAAATAGTACACTCCGGTAATAGCGACTACGATTACAATATAAACTTCGATCGGGCTCCACACATTACTACTTGCAAACGAACGCAAAATAACGCTGCTGGTAAAACGAGTGCGGACGTGCGCTGGCAGTTTTTGCAGTTTTTCCGTTAAAAACCGATATGTTAGCGGCAGAGCTGATAAAAAGATAAACAAACTAAGTATATAGTTAGCAAACGATGTACGGATGTAAAAATGCCGTCCATCTTTGACGTTGCTGTCTAGAAAACGGTACAGTTCACGATCAAGCCTGGAAGTAATCATAAAATGATGGATAAACGGAAGCAAATACAATAAACATAACAGCAAAGCCATCGAAGTAAAGTATTGGGAGATTTCATGTAATGGAAGCTCAAAAGCGAAAAGGAGCAGGCATGCCATTCCCATAAAAAACAAGGCTAATTTTAAATACATAGATTGAGCTCCAGCAAAAGAGCATATAAAAGCCAGCAAACCGAGCCAACCGAGAGCTCCTTCAATCCAAGAGGCTGAAAAAAATATAGTTACTACATATAAAAGACAATATGTGGTATAGATTAGAAGCCGCACGTCTTGCATGTTATCACCTGTTAAATTGAAAACGTAAAAGTACCTTGTTCATCACCCTATCATACTTTTTGTTGGTTATGTAAAAAAATAACTCTACCCTCTGTTCGCGCTTTGTAAATAAAGGTGAACGTACTCAAGCTATAACTAAAAAGAGGGTGGCCCATTAGTTAGGGACACTCTCACTACCTACCATATTGATCCTGTCATACTTGTAAACTTGTTTACATGCCTGCTTTTTCCTCGAGTCGCTTTCTAATCTTTTCATAATCTTCTCTCGTAATCCCAGGGGCGAATTCTTCAGGGATCTCAGGGAAATCCGGCATTTCTGCACCTTCTGGAGGGCCGATTACCACTTCTAGAGGTTCGCCTGTTTCAGGGTGAGATCCTTTCCAAATTTTATCTATATCTCGGTAATCTCGTTCACTAAAAGTGTATAAAATACGGTCCAAGCCTTGCTCTTCAAAAGGACGAGCTTCATCAAACACACTATTATCGAGGTTAGGGACAGGGAGCATTTTTGTTAAATCAACTCCTGTAGCTATCTCCAGTGCTTTTCCATACGCATTAATATGGACCCCTCCTCGTACCAGCAGATAACCAATCATTCTTCGAGCAGTTGGATGATTCGTCATTTCATAAACTCTCATTTTATGAGTCCGGGCGCCAATTTCCAAGAAAAAATTATGCAAGAGGTCTGCCACTAAATTCCCGCTTGTAAACACATACTTCCCAGTCCACGGATTTCCCATGGAATCACCAGGCAGCGAAGCTTGGGCTGAATCAATAAAGTGATAGCTGCTGCGTTTATCTTTTGCATTCTGCATCGGTGTAAGGTCGGGCTCAGCAGGGAAGGTTGTACCTTCAATCATTAAATTGATCGTGTTAGATACCAGTTCAACATGCCCCAACTCTTCAGCTGTGATACTTGAGACGAGATCATAAAAAGGCTTCAATTTCCTTTTTTCTCGAAAATTAAAGGATTGATATAGATAATTATTCAATGTAGACATTTCGCCAAACTTACCACCAAGTAGTTCTTGAACAGCTGCTGCTGCGTTTGCATCCGCATAGTCGGGTTGCGGCAATTCAATAGCCAGTTGATTAAATCGAGTAAACAAAATAACCCCTCCTTCTTACTACCTGCTAAGGAATGTATGCACGGAGGGGGTTGTATAACGACACTTTAATTTACCTATCTAAGGGCATCGCCCAAATAATTTGCTGGATACGTACATACTTTGGTGTTTCGTTCTTCATAACAATGATGTGATCTGGGTACACTTCACTGATTCTTCCTACTACACTTCCCTCTGTAGTTTGAATCACCATATTACTTCCTTGCCCTTGCTGTAATGTACCCACTACATACGGATCCACCATCGTATTAATTTCTGGAGTTTGCCTATGTTGTTCATCAGCTGTGCTCATCTTTTTCTCTCCTTTCGTTCCTCACTACTAAGAGTTTATGTTAAATAGAGGGCAGGTGTTCGTTATCATCACAAATGTGTAGGGAACGTCAGCCTAAAGCAAATAAAAAAGCTGCCCATTAAGGGACAGCGCTATGCAAAACTTATTCGTAAGCGGATTCTTCTTCATTCCTGTGATGAGTGCCGTACCATTCATCAAGTACTTTTGCATCAAGGATTTTATTTTCGATAAAGGAATGTTGACGTTCGTCAAATAACTTCTTCCACTCCACATTCCATTCCTCTGCATATTGCACAGCGGTTAGAAGTTCCTGCCAGGCAACATACCGTTTATACCAAAAAAATTGGGGCTGCTCACTCATGTAAGGATACAAGTCATCAAAAGCTGTATGCTTGCAATCAATTGTTCGTTCAAACTGCTTTTTTGCTTCACCGATTTTTTCGGAGAAAAATGCCTCGATCTCTGCTTGCATGTGCAACTCTCCCCTCTTTTTTTATTATTATTACATATGCAAAAAGCTTACGTCTATAACGAGGGCTTAAAAATAAAAGAGAACTGTCATCGTTTCTCTCCATCGAGATTCGCTCAATTAGATACAACTGAAGGGGCGGGAACTTTTCGTTGAATTCACTAACATTCCCTTTCTCCTTACCTTATTGAAAAACAAAAAACTCCCTTTCATTTTTGGAAGAAAGGGAGTTTATCTTTGTACTAGCCTGTTTCCTGCAACTTTTTTTCTAATTTGCGAATTTTATGGTCCGTAGCATGCTGTGACATGTATTCTTTTAAATGTCGCTTTAATTGACAAAAAGTACGCCGGCTAGGGATGATCTCATATGCAATCAATTGCTGATGAAGGTAGTCAAGATTTCCACTTACGAAAACTTCCTCATCAGGAAGCACTTCCAAGTATGAAGCAAAAGCTTCTGACAGCGTTGAATGCTCAAGTACGATTTCTCCATAAACTGCTTCCACTTTCTCGTGGTGTTCCGTACGTACTTTTTGAATGAATGCTTCCATGAAACGCTCTTCATTCCCTTTCATTGGAAACCCTTTACGCTCCAACAGTTTAATGAAAATCATAAGATCTTTATTAAAAAAGCGGTGTGCTTTTTTCATTTCTTTACTAACAGCGAGCCCAAAGTGTGAACTTTCATTTGTGTAGGCATAAAGGCGATGACGGTATGATTTTGTCACCTCCGGATGCAAGCAAAAGCTCGGCTGTGTCGAACGTACAAAACGGTCCAATTCCTCATTTAACAGGTCTTGTTGATACGTCTCTTCGTGTTTTCGCCGTTCCGCCTCTATTCGTTCTAGCTCTGCATATTCTTGAATGCGTTCTTGTGTTTCTTTAATCCAACGACTGCGTTGCTCTTGAATTCTCTCTTTAATGACGTTAAACATCCGTCATCCTCCCTCCGCTTTAATATACTCTTTATAAGACTCATATTGTCCGATTTGCTAGTCTTTCTGCTAACTCCGTAAAGTAGTGTACCACATCCAAATCAAAAATAAAACTAAGTATTTAAAAGAAATTCAAAAAAAATTAGATTTAACACATGGTGAGCTATCCATACGTCTCTTATTACTCGTTCAGCGTATATATTTCGTGTTTATCGTAATTATTGTTGTAATTTTCATCAATTCTTCTCTTCATCATTATCTACACTCAAATGTTATAAATAAATATGAAAAAGCTGCTAAGCATTTTCACTTAGCAGCTACAAGATGAGCTCTTGTTATTCCCAGCCTGGCAAAGCCTGCAACGTACTTTGACCAATAAGAAAGGCTGCGATTGCATATGCTTCTGCTTCTTCTCTTACCCGCTCCATCCCTGTAGGCGGTTCTTGAACTTGCACTAAAAATTCTTCAGAACCTAGATCCTCTTCCTCTGCAACTATTCGTTGTAAATATTGACTTGTTTGTAATAACCCCTGTTCTCCGCTTTTCATAACTTCATAGAAAGAAACAAAACCGTGCATGACTCCTTCATAACGAACCGTTTGTACAGGCACTCCTGCTTCATGAAGTTGTTCAGCATATAACTCGCCTTCATCACGGAGAGGATCATATTCAGCAGTAAGAATTAAAGCCGGCGGCAATCCTTCCAATTGATCTGCTTCTAAGGGAGAGGTATAAGGGTCTTCCCACATATTCGCTTTCGGGGTATATTCAGATCGTGCTTTTTCCATCACATACCTCGAAAGTAGATAATAACCACTATCATACATCTGCCTTGAAGGCAGGGCTACGTCTTGAAACGTGGTTAATGGATAGTAAAGCACTTGGGCAGCGATATCGGGACCATCGTTATCTCTTGCCATATGAGCTGTCACGGTTGCCAAGTTGCCACCTGCACTATCTCCGATAACTACAAGTTGGTCTGTTGTTCCTCCCAACTCCTCAGCATTCGCTTCAGCCCAGCGTAAAGCTTCATAAGAATCTTCGACAGCTTTAGGAAATACATGTTCTGGTGCTACTCTATATCCTACACCGACGACAGTAGCTCCCGTCCGGCTAGCTAACTCCTGCAGCACATTATCATGAGTTTCCAGGCTTCCATATCCCTCCAAAAAGGCACCTCCATGATAGTACAAGAGGATCGGGGCATCTTCTGCCTCTGTATCCCGATATATTCTCAGTGGTATCTCTTCCCCGTCGGAAGAAGTGAATGTTTCATCTTCCCGGACAAATGTACTCTCACCACTCCCTGTTCCACTATCCCCTCCATTAAAAAAATCGGGAACTTCAATATCGATATCTAAATTTATAATATTATTGTTAATAGCATGGAGCACCACTGCTGTTTTTGATGGTAATTCACCTTCTTCAGTAGAAGACCACTCGTTTACAGATAAGACAAGTACCAAAAGCAAAGCTGTAACAGATAAAGCAGCAATTTTTAAGCTTTTAAGAATCATAGTGAATATGTCACCCTTCCTACAGTTCACCGAGATCTTAAGGTGCATCGTTTTATGAGTATCTATAGTATAACAAGATTCTGAGAAAAAATCTTTACATTATCACAATATTTTTGACATTTTTACATATTGTTTTTACTCTTCGTTTTAAGATAGATTGGACTTTCAACTTAATCAACTTCAGGTAGAACGAATTTAAGAACATGAAAAAACCACTGCCGGCGGACAGTGGTTTTTGAACTAAAGTAGGTATTTTTCCGTTCATTCGCAGAAGGTTTTCTTATGTAAGTCTTATGTACTTATACATCCTGAAGGCCTAAACTAATTTCAAGAGCACGTTTTACTTCTTCCATTGTATCTTGATTTAAATACGTAATTTTATCTGTTAGCCGCTGTTTATCAATCGTGCGAATCTGTTCAAGCAAAATAACGCTATCTCGATCAAAATCGTGTTTTTTGGCGTCGATTTCCACATGGGTAGGAAGCTTGGCCTTTTTAATTTGAGCAGTAATAGCAGCTACAATTACTGTCGGGCTAAAACGGTTGCCGATGTCATTTTGGATGACAAGAACCGGCCGTACCCCTCCTTGTTCAGATCCTACTACAGGCGATAAATCAGCGAAAAACACATCGCCTCTTTTTACCGATTTTCGATTTGTAGAGTGGTGCTGTTGTTCACTCAACGCATCTATTCACCTCCGTCATTACCTACTTTTATGTAACAGAGGCCGACTTACGGGTCCCTCCGCTTGTCGGCAACGTGTGCTTCACCGCTTATTAAGCCTTCAGCATCAGCGTTTACAAACGCTTCCGCAACTTCCAAATTAATCTGAGCCATCTCCATATAGCCGCGTTTCATTTGAAAGCGAAGATCATTTTGACGCCTTTCTTTAATATGGCCTCTAACTACTTCATGAAACCAGTTATCCTGTTCTTCTTGAGACATGTGTTCAATCTCAGAATAAAGGTCATCAGGTAGCTCAACTGGAACTTGTTGGATGTTAGACATGGCACAAATGTCCCCCTATGCGACTGAAGTTCTTCATCTATTATAGCCGAAACATTTACGAATTGAAAATGATTTTATTGAAATTTCGTCTTAAAATACAGTATAGTTCAATCAAAACCCTTCTTTTACCTTATTCTCCATGTAAAGTTTATGTAACTTTTCCTCAATTGATACAACTAATATAAATTCTTCTTTCCTCTCGATAATAAACCTTGTCACGTGGTTTGATCTATAAAATTTGGGGGGGACGTCGTTATAAGACAGATGGGCTGGTATCGATCCAATGAAAATGAGTAAAAATAGTTGCAGCCCAGCCCCACTTTTGGTAAGGTTAGATTAGTTAAATATTATCCAACTTCTGAAACAAGAAGTGAGGGTAGAGGTGCAAATCTTATGAGTACGCGTTTGGAGGGAAATGGGACCCGGTGATAAACGTGGAAAGGAAGCTTTGCCGAAGCAAACGGTGACCCCATTCACTTATTTGCTGGTCTCGTATTTAATAAATTCGGGACTGTCATATAGTTTTTCTAACTATATGGAGGGCTATCTCACGCACGGAAGGCTCCGTTTTTTTGAGAGTATTCCTGCAACAATGATCCCTTCATTGTTGTTTTTTTATGCTTGATTACACTCAAGGCTATTCTCATAAAAAACGGTGAGAACCGGCCCTCAGCTTACGACCACGTCATTCGTGGAATTTTTTACAGAGGGTGATTATTAATGGCATTCGGACGTGTCATAACAGCAATGGTAACGCCATTCGATGAAATAGGAGAAATTGATTATCAGGCAGTCACGCGACTAGTACAACATTTGATTGCTACTGGATCTGACGGTATTGTCGTAGCTGGAACTTCCGGAGAATCACCAACACTTTCAAAGGACGAAAAACTAACACTTTTTGAACATGTGGTTCAGACAGCAAACGGAAAAGTTGATGTGATCGCAGGTACCGGCAGTAATGACACAAGAGCGTCAATTGAGCTGACAAAGCAGGCAGAGCAATGTGGTGTAGACGGCGTTATGCTTGTCACTCCTTATTATAGCAAACCTTCGCAGGAAGGCATGTATCAACACTTTAAAGCAATTGCTGCTTCTACGAATCTGCCGATCATGCTTTATAATATACCGGGCCGCAGTGTCGTCTCCCTTGATGTAGAGACTACCCTGCGTTTAGCAGAAATTGAAAATATTACAGCCATTAAAGAAGCAAGCGGAGATTTAGATGCTGCTTCTACGATCATTGAACAAACAAAACCTGAATTCCAATTGTACGGTGGGGATGACAGCATGACCCTTCCGCTCATGTCAGTTGGAGGTACGGGAATTGTCTCGGTTGCTGCTCATATTATTGGCGAAGAAATGCAGGATATGGTGCAGAGCT
Source organism: Salsuginibacillus kocurii DSM 18087 (assembly GCF_000377705.1). Lineage (GTDB taxonomy): Bacteria > Bacillota > Bacilli > Bacillales > Marinococcaceae > Salsuginibacillus > Salsuginibacillus kocurii. The sequence goes on along the minus strand of NZ_KB898624.1, from coordinate 196,047 downwards.
TTGTGCGAGGAGACGTTCAATATGCAGCAAAACGCCATCGTGAACTTCTCCCTGTAATGAAAGCTATGTTTTCTGCGCCAAACCCTTCACCTGTCAAAGCGGCCCTTGAGATTGAAGGGATCATCTCTGGCGATGTTCGCCTCCCAATGCTGCGTTTAAATGAAGAAGAAATGAATCACTTATACGCAACCTTAAAACCGACAACAACGTATTACATTCAGTCCTCCTAACTATGTAGTATCCGCAATTCTCCTGTTAACGCTTCAATTCTAAGTGATGTCGAATGAAAACAAACACGTAACCGATTGAGTGAAAAAAAGCCTGCATCTGCAGGCTTTTTCTTCATTAATTGGCCACTCTTATTTTCAATTGATTCCACAAACGTATCTTTTTGGGAGGAGCAAGATGAAATATTTGTTGATTATGCCGATCCGGGCTTACCAAAAATGGATATCTCCTTTAACTCCTCCGACATGCCGCTTCTACCCTACTTGTTCTCAGTACGGAATTGAAGCTATCAGAGGACACGGAGCCGTTAAAGGCGGACTTTTATTACTGAAACGATTGCTGAAATGCCACCCTTTTCATCCAGGAGGTATTGATCGTGTACCTGCAAGTCATAAAGCGATAAAGTCGGAGCAAGACAAACAATAAAAACAGCTCATTAGGTACTCGTGTTATAACGACGACCTGTTAACACTTTTTGTTCGATATAACCCGTACCTAACAATACACCCAATACAATAAATAAAAAGCCAATCCATTGTGCTGGATATGCCGTTTCGTTTAAAAAAATCACTGAACTTACGACCCCAAAAAAAGGAACAAAATTATTGAAAATCGCTGCTTCGCCGGCTCCGATCCGCTGAATCGCTCCATTATAAAGCTGATGCCCGACCGCAGTAGCTAAAATAGCAGAGCCGGCAAAAACCAGCCAGACTGATACCGGTGCTGAAAACATAACTGCAAAGCCGCCGGGCTCAAGCAAAAAGCTCATAACAAGTAAAATAGCTGACCCTCCCATAAACATAAGACCAGTAAGGGGCCGCGGATGAATATAAACAGTAGCTCTGCGTATAAAAATAAAACTTAATGCCTGCACCGCCATACTTAAAAGTACAAATCCATCACCGCTTGATAATGTTCCTAAGCTCCCATCGCCAGCATTCAAAATGAGAAATACTCCACCAAATCCACTTAATATCCCTAAAAGCCTCGTTTTGGTTAATGGATCGCCTAAGAAAATCATCGCAAACACTGCCGTAGTAAGCGGTACAAGAGCAAGAATAAGCGATGTATTTGTAGCGGTTGTTGTCTGCAAGCCAACCGCTAAAAAGAAATGATGTCCCACCACCCCTAATAAACAGGCCATAACAATTGACCCTAATGCAGGTCTGGCCTTTTTCATCTGCTTAAAATCTTTGCATACGATCATAAACCCTAACACAACCAGGCCAGCGCTGAAAATTCTCAATGCTTGCATCGTAGCTGGAGGCATATAATCTACTACGATTTTTAAAGCAACAACATTTAACCCCCACAATATCATTACAACTAACAATAGCGTATAAAAAAACCATAGTTCATTTTTCGTTGTCATCCCGTTCGTCCTTCTTTCCTGCTTGATTGTACATAAGGATCCCTGAGAATCTCTGTCTCATGGGTTGGTTTTACCCTTGCTTTTTCATGCTTTGATACTTTAACTTTGGAAAATATGAAAAACAGTAAGCACGGCAGTCATAACACCTACAAGCGCCATAACAAACCCCACATTTTTCTTTGTCAGTTGTCCAGAGCTTTCATCAGCCAAGTAGGAAGTCATTAAAACTGATCCTGAAAATGGTGAAAGCTGGGTGCTTAACGCCCAAGCACATAGTAAAACAACTGCCATCACAGAGGGTTCCATCCCAAACATTCCTGGTGATAATGCACTCCCAAGCCCTATAATGATAATTACAGGATGAATTCCGACTAAAGCGAGCAGAATAGAGATCATAATAAGAATAAAAATAATAACCGGAACGATCCCATTTGAAATATTGACTAACCATTCTGAAACGATAACTCCCATGCCAGTTACTGCTATCGCAGCCCCAATAACACCAGCTGTTATAAAAATACCAAGTTCTCTATATAATCTGGTAAAACTCAGTTTCATATATTCATGGGCTGCCTGCATATAAACCATACCCATCCGTTTAAACAAAGCCCAAATGAATGGGTACACTAAGGCTAATGTAGTAACAACGGTCAGCATATTAAGAGGAAGAGCCAGCTCTAAGAGAAATGAAAGAAGTAATAAGCACAGCATATAAAAAACGAAGCCTGGAACGGTTGCTTCTGTTACTTTTCTTTGCTCTTCTTTTCTTTTAACCTGGTACACTTCATTCGCAAAGGTTGTTCGTTTAAAAAATAAAGCTGCCATAATTGTGTAAATCACTGCTAAAATTACCGCAAACCCAGCGATCTCTAACCAGGCAAGATCGTACAAAACCAATACCAAGCCGACATTTACAAAATACGGAGAAAATAACATACAAAAACCAAATGCTCTCATCAAGGTGAGTGCAAATTGCTTTTGGCCAAAAGAAGATAAACTTTCTTGCCCCATCCGGAATATAAGAGGAAGAGAACCCAAGTTTAAAATTGACCCCATAAAAGCTGTTAATCCATAACCCAATCGGTAAGGGTGAGCGCCTTTTACCTCTTCTCTTTTTTGGATCAGCTCACTTAAAGCTCCATAGTAACCTGCATTCGAAAGATAAACACCAAAAAGCGGAACTAAAATAAATAACCCTAGCAAGCTCATGTTTTCACCAAAACTAGCGAGCATGACAGTAAAATGTACATCCCTGTCGATAAAAATATAAAAAGCGATGATAAGTAATAACAATAAAATATAGAGGTTAAAACCACGCAACCTCCATAAACTGCAGATAACTAACACTACGGCCAGTGGACTGTATAGATATTGAAGCCAGTCTATAGCAAACCAGATCTCAATTAAATACATACAAACGGCCAGCACTGCCATGTACCCTAACATGCTGTCTCTTCGTTGCTGCATCACATTTTCAAGCCTCTCTATTTTCAAACTATCTCTATCCTAACAAAAATCCTTTAGCACATAAAAAAAGATAACTTATCACTAACGGCTCAGACGGTCAATTAAAAAGATTGAAGTCAGGCTCCGCTGACTTCAATCTTTTTAACTCTATTTTATATACAAGTCGCGTGGCGTAGTAGCTAACGTTTCACAGCCCTCTTCAGTGATCAGGATAGATTCTGTTATTTCTACACCATAATGATCCAACCAAATCCCCGGCATCAAATGAAAGGTCATATTAGGCTGCATTACCGTTAAATCTCCTTTTCGAAAACTCACTGTATGTTCTCCCCAATCAGGTGGATAGCTGCAGCCAATCGAATAACCTAAGCGAGAATCTTTAAAAAAACCGCGCTTTGCAATAGACTGACTCCATATATCTTCAACTTCTTCTGCTGTCATTCCTGGTTGAATGCGGGCTATAGTAGTTTCAATGCCTTCTTTGACTACATCAGCTAGTTTCTTTATCTCGTCCGGCGGCTCACCAAGCGCCATTGTTCTGGCCATTGGAGCATGGTAACGTTCATAACAGCCTGCAATTTCAACTGTTAAATAATCCCCTTTTTTATATTTGCGATCCGTCCATGTTAAATGTGGACTAGCCGTATTTTCATTTGTTGGAAGCATGGGGACTATGGACGTGTAATCTCCACCAAAATCAGCCGTTCCCGCAATTTGTGCATGATAGATTGCTGCTGCTACTTCATTTTCTCTAACCCCGACTCCAACTGTGTCATATGCTGCTTTCATCGCTTTATCAACTAACACTGCAGCTTTTCTCATGTATTCAATTTCCAAGTCTGACTTAATGAGACGAACCCAGTTTACCAGGGTACTAGAGTTTTTAAACTCTGCATTTGGGAGGCCTTGCAGCATCCGTTCATAACACATTGCTGTGAAATAAAAAGCATCCATTTCCAGTCCGATTTTTCGTTCCCCTTGCCCAAGCTCAGCTAAAATATTAGCTACGAAGTCCATCGGATGCCGAATAGATGACTGGACGAACTCATCAGGATAAGGAATGATATGGTCATCATCCAACCAGGTCGTTACTTTTGCACTGTGAGCATCCATTTCCCGGCCCACCCACAATGGCTGATCCTGGTCAATCATCACGACGACGACTTGATGGACATAAAAACTCCAAGCATTATAGCCCGTTAAATAATACATATTAGATGGATTAGAGACAATTAATACTTCAACGCCGTATTCCTGCATTTTCTGTTTCGTATAATTCATTCGCATCATATACTCATCTTCAGGAAACATCATCGGACTGTCACCTCCCGCAATTTTACCTGCGATTACCCAGATTAAGGCTGGTCGATATTAAAGCAGACGACGCGCGGTTCACTCATTTCTTCAATTGAAGCCCGCACACCTTCACGCCCAATCCCAGAACCTTTTACCCCGCCAAAGGGCATAGCGTCAACCCGAAAATCCGTACTGTCATTTACCATAACGCCACCTACATGCAAATCACGTGTAGCCTGAACAGCCAGGTTGACATCACTGGTGAAAATACCCGCTTGCAAACCAAAGTTTACATTATTCGCTTTTTTTATCGCCTCATCATACGTTTGAAAGGTGTCTAGTAAAACAACGGGGCCAAATACCTCTTCTTGAGCGATGGTAGCATGAGGAGGTACATTTACTAATACCGTCGGTTCCAAAAATGTCCCTCGGCGTTTCCCACCTGCTACGATCTGGGCCCCGTGCTCAACAGCTTCTTGAATCCAGTCTTCCACCCGTTCTGCTTCTTTTTCCGTGATTAATGGCCCAACATCGGTACTCTCTTCCATTTTATTCCCTGTTTTCAATTCTGATGTTTTTTGAATGACAATTTTTTTAAATTCATCATGTGATTTTGATTGTACATAAATCCGTTGCACCCCGAGACAGTTTTGACCAGCTGCAGCAAATGCTCCTGAAACACACGCTTCTGCTGCAGCTTCAACATTGGCGTCATCAAAAACAAGCACTGGTGAATTAGAACCAAGTTCCATCGCCAGCTTCTTCAAGCCTGCTTTTTTAGCGATAGCTTCACCGGTTGAAAGCCCGCCTGTAAAGCTGACCATGCGCACAGAAGGACTTTCGACTAATGGGTTTCCAATTTCTCTTCCACGTCCAGTCACTGTATTTAACACATGCTTTGGCAAGCCAGCGTCGATAAATGATTTGGTTAAACGCAAGGCGCTAAGAGGTGTATAAGCAGCTGGTTTTAAAATGACGGCATTGCCTGCTGCTATAGCTGGACCTATCTTATGGGCTACCAGATTCAGTGGATCATTAAATGGAGTGATCGCTGCTACAACGCCTACTGGAAAGCGAAAATAATAGCCGAAGCGATTTTTATTGCCGGGAGATTGATCAAAAGAAATCGTCTCCCCGTTTAAGCGTCTTGCTTCCTCAGCGCTTATACGAATCGTTTCAGCTGTTCTGGCAGCTTCTCCTCTTGCTTCATTAATCGTTTTACTTCCTTCAGTGGCGATAATTGTTGCAAATTCTTCCTTGTTCTTTTCTAGATCATCGGCTACCTTGTGCAGAATATCCATCCGGTCATGAACACTCAGTTTTTCCGCCACCTTAGCTCCTTGCTCGGCTGAAGACAAAGCTCGATTCATATCTTCAGCAGTAGCAGATGGGACCACTGCAATACATTCATTTGTCCCTGGGTCAAAAACCTCTATCGTTTCTTCTGCTTCTAACCATTCTCCTGCTACCCACATTTTCTGATCAAAAGAAATACTCATTACAACATCGCCACCTTTCAGGATCATTTGAGCGATTATTGGTTGTCTCGATCCAAATTTAATAAATCAATCAACAGAGCGAACCCCGTTTCTGGAATACCTGCCCCAGCGCCAATCAACGTCACCGGCCCTGATAAATCACATTCATACGTAACAGCATTGGTTGCGCCCGATATTCCGGCTAATGGATCTTCTTCATCTACTTTTTCTGGCGCGACTGAAGCTGTTAAACCTTGTTCCGTCTTTTCCAGCCGTCCTATCATTTTCCATTTCTTGCCTTCTTCAGCTGCTTCATTTAAATCTCTTTCCGTGACTGAAGCCATACCCGTGCGGTTGACTTCATCCTTTGTTAAAGACTCACCCATTACTACCTTTGCTAAAATGATCACTTTGTAGAGGACATCAAAGCCTTCTACGTCACTTGTTGGATCTGCTTCAGCATAACCTTTTTCTTGTGCTTCTTTAAGAGCTTCTTCATAAGAAAGCCCTTCTTCCATGCGCATAAACATGTAGTTTGTAGTCCCATTTAATATACCGCGGATGGAAGTAATATGATTTCCTATTAAAGAAGTTAATGGCATGCGCAAGGCCGGTGTCCCGCTCATGACTGTACCTTCATACAAAAATCGCACTCCATTTTGTTTTGCTAGCTCTTCGAGTTCATCAAGCGCAAGTGCAACAGGCCCTTTATTTGTTACAACTACATTTTTCTTATTTTTAAAAGCTTCTTCACAATGTTTAATCGCCGGCTGGCCTGTAAACACATCCGTATACGTAATTTCAATGATGGTGTCGGCATTTGTATTTTGAATGGTTGTTAAGCTATCCCACCCCTTAACTAACCCTTCACTTTCAGGATAGTCATTTAAACTACCTGTTTCTTTTACAAGCTTTCGAGCTTGTTGAATATCCAACCCATCATTATGATGAATCGATCCTTTATACAGGTCAGTGATGCTAACTACTTGAAACTCCGTCCCGAATTTATCTCTCAACCAATCTGAACGGTCAAGCAGAATGTCGACAAGTCCTTGGCCGACACCACCAAATCCAATAAAAGCTAATTTATGTGCCAACTATCTTCCCTCCAATTCCATTACGTGCTGCTGTTTAGATTTACAAGTGTGTTGTAAGCCGTTTCTGTTAAAAGCGCACATGCTTCCGGCAGGATATTTTCATTGATATTAAACGTCGGCATGTGTAAACTCCCGCCATTTTCCACCGCAGCTCCTACAAAAGCAAATGCTGCTGGAACTTCTCTTGCCATATACCCGAAATCTTCCCCACCTAGTCCATAGGGTTCATTTTTTATCTCATATTCGCTGAATGAATCACCTATCACACGATGAAACTCGCCAAGCGCTTCTTCATCATTCACCAGAGCTGGCTCCCCGTGCTCGACGGTTATGTCAGCACGGCCGCCAAACGATTTCACCACCTCAAATGCTTGTTTTACTTCTTTAGTCAGTTGATCTCTTGTTTCATCATCATAACTTCGGAACGTACCGCTTACTTCAACAGCGGATGGGATCACATTCGTGGATTCTCCACCTTTAACAGTACATACGCTTACTACTGCTTTGGCTAATGGAGAAACAGCTCTAGAAGTGATGCCATACAAAGCTGGCAAAACGTAAGAAAGCATATAAACCGGGTCTGTGCCAGTTTCAGGGTAAGCCCCGTGGCCGCCGGTTCCCCGCACTATGCCTGTAAATGTATCCACATTCGCCATGCTTGCTCCTTCATGGAGGCGTATAGTACCTAGAGGGTACTCAGGGTCCATATGAAGAGCAAAGGCCTTCTCTACGTCTTTTAAAACCCCTGCTTCTATCATATAAGAAGAACCAGATTTCCCCTCCACATCAGCAGCTTCTTCTGCTGGTTGAAAGATAAGCTTTACTTTTCCTGGCCACATTCCGGCAGCACAGGCTTTATCAATCAACTGTGCGCAACCAAGAAGAATTGCTGTATGGGCGTCATGTCCACATGCATGCATAATTCCTTCATGCTTTGAACGATAAGAAATGTCATTTTCCTCTTGTATAGGCAACGCATCCATATCTGCCCGCAAGGCAACTGCTTTGCTGGGGGAATCGGCATTAAACACGGCAACGATACCGGTTTCGACTCCTGTTTCGTTCTTGCCGCTGTACACGGTGGCATAGTTCAGCTTTTCAAGTTCTTGTTTTACAAACTGGGAGGTCTTTTTTTCTTGAAAGCTTAATTCTGGATATTGATGCAATGTACGGCGCAATTGAATGATATCAGCCTGTATTTCAGCAGCTTGAGCACGGAAGTCTAGTTGCACAGCAACCCCCCCTTTCATTCCAACTATTTTGTCACATAGGAAAAAGCCTGCTCAATATCATTGATTAAATCGTCCACATCTTCAATTCCGACTGAATAACGGACTAGGCTTTCTGGAATCCCGAGTTCTTTACGTTCCTCAGGTGTATTTTCCACATGACTGGTCGTTCTTGCCGGACCGACAGTCGTCTCTACCGCTCCCAGATTAGCGGCGCGGTTCGCCAATTCTAATTTCGGCAAGAATTCTTTAACAGCTGCCATACCATTTTTCATGGAAAAACTGAGCATTCCGCCAAAACGCTTCATTTGTTTCTTCGCGATATCATGATGAGAATGGTCTTTTAACCCAGGGTAAAATACATCTTCAACCAATGGATGCTGTTGTAAATATTCAGCAATTTTTTGGGCCGATTCACATTGGCGAGTAATGCGCAAGTCAAGTGTTTTTAAGCCCCGTATCATAAAATACGCTGCATTAGGGTCCATCGTTGCCCCATTAATCTCACGGTAGTGGAACACTTTTTCCACGAGATCTTTATTTCCGCAAATGACTCCACCTAACGCATCGGCATGACCGCCAAGGAATTTGGTGGCACTATGAATCACAAGATCGACCCCATATTTAAGCGGATTTTGATTCAACGGTGTAGCAAACGTATTATCTACAAAAATAAGGGCATTTTGTGCTTTAGCCGCTTTCACCATTCGTTCGATATCTGTTACTTTAACTGTAGGATTAGTCGGTGTTTCTAAATAAACGAGCTGACACCCTTTAGCAATCTCCTTCTCAACTTGTTCGTGTTCACCGGTATCGCAAAATGTGATATCTATGTTTAATTTTGGAAGGAATTCACTGAAAATTTTATTGGTTCCCCCATACGTATCTTTTATAGTTACAATCCGGTCTCCCGGACGTAAGAACGTATGAAGCGAGTTACTGATCGCTGCCATACCCGTTGAGAAACTGGTAGCAGCTTCGGCTCCCTCCAAAATTCGCATTTTTTCTTCAAACGACTCAACTGTTGGGTTGGTGTTTCTGCCATAAATATGCCCATAAGCATTTCCAATTGCTACCTCATACCAGTGGTCCAAATCATCATATGTGTAAGCCACACTATGAACTAAAGGAACTTGACTAGCTCCATGAACGCGATAAGGCTTTTCTCCTGCCCATACCGCTTTGGTTGCTTGCGAATGCTTATCATAGTTTGATAGTGAACTCATCTCCATCACTCCTTTACATAGTACAGATATTTACGGTTTCACCTCTGCTTTTATTCGTCAGCGCATGACAAATAAAGTTAACATTACTAGTAAACGCTAACGAAAAGAATAAAAAGACGGGCGAAGTGTCTCTTGAGACACTTCCTCTCCCGTTTGAAAATCTCTCATTTTGTACGTGTAAATCTATTGTAAGCTATCACCGAATAACTTGCACCTTAATCTGTCATTTTCTTCATTAGATGAAGTTCATTTTTCACAACTCTTCGTAATTGCTGATTTTTAAAATCCGATCATCTTCAGGTAGTGGGGAGCCACGTCCATCCGTGTTATTGGTGAGGAGGTACAATTCATTACCTTCAATATATACGTCGCGAAGCCGTCCTTCATTTTCAAAAACAACAGTAAGCTCTTTGTCCTCGATGTTATAGCGGTATAGAGCTTCTCCCCGCAGACCGGTCATATAAAATTGATTATCTTCTCCAAAAGCAGCCCCGGATGGAGCCCAAGTATCTTCTCCAGAATGGTGTTCTGGAGCCTGCATTCCTACCTCTGTTTCATCACCTTGAATGACAGGCCAGCCATAATTTTCTCCTTCGTCAATTCGATTGATTTCATCGTGACCAACGGGGCCGTGTTCAGAGCTATATAGTTCACCTGCTTCATTCCAAGCTAACCCTTGAGGATTTCGATGGCCATAAGAATACATAAAGTCTGTTTCATTTGTCGTCTCATCGCCAACTTCATCGAGATTGAGTTTTAAAATTGAGCCTGCCAGATTATCTGTATCTTGTGCCCATTCAGGCACGTCAGCATCACCGGTCGTTGCAAACAAAGCACCGGCAGGGCTGAGGGCGAGCCGGCCTCCATTATGAATAGATGCTCCTGGAATCTCAGCAAGCAATTCCTCTGTTTCTACAAATTGCTCTTCTTCTTTGTTGATTTCCACAATCCGATTCAACAATTCACCATTATCTTCGTACGTATGGTAAATAAAGGCGGAATCCTCTTTCTCTGGGTGCAGTACGAAGCCGAGCAATCCACCTTCACCTTCTTCAACGACGGTTTCTTCTAACGATAGCTCATAGTAACTAACATCACTGTCTTCTACTAAACCAATTCTTCCTGCACGTTCCGTAAAGTAAATCGACTCTTCACTTTTTTCCATTGTCCAAGGTACATCTAATTCACTAGCTAACACTTCAACTTCAGGTTCTTGCTCACTTTTTTCATCAGCAGGCGAAGAATCATGTTTGTCAACAGGGTCATCGAGATCTTCTGAGACCTCTCTGTCTTCATCTATATGTGCTTTAGACGTTTCCATGTCCTCATCCTGTTCATTAGCAGCACACGCAGTTAAAAATGTCATCACAGCCCCGATGGATAAGCATTTATTAACTCGTTTTTTGTACTTCATAAGCCTCCTCCTTAAAATCCTGACATTCTAAGCAAAAAGGCACGTGGTGATTGACTCTTGTACGAAAGTTCTTTTATACGTTTCTTTTGCCCCCGTACTTTCCTCTCCATTTAAGAGGAAAAACGGTAATCACTTTTCAAATCTTCCAGCTGCCTGAGGGCAGCTTGGCTCCACTCATCATCACTATCTTTTAATTGATCATATTGGGCCATAAAAGCTTGGTGAAGCGACTCCTTATAATCAGGCACATCGCCTTCGTATTCTTTAACAGTACTCGTTGGCACCCATACTTTTTCAAACTGAGCCAGTGCTTTGCGTTGGTGAAATAAAGGCACATCGACTTGCTTTGGGTTATGTAAATCTCCTTGCACAGGGTGCTTTAGCACTGCCAATATTTTAATTAATGTTTTTGCATCTTTCTTTTCGACAACCTCAGCTACATATTTTCCTGTTTTATATTTTGCTTGCACAACGTTGTTTGATAAATTCATATGGATCACTCCTTCATTTAGCCTCGCCATTCACAAAAACCAGCGCTTGACTACCTTTCTATTCCTAATTCTTCTAACAGTTTATCAATGGAAATTCCATCCCCAGTCGGCAACGACTTCTCTTCTTGGCCCGTTTCTACATCGTCCGCCAAGTCTTCCTCATTCGATTGCTCCTCTGCCAAGAAATGATCTTTATTCCCCTCTTCAAAGTCACGTTCTAATTGGTTCCGTTCTATATGAGAATAATTAGCTGCTACTTTATCAGTCTTCTCTTGATCAATACCCACAGCAAGCTCTAAAAAAACAAAAAGCCATACTGTAATAAAAAGTATACTAGCGCTGGATAAAACCAATAATGATTTCATACTTTTATTTTCCTTTCTCTTTCACAGCGTTTACGTAGTTTATTATACGTTGCTTAGCTTAATTTTAACATTATGGACGCTCATATGAGGAACCATTCTACTTTTAAATTGTTGAAAGAGGTGCCTTGCTGTGAACAAGTATCCGTTTCCTGTTATTGGCGGCAGAATGATTAAAACAGGTATTGCAGTGCTTATAACAGGATGGATCTGTTTATATTTTGGGCTGCCGCCAGCCTTTGCAGTTATGACAGCCATTGTTACGATCGAACCAACCGTTATTGATTCAATCCGCAAAGGCCTAATACGCTTTCCCGCTTCTATGATCGGTGCTTTTATTTCAATTATATTAAGTTCGATGTTCGGACCCGGGGCTTTAACTTATGGTCTTGCCGCAGTACTTACTCTCTATTTTTGTCATTTTTTTCGTTTGCAGGAAGGAGCTCTTGTTGCCACGTTGACAGCGATCGCGATGATACCTGAATTAAGTGGCCATTATGGATATGACTTTTTGCTCAGGGTCACGAACACGTCGATTGGTTTAATCGTATCTACGTTGATCAATGTATTAATATGGCCGCCTAATTATTTAAAAGCGATTGAAATGAGACGCCATCATTTTCAAAAAAATATAAGCCGTGTACTGAGTCAATCGGTTCAAGCTCTTTTATATTCTTCCAATAAAGGCCGCTCACACCGAGTAGCTTATGCTTCTTTATTGTCTGAATTGGATGAACTATTTCGGCTTTTGGCTTATCAAAAAAATGAATCAGTTTTTCATTACATGAATCAACGAGAAAAACGACAGTTTATTTTAGAACAAAAAAAGCTTATTTTACTACAGCGTATTTTATTTTCGATTGGTCAGCTTCAGACGATCAATAAGCAGCCAAACTTTTCTACCGCAGCCAAAGAAACCATTTCTGATTTTTCAAAGGACTTAGCAGACTGCTTAGCCAGTGAGGATGGCATCATTGCAGAGCGTCAATATGAAACATTAGCAAAACTCTCTTTTTATCTGAAACCCTCCATCAAAATTAGAGAACTTCAACCGATTAAAACGAATTATAACTTTGAGCCGGCTTCAACACTCTACATTGAACTGTTGTTTATTCATGATTGCCTCGAAGATATAGAGCAATGGCTCACGCGGCAAGCGTATGAAAATAGAAATCAGGCATATGATCAACCTGCTCGCTATTTTAAATAAAAAGAAGGAGCTTTCGCCAACTTGGCAGCCCCTTCCTTTCATATTATCTTTTACTTCATTCGTATAACAAACGCCATTTTACCTCTTGTACCATTTCTGTATGCTTTAGTCTACGTCGTTCTGTGCTTATTTAGCTGTGCATATCGTTTAAGGAATCGCTTATACACGAGAAAGTGAAGAAGTTATGGTAAATTAGTTGTTCCCATCAAATAACGGTCACATTCCCGAGCTGCTTCCCGCCCTTCATGAATGGCCCAAACGACCAGGCTTTGGCCTCGACGGTTATCTCCCGCGGCAAATACTCCCTCTACATTGGTTTCATAAGAGCCATACGGAGCATCCACTGTTGAACGGTCTGTCCGTTTTACATCCATTTGCTCGAGTAGTTCTTGTTCCGGACCAGTAAAACCTATAGCCAGAAATACTAAATCCGCTTGCCATTCCCGTTCAGTTCCTGGAACTTCAACCCGTTTTTTCTGGCCATTTTCATAGACGGTATCCACTTCAACGGTAGTGAGACCTACTACTTGACCGTCTTCGTTACTTGTAAATGATTTGGTCATCAACTTATAAGAACGCGGGTCTCTTCCATAAACAGCTGCTGCTTCTTTATGGCCATCTTCTTGATTATAGATCATTGGATATAGAGGCCATGGATTATCATGGTCTCGGTCCATTCCTTTTTTCTCATGAATGTCAAACTGCGTGATTGATTTGGCACCGTGGCGAACAGAAGTAGTGATACAGTCGACTCCTGTATCGCCTCCACCGATTACAATTACATTTTTACCTTCTGCACTAATATAATCTTGGTCTTCAAGCCCCGAATCCAGCAAGGATTTTGTATTTTTACGAAGGAAATCCATCGCATAGTGAATGCCTTTAAGTTCGCTGTTCTCAGCTGGTACATTGCGGTGCACTTGAGCGCCTGTGCACAAAATTACGCCGTCATGATCTTCATACAGTTGATCGACAGGGTAATCGCTACCGACGTCTGTATTTACAACAAATGAAACACCTTCTTCTTTTAGAAGGTCGACTCGGCGATTAACAATCCGGTTGGCTAATTTAACGTCCGGGATGCCATACGTGAGCAGACCACCAATGCGATCATCTTTTTCATAGACTGTTACAGTATGACCCGCTTTATTTAACTGGGCTGCTGCAGCGAGCCCAGCCGGTCCAGAACCAATTACAGCTACTTTTTTCCCTGTTCGTGTTTTTGGTGGTTCCGGGGTAATCCAACCTTCGCGGAATCCTTTCTCCACAATGTGATATTCAATTGATTTGATAGTGACTGGATCGTCATTAATCGCTAGAGTACAGCTGCCTTCACATGGGGCAGGACAGACTCTCCCTGTAAATTCAGGAAAATTATTTGTCTTATGCAACCGGGCAAGAGCTTCCCGCCATTTGTTTTGATGAATCAATTCATTCCATTCAGGAATCAAGTTATAGACAGGACAACCAATTTCCCCAGAGCCTTCCATTGAAGTCCCAGCCTGGCAGAAGGGAACGCCGCAATCCATGCAGCGAGCCCCCTGGTCTTGGAGTTTATCCTCTGGCATAACGATTTGAAATTCCTGCCAATTCTTAACTCGTGCCAGCGGATTTTTCTTTGGCGGAGTTTCCCGCTTATATTCCATAAATCCCGTAGGTTTTCCCACTCTTCTCACCCCAAACTAATAATCTCTAGCTGTTTTCATATTATTTTCCGCTTACACGTGCTTTGTCGTTCTTATTTTCATCAAAAGCTGCCATAATCGCTTCTTCTTCTGACAGACCGTCGTTCATTCCTCGTTCAATCGCTTCAAGCATGCGCTTAAAGTCTTTCGGAATAACCTTCACAAATTGGTGTACTGCTCGATCCCATTGATTAAGCAATGAAGCAGCAAGCGAACTGTTTGTATACGTTACATGGTTCTGAAGCAGCGTTTTTAATTTAGTAGCTTCTTTTTCTGTTTCCACCCGCTCAAGTAAAACCATTTCTTTATTGCAGCTAGCTTGTAATTCGTTGTCAGGGTCAAGGACATAAGCAATACCTCCGCTCATACCAGCCGCAAAGTTTTTCCCCCAGCTTCCAAGGTTCACTACAGTCCCTCCGGTCATATACTCACAACCATGGTCGCCTACACCTTCTACCACTACGTCTGCTCCACTGTTACGCACAGCGAAACGTTCACCGGCCATTCCACGAATATAAGCCTCGCCGGAAGTGGCCCCATAAAGACTCGTATTCCCGATCAATATACTTTCTTCTGGTGCGAACGTAGAGTTTTCAGGAGGATAAGCATAAATTTTTCCTCCGGAGAGGCCTTTTCCGAAATAATCGTTGGCGTCCCCTTCAAGCGAAAGAGTCATTCCTTTTGGAACAAAAGCCCCAAAGCTCTGGCCGGCAGAACCATTAAAGTGAAAACGAAGTGTGTCTTCAGCTAATCCCTTTAAGCCATGCTTTTTTGTGACTTCATTACCGACAATAGTACCGACAACCCTGTCAGTATTTGCAATTGAAAAGCTTGCCTCGATCGGTGATTCATTTTCAATAGCAGCTGCTGCGATTGGCAACAACTCATTAACATCCAATGACTCAGCCAATTGATGGTCCTGCTCCAAATGGGCAAAATGTTTAGATTGGTCCTCTTTTACTGGGCGATACAGCAGATTAGAAAGGTCTACTTTCTCTGCTTTCCAGTTATCGACCTCTTCATTCGCTTCAAGTAAATCGGTGCGGCCAATCATTTCATCAATGGTTTTAAAACCTAATGCGGCCATCTCTTCACGAAGTTCTTCTGCGATGAAATGCATAAAGGTAACGACATGGTCGGGGCTGCCCATAAATTTCTTTCGTAGTTCAGGGTTTTGCGTGGCCACGCCTACCGGACATGTATCAAGATGGCATACACGCATGACAATACAGCCTAAGACAACAAGTGGAGCAGTTGAGAAAGCATATTCTTCAGCGCCTAAGAGAGAGGCCACTAACACATCCCGGCCTGTCATGAGCTTACCATCAGTCTCAACTTTAATACGATTTCGTAAATTATTAATGACAAGCGTTTGATGGGTTTCAGCTAAACCGAGCTCCCAAGGAAGACCAGCATGTTTAATACTCGTTCTGGCTGCAGCACCAGTTCCACCATCATAACCGCTGATTACCAAGTGATCAGCACGCCCTTTTGCCACGCCGGCTGCAATCGTCCCCACACCAGTGCCGGACACAAGTTTCACACTGATGCGTGCATCTGGATTGCTGTTTTTAAGGTCATGAATAAGTTGGGCCAAATCTTCGATTGAATAAATGTCGTGATGCGGTGGCGGCGAAATTAAACCTACGCCAGCAGTGGTACCGCGAACAGTAGCTACCCAAGGGTATACTTTATTGCCTGGCAGCTGTCCACCTTCACCTGGCTTGGCGCCTTGCGCTACTTTTATTTGGATTTCATCAGCATTTACTAAATAGTTACTTGTTACCCCAAAGCGACCAGATGCTACCTGTTTAATAGCACTTCGTCTGAGATCACCGTTTTCATCAGGGGTGAATCGATCTGGGTCTTCCCCGCCTTCTCCAGTATTTGAGCGGCCGCCCAGCCGGTTCATTGCAATGGCTAATGCTTCATGCGCTTCTTGTGATATTGAGCCAAAGGACATTGCCCCAGTTTTAAACCTTTTTACAATAGCTTCGGCCGGTTCCACTTCTTCAAGTGGAATTGGCGTGCGGTTTGTCTTCGTTTTAATTAAACCGCGCAGCGTTGTTTGATCTTTTTCTTGTTCGTTAATCGCTTTAGCATATTTTTTATATAGTTCATAGTCATTCTGGCGACAGGCGTGCTGGAGCATATGAATAGTGTGCGGGTTGTATTGGTGCGGATCGCCGTTTCTCCGCCATTGGTGATCATCACCTGCATCCAGCGTATCATCGCGTCCTTCAGCTTCATTAAAGGCCCGTTCATGACGCAACAATACTTCTTTTGCAATCGTTTCTAAGTCTACTCCGCCAATTCTTGAAGTGGTCCAGGTGAAATAGCGGTCAATAACACTATTATCAATCCCCACAGCTTCAAAAATTTGGGCACCTCGATAACTTTGAATCGTTGAAATCCCCATTTTAGAGAGGACCTTCATAATCCCTTTTGTAGCAGATTTGATATAAGCTTCCACTGCTTCTACATAAGAAATATCTTCTATTAAACCATCTTGAATCATGCCATCTATAGAATCGAATACAAGGTATGGATTGATAGCTTCAGCTCCGTAGCCGAGCAACAAGCAGAGGTGATGCACTTCTCTTGGTTCACCTGATTCTACAAGGATGGTCACCTTTGTTCTTGTCCCTTTTCGAATCAAGTGATGATGAAGGCCAGCTACTGCCAGTAAAGCAGGGATTGGCGCCTGGTCTTTTGAAACGTCGCGATCACTTAAAATCAACACAGAAGACCCAGCTTCAATCGCTTCATCTGCAGCGTCAAATAAATTTTCAAGCTTCAATTCCAATTCTTTTGCACCTTTATTTGCGTCAAACACAATTGGCAATGTTGAAGCTTGAAAACCATCCCGTTTGTTAGCACGCAATTTAGCAAGCTGCTCATTGTTCAAGACAGGCGTGTTCAAATAGATATGCTTGGCACTTTCAGGTTCAGGATGAAGCAGGTTGCCTTCTTTTCCAATTGTTGTCCCAACAGCTGTTACAACCTCTTCTCGAATCGCATCAATTGGCGGGTTTGTAACTTGGGCAAATAACTGTTTGAAATAGCTGTATAACAGTTGAGGTTTCTTTGATAATACAGCCAGGGGCGAATCATAGCCCATTGATCCTACCGGGTCTACTCCATCAGTAACCATCGGCAAAAGTTGTTTGTTCAATTCCTCAAACGTGTAGCCGAAAGTTAGCTGACGATCTAACAACTTCTCATGATCCGTATTATAAACTTCTGGTGTCTCCATCACATCATCAAGGTCACATAAGTACTCATTCACCCATTTTTCATATGGTTCTTGACCTGCAATATCTGCTTTTAATTCCTCGTCAGGTACAATCCGCCCTTCCTCCAGATCTACTAACAGCATATGGCCGGGATGAAGACGTTCTTTATACAACACATTCTCTGGTTCAATATCTATGACGCCAACTTCTGAAGACATAATAATCTTGTCATCTTTTGTGACATAATACCTTGCTGGTCGCAACCCGTTTCGGTCCAGGCAAGCTCCAATTTGGCGGCCATCTGTGTATGCAATAGCAGTAGGGCCATCCCATGGCTCAAGCAAGCAGCTGTGGAACTGATAAAATGCTTTTTTCTCCCGCGACATATGAACGTTATTCTGCCAAGGCTCTGGAATCATCATCATGGCTGTGTGAGGCATGCTGCGACCGGCTAGTGTTAAAAATTCAAACGTGTTATCAAACATTGACGAATCACTGCCGTATTGATCAATAACAGGGTGGATTCGTTCTAAATCCTGGCCGAATTTTTCAGACGTGAATACTGCCTCTCGCGCGTGCATCCAATTCACATTACCTTTTAATGTATTAATTTCCCCGTTATGAATCAAGTAACGATTCGGATGAGCACGTTCCCAACTTGGAAACGTATTCGTACTAAACCTTGAATGCACAAGAGCAACTGCTGTCTTAAACTCCGGGTCATTCAGATCAGAGTAAAATTCATTGACTTGCTTTGTTGTAAGCATCCCTTTATAAATAATCGTTCTAGTCGACAAACTTGCGAAGTAAAAGCTGTCTTCTTCAGCCACAAGTGGTCCTATTTCTAGTTCAGCCCGTTTTCGGATTACATACAGTTTTCTTTCAAAAGCTTCTTGATCTATTTCTGCAGGTTGCTTCTCAATAAACAACTGTCGGATCGTTGGACGCGTGCTTTGGGCAGCTTTTCCTAACATTGTCCCGTCCGTAGGCACGGTGCGCCAACCTAAAAGCTTCATGCCCTCTTCTTCTATAATAACTTCTACCTGTCGTTCAGCTTCTCTTTGCCTTCTTTCATCTTGAGACAAAAAGAGCATGCCAATCCCGTACTCCCCAGCAGCGGGCAGGTCAATGCCTTCTTCTTTTGTTTTCTTCTTAAAGAAAGTGTGAGGGATCTGCATTAAAATACCAGCGCCATCACCGGTATTTGGCTCATCCCCTTGGCCACCTCGGTGTTCCAGATTGCGCAAAATGGTAAGTGCATCCTCCACTATGCTATGGGAGGGAGTCCCCTTAATGTCCGCAAGAAAGCCTATACCACAATTATCTCTCTCGAATTGAGGGTCATATAAACCTTCTGCTTTTCTCATTTTCATTCCACTCATACCCTCTACACCTCTCTCAATTCTTTATCTGGTCAAACCTTTAGCAACGGAAGCCGTAATATACAAGATCATATCATTTTTCTGAAACTTCGGCAAATTATTTCTCAAATCAAAAAGTTATTGAAAACGCTTACTATAGGGGTGTGAAAGGAAAAAAAAGTGTTTAACAAAAATTACTCAATTTATGATATATACATTCATATGCATTTTTATAACCTTTGCCTGCATTTAATTTCTTTTACTTGCATGAAGAAAAGCGATTGTAACTTCGAGGGCTTTATTTAGTTCAACGGAAGCTTCCACAAACGGATGTGAACTGTTAAACGTGTGATTCGCATCTTCAATCCATTTCAACTCTCCAATAGATGCGTGCTCATATAATGAACGAGCAGATTGGAGTAACCACTCTCCATCCTCTGTGCCTTGTACGATTAAAAGCGGGATCGTTGTTGTTTTTATTTTTTCTAATATATTAAACCGGCTTCCATGTTCCTCAATTTCATTTAATAGCGGCTGATGCAGAGGCATATCAATGCCTATACGGCTATTTGGAATGTAGCCGACTCCTTTTTCGCGAATTTCTTTCTTAATGTCAGCTGAAATAAAATCGATCGAACTAATTCCGTTCCAGCTGACCATTCCTTTAATATCAACCAGGCTAGTCTCAGTCCCATAAAGCATGATATCTCCAGCGCCACGGCTGTGGCCTATTAAAAAGACATTATCGATATCCATAAACTCACAATAAGGTACTTTTTCATTTACAACTGCTGAGAGCAGGTATTCCAGGTCCTCCAACTCATCTGCAAACGTATTTTCGGCAAATTTATCCAGCTCATCGAAAGATTCTAAGTCAGGTCCTACTCCGTTTTTTGAATAATTAAAAGTAATCACATGAAAACCAGCTTGGCTTATTTTTTTGGCAGCATACGGAAAAAAAGCCCAATTTTTAAAACCTTTGAAACCGTGAGATATAATAACGAGCGGCTTTTTTCCGCTCGTTCCTTCCGCAGTGAAAACGGTTCCTCGAATGATTTGATCAGCTGAACGCTCAAGTACAAATTCTTCTTGCATTTTATACCTCCATTCGTTAGTTTTTTGTGAAAAATTCAAATGCATTCAATTGCCAGCCTTCTTCGATTCTTTTTTCATAAAAGCTTATCTTTCCACTTTTATGAAAAAACAGAACGGTTTGACAGCGAGTTCCATAAGAATCGCTTTTAATGAAAATAGGAGCAAGAAGCTTTTCTGTCTCTATCCCCACTCCTGTGTCTGGTAGGTGGCTTGTTTTCGGCTGCTTCCGATCACTTAACAAGTTAAAAAGCGGGGCAGCCAGCTCATCTTCTGGGTAGGTGTCGATCGCTTCTTGAAAACGTTCAGTCGCTCTTTTTGTTTTTGGCCAAGAAATCGAACGTTCAGCATTGCTGATAACATGAAGGCCAGGCTGCAACTTCTCGAGTTTTCTAGTTTCACTGGACAAATAAAGAAATTCTTCTCTTTCGTAAGCTAAAAGATTAAAGCCATTATAATAGTCGCTTTCTTCTTTAATAGTGGCACATGTTGTTTCTACCTTACTCGTTGCCGTAAGCACATCAGTTACAAGCTGGCCTCTGGACCTCTTTTTTTGCTGTTCCGTTTTTCTAATATTAGTGACAGCTGCTAGTTTTCCTTGTTTGGTCACTCCAAGCCAGCTGCCACCGGCCTTTTGGTCTCTTCCTGCTAATATATTCTTATTCTCACCCCAAAAATGGGCAGGCTGGGCCGGACGTTCGTACGCCTCGTCACGATTAGCTGCTACAATGAGTGGATAATTCGGAGTAGCGAAATAACTAACGGCAATTAAACACATCACTTACTTCCTCTCTAGTTCGTGTCCTCTATATCTTCAATCGATTTGCGGCCAATGAAACCTTCATAAACACCATGGTAGTGGGTCATAAATTCTTCACCTTGCCTCCAGCAGAGCAGTACTACATCACCATTAATCATTGCTGGAAAATCTACTAATCCTTCATCTACTCCTTTAATTAAAATGCCTTCTTTTTCAAATTGTTCTATATTTGCCTTTGCTTGCCAGTCTAAAAAATCAATGGAAGCTTCAAGCAAAAATTGGTCCTCTTTACTAAGCACCGTGCGCTCGGCTTCTTCTGTCCCAGCGCTTATATTTTCAAGTCGATGCATCTTCATTTCAAATTCACGTTTTAATGACTGCAAATGAACAATCAGCTCTTTAACTTGTGGCAGCCAAGCATTAGCTTCAGCTATGGTAAAATATCGTTGAAACACCACGTTACCTCCTATCTTTTCATTCGAACTTGAAACTTTTCCTTGTTTGGTATCGTATCGAATTTACAGATGAAAATAAAGCATAAGCGACGACATCGGCCAAAACATGATACAATACGTTCAAACCGAAGGAAATAACGCGATCCGAAAAGGAGGATTGTGATGAGCAATCAAAACGAAGAAATAAAAGATGTAAATACAGACCTTCCGCAAAACGAAGAGCAGGCAGCTGAAAGTGACGCAAAAGAATATTTTGATAGATTCCGCTCCTCTGATGATACTGATGACTTATTAAAAGAACTTGGTGGACTTGGAGAAGCTGAGCAAGCTAATGCTGGTGAATCTCTTGACGCCCTGAAACGACCAGTTAATGAAATGATGAATCAAAAAGGAAATGAACTGCCAGAGAGGCTGCACGAATTAAAACAAGTAGTAGCTGAACTTGAACCAGATCATCTCCAGGAAGGAAAACTTCAAAAAGTACTAAACAAACTGTTGCGTAGAAGCCCGATGGAACAATATGCAAGAAAATATCAAACAGTCGAAGCGCAAGTAGAGAATATTATCGAAGCCCTTTTAACTGGCAGAGATAAATTACAAGAGGATAATGTGATGCTCGACCAATTAAAAGACACAGCCAAAGCGCGCATAACTGAACTCGATAAACAAATTGAGACAGGCAAACAGTTAAATGAGATGCTAGAAGCTGAAATGCTGTCAGAGGAATGGCGAGAAAACCCGGCCCCACTCCAAAAAGGACAGCAAAAAGTAGTCTCAAGAGTGAAAAATATGTCCCAAGCGGTTATGGTTCTCCAACAGTCTCTTGCTTCAGTAGACATGATTAAAGAAAATAACGAGAAACTAGAAGAAGCAATATTTAATGCGATTACCATGACCAAAAATATTATTACGGTTACTGCTTCAATTCAAATGGCTTTAGGCAATCAACGAGATGTCATTAATGCCGTCCAAAATGTTAATGAAGCAACTGAAAATATGCTTCTTTCGAATGCAGAAACATTGCGTGCCAATACGGAAGATACATTAAAAACACTAGAAGAACCAGCAGTTGCTATTGAATCATTTCGTAAAGCTTATGAAGACGTCAATGCAGCAATTGAAATGACAGAAGCCTCAAATGAACGCATTGTAGAATCAGGCAAGAAGTTCATAAAAGAATTAGACCAACTTAATGAAGAAATGCGGACCAAGCTGCTTGATTAAAGAGGCCGGTCTGTTTGGAAGTAGGTGAGTTCCTTATGAAAGATTGGTTTGAACAACAGTGGCTTAAGTTTTTACTTCCTGATCATTTAAAGCCAGTAGACGATCAAATTTTTTCAGACCCTAATGGTTTAGCTATCGTAAAAGAAACAGAAGCTGCCCTCGAAAAAATCATTCATCATGCGATTAGTACGCAAGCCAAAAAGCCGGCACAAACTTTTAAAAAAAATGATCAAAGTTTTAAAATGCGACTGAAAATCAATCAAAAACGTTTTAAATTGTTGAGCTATGAGACGGCCCAGTCGGATGCCGCTATTAAGAAAAGAATAGTAATTGAATGCTTGCGAAAATATGAACAGCCAAAAAGTCGCGCTAAGCGCTTAAAGGAAGCGTCTGTGCATTACATGAAAAATGGGAAAACCTATGTGCGAAGCCTTCATAAGTCTCCTCATTTTCAACGTATTTTTAATCAACTAGATCAATTGGATGACGCTCTTTTAGGCCAACTGCGCAATGTCCCTTCCGCTTCTCAGCAGACAAGGGACCAGCTTGAAAACTCCACCGGTTCAAAGGAAGTAGATCAACTCCAAGGAGCTCTTGCTTCATTAAAGAGGGATATCCGGCGTCAGGAAGGTAAATTTAATCATGTGCTCACCCATCGATTATCGATATTAATCGATCAGCTCGAACCATTAAGCTCCAAAGCAGAGCAATTGGATATTGAAGAGAGACACCACATTCGCAGGCTGATCACAAAGGACCTTCCTACACTTATTGAAGCATACGAAACCCTTCCTGCCGAAAAGCAAGAAAGTGAAATGGAAGCTTTTTACGAAGCGTTGATTAAGATGGAATTAAACATCCAGCAATTCCAGGCTAGCATTAATGCGGAAAAAGAAAACCATTGGGAACAGCTTCTGCGCCTTAATAATGTACGATATGACCGCCATTTAAAAGACAGAGAGTGACGTCACCTTTCTGTCTTTTCGTATGTTCATACATACATATGCCTCTAAAAGACCAGTATGTTGTTGAACCTTTTTAAATTAGCAGTAACTACCCTCTAGTAGACATTAACTACTACCTCGTTATTTATTTTGAGGTAGGCTCTGTTTGGTGCGAATGTTGATAGTTTAGACGTATGTTGCTTGTAGATCAAAGCGCAAGCCTTCGGGAATAGCATTAGCTGAAGAGCCTGCAGGGTGGTTTTCACAAGGAATGCAGCGATAACCGAGGCAAGTGAGCGTTGTTTAATGAAAATCAACAGCAACATTTTACAAAGCCTTGGTATAAAATTCTTTACGATGCTTACTCTTTTCAATACACTGAATATGAAGATGCTGGAAATAAAGGGGGAAGCCTTTTGAGTGGACATAAACCGATCTGCGTTGCAGAAGATGTATATTTAATTGATGGATTCGATCTGAATATTCCAAACCGAACCGGTAGTTATATCTTAATAGGAGATAAAGTCACTATTATAGAAACAGGACCTGGCTTAGCTGTTCCACAAATCTTAGCTGGATTGGCTGAGCTTAACATCGCAAAAGAACAAATTGCACACATTATTGTCACCCATGTGCACCTTGATCATGCTGGGGGAGCCGGCCACCTGGTTAACGAATGTCCTAATGCTACTGTATTTGTTCATCCTAGAGGTTTGCGGCACTTAGCCGATCCCAAACGTCTGGTCGCAGGGACTCGTGCTGTTTATGGAGAATGGTTTGAAGAATTGTTTGACCCTGTTCTTCCGATTCCAGAGCACCGTTTAAAAGAAATGAGCGATTCTAGCCGACTAAACATCAGTTCAAAGCGCACGTTAACTTTTATCGATAGCCCCGGTCACGCCAATCATCACTTTAGCATATATGATAGTCAGACCCATGGTGTTTTCACTGGAGATACAGCTGGAATCCGCTATCCTGATTTAGAATATTACAACGCCGAGCTTTATCTGCCTTCGACTTCACCGAACCAGTTCAATCCAGAGGCGATGCACCATTCTTTAAAAAGGATTTTTAGCTTGAAACCGAAAACCATCTTTTTTGGCCACTTTGGCCCTTCAGATAACACGACTCAAATCTATGAAGAAGTAAGCCAGCGCTTGGAAGACTTTATAACGATTGGAACTCAGGTATACCAAGAACATGGCAATCAAACGGAGCTTGCTCAACAATTATTTAATTATGTTGAAAAAGACCAAGCTTTAGTAAAGATCCCGGAAGAACACCCAGTTCGTTCAATGATTCAATTGGATGCAGACATTTCAGCGATGGGCCTGTTTGATTATTTTAAACGAAACAGTAAGGATTAAATCTAACGCTAAGCAGGACTTTCCTTTTAAAACTTGATCGTTCTCTTACCTTTTAAGTATAATATAAAAGGACTTTGTCGTTTGAATTAGGCACGATGGTTTGTGACATTAATAATTTAATTATTTGATGGAGTTATTTGAACTCTTATCTGCTGCTCCTAGAGCATAAAATTTGATTAAACGTGGAAAAAGTGAGGGTTTCGATGGACCGAAAAGAAGCCAAACAGTATGAAGGTAAATTAGTAATTGTCGATGAAAAAGAACAAGGAACGTATATTGGTACTTTAACCGAAGTACACGCACCACCCAGGAAAGCATGGAGTGGATTGATTTCAATCCAAGGGGTATATTCCTATCCCTTTCTCGACCAAGGCGGCGCATTAATTTATCAACAAGGTGATATTGTAGAAGCAACAGGAAGCCGTATCCATGCCTATGAAGATGAAGCACCCTCATCCTATTCGGCCACCGTTCTTGTTGCTATTGAAGAGCGGATGAAAGAAATCCAGCTTAATCTAGAGCAGTTGCACCAATATGAACAAAAACTGAATGAGCATAAAATGGCTTTTAACAGCAAATCAATTGCTCAGAGTACCTCTTCTATTCATCCACATACAGAAACAACCGAAGCTGAAAAAGACCCGGATAATGACACGCACGCTCTTTACGAACTTCAGTTAAAACGGCGTAGTCCAGTGCTAAAAGATACCACCACTGGAGAATTTTTAGACTTAATAGGCTGTCCGTTTGAATTGGAAATCCAGCACCACGATACCTGGGTCTCTGCCTACCATGAAGATGGATTTACGTTTATAACAGAAAAGAATGAACGGGTGCAGGCCACGCAAGGTGCAACTGTGCGTATTCACCGCCAACAGTTTGATCCGTTTCAAATTTTGCTGAATGAATTAGAAGCCCCGTCGAAAAAAACATTGGACCAATGTGTTCAACGATTTGGATTTACCCGCAAAGACCTGAGTCATTGTCACAATACCTTGTTGCATCAACTATTACAATCAGAGAATGAAACTACGTTTTCTGGTGTAAATCTGTTAATCTTTCAAAATCATGAATCTACTTTATTTATTCAGCACTTATATGAAAGAGAACTCCTTGAGGATGATGACGATACCGTATATGACCGCTTCGAATGCACGACTGACCAAAACATACGCCATATCGTCACTTACACCAATTCCTTTACAAAAGATAAATACAAAGAGTAACACCCGTTCATATACACGGTTTTTTCTGTCCTACTGAACTATGTTCCATTTAAATAGTTTGATTTTGCTTATGGCTTCTGGCTGTTCGCCGTTTGCCGCGAACGCGGCATGAGTCTCTTCGATGCTCGGCGAGGGTTTTGTGGGCTCCCATGACCCGTATTTCCCACATGAGCCCGCAACCTCGTTTCCACCACCACTAATAAAAAAAGAGGCAGCCTGCTTTACTAAAAGCTAGGCGTGCCTCTTTTTTCTATTGGCTGCTTTCGCCGTCTTTGTTGCTTTTGGTTCCCCCAACAGAAGGCTCCACGCGGGCAGGGTTTCACATACTACCAACGCAAACATTCAGCTGCATGTTATTCCTCTTCATCCTCCCTTTTCTGGTTGAACGAAGTGGGTCGATAAGAATACCAGCTATGAATCGAACGGGCATCATCTTCACTTAAGTCTTTCACTTGAAATGTTTTTCCTGCGGCAGTGGATAATACAGCTACAGAAAAGTGAGCAAGGTCCCGGTATTTTTGCGTTACCGTTCGTGCGTACGTTGCGTCTTGAATTTTATGGCGCGGCACACTTACTCGGGCGAGCTGAAACAAACGACTTTGTAAAAGGACATATGACTCGCTTTCATCAAGTGTCCATCCCCCACTATTATACCGCCACCAGCCAAGTGCCAGAGCGACTGGCACAAGAATGAAACTCCAAGCGCCATACGGTACAAACAGAGACGCTCCAAGCGCCACCGCGAAAACAGGCCCAGCTGACCGTAGTAAATAACGAAGAAGTGCACGCCGAGGCAATGAGGTCAATGGACGTTCAATTGGAAAATCAGTTACAAAATGCTGAACAGTCTTTTCCAGGCTGCGAAAAGGAACCATTGGAAGTAACAGTGTCGACCCTTGTTCTTCTTGGGAACCTCCTCCTGCACTTTCTACATATACCGAAGCAAAGCGAAACGGTTGACGGAGCGGGCTGATGACGACGCGGACCGCAGTGATGCGATATGTTTTCAACGTTAACTGTCTCCGTTCTAGCAACCCTCTGGAAACAATGAGATCGTCACCTTTTTTTTCTACTTTAAACCGGCCATATTTAATTAAGGTAAGCCCAATCGCAATTAACCAAGCTAAGAACGCAATCACCACAATTAATAACAGTATAAACAAAATACTTGAAGCGAGGAAAAAACCGATCGTATTTTCATACACATGGGTCGGAATGAATTGATCGAATTGAGAAAAGAGAGCTGCTAGTGCCGAAAAAACGAGCCCGACACCCCCAGAAGTAACAGCCATCAACAATAAATGCGATTTGGGCAGGTGCCAACGTACTTCTGGGCCTACCGGGGCTGATCTCCCGGTTACTTGTTCATCAGCTGTTATTTCCCTCTCTTCATTTGTACTATTTACACCCTCTTCATCAGTACCTGGTTCAGATAAGAGTTGTTGTTTAATGTTCTGCGCTTCTACTTTTTCAAGCGCGACCATTTCAACTTCTGGTTCTCCCCCGCCGCCTGCTGTTTCAATTTTCACCTTAACTAAACCAAACAGCCGCTGTAATATACCCGCGGTCACATCAAAGCTTTGTACACGTTTTCGACGGATATATCTATTTTTCTTTACAAAAACGCCATGCTTGATATGAAGTTCGGTTTCATTAAATGTATATTTGTAAAACAGCCAATTAAAAATA
The DNA here is from genome assembly GCF_000377705.1 of Salsuginibacillus kocurii DSM 18087. Lineage (GTDB taxonomy): Bacteria > Bacillota > Bacilli > Bacillales > Marinococcaceae > Salsuginibacillus > Salsuginibacillus kocurii. The sequence goes on along the minus strand of NZ_KB898624.1, from coordinate 168,138 downwards.
CTAGTTATTAAGAAAAAAACAATAAAAGCAGGCAATAACCAGCGAAAGGAAAATCCTCCACCGGTACCTCCTACAACAAAAATCAAAATGAGCGGAACAATAAATTCTCGTAAGCGGGTAAAAAAGAGAATTAGAATAGCAGCCGGGTGCATGCGTTTTTCATTATTCATCGGCATCAGCCGTTTGGGCGTAGCCTGCGATTTGATCTCTTAAATCGTCAGCTACTTCGTCAGTTAAAGCAGGGATTTGATGAATCGTTGCGGCTGTAGAAATCGAAACAGCCGCCAGCCGGTAACGGCGGTAAATCGGTCCCTGTTCTGTATCTACGTGCTGCACCCGTGCCATTGGGATTAAAACCCTCCGTACAATAAACACTCCGTACTGAATATCAATTTCTTCAGCTAATACTTCATACCTCCACCTTCTCCAGCGAACAGAAGGTATGATAAATGTTTGTACGAAAGATAAGAATACCCAGCCTACGATCAACACCCATAATAACCATTCCGGCCAGCCGACGCCTTCATAAAGAAAATAATAGCCGATAGGAACGATAGCAAAAAACAAACTTTCTATCGCTCCTTTGAGCCGCCATACAGGTAACGCTTTTTTTGAAATTTTTTCAGAAGGTTCACTACGCATCCTTTTCCTCCATGTCTCTCTGTTAATTACTCATCGACTGTTTCGTCATCAACGTATATAATCTCTACGCCTAATGATTTTAAATAAGTGAGCACCGCTTCATTTAATGTTTCATCCCGGAGCAAGCCAAGGGACTCTACAAGTTCAAGTTCGGCCAACTCTTCCTTTTCAGCCTCTTCCATCAGTTCAAGTACTTCTTCCATTCCGCGCTTCTCTAGTTCGTCTTTAAGAGCTGCTGTTTCCATAATATTTCTCCTTTATTGGTCTTTTTTCTTTTCAATAGTCTCTGTCATCTGCTTCCAGATAGAACCTTTGGCTTCTTCCCCTGTTTCAATTCGTTCAAGCGCCATTTTAGCTTGCATTGCTACTTCAAATTCAGTGTCATGCTGTGCTTCTCTCAACGCAGGCAGAGCACGCTCATCTCCGAGCTCATATAAAAACATTGCACCACGCCAGCGTACAAGTTTATTCTTATCTTTTAATGTATCAATCATCCACCCCATCGCTTCTGGGTCGCCGATGTCAGACATACAGTCTCCAGCCGTACGGCGCACAGTAACCGATGTGTCCTGCAACGCCTTTTTCAAATAAGGTAAGACAGCTGATGTCTCGATCATGCCAAGATACGCAGTTGCTAAGCGGCGGATGGCCGGTTTTTCATCATCTAAGGCCTTATCGAGAACAGGCAAGTCTGCTTCTGTTGGGTTCATCCTATCGAGGTAGGCGTAGCGTGTCTTCCAATCCGGTTCATCCAGCATCTCTTCTGTTACAGTCATATAACGATTAGCTGCTTTTGCAGCACTGTCTTCAGAACCATGGGCAAGCTTAACCAGTGCATTTAAGCGTTCTTCACTGTATGCCGCTACGATTTCTTCCGCTACTTCTGCCCCAACCTCCTCTAAGTCTGAACCGTAGCGGGCATCTCTATCTTCCCACTTACGCTCCATCACCAGATTGTCACCCTCTTGCTGTGCTTGAAAAGCAGCGTGCTGGAACCGGTCTGGCAAGCCCGCTCTCTTTTCTTCTTCCCCATCGGTTACTTTTACTTGCATTGGTATTCCCTTAAAAACTTGGACTTGAACTTGAATTTCTCCAAATGCATCTTTAGCTTCTGACATTGCGGCATAAGAGGCATTGCCTTCACCAAATACAGCTCGCACGTTTTTAAGTACTTCCTGCCAATCTGCTTTTGGGTGCCTTTCAAGCGCAATAAAGTCCGCCACATGATAAACTCCCTTGATTCCTTCAATAGTAAACAACTTCTGGATAGCTTCGGGAGCTTCTTCTTTGTTATCAGGTCGGTAGTTATTGCTCGTTCCGCTCGGCAAGGATTGATCAAGATTTAGTTTCATTGTATTCGGACTCGGAGTCGGTTCAATAGATACAATCTTCATAGGTTTAGCACTCCTTCCACTATCATATCTCACTGTATGGATTGTAACATAGTCCCTTCTAATCTTACACGCACACGGACCAGAGCGTTAGCTTTCTATCGTCTTCTCTAAGAAGATCATGTATAATCAAACTAGACTGTCAGGGTTGTTCCTTATCCAATCCACAGTTTTTACTTACCGTGCAAAGGCTTGAGAGGAGGAATTGTTTTGAAAACAGCAATAATATCTGACATTCATGGAAATGCACGTGCACTTAAGGCAATACTTAATGACATGGAGCAGCAAGATGTTCAACAGCTCTATGTAATAGGTGATATTTGTTTTCGTGGCCCTGAACCTAAAAATGCGCTAGAAACGGTACGAGCATTGCCTGCTAAAGTATTGCAGGGAAATGCAGATCTTTGGACTGTTCGCGGCTTGCAAAAAGAGGAAGTTCCTGAAAAAGCACTTGCTATAATGAATCAAGAAAGAGAATGGACAGCTGAACGGCTGACAGAAGCCGATATGGACTACCTTGCCCAGCTGCCTGCTGAATTTTACGATGAGATAGGAAATGGATTGAAAATGCATACATTTCACGCCACCCCTGACAGTTTGTTTGAACCTGTTAAAAAAGATGCCTCAGCTGACGAACTACGTAATAAATTAACGTTAGAACGCGACGCTGACGTGTATGTATATGGTCATGTCCACACTCCGTTTGTACGAGAAGTGAATGGGAAAACAATTGTAAATACTGGGAGTGTAGGTTTGCCATTCGACCATGACCCTCGCCCTTCCTATGCCATCATTGATACTTCCACAGGAAAAATTGAAGCAACGATTCGCCGGGTTTCTTATAATTTGGATGAAGTAATTAACCAATATGACGCCAATAATTATCCAAATAGCGAACAAATGAAAACAATCATCCGAGACGGAGCTATTAAATAAGTTTGACATTTAAAAGGAGTACCAGCCTCTAGGCCTGCAATCAATCGGCTGGCTACTCCTTTTATTGGTGTTCGTTGCGTGTAATAACGAAATGAGCATCAGCTCCACCATTCAGGCGTCAGGGTCAATTAATTCTGTTAATCCTTCCATAATCTCTACAAAGGAGGCTGTATCATCATATTGATGAACCACTTCTCCTTCTGGATTAAAGAGAATCGTAGTTGGTACGCCCTTGCAGCGATAGTAATCATAAAGAGTGGTGCCATCATCAAGCAAGATTTTAAAAGATTCCTTCTCCTCATTAATAAAAGCTTCTAATTTTTCCTGATCTGGTTCTCTGCCTGTCACATTTATCATGACGACATTTAAACCGGCTGCTTCCAAACGAGAAACCACTTTCTTTTTATTTTCCCAATCTTGTCTGGCATCCGGGCACCAAGATGTCCAAAATGTCAGCATTAACGGTCTTCCTCCATATTTCTCTAGTGACTGGGTTGCGTTAGTAATCGGCTCTTTCAGCTCAATCTCTGGTAACATGTAAGTTCCTATCCTTTCTTTCCTTTAAATTCGATTAAAATGAAACATCACTCATTCTACCCGATAAAGGAAAACTTCACCCGTAATATAACTAAGGTTCGTTTGCCTCCTGGTATGATTATCTTCAATCTAGAGGGGAGCAACTACTTCATCAAACCATTCTTTCAATTCAGTAATTGGCCCCATTTGATAGCGTATCTCCTGAATTTTTTGATGCTTGAACACCACAAGAGCCGGTACACTTTTAACCGGAGCAATCCACGGCATGAGTTGTATATTCGCTTTAACTATCGTTTCATTAAGATCTAGTTCTTCAAGGGTCTCAAGTATTTTTTCTGCTTTGTGGCACGTGCCACAAAATGGCGAAAAGAAATAGACTACGTATTTCTCACCCTGCTCAATATCTGCTTCTACTTGAGTTTGCGTCACTTCATGCATGTCCTCTCCACCACCTTGTAATTACCCCTTCCTTTTACAAACTCCCACCACTTCTTAAATGAATATACCTTATCACTTAGCTAAGTTAAAAAGTTTGTTAACGTGCACGCCCTATTTAGTTAACCATTTAAAGAAGATACTCAATCAATGCCTCGAAAAAAACCCTGCGTAAAAGTAGTTCAGATTCTACAAGCTTCGGTTTAGCCGAGGGACGGTTCACCTTTCGAAACCATAGTAAAAGACCACCCTCGAAAAAAGGGTGGTAAGAAACCGATTATTGTTTCATGTGGTCAACTCGTTCTCTCCACTCAGCAATTTCTCTAACAAGAGTAGGCAGGTCTTTATCAAATGGATACTCTTTTTTCAAATGTTCTTTTTCTAATTCAGGGAGTCGGTTCCAGGCATTTTTTAATTCTGCAGCCCTATAAGCGAATTGTTCAAGTTCATATTTAAAATTTTCATCCATTTCTTTATCCCTCCTCCATCTTCTTAGAGGAACATTCCCGCCTGCTAACTGAACAAAACCTTACCGTCTGCGAGCACAGACTTTAACTTTCAATACCGCCCTCCCCTTTCCAGAGAGCTGACAGTACTGCAGAGATCTTAGTTTTTTTCAATTGCCTCCACTAAAGCGGCACCATATGCCGGAAGGTCAGGCGGCCTGCGACTGGAAATAATATGACCGTCTGTCACGACTTCTTCATCATGCCACGTTGCTCCAGCATTTTTCATATCATCTTTTATACCTGGGGTGCTTGTTACGGTGACACCATCTAATATATCCGCTGAAATTAATACCCAGCCTGCATGACAGATTTGGCCAATAATTTTTTTCTCATTGTTCATATGTTTGACAGCAGCAATAACCTCTTCATAGCGCCTTAATTTATCTGGTGCCCATCCACCTGGAACCAAGATAGCATCATAATCAGCTGGTTTCATTGAAGCAAAAGATATGTCAGCCGTAGCGTGCACACCATATTTACCCATATAGACCTTCTTTTCTTCTTTACCTGCAAGGTCTACCGCAGCCCCTTCTTCCTGTAATCTCAGAACAGGGTACCATAGTTCTAAATCTTCGAATTCATCATCAACTAATGCTAAAACCCTTTTTCCATCTAATCGCATGATAAGGTCCTCCTTTATTCATTATGACTCATTGGCGCAAATAAGGACTGTCCGATTACCTATTATACCCTCCTTCCATACATCACGAAACAATTCATTTTTATTCGGGATGGCAATATGAAATACAGGAATAACAGTATAAATGGGTTTCTCAAAGGGGAACGGGTGTACACGGACCGTATGCCGGCCGCTCCAGGAAGCATGAATGGTTTTATGGCCCAACAAAGAAAAGGTTTGGCGAAACCCAGAGCGAAACCAAGCTACTTCTTCATCCTTTGGAACGCCAGGCCTATTCATACAAATAAACAAGGAAAGATCATCACAAAACTGTAGCAGCTTTAAATGATCTTCTTCCTTCTTAGTGTCTGTCAGTGCTCTTAATTTTCTTTGCCTTTCCTGTTCACCGTGTACAAATTCAGTTTGTTCCTTCGTCTCTGGTTTTTTAAAAAAACTAGCGTAATGCAAGCTCATTAACAGGCCGGCATATGTATCTTTTTTTTCAATTTGACTAATACCTTCACGATACGCTTTAATTTTTTTGTCCATCGGATAGGTTGTAAAATCATGGGGGCAATTATTCTCTTTGCTCCACAATGGACTTCGATCTAATTTCTTCCATCCGATGTCGTGATTTTTTATGGCAAATAACACGGACTGATAGTTAGGGTCTTCGCGGAAAGCAGGGTCCTTCCATGCTTCACTTAATTGGCCGGCATGCTTACCATGTACATGTTGGTCGATGCACTCATATGTTCGCAGCCACTGATTTACAATCATATAACCACCTCGCTTATCTGTCTTATGTTATTGGTTTCTTTTCTTCTCCACCCTTAGTTGTTTGGTGTTTAATCTTATTCTTCGATAGCTTACTTAAAATCCCTTTTATTTAAGTGTGTTGATATTCCTTCCCTGGGCTCCCTTTCTGCGGGCAAGCCTCGCCCATCCTCATGAGACAAAAACGCTCGTTGCGAGGTTTTCAACTGCCCCTATTCGAGGTTGCTTCGCAGTAGTCTCTGCCCTCCTCCGCATTTTGAAAGTGGGATTCATCGCCCTTCCTACTTTAGATTTAAAAATAGCCGAAAAACTAATACTAATAAAAGGAGCAGGTGCTTAACAAAAAGATCCTCAATCAGCTAGGCTGGTCGAGGATCTTTTACGCAATATTAAATAAGGAAGTTGAACATGCTTTCATCGCGAGTGATTTCATCATAGAAAAAGCCTTTTTGCTCCAAGTTCGCAATGAGTTGATGATAATCTTCGTTGGATTTTGTTTCAATCCCTACAAGCGCTGGGCCGACAGATTTATTGTTTTTCTTTGCGTATTCAAAACGGGTAATATCATCATCTGAACCGAGCACTTCATCTAAAAACTCTCGTAAAGCACCAGCACGCTGAGGGAAGGTGATAATGAAATAATGCTGAAGACCTTCATAAATCATAGAACGCTCCATCATTTCTTCCATCCTGCCAATATCATTATTGCCTCCGCTTACCACACAAACTACTGTCTTGCCTTTGATTTCTTCCTTATAAAAATCAAGAGCTGAGATGGATAATGCGCCAGCAGGCTCAGCCACGATCGCATTTTGGTTATAAAGTTCCAAAATCGTCGTGCAAATCTTTCCTTCTGGGACTGGTATGATTTCATCGATTACATGTTGGCAAATATCAAATGTTAAATCTCCAACCCGCTTCACAGCTGCCCCATCGACAAATTTTTCGATTTGGTCGAGTTCAGTTACTTCCTCATGTTCTAAAGAAGTTTTCATGCCGGCTGCTCCTGCTGGTTCAGCCCCTACAAGTTTGGTTTTAGGACTGATCGATTTCACGTAAGTTCCTACTCCTGAAACGAGGCCGCCTCCTCCGATGCCGCAAAATAAGTAATCAATCTTGTCTTCAATATCATTCATCACTTCCATCCCGACGGTTCCTTGGCCGGCAATAACTTTTTCATTATTAAATGGATGGATAAAGGCAAGATCGTTTTCTTGAGAGGCAGCAATGGCTTCATTATAAGAATCATCAAACGTATCTCCTGTGATAATAACTTCGATGTAGTCTTTGCCAAACAGTTTTACTTGGTCGACTTTTTGACGGGGAGTTGTCGTAGGCATAAATATTTTGCCGTGGACTTGCAGTGCTTTACAGGAATAAGCGACACCTTGCGCATGATTTCCTGCACTTGCGCACACTACTCCTTTTTCAAGCTGTTCTTTTGGCAAACTGTGCATATGGTGATAAGCACCGCGAATTTTAAAAGAACGAACTACTTGTAAGTCTTCCCGCTTTAAATAGATATTAGCGCCATAGCGTTCGGAAAGTACTTGATTTTTTTGCAGCGGTGTATGTGTTACAACATCTTTTAATGTTTGGTTTGCGATTATAATATCTTCAATATGAATCTTACTCATTATTGACGTATCCTTTCATCTGTACCGAATATGTAATCAAGGTAACGACTTGATCGATTTTCCATGTCGAAACAATCTCGTTTATTATAACACGTTTTCATATCAGTAAAAGGGCTAACGTTGCCCGTTTTTCATACTGCGGGATTCAGAATTGAAAAAAAACCTGCCTCATTCTATAATGAGACTCGTAGGGATGATATATACTAATATAGGCTCTTAGTAAATCGACCCATTACATAACGGAAGGAGTCTTAACACATGAAAGCAAAATGGCTTATGATTGCATTTATGAGCTCTTTGATCACTCTTCTCCCTGCTTCTCCTGTCCTTGCTGACAATGACAATGGAGACCCTGGAGCATTAATGATCACCGCGCTCACTGGCTTATCCTTTTTAACGATTGCTTGGATGATTTATGCCATGGTTCGAGACAATGGATAACGGAGCTGTCCCCAGTTGGGGCAGCTCCTCTTCATATCTATACATTCTCCATTGTCTTACTTGCTCACGTTCACGTCTAAGGTCTGAGCATAACTTTCTTGCGATTCAAAAAGTTAGTAACCATAAGGCGTTTAAGAGCTTAAATAGAAGGGTATATAATGAGATGTACTGATTGCAGATGATGAATTTACTATTGTTCTTAGGAGGGACTTAACATGAACGATTTTGTTAAAAAAGGGTTTTTGTTTGGCTTAGGTGCTGCTCTTTCAACTCGAGATAAAGTCCAAACTTACGTGGATGACTTAGTGTATAAAGGAAAAATCACTCCTACAGAAGCAGAAGAGTGGGTTGATCAGCTTGTTGATAAGGGTGCGCAAAAGGAAGAAGAACTCTCTCATGAGAGCAAAATGAAAATTCAAGAAGCCTTATCTGACTTAGGAATGGCGACAAAGGAAGATGTGGCCCGCCTCGAATTAAAACTTGCCCAGCTCGAGGAATTACTGCAAAATCGGTCCGAACAGCCGCCGAATGAGGGTGATGAAAGGTAGTTGTCGTTCATGCTTTCGAAAGGGTTCCGGCACGCGAATAGATATAGAAAAATAGTAACCACTCTCGCCCGATATGGATTCGGATATATTATCCAGGAGGTCGGGCTTTTTCACATTATGTCTTTACCAAAGCGGTTGGCGACGAACCCTGGTGAATTCGATTCAAGATCAATAGGCGTTCGTCTCCGTAAAGTAATGGAAGAATTAGGGCCCACCTTTATAAAATTGGGACAAATGGTCAGCACACGTCAAGATGTGTTTCCACCTTCCATCATTCGTGAAATTGAAAAATTACAAGACGATGTAGCTCCGTTTCCTTATGAAGACGCAAAAAAACAGGTTGAAGAAGACCTTGACGGGCCGGTGGATGAACTTTTTGCTGAGTTTTCCATTGAACCTATGGCTGCAGCTTCAATCGGTCAAGTACATAAGGCCAAGCTAAAAGACGGGACGCCTGTAGCCGTAAAAGTAGCACGCCCTAATATAAAAGAAGTGATTGAAAAAGACTTAGATATTATTCAAGACCTTGCCCGTCTGTTAACCCAGCGTTTCAGCTGGGCAAAATACTACCGTCTTGAAGGAATTGTTGAAGAGTTTGCTTCAGCTATCCGGGAGGAATCCAACTATACTCAAGAACGATACAATACCGGCAAAATGAAAAAGAATATGGAAGTTTTTCCTGCTGTTCATATTCCTAACGTTTATGAAGAGTTGTCTAGCCGGCGAGTACTGACCATGGAATTAATCGAAGGAAAAAAAATGAGTGCATTCTTAAATGAGGAAGTTACAGCAGAAGTCGACCAATCCAAATTAGCTCGCACTCTTGCCGATTCTTTTTTACATCAAGTGTTATTTAACGGCTTTTTTCATAGCGACCCCCACCCCGGCAATCTTTATATTTTGGGAAAGAATCAGGTAGCTTATATTGATTGCGGTCAAGTCGGGCGTTTGAACCGAAAGATGAGAAATCAGTTCGTTGATTATGTCATTGCCTTGACGAAACGAGATCCTTTATTGGTTACCAAAGCAATATTTGAGATGGCTTACATTCCGAAAAACATAGATATGGAGCGGTTTGAGGACGATGTTGAATATTTATTGGATAAATATTATGATCAACCGTTTGAACGGGTGCGCTTAGGCGAAGCCATAAATGATATTTTTTCCACCGCTCATAGATATCAAATTTTCATCTACCAAGAGTACACAATGCTGGCTAAGGCAATCATTACCCTTGAAGGCGTATGTGAACATTTAGACCCCCATTTAAGTATTGCCCAGGCAGCCGAACCATTTGGGCGCCAGCTTGCCATTGAACGCTACCGACCGCGAGCGTGGTTTTCTGACTTTAAAGATGAAGTAAAGGAACAAGAAGAAACGTTCCGTTCCATCCCAAAAGAGTTACAAGGAGCGTTAAAGCGCTTGAATGAAAGCCATGTAGGGGTTGAGATGATGATCCCTAAAATGGGCTTGTTTTTAAATAAACTAGACCGTATCAGCAATCGTATCTCATTTAGTATCACGCTGCTTTCATTCAGCATTATCATGGTAGGTTTAATCATCGGTTCTACGTTTGGTGATTCATCATCTATTTTAGTACAATTGCCAGTCATTGAAATTAGTTTCATTATCGCTTTCTTTATGTTTTTAGGTCTCTTTTTTGCCATTTTCAAAAATGGGCGCTTTTGAATAAGATAATAGTTTCTAGACGTGCAAACAGAGGCTGCTCACTTGAGCAGCCTCTGTTGTATGCTTATTCACTTAATCTGGTGTCCCTTGTTCAATAGGAAGTGAATCGTAAGAACACCAATCACTCCAGCTGCCTGCATATAAACGTACATTGCTCAATCCAGCTTCTTCCATAGCCAAAATGTTTACACAAGCAGTCACGCCGGAGCCACAATAAACAATATACTCCTTTTCCTCTGAACAGGAGCGGTACAGTGAAGCTAGCTCCGCTTCACTTTTAAAGCGTCCATCTTCCTGCAAATGTTCTTTCCAAAAAAAATGTACTGCAGATGGGATCCGTCCCGCTCTCGGGTCAATCAACTCTCTTTCTCCAAGATAACGCTCCTTTTCACGCGCATCTACTAGGACAGTGGAGCTAGAATCCAATTTTTGTTTGACCTCTTCTAAATGGGCTAACAATGGTGGATTCAAAGAAATTTCATACCTTGAGGAAGGAAAGCTTTCTTTTCGTTGAGTGACTGGCCTTCCTTCTTTTTTCCACTCTGAAAAAGGAACTGAAAGCACAAAGATGTTCTCATGCCCCAAATAACGCATCATCCACCAAAATCTGGACGCCATCGCTCCCCCTTGATCATCAAAGGCCACTACTGTATCTGTTTCATATATCCCGGCCTTTTCCAATTTGTGCGTGAACGTGTCGATCTCTGGAAGAGGATGCCTTCCTCCATGTTCATAAATCATGTCACCTGACATATCTTCTTCAAGATCAAAATAAACCGCTCCCGGGAGTGTTTCCAGTTCGTATGCCTTTTTTCCTTCTTCAGGGTCTTGCAGGTTAAAACGGCAATCAACTATTCGTACATTCTCTTTGCCCAACCACTGTTCGAGCTTCTCAGCTGATAATACATATTTCATTATGACCGTCCTTCCCGACTTAACCATTCATTGCTTATTCTCTATACCCTCGTCAAACGCTTGTCTAACCCCGTTTAATACATAGTCAACTGCTTGTATCATTTCACGAAAACGTTTTTCCTTAGTCTTAGGGTGAAAGGCCTGCATCGAGAGGATCTGCAGATTTTCATGAGTATCCCATATTAGCTGTTTATGCATATAAACAGGTTTTTCTTTGTCAATCCATTGCTCTGCTTCTTCCTGCCAACGGTCGGAAAGTGCCAGCATGTCATCAGCGAACGGTTTAATATGCTCATAAAAATCAGGTGGTTCTTCCAAGTCTCTCGTTCGTTGAAAAATGTCTAATGCTTCTTTTGTTTTATTTTGTAAGCTCAGTGTATGAGTATATAGATCTTGATAAGCAATTGCCATGTTAGTAACCCCCTCTATGCAGACATCGTAACATGAACAGGGGCTTATCTTGAAAGAATTCGTTTTTTGACAGACTTATCAGAAAAAGGAGCCGGAACAGGAGTACCGTGGTGATCCTCAGCAGCAGCATGTTCTAACGCATTTACACTGCGCTTTAAATCATCGATATCATGCCGATGGCGGAGCAATTGAAAACTAACAACTTCATCTGCTTTTGTTTCTACTAAGCGTTCCACATGATCCAGGCGCAACAACACGTGTTCTAATTTTTTTAGCAATTCCTTAGAATCAACAACGTTAGCTCTTCCGTTCATATAGGGCGGCAGTTCACGAGCAGGCGAAGTGGATTTGTCCTTATCATCTGCAGCTCCTCCAAGACAAGCTGATAGTTGATTCACATCTTCGGAGGTAAACAAATAATGGCCTTGTTCATTCGTGTTAAGCTGCAGCTCGTGTTTTTTCACCCAGCCGAGTACCGTCTTCGTTGTTACGCCAAACTCTTTAGCCACATCACGTGTTTTAAGTTGCTGTTGCATTAAATCCTCTCCTTTGTTTTGTTCCTCCTTTCCATATTTTAGAACTAACGAATATCTCCTGCACGTCTGTCAAAAGAAGTGCTTATTCGTTTAAATAAGAAGTAATAAAATGTCATTCGACAACGGCGTAGTAAAGAGGAAGGCGATGTGGCACGTATGATTGTAATAAAAGCGAACTTATTTCAGCTGTTTTTCCTGACGATTCACTTTTGGGACAGCCCACCACCAGCTGGACTTTAAAACGCTCTCCAACTCACTTTCACCACGATAATATGTAAAAAAATCGTAAAGTTTAAAAAGCTTTTCCGTTTAATTGTCGGAAAAGCTTGCAACTGTTATTCTATGTTTCATCATCCTCCGTAGAGTGTAATCGTTGCGCAACTGTTTCAGGTTGAATTGCTGATAAAATCACATGATCACTATCAGCTAATATGATGCTTCTTGTTTTGCGGCCATTCGTTACATCAATAAGCATTTTTCGATCTCTTGCCTCTTGAATGAGCCGTTTGGTCGGAGCTGAATCAGAACTAACAATTGAGACAATGCGCCCCGGAGGCATCATATTCCCAAAACCAAGATTTATCGGTTTTTCATTCATCCTATCCCTCGCTTTCGCCTTTATACGTTCATGATAACATGGATAATACCGGTGTTGTCTATGATAGTCCCTCTTAGGTCCTACAGATAGGTCTATAGGGTCTTCTGTTCTAATTACTGATATGCTAGGATATAGTGATGGTTGGAGATGAAACTATCCACTGGAGGGCTGACCTTGAAATACCCGAATGGCAAAGCGTATAACAAACAAACTTTAACTACAGCTCGCTCTCGCCATACTTCAAATAAACAGCGGGGCATGACACTCGAAGAAGACATTAATACAACCATAAAGTATTATCGTGAAGCGGGAAGGGCTCTAATTCACAAAAAACCTGTTCCCATCCAGGTCGTAAACGTCAATTATCCTAGCAGAAGCCGGGCAAAAATTACAGAAGCATATTTCCGACAGCCCTCAACTACAGATTATCATGGTATATACAGAGGCAGGTCAATTGATTTTGAAGCTAAAGAAACTCATTCAAAAACCTCGTTTCCTTTTAAAAATATTCACCCTCATCAGGTGGAGCATTTAAAATCCGTAGAGGCTCATGGTGGAATTGGCTGTTTAATTATTGGGTTTGATTCCTCTCAAGAAATTTATTTAGTACCTGCTTCCATTTTCATACCAAAATATGAAGATCAATCTCAACGGAAATCTTTATCTATTGATCTCGTTAGAAATGAAGGTGTTTTCATTGAACGAAGTTATGCTCCGCCCTTAAAAGTTCTCGAAGCAATAGATACGTTATATTTTTAAAGGCATTATTCATAATTACTTCATTCCTCTCCTCTTCTCAGAAGATTTTAAGCTTTTTCATAACTTTATCGCTCTGCGGGTTAAAAAAGTGTAACCTACCCGCATTTACAACGTCTACATGTCTGAAACCGAAAAAGGCTTTATTGATTAGAAAGGAAGAGCTATACATGAGCAATGAATATAAATCACGCCAAGAAAAGCGGCAGGCAGCTGAACGCGCCAAACGCCGCGAGCATCATTCAAAGAAAGCAACGAATAACAGCCAATCAAAAAAACCGATTTGGAAAAAGATATTCGTAGCTTTTATAGTTGTTTTAGCTGTCACACTAATTGCAGGAAGCATTACTGCTTTTGCCATTATTCGAGATGCTCCCCCACTCGACCCAGATGAACTTGTACTTGCCCAAGCAGCAGATATTTATGACATGAATGACGAAAAAGTTACTCAGCTGCAAGGCAGTGAAAACCGAAATTTAGTAGAGATCGAAGAGGTCCCCGAGGATGTTAAAAATGCTTTTATAGCAGTTGAAGACATGCGTTTCTATGACCATCGCGGGATTGATGTCCAACGTATGTTCGGTGCTTTAGCTGCTAATATTTCTGGTGGTTTCGGCGCTGAAGGTGCTTCAACCATCACACAGCAGCTCGTAAAACATGCCTTCCTCTCACCTGACCAGACGATGAGCCGTAAAGTACAGGAACAATGGCTCTCCTTGCAGATGGAGCGAGAATATTCGAAAGATGAAATACTGGAAATGTATTTGAATGCTATTTATTTTGGAAATGGCGCCTATGGAGTCGGCCAGGCAGCAACTGTTTATTTTGATAAAGAAGTTAGTGAACTAACGCTAGAAGATGCTGCCGTACTAGCTGCAATTCCTCGACGCCCAAGTTATTATGAACCTTCTTCTAATCCAGAAAATAATGAAAGCCGCCGCAATTTGATTCTTTCAATGATGGAAGACCAGGAGCTCATTTCCGCTTCAGAAACAGAAGAAGCTTCATCGGTTGCAGTAACTGATCAATTAAATTTATCCGAACCTGACGAAGAAGAAGCTAGGTATCAATCGTTCATCAATCATGTACAGGAAGAAATTGAAGATATTGATGGGTTAAGTTCGTCCGATATATATTCTGGCGGTCTGGAAATTTATACAACGCTTGATACTCAGGCCCAAGAACATGCACAAAATGTAATTCAAACCAACAACTACATTCAGTCTTTCCCTGACCATGAAGACCATCAAATTGGCTTTACCTTGCTGGATACTCAGTCGAGCGCGATCCGGGCTCTCGTTGGAAATCGTGATCCGGAAGCAGTCGAACGCGGTTGGAACCATGCGACCAGGTCAACCATGTCTCAACCAGGGTCGGTTGTTAAACCTATCCTTGATTACGGTCCGGTAATTGATGAAGAGCAATGGTCGACCTATCATCAAATAACTGATGAACCAATTAATTATACTGGCACTGATCAAACCGTTACAAACTTTGATAATGAATACAATGGTGAAATGAGTATGCGCCAAGCGTTATATGAATCTAGAAACGTGCCTGCCGTAAAAGCGATGCGTGAAGCTGGCGTAGAAAATGCGTTATCCTTTGGGGAACAGCTTGGCTTTGATATAGAAGATCAAGATTTAGGAGAAGCTGCTGGACTCGGAGGCTTGGATGGAGTCTCCAGTAAAGACGTAGCTGGTGCCTATGCTGCCTTTGGCGCTGGCGGAGAATATACAGAGCCTTACGCCGTGCGGAAAGTTGTTTTCCCTGATGGCAGAGAGCTGAATTTGACGCCTGAATCCGAACAAGTGATGAATGATTATACTGCTTATATGGTCACAGATATGCTTAAAGATGTATTGACTGAAGGCACAGGGACCATTGCAAATGTGCCCCATTTGCCAATCGCAGGTAAGACAGGTACTAGTAACTACTCATCTGAGCAAAGGCAAAATTATGGTTACGGCAGCGGTGATGTTCCTGATACCTGGTTTGCCGGCTATACGACCCAATACACGGCTTCCATTTGGAACGGGTATAGCGATCGCGGCAGCGGGACATTATCAACGTCAACAGAGCGTGAAATACCTCAGCACATTTTCCGAGAAATTATGACTCAAATTCATGAAGGAGTTGATACTCCTGATTTTGAACAGCCAAACTCGGTGGTCCGACTGGCCATTGAACGAGGTACGGGTATGCTTCCAAGTGAATTCACACCTGAGAGTGAAATTACTGAAGAACTCTTCGTCGAGGGCACAGAGCCAGGACAACAATCTGAAGAATTCGAAGAGCTAAGTGGCGTGGCAAACTTATCTGCCACCTATGAAGAAGACAGTGAGCAAATTTTAATGAGTTGGGATTATCCAAGCGATGAGCTCGACGGACGCACCTTTGAGATTGGCCATGCCGTAGATGGTGATTCGTTTGAAACATTAACCACTCAAACAGACATGCAGTTCATTCTTGACCAACCTGAACCAGGTACTACGCATTATTTTGAAGTCACAGTAGTTGATGAAAGTGACGATGATTTACGAAGTGACCCAGCTACCGTCGAAGTAACCATACCTGAAGAAGATGAAGAGGAAGATGAGGACGAAGAAGAAGACGAAGAGGAAGATGAAGAACTCGAGGAGGAGATAGAAGACGAATTAGATGAAGAAAATGGATTAGGTGAAGAAAATGGATTAGGTGAAGATGACTTCGATGAACCTGAGGAAGAACAAGAGGAAGAAAACAACGATGGCAATGGCAACGAAAACGGAAATGAAAATAATGGCCAAACTCCGGGTAATGGAAACCAGGGTGGCGGTAATAATGAAGGCGGCAACGACAATGAGGAAGCTCCTGGCCAAGAGCAGGAGGATACAGAAGAGTCCGAAGCCAACTCAGCCAATGTCCCCGAGGAAGTTCCATTTCCTCCAGCAGAAGAATCATAGTACGCGTGCCAGCAACTGTTATTCTCTGTGGGTTCACTCTTTAATTAAAAAAGCGTGTGTTCTCCCTTTTATTGGGTGGAACACACGCTTTTTTGTTACAGTCTTGCCTCATTTAAAACAGCGCTTACTACTTCTCTCTCTTCTTTCACTTCTTCAAGGTAACGATTATCAAATTGGAAGGCAGCTTTCTTTTCTGCTGCCGTAAGCGTATGCTGTAAGTCTTTTATCATCTCTTCTCTTATGATCGACTCCATAGCATCTAGCTGCTTAAAGATCTCATGCTTCAGCAAATCAAATAACTGTTCCACTTGTGTTTTGCTCGATCGAATGAGCATGTCTTTACATGATTTAACCTGCCCTTCCTCAAAAAACATACGACGGTTCGTAAAATATTGTTGGATCGTGCGCTCATGCGGAGGACTTAACTCAATTGGAAGAGAAACATCTAAGCGCATAGCCTCTTTCCACTCTTCTTTAGAAATAGAAGAAATTGTCACATACTCACCTATTGTCCCTGCGATCTCTTCATAACGGTTACTATATAATTGTTCACTCTCTTTTACAGCTGCATGTTCAATTCGAAAGATAAGCGTTTCAAGTTCTTGTTTGATGAACTGCATAATATTACTGTTCCATTCTTGGATGGCTGCATATAGCTGCGTTCGCTGTGCTTTCTTTTGATTAGCATTTATAACGGTAGGATTAATTGACTGGCTGAAATAATCATTCATAACAAACTCCATCCGCTTTTCGAAATGCGTCAGCCATTCATTCGCTTCTCTTTCGGTTTGTGCAAACATGTCTACAGGTTCCCAGGTTTGAATGCTTAATTTGGCTGAATGTAGAAGCTCGTTTGTTTTATCAAGCTGTAAGCTGCGATTTTCTTCACTCTCGTTCAACTTATTCAGCCATTCATTCAAACTGTTATACCAATAGCCAACGTAGCCCGTTAATCGTTTATAGCTCACCCACTTTAATTCATTAAGTGTAGTACGTTCAAACAATTCTTCAAATGACGCAAATGAATTTGGGATTCCAGAAAGTCCTTTCTGCTTGTCTCTTAAACCTTCGCGGCTAGAAACAGGTACTACCGCAGGGTTAGCGAGTCCATTTGCTTCTACTAGCTTCTTCACATGCTGTTTAACTGCTTGGAGCTCACTTTCATTTTTTGCTAAATCACTGGCATTTAAGATGATATAAAACGGATAATTGCCCATAACTTCTTTCATTTGACTAACGTTTTGCAAAAAGTATTGGTCAGCCTTTGAAAAGGAATGATGATAATACGTAAGATAAAAGCAGGCATCTGACTGTTTTAATTGTTGGAAAGCAACGTTTGTATGACGGCTGTGCATAGAATGCACTCCTGGTGTATCGACCCACTCAATTCCTTTTTCGGTCCAATATGAATCGTAATAGGTAATCACTTCACGCAGCAAGACAGCCGCTTCTTCCTTTTTCACAAATGCTTTAGCTTCTGTTAACGGCATAACTAACGTATCGTTTAACTGTAATTCCTGCTTTGCCAAGCCTGCTTGTATAGCACGCAAGTAATCAATATGCTGCTTTTCCCAAGATGTTATTTGTTTAGAAGACGTTATTCGCTCTTTTCGCAGCGTTTCTACGTCTAATACCCAACCCAGTTGTTTCGCAACTTGAGTGATTTCCTCATTTAATTGCGCCAAATCCTTTGTGATTAATACAGCTTCGCCGTGCGAATGTTCGCTGTCACTGCGCCGCACTCTATTTATGGTGGCTGTCGTAGGATGTGGAGAAACAGGCAAAATATCTTCTCCCATCAACGCATTGATAAAACTTGATTTGCCTGCGCTGAACGCACCAAATAGTGAAACGGTAAAGCGTTCGTTCTGCACATGGTATAAAGCTTCGGCAACTTGCTCTCTTTCTTCTTTTAAGAACGGCCGCTCCTTATATTTTTCTAGCAACGTATCTACTTGCTCTAAAAAGCGCAGATCAAGGTTATGCCGATCTTTATTCTGGCTTTTTTCTGAAGGGAGAGGTTCTTCTTGTACTGAAAGAACGGACGTATCTTCTAGTTCTTTGCTCAACAAAGGCAACTCCGTGTCCGCTGGTCTTTCACGCTTCATCGCTTCTTTGATATGGTCTTCGAGTTGCGTTGTTTGGTTGTGCTCAAACCACTCTAGGACTTGTTTCTCTTGCTGTTTAATGTCAGCTGCCTGCTCTTCTTTTTGGTCAAGCACAGCCTCTACCTTGCTTAACCCCTCCAACTCTTGGTTAATAGAAGCTACCTGATCTTCATACACATCTTCGAGTAAGCTGACTGCTTCATCAACTAATGGTTCAACTTGCTGCTTTACGGCTTGAATGATATCTTTGTTCAATTGCTTAGTAAATTGAAAAACAAATTGAGCATCCATTTCACCTCTAGGCACATACGGTTCCAACCAGTGGCCGTTCACCTGTACGGATAAATCATTTAACCGTTTCTCAAAAGCTGGTTTTGTAGAAGATGAAGACGGAAAAGCTTTACTCAACAGAGCACGAAGATGTAAAAGCAATTGGGAGTCAATCTTTTGATTAATGTCATTTAATAATGATTGTTTCCGCTCTTCTCGCTCCTTTTCTGTTTTCTTTTTAGCAAATATCTTACCTGCTTTGAATTTCGGGTGCACACTTTCTAAATAGTTACGCGCTTTTTCAGTTGTTTCATAAGGGAAGAGCTGGGCATTTTGATATAAATGCAGGCGTTCCTTACGTAAGGACTCTAGTTGTTCCGTTTGAGCTTCGAGTAGCTGCATTTTTTCCTTTTGTTTCTGTTTATATGTGTAAATATCACCGTTTCCTGCTTCGGTTTCCTCAGCAATTTCAAAAATTTCAGCATGTTCTTCTTTTAACCGTTCCAATAAGGCACGAACCGCACCTTCTTTCATTCGCTCTAACGACTCCGAAATCAGCGGACCGCTATTATAAACAAGCCGTTTAATATCTTCAGCTAACAGTGAACTCTCATTTAATGGATGATCGAGTTCATGCATGGAAGTAAAGTACGTCTTGACTGGCTTAATCTCCCAGCGAAATAACATATCCTTTAAACCATTCTCAAACAATTGCATCGACAATTCTTCTTCGTCATGCTTATCAATCTGATTAACGACGAGAAATAACGGCTTTCTTTCTAGGGCAAGCTGCTTTAAAAATTGCAAATTGGTCTCTGAACGGACATGGTTGTAATCGGTAACATAAATAATGGCGTCTGTTTTAAACAACTGACTCATTGTAAGCTGTTGGTGCGAAGGATCCGTCGAATCTACGCCTGGTGTGTCAACAAAAGCCCCGTGTTCCCCTAAAAATGGGAGGGGGGCCTGAATAGTAATATGTTCAATAGCTTCTCCGTCCATACCCAGCTTGCGTACTTCATCCCACGGCAAATCTTCCACAAATTGCTCATGTTCACCATTGGATTTTTGCACGTTCAGCATAAGCTCACCGTTTTTTATAGTAATAATATTCGCACTTGTTGGTATAGGACTTGCCGGCAAAATGTTCGCCCCTACCAGTTCATTAATAAGAGTGGATTTGCCAGCTGAAAAATGACCGCAAAAGGCCAGGGTGAATTGGTTGTTACTTTTATCCTGAAGCGTATCGAGCCTTTCTTGTTCTTCTTTACCAAAAGGGAGATGGTCTAGCATTTTGACTGCGGATGCTGTCATACCTACGTTCAACCTCTTTCTACGTATTATCGCGTTTTCGCTTTAACATCATTACAGCATGAAGCTTTTCAATTTCAGTGACCACTGTGTCTAGCTGCGTGTAAACATGGTATTGGTCCGGTTGCTGCATAAAAAAGGAGACACGGTCTTTAAAATTATAAGGAACTACATCCAGTTCTGCACAGTCCTTTGTTAACTGCTCCACCGGAGGGACAGGGAGGTGATTCATCCACCACACTGCTGAATAGATTGAAGAAATACAAGCAAGCATGTATGGCCTGGCTCCTGCTCGATCCCGATTATCAAAATAACGTTCTAAAATCTCCAACAACTCTCTCATTACCGAGATAAGCTGGGGGACGTAATATTCGTCCATTTCCCAAGGAGGTTCGATCTTGGCGTTATCGGCAAGGATATCTGCATAGAAGGGATAGTATTTCATCCCTTCATCCCATTCATATTCAGGAGAAAGGTACTGAGTACTTGTCTCATAAAAAGGCTGGTGTAAATATTTAGCGGGAATGCGCATGCTCAAGACGTAGCCGCTCCCTTCATCCTTTTTTGTCCTTCACGGCACACATCCAGCAATGGACACCTATCACATTTCGGGGCTCTAGCAGTGCAATGGTAACGCCCAAAAAAGATTAAGCGATGATGGGTCCTGCTCCATTCTTCCTCGGGTATTTTTTTCATTAACGTTTCTTCAACTTGTTGCACGGAATCTTTCCAGCGGCAGATAGCTAAACGTTTGGAAACGCGCTCGACGTGCGTGTCCACTGCGATCGCTGGAATATCAAATGCTACCGAAGCGACAACATTAGCCGTTTTTCTTCCTACTCCAGCTAACTTTACTAGTTCATCCCTGCTGGCCGGCACCTCTCCATCATAGTTGTCGACAAGCGACTGGCTCATTTTCTTTAAGTTTTTTGCTTTATTACGAAACAGACCAATTGAACGAATATCTTGTTCTAGTTCTTCTTGGCTTACCGCTATATAGTCCATCGGTTCTTTATACTTTTCAAACAAAGCCGGAGTGACTTTATTGACTAGAGCGTCGGTACACTGAGCTGATAAAATAACAGCTACAAGCAATTCAAACGGATTATCATGATTCAATTCACATTCTGCTTCTGGGTACATATCTTCTAATGTGTCCAATACATATCGAATATTTGCTTTTGTTAACAAGACGAGTCACCTCAACTTAACCTTCCCTCTTTAATTATCAAGCCAATTATAATTTGGATAATGTGGCAGTGGCTCTTTTGGAGGGTTATACGACCGTGATTGCTGGGCAGCACGGTATTTTTCACTATGTTTTCTCGCTTCATCAGGCGTTTTTATCCCGTTTTTCTGCCATTCAAACAGAATACGGTCAATGTATCTTAAATTCAACTTCCCTGCTAACACAGCTTCCTGAAGAGCTTGCCTGATAAGTAAAAATGAGTAGCCATCCTGGTCAATCCACATGGAAATCGTTTCTGTCTCCATAGGTGACAATGGACGGGCTAACTCCCGTTCAAACATATCATATAATTCCCGTTCTGTTTGCATGGTTTTCTCTTCATTAACATGATCAGCTTCTTCACAAAGCAACGATACAACCTGTTCATAAAAAGGTTCAAGAGAATAGCTTTCAGACATCACTCCTGCTTCACTCTTCTCTTCTTTAATAGCCAAAAATCTTCGCTGGATTAACGCTCTAAGCAGTGTCATGCATTCTTCGCTCGAGACTGTCATTCGTTCACTCAACATATCAGGGGTTGGAAAAGGCTCTCCGTCTTCTGCAAAACGAAAGACGAGAAACAATACCATTACTTCTTTTTCATTAAGCCCGAGCTTTTTATAATAATCAAAGAAAAGTACCGGAATGGATACGTGTCCTTGTCTCAACATGTCTATCATAAGTTGTCGATTCATTGGTTTCCACCTCATCCGTCATTATAGCACGCCTTCTATCTTCCAGCTAAAAATAATTCTTTTCAGATTATCACGACTCAGTGGAAAGAGAGACCACCTTGAAAAGAAAAAGCGAACCTTCACAAAGCCGTAAAGTTCGCTTTTTCCTTTGGTTATAATATGAGTTCTTTAAGATGATTTAAAAAAAGTGTTGCCTTTTACAGGAGAGGCTCTATTAAAGAATGGTGTTACCCTTCCTCCTATGGCCCCTCCCCTTAGGTGTTCCATGAGCTGACGCTTTCACCTTTGTAACTGTGACGAAGTCATCCGCCTGGAGCGAAAATGAGCTTCACCTTTTCTAAAGTACAATTTTTTTTGATGTTCAAACAAACAACCTCGTTTGCTAACAAAGTCTTACTTTAAGGATACAAACGATTGAGCAGGCGAGGGAATGGGATCGTCTCTCTGACATGTTCAATCCCTGTCATCCAAGCTACGGTTCGTTCGAGTCCAAGCCCAAATCCAGAATGAGGGACTGAGCCGTATTGTCTTAATTCTAAATACCAGCGATAAGCGTCTTCTGATAAGTCATGCTCTTGATAACGTTCTCGTAATAATGCTTCGTCATCAATACGCTGGCTTCCGCCGATAATTTCTCCATACCCTTCTGGAGCGATCAGATCCGCACAAAGAACCACATCTTCATTTTCAGGGTCTGGTTTCATGTAAAAAGCCTTAATATCTTTAGGGTAATGGGTAATAAACACTGGTTTATTATGATACTCAGCAATCGCTGTTTCATGCGGGGCACCGAAGTCTTCGCCCCATTCAATCTCATAGCCTTGTTCTTTCAGCCAATCAATAGCTTCCGTATAAGTCATACGTGGGAAGGGAGCATGAATTTGTTCAAGTTTGCTCTTATCACGGCCGAGTGCTTCTAGTTCTAACTGGCAATTTTTTAACACGCTTGCTGCAATATAAGAGACGTACTCTTCTTGAATTTCCAGACTTTCTTCATGTTCTACAAACGCCATCTCAGGTTCAATCATCCAAAATTCAATTAAATGGCGTCTGGTTTTTGATTTTTCTGCCCGGAAGGTAGGGCCAAATGAAAAGACGCGATTAAAGGCCATCGCCGCCGCTTCCATATACAATTGCCCAGATTGCGACAAATAAGCGTCTTCATCAAAATACTTCGTATGAAATAAATTCGTTGTCCCCTCAGCAGAGCTGCCCGTTAAAATCGGAGGGTCCACTTTTGTAAAGCCTTCTTTATCGAAAAACTCATAAGTTGCCCGAATAATTTCATGGCGAATTCTAAGAACCGCATGTTGATTTTTAGATCGAATCCAAAGATGACGATGGTCCATCAAAAATTCTGTCCCATGTTCTTTCGGTGTAATTGGATATTCACTGGCTTCATGAATTAATTCAATGCCTGAAATGCTTAATTCGTAACCCGAAGGCGCCCGTTCATCTTCCTGAACGGTACCTGTCACGTAAAGCGCACTTTCTTGAGTGACAGATTTGCTTAATTGAAACGTGTCTTCACTCACTGCACTTTTAGGCACAACTCCTTGAATAAAGCCCGTGCCATCTCTAAGCTGTAAAAAGGCAATTTTGCCGCTGGAGCGTTTATTCGAAAGCCAACAACCGATCGTAACTTCTTCTCCAACATGCTGGCCGATTGTTTCAATGGTCGGTTTCACAATTTCTTCCTCCAATTCTTGTTCCGATTACTTGCTATGGGTTTCAATAAATCGTTCAATACGATGCAAGGCTTGCACAATCACGTCTTCGGAAGTGGCATATGAAAGCCGGACATTCTCTGGTGCTCCAAACCCTGAACCGGGAACGAGCGCAACTTTTTCTTCTTCTAGCAATGCTTCTACCCATGCATCCACTGAATCAAAACCACAGGACGCTGCTGCTTTTTTTACATTTGGAAATAAGTAAAACGCACCTTCAGGTTTAACACAACTCACGCCTGGAAGTGAGTTTACTTTTTCAAAAATAGTATTTAAACGTGACTCAAATGCTTGCCGCATTGTTTCTACAGAACCGTCTTCTTGTTCGTATGCAGCAATTGCACCGTACTGAGCATTTGCGGTCGGATTTGAAGTCGAATGACTTGCTAAGTTTGTCATCGCTTGAATGACTTGTTTGTTCCCTGCGGCGTAGCCAATTCTCCATCCTGTCATAGAATGTGACTTTGACACGCCATTAATTACCACTGTTTGTTCTTTTAACGCTGGAGATAGTTCCGCAATGGAAGTGTGCGTAGCTCCGTCATATACCAGTTTTTCGTAAATTTCATCGGATACAATTAAAATGTTATGTTTTAACGCAACGTCACCAAGCTCTTTCAACTCTTCAGGGCTGTACATAACGCCGGTCGGGTTGCTTGGTGAATTAATAATGACTGCTTTGGTACGTGAAGTAATTGCTTCCTCCAGTTGGGCAGGTGTTAATTTAAAATTGTTTTTCTCTTCAGCTTTAACTTCAATTGGAGCCCCGCCAGCCAGCTTAACTTGTTCGGGGTAACTTACCCAGAACGGAGCTGGAATAACAACTTCGTCCCCATCATTCAACAATGCCTGAAATAACGTATACAACGCATGCTTCGCTCCTATGCAGACAATTACTTCTGATGGGTCATATGTAAGCTTTTGATCCTCTGCAAATTTAGCAATAATGGCTTCTTTTAACTGTACTAATCCACCAGATGGTGTATATTTAGTATGTCCTTCTCTCATAGATGCCACCGCTGCATCAATAATATGCTGAGGCGTATTAAAATCAGGTTCCCCTGCTCCTAATCCAAGTACATCATGTCCTTCTGCTTTTAATGCTTTTGCTTTTGCAGTAATAGCTAATGTTGATGAAGGCGTAAGGGTCGAGACTCTTTTGGCTAATTCCATGGTTCCTTCCTCCTCTTAATGTTAAAGGTGTGAAAAGCAGAGCAGCTTCTATACTTTAGTTTACGAAAAGCTTAAGCATGTGACAAGCTTGCTATATAGACGTGAAGACTCGTACCAGCAAGTATTCTTTTACGTATCCCCTCTTAAGCGGTAACGTTGCAGCAAACTGCCATTTTCAGCATGAATATAATCATACCCGTACCTTCCGTCTGGTAACAAGTATGTGATTTCATAAGCTACTGCTCCATTTTTATACCCTAACTGGTTAGACCGTAATGTAAGACCTTCTTCCCCTTCCATAACAAGGGCTTCAGCTTCTTCTTTTGCCAGTATGTCATCCTCAGCAAATTCATGCAGTAGCTCAAAGTCTTCGTCCAAAAGCAAATGATACACCGCATCACCATGCATGCCTTCCACATGGTGCACTCTTTCACTTCCGTTATATGTTGACACGCTCTGTATTTCATCTAAAAGAGCTTCTTCTGCTACAAACTGTTCCATTTGTTCTTCAGTGTTCGAGGGGATGGCACGGATATCTTGATAAAACCAGTATAACGTAACGCTTCCTCCTAAAAATAACACAAGTATAGCCAATAAAATCCACCGTTTCATGCCGTTTGTTTCCTCCTTTCTTGCTAAATGTGTTTCATTGCCTATACCCGTCTCTTACTGCAAAACCCGTGAGATTTTACCGGGGATGACCTTAAAACAATCACCCATACTACTCATATACCACTAAAAAGTTAAAGTTCAGCCACCACTCACCTGTATAGAGCTGCCTATTTTAAAGGCAGCTCTATTTATAACTGAACAGCTTATAGTATATCAATTTTTGCATGGAAGCCGTGTATAATTCTACAATTTCTTCCCTTTATTTTAAATACACGTAAGCTCATGAGTATACTCTAAAATTTGTTAACTTGTTCTTTTACATCATAACGAAGGCGCTCTTCATCTATAGTTAGCAGCTCGCGGTTTCTCATAATACATCTGCCGTTTACAAAAACGTCACGTACGTCTTGGCCTGAAGCACTGTACACTAAGTGGGAAAGTAAGTTATTTTCAGGCTGCAAATGCAAGCCCTGCTGCTCCAGCACAATCAGGTCAGCTAGTTGTCCTCGTTTCATTTTCCCGGTATTTGAAAAGCCTAACATGGCTGCTCCGTTTGCTGTCGCCATTTGTAACACTTCTTTTCCACTGACCACTGAAGCATCTTCAGCCACCCCTTTATGAAGCAAAGCAGTTAACCGAATTTCCTCAAATAAATCAAGTGTATTATTAGAAGCCGCACTATCTGTGCCCAAAGAAACAGGGACCCCTTGTTTCATATACTTAGCAAGCGGGGCAATGCCAGAGCCCAGCTTCAAATTACTGACTGGATTATGGGATAGAGAAACACCAGCATCCCGGAAAGTAGATATATCTTCTTCTGTCACGTGAACCCCATGCACAATCATCGTACTAGGCCTAAGTATTCCGAGTTCCTTCATATGCGAAATCAATGGCCGGCCGTAATCCTTATAGTGGTCCGACACTTCTTGTCTTGATTCGGCTAAATGAATTTGCAGCGGTATTGCTTCGCTGGCGGCATCTGCTGCCACGTCTTCCAAAAAAGAAGGAGGGCAAGTGTAAGGGGCGTGCGGAAAAAGTGCTGCTTCAAGCCGTCCTTCAGCCGCTCCTCTCCAATTTTTTGCTAGTTCGACCGCTTCTGTGCGCTTTTCAGCGAGTTCCTCTTTTGCTCCCATTCCGATCATTCCTCGCGCTAAACAAGCACGGAGGCCAATCTGTTTCACCTGCTCTGCCACATCATTTATATGTAAATGGTACATATCCATAAATGTAGTTGTACCAGAACGAATCATTTCTGCCATAGCCAGTTTACTACCGGTACTGGTAATATCACGATCGAATTTAGCTTCTGCCGGCCAG
This sequence comes from Salsuginibacillus kocurii DSM 18087, assembly GCF_000377705.1. GTDB lineage: Bacteria > Bacillota > Bacilli > Bacillales > Marinococcaceae > Salsuginibacillus > Salsuginibacillus kocurii. Next base: position 141,375 of record NZ_KB898624.1, on the reverse strand, counting down.
ATTGCTTCACGAAGCCAGCGTTTTAGTTCAAGGTCATCTGAATATCCTCGCAAAAGAGTCATGGCTGAATGACCGTGAGTATTAACGAGGCCGGGCATCACACAACAACCGGAACAGTCTCTCACTTCAGCGCCATTTGTATGGGGCGGCTCTCCTTCAGCAAAAGCATGAATATAGTTATTTTTTATGTGCACATAGCCATAGTTAACGACTGGCATGCTCTCCTCCGGGTCAACCACGGTGACATTAGTCAAATACAGCTCTCTCTCTTTTTCCAACCTCTCATCTCCTATCATGGTTTTCCATCTCTGTCTGAAATGAAAAGGATTCATACGTATTTTCATGAAAGACAAAAGTAACTGTGCCTTCCATGCCAGCATAATGAATGTCAATCCATGCCTCTTCAAGTCGTTCCAAAAGTCGTTGGTCTCCTTTTTTTCCGTCTTGGTGGAAGACGATAGCAGCTTGAGGGTCAACTGAATGCAAAAAGGTTGATGTTGCTCCTTTTTCCGAATCAAAGTCCCCTACTTTGAGTAGCGTCGATTTTAAATTTTTAGAGCCAGCTAGCTCCTTTTCCAAATTTTCATCAGCACTTCCCATATAAAGCAAGCTTTGGCCTCCAACTTGAAACGATAAAACGGCTGCTCCTTCCGACGCTGGCTCCTTACCGGCAAACAGTACTTCCATCGTCAGTCGGCCAATCTCTTTTGAAGAGAGATCAGTACCTAAGACTTTTACAGCGATCTCTTCTTTCAAGGAAGGGTCCAAGTTTTTTTCTACATATGGTGAAAGATAAACTGTTTCCGGTTCAAACGCCGAAACCACCTCATGGAGATGGCTAATATACGGTTCCCCGGCATGTGTGATCACAAGGCCATCTAGCGTCTCGACATTAAATAAATTCAAGTGGTGCATAAGATATGGCAAACTCTCAGGCCCGCCTGTATTTACTAAATACTCCTGGTTTCCATCCTGCAGGAGCGTTGCTTCCCCGTCAGGCAAATCCATAAACGTCATGACAACTTCTTCACTTGCTACCGTAATATTTGCCTCTTCAGTCATGACAAGGTCGGCATCTATGTTTGCACAGCTTGCCAAAACAAGTATACAAAAGCCTAAGAGCCACTTTTGATACTTCACTAAACCAGCCCCTTTTTTAGTGCCATCTCGATTCTGCGCTGTTATTGTACGCAAGCAAAGCGCTTGTTATGAAATGGGCTGGACGGAGTTTAGTGAAATTTTTTCTTGCTTAAAAATTCTGTAGCAGCATGCAAGGCTTCATCTGTACTGCAATTTTCAGTTGGCACATCAGGCAATGATTTGAGGAAATCTTTACCATACCTCGCTTCCTTCAACCTGCGGTCAAGTACAAAGACTACACCTTTATCATCCCCGCGGCGAATTAAACGGCCAAACCCTTGTTTGAAACGAAGGATGGCTTGAGGGAGGGAAAGCGCGCCAAAGGGGTTAGCACCTTCTTCTTCCAAGCGTTCCATTTTTGCTTTAATTACCGGTTCTCCTGGTGGAGAAAAAGGTAGCCTGACAATCACTAAACTTTGCACTTCTTCTCCCGGGAGATCGATCCCTTCCCAAAACGTGCTCGTACCAAGAAGTACAGCTGATTCGTGCTGTTTAAATGTTTTGAGAAGCCGGCTGCGACTGCCACTTAGTACTCCTTGAGTAACTAGCACATAATGCCCTTCCTCTTGAAAGATCTTCAGTTGTTTGTTCGTTTTATTTAACATATCAAAGGAGGTAAACAATACTAGCACACGCCCCTGCATTGATTCAGCCGCTAAATGGATGAATTCCGCTACCCTGTATATAAACAAGTCTTCATCTTTATCCTTAATGCTAGGCATGTCATTTGGAATATAAAGACGCGCTTGTTCTTGATAATTAAAAGGAGATGGAATTGTTAATTCTCCTGGCCCAAAATCGCGAAGACCGAGGCGGCTTTCTACATAGCTGAAAGAACCTTTTACCGTTAACGTTGCTGAGGTTAGAATCACACTACTTTTTTTTGCAAAGAGTTGGTCTGCAAGGATCGAACTAACATCGATCGGTCTTGCATAGAGGTAGGTAGCGTTCAAAGCTCCTTTTTTCTCTGATTCCATCCAGTAAACGTAGTCAGGGTCACTTTCTAAGAGCAGCTGTTTTAAGACGAGAACTTCTTCTTCAAGATTTGTCCAAATTTCCCGTACTTCTGCTATAGCTCCAGTTCGAGAGTTTTGCTCTTTATCCATCTGTACTAGCGGTTGATATGCTCTTGTTTCTTCAAAAAGATGCATAACTAAGCGGTCGACATTTTCACGGATTGCATTCATTAATGCATCGCTTTGGTCGGACGGGTCAAACCGCACGGAGAGCCGGCCGGTTTCTGAATGATTTTTCGCCTGTTTTCTGCAGCGGTCATGCAACATGCGGAAAAGGTCATCCCATTCCTGTCTAATTTCTTCAGCGCCCTGTTTGCGCTCTTCAACCCAGAGTTTTGAAAAAGAGCTTTGCTGCTTGTCTTCTTTGAGCAGACGGTCCAAAATTCCCACTTGTTCAGAGGAACCGAGCAGGCGGCTGAACCACTTTGTCACTTTCATATAATCTGTTTGCAGGCCAAGGTGACGGCCGGCAGTTGCTTCGAGCTGGTGCGCTTCATCAATAATCAAAGTCGAGTATGCCGGCAGAATTGGATGGTCTTGAATGAGATCAGTAAATAAGAGTGCGTGGTTGGTAATCACTACATGAGCATCTTTAGCATCTTGCTTCGCTCGTTGATAAAAACATCTGGAAAACCATGGGCACTGTGGGGTGGCACAAGAGGATGGATCACTTTTCACTTCATCCCAGAGCCTATTTGCTCCACCAGGCAAATTCAATTCCTCAACATCGCCAAAATTAGTTTCCGTTACCCAGACGAGCAGCTGGGCTAACGTTAATTGCTCTTCGATAAGAGCGGGTGTTTGAGTCAGTGCTGCTTCAAACTTCTGCAGGCATAAATAGTGACTTCTCCCCTTTAAAATGGTACGCCTTAATGAAAATGGCAAACTTTTGTCTAAGAGAGGAAGCTCCTGCTTCATAATTTGTTCTTGAAGTGGAATCGTTTCTGTTGCAACGATAACTGGTTTATTTTCTTGCCATGCATACCAGCTTACAGGTTCAAGGTATGCGAGCGTTTTCCCTGATCCTGTCCCCGCCTCAACGAGTAAATGTTCGTGATTAGCGAGCGCTGCATCAATTTTTCCTGCCATTTTTTTTTGGCCCAAGCGTTCTTCAAAATGGAGAATTTGCTCAGAAAGGCTGCCGCCGTTTTCAAAAAAATAAGGATCTCTTGAAATGTCTTCTTCTTTTGCCTGCGTTTGTTGAAGGCCTTCCTCGTCTACTTTTTTCAAGGCAATGTTTCGGTACACATCATATTTATCGTCTACCGTGCGTTTCCATCCTTTTAACCGGTGCAGGATGATATCTGAAAGTATAGGCAATAAGTCGCTTTTTAAGTTTTTTAATAGGTCTTCTAAGCGCTGCAGGGTAACAAGCGGTAAGTTATACATTTTTTCTTTTATTGCAATTAAAAGCTTAGCCGTTACAAATGCATCACTATCGGCTTGATGGGGCCTTTCGTGGGAAAACCCTAGCCAATCAGCAAGTAAGTTTAAGCGGTATCCTTCTGCTGTTGGGTAAAAAATTCGTGCACACTCTACTGTATCAATGACCGGACCTTGAAAATGAGAATAACCAGCACGATCAAGTTCAGCATTTAAAAAGCCCAAATCAAAATTCACATTATGAGCAACCAATACAGACCCATCGAGCATGGTTAACAATTCAGAACAAATCTCAGAGAAATCTGGAGCGTCTTTTACTTCCTCGTCTGAAATTCCTGTTAACTGTTCGATAAAGTAAGGTATAGGTTCCTTAGGATTTACCATCGTTTGATAGGTGGAGATCACTTCATCGTTTTCCACCACACAAGCCCCGATCTGAAAAACCCGGTCTCCTTTTTTAGGCGCATTTCCAGTTGTTTCAAAATCGAGCACAACATAGCGGCGTTTCATGGTTTATTCACTCCTGCATGTATGTAACTGAGCTTAAACGTTCAGCTTTCGTTCATAACATTTTCATTTCTACTCCCCTTAGTTTAAAGAAAAACAACCGCTACGCCAAGCGGTAGCCGGCCAATTTTGTGAGAACATTGAAAAGCGTGAGGAAAACATATAATATCTGTATATTAAAAATCGATTTTCTCCCGGTCATAAGAGAAAATCGATCACAACAATCTATAACACAGTAGAAGCAGGCTCTCGTTCCAGTAATTCTTTAATGGTATTATCCTTATCCATAATGGCTACCTTTGGAACAAAGCTGTGTGCTTCCTTTTCTGCAATGATAGCATAGCTCATAATGATCACAGTATCACCAGGCTGAACTAACCGGGCAGCAGCGCCGTTTAAACAAATAACCCCGCTTCCCGCTTCACCTGCAATAACATATGTTTCTAAGCGTGCGCCATTTTCATTATTAACAACTTGCACTTTTTCGTTTTCTAAAATATCTACTTCACGCAGCAAATTTTCATCAATGGTAATGCTGCCGACATAATTCAAGTTCGCTTCTGTCACGTGGGCCCGATGAATTTTCCCTTTCATCATATGTCTATACATGTTACACCCTCCTCCCCTACAGCTCAAACGTAATATTATCGATTAGTCGTACCTGTTGAAAGCGGATCGCTCCCGCTAAAATTAACTGGCCTGTCAATTGTTGTGGAACCTCTAACTCTGGAAAAGTTAAAAGATCGATATAATCAATTTCTGCACTTGTACTTGCTATAAGTTCGTTTTCTACTTCTAAGAGGAGAGTTTCACGCTCTTTTCCCATCTGTATAAGCTCTTTGCCTTTCTTTAAAGCTTTATAAAGGGAAGCAGCTTCTTGGCGTTCGGTTTTATTTAAATTGACATTGCGAGAACTTTTAGCCAAACCATCTTCTTCTCTACTGGTTTCCACCGTTTCGATATCAACATTCATGTTAAAGTCGTGGACCATATTTTTTAAAATAGCGACTTGCTGCGCATCTTTCATGCCAAAAAAAGCAGCATCAGGTTTAACAAGTTGAAAGAGCTTCATCACTACAGTAGCTACACCGTTAAAGTGGCCGGGACGACTTTTAGCACAAAGAACATCATTCCCTTTTATTACGTTGACTTCAGTGCGCATCGGTGCTGGATACATCTGTGATTGAGAAGGATGAAACATAATATGAGCCCCGTGTTCTTCTGCCAGTTTCAAGTCCCTTTCAAGGTCTCGTGGATAGTTATCAAAGTCTTCATTCTCTCCAAATTGCCTTGGATTCACAAAGATGCTTACTACAACTACGTCATACTTCGATTGCGCTGCCTTAATTAAAGAAAGATGTCCCTCATGTAAAAACCCCATAGTGGGCACAAAGGCAATGCTTTTTTGTTCTGTTTTTAATTGTGCGGTCAGGGCACTCATTTCTTGCGGTTGATTTATGAACTTCATCTCTTAGCGCCTCCGTAGGCTTTGCCAACCAACTGTCCTGTTTCTTTGAAACTATGAACATCTTCAGGAAACTGGCTGGATTTCACTTCTTGTACATAAGTGCTTACTGCTTCAGAAGCAAGTGTTCCAAGCTCAGCATACTTTTTAACAAATTTAGGGGTAAAACCAGACGTTAAGCCGACAGCATCATGAAAAACGAGCACCTGTCCATCGACATCCGGACCAGCACCTATTCCAATAACCGGTATGTCTATCTCGTTTGTCACAACCGCAGCTATATCTTTTGGCACACATTCTAAGACGAGTGCAAAGCATCCTGTTTGTTCCAGTGCTTTTGCATCAGCCAACAGCTTCTTCGCTTCTGCTTCTTCTTTTGCCTGGACTTTGTAGCCACCGGTAACATTCACATGCTGGGGTGTTAAACCGAGATGAGCCATTACTGGGACTCCTGCCTGGACAAGTTGGCTCACCGCAGTTATCACAGCAGGCTCGCTGCCTTCAAGTTTGACAGCATGTGCGCCGCCTTCCTGCATGAAACGCCCCGCTGCTGCCATTACTACATCCCTGCTCTGATGTGCTGTTAAAAAAGGAAAATCAGTAACTGTAAAAGTGTTTGGTGCCCCCCGCCTGACAGCTTTTGTGTGTAAGACTAGATCATCAACCGTCACAGGGATCGTGGAATCATACCCATGGACAACCATCCCTGCTGAATCCCCAATTAAAATCATATCCATCCCTGCTTGCTCCAATAGAGAGGCGGTCGGTGCATCGTAGGCTGTCATCATAGCCAGTTTCTCACTTGAGCCTTTCACTGCTTTCACACTAGAAGTCGTATGCATGCTTACTCCTTTCGCGATGAACCCGCAAAGAAAAGAACGGCTAAGGCCCTACAGTCTCTTGTTCTACATTTATAATTATGTTTCTGTAAAGCCGCTCACTGGTCACGCTATACACAAAAACATCCTTCCTGGCGAGGAAGGATGCACGTATAGAAAAGTGACGGTGGATTTTCGGCTAAAGCAGATTTCTAGCAGGGGAAATTCCCCATAGAAAACAATCCTTTCCTTCCGCTGAAGGAAGAAGGACTTCTACTTCTAACCGTAAAACCATGCCTTTGCTATATGCTTTGTAGTCATTTCACCCTTCTGTCCCCGTCCTTCATCGGATCAAGGCAGATTCATCAACAATAATTTTTAAAAATCGGTAGTACGTTGTACCGCTCTGTTCCGATGCGGTCAATAAAATGTACCCGTTTTCATTCTATTCGTTTCTTCATTGAATTTCAATATCTGCGCTGTAAATTTGCTGCGTTTTTCCTTCATCATCTTCGAGAAGCAGAACCCCATCAGCAGTAATTCCTTTAGCAATACCGTAAATCGTTCCTTGTATCGTCCGTGCTTTTATACGGCGGCCAAACGATAAGGCATATACTTCCCATTGGTTGCGGACAGGTTCAAAACCTTCTGTCAAGAAGCGCTGATACCAATATTCAAAACGTTCCAGAATTTCTTTTAACACATCAGCACGACGGAACGGTGCGCCATATTCTAACCTTAATGAAGTTGCGATCCCTTTTAACTCTTCAGGAAAATCCTGTACTTGTTGGTTCACGTTCATGCCTATTCCTACAATGATTGCGTGAATCATATCAGCCTCTGATTGCATTTCGGTCAAGATTCCACAGAGCTTTTTCCCATTTAACAAAACATCATTCGGCCACTTAATCTCTGCTTCAGCCCCGGTTAAATTCCCGGCACCTTCTGCTACAGCTACTGCTGTTAACAGGGTAAGCTGAGGGGCTTTATAAGGGGGGATGTTAGGACGCAAAATTAGACTCGTCCATAATCCATGTTCTGGCGGAGAGTGCCAAACTCTCCCTAGCCTGCCTTTCCCTTTCGTTTGTCTGTCAGCTACTACGATCGTTCCTTCAGGAGCAGACTTTTGCGCTTGTTCATGCGCGAGATCTTGTGTAGAAGTGACTTCCTCATTATAAATCACATGTTGGCCTAAGTGCTCCGTCTCTAAGCGTGATTTTATTTCCTCGCTAGTAACCATGTTGGGACGGTGCAAGAGCCGGTACCCCTTCCTAGGCACAGCTTCTACTTCATAACCACTTTTACGTAGTTCTTCAATCTGCTTCCAAACTGCCGTCCGTGAAATACCAAGCCTATTGCTTATTTCTTGTCCTGAGACAAAACCTGTCTCTTCTTGAACGAGCAGCCGCAACAATTCATCCCGATTCATCTTCTTCTCTCCTTTGTACAACCCAATCCTTGACCGCTTCCCCTGTATTGGAGAGTTCTCTTCTAAGTATAGCAACTTCAAGGTCGTATAGCCATTGATTCACCCAGGCTCCTGCTTGATAACCAGTTAACGATATTAGATCTGCTCCATTAAGGGCGAGATCAGTTCTTGTGTGGATCGGAAGCCTGTCCCACCGGGTTTTTACTTCGTGGTCATAAGCTACGTTTAAAAACTGACAAGCTTTGAGCAATCGTTCAACCGCTATAGCTTGCATTAAACCGGCTTTGTACAGCGACTCATCATCCCAACCATGCTGAGAGCGCCATTCAAACCAGGTAATCAGCTTACCCACTTTTTGCTTCAGTGCTTTAGACCGTTTCAGGCCCGTTAAAAGCTGCTTTGCCGCTACGCTTCCTATTTGGTTGCTTATAAAAAATGCAGCTATATGCTCTTCGCGCTCTATCAACTCGTTCTTAGAAAACGAATACTGGACATTTTCGAGTTGAATAGGAAGAATGATTGCTATGATCCCCAAGCGTTCAGCTTCTTGTAAGGCATGGTCAGTAAATGACGAACAAAGTATTTCTTCAAATTCCTGCCCGACCCGCTCAAGTGCTACTTCTTGGAGATCCTCTTTCACTGCAGGTACGGCCTGCTCAGTGTTTGTTTCTAATCTATAATTAAATTGAGCGATGAAGCGAATGGCTCGCAACAGTCGGAGTGGATCTTCTAAGAATCGTTTCAGCGGCTCTTCTGGGGCTCGGATTAAACGGGCGTTAATATCCTTACGCCCGTTCAGGGGGTCTATATAATCTAAATCAGGACTTAAGGCAATGGCATTCATGGTGAAGTCCCGCCTTTTTAGATCTTCAAATAACCCATATTCTCCGCTTCCGCCCGCACGAAACGTAGACACCTCAAACAACTCGTCTTCAAGCTTAACAAGCACGGTCTCATGGCGCTCAGCATTTGTCTCAAAGCTATAAAATAGAGATGTTATCACAGCCGGAGGAGCAGAGGTAGTAATATCAATATCCTTAATCGGGCAGCCGATATAACGATTTCTTACAGCCCCGCCTACAATATATGCATCAAACCCTTCACTTTCAAGCTGTTGAATCACCTGTGCCGCCAGCCGCATGCGCTCCTTCACTGATATCCGCCCCTTTGTAATGTATGATAATACATCTTTTCGTATTGGGATACAATTTCAGCTGCTGAAAACAAGCGCTGAGCTCGGTCCTTGCTTGCCTGTTGAAAGCGGGTATGAAGAAGAGGATTATTAAACAGGGTAACACAATGCGCGCTGACCAAGTCAGGCCGTCCTAAAGGGACAATAAATCCTGTTTCATTATGACCTATAACTTCAGGGATACCGCCTATGTCTGTACCAATCACCGGCACCCCTGCTGCCATAGCTTCAAGAGCGGCTAGCCCAAAACTCTCTTTTTCAGATAATAAAAGCATGACATCTGCCATTTGCAAGAGTTCAGCTACTCGTTTCTGATTTCCTAGAAATAGAACTTCTTGTTCCATGTTAGCTGCTTTTACTTGTTTCATTAAGCTTGAGCGCTCCGGCCCATCTCCTATTAAAAGCAAACGAGCTGGAACATGCCTGGCTACTTGTTCAAACGCTTTAAATACATCTTCCGTCCGTTTAACCGGCCTGAAATTTGACATATGAACAATAACACGTTCATCTCCAGTAATGCCAAATTCCTCGCGCAAATTTTCTTTCATCTCTGAGTCGTACACGCGTTCATCGATAAAATTATAAATTGTTTCGATATGTTTTGTCGTATGAAACAAATCGTTAGTCTGCCCTGCCAAACTATTGGAGACTGCTGTAACTGTATCAGAAGCTTCAATGCCATAGCGAATGACTTCTTTTAGTGTAGGATCAGACCCTAGCACCGTAATATCTGTTCCGTGCAAGGTCGTTACTACTTGTACGTTTCCACCGGTCATGTCCTTTGCAAGTTTAGCACACACAGCATGCGGAACCGCGTAATGGACATGGAGAATATCAAGGTTCTCCGAACGAACAACTTCTGCCATCTTACTAGCTAATGTTAAGTCATAAGGTGGATACTGAAACACTTGATATTGATTTACTTCCACTTCATGAAAATATAAATTGGGGTACACTTTATCTAAACGAAACGGAAAACTTGAAGAAATAAAATGAACGTTATGGCCACGCTCTGCTAATATTTTCCCTAATTCCGTAGCAACAACTCCAGAACCTCCCACAGTTGGGTAACATGTAATTCCAATGTTTAAAGGCCTCATAACTGCAGGCCGCCTAGATGATTAAGTGGCAAAGGCCGGTCAGAGATAAATCCTTCCGCATAGGTCACTCCTGCCTCACTCCCCCATTTTCGGTCTCTAGCTTCTACAGCAGCAACATATTGATTCGTTAATGGTGTCTCCACTCCGGCAGGTCCAGGGGAGAATTGACTCTGATACGCTGATAATGCAGCTCGTTTCGTTTCATAAACCTCACTTACATTGAGCACAAAGTGCGGTTTAGCAGAACTATTAATCATATAATAAAAACAATGTGCGACCGAATGAGCATCGCCAGCTTCCGGTTTGTAGTTACGAATTTTGGCGTTAAAAACGGCCTCATAGGAAATACGGCCGCAAGCCCCGTGGTCTGGGTGGCGGTCTTCATGCCACGGCACAAAGACATATGTTGGTTTGTATCTTCTTATAATCCGGGTTAATTCTGTAATTGCCTCTCTTTCCTCAGCGAGGCCCCGGTCTGGAAAATCAAGCTGGATACGCTCCGTTGCCCCGATAAGCGCTGCCGCTTTCTCAGCTTCATCCTGTCTGCTCTCAACCGTGCCATTTGAGGAAAGTTCAGCTTTCGTTAAGGCGCAGATCGCTGTCTTATATCCTTGCTGTTGATGCAAGGCCAACGTTCCTGCCATGCCAATTTCAACATCATCAGGATGAGCGCCAATTGCAAGAATATCTATTGTGTTTGTCACGCGATTCACCCTTTTCATCAGCAGAAAATATAATGAATTTAATCGATGGTTTGTAAGAGTAGCTCTGCCGTTTGTTCATTGGTAGCCACAGGTAGACCGTGGACGTCACATAAGCGAAGCAAAGCTGTGATATCCGGCTCGTGAGGCTGGGCAGTTAATGGATCTCGTAAAAATAAAATCATGTCCATATCGGCTGTAGCTACTCTCGCTCCAATTTGCTGGTCTCCGCCTAAAGGGCCTGATAAAAACCGTTCAACATTCAAGCCCGTTGCTTCGGTAATTCGTTCTCCCGTCGTTCCAGTGGCATATAGCGTGTGCCGTTCAAACAGAGATAGATGTTGTTTCACAAAACGCACCATATCATTTTTCTTTTTATCGTGAGCAATTAAAGCAATCTTCATCAGTTTCACACCTTTATTCCATGATGTTTTCCAACCCGTACACTAAGGTTGATAAGTTTAAGCTAGTTTCCACCGCTAATTGCACCCCAGGCATAAACGACTGGCGATTAATAGAGTCATGGCGGATCGTCAGCGTCTGTCCACTTCCGCCAAACATTACTTCTTGATGAGCGACAAGTCCTGGAAGACGTACGCTGTGAATATGCATGCCTTCCATATCGGCACCGCGGGCCCCTTGCATTTCTTCTGTTTCCTGCGGATGGCCTTGATTTTTTTCTTCACGAACGTCAGAAATGAGCTGAGCTGTTTTCACTGCAGTTCCTGAAGGCGCATCGAGTTTTCTGTCGTGGTGACGTTCGATAATTTCAACATCAGGAAAATACTTGGCTGCCATTTGTGAAAATTTCATCATCAAAACCGCTCCAACAGCAAAATTTGGCGCAATAATAGCTCCAAGTTCTTTTTCTTCTGCTTTTTTGGTCAATCGTTCAATATCTTCGTCACTAAATCCCGTCGTGCCGATTACTGGGCGCACCCCATAATCGAGCGCCTTTTCCATATGTACTTTTCCGGCTGCAGGGGTAGTTAAATCAATCAAAACATCTGCTTCAACTGCACTGAACACTTCATCTGCATCGGTATAAATACGTGCCTCTAACGCCGGCATCCCTTCAATGTCTGCCAGGAATTGGCCTTCATGCTTGTGATCTAAGACAGCCACACATTCAAAGTGCTCGGTCTCCGCTACTAATTGTGCTGCTTCTTTTCCCATGTTTCCTCGAGCTCCAGCTAATATAATACGAATTGGTGTACGGTTCATGTCTGATCGTCTCCTTTGTCCTTTTTTGTCCAGCGGTTGGCATCGCGGGTCCGAAATTTATGCATGACTTGATCAAACGCTTCATTTATATCTATGTTTTGTTCATTGGCAAAACAAATTAATACGAATAATAAGTCACCAAGCTCTTGTTCCAAACTAGAAGCCTCTTCATCTGACTTCTTCGGTTTTTCCCCATAGTGATGGTTTACTTCACGAGCCAGTTCTCCTACTTCTTCTGTCATCCGCGCTAACATCGAGAGTGGAGAAAAATATCCTTCTTTAAATTGTCCAATATAATAGTCCACTTCTTGCTGCATTTCCTGGATTGTTTTTGTTCCCATACAAACCTCCTCATCCTCCAGTTTTATTTTTTGACATTTGCTCATGCTTTCTTTTCCCCTTATACTATGAAAGACGTGAAAGGGGGAGCACAATGGCGCATCTTTTCAAACATAGTAAGAGGCTCATTTTTATTACGCTTGGTTCAGCATTAATGTCGTTCGGCCTTGTTTATTTTAACATGGAAAACAACTTGGCTGACGGAGGATTCACCGGAATCACACTGATCTTATACTTTATTTTCACAATTGATCCGGCTTTATCTAATCTCGTCTTAAATATCCCTTTATTCTTTATTGGTTATAAAATTCTTGGGCGAATGCTCTTTTTTTATACCGTGTTTGGCACCATTAGTTTATCTTTTTTCTTGTGGCTTTTCCAGGCATATCCTCTCATGCAGCTTTCTCTACAGGATGACATGACACTCGCTGCACTATTTGCCGGCGTCTTTATAGGGACCGGTCTCGGCATCGTCTTTCGTTACGGCGGGACGACTGGCGGTGTTGATATTATTGCTAAACTTGGCTTTAAATACTTAGGCTGGAGCATGGGGAAAACACTCTTCATATTTGATGCTCTAGTCATTACAAGTTCACTTGTTTATTTAAACTACCGTGAAGCTATGTATACGCTTGTTGCCGTTTTTGTTGCTGCCAAAGTGATTGATTTTATTCAACAAGGGGCTTATGCAGCCAAAGCTACCTTTATTATTTCTGAACACGCCCCGCAAATTGCAGATGCAGTTCTGCTAGAAATGGAGCGCGGCGCTACGATATTGCAAGGAAAAGGAACATTCACCGGTTCTGATAAAGAAGTCCTTTACTGTGTAGTTGGACGAAATGAGCTCGTTCGTTTAAAAACGCTGGTTACTACGATTGACCCGCACGCTTTTATTACAGTAAATGATGTGCAAGACGTTGCAGGTGAAGGCTTCACATTAGATGAAAATAAAAAGCCAATTGAACATCTGTAAGCTTTTATCGAATAAAATAAAGTCACAACAAATAAAAGAGGGCTGCCTTTTCCTGCAACCATTAAATAGTTGCAGGCAGACCCGCCCCCATCCTTTATTTTTCTTTAATCATCATTCATCATGAAATACATCATGATAAAGCGTACTAGTTCAAGTACAGCTACAAGTGCTGCAGCTACGTAAGTCCAAGCCGCTGCGTCCAACACTTTACGTGTTTCACGTTCCTCATCATTTCGAATAATGCCGGTTGACACCATCTGATGCATGGCTCGGTTTGAAGCATTAAACTCTACCGGCAAGGTAACGAGCTGGAACAAAACAGCCACAGACATTAACACAATCCCTGCAAGCAGAAGATTCTGTGCTGTTAATAATATACCTGCAATGATTAGAATAAATGAAAAATTGGAACCCATATTGGCCGCCGGAGCAAGGGAGGATCTAAAGCGTAAAAAGGCATATTCTTCAGCATCCTGAATCGCATGACCAACCTCGTGAGCGGCTACTGCACTTCCCGCAACAGACGCTTTATAGTAATTATCCTCAGACAAGCGCACTGTTTTTGAACGCGGGTCATAATGGTCGGACAGCTTTCCTTTCACTGGTTCTACGCCAACATCATAGATTCCGTTGTCATTTAAAATCTTTTGGGCTACTTGAGCACCTGTCATCCCTGACGAGTTCGCTACCTGAGAATATTTATTAAACGCTTTTTTCACCCGGCCTTGAGCCCAAAGAGGAATTAAAATTAACAGTCCAAAATAAATAAGCATTGGTACTAAACCCATAGTTCTTTCACCTCCACACTATTGAACATTTTTCACTATTTATTTTATGGCAAAGTCTTTGAGCCGTCAATTTTTCAGCTTTTATTGTCTATAAGAATCCTCTGACTTTGACATTTTAGCGCGGCGACGTTCCGCTTTATACTTTTTCCACCCTGCATATGATAATGAAACCACAAGAACTGTACTAACAAAAATCATAATGCCAATTAAAGTAGGGTCTATTGATCGTCTCTCTTCTTCATTCGAAAAGGCCTGATCCAGCTCGTCCACTAGCTCTTGAAGCGGTAACTCATGGAATTCTTTTCCCTCTCTCATGCCACGGTCGACAGCTACCCACAAACTATCTATTCTGCTCCGCACCGTTTCAGAATGCTGTAAGTATAAAGCCGGCCGAATCACCTCAAATTCATTTTTTAACTCATTAAATTGAGCTTGTGCTTCCTCTTTGTTCATACTGCTACTTTGAACAAAACCTTCAAGTCTTTCCTGAAATGGCCCAGCAAGCCGCTGAAATAGCGGGTGATTTTCGTTTATTACTGCATCCAAAGCGAGTTGAAATTTGAGAAGGCCTTGCATTCTGTTTTCAGGAGCCTGCTGTGCACTTGCCAAGCTTGCTGCCGCTGCTTCATAAGCTTCTAATAATACATGGATATCTTGAACCGTTAATTCCTCTTCCTCATAATCAATCGCTGGCAGCATTCGTTCAATTGAGTCAAGAACATCTTTTGCCTCCGCCCATCGCTCTCGCTCAGCCAATTCAATAACATCTTGATAAGCTGTATAAACGGTCTTAAGTGATTGGTCATGATTAGCTGCATCAGCATTGGCCTCTTGTCCAACAAAACAGAACAGGAGCCAGATGATTGCCCCACCCATCACGGTAAGTCTCACATTGAAGCCCTCCCTGTACCCTTATGATTCAAGAGTATGCAGAGCTGGACAAGAGTAGACCATTGTTCAATCAAGGTTTCTTAAGAAGGTAAATCCAAATGCCTTGCTCGCTGATGAACATTGCCCCAATATGCAATAGCTGCACCTATAATCCCCAACCAGAATGTCAAATATCCAATATGCTGAATGTCATCCATCAATACAGTGCTTACCCACGGATGCATGTTATACACATAATCAATGATATCATTATGTACCGTCCATAGTAAGGCAATAACAAGATGCCAGGGGCGTATGCGATAGTATGGCAAATATAAGACAGCTTGAACAGCCATTGCTCCATGAGAAATAATCAGCATGTAATTTTGCCAATTTAACTCAGCTCCGTACAGCCCCGCTCCTGTATTCATAAATACTGCCCAGATTCCGTATTTTATCAACGTTACCACAGCTAAGGCTTCAATTAGACCGCTTCTTTTTCGAAACAACCACAAACCGAGCACAATTGTAAAAAACAAACTTGCTGTTGGGCTATCTGGGACGAACGGCCAAAAATACCAGGGGGTTACGCTTAGTTGGCCAGCATACCAAATGTACCCATAAATGGTTCCAAAGAAATTGATTAAAAACAGGGCACACAGCATAAGTGGAGATGCCGCTATCTTTATAAGACGTTTATAAAGTGAAGGGTGTTGAGCTCCCACAGGAAAACGCTCCTTCCTACGTAAACGTAGTATTAAAAAGAGCCGACCGTAACCGGCCGGCTCTATAAAACGAAGTGAAACTATTCATCCTCTTCATCTTCATCATCTTCGTCTTCGTCTTCATCATCGTCGCCATTTGGCTGACCTTCAGCTTCGATGTATTCTGACATGATTTCAAGTTCTTCATCAGACCCATCAAACATGCCCGCTGGCATCTCGCCAATACCTTCTACTGAAATATTAGCGATATCTTCCGCGCCATAAGGCAAGTCGTATAGATTCGGACCAGCTGCACCGGAGCCTTCTAATTGTTCACCATGACACTCAATACAGCCTTGCTCTTCATAAATCTCATAACCTGCATGGTCCATATCGACTTCTTGAATGTCATCTTCGTCTAAGATCTCACCTTGCTCTTCAGCAGCTTCCCAGTCGTGCTGGTCTACCGCTTCCCAAGTCAAGTAAATAACTGAAATGGTAGCAAGAAGCATGAGTCCTGTTCCGACAGGACGCTTTGACGGACGGCGTTCAGGTCCAGGGTCTAGCCACGGAGCAAGAAGCAATGCCCCGAAGGCCAAGCCGGGAATAATAACGTTTCCAAACAGTTCAAACGTACCTGACGCATATTCGTACTTAAGCAATTGATATAAGAATAAGAAGTACCAATCCGGGAGCGGAATATAACCAGAATCTGTAGGGTCTGCAATCCCTTCGAGTGACACGGGATTGACAGCTGTAAAACACAAGAAGCCGATTAAAAACACCGCACCTATCATCCATTCTTTTAGAAGATAGTTTGGCCAGAATGCTTCTGTTTTTCCCGGATACTCCGAATAGTCTTTCGGAATGTTGGGCTTCTTTTCCGCCGGGATCCGAGAATCCCCAACGAACTTCATCCCTTTACCACGATGCATCGGTTTCCCTCCTCATTAGTCAATTTTTGCAAGCTTTCGGCCTATTTTAAAGCGGACCAGAAATACCCTGCCTGCGGATCATGATAAAGTGAGCAGCTAGAAGACCGAGCAACGCACCAGGAAGGAAGAATACATGAATCGCAAAGAACCTTGTTAAGGTTTGCGCACCTAGTAATTCTTCATGACCTGCTAAGAGTACTCGTATCATTTCTCCCACGACTGGTACACTTTCAGCAATTTCTAAGGCAACTACCGTGGCAAAGTAAGCTTTCATATCCCATGGCAGTAAGTACCCTGTAAAACCGAGTCCTAAAATAACAAAGAAAATAAGAACACCAACGACCCAGTTTAATTCACGCGGCTTTTTATATGCCCCGGTAAAAAATACCCGCAATGTATGTAAAAACATCATCACGATTACAACACTGGCGCCCCAGTGGTGCATACCGCGTACGATCATTCCAAATGCAACTTCACTTTGCAAATACATGACCGATTCATAAGCATTAATGATATCTGGGACATAGTACATGGTTAAAAACATGCCGGACAAAAACTGGATAACGACAGTAAAAAACGTTAAACCGCCGAAACAGTAGACAAATGCCGAGAAATGATGTGCCGGGTTTACGTGTTCTGGCACCTCATGGTCGGCAATGTCCCGCCAGAGCGGCGTAATGTCCATGCGTTCGTCGACCCAGTCATATATACGCTGTAACATTTAAACGCCCCTCCTAGACTTGTGGTTGTGGTCTGCCCAAATAGACAGTGCCGTCTCGAACCTCATGCTCGTACCTGTGCAATGGTTCTGTCGGCGGTGTGTTCGGTACGTTTGTGCCATCACGCTCAAACAAGCCAAAGTGGCATGGACAGAAAAAGCGTTCAGGCTCGTCCTCGTTGGCTTCCCAGTTCACCGTACAGCCTAGGTGTGTACATTCTGGAGATAGTGCAACAACATCATCTCCATCAAGATAGATCCAAGCTGTCTCTTCAATCTCTGCTTCATACCAACCATCATCTTGTTCAAAGTTCAATGGAAACGACTGTGGCTCTTCAGTTAATTCATCGAGATCAGCAACAGCGACCATATCACCTTCAGCGCCGACTTCGAGTACTGGATCCACTGCCATACGTACCATTGGCATAAGCATCCCAGCAGCCATAAATCCACCTACACCGGTTAGCGTGTACGTCAAAAACTGTCGACGAGATACATTATGTTCTTTTTCACTCACCGCATATCCCCCCTACTCTTATAATGTCAAGTCCTGTTGGACATTTCGGGCACACATATGAATACTAAGACATAACTATGATAGCCTAGCCGTCAATTGGCTGTCAATCTTTTCTGAGTGCGTTCTCATTGTGTTCAACTCTATGGATTTTTTTTCCATTCGTTCATGATGAGAGGTAAGATTTGTTTCAACTGATCACTCACTGCTTGTCTTCTATGTTTAACCTCTAAATGCTCCAGTGGAAGGAGTGGTAGCCAAATCAACATCCCCGGCAATGAATCTTCTGTTTTCTTCCACTCTGCATCAGCAGTTAAAAATATCGTGAAGGTTTTTCCTTCCTCTTCAAACATCTGACCCCAGCTGTTCACTCTCTCTAAACGTTCTTCATTCGTTTCATCTACAGCATAAGTAAAAGGTGGTACTTTTAATACCCGTCCTTTAAACTGTTTTTCAAGCTCTTCTGCCATAATCGTAATGTATTCACCCATCGCAACCTGGGATTTCATGCCTTCTCCGAAACCGACCGGAATGAGTGGAACGAGGACTGTGTCTACATATTCCTTTGCATGAAAATACGTATCAATATCAGTTGTATTCCATTTCATTGTTTGTTCCCCTTACTGCTCCATACGTTTGTTTTCTAAGTGCCCTAATTTCTCTCTTAATTGTTCAAACTGGGCTTGGTCCCGCTCATCTAAAGCCTGGTCTATTTCTTGTTTTAATTGAGCAATCTCATGTTCTTCTTCTAAATAAGCAATTAACGAAGTTGCTTCCTGAGAATAATAATTCTTCCTGGTTTTTGTTTTCTCACTGAAAGGGTTTTGCTCTAATACTGAACGATAACGATTTGGACATTTATCCTTTGGCAGCTGCAGCTGAATGTAGAGCGGCTCTGTCTTTCTCCTGGCTACATCATGAAGAAAGTGTTCAGGATCATAAGTCACTACAGTATTTCGCTTGTAACGAAACGAAGCATCATTAACCCCATTAGTTGAGATCATTAAGGCACGTGGACAATTCGCTGTTTCTTCAACAAAGTGAATATGAGAAAGCAGTTCCTCATCACTGGCGATGTATTGCAACAACCATGTAGTCTGCTGCTCCTTTAAGGTCACAGTGTCCAGAAAATCATGAATAAATGCCCGCTTCTCAGAAGTGGTGATAAGTTCTTCCATTAAAGCTGCTCCTTTCTCTTAGCCTTTGTTAAAAATTAGAATTTATTCATTTGCCTTCATCCAGATAACAAATCAAACTGCAACTACACATCGTTCCTACCTATTATGATACTACAAAAAACTAAGAGAAAGGGAATATCTTGTTTGTTAACTATGATTATTCTGCCGTAAGCTGTTCAACGAACATACTTAAGTCGTGATCGGAAGGGTTTAATGTAAGCGCTTTTTGTAAATGGGTTATTCCCTTTTCGGTAAATCCATATTCTATTAAAAAGCGCCCATAATCTTCTAGAAATTCACTGTCTTCACTAAATTCCTCAGCAACAGACTGAAAATGTTTGTAGCTAGCTTCAAAGTCTTCCAACAGCCAATTTGCTTTGGCTCGCTTCCAGTCAAACAGTGGAGCCTGTTCTCCCATATCTTCTAGGTAACTTAGGAACTCAAGAACTTCTTCAGCTCTTTCTTCATCCTGTAGATATGAAAGTAGCGCAACAGATGCAGCAAAATTTCCAGGGTTTATCGCTAACGCTTGTCGCAGTGCATCCTCACCTTCAGGGAAGTACCCTAATTTAAGCCTGATTTTACCGGCTTCAGCATAAAGAGCATCATTATACTCGTCTACTTGTAAGCCTTGTTCACAGGCCCCAAGTGCTTCTTTAAACATTTCCTGGCCTTCATATGCACGAGCCAAATAAGGGTAAAGTGTAACGTATTCATAATCACGACGCTTCAATTCTTCAAATTGCTTGGCAGCTAGTTGATAATCCCCGACTTGCAAAGCTGTATATCCGTAGCCGAAAATAGCAGACAGCTCTGTTTTTTCATCAAGGCCTCTTTCATAATACTTCAAAGCTTCCTCAAACTGGCCTGTGGCGCTATAGGCTTCCGCCAAACGCAAATCTAAACTTCCATCCGGGAATTGAAATCCTTTTTGTTCAGCCTGCTTTAAATACGGAATACTTTTATTAAAATCACCGCGCTCTAAATGAAAGTCCCCTAGTCCTGCTAACAACACAGGTTCATCGGGAGAGTGCTCAAGTGCACGTTTAAGTTTTTGCTCTGCAACTTCATCTAACCCTTGTAATTGGTACAGATCGGCAAGCAAGATTTGGGCCTGCAAATACGTATTAGAGCCTTCTTTAATTTCTAACAGCCACTCAATCGCTTCTTCTTCTTGGTCCAAGTCAATTTCAAGTTCTGCTGCAAACACAAATAATTCATCTTCATCAGGATAATAAGATAAGAGGTTCGTAATAATCGGTTTTGCTTTATCAGCACGCCCAAGTTGCTGGTATAAACTTGCTATATCAAACAGTTGTTGATGATCTGCTGTTTCCTCTAGTTGATCTAAAATGTTCAAGCCTTTCTCCACTTGTCCGTTTTCAATCGCTTCTACTGCACCTTCCATTGTTTGATTCACTGCTAATACCTCGTTTCATTAGTTTGCTTAATAGAATGAAACCGTTTTGTAGAAAGTGGTTTGCATTCCCTCCCCGAGCCTGGGTGAATAAATAATTGCTCTCCTGCTTTTAAGATTTGTCCACGTCTTACCGCTACATCAGGAGCTTTAATTTCTGAGCCTGCCTCATCAGCTGAAGAACCAGGGGATGGATAGTATATCAAATAATCTAAATCTCCTCGAATTTTTAAGCTTCCTTTTTTAGGATACATCCCTACCACTTTTAATAAATCGAGGGGCCAGATTTCTCCTGCAGCTGGCAGAGCATGGAACGTAAACTCTTCAAAAGAACTGTCTTGCAACGCTTTTTTTTGTTGGCTATTAAGCGTTTCCCCATTAACAAACGCAGCTGGTCCATGGGGGCCCAGTAATTCACGGGCGGCATGGTGAGGTAAATCTTCAAGCGGAGGATTTAAAATGACGCCGGTGATATTTTCTTGTCTTAGAGTACGTATAAAAGTCGGCGTTACACAAGTGATTTTTACGACTGGTAGAAAGAAATAGTCAAGCGGACAATCAATAAATAAATTTCTCATCTGCGTTAATTCTGGGCGCAACTGATGGCTAAACGGCACAATAAACGGGACTACGATTGTCGTAATCCCTTCGTTAATCCAGCTCTTATATTGTTTCATTCGTTCCTTCTGCTCTTGAAGATTGAGTGGTTCAGGCAATGTAACAACTTGTCCAGCAGATAAACAAGCATCTTCAACATTAATAATCCACGCTTTCCACCTACGTTTATACTCATAACAAGCTACTAACTCGTCTTTTCTTGCCACTAGATCGCATCGTTTTCCTTTTACGAATCCTCCTCGTAAAATATACACGGTGGGATCACTCTCCTTTTCCTACGTATGAAAAGGTATGTAAGTGCCCCCGTACTTAGAACCCCTATCTTGACAAGATAAATTCTTAAACAAAAGCTCCGGTAATCGGTTTTTTCTCGTTACAAGCTAAGCAACTTCACCGCAGATATACATGGTTCTCAGCTTCATCTTCACTACATTGGATGCCCACGTCTCTTTATTCCTACAGGAATCTCACTCCACTTTAATAAACACTCATTTAAAAATCTACCCCGTGCGTTAACAGAATCAATAAAAAACCGCTTTGCAAGTAAACGCTTACAAAACGGATCAGCATGTAACTGATAAGATTATGGATAGGAGTGGAGAGAAACCATACGCTACATATTATTATAGCGCTTACATTTAAAATGTCAATATATTAAATAAATTCTTCTATTAAAATTTAAATTACTAGTGTGAGACACTGCATTTAATTATAAGTATTGTTAAACCTTGTTGAATTTCGCTTCAAATTTACTTGCACCTTTCGTGATCCGCTTCCCCGACTGAAGTCTTGCACATCACGTTTCCTTTGACCCTGACGTTTAGAGAGCCAAGCTAAACGACACTTTCAATCAAAGAGACAGAAAAGTGTTTCGCTTTCTACTAACGAAACACTTCAGATATAATTTCGGTCATCCCTATTGAAGGCTATGCCTCTGTTTTAAATGATAAGGGTCCATTTCCTTTTCCAAACGGTTAATTTTTCTTTTTATTTGGTTAAATGATGCTTCTCCACTATATTGGTTATTTATATACACGTGTACTCTATCATGTAATAAATAATTTAATTTTATTGTATAGCCATTTAGGTAAGCGACATAAATGCCACCATTTAAACGTATCACCACTTCACCTCGTTTCCTCGATAAACTCCCCCTTCACAATTAAACGGTGTGTCGGATTTTCAACTGGATGGCACGTAATTAACGTAATCTCTTTCTTCTTCTTAGTTCCAAGTAAAACTTCAACTTGCTCAGGAGCAACAACTGTAATATCTGTTATTTGATATAAGAAGCGTCCGCTCATTGTTTCAATTTCAATGGGCTGTCCCGTTTCAACTTCATTCAAGCGATTAAAATTACGGCCATATGCATGGCTGCGATGGGCAGCTATAGCAGCATTACCTGCTTCGCCAATCGCAGCTGTACTTGATAGATAAGCCGCCCCATACTCAAGAGCTGTTACATCTACCCCGTAAAACAGAGGAACTTCAACATTAATGGCTGGAATAGCTATATGCCCCTTCATTTGTTGTTGGAGCCTGGCTTTGTTCACTTCAGTAAGATGTACCTCTCGTGCTGGACTTTCATTCTGAAATTGCTCTTCAATTCTCAACAGTTCAGCGCTCAGGCTCTCTTCTTCGTTATAACGGCTCGTCAACGGAGGGGCACCCTGGTCTTTAGCAGATATCTGGGAGTGCTGAGGCCAATCATCAAGCAGCTCTTCGGCAGCATTTTGCAAAAAGTAATCTTCTACGGCTGGACGTGCTAAGAAGAATAAGCCTACAACGATTAATACAACGCCTATTACCTTCATTCTAGTAAGTCCTTTATTTTTGTCCCTGTCCGCGCCGACCTAATGAGCATGTAGCTTCCAGAAAGAATAAGAAAACAAGCTATTAGGTACCAAAAATTTGGGAACGATTCACCGGTTTGTGGAAGCACCCCATTTAAGGTAGGAGTTCCACTATCAACGGAAGGATTCGTAATAGTAGGAGGTTCATCATCTTCTCTGTCCGTTTCTCGCTCAGCTAGAACGTTAACTTTCATCTGAAAGGCTTTGCCCTGCCATTCATTTCCCTTATCTTCGGGAAAATGAAGTTCCCAAACAATTTCATCTTCACTGTCTTCACTTATATTTATGCCTTCTAATGTGTGAACGTCACTTAATGACCCACTGGCCATTTTTTCTTGATTCTTTAAAACGGTTACTTCAAGCATTTCAAAGAAATCAGTGGAACCCGCTGTTTGCAAGAGTTCCAGGTCATAAGATAGCTTTTCGCCACTTACATTTTCTACCTTCACTTTCGTTGTCTCTGTTTGACTTGGAGCAAATAAATCAATATCCATAAATTGATCATCATGGAGCTTCAGACCTTCAGAAGCTTCAACTGTAACAGCAGGCGGCAGGAGAAAATAACAGCAACAACCTATCAAGAGAACCAGCTTCCAGTTTATAAACCACCCTTTCATACCTTCTAATCCCCTTACCTTGTAGATACCATATTCATATTTCAACGTTTCACTAAATTGCTGAAATATCATGGTTTGAAGCAAATTTAGCTAACGCTTTCTTATCAATCTCATCCATTTCTTCCTCTGACAAGAAATAGCTCCTGTTTGATTGTTCGTCGATTCCATTATTCAGCTTACTATTCTTCACTTTGCTATCCCCACCATTGGAAGAAAAGGCAGCTGTCTTAACGTCTTTTTCTTTATCAGCTTTGTCTTCTTCATCGTCTTCTTCGGTTTTGTGTGCCTCGTCTTTTTTGTCCTCGTCAGTATCTTCTATTTCATCATCTTCTTCAGTTTTGCTTTCTTCCTTTTGGTCCTGCTCAGCTTTGTCCTCTTCATCGTCTTCTTTATCTTCGTCTCTGTCTTCTACTACTTCTTCTTCAGTTTTTTCATCTGTAGCTTCTTCCTCATCATTTTTACTTTCTTTGTTTTCGCTTTCTTTCTCCAGTTTTCGCTCTTTTTCTCTTTGTTCTTCTAGCTTTTCTTTTGCTTCTTCAGCCTTTACGTTTGATTGTTCAGCTTTAGAGCTGGATGCTTCTGATTGGGATTGTGCTTTTTCAGCCTCAGCTCTTGCTTCTTCGGCTTCTGCCCTTTTCGCTTCAGCCTCAGCAACCTTTTCATCTATTTTTCTTTCATCGTCGTCAGAACTCTCTGTTTCCTCCTCGTCTCTGTTTTCTTCTGGTTCTTGTCCGTTTTGTTCTTCAGCTTCTTTTGCTGCTTTTTCGGCTTCTTCAGCTTCTTTCTCAGCTTGTTGGGCTTTCTCTTCCGCGGTCTCTGCTTTTTCTTTGACATTAGTAGCTTCCTCTTCAGCTTTAACAGCTTCCTGCTCTGCCTGCTGAGCTCTTTCTTCAGCTTCCTCTGTTTGCTCCTTCGCTTTTTCAGTCTCCTCTTCAGCCTTTTCTGTATCTTCATCACTTTCTTCTACTGTTTCGTATTCAGTTTCTTTAATTTCTTCGGTCTCTTCAGCTTCTTCTTCCTCTTCGGCTTCTTCTTCCTCTTCAGCTTCTTCTCCCTCTTCAGCTTCTTCTTCCTCTTCAGCTCCTTCTTCCGCTTCAGCTTCTTCTTCCTCTTCAGCTTCTTCTTCCTCTTCGGCTTCTTCTCCCTCTTCGGCTTCTTCTCCCTCTTCAGCTTCTTCTTCCTCTTCAGCTCCTTCTTCCTCTTCAGCTCCTTCTTCCTCTTCAGCTTCTTCTTCCGCTTCAGCTCCTTCTTCCGCTTCAGCTTCTTCTTCCTCTTCAGCTTCTTCTTCCTCTTCGGCTTCTTCTTCCTCTTCGGCTTCTTCTCCCTCTTCAGCTTCTTCTTCCTCTTCGGCTTCTTCTTCC
>NZ_KB898624.1:0-116415 GCF_000377705.1 Salsuginibacillus kocurii DSM 18087 | reverse complement strand
TCTTCGGCTTCTTCTCCCTCTTCAGCTTCTTCTTCCGCTTCGACTTCTTCTTCCGCTTCGGCTTCTTCCATCATAAAGCCAGGGACTTCAGAAATTGAAAGTTCTACATCGGTAACCAAATCATCTTCTATGTCTACTAAACCAGGTGGGTTATGAACTCGAACGCGATCACTGAGTTCAAAGTGGCCTTCTAAAGCTTGCAGCTGATAATACACCCATTGAATATTGCAATGTATACCTTCACGATGGTCGACTTCCAAATCTGCAGTTGCTGTTTCATTAGCAGGTATCTGAATGTTCCCTTTTTCAATCGGATCAACAATATAATTGTTTTTATTATGAATTTCCTGCCCGGCTTCAATTAATAAATCATTAATATCGAACGATGTTTTATTTTCAACATGAAAACGAACAATACACTTGCCTGTTTCAAGTTCGTAATCTGCCGAAATCAAAAAATCACTAGTTGAAGTGTAATCGGTAAAATAAGCCACCGTAGATGAACTCATAGTTTGCATTGTAATAAGCAACGTAGCGCTTCCAACCCCTACATATGTTTTCCACTTCACCACTCGCACCCCCTTATGGAAATGGAGCAGCCATTAACATGTGGCTACTCCATCAATCTAATCTTGCTGAAAATTATTCGTTTTCGTACTCAGCACCCTCATCAGTTTGCTTAGCTTCTACTTCAAGGCTTCCTGTAACGACAGAACCTTGGTATTCATTTCCAGCTTCCTCTTTTAATTTTAGGTCGAATGTCACTTCAAAATCATCCCCAGGAGCTACCGGATATTCGAACCCATCCTCCTCAGGGAAGAATTGATTAATAATGCCTCTGTCCTCATCTACATCTGATAATGCTAATGTGCGTGTTTCGTCATAGCCTCTATCCTCACGTTCAAAGTGCATCGTTACCTCATATTTATCACGGAGATCTTCACCGTTGTAATTATCATTGTTGTCGTCCCCATTAACATCCATATTTAACTTTAGTCTTGGAACGACTTCCATATTACCTGTATTCGCTACTGTGATCGTTTCACCCTCAACAGTTCGACTTGGAGCAATGTGAAACTCTTCACCCTCTGGCAAAAATACATTTTCATTTGCAATATCAGTAATTTCAAGAGTGCCTGCTGTCACTTCACTTTCACCTGTTGCCGTCGCATCTGTAAACCAAGAATATGTTCCGAAGAATGCGCCTACTCCTAGTACCCCTGTTAGTGCTGTTGCCACCATTACCTTTTTTGTTTTGTTCATATACTTCTTCCTCCTTAAAATGTTGAATAATAAGTTCTTTTGCCTTTTGCTTTCTAAGCTGCAAGATGAATCTCCGTTGTAAGTATGGACGCGCTTCTTAGTTCACCTCCTTAATAGAATAAAAGACTTAGTCTGCTACTTCTTTTGTCGTTTTTTCGGATTTTGATATGCGTTCATAGATGGTAATCCAAATAAAGATTAATAACGGTAAGAGGATGGTTAGCCAGATTCCAGCTGGCGTTCCTAGGAATTGAATGAGATAGCCAACCTTTGGAATAGTCATGGAGTGGTTTCCTAAGACATTTGCACCTGCTACAAGGTACTCGTCTTCGGTGTTATTGTTATCTCCTTTCGTTTGAAAGGCGATTTCCCCATCTTGTTCAGTTGTTTCAATTACTCGATGAGTTACTATTCGTTCATCTGGATCGTAGTAGGTAATAACATCTTCTTCTTGAACCTTTTCAGCATCTGCCGCTTGAGAAATGATGATGTCTCCGGCTGAGAAAAATGGTTCCATACTGTTAGATAAAACGACCAGGGGCTGGTAACCGAAAAAGGATGGTAATGGTTGCTCTTCTTGGTCACCTACAAAGGACAGAACTATGATCAATCCAAAGCAACCGAATATGGCAAAAAACATTATTTGTACTGTGCTTGATAAAAAGCTTTTCACTTCGTTCCTCCTTTGTGTTGTTCGTTTCAAAGAACGTTAAATGTATAAAAAAGGGTCTTAACTGAGAAACGCTACATTCATATGTTTTGTTCTCAATTAAGAACTATTTTTATCATAATTCATTCTTGTTTGATATTAAAGTTCGAAAAATCGCTTCTAAAAGAAATGAGCTACATTTTGTTCTATATATAGAACTGTAGCTCACTTTTTCTCATGATTTTGTTTTTTTCTTTTTTTCTGTTGTTTTATATAATGAACAAAATGAGAAAGGAGGAGGGAAGCATGCTAGGGGACCAAATTCGCTATTACCGCGAAAAACAGGAAATATCATTAAATACATTAGCGAAAAAAGCAGGGATTTCTAAGTCGTATTTAAGTTATATGGAACGAAACGTAAAACAGAATCCATCTATTGAATTACTAAGTAATATTGCAGCTGCATTAAATGTTTCCATAAACGACCTTGTCGGTAAGTAATCACGTTTATGACTGAAGTGAACATCACCAATATACTCGAGAAAAGAAAGGGGCAGTCCAGATGAAAAGGAACAAACTAAGTGAAGAACAGAAAGATCTTGTTAATTTCGAGGAATGGTATACATTAATGGTAGAAGCAAAAGAGCATGGTTTTAAAAAAGAAGATATCTATGCGTTCTTATATAAGAATAAGAAAAAGGCGGACAAGCCTTAAAAATAAAGCTTGCCTCCTTAAGAGTATTTCTATGCTCAATTACGCTAAACAAATCTAATCATTATGTTGTTCTTTCCGCCATTTATTAAACTCTAGAAACTCGCGAAATTGTTCTTTTGAAACTCCGGAGTCCATCGCATCATATACAAGCTGCTTCCATTCCTCATCAAGTGTCTCAGCTTCCTCAACAGAATCATAAATAAGTGCATCAACCGATATGTTAAGAACAGAAGCCACCTTTTCAAGAAATTGAACCGAGGGGTTCGTTTGAATATTTCGTTCCAGCGCACTTAAATACGATTTAGCAACGCCTGCTTTATCAGCCAGTTCTGTCATAGAAAGTCCACGTTCTTTACGGTGTTGCTTCACACGGTCACCGATCATGATCTACACCTACTTTAAACAACTTTTCTGCAATTATAGCATAACTCATCTTTCTGTGACGTTGTAAAAAGCAGTCAGTCCCAACTTATAGAACGACCGTAGCAACTCTTTTAGACAGTCCTTACGAATGAAAAAGAAAGCCACTGACATGGCTTTATGATGAGGTAAGCTTTTCTTTTACTTCCTTCTCTTTCAGCTCACACAAGTATGTTTTCACTTCTTCAGCTGAGAACCCCTTTTCTTTTGCTTCAAGTATTAGTTCCACCCATTCTTGATCATAAAATATACTCTTATTCCCTTTCATATACTCACCCTTAGTTTTCTCTCAACAGGTAGCCCAGCCGTCTTAGCATTGGCGCCTTAGACCTGTAAACTTTGCGTCCTTTGCTTTTCAGCAAGGTAGCCTTTTTCATTGAGTATATTTTTACTACACTCTACCTTCCTCCCACCTCCTTTTGTTCGCTTTTAACTGCGCAGCGTACCCCAAGCTTCTTTTAATAAGTAATTTTGCCCTATTTGAATTCTGGATATTTTTATAAAGTTCCTGCTCCAGCGGAGAAAAGACTTTTACTAAAAATTCAACAATATTCTTTCCAGTATGCTAACAATGACCTCGTGGAATGGTAGGTATGGTTGGATTCTACCAATGTTTTTGGCCTTTGTCTTCTATAATTTTACGAATATTTTGCATATATTTTAGATAACTTATAATCAGTACTATTATCCTGCTTTATATTTAATTTTTAGCTTTCATATAGTTGATTGAAGAATAAAGCTCTCTTTATCCTCGCCTTCGTAACTTTAGGCCTAAAAAAAGTGCCTAAAGTAGGCACTTTTTTCTTCATTTATTACTTACTTAACTGGTGGAGATGTTCGAAAAAGTTTGGATAAGAGACTTCTATGGCTTCAGCATTTTGGATGTTACTTATCCCATCTGCGATCAAAGCTGCAATAGACATAGCCATGCCAATACGGTGGTCTCCGTAACTTTCTGCTTTAGCCCCGAGTAGAGGAGTAGGTCCGTTAATGATCATTCCATCTTCAGTCGCTTCTATGTCTGCTCCGAATTTTTTCAATTCATTGACTACTGTGTCAATCCGGTTGGTTTCTTTAACTTTTAATTCTTCAGCCTCTTTGATCACTGTTTTACCTTCCGCTTGAGTAGCAAGTACAGCTATAACAGGAATTTCATCAATTAAGCGTGGAATTAAGCTCCCATCAATCGTAACAGCATTTAACGAAGAAGCACTCATATGAAGGTCAGCAACCGGTTCACCGCTTTCTTCTCGTTCATTTTCAATCGTAAGGTTTGCTCCCATCTCTTTTAATACATCAATAACCCCAGTTCGTGTAGGGTTTACACCAACCGAAAGCAATCGAACATCAGCCTCTTTTACTAAAGCGGCTGCTACAAGCAAGAAAGCTGCTGATGATATGTCGCCTGGCACTTTTACTTCACGGGCTTGGAGTGTTTGCCCTCCCTCTATGGCTGCTCCATTCGGCTTCCTTTCCACATTCACCCCAAAAGCACTGAGCATTCTCTCCGTATGATCCCTGGATAAATAAGGCTCTTCCACCACAGTGGTCCCTTCGCTTTGTAAGCCAGCCAGCAAAATGCATGATTTCACTTGAGCACTCGCTACCTTTGATACCCAGTGGATCGCTTTCATTTCTTGTCCTCTTACAGAGAGCGGTGTATATGTCCCTTCTTCTCGCCCTTCTATTTTCACTCCCATCTCTTTTAAAGGGTGGGTCACCCGAGACATCGGCCGTTTTGCGATAGAGTCATCCCCAACAACTACACTGTGAAAAGGGCGGCCGGACAGAATGCCAAGTAAAAGGCGGATCGTTGTCCCAGAATTACCGACATCAAGCACTTCTTTAGGTTCTATCAGACCATCCAGTCCTTTTCCTTCAATGTGAACAGTTGACTCATCAACTTGAATAGAAACGCCTAACTTTTGAAAAACATCAATCGTACTTAAGCAATCGGCCCCTGGCAAAAATCCTTCAACCTTGGTAGTTCCCTTAGCCATCGCCCCGAACATAACCGCCCGGTGCGAAATAGATTTATCTCCTGGCACCTGTATAGAACCTTCCATAGCCTGCACCGGATGTATTTCTTGTTCGCTCATTCAAGTCCTCCCCTTTTTTAATCAAGTATATGGGTTTCATACATTTCACGCCGCAGACAAGCTATGCCTTCTGTCCGGTCGTCTTCAGAACGGAAAGTCAATCGGAGTACCCCCATAATATCTTCCCGGGTTTCAATAATTTGAATGTTAATGATACTAATTTTAGCTTTTGCTAAAATACCTGTCACATCCGAGATCACACCAGGATGGTCAGGGACATCTACATATAAATCATAAAAAGGGGCTAAAGCTCCCTGTTCCCGTGGAGGCAAGCCATCTCGATATGTTTTAGCGCGAGCAAAATAGTCAAATATGGCTTCGCTTTCTTCTTGTTGAATAAAACCACGGATGGAATTCATATTATCCAACCATTGGTCCATAATCGAAAGGAGCGACTCCTTATTATGTAGTAAAATGTCACGCCACATCTCAGGGCTGGCGGAAGCAATTCGTGTAATATCTCTAAAACCGCCAGCAGCAAGGCGGGCTACTACAGGATCATCCTTTTCCATCTCTTCTACTTGATGCACAAGCCCTGCAGCCACAACATGAGGAAAATGACTAACTACCCCTGCAAGCCGGTCATGCTGGTCAGGGGTCATTTCCATAAACCTTGCTTTTGTGCCTTTTAGCCAGTTTTGCAACTGAATAATTTGACGCGGGTTTGTATGAGGAGAAGGGGTGAGAATATAATAGGCATTTTCAAACAAATGCTCACGTGCAGCTGATACTCCTGTTTTGTGTGACCCTGCCATTGGATGACCGCCAACAAACGTGACGTCCAGCTCTTGTAATCGTTCAGCCGTTTGAAAAATACGTGTTTTCGTGCTGCCAACGTCTGTAATAATAGCCCCGCTTTTTAAAGGAAGTTCTGCCAGCTGTGCTAACAATTGATCCGTTTTAGTAACTGGAACACTTAAGACGATAAGGTCAGCTTCTTTAACCCCTTCTGCTACTTCCTTTGTTCCTTCATGTATGACTTTTAAGGATTTTGCAAGCTTTAATGTTTGTTCATCTACATCCACGCCTATTACAGTGGCTTCATGCTCAGCCTGAATCGCCAGCGAAATCGAGCCGCCAATTAAGCCAAGACCTATCACACACACTTTTTTGTTCATGCCTGGTCCCTCCATGTTCCAACCATTAAGCCAGCTTCTCCATCAGTTATAATACGAACAACTATGATGAATTAGGCTCTTTGTTCGCTTAGAAAAGCGCTCATCGCTTCTTTAAACCATTTGTTTTGTTCTTCACTTCCAATCGTTACGCGTATGCAGGTTGGAAAACCAAGGGCTTCTCCTGATCTTACAATGACACCCTTTTTTAACAAGCCTTCAAATACTTCGTGTCCGGGCAGGCCAGTATCTATCAATAAAAAGTTTGCTTCACTTGGGTAGCTCGTTAATTGATTTTCTTTACAATACGCTTCCAAGTCTTTCTTACCAGCTATTGTTTTCTCCCGGCACCAGCTGATATAGTCCTGGTCCTTCCAAGCAGCCAAAGCTGCAGCTTGTGAAACAGTTGTAGTGTTGAAAGGAGGGCGAACAGGGTCGACCGTCTGCATGAGTTCCTCTGACCCAATTCCAAATCCAACCCGCAGGGCAGCCATACCGTACGCTTTAGAAAACGTGCGCAACAAGACGAGGTTTGGATAATCTTTCAGCATCGGAAGAGTCTCAGGATAATCAGCTGCGCTTACATATTCGATGTACGCTTCATCAGAAACGACAAGTACGTCTTCTGGTACCCTCTCCATAAAGTGCTTAAATTCTGTTTCGTTCACATAAGTGCCGGATGGATTATTCGGATTACATACCCAGACAATGCGTGTTTGTTTATCGATTTGGGCTAATAAGCCATTTAGGTCATGCACCCCGTCAATCAGTGGCACTTCTCTAATTTCTGTTCCTTCAATGACAGCGTTATGTTTATATTGAGAAAAAGTAGGCTCTGCCATAACAGTGTTTGTGCCTGGTCCAAGAAATGTACGACAAAGCATTAATATCACTTCATCTGAACCAGCTCCGAACAACAGTTGTTTTTCGTTAAGATTTAAATCGTTGGCGATTGTCTGTCTTAATAGAGTAGCATACCCATCTGGATACAGACCGGCTACAGCAGCGGCATCACTAATTGCTTCCTTTACCTCGCTTGAGGCCCCGAATGGGTTTTCATTTGAGGCAAGCTTTTCCACCCGCTCCAAGCCAAGCTCGCGTTTCACATCTTCAATTGGTTTCCCTGGTTGATATGGTGTTAGTTCCAACACTTGTTCTTTTGCTTT
Source organism: Salsuginibacillus kocurii DSM 18087 (assembly GCF_000377705.1). GTDB lineage: Bacteria > Bacillota > Bacilli > Bacillales > Marinococcaceae > Salsuginibacillus > Salsuginibacillus kocurii. The sequence continues at coordinate 108,988 of NZ_KB898624.1, read as the reverse complement.
CATTCTGCACCCCCGTCAATCTTCTGTATATCAATTCTACTCAGCAATTAATTGGTGGACGAATTTTTTTACTTCGCCAAGGGCCTGCTTCCTCTCATGTTCTTCGCCTTTTAGTTCATTCGTCAGCTTGCCCATAAGTGACACAATGGCGCTTCCCACGATGACTCCATCTGTTTTGCCTTTTAAGGCACGGACATGTTCCGGTTTAGATACCCCAAAACCTACAGCCGCTGGCACCTGTGCTTTTTGGGTGACTTCTTCTACAAAGCTATGCGTTTGTTCATGGAAAGCATCTCTAGAACCTGTAACCCCTAAGGAAGAGACAATATATAAAAAACCTTCCGCCTGTTCTACTATCCGGTCCACTCGTTCTTTTGATGTAGGAGCAACAAGTGAAATCAGAGAAAGGTCATGCCTATTGGCCGCTTCTTTCACTTCATCGCTTTCCTCTAACGGCAGATCGGGCACAAGCAAACCGTTTGCTCCTTTCTCAGCCGCTGTTGCAGAAAACCCTTCTACTCCAAGCTGGAGGAGCGGATTGTAATACGTAAAGACGACAATAGGAATCGTTACTCCTTTTTCCCGCATTTGGGGAATTAAGTCAAGTGCATTTGATAAAGTCATGCCGCCCTTTAAAGCCCGGATCGCTGCCGCTTGAATAACAGGGCCGTCAGCTAACGGATCTGAATATGGAATCCCTAATTCAAGGATATGCGCTCCAGCTTCCTGCAACGCAAGTGCAGTATCGACAGTCGCTTCCGGTGTTGGGTCTCCTGCCATAATGAAAGGGATAAACAACGGAAATTCTGCTGTGTTTGCTGCTTCCTGGATCGTGCTCATTCCGCTTCCCCCTCTTCTTTAAAAGCAGTACGAATCGTTTCGACATCCTTATCTCCCCGCCCGGAGAGATTGACTACTACTACTTGGTCTCGTTCCATTTGTCCGGCCACTTCTATCGCTAAATGAAGAGCATGGGCAGATTCAATCGCCGGCAGAATCCCTTCTGTTTCTGAAAGTTTTTTCAGAGCCGCGAGTGCCTCTTTGTCGGTTACCCCTTCATAGGTCACCCGCTCAGTAGCAGCCAAATGAGCATGCTCAGGACCTATGCCGGGATAATCAAGCCCTGCAGATATTGAATAAGGCTCAATGATCTGCCCTGCTTCATCCTGGATTAAGTACGTCAGCGAGCCGTGAATAACCCCTGGCCGACCGCGGTTAATGCTAGCTGCATGCTGTACGGTATTCATACCTTTACCGGCTGCTTCAGCACCATATAACTTAACTTCGTCTGTAAGAAATGGAGCGAACATCCCCATTGCATTGCTCCCTCCACCCACGCAGGCAACAGCGGCATCAGGCACTCTTCCTTCATGCTCGGTAATCTGCTCTTTCGTTTCTTCCCCGATCACGCGCTGAAAATCCCGGACAATGCGAGGATAAGGATGGGGGCCTACCACCGAGCCAATTAAGTAAAAGGTATCATCTACATGGGTAACCCAGTAACGGATTGCTTCATTCGTCGCGTCCTTTAACGTTTTGCTTCCGCTTTCGGCCGGCACTACTTCAGCGCCTAATAACTCCATCCGAAAGACATTTAAAGCCTGGCGGCGCATATCTTCTTCACCCATAAATACCTTGCATTCAAGCCCCAATTTAGCAGCAACGGTTGCTGTTGCCACTCCGTGTTGACCGGCTCCAGTTTCGGCAACAATTTTCTCCTTGCCCATTCGTTTCGCTAACAAAGCTTGGCCAACTGCATTGTTTAACTTGTGCGCACCGGTGTGAAGCAAGTCTTCTCGTTTTAAATATATTTTGGCTCCACCTGTTTCACGAGTCAGACGATCTGCAAAGGTTAACGGCGTCATTCGGCCGGCATACTCACGAAGCATTTCTTTATATTCATGTTGAAATGATTCGTCGTTCCATGCTTTTTCAAAAGCAGCTTCCAGCTCTTCTAAGGCTGCCATTAACGTTTCTGGAACAAATTTGCCGCCAAAATCTCCGTATCTGCCTTTACTGTCGGGGTATGTCTTCGTCATCAGACACCAACCTCTTTTCTAGTTGTTCAATTTTTGCACTACACTTTTTACCATTTCTCTCTAGCCCGCTTGAAATATCAATGCCTGGCGGGTCGTAGCTTAAAAGCTGTGAAATGTTGTCAGGCGTAACCCCTCCTGCGATCAGGACAGGTACCTGCAGCCGCTCCGCTTCTTTTTTATAAAAAGGCACATACGACCAATCAAACGTCTGCCCTGTTCCTCCCCAGGCCGAATCCACTTTTGTATCAACAATAAAGCCATCAGCAATACCTTCATATGGAGAAAATAAAGAAGAGGCAGCCGGGTCATGATGCAAGGCTTTGAAAACCTCTAGACGCGTACGCTCTTTCACTTCTTTAACAAATTCAGGGGACTCTTTGCCATGGAGCTGCACCATTGAAACCGGTAGTTCTTCGACAACTTCAACTACATCTTCAATTTTTGGATGGACAAACAAAGCAGCTATTTTTGCGGTGTTGACTGGGCCTGCTAGTTGGAGCCATTGTTTAACCTCTGCGATTTGGACTTGGCGGCGGCTCTTCGCAAAAACAAATCCCAAGAAGGCCGCCGAACTTGTAACGGCATGTTTCACATCTTCTTCATGATGAAGACCGCATATTTTTAACGGCAGCGCATGGCTCATACTGCTCCCTCTTTTAACTTGGTAAGTGTTTCTTGCGGTTGTTCAGAAGTGACAAGTGTCTCTCCGATGAGCATCCCTTTTGCCCCTGCCTTTGTTATGCGAGTGACATCTTCTGCTGTGCGAATCCCGCTCTCGCTTATAAAGAAGCTTTCTTCCGGCACAAAAGCTGCTACCTGGTCAGTAACATTCAGCGACGTTTCAAACGTTTTTAAATTCCGATTGTTCACCCCAATTAAAGCCGGGGTGAACTCGTTTAAAACGTCGGTAAGTTCTGTGTCATTATGGACTTCCACTAAGCACTCCAAGCCGGATGCTTCAGCTTCTTCATGCAAGATCTTTAACGCTTTAGACGGAAGCGCAGCTGCGATTAATAGAATCGCGTCGGCCCCCATGCGTACACTTTCTTCGATCTGTTTTTTTTCAATGATAAAGTCTTTTCGCAAAACTGGCAGTTGAATCGCTTCTTTTACTGCGATTAAATCGTAATGACTTCCTTGAAAATATGAAGAGTCTGTTAAAACAGAGACTGCATCTGCTCCACTCTTTTCATACAGCCCAGCTTGTTTTGCCGGGTCTAAACCTGCATTTAAAACGCCTTTTGAAGGAGAAGCTTTTTTCACTTCTGCGATGACTCCTACTCCAGAATGAACAGCACCGTGCTGGAGGTGTTGTTTCAAAGAGCGGCGGTGAAAACTTTGCTCAGGTGGCATGGTTAACGTTTCTATTTCTTTTTGCTTGGTTGCAATAATCTCATTAAGCATTGGATTCACCTACCTTCACTGTTCTTAGCTGTTCAAAATGCTCAGCTATTTCTTGCTTAGCTATTTTTTCATTTGCCAGCTCGAATCCTTCTTTAATCGTAGGAGCTGCTCCAGCTATATATAACGCAGTAGCCATATTTAAAGCTAATACTTGCTGCACAGCATCATTGGCCTCGTTTTTTAGCGCACGTTCTATAAGATTAGCACTTTCTGCTACACTTTCCACTTGAATATCGGCAAGAGCTGCTCGATTCGCTCCCACATCTTCTGGTTGGAGCGTATAGTTTGTGATTTCTCCGTTGTTCAACTCTGTAATATACGTCTTGCCTGTGATTGTTACTTCGTCAAGGCCGTCTTCACCCGTAACTAATAGAGCCCTCTTTGTTCCTAGCCGTTTCAAAACCTCTGCCATTTTTTCTGCATATTCTTTCGAAAAAACACCAATCACTTGCCGGTCCGCTCCAGCAGGGTTTGTCAGTGGCCCCAATAAATTAAAGACAGTCCGAAACCCGAGCTCCTTACGAGTAGCTACCACATATTTCATTGATGGATGATAAAGTGGAGCAAACAAAAAGGCTAACCGCTGCGATGAGAGAGCCTGTTCCACTTCCGCTGGTTCTGTCTGTACCTGGATACCAAGAGCTTCTAATACATCCGCGCTGCCACTCGTCGAAGAGACTGAACGATTGCCATGCTTTGCAACCTTAATATCACAAGCAGAAATGCCAATCGCACTAGCTGTTGAAATGTTAAAGGTGGACGCGCCGTCGCCTCCGGTACCGCATGTATCCAGAAGGTGATTGAATGTATGCGGGATCTGTTTGACATGCGCTCTCATCGAACGGACGAAACCGGTCATTTCATCCACGGTTTCTCCCCTCATTCTTAATATCGTTAACAAGCTCGCCACCTGGCTAGACTCCGTGCTTCCCGTCATGATTTCATTCATGACTTGTTCACTGGCTGTTTCTGATAACGTATCTCCTTCAATACAATGCTTTAATGCTTCTCTCATCTCCATCTCAGCTCTCCTGCCTTTCCTCAAACACTTGCTCTGCTATTTCCATCGATTGAAATAAAGCTTTGGCCTTATTTACCGTTTCTTGGTATTCACTTTCAGGGTCTGAATCGGCCACCACTCCAGCCCCCGCCTGGACATATGCCTTTCCATCTTTAATAATAATGGTTCGTATCGCGATGCAAGAGTCGATATTGCCATCATACCCAATATAGCTGATTCCGCCCGCATAAATCCCGCGCCTGGTAGGTTCAAGCTCCTGCAAAATTTCCATGGCCCGAATTTTGGGAGCTCCAGAAACCGTTCCAGCCGGAAAAGAAGCCATCAAAGCTTCAAGCGGATGGGCAGTGGAAGCCAGTCGTCCAGTTACTTTAGATATAATATGCATCACATGGGAAAAGCGGCCAATTTCCGTTAAGACCGGAGTTTCTACACTGCCATAGGAAGCAATTCTTCCCACGTCATTTCTTGCCAAGTCCACTAACATATAATGCTCTGCTTTTTCTTTTTCATCTTCCAACAGCTCAGTAGCTAATGCTTCATCTTCTTCCAATGTCTTACCTCGTTTTCGTGTCCCGGCAATTGGATGAATTTCTACATGGCCGTCCTGAATTTGCACGAGACGTTCCGGCGAGCTTCCGACAATCTCCTGGTCTCCTAAATGAAGATAAAATAAATAAGGAGAAGGGTTAATCATGCGCAGTACTCGATATACGGTAAAAGCTGAAACATTTAACTCGCGTTCAAACCGCTGGCTTAGTACAGTTTGAAAGGTATCGCCACTTTTAATATACGACTTGATGGCTTCCACATCTTCTAGGAATTGAGCCTTTTCATAATTTGAAGTAACGTTCTCCACCGATACTTCTGCTTCTGTGTTAAGTGGCGGGAGCTGTACCAAAGGCTCAGGTGGTGAAGCAAATAATCTGTCGGCAATCCGCTTAACTTCCTCTTGCGCAGCTTCGTACACCGCTTCTGGGTCATTTCCATTCTTTTCACCGTAATGAATAATGGTTACTTCTTTGCGGGTATGATCAAATGAAACAATCGTTTCGCAAAATAAAAACTGAATCGGTTCTCGTGGAGCAGGGTTAGGATTTTTATTTAACCTTGGTTCAAAACGTTCGATAGAGTCATAAGGAACAGTACCTACCCCACCGCCAGTAAATGGGACATCCACTTGCGCGGGAGCAGGATTCAACCACTCTAGAGAAGCGTCAAAAATCCCTTGGATCGTCGCCCGTTCGAGGCAAATTTCTTTGTTTTTTCGTTCCAGGTGGAAACCTGTTTCACTTTCTCTTAAATAATAACGTGGATTTAATCCGATAAAAGAATACCTTGACCACGGTGAAGCTTCGTCTTTACTTTCTAACAAGAAAGCTACTTCGTCTCTTAACTGCTGTACCATAGCTATTGGCGTGTGTGTATCTGAGAATAATTGTTTGACATAAGGAATTAAATCATAGGTCTTCGCTTGCTCAAAAAAAGATGCTTGTGTTGTTTCACCCATACGGCTCACTCCTTTTAATGAGTAAGGAGCTAGGAGAGGGGAACATTAATAGCCTGTTCTTATAGATTCGTACAAAACAACATCAGGAAGTCATCGCATGGCTCTGCGTTGGGTATTGAGCCGGGAGATCCTTAATTTTTTGTAGTATAAAAAATCCGAAGCCTTTGTAGAAGAGCTCCGGACCAAAAAAGGATATACGTATCCCTGGGTTTGTCTTGTAACTCCGCTCTTCTTCTCTCAACTAACTCTACTCTACTCTTAGCACTTACTTTTTAAATTATCTGACACTCAACTAATCTATACTTTTCTATTTATTTATCTTATCGTGAGGAATCTTTCTTTGTCAATTGCAGGTCCGGCCGCAGCTGCACAGCTTCATTATGGTATACATGCTCCACCTCAATTTGTTTTAATGAGGTCTCAGCAGTCACCATAATGCGGATACAACGAGCTAAACTGTTTGGTACAGGTATTTCCTGTGCACACATAACAGGAACAAAATCCCAACCTGTTAAGCGGCGGGTAGCTTTTGCGGGAAAAGCAGATACTAAATCCTCAGTGAGAGTAAACCAAATATGCGATACATCTTCTGGCTGCAGCTGATTTCGTTCTACAATCTCTCGCAGCAAGTGTTCCGTAGCTTTAACTACTTCATCTTCACTATCTTGTTTTACGGTAGTTGCACCTCGAATTCCTCTAATCAAAGCCTCTCCCTCCAAGAGTTCAAGCAATCTACTATCAGCTTTTCATCAACCTGAGTGAGTGTAGGTCTCCCACAAGTTTTAAGAAGAACCATCTGAATGTTTTCATTCCTTGCTTTTTTATCTTTTTTCATTGTGGCAACAAGTGCTTCTGGATCAAATTTAGCGGGCCAGCTCAGATCATATCCCAGCTTTTCAAACCACTTAGCCTCTTCCTTCGCACTCGGAACATGATAGCCTAACTGTTCACTTAACTGTAAAGCAAAAATCATGCCGCAAGCTACGCCTTCACCATGTGTTAATTCTCCGTAGCCTGCGTGTTTCTCCAAAGCATGACCTAACGTGTGGCCAAAGTTCAAGTAAGCTCTAACACCTTGCTCTTTTTCATCTTTTTGGACAATATCTGCCTTAACTTGAATGGAGCGTTTTAAAAGGGGTTCGATCTTCATCTCCCCGAGGTTTTCAGGGTGGTCTACCTCTTCTTTCAACTGAGTAAGCAGCTCTTCATCATGGATAAATGCGTGTTTGATCATTTCTGCAAATCCTGAGCGCCATTCCTTCTCCGGGAGGGTAGTTAGCATTTCTGTGTCATACACAACCGCTGCCGGCTGATGAAAGGAGCCGATCATGTTTTTGCCAAGCTCATGATTGATTCCGGTTTTACCACCCACACTACTGTCTTGAGCCAGCAGGGTTGTCGGCACTTGAATGTAGTTAATGCCTCTCATATATGTGGCAGCACTAAAGCCGGCAAGGTCGCCAATCACTCCACCACCTAACGCCATGATTAACGAGTGACGATCGAGGTTCTTCTCTAGGCAAACTGTCAGCACACGTTCATACCATTCCATGCTTTTTATATGCTCTCCCTGCGGAAGTGTTAACGTATGAATTGGCTTGCTGTTTGCAAGCCCGCTTACCAAGTCTTCTAAATATAAGGGCGCAATGGCTTCATCTGTTAGGACTAAAACACTTGAGACATCCTCCCACAGATCCTGAGGAAGCTGATCTACAAGGTGAAATCGCAGCCGTGGCCCGATAGAAATCGTGTAATCATGCGTAGAAGCATTGATACGAAGCGATTCCATTAGTATTCTTTCTCCCAATCCGCTTGGTTTTGGATCGCTTCCTGCAAGGACTCAAGACGATCTCCTCCAAATGTTTCAAGCAAACTGTTTGCTACTTCCCAGGCGACTACATTCTCTGCAACTACAGAGGCTGCTGGAACGGCACAGCTGTCGGAACGTTCTATGCTCGCTTCAAATGCTTCTTTTGTTTCTACATCTACACTTTGTAATGGCTTATAAAGAGTTGGAATTGGTTTCATAACTCCTTGCACTACAATCGGCATCCCGGTAGTCATACCACCTTCAAATCCACCCAGGCGATTTGTTTTACGGTAAAAGCCTTGCTCTTCGTCCCAAGCGATTTCATCATGTACTTCACTGCCCGGTTTACTGGCAGCTTCAAATCCAATTCCAATTTCTGCACCTTTAAAGGCATTTATGCTGACAATAGCGCCAGCAATTTTACTATCTAGCTTACGGTCGTACTGCACATGAGAACCAAGTCCCGTTGGCACTCCATCAACAACAACCTGAACAACTCCGCCGATCGAATCCCCTTCAGCTTTTGCGTCATCGATCGCTTTCATCATCTTTTCTTCAGCGTCTTTATCTAAACACCTAACCGGCGAAGCTTCTGTTCGCTCCTGTAAATCAGTCATTCCTGAATAGTTCGTCTCTTCAGCCTTTACGCCGCCAATTTCTAGTACTTGGCCGCCAACATTGATGCCGAGTGATTTCAATAGTTTCTTTGCTACTGCGCCAGCTGCTACGCGGGCTGTCGTTTCTCGTGCTGAAGAACGTTCAAGCACATTTCTCATATCGCGGTGGCCATATTTAATCGCACCATTTAAATCTGCATGGCCAGGACGCGGCCTGGAGATTACTTTTCGATCGACACTTTTTTGGTCCTCTTCTGACAGTGGCCCAGCGCCCATTACTTTCGTCCAGTGCACAAAATCATCATTCTCTACCACAAGAGTTACGGGAGCGCCGGTCGTTTTTCCGTGGCGCACCCCGCTTTTAATCGCCACTGTGTCTTTTTCAATCTGCATGCGGCGCCCTCTTCCGTATCCTCCCTGCCGTCTGGCAAGCTCACCATTAATATCTTCTTCCAAAAGCTCAAGCTGAGCAGGAAGTCCTTCAATAATTGTCGTTAATTGTGGCCCGTGAGATTCCCCTGCTGTCAAATAACGCAAAATGCTCACTCCTCTATCTACAGTTCCGTACTTTTATTTCTTTAACGCTTTTATGCACTAAATACTAACATACTTGAAGTAAGGTGGACACCCTTGTCAGAAAACTTTTTCTATAAGATACAGCTCTTTTATATGTATCCTTTTGGCAGACTATTTTCACAGATGATGTTGGTGCAGAAAAACGGCTTATTGTTTACGAGCGATTTTATCTTTATACCATAACCTCTACAAAGGGATCGATGAGTCCTGCGCAAGCCGCTTCCCGTGGAGAAGGCGGAAAGCCACTTTGAGCGTTTCTCCGCAAGGGCTTGGCCTGACTTTTTCCACTGGATTCTCACATCCCTCGGTCTCATCCAATATTTCTCACTATAGGTTGTAGTGTATCGTGATACATGTAATGATCGGTGAATTAACTTTTAGCAGCGCTGAAAACAGAGAGCTGAAGACCCCTGCTTGGCTCGTTTTTCAAGAAATTGCAAGCGTCGCAGTTGTGCCTGTTGTGAAAGCGTCCATCTAAAGCGGAATAAAATGAGTGCCTTCTCTCTTTCACCAATCGTTTAAAAAATAGCCTTTTGATAAAAGAAAGTATCCAACGTACTATAACCAAAACGTTGCGGGGTGAAAATTTGTTCGGTACTACCCACAAATAATATACCGCCTGGTTTAAGAGCCTTATTAAATTTTACGTATAATTCTTCTTTCGCGTCATCCGTAAAATAGATCAATACATTCCGACAGACAATTAAATCAAATTCTGTGCCGAATGGGTCACTAAGTAAATTTTGTTGTTTAAACGTTATTGCTGCTTTCACTTCATCTTTAACACGGTAGCCTATGTCCTCTTTGACAAAATACCGATCAAGCATAGGACCAGGCACCTCTTTTAATGACCGCTCTGAATAAACACCTGCTTTAGCTCGTTCGAGTATCGCTTTATCAATATCTGTCGCAACCACTTCAATGTTTGCTAGCGAAAAAAACCGGTTCAACAACATAACGAGAGTATATGGCTCTTCACCAGTTGAACAAGCAGCTGAAAATACTTTAACTTTCGCCTGGTCTTTGAGGATCGTAGGAAGGATCCTTTTTTCTAATGCTTCCCAGCGCTTTGGGTTACGAAAAAATTCAGAAACATTAATGGTCATTCGCTCTAAAAACTCATTTAACAGCTCAGGCTCCTGTGTTAAACCTTCCTGAAAAAAATGCGAGAAACTAGTATAGTTCTTTTTTTCATAGAAAGATTTTAAACGCCGTTTCATTTGCGCTTCTTTATACAACCCTAAATCAATCCCCGTTTTTTGATAAACATTGGTTACAAATCGTTCATAATCTAGTGATTCCTCAGGTGATACAGTCATTATCAGTGCTCCCTAATCATCTCATCTAAGTTATAATGCCTACTACTAGCTCCTGCTTTCTTTTTACCATATTTATTTCATAAAAACTAGCACCGAGAGTCAAAATTTCCTAACTTTCCGATTAAAAAAGCGCTTTCGTTTTTATGTAAACGAAAGCGCTTTTAGAATTATACCCACTGACTGACATCCTTGTTGTAATCAAGCAAATCATCTGTATTAAAAAAGAGTTCAATTTCACGTTTTGCACTGTCGCTAGAATCAGAGCCGTGAATAACATTTTTAGCTACCTGAACACCGTAGTCTCCACGGATAGTGCCAGGTGCAGCTTCTACCGGGTTTGTTTTCCCCATCATTGTCCGGGCCGTTGTGATGACGTCCTCACCTTCCCACACCATAGCAAAAACTGGACCAGAAGTTATAAAACCAACCAATTCACCGAAGAAAGGCTTGTCTTTATGTTCGCCATAATGCTCTTCTGCCAAGCTTTGCGGGATCTGCATTAATTTAGCTCCCTTTAGGGTGAATCCTTTCTTTTCAAAGCGGGAAACAATTTCGCCTACTAAATTGCGTTGTACACCATCTGGTTTCACCATCACAAATGTTTGTTCCATCCAAATAACCTTCTTTCTATGTATTGTGCAAACCTTTATGATTATACCAAATCTTATCAAAAGTTACAATGTTAATAGAAATCCCGCTTTTCAGATGATTGCAACCGCTTACGTAAAAGTGGAAAGAGAAAAGCGCCTAACAGCCACTTCTTCTCTTTTAATGATTACGTTTTCCAATGTAGCGGGCAATATTAGTAAGAGACATGCGTGCTTCACTTTCAGGAAGCTTTTCGAGTGCATGGTAAGCTCGATTTAAGTACCGATCACTCAGACTTTTTGCAAATGGAATGCCCCCACTTTCATTGACAGCTGCAAGTAACTGTCCTAATTGGTCGTGATCAGGTACGTCGTCTGCAAATGTTTCATGAATTTGAGTAAAGATGTCTGGCTTTTCATGCATTGCATATAACGCAGGAATAGTAACATTCCCTTGCAGCAGATCTCCACCAGCCGGTTTACCCAATTCCTCTTCTGTACCGATAAAATCTAAAATATCATCAGTAATTTGAAAAGCCATGCCCACGTTATACCCAAAATCATAAAGCAAACGTTGTTCGTGTTTTGAAGCTCCTGCAGCCATTGCACCAAGTTGGCAGCTCACAGCTATCAAAAGAGCTGTTTTGCGTTTGATTCTTCGTAAATACATACGCAAATTTTGGTTCCAGCTATATTGATCGCGGATTTGTTCAATTTCGCCAATGCACATTTCCATAATCGCGTGCGAGATGACAAAATGAATATCTGGATCATCAAAATAAGCAGTTTGCTCGACTGCTTTAGCAAAAATGTAATCACCTGTATACATTGCTACCCGATTATCATATTTTGATTTAATCGTCTCGCGGCCACGTCTTAACTTGGAATCATCAATCACATCGTCATGTACTAGCGACGCCATATGAATTAATTCAAGCGGCACAGCGATATGCTTAATACGATGTATATCATAGTCCCCAAACTGAGCAGCAAGCAGAACAAAAACAGGTCTAATCCGTTTGCCGCCTGCTTTAAGCAAGTTCACAGAAGCATCACGTAGAACAGGATGATCAGCCTGCACCGAGCGCTCAAGTTCTTTTTCTATTTTTTGGATATCTGATTGTAAATAGAGGTATAAATCGGCTAACTTCATGCTGACCACCCTTAACTTAACGAATGTTGACCATCAAAATCAATAATGGCAAGTTCCTGTACAGCCTTCGGAATGTAAGCTTCTTCGAAAGCAGCTTGATAATATTTAAGCAGCCCGATCCGTTCTTCTGGGCCAAATGCAAACGTCAATTGATTAAAATACTTCTTCCAAAATTCTTCAGTACCCCCATGAGCTCTGCTAACATCCTGGCTAAGTGCGCGAAAGCTGTCACTGCTTGCTTTTTGATAGCTTGTCAGCACCTCTTCATAAAATGCTTCAACTGCTTCAGGGCTTTGTTTTACAGCTTCGGAGCGAATAGCAAATACCGCGTAGGTCATTGCCTTTTTACTCCATTCGTACCACCAGCTGCCTAAATCATAAATATACAAGGAGCCGGTGTCCCCTTCCCAAGCAGAATGAATAGCATCGTCACCGATTAAAAGAAACGCATCAAAGTTTGCTTTCATGTTTTCAAAGTCAGGAAAGACCGGAGTATACGTAATATCTTTTAAGCCAAAGCGCTGACTAAGTAAAATACGAAGCAAATGAACGGATGTTGCTGAACTCGTAGTAAGCGCAACGTTCTTTCCTTCCAGCTCTTCAACTCGAACATGAGAAAAAAACAGGATCGAAGACACTTGGCCATGCGATGAAACAGAAACATCCGGCATTAACCAAAACTTCTCAGGTGAGCGGGCATATGCAAAAGAAGAAATCGCTCCAGCGTCAATCGTCCCTTTTCTCATACTTTCATTTAACATGGAGGGAATGCTCGGTACAAAAGAGCAGCCGATCCTTTCCAGACGATCACGGTCAAGATAATGGAAAAAAGGCAGCGTGTTTGTGTAAGAAATTTCACCGATTACAATACTCACGATTGATCCCCCCATCGGGTAAAGAGCTGGTGTGGCACGTTCATATGATCAAGTACTTTCCCTACTACAAAGTTAACAAGATCATCCATTGTCTGTGGGTGATGATAATAACCCGGCATGGCTGGAACAATCGAACCACCTGCATCACTGACCCGAAGCATATTCTCTAAATGGATACGATGCAGCGGTGTCTCGCGCGGCACAAGAATGAGTGGGCGTTTTTCTTTTAACATCACATCAGCTGTTCGTTCGACTAGACTGCCGGAATGGCTGTGGGCGATTTTTGATAACGTTCCCATGGAACATGGAATAACAACCATGCCATCATTTCGATAAGAACCGCTCGCGACGGGAGCTGTGAACTCTTGTAAACCATGCACGTACAACGTTCCATTGCGCTCTGGAAATAACGTGCTAATACACAGCTCGGGCTGATTAATATCCATGTTTAACTCTTCCCTAAACACTTGCCAGCCGGCACCCGTGATTAAAAGATGTACTGTATAACCAAGCTCAAGCAGTTCTTCTGTCAAACGCACGCCATAAATCGCACCGCTTGCCCCTGTAATTCCTACCGAGTAAATCTTTGTTTCCTCCGTCATACAAGCACGTCTCCAATCGTAAACAAGAACATACTTACACTCATGATGCCGTTCATTGTAAAAAACGCGACATTCACTTTTGAAAGATCATCTGGAGCTACCAACGAGTGTTCATAAACCATAATTGCTCCTGCAATTACCACACCTGCCAAAAATAACCACCCCAATGGAGAAAGAAGGGCTAAAGACACTAGTGCCACAAATGTTATGATATGAAAAGCTTTAGCAATCCACAATGCATTTGGTATTCCAAACCTGCTAGGAATCGAATATAAACCAACTGCACGGTCATGTTCAGCATCCTGCGTAGCATAAATCACATCAAAACCGGCTGTCCAAAAAGCCACCCCGATAAAAAGTAAAAATGCTTCTAGATGTAAACCGCCGGTAGTACCTACCCAACCTCCAAGCGGTGCGATTGCTATTGTTATGCCTAAGACAAGATGACAAGCCCAGGTGAATCGTTTCGTATATGAATAAATAACTAAAAAGAACACGGCTAAAGGCAGCAAACTAACTGCCAGGCTGTTAAGCTGAAATGCAGAAATAAACAGCAGCAAAAATGAACCGATTATAAAAGCAGTCGTTTCAACTTTTGAAATCAAACCAGCTGGAATCGCTCTTTCTGCAGTCCGTGGGTTAACTTTATCAATTCGAGCATCAATGACTCGGTTCAAACTCATCGCTGCACTTCTCGCCCCGACCATAGCAAGGGTGATCCATACCCAGTCCATAAGCGGCGGCCAAGTGCCATTCACCGTCAAACTTCCTAAAAGTGCCCCTAAGTATGCAAAAGGCAAAGCAAATACTGTATGTTCAAATTTAATCATTTCTAAAATGATTTTTAGTTTGTTTAACACCGTTCGTTCAACTCCCAGTTGTAACACCTATTCTTCGATTGGCTTATATCCTATATGTGTGGCTGCCACCCCTTGCGAATAAGAAAACCATCTTATTTCTTCATAACCAGCACTCTTTAATTCTGCTGCCAGCTCAGCTTTCGTTGGAAAGGTCATTGTTGACTCTTGCAACCAGCTGTATTCTTCATAACTTTTAGCAAATATTTTCCCAAAAATCGGCATAATACGCTTGAAATAAAAATAATAGAGAGGCTTAAAAAGCCTTCCTTCTGGGTGTGAGGTTTCCAGACACACTAGTTCGCCCCCGGGCTTCAAGACGCGGTACATCTCTTTTAATACTTGCTTGCGATCCGGCACATTCCGAAGACCGAAGCCGATCGTAACAGCCTCAAAAGAATCATTCTCAAATGGAAGTTCCATGGCATTCCCAGCGATCATTTCAACGTTCTCCATTTCTGCCGCCTTGATTTTTTCGCGTCCAACCTCAAGCATATTTTCGGAGAAATCGAGCCCTGTGACACGCCCGGTTGGTCCAGCCATATTTGCCAGGGCTAATGTCCAATCACCAGTCCCACAACACACATCAAGTGCAGCTTGGCCTTGTTTAAAATTCATGTGCTTTGTCGTATGCTTTCGCCACGCTTTATGACGGTTAAAGCTGATGATGCTGTTCATGGAATCATATCTTGTTGAAATCGATTCAAACACACGGTGTACGCGCTCTTCTTTTTTGGTAAGCATGTCCCTCTCACCCTTTCTCAATCA
Source organism: Salsuginibacillus kocurii DSM 18087 (assembly GCF_000377705.1). Lineage (GTDB taxonomy): Bacteria > Bacillota > Bacilli > Bacillales > Marinococcaceae > Salsuginibacillus > Salsuginibacillus kocurii. Next base: position 93,853 of record NZ_KB898624.1, on the reverse strand, counting down.
GCGGGCTTTCTCCGTTTAATATATTCTCAATTCGTTGCTTTAAAATGGGAGAGAGCAAGAACTGATGCTTTATTACCATTTCTTCTAAATCCTTTTCAAAACGTTCCTCAAGTTGCAGTAAGGTAGGGCTTTCCTTAGCTGCTTCATCCCTGGAGGTCACTGCCTCAAGAAGGGGAGAGCTTTCGCCGGTTCTTTTCATTTTCTTCGTTTCTTTTACTTTCTTTAAGCCAAAATATAAAGAAGCCAAACAACCAATCGATTCACGATCGTAATAATGCGACAGGTTAACGAGCAGACCTGCTTCTGTTTCTTTTATACAGTTTACTAGCCCGTTCAATGTTACATCTTCCTTTTGATGGAGGCGCATTTTTTGTTCGTTAATACGCTGAATGGAATGACTAAAAACCCGCACGACTCTTGTGTCTTTTAATTTAGCTAAAAAGTGAAAATACAAGCTGCTAAAATAATCGCCTGCCAAAACTGTAAGCTGTCGGTTCTTTCTCATTTGATCAGTAGTAGCAGCAGTTAATTCGACTTGTTCATGACTATCCAAGGCAGCTTGAACGAGCAAGGCCGACAAAATACGTTCTTCTTTCTCCTTATAATCCATGCTCGGCGTTTGAATGATATCTGCTAAAAAAATAATGTGGTCGCGATCTGCTTCAGGTTCTTCAATATGCCTTGCTACATATGGATGATGGCACAACGATCGAAACTGGTCTTCTATCTCTGACAAGTGCTCGAAAACACTTTCTTCATTTGACATCTTCACTTGCCTCCAAACAAATGGCATAAGTCTTCACTTTCTCATTACACGTAAGATCATTACATATTATATCACAGGATAGATACAGGCCGAAATATGTAGACTTTCGAACATTTTTGAGTTTGTTTCACAGATGAAAGGAGCTCGCCCATAAATGGGAAGCTCCTCTTTGAGCCTTACCACCATTTCTCAAGCGCTTAGCTGCATGCACCTGGTTCCCTTCTGCTGATGGCTCATACGGTTCGCTTTTGGCGGGTACATTTTCCCCTCGGATTGCATTCTTGCTGGACACGTTAATCTTCTGTGTTTACTTCCCCATGACTGGTCTGAATAACTGCATTTCCTCGTACTTTCACCGCTGAGGTATGTTCTGTGAACTGGGCAATCATGACTTCACCTTTATCTAGCTTCTCTGAATGATGAAAACGCGTGTCTGTTCCCCTTGTTAACCCAATCACATTAACACCGTCTTCTTTTGCTTTGATTACAAAAAAGTCTTGGTCTGCACTCATGCTAAGTCTCCTCTCCTCTGCTACTCTCTTTACTGTTTCTCAATCAAGGATAAAACTTCTGAGCGAGCCGCAGCGTCACTTTCAAAAGTGCCTCTTACGGCTGACGTCACTGTCATAGCTCCAGGTTTCTTTATCCCTCTCATAGTCATGCACATATGCTCAGCTTCTACTACAATCATCACCCCGTGAGGGTGTAAAATATCAACAAGCGTGTTCGCGATCGTAGAAGTAATTCTTTCCTGCAGCTGCGGGCGGCGGGTAACCGTTTCTACCGTGCGGGCAAGCTTGCTAAGACCTGTTACATGACCACCTTTTGGGATGTAACCGACATGGGCTTTCCCAAAGAACGGTACCAGATGATGCTCACACATAGAATAAAAGGGGATATCTTTAACCAGCACCAATTCTTCATGGTCTTCGCCAAACACAGTATTTAAATGCTCCTCAGGGTCTTCATTCAATCCTGAAAAAACTTCTTCGTACATTTTGGCGACACGTTTAGGGGTATCGAGCAGGCCTTCGCGGTCCGGGTCTTCCCCTACCCCTTCTAAAATTAACCGAACTGCTTCTTCAATTTTTTTATGATCAAAGCTACTCAATGGCTTCATCCTCCGTTTCCACGATAAATCAGTCGACAAAATTTTAGCACAGCCACTTTGTATAAAGCAAAAGAAAGGAGGAAGAAATAAAAAAAACTTAGCAGCCACCCATTTATGGCCCCTAAGTTTTTCCTTTTATTAATCTTCTGCTACCAGATTAATCATACCATCAAGCCAAAAAATAAAACCCCCGCGGAGGAGGTTATAAAATAATGGCAATAAGACCGCCCGACCCTTCGTTTATCATCCGCTCTAGTGTTTCTTTAAGCTTGTAACGGGCATTTTCCGGCATAAGCGATAACTTAGCCTGTATACCTTCGCGCACAATAGAATTTAACGAACGGCCAAAAATGTCCGATTCCCAAATTGACAACGGATTCTCTTCAAAGTCCTGCATCAAATAACGGACAAGCTCTTCACTCTGTTTTTCAGTACCAATAATCGGAGCAAATTCTGATTCTACATCCACTTTAATCATGTGAATGGAAGGGGCTACAGCTTTTAAGCGCACACCAAACCTTGAGCCTTGTTTAATAATTTCCGGCTCATCGAGACTCATATCTGTAATCGTTGGAGCTGCTATACCATAGCCAGTTTGCTTGACCATCTTCAAAGCATCGGCCACTTGGTCATATTCATCTTTCGCATGGGCAAACTCTTGCATCAATTGCAGGAGATGGTCCTTACCGCGAATATCGACGCCGACGACTTCTTTTAAGATGCGGTCATACAAATCATCCGGCGCGTATAAATCGATATCAGCAATTCCTTGCCCCATTTCAATTCCTGCTAATTGTGCTCCTTCTATACATTCATAGCCGCTTGCGAATTGGTGCACCACTCGGTTCACATCACGCAGTCGTTTAATATCTTTTACAGTGGAGCGCACCGATTCTTCATATTCTTGACGCAGCCAATGTTCTTCCCGAAGCACCATTACCCAGCTGGGCAGGTTCACGTTTACTTCATGAACAGGGAATTCATACAGCACTTCACGCAGTACAGCATGTATATCGTGCTCGGTCATACTTTCAATACTCATGGCAAGGACTGGAATATCATATTTGTCAGCAAGCTCTTCTCTCAACGACTCTGTTCCAGGGTCATGAGGACGTACCGTATTTACAATTAAAATGAAGGGTTTCCCTACTTCTTTTAACTCTTCAACAACACGTTCTTCCGCCTCTGTATAATCCTCGCGGGGAATGTCGCCAATCGTCCCATCAGAAGTAACAGCAACACCTAACGTTGAATGTTCTTGTATTACTTTTCGAGTTCCGATTTCTGCCGCTTCCTGAAAGGGAATAGCCTCTTCATACCACGGTGTATGAATCATGCGCGGTCCATTCTCATCTTCATACCCTTTGGCCCCTGGGACTGCATAACCGACACAATCAACAAGCCTGACATTAACATCAAGGCCTTCTTCAACTTCTAACCCTACGGCTTGGTTTGGGACAAACTTGGGCTCTGTCGTCATAATCGTTTTTCCAGCTGCACTTTGTGGTAATTCATCCTGTGTGCGCATCCGTTCTGCTTCACTTTCCATTTGCGGTAAAACTACCAGTTCCATAAATTTTTTAATAAACGTCGACTTACCTGTTCGCACAGCGCCTACGACACCTAGATAGATATCTCCATCCGTACGCTCTGCAATATCTTTAAAGACATCAACCTTTTCCAAGACGTCCCCTCCTCTTGATCACCTGATTCCACAAACATGCCGCACATTAAAACCTATGACGTTGTCCATACATTATGACTAGAAATAAAAAATGAGAACAACAGAATCGTAAGAAATCTTTGGTAGAGGAGGGATTCAGCTTTTTTAAATATTGGGGCGGCTCTTTCAGTTTGCGACAGGCAGACGTCCGAATAATGCTTCTTACCCTACTCGGGGAAAACCTACCGTGCGAGAGCTTCAGCTGCCCTTTTTCACGCTGGAGTGGAGGAACCTAGCCTTTCTCCAAGAAGAGTGCTCTTTTAAAAGGAAGGGGCATTGTTTGCATTTGCTCTGGCGGACGCGGACTGGGAATAGATGGAGCTTCTAAACAACCAAAAAACATGTGCGAACATAACTAAATAACTTGCTCTCTCTTTATCCCCCTCATTTATATGGAATTCTGGTCCAGATAAAAAAACGACCTAAAATGTAGGCCGTTTTCATTAAATAAACCGCATATATATTAGATTTGTTATGAAATTTCCCCAATCTCTTCAGGCTCGTCGATGACAGGCTCACCTTCTTCATCTAGTTTGTACGGAACAGAAAAGGCCGGAACAATCGGGTATTCATCAATTAACAGTTCCCGTAAATCTTGGTCTCTGTCTGGCTCTTCATCCATATCGTTCATAACTTGTTTAATATCCAGGCTATAATCGACGACTACTTGACCTTGCTCATTAATAAGTAAAGGCAGCTCGGTTTGAAAGTAGGGGCTTTCAACCGTCATATCCCCATCATAATCCAAACGCTCTTCATCGACTGTGAAAATGCCATGGCCTTTCGGTTCCTCTACTGGAGCAAATCCATTAGAAGCAATATAACTATTCACTGCCTGCTCAAACCGTTGGAGTTCAGGCATTATAGTTAAATCGAGGACCTTGACTTCCGGATTTTCTTCTACATCTACCAGTACATATTGATAACTGCCACCATTTTCAAATGAATTTGGAGGTGGTTCCTGCATATAGCGGGGAACCAGTCTGCTAAAATCTATAACGTACCGTTCATATTTCGGTGTATCTGCATCCCGGTTAGCGAGCGGCAGAATGTCTTGGTCTTCTTGGAACTGATCTACCCCAGCTTGTACAGCTGCCAGCTGATCATCATACGTTTCTTGATTCTCTGCACCGCTCCCTGGATATAGGCAGCCTGTTAACAGAAGAGGGAGAAAGAGTAAGAAAAGTATTCTTTTCCCCATAATTTCACACTCCGTTCATTATAGCCGCTTTGGCTATTCATATCATTACTTTTCTGTTATTCAACTCAGCCGGTAAATGCTTCAGCGGTCGGACCTTGCAGCACAATTAACAGGACAATGATCCCAGCAACCGAGAGGCAAATAAAAGAAAAAGCCAGTCCTATAAAACGGAAAATGCCGTTTAGCTTTTCCCTACTAATAATGGCTAGAACAACCGAAACGAACATTAAACCTAATCCAATAAATGATACCCACATACTTTGAAGAGGATCTAAACCCAACAAAAATCCCTCCTATTCTTCGCGAACTATTATAGCACATCCTAAGAATCAGAAAACAGGGCGGAGCAGTGAACAAACGAAGACTTGTAAAAATAGAAATGACTTGTCCTGATGAGGGACGTGTCATAAACAAGGAAAAAACCGAAAAGCTAAATTGGCTTTCCGGCCTTCTTTGGAAATTCGCTTTCAGTTTATAGCTATTAACCTTGGTTGCCAAATAATTGCCCTAAGGTGGCAAAGTCCATCGGTACCTCATCGTTTACAATTGCTTTGACCAATTGCTCTTCCTTTTCTCGAGATACCTGCACATTTGCTGTCTGAGCAACCTGTCGAATTAACTGGCGAACGGAGGTTTCATCCTTTAAGTCTGCTTGTTCAACCAATTGCGCAAGTTGCATTAAATCTTGTTGACCTACATTTGTCTGTTTCTGCACCTGGTCAAAAAAAGAACCGTCCTGGCGGTGGTCCACAGCCATTCCTCCCTTTTCCCTAGAGTCAATCGTAGTATATGCACAGTCTAGGAAAGAGTGAATGAACAATGCGCCAGTTTACGAATCGATAGAATCTTGGTCCACAACTTGGCCAAATGAAAAAGGAGAAGGGTCTTCCACTTCATTTTTCCGCACGCGCCCCATTAATTTTTCGACTGCTTCTTCTGCTGAAGTATCAGAAAATAAAACGTCCGCAAGCATATTCGTTATTGGCATGTCTACTTCATGGTCACGGGCTATGCCTGTTACCGCTTCGGTTGTGCGAACCCCTTCCACTACCATCCCCATTTCATCTAATACTTTATCAAGGCTGGCTCCATTACCTAACATACGCCCACAACGAAAATTGCGGCTATGTGTACTTGTACACGTAACAATTAAATCACCAAGCCCAGCCAGCCCAGAAAATGTTTTCGGCTGCGCTCCTAACTTTTCGCCAAGTCTGGCAATCTCAGCTAGTCCTCTTGTCATAAGAGCTGCTTTTGCATTATCGCCAAAACCGAGCCCGTCTGTTACACCTACACCAAGGGCAATAATATTTTTTAAAGCACCGCCAAGTTCAACCCCAATTAAATCAGGGTTCGTGTAGACTCTAAAGTTCTGGTTCATAAATAGATTCTGGGCCATGCCCGCATATTGAGCATGATTTGCAGCGACCGTAACCGTTGTTGGCTGGCGCATACCTACTTCTTCAGCATGACTCGGTCCAGATAACACACAAATATCAAGATAGTTAGCGGAAGAGGCTTCTTCTTGAATCATTTCTGAAATTCGCTTATAAGATGCTGGTTCAATCCCTTTGGTAGCATGGATAAACAAAGGCTTAGTCGTTAAGGCAGCATCGATTTGCCGCACAGTTTCCCGGATACCTTTTGTTGGTACAACAATGACTACAACATCGACGCCCGCTAACGCCACACTCATGTCAGCTGTAGAAACAATATTATCAGAAAAGGAACAACCTGCTAAATACGCTTTGTTCTCTCTGTCGTTCTGCATCGCTTCTGCGTGTTCTGTTCGCCTTGACCACAGGCGAACATCATAATTATTATCAGCTAACACTAGTGCAAGAGCTGTCCCCCAACTCCCTGCACCTATGACTGCAACTTTTGTAGACATGTTGTTAACCCTCCTTTATGTTTTTTTCTCTCCAATTTTGCTTTCCGTTCCTTGCCAAAGCCGTGAAATATTGGTCCGATGCTGGTAAACAGAAAGGATCCCCACAGCTAATGCAAGATAAAAGTAGGGTTCTGGATGATTATAATGGTCTAAAGTAAACCAGACAAGCGGTGGAGTAAAGACGGCAAACACAAGAGAACCAAGGGAAACATAGCGGGTAGCTATGATAAGTAAAATAGCTATAATTCCTATATAAATCGCCGGAAAAAAGATTAAACTTGCTATCACTCCGACCGTTGTTGCTACCCCCTTCCCACCTTTAAACCCATAATAAATCGGCCAGTTATGCCCTAAGATGGCCGCCAATCCTGCAAGAGCTGGAGCCAGCCCGTCAGTAGCAATGGCCGGAAAAAGGGTAGGCAGCACATCAATTGTTTCTAAAAAATGAGCTATGAATACCGCAAAAATGCCTTTCAATATATCGAGAGCCAAAACAAGAATGGCCGGCCCTTTCCCTAATACTCTCAGGGTGTTGGTCGCTCCGGCATTCCCACTCCCATGCTGGCGTATATCAATCTTTTTTACTTTTTTCGCTATCACATAACTAAAACTAACCGACCCCAGTAAATAAGCGGTCAGTATAGACAGTAAGACATCCAAGTCGTCCCCTTCCCCCTTTTTTAAACATAATCATACCATTCGTCACAAGTAAGACGGCACAGGCATTTCCTTCCCCTTAAGAAATGCTACCTTTTGCTACGGTTCATCTGAGATCCCGGCACATTAATCTCTTTTCTTTCTAGCCAAGAGCCGGAGTGGTGTGCCTTCAAATGAAAAAGCTTCGCGAAGTCTATTTTCCAAAAAGCGTTCATAGGAAAAATGAAACAATTCCGGGTCATTCATGAATACTGTAAATGTAGGCGGCGCACTTGCGACTTGTGTAATATAATTAACTCGTAGTTTTCTGCCTTTATCAGAAGGAGCAGGGTTCATGGCTACCGCATCACTAATGACTTCATTTAAGACATGGGTAGGAACACGCATTTCATGATTTTCTGCCACTTGCTGGACTTTTGGCAGTAAATGGCGCACACGGCTGCCTGTTTTAGCAGATAGAAAAATAATGGGGGCATACGATAAAAATTGAAACTCTTGGCGAATCTTGTCGGTGAATTCTTTCATCGTTCGGTCATCTTTTTCTACAGCATCCCACTTGTTTACTACAATGACTATCCCTCTGCCAGCATCATGAGCGTAGCCTGCTACTTTTTTATCCTGCTCGATGATCCCTTGCTCGCCGTCAATGACAACTAACACAATGTCTGAACGTTCCATTGCTTTCATCGCGCGCATCACACTGTACTTTTCTGTGTTCTCGTATACTTTCCCTCTTTTTCGCATACCAGCCGTATCAATTAACACATAATTCTGATCCTCGCGGCTGAAAGGTGTATCTACTGCATCTCTGGTCGTACCGGGGATATCACTTACAATCACTCGTTCTTCCCCTAGAATCGCATTAACGAGCGAAGATTTTCCTACGTTAGGCCTGCCAATAGCAGAAAGACGGATCGTTTCTGGTTCATAATCATCTTCTTTTTCGTCAGGAAGATGCTTCACCATTTCATCCAGCAAATCACCAAAACCAATTCCATGTGAACCCGAGATGGCCACTGGATCGCCAATACCTAAAGAATAAAATTCATACATCATGCTCGCCATATCAGGGTTATCTAATTTGTTAACTCCAATGACCACTGGTTTCTTTGACCGAAATAAAATGCGAGCTACTTCTTCATCCGCTCCTGTGAGTCCTTCTCTGCCATTGACAATGAAAAGTATAGCTTCTGCTTCATCAATCGCCAGCTCAGCTTGTTGCCTCATTTCTTCAAGTAATGGTTGGTCGCCGAGGTCTATCCCCCCGGTATCAATTAAATGAAATTCCCGGTTCAGCCATTCTGTCGTGCCATATATGCGGTCCCGGGTAACCCCAGGCACGTCTTCTACTATAGCCATTCGTTCGCCTATAATTCGGTTAAAAACCGTCGATTTTCCTACATTAGGTCTTCCAACGATTGCAACTGTTGGCTTTGTCATCTTTATTCGCAACCTTTCTTTCCTAAATCGAACAAGTCTGTAGTTACTATATCTTGCTTTCTTGTCTAACGAAACCCTTACTTTTAAAAAGTTACTAAAAAGGGAACTTTTTTTCTGCTAACGGGGGATGTGCAGAAGAGATTGAAACCTTCCGATAAAGCATACGAATAAGCTTATAGAGGAGCCAAGCAGCCGCCAACACAAATAACGATAACATAAGAATAGTCTTATAACTCTCACTCCCTGCTAAAAACTCCTGCTGAAATCTAAACAGAGTAAGCTGGGTCAACCACTCTCCCCATGATAACCCCAGTCCCGCCACCAGTACTTTATTTTCCCAACTGGAAAAACCATAGCTAATCAACAGCGTAACGGCAAGTGCAATAATCCACGTTTTATCAATAAAAAAAACAACCGGCTGATACCATTTCATGAGGTGCAAGCTCGTATATAACATCGCAGCTGTCAACGTATATACAATGATGTACAAGCGCTTCTTCCATGTATGGTTTGATAGCCAGCAAGCACTCAATGCCACCACTGCCAGCCAAAACATGTTAATTGAATATACCCCAAACGTAATAAAAATGTCCGTTAAAGAGATTAAGATAAGTACGATAGCGGCTGCCTGTACCCGTAACTTTGTTTTTCTCCAAAAAAAAGTGATCACTAACCAAAAAAACCACAAGCCTCCATAGACTTCCAGCACCGTTACTCCTCCTCTGGCTCAATTTCCTGTAATACCCATTATAGCCAAAGGAGATAAAAAACAACCCGACTAGATGGATAGTCGGGTGCGGCGTTGATAGCTGTTAGACCAAAATTCCCGGTCCAGCAACCACTCCTTCGTATTTCCCTGTATAACAAGAGGTACCTGCTGTAATTCTTGAATTGTACTTACCCCTAGAGCGGTCATAATAACCCTCAAAATATTAATCGTCTCTTCAATCCAAGCTACGACACCGTCTTCCCCTTCTTCCTTTAATACGAGCAACATCTGCCCCGCTAATCCGCACGCACTAGCTCCAAGCGCTAAGGCTTTGGCTATATCTTCTGGACCTCGTATTCCTCCAGAAGCAATGACATCCCCTTTTGGCATGGCTTCGAGCGCTTCACATAGTGAAACAGCAGTACTGAGCCCCCATCTATCAAAAAAAGCTAAGGGATTATCCCGGCGTTTGTTTTCGATTTTAGAAAAGTTTGTTCCTCCCCGTCCACCTGTATCCACAGTTTGAACACCAATAGTGTGTAACTGCCGTACTGTTTCATATGAGAGGCCAAAACCAACCTCTTTTACGATTAGTGGAACTTCAATTTTCGTCACTATTTGTTCCAGCCTTGTAAGCGTACCCGTAAAATCACGGTCCCCTTCTGGCATAACTAGTTCCTGGATGGGGTTAAGATGAATTTGTAAGGCGTCGGCTTCAATCATTTCTACAGCTTGTTTAGCTTGTTCCACGTCAGCTTCATTGCCCAAGTTTGCAAAAATAGTGCCATTTGGATGGTTGCTTCGTACAGTTTCGTAAGTGGTCTTTTCATTTGGATCTTTTAGCGCTGCCATCTGCGAACCAACTGCCAGCGCTGTATTTGTTTTAGCACAAGCTCTTGCCAGTGCCCCGTTTATTTCTTTTGTCTCCTGTCCGCCTCCACCTGTCATTGCATTAATAACGATCGGCGAACTTAAAGGAAGTTCGCCGATCGTTGTATCAAGTTTCGTTTGAGAAAGAGACGTTTCAGGCAGACTATTATGCACAAACTGAACATCGTCCAATCCATTGCCTCCAACAAATCCTGTTTCCAATGCATGTTCAATGTGTGCTCGTTTGCGTTCAGCCCGACTCATGCTCTCTACCGCCTTAGTCTCGATATTTTTTCAACTGATCACCAATCATGTCTCCAACTGAGAAACTGCCATGATCTTCTTCAGGTGCCTCGTATTCTTTTTGTACTTTGGCATCCGGTTTCGTTTCATCTTCAAGTTCACGAATGCTTAATGAAATTCGCTGTTCGGAAGGGTTGATGTCCAGCACTTTTACTTTAACCTGCTGGTTTTCTTCCAATACTTCATCTGGCGTGCCGATGTGACGGTTGGCTATTTGTGAAATATGGACAAGACCTTCCACCCCAGGAGCAACTTCAACAAATGCACCGAAGGAAACTAAGCGTTTAACTTGTCCATCCAAAACATCGCCAGGCTCGATTTGGCCTTCAATCGTGGTCCAAGGCCCCGGAAGAGTATCTTTAATTGATAAAGAAATTCGTTCATTATCTGGGTCAACTGCCAATATCTTCACATTCACAGTGTCCCCTTCATTAACGATCTCACCTGGGGATTCCACACGATGGTGGGCCATTTGAGAGATGTGAACCAGGCCGTCCACTCCTCCAATATCAACAAATGCACCAAAATCCGTTAAACGTTGAACGTTTCCTTCAACGGTGTCTCCTACTTCAAGCGCTTCTAACACTTTAGTTTTTTCTTGATTCGCTTCTTCATCAAGAACCGCCCGCTGCGAAAGAATAAGCTTGTTCTCTGCTGGGTCGAGTTCTACCACTTTTAACCTTAGTGTACGGCCAAGATAATCGGAGAAGTCTTCGACGAAGTGTCTTTCTACTAAAGAAGCTGGTATAAAGCCTCTTACGCCTAGATCAACGACCAGGCCGCCCTTTACCACTTCGGCAACTTCTGCTTCGATAATTTCACTGTTTTCATATTTTTCTTTTAACTCATTCCAAGCTTTATCTGCACGCGCTCCCCGGCGTGAAAGAACAAGTTCATCATCTTCTGCTTTTATAACTTTTAATTCAACTTCATCACCTTCATTAATTACATCACTTACTTTTTCCACATGCAGGCTAGATAATTCACTGATTGGAATCACACCATCCACCTTATATCCAGCATCTACATAGGCCTGTTTCTCTTCGATTTTCGTTACAGTAGCTGTAACGAGATCGCCCACTTGAAAATCTTGCATGTCTGCCATTTCTTCATTCATTTCATCAACCATTGACATTGCCTCCTTACCTGCTCTCAAAGGAACAAAACTTTTAAATTTATACAAACCTTCTTGCCAGAAGCAAGAAAAAGTTTATACAGTTCTTAACATCCAGGCTTACACTTGCGTCTTGTTTTCTTTAAGCATGGCTATGTGCTTCATGATGATATCTGTCAGCTCCTGAGAAGACAGCTTTTCACCGTAAAGTTCATTCTCAGGGATAGGAGGTCCAAACTCCACCCGGACAGTGCGAAATAACCGGTAGGGACCATGCACATAACAGGGAACCACCACAGCGTGACTGCGTAGTGCAAAGAAGCCTGCTCCTGCCATCCCCTTTCCTAATTCTCCGGTCTTGCTTCTAGTTCCTTCTGGAAAAATCATTAAAGCTTGCTCTTCCTTCAGCATTTTAATGCCATCTTTTAAAGCCTGCCGGTCTCCTCCTCCACGCTTAATAGAAAAGGCACCGACTGATTTTAAAATCACCCCGAGCGGTTTAAAACGGAACAGTTCTTCTTTTGCCATAAACCTTAATTCCCGTTGTATAAATGCTCCTACCGCAGGAGGGTCCATATTACTAATGTGATTGGAACAAACAAGTACAGGTCCAGTGGCAGGAATGTTTTCTTCTCCTTCTACCTTTACCCTAAAAGCGGTTCGAAAAAACACTCTGCATAAAAATTGGCCAATTTTATAGAAGTTCATGAGTCGATCACCCGTTTTCTAATGAGGGACCGAACTTGTTCGACGACTTCATCTGAGGTGAAATTCGTTGTATCGATCTCTATAGCGTCTTCAGCTTTAATGAGTGGCGCCAGTTCCCGAGTGGCATCCATTTCATCCCTCTTGCGAATAGATGCTTTAATTTCTTCCAAATCGGAAGGGCTTCCTAATTCAGTATTTTCTACATGGCGGCGATTGGCACGTTCATTAACCGAAGCTGTTAAGAAAATTTTCACAGAAGCATTTGGGAGAACATAACTTCCTATGTCTCTGCCATCGAGCACCGCATGATTCCCTTCGGCTAGCTCTCTTTGCTTTTCAACCATCGGTTCACGAACTTCTTTATGAGCACTAACCTCAGAGACATGGTCAGTGACGTTTTGACTGCGAATCAATTCTGAAACATCCTTGCCGTCAACAAGCACCTGCAGCTGGTCATTCTTTTCTACAAGCTGCAATTCCATCTGTTCAAGGCACTTTTTTAGTTCTTTTCCATTTGATAAGTCAACGTTTTCATCAATTGCTTTCCATGTCAAGGCCCGGTACATGGCCCCTGTATCAATATACAAAAAGTTTTCAAGGATGGCCACTTTTTTTGCTACTGTGCTTTTCCCTGCACCAGCCGGACCATCAATCGCTATACTAAGTGTCTCCATGGCTCACCTCTACTCCAACACGCAAATATGTATTTTGGCTATCCTTTGACAGCCTATATGCCTATGTTTACAGTCACACATTACCATACCACAGGCCTGTACACAACTTTGATCAACTATTTTTGCCGCGTCGTAACAGCAATTGTTGTTCAAAGCAAAAACGGATAATGTTTTGCCGGTCTTCTTCCTCAATTTGTATAAATTTAAGTGAAAGTCTCTCTCTTGGATCGGAGGGTTTTTGAAATAACCGGACGATTTCACACTCAGTCTGAATATATTGAATGTGTCCGGAAGGTAAGTGTAAAGCAATCCATGCCTGCAGCCTTCCTTCCTTAGGGATATTATGCTTTTTCGGAAGACGGATCTGCATTCCGCCGCCACTTATATCAATCGTTTCTGTTACAAAAGGGGAAGATTGAGTTTGCAGCGGGTGTACAGCAACATCCAACGATGTATCAACGCGGACATAATTCCTCCGCTGCGTACGGAAATAGTGTTCTTTGCCGGGGTCTTTAAGGACCAGCATCGGAATTTTACCTTTTTTGCGACTGATAATTTCTGTATTGAACGAGTACACCGCTTGATCTTTGCCGACAAACCAAGCAACAAATTCTGTACCATCCAAGAAAAAACTTTGCTTTCCTGTTTTTTCATGTACAGGATAATCAATCATAAGTTGTTCATTTGCGCGATCTACTAAACGAGAGCGGTACTGCTGACTTTCAGCATCTATATTTTCTTCCGTCCGTAGCTTATCAGCCGGCAATTCTAAAAAGATTGATTCGCCAATATCGATCATTTTAATCCCCCTTTCTCTCCTACAGGTTTTACTTACTGTGTTTTTTCTTTTTATTATCGCATGAAAATAAAAAAAGAAGAAGCTTTTTACAGCTTCTTCACCCATTAAAATGATTAATCTACATCATAAACTGGTTCAGCTTCCGGTAATTTATCTACTCGTTCTTCTTCTCCGCTTTCAGCATTAATGTAGATTCGGTAAGAGTCATCACCGCGCACACCATAAAATTCATAGCATAGCACTTCTTCCCCTTTTTCTGATTCAGTTAGAGCCAGGTGCGTTTCTTTAATATCCACCTGCTTTTTCACTGATTCGCGTGCTTCATCTTCAGATAGTTCAGGGTCAGTATCAAAATCATCACGATTATTGTGGTTAGTTAAATAGTCAAGAGCTTGCATTGCTACTATATCTCCATCATCCAGAGCTGTTTCTATTGTAATTTCATCAGTATAGAGCCTAACTTCATCTTCTACTGGCACGAATTTATATAAGCCGATGGTGTCATATTGCTTGCTGTCCACCAGGTCCATATCTTCGACTCCAGCATCTTCTAAGAATTGTTTCGCCTGCTCCGAACCTTCATGAAGGCTGATTTCAGGTTCATTAATAGGACGGTCCTGCATAAACCAGACCGGGTGCCCTCCACGTTTTGTCATTTCTACCATGTAATTTGGCTCTCCTTGCGGGTCGGCAATTTCAATCTGATACCCTTCGTAATCAGAGCCTTCGCCGAGTTCACTGGCTTTTGCTGGAGTTTCATCTGGAAGGTTTAAAAGGTTCAACGCACGGTCGATCGCTTCTTCTTCTGATACAGGCTCTTCATCTTCTATAACTTCAGCCAGGTCAGTCTCTTCTTCACCACCAAATGGATGGTCCGGTCCGGCATCAGCTTCTGAGTAACCTTTAACCTTTTCATCAATCTCAGTCATTCCATCAACCATTGTCCCTTCACCTGGTTGTTTAGCTGCTACGAGCTCTTCTTCTAACTCTAGCCAGCTGATTTCTTCATCCAATGCTTTTGCCTGGAGTTCTCTTATCTCATGTTTAAGTTCTTTTGCCTGTTTATGATATTGTTCAAGCTTTTCTTCCTCATCTTCATCTAGCTCTCCGCCATCTCGATCTTTGACCGCAGCTTGATAACTAAAATCTCCGACTTGGTGCAAAAACTGCTCTGTCTCCTCAACAGGGATCATTCCAAGTGGCAATTGCCCCATTTCACTATTGGCCTGGGCGGTCACCCTCCATACGTCTGACAAGGAACCAGATAATGATTCTGGATTGTTCATAGCCAATGCTTGAGACAGTTCATCTTCTAACTGATCAACATGATAAGCAAAATCGTTAAATGCTCTGTAATAATTATTTTCTTGCTGCATAGCGTACGCATTTTTTTGATTGTTTTCCTGGATGGCAATCCAGCCAGTTGCTATTAAAAGAATCGACAATGCTCCGATAATCACATACCGAATCATCAGCTCACCTCCTCATTAATCCATAAATACATGCTTTCCGATTCGTTTTCGTTGTGGCCTGGACCAAATCCAATCTGAAGTAGCAGTATCTGGGTTAAAGTAATATTCTGCCCCGCCTGAAGGGTCCTGACCATTTATCGCATCAAGTACAGCTTTTCGGGACTCTTCATCAGGCTCCATCCAGATTTGTCCATCTGCTACAGCTGTAAATGCAAGCGGTTCAAATATAACTCCGTTCACAGTATTTGGAAAGGTTTCACTGTTCACCCGGTTGATAATAACAGCAGCCACAGCTACTTTTCCTGTGTAAGGTTCGCCCCGAGCTTCACCATGAACAGCGTTTGACATAATTTGGATGTCATTTTCAGAATAGCCATCAGGGACGTTTGTTGCTTTTTGAATATTTGCTTCGTTCCCCTGTTCTCCAGGTTCTTCATCGCCAGCTTCTGGTACGTCTTCCTCTGCTTCAGGCTCTGGAGCTTCTTCCTCTCCTTCTGGCGCAGGTGGTTCTTCTCCAGCTGGTGGAGCTTCCTCTCCTTCTTCTGGAGCTGGTGCCCCCTCTTCTGCCTCAGGAGCTTGTTCTGGTGGAGCTTCATCGGCTGGTGCCTGCTCCCCTTCTTTTGGGCCCTTTTGTTGCTCTAATGGTACGCCTCCATAATGAGTAAAGTCTTTCCCTTCTTCAAGTGCCTGCTTCACAAACTCCTCATTGTACTCAGTCGAACGTGCTAGCATGTCCTTCATTTTGCCACCAACTAAACCATCGATTTCTAGTCCAAATTCGTCCTGAAAGTCTCGAACCGACCAATAAGTGCTCCATCCAAAAACACCATCTATCGTTCCATCAAAGAAGCCATTATATTGGAGACGTGCTTGCAACTCGACAACATCATCTCCAGTTGCTCCTCTTTGAATAATTTGGTCGGAAAAGGCTTCAGCTTTTTCAATTCCTGGATGGGAATGAAAAACAATAAACAGTACGCCAAGCCAAATGAGAAGCTTTTTCTTTGTTTGTTGCGGCATAAATGAACCTCCCTTCGCTTTTGGCGGTGAAATTCCGCTGTCTGTAGTTTTTTTACTTAGCAGGAAAATATGCATCTTTCATTAAAAAGAAGGTAAGCACTTACATTTTTTCGTTACAAAAAGCCAAATCAACAGTCCCCTCAACCCGATAAAGAAAAAAATGCTCTTTGGTTCAGCATGTGAGCTGCCTACCAAAGAGCAGATTGGTTATTTATTGGATAGCTTGTATTAGGAACCGACGTTAAAATACCGCGCTTCTGGGTGTGCAAATACCATCGCCGACACTGAAGCTTCAGGTTCCATCATATATTCTTCGGTTAGCTGTACGCCAATCCTTTCAGGTTGTAAGAGGCGGAACAGCTTGGCCTGGTCTTCTAAATCCGGACAAGCTGGGTACCCAAAAGAAACCCGGATTCCTTCGTATTTTGCCGAAAACCGTTCGGCCATTGTCATATCCGGAGAATCAGGAATACCCCAAGAATCACGCATCATTTGGTGAACTCGTTCCGCAAACCCTTCAGCCACTTCAAGCGCTGAAGCTTGGAGAAAATGACTAAATACATAATTCCCTTCGTCTTTTGCTTTTTCTGCAAGCGCACGTACACCTTGCCCGGCGGTTACCGATAAGAACCCGACGTAATCCATAACCCCTTCATCTTTTGATTTTAAGAAATCGGCGAGGCACAAGTAGGGAGCTTTTGGCTGGCGCGGAAAAGAAAAGCGCTCAAGAATTTTTTCTCCCTTTTCATCCGCATAGATAAGAATATCATTCCCGTCAGATTGAGCAGGGAAAAACTGATACATTCCGTGCGCTTCTAGTAGCTTCTCTTCTTTGATTTGTTTAAATAAATCATCAAGCTGAGCTTTCAGCTGAACAGCCTTTTCTTCACCTGCTTCGAGCATCCGGGCAACGTTCCCCTGCAGACCAAAATGCTTTCCTAAGAGCATTTGCAGATTTACGTACGGTTCAATGTGAGAAAGTTTATAATCGCGCAAAATATGCTTTTTAAAATCCGGCGGAATGCGGACTTCAACATCACGTCTTACATCAGATCGAGACGGGGCTTCAGCAACCGCTGTAGCTTGTGCTCGTCCACTAGTTGGCGTGTCCCGCCTTGCTTGTTGTTTGCCTTTTACTTCAAGCTCGAGTTTCTGTTTTTCTTCTGGCTCAGAAAGACGATTAGCTAATTCAAGTCCATTCATCGCATCTTTAGCATACATAACCAATCCGTCATACTCAGACGAAATTTTCTCGTCTGTAAAACGCCTGGTAAGGGCCGCTCCTCCAACAAGGATTGGCAGGGAAATGCTTTGATTTTTTAAATCTTGAGCAGTGAGAACCATTTGCTGCGCAGATTTAACCAATAGGCCAGAAAGACCGACAGCATCTGGTTTTTCTTTCGCAATAGCTTCAATTAACTCATTTGAAGTGACTTTAATGCCTAAGTTAACGATCTTAAAACCATTATTTGAAAGAATGATATCAACCAGATTTTTGCCAATGTCGTGCACGTCTCCTTTGACGGTAGCAAGCAGGATCTTTCCTTTGCCGCTGTCGTCTTCTTTTGCCTCCATGTACGGTTCTAAATGGGCAACCGCAGCTTTCATCGCCTCTGCACTTTGCAGCACTTCTGCCACAATGAGTTCGTTGTCGTTAAAAAGCTTACCTACTTTATCCATTCCCTGCATTAAAGGTCCATTAATAATGTTTAATGGCTCTGGGTATTTCTGCAGCGCTTCCTCAAGATCTTTGTCCAACCCTTCTTTTGTTCCTTCAATGATATATTCAGCCAGGCGTTCTTCAAGTGGCAGATTTGATTCTACTTGCTTTTTCTCCGCCTTCTTCCCACGGTAAAAGGCCGCAAAATCAGCCAGTGTTTGTTCTGACGTTTCAAACAGGAGCGCGCGGGCCAATTCTTTTTCTTCCTCTGGAATACTTGCATAGCGCTCCAATTTTTCCGTATTTACAATCGCATAATCAAGCCCTGCCTTTGTACAATGATACATATAAGCAGCATTTAAGACTTCGCGGCCCACTGGTGGTAAACCGAAGGAGACATTTGAGACACCCAGAATCGTCGGACAATCAGGCAGTGCTTCTTTAATTAAACGAATGCCTTCAACTGTCGCTTCTGCTGAACCAATGTAGGCTTCATCTCCCGTCCCTACTGGAAACACAAGCGGGTCAAAAATAATATCTTTGCCTTTTAGCCCATATTTATTTACCAAAAGGTCATAAGAACGTTTGGCAATTTCAAGCTTTCGTTCAGCCGTCACTGCCATTCCCTCTTCGTCAATTGTTCCAACTACAACTGCCGCCCCGTAACTTCGAATAATCGGTATTAAATCTTCAAATCGTTCTTCTCCGTCTTCAAGGTTAATCGAATTAATTATGGCTTTTCCTTGCGAGTAAGTTAGGGCTTTACGAATGACTTCAGCATCGGTTGAGTCGATCATCAACGGTACTTTCACTTTATTAATGACATATTCGAGAAAATTGACCATGTCTTCTTTTTCTTCGCGGTCAGGGTCCGCCAAGCATACGTCAATAACGTGAGCTCCTTTTTTCACTTGAGCCCGGGCAACCTCAGAAGCTTCTTCATACTTCCCTTCTGTAATCAAGCGTTTAAATTTCCTCGAGCCGATAACATTTGTCCGCTCCCCTACAAAGAGCGGCCGCATGTCTTCTTCATACAAAAGCGCCTCGATACCGGACACAGCGTGCCCTCTTTCCTCCGGCATGGCTCGCGGTTCGAATCTTCTAGAAATGTCGCACATCACTTCTACGTGTTCAGGGGTCGTACCACAACACCCTCCCACCACATTTAACCAGCCTTTTTCTGCAAAAGTCTCCAGCTTTGTAGCTAATGACTCTGGAGATTCGTGATAATGGCCTTCTTCGTCTGGCAAACCTGCATTTGGATAACAGTGAACGTAGCTTGTCGAGAGTTCTGATAATGAACGCAGGTGATCTCTCATAAATTCAGGCCCAGTAGCGCAATTTAAACCCACTACGGTTGGGTTCATATGCTCGAGCGAAACGTAAAACGATTCAATGGACTGGCCGGCAAGGGTGGTCCCCATCGGCTCTATCGTCCCGGAGATCATTAAAGGGTAGACTTTGTCTCTTTCTTTAAAAGCAGCTTCAATACCTAAGTAAGCTGCTTTTACATTTCTCATATCTTGGCTGGTCTCTAACAATAAAAGATCTGATCCGCCATCAAGCAGCCCAAGCGCTTGTTCTTTATAAGAGTCGGTTAACTCCTCAAACGTAGTGCCACCTGTAACAGACAAAGATTTTGTAGTTGGCCCCATAGCGCCGGCCACGAACCGAGGCTTTTCTGGAGTTGAAAAAGCATCTACTTCTTTTTTGGCCAGTCTAGCGGCTTCTACATTCAATTCATAAGCGTATGCTTCTAGGTCATAATCAGCAAGGACGATATCAGTGGCTCCAAATGTGTTGGTTTCAATAATATCTGCTCCTGCCGCTAAGTAATCGTGATGGATTTTACTAACAACATGCGGCGCTGTCACATTTAAATATTCATTACAGCCGTCATAGGCTTCGCCGCCAAAATCCTCCGCTGTTAAATCAGCATTTTGGAGCATCGTTCCCATGGCCCCATCCAGGACTAAAATGCGTTTGTTCAGTTCATCTTTAAATTGTGAGGATATCATGGTGACAGTTGCTCCTTTCCGCTTGCCTTAGGGGTCTCCTGTTTTGATTTAATATAGCGAGTCAGTTCTGCAGTCATTTCATATCGTAAAAACGGCGTAATCAAATATATGCCGTTAAAGTATTCAAGCGCAGCGTCCACTAATTGCTTGGCA
This sequence comes from Salsuginibacillus kocurii DSM 18087, assembly GCF_000377705.1. Lineage (GTDB taxonomy): Bacteria > Bacillota > Bacilli > Bacillales > Marinococcaceae > Salsuginibacillus > Salsuginibacillus kocurii. The sequence goes on along the minus strand of NZ_KB898624.1, from coordinate 73,564 downwards.
AGTTTCAGCCCTTCCTCTTCGCCTTTCTGCCGGTCTTCGCCGCACGCTGCCATCCGCTCTCTAATTTCATCTGTTAGTTTTATGCCAGGAACTTCGTTATGGAGAAACTCCGCATTCCGAGGCGTGACAAGTGGCATAATTCCAATGAAAATTGGTACTGGCAAATGTTTGGTCGCTTCATAGACTTCTTTTAGCTTTTCTTCACTGTAAATCGGCTGGGACATAAAATAATCGACTCCAGCGTCTATCTTTTTATCCAGACGAGCAACGGCACGTTCGACAGAGCGTACATTAGGGTTAAAAGCGCCAGCGACTGTGAAGTTCGTTTTTTCTCCTAATGATTTACCAGAGAAAGATCGGCCCTCATTCATTTCTTTAATCATCGCAATCAGATCAAAGGAGGCGTAATCATAAACAGAGGTCGCCCCAGGGAAATCCCCTACTTTTGTAGGGTCTCCTGTTACAGCTAAAATATCATGCATGCCCAACGCATGCAGACCGAGTAAATGTGATTGCAATCCGATTGTATTACGGTCTCTGCAGGCTATATGAAGAAGCGGACGCGCGTCTGTCTGAGCTTGGATCATACTTCCCATCGCAAGATTGTCGATGCGCGGCGTGGCAAGAGAATTATCGGCCATCGTCACAGCATCTGCTCCTGCCTCGTGCAAAGCGGCGGCACCTTCAATGAATTTTTGCACAGAGGTTGGTTTTTTCGGCGGATCTAATTCCACAATTACAGTGCGAGCCTCTTTCACCCGTTCCGGCAACGAAGGACGTTCTAACGTATTGGTTGGAAGTAAGGATTCAACTTCAACAGGCACGACTTGCTTAGAGGTAACAGGCACTTTATGCCGAACCGCCTCTGCAATCGCCTTAATGTGCTCGGGACGTGTACCGCAGCAGCCTCCAATTAGGTTTACTCCTTGTTCGTACAAGTCTTGAGCGCGTTCATAAAAATAATCTGGATTCGATTGATATATAAACCGGCCATCCTCATAATCAGGCAAAGAGGCATTCGGAAAGGCTGAATAAGGGACGTTTTCCATTAATGGCAACGTTTCAAAAGAACGCAGCATATGATAAGGACCCATACGGCAATTCACCCCAACAATGTCAGCACCAGCTTCTTTTAAGGCTTTCAATCCGTTTTCAAGCGTCTTGCCACCCTTTAAGACGCCAATATCCCCTAACGATAATTGAGCGATAAGTGGGATGTCTGTCTTTTGCCGGAGCTGTTGCACGGTCTGCACCGCTTCTTCCAGGTCATAGTAGGTTTCTAGAAGCAAGCCATCTGGCTCTGCTTGCAACAGAGCATCACTTTGTTCATCTATCGCTTCTTTAATCTCTTCAAGTGATTCTGCACTGCTTGAGACCCCTCTAATCCCCCCAAGCGTAGCAAGTACGTATTTACGGCTGCCAGCTTGGGCTTTTGCCAGCTCAACCCCTAACACATTTAAATTCCAAACTTCATGTTGTAATTCATACTTAGCCAATTTCAAGCGATTGGCAGCATACGTATTGGATTGGATTACATCAGAACCTGCATCAATATAATCTTGGTGTATCTGCTTGATCGCTTCAGGTTCCGTTTCATTTAATGCTTCAAAACAACCGTTATATCCTCTCTCATGGAGAAGCGTTCCCATCGCTCCATCACCGACAAGAACCTGTTTTTTTAATGCTTCATTTAGCTTCAATATCGCTCCGTCCTTCCTTCAATATACCTCGCTATTTACGCTCTGCTCCTAGAATCAGCTGCTTGTAATGCTTCCTGCAAATCGCAAATGATATCTTCACTTTCTTCAATCCCAACGGACATTCTAAGTAGCCGGTTGCAAACTCCCACGGCCAGACGCACGTCTTCTGGCACATCTGCATGGGTTTGCGTAGCAGGATAGGTCATTAAACTTTCGACCCCACCTAAACTTTCGGCAAAAGTGATTAACTTCAGTTCCTGCAGCAAAGGCTCCACCAACTCTTCATTTGCTACACGGAATGAAAGCATCCCGCCTCTGCCAGGATATAACACCTCTGTAATGGCTTCATGTTCATTAAGAAACTGAGCCACCCGGGCTGCATTCTTTTCATGTTGGTCCATACGGAGACCGAGCGTTTTCATCCCTCTCATTAACAACCAGGAGTCCAACGGAGATAAAATAGCGCCCATGCCGTTGTGAAAAGCGCGCAGCTGTTCGCACACACCCGCTCCCTTTGCAACTATTAATCCGGCAATTACATCATTATGCCCCCCCAAATACTTCGAGCCGCTATGAATCACAATGTCTGCTCCTAAATCAAGTGGCTGTTGAATCACAGGGGTATAGAATGTGTTATCCACAATTAATAATAAGCCTCGCTCTTTAGCTAGAGCTGCTAATTGCGTAATATCGGCTTCTTGCATCAATGGATTCGTAGGCGTTTCAATAAATAATGCTTTAGTTTTATCTGTAATTTTGGCTGCAAAAGCATTCAGGTCGCGAGGGTCACCGTATTGAAACGTCACTCCCCAGTTGCGCCAGCCTTCTTCGAACAGCCGGTACGTACCGCCATACAAATCTTCTGAAGAAAGAATTTCATCTCCAACTTTAAATAACGCTAGTACCGTCTGTACAGCTGCCATCCCTGAACTAAGGGCAAACCCTTCATCACCGCCTTCTAAATTGGCAATAGCTTGCTCTAACACTTCACGCGTAGGGTTTCCTGTCCGCGAATAATCATAGCCTGTTGATTGCCCGATCCCTTCATGCCGAAAAGCTGTAGACATATAAATTGGAGTATTCACTGTACCAGTACGTGTTTCACTGCGATTTCCAATTTGAGCTAGTTTTGTTTTTATGTTTGGAGCCATTTTCTATCCCTGCCTTTAATTCAATTTACTTTTGCAATCATCTTGTAAGTGGGAGCTTTGACTGACTATGAGAGCCATGGCGCCGCCGCAGAATTCTGACTTTTTATAAGAGAATGCAAACTCAGACTACTGCTTGCATGACAGTCACAGCTTTTGGAACTAGGCAGCACAGCCAACATTGATCTTTTATAGCAAATGTGTCAGGTTTCTTCTCTAGCGTCATGTAAATGGTAAAGAAAAAACCTTCCTCTTGTGATAAGAAGAAGGGAATAGTTGTAATTTCGTCTTCGACTTATCTTGCAAAAGGTTCACTACCCTTCACTGGACTTAGCACCTGACCACAATTGGGCTGGTTGCTGAGGTTTCGCCGGGCCAATCCCTCCACCTCTCTGGATAAGTACATCTCATATGAAATTGTGTTCATAAAACGTAACGCAAATGCGCGAAATTTGCAACCTTTTTAACGGAATAACTATTTATTCAGGTGTTGCTTCTACTTTCAGGTCGGTTTCATTTCCGCATACACATCGTTTAAATCCTGTTTCATATTCTCCGTTTTCTTTCATCCGGCCACGTAAAATGTACTTTTCTCCGCACTTTGGGCAGCGGATTACTACGCGATAGCGAATATCTGTCGTCATGCTATCACTCCTTTTTGTCCGTGCTTTCATTCGCCTTTTTAACATAGTATAAGGCAAAAGACCATAATAAAATCATAAAAGGTAGCAAAACTGCTAGTAAACCTTCATGGTTGCTCATTAGTATACTGTCATACGTACCATGCAACAGAAAGGGCACTACAAATGAGATAGCTAACCACTTATAAACGTTTTTGTTGGTCGTAAATGCAGCTCGCCCTAAATAATATCCCATTAAAACCCCAAATAATGCATGGCTGCTCACAGGCAGGAGCGCTCGTCCAAATGCCAGGTCAATGCCTTCTGCCGCCAAGTATAGTAAGTTTTCTGCTGAGGCGAAACCCAAAGATAAGGAAACACCAAAAACAATTGCATCGTACCTTGAGGATAAGGAACCGTACCGAAAAGCAAATACATATAGCACGAACCATTGTGTCAATTCTTCTAAAAAAGCTACACTGATAAAAGCTTCCGCTAATGGGGAAGTAACAGCTCCTTCAGAAGTTAAGGCAAATTGCAGCACCATAACTGGAAATACGAGCAGTGCCCCAATGATAAATAATTGAATCACTTGTCGAATAATAACAGTTCCGTACTCATTTTTTAAATAAAAATAAGTAAGCAGCGCAAGGCCAGGAGCGAGTCCTGCTGTTAGAAGGGCAACAACATTCATCTGCCTTCCCTCTCATCATTACTGATATAGTAACACTTTCCCTCATAATTGAAAATGAAAATGGTTTTTGTAACGCAATTTCACCTTAATCAAATAATTGCTGCAGCTTTCTGTTCGATTTAGAAGCCAAGAAGACAATCAATTTCATCCGGGCTTTTTTCGAATCATAATCACGACCTAAAATAGCTCCATGGCTGAGCAAATCATAGGCACTGCCTTCATATTCATAGGTTGGGTGCACCTGGCCTTCTTCCGCATTCGTGGTAAGTACAATGGGGAAACCCTCTTTAAGTAATTCTTTAATGGCTTGTGCCATGCCAATCGCCACCTGCCCACGTCCAGAACCTTCAATAACCAGCCCATCCAATCCCAGAGTAGCAGCATTTTGAAGGAGAACATTTGATGCCCCGAGGTATGATTTGACAATTTCTACTTTGGGTATACGACCAGCTTGGATATGATAAATATCTTCTCTAATCGGTTTTTGAAAAATGTACGGTACATTATTGTCTATGATGCCTAAGTATCCATACCCAAAAGAATCAAAGCCTTGTACATTGGAAGCATGCACTTTTTTAACATACTTTGAATGGTAGATTCGTTCATTAAAAACAATAACTGTGCCAAGGTCCGTAGAGGAAGGGTCAACCGCCAGTCTAATGGAATGTTTTAAATTTGCGTATGCATCTGAGCCAATATCTTTTGGGGCACGCTGCGAACCAGTAACGATAACAGGCCGGCTGTCTAGAATCGTTAAATTCAGGAAATAAGCTGTTTCTTCCAGAGAATCAGTGCCATGGGTAATGACCACACCACTTACATCTTTACGAAGTAACACTTCTTCAATTTTATTTTTTAAAGCAAACAGGTCCTCGAGACTAACATGCATACTTGCTTTTTGAAATAATTCTATGATTTCGAGCTCAACTTCATTGTCCTTTAATTTAAGTATCTCTAAAAGCTCTTCACCACGAATGGCACCAGAGGTCAGTCGTTCTGTTTCCCCTGTTGGTTTTGAAGCAATAGTACCGCCTGTAGTAATTAATACCACCTTTTCCACAGACACCCCTCCTGACTTCTATGGTTCTTGCTTGTTATTGCTTATTTCGGTTACACCTTACTATTGTCGCTGCAGGTTGCTTTCTGTCAACGTGATTGGATTTCATCATTCAAAATAAGATGTTTAAATCCGACTAATGAATGTGATCTTCACTTCAGACGTACGCTTTCCCAAGGGCTTGTCTTCAGCTACCTTTTTCGATGGTACAACCCTAGAAAAAGTGGATCTTCAGACTGCGCGTTATCCTCTGGGAGTCGCCGCCTTACGTTTCAGTCATTTTTGAAATGCCGTATAGTAAATCAAAAAATAAATAGATATCATTCGTTTTATTGCTCATAAAACGCCATTATGAAATTGATTCACGTACATATCTATTTATACTTCACTACAATTCATACCGCCGTATCTTATTTTGTGCGAAAGCAGGGGCATTTGGCTGCTTATTAGGCGCTCTTTCTCCTTCACTCATCACGGTGTGATAACAGTGCTTTTTGTTTAATAGAAGCAGCAATTCGTTCTCCGTGGTGACGGCCATTTTCGATGAAAATTTCGTTCGCATTATTTCCAGCTGCGAGCACGCCAGCAATATAGATGTTCGTAATGTTTGTTTCCATCGTCGTATCTTCTACATACGGGCGACCTGTCTTCTCATCAACTTGAACACCAATACGTTGCAGCATCGCATGATCAGGGTGATATCCTGTCATCGCAAAAACGAAATCTGCCTGTACTTTTTCGTGTGCCTCTCCACTTTGAAAATATACATAATGCTCATTAATTGCTGTTACCTCTGCATCATATCGCACTTGTATATTCTTTTTACGTTCCAGGGACCTGAATTCTGGCAGTATCCACGGCTTCACGTCGTCAGAGATATCCTCTCCCCGATAAAGGACAGTTACATTTGCTCCTGCTTTCTCTAATTCTAACGTGGCATCTACTGCAGAGTTTTTCCCGCCGATCACGACTACATTTTTTTGAAAATACGGATGAGCTTCTTTGAAGTAATGAAACACATGGGGAAGTTCTTCTCCCTCTACATGAAGTTTATTGGGATGATTGTAATAACCAGTAGCCAAAATTAAATAGCTGCATGAATAAGCAGCTATATTATTGTGCGGATCGGCTGTGAAAAGCTCAAATTCCCCTTGTTCAGTTCTTATCACCTTTGTTACCTTTTCATAAGCATTAATGCGCAAATGTTTACGTTGGGAAACTTCCCGGTAATAAGCAAGGGCTTCTGCGCGTTTTGGTTTTCGTTCCACACTAGGAAAAGGGATGCCTCCGATCTCCAGACGGTCACTAGAGCTAAAAAACCGTTGATGTGTCGGATAATGAGAAATTGAAGATACGATATTTTCTTTTTCGATTAAAAGTGGATTCATTCCAAGGTTTTGACATTCAATCGCAGCCGAAAGTCCACAAGGGCCAGCTCCGATAATGATCACTTCTTCTTCCTGCAAGAGGGAGTCCCCTTTCTTTATTTAACTTGATGCTAATCTATGAACGTTTCTATATAAAGACAAGGCAGCACTTCTAGGTTAAAGCCATCCTCTAAACCGTGAAGCTTCCGCCGTTTTTCGCACCCCTATCATATATGCAGCCAAGCGCATGTCAATCTTGCGCCCGGAGGCAAGGCGGTAAATGTTGTCAAAAGCGTGAACCATTACACCTTCAAGCTTTTTCCCTACTTCTTCTTCTGACCAATAAAAGCCTTGGTTATTTTGCACCCACTCAAAGTATGAAACAGTTACCCCACCAGCACTAGCTAGTACATCAGGAACTAATAAAATGCCGCGTTTTGATAAGATTTTTGTTGCCCGCAACGTGGTCGGCCCGTTTGCCGCTTCCACCACAATTTGCGCTTTAATCCGCTCAGCATTTTCTTCTGTAATTTGATTTTCAATAGCTGCAGGCACAAGAATGTCGCAATCTTTCTCTAAAATTTCCGTGTTCGTAAGTTTATCTTTAAAAAGATTAGTGACGGTGCCAAAGCTATCCCTTCTATCCAGCAAATAATCAATATCAAGCCCATCTGCATCATAGAGGCCGCCATACGCATCAGCTATCCCGACAATTTTTGCCCCTGCATCATGCAAGAATTTAGCTAGATAACTTCCAGCATTGCCAAAGCCTTGAATGATTACGCCAGCTCCTTCAATGTTTAATTCTTTTTTCTTTGCCGCTTCACGAATGCAGATCGTTACCCCTTTAGCTGTAGCAGATTCTCTTCCATGTGAACCACCTAGCACTATAGGTTTTCCAGTTATAAAACCCGGTGAATCAAATTCTCGAATGCGACTGTATTCATCGACCATCCATGCCATAATTTGCGAGTTGGTGAACACATCAGGAGCTGGAATATCTTTTGTAGGCCCTACTAGTTGGCTTATAGCTCGTACATAACCACGGCTCAGCCTTTCCAATTCCCGAAATGACATTTGTCTTGGGTCGCAGACGATTCCACCTTTTCCTCCACCATAGGGCAAGTCCACAATTCCTGCTTTCAATGTCATCCAAATCGAGAGAGCTTTTACTTCATTTTCCGTAACATTAGGGTGAAAACGCACACCGCCCTTTGTCGGGCCAACAGCATCATTATGCTGCGCCCGATAACCAGTAAACACTTTAACAGAATCATCATCCATGCGGATCGGAATTCGAACCGTTAGTAAACGCATAGGTTCTTTCATAAGAGCATAAACTTCATTTGGATAACCTAATTTATCTAAGGCATCTTTAACGATTGTTTGGGTAGATGCAAGAACGTCCATATTTTCTGCTGCGTGCTTTTCTGATTCCTGTTCCTGATTTGCCATTTTACTCACCTCAATTAAAGATGGGCCTACTATTTTCTTATATGTGTATCTTCGCATGCTTTAAGCAGATAGGAAAAACCATGTTTTTACGCGTTTATCCATTTTTATACTCTCTTAAGTATAAAGAAAAACCTGCTATTTTTCCACATGTGCCAAACGTCCCCCTGTGCTTCACATGGCTTTAAATCATTACATGGCTCTGCCAATCATCTTAAACGTCAGGCTCTTCTTCATAAAAAGCAGACCGTTTTAACCGGCGAAGAAAAGTCCCCGTTCAAATGAGCGGGGACTTGCTATTTACGATGAAATGTTTCATGAAGAGTTTTAACAGCGCCTTCTTTGATTAACTGTTTTCCGTGCTCGTCTACAGCGACCGGTGAAAACGGGCACGCTTCCCCATATTCAGAAGCAATGGCAATAAAACGGTCGAATGAAAGTGGGAGCTCATAGCGGTGAGGGAAATATAAATAATAATAAGCGTCCATTGATAGCAGCTGGCCTCCCCTGACTCCTAACTGATATAACATATCAGCAAGCTGAAGCACGGGTTCTAAGTCTGTAAATTGATAAAACAATTCATGCCGTTCATCAACAGTGATATCCATTTCAATATAATCGGCTTCATCTTCGATGGCCGCTGCTTTCGATATGTGAACGACCATGCCTTGGGCCGGAAGAGCAAAAACTTCTACAGATAAGGAACGGTCAGCTTGAAACCCAAGCCCTTCTGCTTCCATTACCATATCACGAAACAACTGATGCACGCGGGGGCGGTCTCGCCACAAATCCTCTTTCGTTAAACCGCGTTCTTTTAAATCATCAAAGGTTAAAAACACCTTCACTTTATTTGTGGCAATTCTTTCGAGTCGCATCGTCACCCTCCTTCGGGAACCTCACTCGCTCTATATGATATAGCGTATTCAGTCTTTTTGAAACCGTGCAAGGAGGCTATCCTTTCGTTAACAAATTCATTAAGTCGCTCATTTATCAAGTGTGCCCATTTCACCGCATTTTTTCCTCCTCCTGCCTGCATTAGCAATTCCCTTTTTTTCAAGGGAGCAACGGCATCAAGTAGTACTGTCTTCTTAGAATCTGTATTCTTTCCCCATTGTTACTTAGCAAATTTAACAAAGTGCTTGCTGGGCCGGTTTAGTACTTGATTATGGTAGGTTGTCTCTAATGATAGCTCAGTTAACCGTTCCTCTGCAAAAAATACGCGTGCCTCTCTTTTTTTTTCAGAACAACACGTGTTATCTACAAGCAGCCTGATATAGCTTGTCTTCTTCTACATACTGCCTTTACAATTCACCAGTTTGCATAAGTATAAATCCATGAAGCAGTGAACTATTCACCGCCTGCGTTCATCTTCACAGGCGCAAATCGTTATTACATGACATTCTGAAGGTGCCCCGAAACGAAACGGCAGTTTGGTAGTGCCGTAACCATTGCTGATTAGAAAAGGAGAACCCGCTATAACTTCCCACTTTCCTTTGGGTCGCGGGCCCCAGCCAAACAAACGAATTTGTCCACCATGGGTGTGGCCGCTCAAATAAAGTCCAGGGGTTTTTTGTTGTAAAAATGGTTCGAGGCGTTCCGGATCATGCGCCGCTATAATAGTAAACGATTGTTGGGCACGGCTGATTAACGCTGGGTCTTCTTCACTTTCTCTTAGCGAGAGACCCAGGAGTTGAACTGCACCTGTATTACTTGGTATATACGCAGGTTGATTTTCTAAAACTCGGACGCCCATATGAGTCAATAAACGAGCAAGCGCTTCTTTTCCCCAATATTCGTCGTGGTTTCCCCATACAAAATAGAGAGGTGCTAACGTTGATAGCCGTTCTAAATTTTTTACGACTTGTTCTTCTTTTAAGCCGGCCTCCGTTAAATCTCCGCCCACAACTACGGCATCCAGGTTCTCGTCTATACGCTGAAGAAACCTGGGTGAGAGGCGCTTCCCATGAAGATCTGAGATAAACAAAAGCTGCAGCTGTTCCACCTGATCTATTAAATCCGGTCGTTTTATGGTAGTGCGTTGTATGCGAGTTGTGCACGTATGCCGAGCAATAATTGTAAAAAGTGATAGAGTGCAAAGGAAGAGGATAAACAGCCCTAGATACATCGTTCAGTTCCTTTCTGCTACGATTCTGGTTGAGACAACATTTGATCGATTTCTGTTAATATTTCGCCGGCCTTGCCTTGAATCGTAAGGTCAAACCACTCCTCCCTTTCCGGAGCCTCTTGATTAATCCACACTTTTTGGCCTGGCGTAAGATTAGGCAGTTGGCTGACTGGGGCAACTTGCAGACTGGTACCAATTACCAGCACGAGCTCAGCTTCAGATATCATTTCTATGCTTCGTTCCCATTCCTGTTGGGGCAGCATTTCCCCAAAGAGTACGATGTCCGGACGCAGCCTTCCTCCACAAGCACTGCAAGCTCCTTTACTGCGAAATTTTTCGTCGCTTGCTTTCATATTGCAATCGTGACAGCGAATGGCTTGGATAGACCCATGCAATTCAGATATGTGCTGCTGTCCAGCTTGCCTATGGAAGCCATCAACGTTCTGAGTAGCTACGTGGTGGGTAAAGCCGTTTTCTTCCCACTTCGCTAATATCTGATGTCCTTTATGAGGACTAGCTTCGTCTAAGGCTTCTAGACGAGCTAAATAAAAATTGAAAAATGTCTCGTAATCGGTTTCTAATGCTTCTGGCGTAGCTATGGTCATCGGGTCTCTCCCATGCCACAACCCATTTTCCGACCTAAAATCAGGTATACCACTTTCAGTAGACATGCCTGCCCCTGTGAGAATCACTGTACACTTGCTTTTCTGTAAATACGTTGCTACTTGCCTTGCATTTGCGTTCATACATATCTCCTTTCTGATCTGTTTACAAACTTGTGTCAGTTTTCAGCATCACATGCTTTGTTTAACGAAATTTTATATAATATTCACACCATGTTATTTTACTATTTTGAAGGAGCGGTACTATGGACCTTACAGTTTTCTTAATTGGCTCCCTTTTTTTTACGGCTGGGTTTATTTTTATTTTGATACAGCTGTATCGCAAAAAAAGTTTACTTATTCCATTCATCAGTATGGGAGCTGGAGTAATATTTTGTTTGATTGGGCTTATGCTGGCCTCCCCACTCGAGGAAGACGAAACAGATGTACGTGCATCGTTAACCACAGTGACTTCACCGAAGCTATGACCTTTTATTGAATTTTCTAACAACAACCCGTATAATAAGAATTAGAAGATTCTGTGCGGTCGGAGGGGAGCGAATGAAATTAAACAAAATGAAAACAAAGTCCCTCGCATTTGACGAAGATTTAATGGAGAACATTCGTCTTGGCTTACCAGTTGAAGTTTACTGCCCGGTTAAAAAACGGACCCTTGCATTTGGGCGTATTAAATCATTTTCAAAAGTACATGTCACTATATCAGGCACCTGCTTTAACCGACCCAAATATCTATTTTTTGGTTACTCTCCGTCTCTTAGGCACGATAAAGTGCTGTAAGAGACGTTTTTTTTAAAGCGGCCATCCCCAAATTAAATATATTAACGTCAGAAATACTCCAATAACAAAGACTATAAACAGGACATGAATGAATTGAAACTGAAAAAAATAACGACGTTTGCTCTTTTTTTGGTTTTTCTTTTTTTTGTGTACCTGACTACGAGGAGGCAAGTTCACCTCTTCTCTTATCTTTCTGTTTGTTTTCACTTGTTCTCTTAACTTCTCTGCCTGATCATTACGTGTCATTTTCTCCCCCCACTCGTTTCAAACTATTCACCGAGCAACTGTTGCAATCGGTCCCGCCAACCTTTTTCAGACACTTTCAAGTCTTTTTTCACAGCCACTTCAGGCCACTCAGCTCCGCACACATCACAACACTCGCTGTTTTGTCCTGCCGTTTCATTAAATTCCTTTACCAACATTTCTCTCCTGCACGTAGTTGCATACAACCATTTTTTCATGACTGCAAGCTTTTGTAAGCGATTAGCTATCCGCTCTTCAACCCACTTACTAAGATGGGCGGCCATTCGCTCAATGTTAGCGGTATATAACTGATCATCAGAATCAAACCATCCCATTCGTTTTAAGGCGTATACAATTTGCCTCCCATACAGTTCCTCTTCTTCATCCCAGGCAGCCAATAATTGCTCAGCTGTTTGGTTATCCTCTACATACATCATAAGTAAATGTTTAATTGTTTCCACAGGAGGATAGGTATGATAAATCATTCCTTCCGGTCTATCTTCATCATACGGAGCTTTTAATACAATCGAGGCCGCGCGCTCCCCATCTCTTCCCGCCCGTCCTATTTCCTGGACAAAGGATTCTAAATCGGCAGGAATATGATAGTGAATGATACATCGTACATCAGGTTTATTAATGCCCATCCCAAAAGCACTCGTACAACAAATCACGTCGAGGGAGCCATTAATAAATTGCTGCTGAATCATTAATCGTTCCTGTGCCTCCATCCCCCCGTGATAAGCAGCAACCCGCACAGTCGTTTGCTCCTCTAACCAAACAGCGAGTTCTTCAGCTACCATGCGGCTCATTGTATAAATCATCATCGGGCCGCGAAAATGCGAGTGAATATCAAGTAAGCGACTTTTTTTGTCTTCTTCCCCTTGCACATGCTCAACAAACAGGCCGATATTCGGTCGATTCATCGAATGACAGAATAAAGAAGTCCTTTTGCTGTCCATATGTAAATGCTTCAAAATATCTTCCCGGACAGTAGGCGTGGCAGTTGCAGTTAACGCAAGACAAGGTGGAGAACCAAGCTGCAAACGTTTCTCGCCAATATCAAGATAATCCGGGCGAAAATCATGCCCCCATTGCGAAACACAATGAGCTTCATCCACCACAAGTAAATGGATCGGTTGCGCTTTTAAACGCTCTAGGAAAGTAGGCGCATTTAACATCTCTGGTGATACATAAAGCAGGCGCCATTCCTGAAGGCGGGCCATTCGTTCTTGTTTTTCAGAAAAAGTAAGTGTACTAGTAATAGAAGTCACACGTTTTAATCCGTTCGCTTTCAATTCTTGGACTTGATTCTCCATCAACGAAATTAACGGAGATACAACAAGTGTTAAACCAGATGCATGAGTAAAAGCAGGCAGCTGATAAAGAATCGATTTCCCCCCACCTGTCGCCAGCATGGCAAATACATCTTTTCCTTTTTCGATTTCCTCAATAATCTCTTTTTGGCCTGGGCGAAAAGAAGAGTAGCCGAACCAATTATATAATTTCTCTTCGAGTGTCATAACTCCTCTTTCCCTCCTAGAGCGAGCGCTAAGCGAATCTCAAAATAAGTGGCCTCTATCTGTTCCGCATCTAAAGACATTTTAATTAGTTTAAGCCGTTTCGTATTCTCCTGTTTAGAGACTTGCACAACTTTTTGCTTAACCTGTTCACTCACTAGCTCATTAAATCTAAACCCTTCTACTGCCCCCGCTATTTCTACAAAGTGGTCTTCAATTGTACTCGGCTTTAACTTACGAAATTGGACAATGTCAGAAAAGGAATAACCTTGTTCGAGTAACAGAAGGGTTTTTTGCGCAGTGTAGGTTAACGTGCTCCTTTCTGTTAAATCATAGGAGAGGGCATGCAGAACGGGGAATTGCTCGGGCGAAGATTTCACAGTTGCAGTCAAATGATGGACAACGCCCCAAAAGAGAGTCCGTATGTATTCTTCATCTTGCTGGCGGCTCAATTGGCGGATTGTCAACCCAACACCATCTCTGCCTGTAAGCTGGGAAGTAAGGAGACAGGCTTCTTTATCTGATAACTCCGCCAACCCTGTATAAAGCTCTTGGAGGAGCGATCTGCTTAATTGCAGCTTATCATCATACCTGTAATACCATTTCCTTATCTGTTGTTGCACTTCAAATTTGGAACTAATCGGCACAAATGAAGTATTCCCTGCAGTTATAAAGGAGACGGTCTGCACCGCTAACTGCAGCCGTTCCCAAAATATGGGGGCATCGTCTTTAAAATGAAAGCCATGAAAACTGCGCGAAAAGGGAAACATATTAAAACCAGCCTGAACAGCTCTGTTTCCAGCAGGGGTGACCGTATAAAAGCCCTCTTCCCGTCCTTTTTCAATATAATTTTTCGCTTCTAATTCAAAAATATCCCGTTCAAAGACTTCGTCACTCCAGGCAGGAACAGCTCCAAAATATTCTAACATCTGATACAAGCGGGCATCCTGAATGGTTTGAGCAGAGCGTTTTCCTTTTAGTAAATGATAAGCTGAACGGGCTGTTCGATCCTGATGCAGCTTGGATAAAAGGTGCACAAATAACACCTGCCGGAACTTTTCCAAGTGTATATCCCCCTTATTTAAAGGTTTCTCTGATAACATTTTTATCAAAAAAGCAGGGAATTCTACGCTCTTAACTGTTGAAAAGTTTAACATGAGGGCATACAATATGAAATATAAAGTTGATTCCTTATGTCCGAACTTACACTTGAGCAACAGTATAGTGCTCGTTTTTTTATAAGGAATATGTTTACCCTAATCTCAGGAGGTTGTTCAAATGGCTAAGTACACCATTGTTGACAAAGATACATGCATCGCGTGTGGGGCATGTGGTGCTGCTGCACCTGATATTTATGATTATGATGATGAAGGGCTTGCGGAAGTTATCCTCGATGATAATAAAGGTACCGTAGAAGTTCCTGACGTCTTACTTGAAGATATGGAAGATGCTTTTGAGGGGTGCCCTACTGATTCCATTAAAATCGCTGATGAACCATTTGACGGCGACGCATTGAAATTTGAGTAAGGAAAAGTGAGGCCCATCCACCCAGGTTGGGTCTTTTTATCATCGAACTGTCTGATTGGGAGCCCAACCGCTTATGCGGGTTAAGGCATACCTGCACATCCACTTATCGCTGTAATGAATCAACTTTATAAGTTAGCAGTAAATGAGTACAAGCTTTTCATGGAACAAATCTTCGTAGTTCTCACCTTTTTTAAGAATCATAATACCAAAACAAACATTTTAGGAGGAATACATATGAGTAAAGTTGTAGAAGCACTAATTGAAATTCCAACAGGGAGCCAGAACAAATATGAATTTGACAAGGATAAAGGTGTATTTAAATTAGACCGAGTCCTTTTCTCTTCGATGTTTTATCCAGCGGAATATGGGTATTTAGAAGATACTTTGGCTTTGGATGACGATCCATTAGATATTTTAGTACTTGTTACAAACCCAACCTTCCCAGGTTGCATGATTGAGTCCCGCGTAATTGGATATTTGAACATGATTGATGATGGTGAAGAAGATCAAAAGCTAATCGCTGTACCAGTGGAAGACCCACGTTTTGAGCAAATCACCTCACTTAAAGATGTACCACAGCACAAATTAGATGAAATTGCTCATTTCTTTAAAACATACAAAGACCTTGAAAACAAAAAGACTGAGATCGGTGGCTGGGAAGATGCAGAAGCTGCTGCTCAACTTGTAGACGAATGTATTGAACGCTACAAGACCCAAGGCTAATAAGAAAACCTTTAAAAAGTTATATCGTGACTGTGAATGAAAAGGGCTGTCCCAAAAGGGCAGCTCTTTTCTAGTTATCATAAGAAAACTGGGTGCTTCCGTTGGCGCGGCTGCCATAACACAAATACAGGCGGGGGAGTTGCGCGACGCCGCACTAATGATCTGTGACACCACACTCCGTCCTCTTCACTGACCAAGCGGAAAGCGTACCTGTGCACCTGCTTCATTTTTCAATGCTTTAGAAACTTCTTTTAAGACAGCTCTTTTCTTATTACTTAGCGTTTGCTTCTGCTTCTTCCGCCGCAATAGCTAAGGCTTCAAGTACTAGTGGAACATTATTCCGCCAAATTTCAGAAGAAGCTTCAAAGGGAAGCGGATTTATCCCTTTTCCGACTTCAATCGTAAACCCGGGTTTTTTATATGCATTAATAAACCAATCTTTAAATCCTGCTCCGCTTCCAGCATTTCGTATTGGCTGGTATGAACTGGCCTGTGCTAACCGTTTTGCATAGTCTGCGCTTTTTGGCGGCTCTTGTTTATCATATCCCCAAAATATCTCCTGACCTTGCGAATGAAAAGCGTAGACACTTTGAAAATCAAGGCTTTTAACAAGCTCATATACAGCAATTGCCTCGGGTTCAGTGAGCGGCTGCGCTCCTCCGTAATGGCGGGGCCAAGGTCTCTGGGGGCTTGTGCTGGCTTCCTTCTCCCAACCGGCAGGCCATTGGTGGTTTAAGTCCACCCCGCGAATATTAGCTGACCAATGACGGAAACAAGCTAAACCATCGTTTATTTGCAAGGCTTTCTGTTTTAAAGGTGTCGCTTCCACAGCACCTTCCTGAACCAGTTCTACCCCATCTGGATTCACTAGAGGAACCCAGACTGTAAACAAATTCTTCTCCAATTTGCTAAGATGGTAGCCATACCAAGTCTCTTTTTGTTGTGTTTTCTTCTGTAATGTTTTTAAAAAGTGAACAAGAAACCAGCTGGTCAGCCACTCATTTCCATGCCAGCCCCCGCTAAACAAAACTTTCCCCTTTCCTTTCCCCCAACCAAATGAATAAAGAGGTCTGCCAAGACAAGAACTTCCGATTTGTTTCCAGTCCTCGCCGTTGTTGCGCCATTCATGTTTAAATTGCTCAAGTTCTTGCCAGCCAAATTCTGTCTCACACGGATGGCCAGGAGCTCCTCCACTCTCAGCTGGTATTTTTAATTCTTCTCCTGGGACTAAGTAAGTCTCTGTGTTCGCTAAACGCTCATTTACATGTACAAGCGTTGTCTTTCGTACTTGTTCACGCGCAGCAATTTTAGCGATCGTATCTCCAGCTTGAACACGAATCACTTTCACTTTTATCCCCCCTCCACACAAACTTATGAAAAATCAGAACAATCTTGACAGATAGAATTGACACTTCTTCTTTACTGTGTTAAATTATCACACAACTCATAAAATAGAATGACTGCAGCATTGAGGAAGAGGGGCTTGTGTTTATTTCCCAGAGAGCTGGAGGTAGGTGCGATCCAGCAATAAATACAATTAGTCTTAGCGCTTCTGAGCTGGTCACCTGAACATAGAACATCAGTAAGGTAACCCGGTTGGTCCGTTATCCCAGGGACATTTCGTCCAAGTGCCAGTGAAAGGCTGGAATGAGGGTGGTACCGCGGATAAGACGTTCGCCCCTCACGAGTGTTGACTCGTGGGGGGTGAACGTCTTTTTAAAACGCTTTCATTAGAAAGCAGCTAGAGGAGAATCCTAATTATATAAAGGAGTGTGAAGAACATGATACAAACAGAGGCACCTATTACAGAGGGAACAGAATTCAAAAATCAAACATTACATCACGTCTTAGTATCAGATCCAATGAGCGAAGAAGGGCTTCAACCATTAATTGACGAAGAACATGTGAAAGTTACTACGGAATATGTAGAAAATGCCCCGAACTTGGAAGCATTCGATGCTTTGCTTGTCAGAAGCGGCACCACTGTCACAGCAGAAATAATGGATAAAATGCCACAGCTTAAAATCATTGCTCGTGCCGGGGTGGGCGTTGATAATATTGATATTGATGCAGCTACAAAACGAGGCATTGTAGTGGTAAATGCACCTGATGGAAATACCATTTCTACCGCTGAGCACACCTTTGCGATGATGATTTCATTAAGCCGCAATATTCCACAGGCAAACACGTCAGTAAAAGCCCATGAATGGAACCGGAAAGCATTTCAAGGACGAGAACTTCGCGGAAAAACACTTGGAATTGTCGGCTTTGGCCGCATTGGCGGCGAGATTTCCAAACGGGCAAAAGCATTCGAAATGGATTTGCTCGTATACGATCCGTATTTAACTAAGCACCGCGCTGATAAATTGGGCGTTACGACAGCAGAGCTCGATGAAGTCCTCAGCCAATCTGATATTATTACCGTGCATACCCCACTGACTAAAGATACGGAAGGTTTGCTCGGAATGGATAATATCGGAAAAACTAAACCGGGCGTCTTTTTATTAAATTGTGCACGAGGTGGAATCATCGATGAAGCTGCTTTAAAGCATTATTTGGACAGCGGCCATGTCGCTGGTGCTGCACTTGATGTGTTTGTTGAAGAACCCGTTACAAACTATGATTTACTCGCTTCTAATCGGGTGATTGCAACCCCACATATCGCAGCCTCAACAAAAGAAGCTCAAATGAACGTAGCCGTACAAGTTTCTGAAGAAGTCATTAATTTCTTAAATGGACTGCCAGCGTTAAATTCGATTAATTTACCAACGATGTCCAAAGAACTATTTAATGAAATCCGCCCTTTTTATGAATTATCTAAAAAAATGGGGAACATTTTATCACAATGCATGAAGTCAGCTGTGCAAGACATTGAAGTCTTTTACAGTGGCGATGTTACTGAACTAGAAACATCCATTATGACTAGAAGCCTGATTGCTGGATTCTTGACCCCGCGGGTTGATGCGCCGGTAAACGATGTCAACGCTTCGTTAATTGCTAAAGAACGAGGCATCACATTTGGAGAAAAGCATGCCCCGGATACACTTGGTTATGCGAACCTGATTCAAGCCACTGTAAAAGGAGAAGACCGCTCCTTTACCCTGCATGGCACCTACGTAAAAGAATATGGGCCCCGCATCGTGCGAATCAATGATTTTCACGTTGACTTTTTCCCTACTGGACACCTGATTTACATTCAGCACACGGACAAACCAGGTGTAATCGGAAAAATGGGGCAGCTTCTCGGTGAACATCAAGTTAATATTGCCACCATGCAGGTCGGGCGCCAGCAAGAAGGCGGTGACGCGATTATGATGTTAGCAATAGACCGTGAACCAAGTCGTGAAGTGGTTGATGATCTAACCTCGATTGAGGAAATTACAATTGCCGATAAAATTGAAGTATAAACGAGCACCAAAGGCTATCCGAACGGGTAGTCTTTGTTTTTCTTTCCTTCTGTTAAGCCAACTCAACACGTTAAGAAGCTGGCACTACAATTTCATCCCCTGGATAAATATAATGGTCCTTCACATCATTC
Source organism: Salsuginibacillus kocurii DSM 18087 (assembly GCF_000377705.1). Classification (GTDB taxonomy): domain Bacteria; phylum Bacillota; class Bacilli; order Bacillales; family Marinococcaceae; genus Salsuginibacillus; species Salsuginibacillus kocurii. The sequence goes on along the minus strand of NZ_KB898624.1, from coordinate 54,453 downwards.
TTATCCTTTAATTCAGTTAAGGAGATATCATTCTTTTCGGAAATCTCCCATAAGCTATCCCCCTCCTCTACGGTATGAATTTTTTCACCAGAAGATGAGCTTACTTCTGACTCAGAAAGCACTTGTGCATGCTGAGGCCCATCAACATGCGGTGCAGCCCCGGCGTGAGTTGGAGTGGGGGATGTACCTATATGTACAAGAGGGTCGACCGCGTAGCGTTTATCTTCCGTCCATGGTCCCTCATGAATTTCAAAGTGAAGATGAGGCCCGCTTGCTGTTCCCGTCATACCCAGTTCACCAATAAAATCTCCTTGGTTTACCGGGTCATTTTCTGAGAGATAGCGCGCCTGTAAATGCGCATACACCGTCTCTTTACCCGATGGATGTTCAATAAAGATGACTTCTCCATAAGTCGAGGAGTAGTAAGACCGTGACACTATCCCCTCTGCCACCGCTATTACTGGTGTCCCTGCCGGAGCAGCAATATCTATTCCGAAATGTGTGCCTCCGCGAGTGCCAAAGGTATCTGTAATCTCTCCCTCTTCCGCTACAGGCCAGACTTTAGCGTGGTTATGAGCCTGAGCGGTATCTGTTTCACTGAATGAACCAATTAACATAAAAGCTACCCCTGTTATGATAAAAAGAAAGAATTGTTTTTTCATCGTCTCCTCCTTGGCCAATAGCGTTCACTATACTCTATGAACCAAGTGGACAAGTTATGACTATTTATTCTACCGCGCCTGACTGTACAACGTTCACCTCAACATCGAAATTAAATTGCAAATTAGGGTAAATCTCATCATAAAATTCCTCACGGTCCCACCCTTTATGAGCTTGTCTATACTGTTGTCCGAATCCAGCCGGGTCGACTTCAAGTTCTTGTAGTTTAACAAGTAGTTGTTTCATTTCCTCTTCCAGTTGCTTCGACATGCTCTTTTCCATTTTCTCCATTTTTCCTTCTACGCCTAAGTCTAGTCGCTCATCAAAATCATTGATTATTCCACGCATAGTAATCTTAATGGTAAATGTAGGTTCTGGCGCTTCTTGATCCATACTAATTCTCGTCTCGGAATGAATGTCTTCTAAAAACACATGGCTGTCTATATCTCCCCAATCTACGTGGAACTGCTTTGTCCCCTCTGCCGGTCCAATTTTCAGCTTCTGTAATAAAAATGATTCGTCCATATCAAGCTTTCCGACCATTTTACTTTCTGCTCCTTTAAATAGAGCAGTTCCTTCGATTTCTGCACGCTCCCCTGTTTGGCCGATATACGGCAAATGAGGGTCTTTTCCTTCACTAAACATTGCAAATACAAATAAATGCAAATTGGTCTCGGGCATATTCTCATTTTCAACATTGTGCTTAATTAAATCTGAAAAATACATCCCGGCTCTCTCTCCTCGCTCTAGTGTAGCTATCTTAACACTCTCTTCCGCGTCTTCATCTGTTACAGCTATATAAATCCGATTCCCAACCATAGGATCACGGTAATACGTATCCAAAATCGTTTTAATACCATCTTCTGCCAACTCTCTCCCAATCAATACGACCCGCAGCTGACCGATTCGCAAAGTCCGTTGTGATTTATTCTCCATATCTGAGCTCGTTTTCTGCGTGGTTTCTGCCACTGCTGATAACATTTTCACACGAAGGTGACTTTCTTCCCCTTGATCAATAAATGAAGGATAAGTAATTGTATGTTTGATCTTTCCATCTTCTGCTTTATCAAATGCAGAAGCTTGTATGAGCGAGCTTTCTTCAATGACTTTTGTTTCTACACAGCCGCTTACTACAAGCAGTAGCCCGAGCATGAGCAGACAATTTTTCATTTTTCTTTCACCTTCTTTATCCGTTGAAAAATAAGGTGCGATACGTAGAGAAAAGGAATATAAACCAACATAACGTACATGCCAACGTCACTTATTATCTCCCCATACTGTTCGATTTCTCTGCGGTCAACAAATAAAGGAGGAAGAAAGGCAACACAGATACTAAAGAACATGAGGATATACTTTTGTTTAACTAGAAAGACATTTTTCAAGCCGCGACTCGCAGACCAAATAGCTAAGCCGATGTTCGGCGAAATAGCGACTATCCATAAGGAGATCCCGATATATTCAAAGCGTTCAATAATGGGAAGATGAATAATTTTTAACATCGTTAATGTCGGCCAAATCGTTTCCTGCAGCTGTTCTTTACTGTAAAAGACAATGGAAACTAACATAATGACAAGGTATACAAAGCCGGTGGACGCATTGCCAATTTGCGCCCATAATTGTGATTCTTGCGCCCGTTTAATAAACGGATAAAAGACAAGCAGCATTTCCACGCCTAAATAAGAAAGGGTCGTTTCCAGCGCTCCTTGTAAAATCTCTATAAACGAATGATCAATATAAATGGTTAAATTGACCCAGTGTGCATATTCGAGAGGTATCAACATAAAAAAAAACAAAACTGAAGGGAGCAACACCCCCACCACACATAATCCGGTTACCGTCCGGAAGCCGCCACTTACGACGGAATAAAAAAATAAAGCAGCCAGCACACTTATATGCCAAGTTTGTAACTCTTGAAAAACCCAAACTTGAATCACTTCAATATAAGCCCGCAGGATAAAGACAGCCAGAAGGAAGAGGTAGAGTGAAAATAATATCGTTAATAAGCCACCAATCCATTTGCCAAACAGACGTTTATGAATCTCTGTTATATCTGTATTATGAGCATTCAAGACTTGGTACATCATCCAAATAATAATGGATACTACGAGCGTGGCTATTGGGACTGCTAACCATGAATCTTCTCCGCTAAACTTCGTTACTGCTCGTTGATAAGTAAGAATGCCAATACCTACTTGCATAGCATGAATTAAAAAGAAAACAAAGAAAGGAGAGACTTGTTTTGTTTCGCTTATGTTCATTTTCACTTCTCTCCTTTCAACTGTTATTCGTCAATATCTTTATCTTTGTACTGTTTGGATTTCGTTTTTGGAAACCGTGCTCTTTTTTGGGCACGGGCAAACGCTGGCCGCTTGTTTAAATACTGAAATGGAAACCGGACAAAGGCATCGCGCCAGTCTGTAATACGGAATGGGTAGATTGGTTCCAAGTACGGTCTCCCGAGCGATGTTAATTTTAGTAAATGTACGAGCAGAAACATGAACACAATAGCAATCCCTATCGCTCCTAAAACAGCCGCACTTATAAGAAAAGGAAAGCGAATAATACGAATCGTGTTACCCATTTGATACACAGGTGTTGTAAATGAAGCAAGTGCTGCTAAGGCCACAATAATAAGTAGAACATTACTTGTAAGGCCGGCTTCTACTGAGGCTTGACCAATTACGATCCCACCTACAATACCGATGGTCTGACCAATTTTTGTCGGGAGCCTGGCTGCTGCTTCCCGCAAGAGTTCAATTGTAAATTCGAGAAATAATGCTTCCACGATGGGGGGGAACGGAATATTACTCCTTGACGACACTAATGTCGCTAGTAAATCCTCTGGAATCATTTCGTAATGATAAGTCGTTACTGCGACATAGATTGAAGTAGCTAAGACAGAAAAACCTACCGCAAAAAACCGAAGCAAACGAACAAAACTAGCCATTGACCAGGGTAAATAATAATCTTCCAATGAGGAGAAGAACTGCATTAAGGTAGAAGGGAGCGTAATTGCTTCTGGAGAACCCTCAGCCAAGATGACTACTTTTCCTTCTACTAATACGGATGCTGCGCGATCAGGTCGTTCGGTGTTAATAAATTGCGGAAAAATCGTAAATGTATGGTCTTCAATCATTTGCGCTACTGTCGTTGCATCTTGGATATGATCAAAGTCAATTTCTTCAATGCGCTGCATTACCGTGTTCACGTTAACCTCGTCAGCCAGTCCATCAATATACAAGATAGCAAATTTTGTATTCGATTCTGTACCAACTACTTTGTCTTTCACAATAAGATTGGAATGTGGAATTCGTTTGCGCAGCAGGTGAATATTGTCACTTAGCGTCTCAACGAACGCTTCTTGTGGCCCCGTGACACTAAATTCAATTTCTGGCATAGTTACTTCTCGCTTAATGACATTTTTCACATCAATAAGTAATCCTTCATTTGCTCTGCGCTCAAGTTGTATAAATACATGGCCTCGACCTAAGTTTTCATAAACCTCATTCGTATTTGTCGACCAAGTAGCTTCTATATTCCAGATTGTTTTAATAATATCTTCTTTTGACGTAACCTTTCGCAGTTTGAGAGGGGTGATGACATATTCTTGCATAGACGCCATATCAACCATAGGGTCAAAAAAACTAATAAATAAGGGCTTGGTGTCAGAGCGTATCTCCATCCGCTCAAAATCATCGCTCTCATTAAGTCTAGAGAGCATTTCTTCAATCGTTTCATTGTCATTTAGCTGATGTTGTTGGTACCTTTTCTTAAACACCTTCTCACCCCCTGCTTTCACTGTTGACTGCTGTTATTATGAAACAACGTCAAAAGAACTATTCACGGTAGAACATGTAGCTGGGTATTAAAAAGATTCGTTAACACCCACTTTCATTATGACCCTCCTTTCACCATTCTCCCCAACAAAAAAGTAATAAAGAAAACTTGGCTAAGGCCTTCTCCGTAGGCTGATCCTTAGTTGCACGTATACCGTTCCATTCAACTATTTAGACATTATTACGGCATAAAAAAACTCCCTTTCACACCAAAAGTCAGTGAAGACTAAGGTATGAATAGAGAGTATTAGACGCTGTTTTAAACTCCTTATTTCTCATTATCCGGTTTAAATACAATCGCACTACGTTCGTATTCTACATCCGCCACCTGTAAGCGGTGATTCGCAACCCGCGCCGCCGCAAAGAAATAGTCAGAGAGGCGATTTAAATATTTCAGTACTTCCAGATTAATTTCCTCTTCTTTATTAAGCCGGGCTGTTTCTCGTTCTGCCCTTCTTGCTACAGTGCGGCAGACATGAATAAGCGCAGCCGACTGGGAACCTCCTGGGAGGATAAAACGTTTTAATTCAGAACATTCCTCCGTATACGCATCGATGCGTTTTTCGAGAAAGGTGGTCATATCTTCAGTAACTTTATATTCGGGATTTTCTTTGACCGTAGCCAGATCGCTTCCGCAGTCAAATAATTCATGCTGAATATTGACAAGCTCTTGCACTAGATCAGGAAACGTCTCTACGGAAAGTGAGGAAACGGCCTGCCCAACAAAAGCATTTAATTCATCACAGGTTCCGTAGGCCTCTATACGAATATCGTCTTTATCACGACGACCCCCAATAATAGATGTTTTGCCTTGATCACCTTTTTTTGTATATAGCTTCATGTTCTTCTCTCCCTTCATTCTTCATCAATTTTGATGTGTATTGCTTTACTAGTGAACCTTTTCCCTTCTTATCATCATTGTATTTTGTCGCTGCCGCGAACTAAATGAAGAAATTGAGTTATGAATGGTTCCGGCTACAGCTATATTTCAAAGCTTCACTTAACGTTTCGTAAACCCCTTTTCCAATCAAGCGTCCGAGCGGTGTAGACGTATCAGCATATATATGGTTTGGTTCCTGCTGACTGGCCGCTATCGCCAGGCCATCCATAGGAGTACCAGTGGCAATAGATTGGCTGGAAGCAGCAACCACCTCGCCATCCTGAAAGGCTTTCGACTTTGCTTCTGTAGCCGTTACTATCGCTTGGGCAAAGGCAAGTTCGCTTAATGTCCCTTCTATAAAAATAAATGTGTTAATTGTACCGCTCCTTTGTTGGCCTGGTTTTGTCGCCCAGCCAGTTGAGGCATCGACAGCGCTCGACGGATCTGCAGTTGTGAGGATAAACACATCCACATTTTCAACCTGCAGGCGCTTCATAGATCGATTCTCAAGGGTAGCAGTGATCATTCCGACAAGATCGCTTGAATCAATTCCGTCGTCTGCTGTCTGCTTATAAACGTGTTCCTCAGCCTCCGACCTATCATATTCCTTAGCAATCTGAAAGTTGTAAAAGCAATTCGCCCAGCCAAAACCTGCCCCAATTAACGCAGAGGAGAACGTTTTAAAGTAGCTAGGCGCATCAATGCGGAGGGCGTCGCTGTCCTGACGAATCGTAAGTCGTGATAAAAGGGAGTCTGAGTTTGTTTCTTCTGCAGAAGGTGACAGAGTTAGCAGCGGACTCGGCACAGTTGGATGGTATTTTTGTTGAATATCAGCTCCGTACACTGCTTGAAGTTTGGCTTCCTTTAAAACATGAGCAGGTCGGCCTTTTGCTGCTATTTTTCCCTTACTTAATAAAAGCAGTTCATCACAATACATTGAAGCTAAATTCAAATCATGAATAATAGCCAGTACAGTCAGCTGTTTTGTCTCATTCCACTTTTTTAATGTGTCTAAAAGCTGTAATTGATACGAAACATCCAAATGATTCGTTGGTTCATCAAGCAGCAAAATGTCAGGTTGCTGAGCGAGAGCCCTGGCGAGGAACACCCGCTGCTGTTCTCCCCCGCTTAATCGATCTATGGACATATCAGCAAAGGCCCTCACTCCCGTATCGTTCATCGCTTGATTAACAACCTTCTCATCTTCAGCGCTTTGAAACGAAAATAAACCGCGCTGATGAGAATAACGGCCGAGCTCTACGACTTCACGCACCGTATAGGAAAAAGAGGCAAGATGCTGTTGCGGAAGGACAGCCATTTTCCTCGCCCTGTCCTTTGCATTCATAGCAGACATAGACACCTCATTAATCTCAACATTCCCGGTCCGAGGGGGAATTAAGCCCGCTAACAGCTTATGCAGCGTCGTTTTCCCACTGCCATTTGGACCAAGCACCCCAAAAAACGTTCCCTTCTCAATTGAAAATGTAAGATCCGAAACAATGTCTCTCTGGCCATATCCTCCACTTAACTGTTCAACACGAAGCATTAAAGCCCCTCCTTTCCTCGTTACTCTTTGCGGCGTTGTTTATATAAAAGCACTCCAAAGATCGGAGCTCCGATCATAGCAGTTATAACTCCAATCGGTAACTCCGTTGGCGCTATGATAGTACGTGCTACCATATCTGTGAGCGCTAAAAAACTTCCTCCTGCTAAAATGGAGAGAGGGAGCAAATGACGATGATCTGGCCCGACCAAAAGCCTGACAAGGTGGGGAATGACAAGCCCAACAAAGCCAATCGTTCCCGCAACGGCAACAGCTGAGCCCGTTAACAACGAGGCTCCACCCAATATCCAATACTTTCTGCGTTCTGTATTTACTCCTAGCGTCCGTGCCGTTTCCTCTCCAAACACAAACGTGTTTAATTCTCTTGCGTTGGCAAATAAAATAAAAGAACCAACGATAAAAAAAGGGATCATTAATAGCACATGGTCCCACCCTCGCATAGCCACGCTCCCCATCAGCCAATGAACAATCTGTCTTAATTCATCACCTGTAAGCGCAATCAGCAAAGAAATGAGTGAACCAAGGAAAGAACTGAAGATAATGCCTGTTAAAATAATAGTTTGTGTAGATAGGGACTTTTGAATTAAGCGGGCAAAAAATAAGACAAGTAAAAGAGTAATAAAACCAGCGATAATACTAATGACTGGTAAAGTAAAACTCCCTAGAAGCGGGAGACTAAGGCCCAAGTAGAGCACAGTCACTGCCCCTAATGCCGAGCCGGAAGACACACCTAATGTATAAGGATCTGCTAATGGATTCTTCAAAAAACCTTGAAAGGAAGCGCCCGCAATAGCAAGCGCCCCCCCTACTAGAAAAGCTAACAATGTACGCGGCAAGCGGATCTCCATCACAATATTCGCATGCATGCTTTCATAAACACCTGTTTGGATGTGAAAGCCTTCATTCAGTATGATAGCAGCTGTATCCTGCAAAGGTATGGTCACGCTGCCAACAGCAACCGTTAGTAAAACAGTCAGTAATGAAAGAATTACAAACAGTGGATATCCCCATGCTGTGTGTTTACTCAGCACCGAAAACTTCTGGGTAGACATTTTCACCTAGCATTTCCGCTCCCTCTACAAGTCTAGGCCCTGGGCGGTTGAGCTTATCTGCATCAACATCATAAATGCGGTCATTTGCAACTGCTTCAACCTCATCCCAGGCTGTACGTTCACTTACTTCTGCTTCAGGATTGTCTATATGATCTCCATACGTTGTAATAATTACATCGGGATTTAGCGTAACAGCTTCCTCTTCCGTTAAGGAAATCCAACCTTCTTCATCCGCAGCAGCATTCTCTGCATTGATCAATTCAATCATTTCATGAGCGAATGTACCGCTTCCGGTTGTGAATATTTCAGGGCCCGGGTCCACCTCATACCAAACTGAAACCCGTTCTTCTTCTGGGACCTCTTCAGCTTGGGCAGCCACTTCGTTTAACCCTTCTTCTACTTCAGTGATTAAATCTTCTGCTGCTTCTTGCGCACCAGCAGCTTCTCCAATCATCTCCATGGCCTCATAAGCACCGTTTAAAGAATCAGCATCGTTCACTACAACCACTTCTGCCTCTTCGCCCAATGTATCCAACCCTTCTTCAACGTTATGGACGTTTGATTCATGAGCTAAAACGACATCAGGTTCTAGAGCAAGTGCTGTCTCTACATCGAATTCCATATCGCCAACGCTTTCAATATCCTGAGCTTCTTCCGGATAATCACACCAGTCAGTAACCCCAACTAGCTGATCACCTAGGCCAAGCGCAAAAGCCGTCTCGGTATTACTCGGCATTAAGCTTATAATGCGTTCAGGCTCTTCTGGCCCTTCAATCTCCTCTCCAAGCGCATCCTGAACCGTATCCTCTTCACTTTCTTCCTCCTCTTCTTCAGCTAGCTCTTCGTCAGCTGGGTCTTCATCCAATTCTGTCTCCTCTTCTGTTTCTTCCACTTCTTCTCCATTCTCTTCTTGTGCTTCTTCGTCTCCACAGGCTGCAAGAACAAGCAATGTAGCAGCAAAGCTTATCGTTATCCATTGTTTACGCATACTAATCGGCTCTCCTTCTATGTATTGGTCCTCGTTCGTGCGCACGCTCACCTTATAAATGCAGTGGATACTCATGGCTCAAATGTTCAATTAAGCCAATAGCCGGCCCATACCTTTCAGTTCTTCTCCTTGACAAAGCAAAAGAAAAAGCCCTCTCCTTCATTGGAGGGGCGGTTGAACATAACTGCCTACACAACCTCACCGAGTTATTCTCCCCAGTATAGATTGCTAAAAGCGGCTGCTCGACCTTTCCTCGAAGGTGTCGCATACGAAACACTCAGGCAGGTCTCCTGACTTGCGACGATTGGACAAGCACCACCTTCCCGCCTCTTTAACTTCTGAGGCAGTGGCATCATCTGTGCTTTTTTGTCGCTTACAGTGGCGGGACCGTGCCGGATTTGCACCGGCTTCCCTATTATCATTCACCGAAGTAGACACACAACCTACCGAAAACAGCGTGTTTATACACTTTTTGCTTTCGGTAGTTGAAAAGCCTGACTTAGCAAATGACCCAAGTGTGAACGAGTTTAATATACTATTCGATTATATCTTACTCTGGTTGCAGAGGGTAGCTTTTTGTAGCTAGCGTCTCTTTTTTATCAAACTTTCCGACAAACCCAGATTTGACGAGGGGATTGCTCTCTGTGTAACGTTGACGCATCATAATCCCCAAAAGTATAAAGTGGCTCCAGCTGATTACGCAGCAACATGTTTTCAATTTCATCGGGGTTATACAGCTTAACACGTTCAATATATTCTCGTTTTGAATTCCCTTCCTGGATGGTGATCTCTTTAATAACATAGCCATTTTCAATTTTTCTATTTTGTTTTACGCGTAAATCATCAATACAATCTTCATTATAAGGAACTAAGTGTGATTTAACATGGGGAGGATTCAAGTAATCAAAAATAAAATAACCCCCGGTTTTCAAAGCATGGGCCGCATGAGCAAACACTTGTTCATTTTCTTCATCCTCTGTGAAATAACCAAAACTGGTAAACAAATTAAACACCAAATCCATCTCTTCCTGATATGAAAAATGTCTCACATCAGCACGGCGATACTGAACCGGTAAATCCCCCGTCATATCAAGGGCCTGTTTTAAAAGGGCTGGAGATAAATCAATTCCGGTCATTGCGACGCCTGAACGAGCTAACCAGCGACAATGCCTGCCATCTCCGCAGCATAAATCAAGACCGCGTAAACCAGCCTGCACCGGAACATAAGTCATTATCTGCTCGAGTTCTCGTGCTGCCCGCTGCTCATCTCGATGTTTGTATATGCGTAAATAATCTTCTTGAAAATGTTCTTGATACCAAGGTTTCAATGTTATTCGTTCCTTTCATCCTGCTCGTCTGTAGCATAAAGAGAAAGATTCACCTGAAATAGTGTACCTTCGCCTTCTTTACTCTGAACACTAATACGCCCTTCATGAGCTTCGATAATATTTTTAGCGATGGCAAGTCCTAAACCAGTGCCAGATCGGCCTCTCGTTCGAGCTTTATCGGCTTTATAAAAACGTTCAAACACAAAAGGCAAATCTTCTTCAGGAATACCAACTCCTGTATCTTCCACTTCGATAACAACTTCATCCTGCTGTAGTACGCTGCGGACTAACACTTCGCCCTCGTCCTCAGTATGGCGTATAGCATTGGAAATCAAATTAGTTAATACTTGTTCTAAGCGATCAGGGTCAGCTTCTACAACGTGTGATTCACTCGTTTCTTCAGCTTTCATTGATAGATTGTTTTCTTTGGCCATCCCTTGAAATTTTCTTTCCATACGCTTTAATAGCTCGCCTACATTCACTGACTCCGGCTGCAATTGAATATGGCCCGCTTCCATTCGGGCTAAATCAAGCAGTTCATTCACAAGCCGTCCCATGCGGTTAGACTCATCGTATATAATCTGGCCAATTTCTTTCTTTTCTTCTTCTGTTGGCGCCATATCATCGATAATCGCTTCACTGTAGCCTTGCAACATTGAGATCGGAGTGCGTAGTTCATGTGAGACATTAGCTATAAAGTCTTTTCGCAACTTATCATGCTGTCTTTCTTCTGTCATGTCTCGAATGACTGCTACTACCCCGCGCACAAATTCTCCGTCATAAAGGGGAGTCATCACAATGGCATAACTTCTGCCTTGCACATCAAACTCAGTCGCTTGTTCTTTTTCAAGCGCCACCACTTGTTGAAACAGTTTCTTTATATCCTTTGGCATTTGTTCTGTCATTTGCTCACGGTGGTCAATTCCCACTTCATACGCATACGCCTGCAAGAATCTGTCTGCTGGCGGATTTGTAACTACAATCTTTCCTTTACGATCAATTGTAATTACTCCATCTGCCATACTGGTTAATATGCGGGAGAATTGTTCTTTCTCTTGATTCAAGGCATTGATATTTCGATTTAACTCTCGGCGCATTCGATTAAAGGCGTTAGCCAGCTGGCCGATCTCGTCTTTCGTTAAAATCGGAACTTTAGTATCAAATTTTCCTTCAGCCACTTCGAGCGTGACTTGTCTCATTTTTCGAAGTGGAGCTGTAATTCGCGTGGACAAGAAAAAAGCAAATACAGTAGTCATAATGATTGCAATACCACCTGAAAGGAGAATAATGCGCTGTGTTTCGCTTGTAGTATCTTCAATGACTGCAAGAGATTGATAGAGAAAGAGCGTTCCTCCTTCAAGCACTTCCGGATCCAGCGGAACACCCACAATCAACATTTCATTTGTCTGTTCTCCTTCATTGCCAACCGGGTACTCCCCGTACAAGGTTACTACTTCTTCGCCAGCAAACACCTCGTCAAAAGAATCTTCTTCCAAAAACACACTCGGTGGTAAATGAATCGTCTCTTCGTTATTATCTGCAGACATCCAATAGATTTCTTCCTCGGAAAAAATACTCACTTTAGTATCAAATGCATTGGCCATATACCGCATGGTCTGCAAAGCTTCCTCTGAATCATCGTAACCTTCCAGGACAGATGCCATAAGCTCTGAACGGTTTGTTAAATCTTCTTCAGCTTCATTCATGTAAAAACGTTCAAAAAACTGAAGCAGCAAGACCGATAGAATGGCTAATACAACAAGTACTAATAAGATGATTGTCATCCACAGCTTGCCAACAATACTGCGAAAGAAATAAATCATTTACTCTTCATTCACTGCTTCAAATTTGTAACCGACACCCCAGACAGTCGAGATCATGTTTCCAGCATCCTCAGAAACGTGGTTAAGCTTTTCCCGCAAGCGTTTAATGTGAGTGTCTACAGTTCTAAGATCCCCAAAAAAGTCATAATTCCAGACGTCTTTTAGCAGCTGTTCGCGCGAAAATACTTTATCCGGAGCCTGGGCAAGGTAATGTAACAGTTCATATTCTTTTGGCGTTAAACTAATCTCTTCGTTATCCACTGTAACGCGGTGAGCATCATTATCTATCATAAGCTGAGAGAAAACGAGCACATCTTTTGCTCCGGTTTCAGTTGTTAAAAATTTCGTGCTGGAGGAACGTCGCAATAGAGCTTTTACCCGCAGGATGACCTCTCTTGGGCTAAATGGCTTTACAATATAATCATCTGTCCCGACTTCAAAGCCTTGTACCCGATTGGCTTCTTCTCCTTTGGCCGTTAACATGATGACCGGCGTCGCTTTTACCGTTCGTAATTCTTTACAGACTTCAATACCATCCATGTCAGGCATCATTACATCCAGCAAGATCACATCAAAATCTTCTTCCATTGCCTTAGCTAATGCACTTTCTCCATTTTCAGCCTCTGTCACTTCATAATTTTCACGCTCTAAATACATCCGCAGGAGCCTGCGAATTCTTTCTTCATCATCTACAACAAGTACTTGAGCTTCTTTTTCCATTTAGCAGTTTCCTCCTTATTACGTCTACGTTCGACAAAACAAGCATCCACTATTTATTCTAACTGAGCCCTACAATAAACAGCAAGAAAAGTGGAGAGCGTTTCCTTACGATACAGCATACTTATCATCCAGCCCGGAGACTGGGTCAGCCGCCGTCTAGAAGCAAGCGGTGATAAACCAATCCTGGCCGCAGCAATACAACGAAAATGGATAAAATGAGCATAACTTACTGAAAGCAACGTTCACAGCCAATTAGCGGATGACGTGCTTTGCCTGTGGTGAAAACATACGCTTAGCGCGTAAACTGTTGCTTATTTAACATGGACTATGTAACAAAGTCAGCCGCAGCAAGCGACTGACTTTCTTTTCTTATGCATAAGAATGCAAACCTGCTATAACGAGATTAACAAAGATAAGGTTAAACATGATGATAGCAAAACCTATCACGGCTAACCAGGCGGATGGAGCGCCATGCCATCCTCTTGACAACCGCAAATGTAAATAAGCGGCATAGAATAAGAACGTAATCAAAGCCCATACTTCTTTAGGGTCCCAGCCCCAGAAGCGCGTCCAGGCGATTTGTGCCCAAATCATTGCAAATATCAGGCCGCCAAGGGTGAAGATTGGGAAGCCGATTGCAATGGCCCGGTAGCTTACTTCATCTGCTTTATCCGGACTTACGCCTTTAAGCACCGGCTTTAACGCGTAGCTGAGCCGCTTTCTAAAAATAAGGCGCAATAGACCGTAAAGTACAAGCCCTGAAGCAAGAGACCAGAAAACAGTGTTGAGATCTTCACTTTCCACCCAGTCCGGCATGGTAATTAGAGCGTCCATTTGATTCTCATCAGCGACTTCTCCTTCATGCGGACCGAAGACTGGAGGGAGGTTATAGGTAATTTCCGCCTCTTCTCCCAGTTCATTAACATAGTTGAATTCTGATTCAAAGCCGGCCAGGTTGAATGCATTTGAAACCACCACAAATGCAAGGACACTTGCCAGGCAGTACATAATAAATTCAAGGAAGAACGTTTGCTTGTTCTTTTGTTCTTTCGATGTATCGATCACACGGATTAAATACACAAGCCCAGCGACAAAACTTACCGCCAAAATTCCCTGGCCAATCGCCGTCGTAATAACATGAATATGAAGCCAATACGACTGAAGGGCTGGAATTAACGGTTCCACTTCGCGCGGAAAAATCGAAGCGTATGCAATAATCAGCATAGCGATCGGCATTGTAAACAAACCGAGAACATTGGATTTATAAATCGCGTAAATCACAATGAAACCGAGTGTCAGCGTAATGCCCAGAAAGGCTGTATATTCAAACATATTACTAACCGGCGGATGGCCGGCAGCCGCCCAGCGCGTAAAGAAATAACCCATCGCAAATAGAAAACCAATAATCGCTACAGTATAGCCGAACGTGCCCCAGCGGTTGCCGGACATGTCTCCTTCTTTGTTGCGCCATTTCTTCCCTGTTAAAGAAACGGCAAAAAGAATAGTGGAAGCGAAATACGAAAAAAATGCAATGAGCAGCAACGTTTCACTTAGAGCTGCCATATCGATGAACCTCCTTTTTACTCTTTCTCATTACGAGAAGATGTCTCGTTTTCTTTCTCTGCTTCTTCTTTTTTCTCTTTTTCTTCAATTTGATCTGCAGGAACCTGTAGCTCGGTTTGGTTGGATAGTGCTTCAAAATCACGTTTTAATGATTGCCAGTTTTTATTCGTATGACCTGCTAAATGAACGCTCCCATCCTCGCCTCTTTGCAGCCAGATTCTACGATGAGCCCAGTAAGAGCCTTGGATAAGTCCAATCATGAAAATAGATCCACCTACAATTAAAAATGGAAGTGTCAGGTCTTTTCTTACCGTTAAGGCAGTAACATGATTTGTATCTAAATCAGCAAAGTTCATCCCGTATTGGTTATCACCATTTACATCCATGTTTTGTTGAATACCAACAAAACTGATTTCCGGTTCTTCCAAGTCTGGCCCGCTCATTTCAAAAATAAAAGCAGGATTATCCGGCACACTGGAGCGCGTGGAAGGATCGCCGTCATCGGTGAAGAAGAAATCGGGAAAATAACTATGAATATCTACGGCATATCCATCATCCAATTCATACGTATCTTCAGGATCAAACAAATCAATATCGATTTGCCCCACCGCTTCATCTGTTTCACGGTTGGTAAGTTCAAAACTCATGTCGCTAAATTCATTTAATTTGTAATCCACCTGGTAGACGGAGAAATTATCAAAAGTCAGCGGATCGTTCACTTCAATTGGATGTTCATCAATTCGTGTTAATTCACCATCAACACCAATCGTGTCTCCTTGTTCACGCTCATATAACACCGCATTAGTCTGAAAGGTTTCTACTACTGGGTCTGATGTTCTAGCCATCGACTCTACAAATCTTTCATCCTCTTCGTCGTATAATTCGAGGACGAATTCTTCGTTTTCTAAGTAGTACTCTCCGTCCGTGCCTGGTAAGACCACTGTCTCCCCATCACGAACCCAAACATTTTCATCAACATACATACCAGGGAAAAAGCGCAGCATCGCCCCGAGCAAGAAAATAATCAAGCCCAAGTGATTCACATAAGGACCCCAGCGAGAGAAGCGATTTTTTTCAGCGACCAAATTCCCATTTTCTTCGCGAATATTGTAACGTTTGGATTTTAATAGCTCCTTAGCTTCAGCCATTGTTTCGTCTACGTTTTCCGGCTGGCTTGTACCATATAAACGCTGACGCTTCATAAAACCAGTATGGCGCGTCACGCGCTGGGTTTTAAGAGCCCGGTACAGGGGGACCACCCGGTCAATACTTGCAATAATAAGCGACGTCCCAAGAGCAGCTATTAATCCCATGTACCACCATGAACCATACAGATTATGAAAGCCAAGAGTGTAATAAACTTTACCGGCCACACCGTATTCCTGTGCATAGTGCGCAGCAGGATCGACATTTGGCGGGATGAATAGTTCTTGTGGAAAAATTGTACCTAAAGAAGAAGCCAGCAAGGTTAATACAATAATCCACACGCCTACTTTAACCGAAGAAAAAAAGTTCCAGATTTTGTCTACTATTGATTTGTTGTACGTTTGTGATCTGCGGGCTACCCCTTCATACCTCATATTCAATACTTGTTTGTTCTCATGTTGAAGCGGTTTTCCACATGATTCACATATTTCAGTGCCTTCTGGGTTTATATGACCACATTCGCAAGACACTTTGCTCATACTTAACACCCCAACTCTGGCGATTGTTGCATAGCACCAATGTTTTAATTCTTAAAATCGCCTTCCCCTCAATCATTGAAGGGAAGGCTAGTTTATCGTTTCATCAGTTCTATTATAACGCCTTAAAGAACAATACCGGCTAAGATTTTTATGAAGGTTATGTGACAGCAATTTCCCGAAGGCGCTGTACTTCGATCGGTTTTAACGGTCTTTTTTCTCCAGGACGTAAATTCTCTAACGTTAAAAATCCGTACTTTTCGCGTTTTAATTTAAGCACTGGATGTCCTACAGCTTCCAACATTCTTCGCACTTGATGATTTCTGCCTTCAGTAATAGTCAATTCGACAATGGAAGTATCCTTCTTTTTGTCGCCTGACATAAATTTAGCCTTACCTGGTGCCGTTTTCCCATCTTCTAATTCAACCCCGGTCGATAAAAGCCTTATTTTCTCATTTGTCGGCTTTCCTTTTACTTTAGCGACATACGTTTTATGAATTTTATTTTTAGGGTGCATAAGCATATTGGCGAACTCCCCATCATTGGTCAGCAAAATTAAGCCCGAAGTATCGTAATCAAGCCTTCCAACCGGGAAAATCCGGCGTTCTTCCTCTGGGAAGAAATCCATAATTGTTTTGCGGTTCTTGTCATCTTGAACAGCAGATATGATTTGTTTCGGTTTATATAACAAATAATATACAGGCTCTTCCCGGTCAATTGGGATATCATCCACTTCTACCTTATCTTTTTCTGGATTCACCTTCGTCCCTAGTTCTTTAACAACCTTGTTGTTCACTCGCACTCGTCCTGCGGTAATATATTCTTCCGCTTTACGACGAGATGTAATACCTGCTTGTGCAATGACTTTTTGTAAACGTTCCATTATTTCACCTCATCGACCATCTTAAACACCTTCTTAGCTTTTCACAAGTTGGATGCTTTCAGACGTCTTATCTTCTTTTTTATACTATCGTTAGTAAGGATTCACTCATTTTAACAACTTCTTGCTATTTTAGAAAGCCGGAATGCATTACGTATTCACGAAAAAATAGTGGATCGAAGCCAGAGAGCCATCTGTATAAATGTTTTTGATTGAATGAATTTCATCATTCAACTCCTTGCTTTTAATCATGAACAATATATAAATCATTAGTTTCATTCGATTTTTTGCTTTAGGCGGTCGCCTTTCACAGGTTTGGCATCAGCCTCAGCGGCAGCAACATGTACTGCCTGCGGGATCTTTTCCTTAAGCTCATCCCGTTGGAGTCACTACCTTACGCTAAAGACGAACTATTCGTGTTTTTTATTCAAAAGACCACTCATGAAAATGGTTCGGTTTATGAAATTATACAAATTTAACAAGAATGAATAAAGATAGGTGAAACTATAATAAAAGCACAGACATGTTCAAATTAAACTACCATCCTTGTTTTCATGCATGCTTGTTCATTTGTTGACTGCCTTACGCTTAACAGCAAGTGACAGATAGAGAATGTATAAAGATGTATAAATTCTAATATTTATTATTGCAAAATGAGACAAAACAAGGTACTCTTTCTGAGGTGTAATTATTACTGATTCATTGGCTACTATTAATTAAAAGAGGTGATGAAAGGTGGATTCCCGACAACAATCAGGAAACACTGCTTCATTAAAATTCATAGTCTTATCACTGCTCGGTGTCTTTCTCTTTATGGTTCCCATCAATATAGAAGGTGACCTTACCATTCCGGTAGCGTTGTTAGCTGAAATGCTTGGTGGATTCTTAGCACCTATTCTGCCAGAATTAGTGACTCTTACTATATTTGTTTCTGTAGCAGGAAGTATCCTCGTTAAAGTGTTCCCTAGCTTTTCGGAAAAAGCGAAAAACAGCGAAACGATCCAATCATTATTTGTCGTCTCCCCGTTTTGGCTGGCAGTACGACTGATCGGTTTAATCTTCGCCGTTCTTGTATTATTTGAAGTAGGGCCAGAAGCTGTTATTGCAGAGTTTACTGGTGGCCTCATGCTACATGACCTACTAACTCTCTTATTTACAATCTTTTTATTTGCTGGTTTATTCTTGCCTCTCCTTTTAAACTTTGGGTTACTCGAGTTGTTTGGCACTTTGTTAAACCCTATTATGCGGCCTTTATTTAAACTGCCTGGCCGTTCATCCATCGATTCACTGACATCCTGGCTGGGTGATGGTACGATCGGGGTTTTGCTTACCAATCAGCAATACGAACAAGGCTTTTACACAAAACGAGAAGCTGCAGTTATTGGTACTACGTTTTCAGTTGTGTCGATAACGTTTAGTATTTACATTTTAACTACCTTGGAATTAACGCACCTCGTTATTCCGTATTATTTAACGATTGTGCTTGCTGGCTTTGTAGCTGCATTAATTATGCCGCGCATCCCACCGTTGTCTTTAAAGGAAGACACATATTATGAAGAAGCTCCAGAAACTCAAGTTTCAGAAGTGGAGAACTCCCAGTCTGCTCTTAAAGCGGGCTGGACTATGGCCCTGAAACGAGCAAGTCAGTCCCGTGTTTCTTTCGTGTTTACCGGTGGAGTTAAAAATGTACTTGGCATGTGGCTAGGTGTTCTGCCCATTGTTATGGCTTTTGGAACTGCGGCCGTGATCGTGGCTGAATTCACTCCATTCTTTTCAATAATTGGAGCACCATTCATTCCACTGTTACAGCTTATGAATGTGCCTGAAGCATCTGCAGCAGCGGAAACAATGCTAATCGGCTTTGCTGATATGCTGCTTCCAGCTATCATTGGTGGAGATATAGAAAGCGAGATGACACGTTTTATCATCGGCTGTCTTTCTGTTTCGCAGCTGATTTATCTTTCAGAAGTCGGGGGCGTATTGCTTGCTTCCAAACTGCCAGTACGCTTTATTGACTTGGTTATTATTTTCCTCCAACGTACAATCATTACGCTGCCAGTCATTGTTTTAGTTGCTCATATGATTTTCTAACTGAGCTGACTCTTGAGCGAAGCTGCCTCTAATCGGGGTAGCTTTTCTTATGGCAAACGTTTCATGCCCAGGACACGCCCTAGCCTATTCAATATAGCTTGTTCGTTCCAGCTTTACGTATCACTTCTTCTTAATGAGCCATTAGTCAGTTAATTAACATTGCTCTAACAGCACCAAAAGACCATCTGCTAAAAAAATACGCTATCCCATAGAGCAGATATAAAAAAACATGTTTCAACTTCTTCCTTTAAGGCTATGTAGTATGGGGTTCCAGTTGGCTAATAGAAGGAGGAATACCATGAAACAAACAGCAGTCGATTGGTTGAGTGAATATATGTTTATGGAACGGTTTGATCGCTTTCTAATGCCTGATGTTATCATTTTTGACAGTGTAGAAGACGCTCTTCTGGTTGAACAACTATACTACTATTTACTGGATAAAAATGAACCGCTTATTTACTATAGAGAAAACAATCATGACCCTAATCAAGTACAGCACTTGGCAAGTTACTTTGCAAAAGAACAGCTTTACCCTATCGCACTTGGAGCGGGAGAAGATGACCCTCTTTTTAGTCTCACCTCCCAAGCGTTTTCCTCTTTTCAGCGGATCCACTCCCCACTTAACATATTGCTTGTGTCTGAAGCAATGCGCTTACGCCGCTTGTATGAGTATAGCAATACCTACTTGCCTTTCCAGCAGAAAAATGTCATTGATGTTTTGCCGTTGGAAAGCACGACCGAAACTAGTAAAGCTGAGTGGTTCAAACATCCTCTGGGAAAAAAACAAATGCGCGAAGAATGCGAACGCTTATATCAATGGTTCAATGGCCATTCACGTATAAAAAAAAGGGAAGCAGCAACGTTTGCTACCTTTGAAAAGCAGTTGGACCTTCTTCCGTCTTAATAAATCAAGCAGCCTTCCGGTAAGGTATGAGTAGCATATGCTTTTTTACACACAGAAGACGTGAATAGATGATGAACTATTCAATAGGGGAATACAGTTGACAAGCAAAGGGTTCAAACGGTATATTAAAAAGCAATTCGACTCAAGATGGGGTGTAAGTTGATGGTTGATGAGAACTTTGAAGAAGAAGAATCGAAATTTGAAATTGGTCAAACTGTCTATTATCAAGGAGAAGAAATGACAGTTATTAATGAGCTTGAACGCACACTTGTGCTTGAATATGTACATTTTGTTCCTGTAGACGATGATGACCATGAACGAATTGTGGTAAGAAAAGAAAAAGTTACACTCAGCTAATGGCTAACGTAGGTGTTGCTTAACGACACTCTTCTGTTTCTTACCAAAATATACGTGTATAAGTATTAAAACCTCGCTTTTCTAGCGAGGTTTTTATTTTCACACCTGCTAGTAGCCGATACTTCGCTTAAACTTTGCATTAAAATGACAGCGGGACAAAACCCTCTTGCCTCCGTGTAAAATACCTACTTTATTACTAATGTTTTCTAAAATTTTGAATTATCCGTTTCTCTTTGTTGCTTTCGGGGTAATTATGATAATACAACACGTCAGTTCCATTCGTAATCAAGCTCACTGTTTTACCCCATTATAAAGGAGGTTCTTCTATGCTTGTTACGGTCCGAGAATGGAAAGAGATGAGTCTTGCTGAACGGTTACTACTAATTCAGAAAAAAGCTGCTTCGAATTACTATACGTTTTATAACGTCTGAACGGTTTAAGATAAACCTTCAGGCTTTTTCTTTAGGATCTCGCCCGAAAATTCCGACATCTCACCTATACTTTTTATCCAAATACGATCATAACAATAACGATGGCTGCAATAATGCCACAAAGGTCAGCAAGTAATCCTACCTTCAACGCATCCCCTGCTTTTTTGATCCCTACAGCGCCAAAATAAACAGTCAGTACATAAAGAGTAGTGTCTGTACTCCCTTGCATCGTAGAGACTAAACGGCCTATAAATGAATCCGGACCGTGAGTTTGAATAATATCACTCGTTAATCCGAGCGCCCCCGTCCCTGACAATGGCCGCATCACAGCTAAAGGCACAATTTCTCCAGGAACATTCCAGATAGCTAATAGAGGCTGGATCAGACCAATTAAGGCCTCCATAGCACCAGAGGCACGAAATACAGCGATAGCTACCATCATTGCTGTTAAATAGGGAATAATAGAGACGGCCAGTCCAAACCCTTCCTTAGCCCCATCTACAAAGGTCTCGTACACCGGGACTTTGCGAAAAACGGCTGTAGATATAATCAGCAACAACATAACAGGAATGAGCCAGACAGATATCAAATTTACTACTTCAACCATTAGTCCTTCGTTCCTTTCGCCTTCGTAAATGATAAAAAAAGCGGTCAATCATTATCGCGGCACAGGCAGAAAGGGCTGTTGCAATTAAAGTCGTGCCAATAATCTCCCCTGGGTTCACCGAGCCATAATTCATTCTTATGGCAATTACCGTGGTAGGAACTAATGTTAAACCTGCTGTGTTCATAGCCAAAAATGTAATCATCGTTCGGCTTGGTTCATCTTTGTTTCCATTTAGTTTCTTTAGTTCTTCCATTGCTTTAATGCCAAGTGGTGTAGCCGCATTACCAAGCCCGAGCATATTCGCGCTCATGTTTGAAATCATATAACCTAAGGCGGGGTGGTCTCTGGGTACTTCTGGATACAACTTGGCTGCGAGCGGGGAGAGTGCTTTTCTAATTAAAGCTAGAAGCCCCCCACGCTCAGCGATTTTCATGATGCCCAGCCAGAAAACTAAGATACTAATCAACCCAAGACACAACGTTACCGCTTGCTCAGCCCCTGTAAAAATTGCCTCATTTACCTGATCCATCGTTCCATTGATTGCTGCATATAGAATGCCTGTAATGAGTAGCCCTGCCCAAATAACATTAATCATAGCTCCTCACTCCATAAACGAACGAATCATACGCCAAATCCGATCCCGCCAGCCTTCTTGTTGGTCTAGCTGCTTTTCTTCAAATAATGGAGACCTTGCAATTGTTCTGTCATCCAATTCGAACGTTAAATGACCCACTTCCTGTGTTACGCGCTCCTCATGTTCACTTCGCCGTTCACGTGGAGAATGAAACGTAGCTGCTTGCCTTACCCTTTTTCTTTCTTCTTCTGTCAGCGGATACCGAATCGCTTCATGCAAATAGACGTCTTTGCCTTCTGGCGCTTGTACAAGCGGCTGTTTGCCCTCTTCAGCCAATGTAATCGTATCAAATGCTTCAAAACCCTCTTCATACATGCGGATATGGTCATTCCAATCTGA
This sequence comes from Salsuginibacillus kocurii DSM 18087, assembly GCF_000377705.1. Lineage (GTDB taxonomy): Bacteria > Bacillota > Bacilli > Bacillales > Marinococcaceae > Salsuginibacillus > Salsuginibacillus kocurii. The sequence goes on along the minus strand of NZ_KB898624.1, from coordinate 32,114 downwards.
TGGAGCATTCAAGGTAACCGCAATGAAACGGTCACCTTCTTTTTCGGCAGTGGTTACTAATGTACGTTTAGCCCGTTTGGTATACCCTGTTTTCCCACCTGTTGTGTAGCTGTACAAGCTAGTTAACAGCTTATTTTTATTTCTCCACTCATAATTCCAGTCTTCTGCTGGATTGTCCGTTTTATAGGTCTCTGTAGCTGAAATTGCCCGGAACTGCTCATCTTTCATGGCGTATTGCATGAGCCTGGCCATATCATGAGCACTAGAATAATGCTGTTCGTGGTCATCTAACCCATGCGGATTATTAAAATAGGAATTATTCATCCCCAGCTGTTCAGCTTTTTCATTCATCATAATAGAAAAACCTTCTAAGCTGCCGCCCACGTGTTCTGCGATAGCTACAGCAGAATCATTTCCAGAACGAAGCATTAAACCATACACTAAATCTTCGAGCGGTATTTTAGTACCTGCTTGTAAATATAAAGAGGACCCTTCTGCTCTTACCGCTTCTTCACTGACCTTAACCTCTTCTTCTAAATCCCCATGCTCTAGAGCAAGCACTGCAGTCATGATTTTTGTAATACTTGCAATTCTCATCGGCTGATCTTTATTTTTTTCAAACAATATTCGCCCGCTTTCCTCATCAATTAATATGGCTGTCTCTGCTGATATTTCTGCCTCAATCGTCTCAGCATTTGCTGGGCTAATAGCTACAACCCCAAAAAAGAGAAGACAGAGAACGATTCGCACAATGGTTGCCTTCACCCCTTGCTCCTCCCTCCACTGGTCTATAATAATCTGTATGCATGTCCTTCTAAGCTATGCAGCATGGTAAAGAAAGAGAACATGGTTATACTACTTAGTAAAGATTTGGAGGATAACATTTTCTAAGCAAATACACATATCATGACCTTGTTACTTAAGAAAGAGAGAGTTAATAGGAGGTATCTAAATGGTGGGTGAAATGGCAATCGTCTTAGGGAGGATTCTTACAATTCTTCCTTTGTTAGCTATGGTTACTCTATTTATGGGAAAAAGACCAGTCGCAGAAATGCCTGTTTTTGATTTTTTAATTATTATAACCCTAGCTTCTGTAACTGGCGCAGATATAGCAGACCCCAATGTCTCAAACACGCTTACGGCTTTTGCCATTCTCATGATTGGATTATTACAAAAAACAGCGACTATTCTTATGCTTAAATACCCAGCTTTCAGAAGAAAATTGAGCCTGCCTCCTACACCAGTCATTGAATACGGGAAACTACTGCCGGAAAATATGAAAAAGATAAAATATTCAATAGATGATGTCACCGAATTACTGCGAGAACAAGGATATTTTCAACCAAGTGACATTCGACTTGCCCTCATCGAAGGCAGCGGCAAGTTATCTATTTATCCTTTTGATGAAAAACGTCCGTTAACTGCCGAAGATATGGGGCAACTTCCCCAGCATACGCTCCTAACCTTTCCAGTGTATAAAGACGGTCAGTTTGTTCAAGAAACACTGGATTCTTTTCAATTGACCGAACAAGACATTACCGAACAATTGGAGGGAAACTTTCAAACGACAATCGCGCAAGCATTTTATGTTTGGATGGATGAACAGAAAAACCTTTACGTTTCCGAAAAAGGACGCCTCCCTGAACTTCCAACCCCTAAATAATTGCTCTGTGTAGAAAATAACGAAAGAGGCAAGACTCCCCTGTGGGCAATACGGCACAACTGAATATCCGCAGACCAGAGCTTCGATGAGGGCCCAAACAGACCGCGGCATAGAAGACACAGTGAGTTCAAACGAAGTGAAAACCAATGATGTAGGGTAAAGGCCCCCTGGAGCCGGTAAATGCCATTGGTGGCAAAGAACTTGTGGACAGTTTTGTCTCTCTAATAGAAAATCCTCCCCATTATGCGGGAAGGATTCATCAACACCTTAGCTTAAATCAGCCTTTTGGTTTAAAAATCAGTGCAGCAATAAAGCTGAATATAATAGCTGCAGATATACCAGAACTGGTCACTTCAAAGATACCAGTTAATATACCAATAATCCCGTTCTCCTCTGCTTCTTGCATCGCTCCATGAACGAGGTGATTACCGAAGCTAGTAATTGGCACAGTAGCCCCTGCTCCGGCAAAATCAATTAACCGTTCATAAATACCCAAGCCATCAAGTACAGCTCCAGATACCACCAAAGCTGCCAATGTGTGAGCTGGTGTTAATTTACCGACATCCATCAGCAATTGGCCAATGACACAAATCAGCCCCCCTACGATAAAAGCCCAGAGAAAAATCATGACTGCTTACCCCCTCTCTCAATCACTACTCCATGGGCAATACAAGGAATGGTCTCATGCTGTTGATAAGAAATGGGAGAGAGAAGTGCCCCTGTAGCAATAACAAAAATTCGATTCCATTCTCCGTTCTCGAGTCGCTTCAATAAATGACCAAAGGTGACAGCGGCAGCACAGCCGCACCCACTTCCTCCCGCTCTTACATTTTGCTGTTCAGAATACATTAGAATTCCTGTGTCAACGAATTGCTGGGGCTGAATGTCTATTCCTTCCTCTTTTAAAAGCTCCAATGCAAGCGGGCGTCCTACTCGCCCCAAGTCTCCCGTTACCACTAAATCATATTGAGTAAGATCGCTGCCTGTATCATTAACGTGAGCTTTAAGAGTATCAACCGCTGCTGGAGCCATCGCAGCTCCCATATTGAAAGGATCAGTCAGGCCTTCATCGATTACGCGACCAATCGTCGCATGAGTGATGAGCGGACCGTTCCCTTGTGCACTAACGATAGCTGCCCCGCCAGCCGTTGCTGTCCATTGAGCAGTAGGTGGTTTTTGAGATCCATATTCTGTCGGATAGCGGAAGATTTTTTCGACCGCAGCGTTATGGCTCGTTGTTCCAGCAAGAACGTGCTGCGCCCCTCCACCATTTACTAAAAAAGCTCCTAAAGCAAGTGCTTCCATAGAGGTGGAACAAGCACCAAACACACCGATGTACGGAAGAGTAAATGACCGGCAGCCAAAATTTGTTGACGTCATTTGGTTTGATAAATCTCCTGCTAATATAAAATCAATATCTTCTTCTGTCAGTTGGCCTTTTTCCATTGCTTGATTACAAGCCGTCTCGAACAACATTTGTTGTGCTTTTTCAAATGACGTTTCGCCCAGCCAAAGCTCATCGTATAAAACATCAAAGTCTGTTGCCAACGGACCTTGGGCTTCAAAAGGACCAGCTGACGTGCCAGCAGAGGAAATAACCGGACTATTTTCAAATCTCCAACTTTGTTTACCTAGCTTCAAGGCGCAATCCCTCCTTGCGCTAACAGCGTACGAATTAAGGCAATTACGAAAGCAGCTACGGTCCCGTAAACAATAACAGAACCTGCGAGTTTGAACATATTACCGCCTACGCCTAACACGAATCCTTCCGTCCGGTGTTCAATCGCCGCACTAGACATGGCATTGGCAAACCCCGTAACCGGAACCGCTGTACCGGCCCCTGCGAATTGAGCAAATTTATCATATACACCTAACCCCGTTAACAATATAGCGAGGATGATTAAAACAGCCACAGTGGGATCTCCAGCTGTCTGCTCATTAAAATCAAAATAATGAATGAAAAACCATTGCAAACATTGTCCCACCACACAAATTAACCCACCTATCCAAAAAGCATTAAAGCAATTTATTAATAGCGGGCGCTTTGGTTCCATTTGGCTGGATAATTGTTGATAATGGGTTTTGTTATTCTGAGACATCCAATCTATCCTTTCACTCTTATATGGTCTTCCACTTCTAAAAGGCGTGTACGAATTTCTGATTTTTGCATTTCTTCGCTGCCTGTATCAGTTTCTAAGTCATCTAATAGTTGCCACACTTTTTGATCTGTGGAAAAATGTAGTTCTGAGTGAGGCAGTTTTTCATCTAACTCGACTAAAGCTTCTTTCGTATGTTCTGGTATCTTCAATCGGTTCATCTGCTTAACTTTTGCAGTCGCAAATACTTCCTCATCACAGCTGACAGCTCGAGGTTCAATGAAAGCATCCATTTGATTTAATACGACTTTTGCTTCTACAGCTTCATCTTGTTGACACGGGTTATCCGGGGTGCCCTTTTTTTGAGCTGCTCCCGTGTCATCCGTATTACACCCCGCCACTATCAAAAAGATAATGAAAAATGGTACTAATGTTTTCCAGGTAGACATCCTTAACCCTCACCTCCATTAAAGTCAAACCTGACTGTAGTTTGACCAAACCAAAAAAAGATATGAGTAGGAAAGTGGAAAGTCGCATTAAATGCGCGAAGCTTCACGCTTTACCACTGCTTTGTTCTATTGAGCTGAACCGAGAGAGAGGAAGCATGTGCAGACAGGTTAATATCCTTGGCTTTGCCACCATTACCTTATCAACTAATTAAAGATGAAAGGGTGTAACCTTTGGAACCTGTTATATGGAGCGCGATCAGTGTTTTACTGCTATTGATCATGTTGGTACTATGGCTTCTTTCCAGGATAATAAAACAGTTTAAAACCGTCGGAACAGAATTGCATTCTACACAAGAAAAGATGTCTGAGCTGTTACAATCTTTAGAACAATTAGACCACTTAAAAAGTGAGAACTTGTGCGAGGAAACAAGAGAGGTTGTATTAGAGCGCGCCTTAACCGTACGAAGGGCTGTTAAAAAACAAACAAACACACTTACTCCTACTGCTTTTGAACAAACACCTATTGAACCCGGCTTTCAAAAAGAAACGCTCGCCAAGTGCTTTCACGCAAATGAACTGATCGCCATCGAACAGTTTTGGGATATGTATCAATCCTACCTTCAGACTTACTGGCTTACTAAAGACCGTAGTTACAAAACAGTCTTTACCGGACAGCCGCATGACCCTCAAAGTGAATGGAATCAAGTTGTCCAAGCTTCCAAACAAACGTTAGCTCAACTTGATGCGCAAATGTCTAAGTTTTCCGCTTAATTACCGGATAATTCCACACAAAAAAACCACCCTACATGAAGTAAGGGGGTCATCTGTGTGGATACGAACGTTCTCTCCTTAACGGTAGAGTTAATTGTCGGTTTTTTTGCCTTGCTTTTAATGACCAAATGGCTCGGGAAAACGCAAATTACTCAACTAACACCCTTTGACTTTATTTCAGCCCTTGTGTTAGGGGAATTAGTAGGTAACGCTATTTACGATAAAGAAATTGGAGTCAATTATGTTTTATATGCTCTCGCGCTCTGGACGATGTTAATTGCTACCGTAGAGTGGGTTACACAAAAATTTAAAAAAAGTCGGTTCCTATTAGAAGGTGAACCGACAGTCATTATCCGCAACGGAGAATTAGATTTTCAGGCCATGAAAAAACAGCGGCTCGATATTAATCAAATGCAACACCTCTTACGGGATAACGATGTGTTTTCTGTGCGTGAAGTGGCCTATGGAATCCTCGAGGCTAATGGAAAACTAAACATCATTAAAACCAACGAAACCAAAACACCCACGGCTTCTGATTTACAGGTCGTAAGTCAAACACCGCCCAGCTTGCCGATCACCTTGATTGCAGACGGCGAGCTGCTTGGTGATAACATAAAAGAAGCAGGACTCACTTTGACTGCATTAAATGAAGAGCTAGCAGACTTGCATATTTATTCTCATGAGGATGTTCTGTTTGCGGACTGGGACCCCTATGACGGCCTGTATGTTCAACCCTACGATGATAAAGCGTAAACCTTTACGTTTCTGTTATTTCATCAACACCGACCTCTTTAAAAAACAAGTCAGCTTCATTGCTTGATTCTGTCTTTGCATGCTCTGGCAATGGCGGCAGCTCTTCTAACGAACTGAGTTCAAAGGCATCCAAAAATTGCGTGGTTGTTCCATAAAGAATCGGTCTCCCAACCCCTTCTGACCGGCCCATCTCTTGAATAAGCCCTTTTCCGACCAGCGTTTGAATTGGACGATCAGATTTTACGCCCCGTACTTCTTCAATCGCAATCCGGGTAATGGGTTGGCGGTAGGCAACAATAGCCAATGTTTCTAAAGCAGCTTGAGACAACGTTTTCCGTTCAGGAGGATGCAGCATCGCAGTAATATATGGGGCTGCTTCTTTTATCGTTGTAAATTGGTAAACATCACCGAATTTTCGTATTTGAATGCCTGCGTCTCGATCACGATACTGCCTAGCAAGAGAATCCAGTCTATCTTTTGCTTCTTCGCTTTCAATCTCTAATACCCGGGCTGCTTCTTGCACAGATACTCCTTCATCACCACATACAAATAGAAGGCTTTCTAACGTTGAATTAATGGAAATCATGGGAGACACCTTCTTCATTCGTATAAATTAAAATGTCCTCAAAGTTATTTGATTGCTCACAGTAAACAGCTCGTGTTTTCATCAATTCTAGTATGGCTAAGAACGTAAGTACTTGAGAAGTTCTTTCTTCATGTTCTACCCACGATAAAAAAGATAGTGGTGTTTTTCTTTCTTTAAGTACATGTTTAACTTCTCCCATCCGTTCTTCAATGGTAACTTCTTCTTTCTGAACACGTGCTGTGATCGGCCGCTTAACGTCAACTCGGTGCCTAGCACGTTCAAATGCTTGTAACATATCATAAACAGTAACTTCTCCTATATCAGGCACCGTTTCGTTTTCGCTCGAAGGCTCAAAAGATTCATCAGCTGTAGGAGGCTTCGTAAATAGCACAGCTCTGGACTTTTCACGTTCAGAAAGAACAGCTGCTGCTTCTTTAAATTGCTTGTATTCCTCTAGTCGTTCAATTAATTCTTGCCGCGGGTCTTCTTCGTAATAAAATTCTTCTTCATCTTCAATTTCCACTTGCGGATCGGGCAGAAGCATTTTACTTTTAAGTTCGAGTAGTGTAGCCGCCATCACTAAATACTCACTTGCTATGTCCAGTTCAAGCTCCTGCATTGCATGAATATAATGAACATATTGTTCAGTAATTTCAGCAACCGGGATATCATAAATATCCACTTCTGCTTGTTGAATTAAATGGAGTAACAAGTCTAGCGGCCCTTCGAACGCATCAATTTTAACATTATAAGTGTTCATGTTATATAGGAGCCTCCAGGTTTAAATCATTGAAGGTATGGTTGAAACACCGGGAATTATACCATAAAAAAAGGCGATCATGTGTTGGAATTTCACCTAACGGGTACGCTGTGTTATAATTGGATCTTGAAAATGTTTATTGATCGATTAAGGAGGATCGCCAATGTACCCTGAAGCTTACTTGCAATATTTAATTCATTTCCATGGCGATCGTGACTTTTTCGAATGCCATGAGATTTTAGAAGAACACTGGAAATCTCAAAATAAACAAGGTCACCACTGGGTCGGCCTTATACAACTTGCTGTCGGTCTTTATCACGAGCGACGTGAAAATAAAGACGGAGCCGTGCGCATGCTCCGCAGCAGCTATCAAATTCTACACAAGCATTCACTTACGGTAGAAAAACTTGGCTTAAACGCTGATCATTTATTTGAGTTATTAGATGAACAAATTAAGCGTATCCAAGCTGGTGCCAGTTATCAAGATATCGATTTACCCATAATTGACCCTGAATTGCTGCACGCCGTCAAGCAAAAGGCTAAACGTAGTGGTTTTACTTGGTTAGGCTCTAGTAACATGGAAGAGCCAATGCTTATTCATAAACACACTCTCCGCCCCGATCGACAAGAAGTCATTGAAGAGCGTCAATATCAAAAAGAACGAAAAGCAAAAGAACGACAGGCTCAGTACGTGTAAGCACTTGAGCCTGTCGTTTTTTATTGTTCATTTTCTTGAGAAGAAGTATCAGCTGACTTCGTCCCGTCGGACAAACATTGTTCTAAAAAGGTCTGCGTATTATCCGTTCCTGTTATTTTTACATCTAATCGTTCTAACAGCGTATTAATAAGTTGCCCGCCAATGCCTTCCTCCCGATACGAAGGATTCACGCATAAATGTTGAAGTTCTGCGTGCTGCTCATCCTTAAAGAAGAGACCAGCCACGGCCACAATATCATCGTCTTGTTTCCATAAATACAAGCGCCAGCTTTCATCCTCTTCATACCGCCGGATCGTTTCAAGTAACACTTTAACGTCCTTCTCCTCCGGCATGTAGGAGAGGAGGCCCATCGCAATTTTACGATGAGATGGTTTATACTTCGCTAACATGCTCTAATCCCTCATTCCCAGCATCTTGTTCTATTGCAAGGATAACTCGGTACTGGTAATATTATACCGTTTACTGGAAGCAGGTAAAAGAAAAAATTTATGAGAACTGGTTGCCTCAATATCTCACTTCTTAATAACTCATTTCAGCTAGAAGCTGCGGTTTAAATTAGCCATCTCAATAGCAGCAACAGAAACTTCTGCTCCTTTATTGCCAGCTTTCGTGCCGGCCCGTTCAATAGCCTGCTCAATCGTTTCAGTCGTAAGCACACCGAAAATAACTGGAATTCCAGAAGTTAAAGACAGGTTACCTACTCCCTTAGCTACTTCATTACATACATAATCAAAATGCGGGGTGGAACCACGAATTACGGTACCGAGCGTTATGATTGTATCATACTTTTCTGTATCTGCCATCTTCTTAGCAGCAAAAGGAATTTCAAACGCGCCCGGCACCCAAGCGACATCTATATTTTCTGAAGCCACACCATGTTGTCTTAAGGCCCCTTTCGCCCCTTCAAGCAAGCGTTCGGTAATGAAATCGTTAAAGCGGGCCACGACAATTCCTACTTTTAAATCTGTACCTACCAAGTTACCTTCAAATGTATTACCCATATTACTAACTCCAATCCTTAAAATTTAAACTTTATCTATACGAAGACTACACGTTTTTATTTTGGCTTTGTTAAATTTTGCTGTTGATTTTCACTAAAAGACACTCGCTTGCCTCGGGCATTGCTTTGGCTTCCTCGGGAAAACCACCCTGTGGGATCTTCAGCTAATGCTATTCCCGAAGGCGTCTCGCGCTTTTCTACAAGCAACATCATTCTAAAATATCAACCTTCACCTTTAACAGTGCCTTTATTTTAAAAATGCAGCATATGTCCGAGTTTTGCATGCTTTGTGCGCATATATTTTTCATTGTCCGGGTTATAAGGAAGCTGCAGTGGCACACGGTCCGTAACTTCAAGGCCATACCCTTTTAAACCTGTTATTTTACGAGGGTTATTCGTTAACAGTTTCATTTGAGCCACATCTAAATCCCTTAAAATTTGCGCTCCAATTCCATAATCCCGTAAATCGGGACCAAATCCTAATTTTTCATTCGCTTCTACGGTGTCATAACCTTCTTCTTGTAATTTGTAAGCCCGCATTTTGTTAATTAAGCCGATGCCCCTGCCTTCTTGGCGCATATATAAAAGCACGCCCTTGCCTTCTTTTTCGATCTGCTGCAGAGCCGCATGAAGCTGAGGTCCACAATCACACCGGTGGGAGCCAAATACATCTCCAGTTAAACATTCGGAGTGAACTCTTACAAGAGTGGGCTCTTCAGGTGTGATATGGCCTTTAACTAGAGCTACATGCTCTTTTCCATCGATATTGGACGTAAAGCCAAATGCTTTAAAGTCCCCAAAGTCGGTTGGCATTGTAATTTCCGTTTCTCTAGTGACTAATTTATCCTTACGATGGCGGTACTGTATTAAATCTTTGATCGTAATCATTTTTAAATCATAATCATCTGCGATTTGTCTTAAATCTGGTACACGAGCCATCGTGCCATCGTCTTTAATAATTTCACAAATAACCCCGGCCGGCTTCGCTCCTGAAAGACGCGCCAAATCCACCGCAGCCTCGGTGTGCCCTGCTCTGCGCAAAACCCCCCCTTCTTTTGCAATTAAAGGGAAGATGTGACCCGGGCGTTTAAAATCCTGACTTTTAGCCTCTTCTGAGATTAAAGCGCGCACAGTGTCAGCTCGTTCAGGGGCTGAAATACCGGTTTGATTTGTCTTATGGTCCACACTCACTGTAAAGGCTGTTCCATGAGGATCAGTATTATGATCAACCATGGGAGTCAATTCAAGCTCTTTTGCTCGTTTTTCCTCCATTGGCACACATACCAATCCCCGGCCTCTTGTAATCATAAAGTTGATCGTTTCTGGCGTTACCTTATCGGCTAAAGCCACTAAATCTCCTTCATTCTCCCGGTCCTCATCATCACACACGATAACTGCCTCGCCTTGCATTAACTCATAAATCGCCTCTTCAATCGGGTCAAACATGTTCTCATTCATTCTAGTCTCCTCCCCCGCTCCTTGGTTATGGTATACGTTCACTAAGCTTGATTAGCGAATCTCGTTTCAAGCAGGCGCTCTACATATTTTGAGAGCATATCCGCTTCTAGATTCACAGTATCACCGGCACCTTTTTGTCCTAACACTGTTTCACTCATCGTGTGTGGAATAATAGATAGCGTCAGTGTCGTCTGCTCAATGCCGAACACAGTCAAACTTATTCCATCCACGGCAACTGACCCTTTTTCAACTAAGTAAGGTGTTAGTTCCTGCGGTACGTCAATTAAAAAGTAAACTGCATTTTCATCTTCTTTTAATGATTGGATCTTGGCTCTTGCGTCCACATGTCCACTGACAAAATGACCGCCAAAGCGATCTCCTGCTGACATAGCACGCTCTAAATTGACAACTGACCCCGCTTGTAATTGTTCAAGACTGGTTGCTCTTACCGTCTCAGGCATTACATCCACCGTAAAAGAGTTCTCATTAAACGATGTCACCGTTAAGCAAACACCGTTAACCGCTATACTATCTCCAATCGCTGCATCTTCAAGAATTTTAGGGGCTGACACTTCAAATACAAACGATTCCCCTGTACGTTCTAAGGCTTTCACGGTTCCCATCTCTTCAATGATGCCAGTAAACATTATATCTCCTCCGTTCGTCTTGCTACGATCTTTATATCAGGACCTGCCATGCCTGTGTGTACCACTTCCATTGGTAAAGCATCGGCCAATTGTGAAATCCCTTCTCCCCCGGCGGAAGGAACTGCCTCTTTTCCAGCCAGCAGAAGCGGTGCGGTATAACTCACCCATTCATCCACGTATCCATATTGAATAAACGAACCAATTACGGTGGATCCTCCTTCAATGAGGAGAGAGGTTACTTCTAACGAAGCCAGGTCCTTTAAGACACTTGTTACATCATAGGGACCTTTCTTTAAACGGACTACCTTGGCACCAGCCTTTTCCAATGCTGCTTGTTTTTCATGAGAAGCATCAGCCCCTGTATAAATGAAAACCGGAGCTGAGTTATCTGTCAGCATTTTTGCATTGGGCCGCATTTGCAGTCCTGAATCTAAAATAATTCGTTTCGGTTGTCTATTGATCCCCGGCAAACGTACAGTTAGTGACGGATCATCGGCTAAGACGGTTTGAATACCAGTGAGAATGGCATCATGATCAGCCCGTAACTGATGACCATCCTCTCTTGCTTCTGCAGACGTGATCCATTTGCTTTCACCAGCGGCAGTAGCTGTTTTACCATCCAAGGAAGAAGCAGATTTTATCGTCACGTATGGCCGGTTTGATCGCACATACCGAAAAAATTTACGATAGAGAGTAGCTGCCCGCACTTGATGGAGGCCCGTTTCCACTTCTATCCCCGCGTGTTGAAGTTTTGCAATACCTTTCCCAGAAACACGGGCGTCTGGGTCTTGGGTGGCGATCACGCAACGGGCAATTTCATACTCAATAATTAAATCAGCGCAGGGAGGTGTCTTCCCGTAGTGACTACAAGGCTCTAACGTGACATATATGGTTGCCCCTTTTGCTTTCTTGCCTGCCATTTGTAAAGCGTGGACTTCAGCATGAGCTTCTCCAACTTTTAAATGAGCCCCAATGCCTACCACCTCACCATCTTTCACTACAACCGCTCCCACTGCGGGATTAGGGGATTGCTGCCCTGCTACTGTTTCTGCTAGTTCTAAGGCATTAGTCATATACATAGAATCATTCATTACCTATCCCCCTTGATCAACGGCATTAATTCAGTTGTTACAGTAACGAGCTCAACGATTCAGTTAAGTTCTTATACATATAAAAAACCCAGACCTTCGTAAAATGAAGGATCTGGGAGAAGATCGTGGTCATAGGAAAAAAACCATTTAAGAAATACACGTGGGGCCTACAGCTCCACATGAATAGTCTTGTTATAGCAGCATAGGAATGTTTGAATGTACATTTAAACACAAACAACACAAAAATGAAACCAATGTGTACTAGCAGAAATCGTCTCACTGCCCTGGAGGCATTTGCACCATTCTCGCCTGCTTCCCGTTTATGCTAAAAAGACATACTTATCCCAGGCATGCTATTTCTATGAACACGGCCTGCCTTCTCCCATCCAGACTTTCACTGTCGGCTCTGGAGTTGCACCAGATCCACCGAACGAGTCATTCGCTCGGGTCACGGACTAAGAAGTATACACTTCATCACCGCCGGTCGGGATTTTCACCCAGCCCCGAAGGTCACCGTCATTCCTATTCAACTTTGAATGATTGTTCACATTATATCACAAAACGTAAATGGACGTGAAAGAAAACGACCTTTGCCGAATAATTTATTTACCGTTTCTAGAAAAGCTCTCTTCTTTTGTCCATAAAAAAGAAGCCTGCTCTACAGGCTCCTCAGCTCTATACTTTTTCAGTTTTATATAATGGTTCATCATGCATGATGATGTCATCATAAGTTTCGCCGCGCACGACCACATTTGCTTCTCCATTTTCTAGAAAAATAACGGGCGGGCGCGTGATGCGGTTGTAATTGTTTGCCATCGAATAGCCATATGCCCCCGTGGAAAATACGGCTAATACATCGCCTGATTTCACCTCAGGCAGGGGCAGGTCCCAAATTAGCATATCTCCACTTTCACAACACTTACCAGCTACTGAGAATTGTTCACTCTTTTCTTCATTTGGCCGATTAGCAAGAATGCCCTCATACTCTGCTTGATAAAGAGCAGGACGGATGTTATCGGTCATGCCCCCATCCACTGCGATATATCTTCTAACTTCCGGGACATCTTTTGAAGAACCGACCGTATATAGCGTGGTACCTGCTTCACCGACTAATGACCGTCCTGGTTCTATCCATACCTCTGGAACAGGCATTCCGCTCGCTTTAGCTTCTTCCTTAATAGCTTGTACTAACCCATCTACATACGTGCCAGGGTGCAAAGGCTGATCCTCTTCTGTGTAACGGATCCCAAAACCTCCCCCAACGTTAACTACTTCAGGGACAAAACCAAAGCTTTCTTTCCAGCTGCGGAGCGATTCGTATAATTTTTCAACAGCCATTACAAAGCCAATCGTTTCAAAAATTTGTGAGCCTATATGGCAATGGACCCCTAATAAATGGAGGTGATCCATGCTTATCGCAGCGTTTACCGCTTCTGCTCCTTGACCGCTGGCTAAATCAAAACCAAACTTAGAATCTTCCTGACCTGTAGAAATGTAATCATGTGTGTGAGCTTCAATTCCAGGGGTCGTACGTAATAAAATACGCACTTCCTTTTGCAACTTTTGTGCTTCCTGCTGCAATAGTTCTAATTCATAAAAGTTATCAACGACAAAGCAGCCCACTCCATATTCCACGCCCATTTTTATCTCTTCCGGGCTTTTATTATTGCCATGCATATGAACGCGCTCCATGGGAAATCCTGCTTTTTTAGCTGTATATAACTCCCCGCCAGAGACAACGTCCAGGCTGAGGTCTAGTTCCTGAGCTAATTGCACCATTGCTATGCAACTAAATGCTTTCGAAGCATAGGCGATTTGGTAAGAGACTTCTGCTTCTTGAAAAGCCTCATGAAAGGCAGCTGCTCGTTCACGAATCAGTGCCAGATCATAGGCATAAACAGGCGTTCCATATTGTTTCGTTAACGCGATCGTGTCTACGCCTCCGATTTCCAAACGCCCCTGTTCATTTATGTGGCTTGAGCCTTGCAATTTCATTTCACTTACGCCCTTTCTTCCTTCAATCATAGCTCATATTTTAACACGTCGAGTCGTGAGAGCAAAGGAAAAGAATGAGCGATTCCATAGAACAGGTATTTGCTTACCCTTTCGTTTGGCGAATCTCATCTTTTGGATTAACAATCCGCAAGCGTACTTTCATAGCTGGCACCGTTTGTCGGACAAAGATCTGCCATAAAGCAAGAGGGTCAAATGGCAAAAGCGGCCACATATATGGTTTATTTAACGATCTGATACCGCACATGAAAAGAAAGATGCACATCGCAGAAACGACAAATCCGAGCGCGCCCCAAAAACCTATCGCTAAAATAAATAACAGCCTCATCATTTTTAAAGCTAAACTCAGTTCATAGCTTGGCGTGGCAAAACTACCGACTGCCCCCACAGCTACATAAAGAATAACTTCAGCGCTGAATAAGCCGACTTCCATCGCAATCTCCCCGATAAGGAGCGCAGCTACTAAACCTAATGCTGTAGCTAATGGATCAGGGGTGTGTATGGCAGCCATCCTCAACAGTTCAATTCCGATTTCTGCTAGAAATATTTGTGTGAATATCGGTATATTATGCTCGTCTTGTGGGCCAATGTAATCCAGCCAAGGCGGCAGCATATCCGGGGATAACACGAATAGAAGCCATAACGGTGCAATGAACAAACCGGCTACCATGCCGAAAAAGCGGATCCAACGCAAAAAGGTACCTATTGAAGGAGCTTGCCGGTGTTCCTCAGCATGTTGGACATGATGGAAAAAAGTGGTCGGTGTAATGATCACACTTGGTGAAGCGTCCACGAGAATGATGACATGACCCTCGAATAAATGGGTAGCAGCAACATCGGGGCGTTCTGTATATCTAACGAGCGGAAATGGATTATACCCTTGTTTTACTAAATACTCTTCTATCGATTTATCACCCATAGGAAAACCGTCAATATTTACAGTTTCTAATTCCTTTTTTATAATTTCCACCAAATCATGATCGGCCACATCTTCAATATAGGAAATACAAATATCTGTCTTCGAACGTTTTCCAACTTTGATAATTTCATGGCGCAGTCGTTCATCACGTATACGCCGCCTGGTTAAAGCGGTGTTTTCAATGATATTTTCCGTATAGCCATCCCTTGCCCCACGCACTACTTTTTCTGTGTCCGGCTCTTCTGGCCCTCTTCCCGGGTAAAAACGAACGTCTACGATAAACGCTTCGCTCTCACCTTCCATAAGAATGAAAATAAGACCAGACAACATTTCCGTAATACAATCTTCAAATGTATCCTTATATTCAACTTGCAAATTTACCAGATGATTTTCGACTGCTTTCCGGACATTGGGTACTTTGCGGCCGCGCGATTCAAGCTTCATAATCTCTTTTAATAGTTCCATGACGGGCTGGTCTTCGCTTAAACCTTGAACAAAGTATAATTGGATTTCTTTATCGAACACTTCCAGCTTACGGATCCCTACATCAAAACTTTTATCCATTCCTAGTCTTTTTTTAAATTCTTCTTCGTTCTTTTTTATGTCGGAATAGAGTGGTTGTTTATCTTCCTGATTGCTCACTTCTTATACCCTCCCGTTCCAAAACGAATTGCAATGCTTTTAATGTAATCTCGGAGCCAAAGACTGGGTCATCCCGTCGCCCCATTTTGCCTAAATCTCCGATGCCAACGATTAGAGGAATGGATAGTTGGTCTAAAACGGAAGTTGTATCCCCTTTAATGCGCTGAACTTCAAGTTCTGTCCATCCTTCTTTATCTACCCCGTACTGCGTGATTTCGCCAAAACGGTCTATAGAAACATCCACATGCGTCCAATCGTATTGGTGTGCTGTAGACGCAACCGCCAGCGCTCCAATAATTTCATAGCGAGGGTCTTCACTTAACTGTTGCATGAGTTCTTCCCCGACACCGATTTCGTGTGATCCATAATCGTCAAACAATACAACAACGCGAGAAAATGGCTGGCGGTTTATCTGGCCGGTCATCTTAGCTAACGGCGGACTGGAAACCACCACTCCTAGTTGAAGGTGGCGCGCTGCATTTTTTACCGCTTGAATGGCTTTTGAGTCACCATCCGTTACAAAGATCAGCTGCTTATTTATCGTGAAGACCCCCTTTCTCTTTTACAAGCTGGAACTGACTCGTTGTCACTTTAAAGTTAGCGTGTGCGTGCTCTCTTATTATCATGCATCAACACATGAGATTTACTCGGGAAACTTCCATCAGCTATAACCGGAACATTTTCAACAGAAGATGATCTTCTTGGAAACTGCTGCAGACGGTCGCTTTCATCACATTTACAAGGCAATGGCGGCTTGTTCGTTACTTTGTTTGCCCTCGGGGTGTCTTCTTGCCTGCGGCAAGGAATTTAGATTCTTCGGGGAAAGCGCCTCACTAAAAAACCCGGAAGTGACCTTCATTCGGCCATCCGGGTTTTCATTTTAGTTAATATTTTCTTTTCAAGTCTTGATACTTGGACTTGAGAAATTCCCAGTCTTTCAGCTACTTCATCCTGGGTTTGATCTCGAAAATATCTGAGATAGACAATAAGACGCTCTCGTTTTTCCAGTTTTTGAATAGCTTCTCGGATTGCCAGTTGGTCAAACCACTTTGCTTCTTCTTGGTCTGAGAGCTGATCCATTAACGTAATCGGGTCTCCGTCATTTTCATAAACTGTTTCATGAAGCGAAGATAAGTGGCGGCCAGCTTCACTAGCAAAAACAATGTCTTCAGCAGGTATATCCAACGCTTCAGCTAATTCTTTAATCGTCGGTTCACGTCCGAGCGCTTTTGTTTGTTCATCTTTTTCTTTGCGCACACGCTGATTTAATTCTTTCAGCGAACGACTAACTTTCATCGTGCCATCATCTCGGATAAAGCGCTGGATTTCACCGATGATCATAGGTACGGCATACGTAGAAAATTTCACCTCATAGGTAAGGTCAAATTTGTCTATAGATTTCATTAACCCAATACAACCGATCTGAAACAAATCTTCAGGGTCATATCCTCGGTTGATAAACCGTTGCACAACTGACCAGACCAACCTTGTATTCGCATGTACTAATGCTTCTCTAGCTTCTGTTCTGCCAGCTTGTGATTCTTCGATCCATTGTCTCACTTTAGCTTGAGAAGGAGGTGATTTCGTATTGTTATTCATAAGATCTCCCCTTCTAATTGCTTGGCAACGTACTTTTAGTGAGCCACTTTTTTAAGAAGACGGTGGTACCGGTGGTTTCGGTTGATTGAATTGAGACTTCATCCATAAAATTCTCCATTATCGTAAAGCCCATCCCGGAACGTTCAAGCTCAGGTTTGGATGTATAGAGAGGTTCCATAGCAGTTTGAATGTTTGGTATCCCTTTCCCTTGGTCCGTTATTGTGAGAGTCACCACATCTTCTTCAATGCTTGTTTGAATAAAGATTCTGCCATTTGGATTCTCGTCATAACCATGAATTATGGCATTGGTTACTGCTTCAGAAACCACTGTTTTTAATTCAGTTAGCTCTTCCATGGTTGGATCTATTTGGCTAACAAAAGCGGCCACTGTACTTCTGGCAAAGGATTCATTCTGGCTCAATGCAGCAATGCTTAATTCCATTTCATTTTTCACTTATGCCACCCCCAACGTGCGTAACGCCGATTTTTCTCCTTCTTCTAAACGCAAGACCTTATACATTCCAGCCATCTCAAAAATACGATTGACTTCTTCCGAAATCGCACAAACGACAACTTCTCCTTCACGGGCAGCAATGGTTTTATAACGTCCTAAAATCACGCCAATCCCAGAACTGTCCATAAACCGTAGATCTTCAAGGTTTAATAACATATGATGAACGTCTTCATCTTTTAACGCTTCGTCTAGTTCAGTGCGAAGTTCTAACGCCGTATGGTGGTCGAGTTCTCCAGTCAGCCGAACACATAATACGTTTTTTTCCTTAGTGAGTTCAGATAGTAGTTCCACGTAAACCTCACCCTCCCTTTTTTACAGTAGCTTGCCTCTTTAGGATTCGAGAGTTCCTGCCTTTCCCCTTCACGTTTTACAAAAGTAGTAATAATTAGCCTTATTTCTTTGTTATTCTACAAGCTGTTCTGGTGATTCAGATGGTGACTTCCCGCCAAGTTTTAACAGTGAGCGTGCAAATAAACGCAACCAGCTGGCACTTTCAACAGATTCAGCTGCTTCTAATTCAGTACTTGAGAGCACTTCTCCCTCACGTTCTAAACGTAATTCTCCAATAATTTCTCCCTCTTCAATCGGGGCTTCAAGATTGGTTTTTAATTGAATCTTTTCTTCTATGCCTTCTCGAGATTCATCTTTTTGAAGCAAGAGGCTCGTTCTATCGCTTGTTCTGACCGGAATATTTTCTTTCATCCCTTTTTCAACTGGCGAAGATGTGATGACTTGGCCACGGTCAAATAGATTTTCAACTTTATAGGCCCCAAATCCTTCATCCAATAAGCCTGTGATTTGATCATTGCGGTCATTTGGGGTCTCAGCACCCATCACTACAGCAATTAACCGCATATCTTCACGTTTGGCGGTGGCTGTTAAACCATACATTGATTCACGTGTAAATCCTGTTTTCAACCCGTCCATTCCTTCATATGTTTTGACAAGCCGGTTCGTATTTACGAGCCAAAACTCGTCATCAGTTCCCTGGCGCAAATAATCTTCGTAAATATTTGTGAATGACGTAATCTCTTCATGATCCAACAGTTTACTCGCTAACATTGCAAGGTCCTTTGCCGTAGAATAATGACCATCTGCAGGCAAGCCATTTGAATTTTTAAAATGAGTGTTCTTCATGCCTAATTCCTCGGCGCGTTCATTCATTCTTTCCACAAAGGCCTCTTCACTGCCTTCTAGATGCTCACTGATTGCAACTGAAGCATCATTACCAGATGCAACGGCTATAGCTTTTAACAGATCGCGAACAGTCATTTCTTCACCAGGTTCCAAAAAAATTTGTGAACCACCCATAGAAGCGGCTTGTTCACTTGTTGTAACTTTATCATCAAACGAAACTTCTTCCTCTTCAATCGCTTCCATCAGTAACAGCATCGTCATCATTTTTGTCATTGAAGCGGGAGCCCGCTGTTCATCTTCATTCTCAGCATTTAAGATCATTCCTGTATCTTTTTCCATCAAGATATAAGAAACCTCATCTGTCTCTGCCGATGCATAGTCTGATGAGAGAATACTTGCAAGTAATACAATAAAGGAAAGCAGTGTCTTAAGCATATTTGTAAACCTCCAGTTTTTAGCACCAGTATCGCCAAGCTTTGCCTAAACCATACAAAAAGCACGCAAGTCTTTTAAGACTTACGTGCTTTTGAACGAAGTTTACAATAATAAGGAAACATTTCCTCTATTGAATGACATTATAGATTAATGGAGGAGAAGCAACTGCTTCAGTTCCAATTTGGTACGCATTCTTGACCATTTCTTTCACCGAGGCAGTTTCTTCTTTATTGGCATGGAGAATAGCAACAGGTTCTCCTGGCTCAACTGGATCGCCAATTTTTTTCACTAACTCTATACCAACTGCATGATCAATTGTATCCTCCAGTGTAGCTCTTCCTGCCCCTAGCATCATCGCTGCTTGTCCGATTTTGGCTGCGTGCATACCCTGCACCCAGCCTCCTTCAGTGGAGACAACTTGATGGCGGTAAGAGGCTGAGGCAAACCGTTCTGGGTCATCCACACTTTGAGGATCCCCGCCTTGGTCAGCAATAAAAGTCTTCATGACTTCAAGTGCTTGACCGTTTTGGATAACCTCTTCTATTTTTACCTTCGCTTCATCAAGGTTCTTTGCTACCCCAGCTAATACTGCCATATGAGAGGCTAAGGTGACACTTAACTCATGTACGTCTTCAGGGCCATTCCCACTTAATATATCAATGGCTTCTTTAACTTCTAACGCATTTCCAACCATTTGGCCAAGTGGCTGATTCATATCTGATAACACAGCAATGGTATTACGATCTAGAGATTTACCAATACGGACCATGGCATCTGCAAGCTCCCTGGCAGACTCCACATCAGTCATAAATGCCCCACTGCCACATTTTACATCTAATACGATCGCATCTGCACCGGCTGCAATTTTCTTACTCATAACCGAACTTGCAATTAATGGAATTGAATTTACAGTGGCCGTTACATCCCGTAAAGCATAAAGTTTTTTGTCAGCCGGGGTTAAATTCCCAGATTGGCCTGCTACCGCCAGTTTATTTTTATTGACCAAACGTATAAATTCGGCTTGTGATACTTCAGTCTCAAAGCCTGAAAAAGCTTCAAGCTTATCGATCGTTCCCCCTGTATGCCCAAGGCCGCGTCCGCTCATTTTAGCAACCGGTGCTCCCAGGGCAGCGACGAGCGGGCCAAGCACGAAGGTGGTTTTGTCCCCGACCCCGCCGGTTGAATGTTTATCTACTTTTACCCCGGCTATGTCGGAAAGATCTAATTGGTCACCCGATTCAGCCATTGCAAAGGTAAGAGAAGCTGCTTCTTCTTGGCTCATCCCTTGAAAATAAACAGCCATTGCTAATGCAGAGGCTTGATAATCAGGGATTAAATCCTGGCTGTATTCTGCTACAAACCAATTGATTTCTTCACTTGTAAGGGCAGCGCCATCTCGTTTTTTTTCAATCAAATCTACCATTCGCATCTTGTATCCTCCTTTCTATTAGACAACTTTTTAATAAGAACATATGGGCCCTAAAGACCTTTACATTTCAGTCAGAATTTCTTTTACGAGTTGAATGAAACGAGGCTTCGTCTTGGTAGCTACCTCAATTACTTCATCATGACTGACACCTTCGATTTCTTCACCAACAGCCATATCTGTCACACAGGAAATTCCTAACACTTCCAAGCCGGCATGATTTGCAACAATTACTTCAGGCACCGTAGACATACCAACCACGTCACCGCCTAATTTTCGCAGCATTTTTAATTCAGCCGCAGACATAAAATTAGGACCAGAAATCCCGGCATACACACCTTCTTGTAATGAAAGATCAAGCTTTTTGCCGGCAGCATGGGCTACGTCTTGCAATTGTCGAGAATATGCCTGGCTCATATCTGGAAAGCGAGGTCCTAGCTCTTCATCATTTGGGCCAATAAGCGGGTTAGCTCCAGTCATATTTAAATGATCAGTTATGACCATTAAATCTCCAGGATTAAAGGAAGGGTTCATACCACCACAAGCATTAGTTACGATCAGCTTACTTACCCCTAGTTCTTTCATTACCCGGACTGGGAATGTAACATCTTGCATTGAATAGCCTTCATAAAAGTGGAAACGCCCTTGCATCGCAATGACTTGTTTTCCTTGCAATGAGCCGGTTACTAACTGGCCGGCATGGCCTTCCACTGTAGACACCGGAAAATGAGGAACGTTTTCATACTTGATCCGTACATCGCCTTCAATTTCTTCCGCAAGGTCGCCCAGGCCTGAGCCTAAGATTAAACCAATTTCAGGTTTTTGCTCTAGTTTATCTTGTAAAGATGAAGCTGCTTCTTTAACTTTTGAATGTAAATGATCCATGTTTCTCCTCCGTTCACAGTTCTTGAATAATTGTTTTCATCAAACGTAGAAAATCTACTTTTACTCGTTCGGTTGTCTCTATAACTTCATCGTGACTAAGCGGTTGATCTAGTATACCTGCCGCCAAGTTTGAAATACAGGATAAACCGAGGACTTGAAGTCCCATATGATTAGCCACTACCACTTCAGGTACGGTGGACATGCCAACCGCGTCTCCACCTAGTTCCCGCAGCATTTTTACTTCGGCCGGGGTTTCATATGCTGGTCCTGTATTTCCAACATATACACCTTTTTGTAGAGAAAGCTCTAGCTTCTTGCCAGCCTGTTCAGCTACAGTTTGCAACTCTTGATCATATGCACTGGACATATCTGGAAAACGAGGGCCTAACTGTTCATCATTCGGTCCAATCAATGGATTGTCGTTCATAAAGTTAATATGGTCTTCAATAATCATTAGATCTCCAGCCTGAAAAGCTTCATTAATCCCGCCAGCAGCGTTCGTAACAATAAGCTTTTCAATGCCAAGAGCCGCCATCACCCGGACCGGGAAGGTCACTTTTTGCATGCTGTAGCCTTCGTAATAATGAAAACGGCCCTGCATAGCGATCACTGTTTTCCCTTCTAATGTCCCAAAGACAAGCTGGCCTTTATGGCCAGCTACAGTCGAGGTTGAAAAGCCTGGGATATCTTTATACTGAATATAGATCGGGTCTTCTATTTCATCTGCTAAGATACCAAGACCTGAGCCCAGAATTAAGCCGAGCGAGGGCTGATCTGTTAATTTATCCTGGATAACAGTAACTGCTTCCTGTAAAGACGTTGTCACTGCAACCGCCTCCTTTACCCTTGATTTCTGATTTCTGACAAGAAACTTGTTCCATTTGCTGGAGCACTTAGTCTAAAATTGTCGGCAATTGTGGCCCCCACATCTGCGAAGGTCTCTCGTTCTCCTATTACTCCTCCTTGCTCATGGCCAGGCGAATAAGCTAACAACGGAACAATTTCACGCGTATGGTCAGTACCATGGTGAAGAGGGTCATTCCCGTGATCAGCCGTAATAAGAAGCAAGTCATCATCGTTAAGCTCTTCAAGTACACTTGGCAGCTGCTGATCGAATTCTTCTAGTGCTTTTGCATAGCCTTCCGGGTCGCGACGGTGCCCGAATTTCGCATCGAAATCGACAAGATTAAGGAAACTGAGGCCGGTAAAAGAATGTTTTACGGTTTCTAAAAGCTTGTCCATTCCATCTTTATTGGAGGAAGTGCGTATCGCATTAGTCACCCCTTCGCCATCATATATGTCAGTAATTTTTCCAATGGCCAAGGAATCAAAGCCTTCATCTTCTAAATCATTCATAACCGTACGGCCAAACGGCTTAAGTGCATAGTCATGACGGTTCGCAGTCCGCTCAAATTGACCTGCTCCACTTCCTACAAAAGGCCTGGCAATTACTCTACCGATCATATAAGGGGCTTCATACGTTAAGGCTCGTGCTTTTTCACAAATATCATGCAGTTCAGCTATTGGTACGACCTCTTCATGGGCAGCAATTTGTAGAACAGAGTCTGCAGAGGTATACACAATCAAGCTTCCATCTTTCATATGCTGTTCGCCCAATTCCTCAATGATTTCTGTTCCGGAAGCTACTTTGTTGCCAATAATCGAACGGCCTGAAATTTCTTCCAGCTTGTTAATGAGTTCATCTGGGAAGCCATCTGGGAACGTCCGAAATGGCTCGTCAATATAAAGGCCCATTAACTCCCAGTGGCCTGTCATCGTATCTTTACTTCTCGATTTTTCATGCATAATACCTGTATAAGCTTCAGGTTTGCCAACTTTCTCAATGCCGGGCGCTTGCTTTATCCAGCCAAGCCCGAGACGTTCTAGCGTTGGCAAATGCAGGCCTCCGACATGCTCAGCAATATGACCTAACGTATCCGCTCCTTTATCACCATAAGCTTCAGCATCTTTGGCTTCGCCAATTCCCACTGAATCCATGACAACGAGAAAAATGCGTTCATACGGGTAGCGTTTCATCTGGATCATCCTTTCTAAGAGTAGGTAAAGGGTTACAATGAAGATTACGTTTATGCGCGTGGATGATGGTCGCTATAAATATCTCGCAGCCGTGAGGTAGAAAGATGAGTATAGAGTTGGGTCGTAGAGATATCAGCATGTCCCAGCATTTCCTGAACTGCTCTTAAGTCTGCCCCATTTTCTAATAAATGAGTAGCAAAGGAATGCCGAAGCGTATGAGGCGTCAGCTCTTTTTCAATACCTGCTTCCACGGCAATCTGACGTATAATCTTGAAAAACCCTTGTCTACTTAAGGAGTTTCCCAAGCGATTCACAAATAACACCTGCTGTTTTTTTCCTTTTAACAATTTTGGCCGAGCTTGAGCCACGTAGCGCTCAACCGCATCAATAGCTGTTTTACCAATTGGGATAATCCGTTCTTTATCTCCTTTGCCGATACAACGAACAAAGCCCATTCGCCCATGAATATCTTCTACTTTTAAATTGCAAAGTTCAGAGACACGCAGCCCCGTCGCATACATCAGTTCAAGCATGGCCTTATTCCGTTTTGAGAGTGGAGTAGTGCCGTCAGCAGCCATTAATAGCGTTTCTACTTCTAATGGGGTAAGGACTTGGGGAAGTTTTTTCGTCGTTTTCGGCTGCTCTATCAAATGACTAGGGTCAAAAGAAGAAAGGTTTTCCCGTGTAAGAAACTGATGAAAAGCGCGAATCGAGGAGGTCGTGCGCGCTAAAGTAGCTTGTGACTTCCCTTCATCTTTTAAAGTATGTAAATAAGATAAAATCTCGGCTCGTTTTACTTCTTCCCAGTTGGTGATTTGTTTGGTTTTTAAATAGGCAAGGTATTTTTTTAAGTCTCTCTCATAGGAACGTACAGTCTCCTCACTTAAACCACGCTCCACATGAATATAATGGATAAAGTCTTCCAACGTCTCTCTCATCTCAAACGTCTCCCTCATTCTCCATGGCGTAACAAATATAGAAAACGGTCCCACCCTGCAAGCATGGAATCATCTGACTCAGAAACTTCTACCCACACTTCTTCGGGATGTTCTAGTCGTTCATCTCCTCTATATTCTTCATGTAACCATAGGATACCATAATAAAAGAAAAGGGTGGAACACGTAAAGATAACAATCACTTTTAAAGTCTCCCAAGCTTTTTTTATCATTGCATGAACTCCTTTACTCACTTGTCAATGAAGGTAAAAAGAAATATAAGAAAACATACATCTATCATATGACAAGCTTTGAAAAGAATATACCTGCGAGCTTGGATATGTAAGAATTGGTCCCTGACTCCATCCCCCCCTTCCCTATACCAAAAAACCTTTTCAGACTAGTACTGAAAAGGTCAGGTTACGCATTTTTAGCTTTTTGTTCGAGCTCTTGCCCCACGTTCTCATCCTCTTGTTGTGTATCATTGGCTTGACAGCGGTGGCATACCCCATGAAACGTCAGGCGGTGATCTTTGATCTGAAACGAAAAATCTTTCTCTACAATGCGTTCCACATCTCCTAGCAGGTCTTCCTGTATCTCATCAACCGACCCGCATTCCATGCAAACTAAATGATGGTGAAAATGATCAGCGCCCTCTTTTCGAAGGTCATACCTGGAAACGCCATCCCCAAAGTTAATTTTATCAACAACTTCAAGTTCGTTTAAAAGCTCAAGCGTTCGGTAAACCGTAGCTAACCCAATTTCAGGAGCTTTTTCCTTTACAAGCAAATATACATCTTCGGCACTCAAATGATCTTCTTCATGCTCGATAAGTACCCGAACTGTGGCTTCCCGCTGTGGTGTCAGCTTGTAGCTTTGGGCATGGAGCTGGTTCTTTATCCGATCAATCCACTGTTCCATACCGCACCCTCCTTGCACCTTTCACGCTTTTTTAATTATAAATTTGTGTGTCAGGTGTGTCAAATAATAATAGTTATCAATAATTAATAATAATTATTATTATATGATAATTATTATTAAGAGACAACCCTGATCATGATCGGCGCCAAGTTAGCTTCCACCAAGGCAGCTACTGCAATCATTATCCATGTTACCAACACCGCTGCTACATATTTTTTTATAAAAGAACCGAGCATGTCCGATTGATCATTATAAAACAGGCGTTTGACTAATTTAATCGACAACGATAACGACCAGACTGAAATGAATAAGAAGAAAGGAACGGTAATCATATTCTGCGGGAAAATTGAAACCATAGCCAGCAAAAATCCATCTACTTCCATTTGCTGCACGAGAAAACCTACCGTAAATCCAATTACCATTCCTTTAATAAATAATATAAGCAATATAAAAGGGGCTCCGACAACTGATAAGCCTAATAAAGCCATGAAGCCAGTATATATGACATTCTGTGAGAGGCTTTGATAGAAGATATCAGTACTGCTTGCTACCCGTTGTTCAGACATTTGTGTAAAAAATTGCTGTACATACATTAATAGATCATGTTTATGGGACAAGCCTAAGCTGTTAACCATTACACTCCCAAATACCACTCCCATTAAGAAAAGGACGGTTGTAAATACATAAGTCGTTCTATTCGCTCCAATATGGGCTCGTACCGCTTCCAATAAATCCTCTTTCAACAGCCACCCCTCCTGTTCAAACAACACCTCCTTTGAAATCTATGAAATAAAAATTGCAGATAGAACGGCATCTTAATGCCTGTGTAAATCCCTTAAAAAACCCTTGGTTCTGTACGTTTTTCACCTAAATGTCTGCAGCCGCAAATGCTGAACTGCCAGTACGGTTTTTGCATCGTGGATAAGCCCTTCTTTAATTAAACCTTCAGCTTCTGCCAAGCTTACCTCGATAACTTCTACAAACTCATCCTCATCCAAGGAACGCTCCCCTTGAGATAACCCTTTTGCTTCGTACAATTCAATCAATTCATCGGCAAAGCCTGGAGAAGTATAGGTAGAAAATAACAGCTCCATCTCGTTAGCAACATAACCTGTTTCTTCTGCCAATTCTCGTGAAGCAGTTAGCTTGGGCTCCTCACCAGCTTCTTTTTTCCCTGCCGGTATTTCATAAATTTCTTTACCTAAAGGTTTGCGATATTGTTTGACTAAAACAAGTTTTTCTTCTTCGGTTACTGCTATGATGGCAACCGCTCCAGGATGGCGCACCACTTCTCTTTTGCCGGCCCGCCCATCTGGAAGCTCTACATCAACGACATCCAAATCAATAATTTTCCCTTCATAAATAGAAGTGGTATGTTTAGTTTTTTCCTCTAAATTCATAAAATCTCTACTCCTTTTATCATATCAGCCATTGCTTGTCTCATAGATTAAAAAAGATGAGAGTTGCCTCGTTACACTACACGAAGCCACTCATCCGTATTATAAAAGCGGAGCAATCAGGCGGTCCAACTGCTCATACGTAACTTCTCCTATGATTACTTGTTCAATAACTTGGTCGCGATTAATCACATAGGTGGTAGGGAAACGCTGAGCTCTATAGTTGTCTGCTACTTCTCCCTCTTCATCAAACATGACAGGCAGATCAATATCAAATTCGTCTAAAAATTCAATGGCGTCATCAGTGGAACGTTCATACGAAGCCATGTTTAGAGCTATTACTGTTAGCCCTTCATCTTGGTAATCATCGTGCAAATCATTTAATTCCGGCATTTCATCTTTACAAGGCTCACACCATGACGCCCACATATTCAAAATGACGACATCGCCTTCATAACCAGATAAACTTTGAGCTTCTTGTTCTCTCATCGGGAGCGTAAAGTCGAGTGCTCGGTCGCCTTCGTTTACGCCTGGCTCCACATTACTTAAGTTGGTGTATAAAACATACGCCACTGCAATAGCAGCAAGTGCTAATACAAGAGTTGTAACTTGTACTTTTTTCATTTGCGGTTTCAATCTCCCCTCTTTTATCCATGCTTTTTATCTATTATATGAATGAGTTCAACCACCAACCACAAGGAGATGAAATAGTTATGGGCTGGTTTGAAGCACTAATCTATGGAATCGTTCAAGGTTTCACTGAATTTCTTCCTATTTCAAGCACGGCACACCTCATTCTTTTGCAAATGGCTTTTGGCTATACCTTGCCGGGGCTGAGCTTTGAACTTATGCTGCATTTTGCCTCTTGTTTAGCGATCATATTTTATTTTCGGAAAGAGCTCATCCAACTAGTGAGCGGCGGGGTTCGTTACCTGCTCTTGAGCCAACGACAGGATAAGTCTAGTTTCATTTATTTACTATACTTGTTTGCAGCTACGCTAGTAACCGCAGTTGTTGGTTTCTCCGTAAAGCCATATGTGGAGACGTCGATGAAGACTCCCGAATTTATTGGAGGGGCCCTTTTAGTTACAGCTATTGCTCTTTGGGTTATTGAACGTTTTGCCGCTGGCACCAGAACGATTGAAACGATGAATATGAAAGATGCTATATGTGTCGGCTTTGCTCAAGCGTTAGCAGTCATTCCCGGCATCTCACGCTCCGGTGCAACCCTATTAGCTGGGCTTTCGCTCGGGATCGATCGAGAAACAGCCGTGAAATTTTCATTTTTATTAGCTATCCCCATTATGCTGGGCACATCCGTGTTAGCTTTTGATGAATTACAGGGTCTCTCCTGGTATCACTTTTTTGAAGTCTCCTTATTGGCAGCCATGATAATGGCCTTTTTCTGCTCCTTAATATGCATACACTGGTTACTCTACTGGATTCGTTCATTCCGCTTGACCATTTTTTCTGTTTACTGTTTTATCTTAGCTCTAATTGTTCTTTTTGGTTTTTCCGGGCAAGAAGTTATTGATGTATATTTGCGCTACGAATAATTCATACCTTGCAGTAAAGATTTGCGCATTAATTCTGGGGATACATGGTAGCCAATCAAAATAACTCGCGATTTTTCTAGTTCTGTTTGTTTATATTCTATTTTCTCGCCTGCCCATTGAATTCTTGTAAAGGAACCATCTTCTAATTGAACGACCCCTTTCATGCGAATGACTTCGGCAGGAAGCTGCTTAATCCACTTTGTTATTTCAGCAGCAGAGACTTTATGGTCAATATCAATTGAAACGACATGAAAGGAATGGTCATGATCGTGGTGGTGCTCCGACTGCAGCTCGTCAGTAGTCGGGAAATCACTATTTACTGACTGGCGCTGAGTGGCTAGCACCTGAGCAAATGAAATGTCCCCGTGTTCCGCTTCGATAACTGGAACAGATACTGATTTTTCAGCTGCTATTTTTTTATGAACTTTTTCTTTCGTTTTCTCATCAATAAGGTCTATTTTATTAAGAACTACTAACGAACTCGCCTGAATTTGATGTTTAAGTGTTGTTCGCACTTCTTTGGAGCTTTGAAAAAGGCTGAGGTAGGACAAAAAATGTTTTGCGTCAATTACCCCTATCACTGACTCTGGTTTTAAGCGGTCAATCAGTTCAATATCTGAAACGGCTGCTACAATTTCATAAGGGTCAGCTATCCCTGTAGCTTCAATGAACAGCACATCTGGACGCTCTTTTGTTTGATTAAGAAAGCGGCTGAGATCTTCTTTTAAATCATCTTGAATCGTACAACAAATACAGCCATCAAGCATTTCCAAAAGTGGTTCATCAGCGAAGTCCTCGCGGTCAATATTAAGGTCTCCCCATTCATTCATAACTACACCAGGTGTCTTCCCTTCCTGTTTCATTTCACGGAGCCAAGTTTTCAAAAATGTTGTTTTACCGCTCCCTAAAAAGCCGGTAACAATATGAGCAGGAATACGTAAATCTGTCATCATAGACCTCCTATTATTACAATTATATTAATGGTTTTAAAAATATATTTCACTCTGAACGCAATGATTGCCTCACTATTGAGATGAAGCGTTTACACTGCTTTTTCCTATTGAATTTACCGCTTCCCAAAGAGACGTTCTATGATAGAATACCTGTAGCCAACAGGAAAATTGAGGGTAGATTATGCATTTACTTTTTTCTAATAGTAGTAGTTTCTCCCGTATATATTTTATCATAGGAAAGAGGCATTTAAATGTCTAGAAGTTCTAAGCTACCTTCTTGGTTAAAAGATGGATTTGGTATTGTATTACTCCTTTTGTTTATTCTTGCTTTTTTTAATATTGATACGTTACAAGAAGATGAGTTTTTCTCACTTTCACCGGAATGGTTGACGGTTAACACAATTTTTCTTGGAATTGTAATCGAAGCAATCCCCTTCTTATTGCTTGGGGTATTTGTCTCCTCACTTATCCAAGTATTTGTGGCAGAAGATACGCTTCAGCGTTTCCTGCCAAAAAATGCATATGCCGCGTTATTTCCTGCAGCTGTTCTGGGCGCTATTTTTCCGATTTGCGAATGCGCCATTGTACCAGTAGTGCGACGCTTGATTAAAAAAGGGATGCCGCTTCATGTAGGAGTTGTCTTTCTAGTTGGGGCGCCGATTTTAAATCCTGTGGTTGCCGGTTCTACCTATTTTGCGTTCCGTAATGACTTATCTATTTTTTATACTAGATTTGGGCTAGCCTTTGTCCTTGCTATCATAATCGGTGGGCTAATGTATATTCTCTTTAAAAACAGCGATCAATTGAAGTGGCGTACCGAAGAACTGCGAGGAAAAGAAAGCAATAATTTGGCGCAAGTGCCAGTAAATAAACAAAACCGCTTAAAGCAAACCTTTTATCACGCTTCTGATGAGTTTTTCTTAATGGGTAAGTATTTAATTGCAGGTGCTTTAATTGCCGCTATGTTTCAGACCTTCCTAGACCGAAGCACTCTCCTTGCGATCGGTACTGATGCCTGGACTTCCACAGCGGTTATGATGGTATTTGCCTACATACTTTCTCTTTGTTCCGAGGCGGATGCCTTTGTTGCTTCTTCCTTTAGCAACACATTCAGTTCCGGATCACTGGTAGGTTTTCTTGTCTACGGGCCTATGCTCGATTTGAAGAACACAATCATGCTTTTTGCATTCTTCAAAGCAAAGTTTGTTATTTATTTTATGATCTCTGTAACCGTAATTGTCTATGCAGCCGTGATGATCACGCAATTCATTGTATTTCTCTAAGGAGGCGTAATGATGGAAGAAAGAAAAGACTACAGCTTTCACGCTTATTTACGTGGCATTATTTTGTTAGGATTTGCTTTGCTTAAACTCGGAATGATTATATCCGGCAGCATTCAGCTCTATATCGCCCCAACCATGATGCCATTTATATATGGTTCCACTGCCATTCTTTTTTTGTTAGGTGTAATTCAGATCTTGCGCAGCACAGCTGGCGATGATACTGATGAAGCTGCTTGTGATTGTGGTGCTGATCATGGAATGTCAGGGCCTAGGTACGTACAAATAGGAATCTACAGCATTTTCTTACTCCCTATTGCGCTTGGGTTTGTGTTGCCAGACCAAACCTTGAACAGTTCAGTTGCTGAAAACCGCGGCGTTCAATTCGGCGCAGCTGAAGCAAGCGAACCCCAGGGAGAACCGGATGATACAGGTGTTATTCAGGCTGAAGAAGGCGAAAACTTTGGTGAAGACACCTCACGAGCTGAAGAGTATATGGAAGACCCGGACGGGTACATGGAGAATGTAGGCGAAGGCTCAGCTGATGCGGGTGCAGAGGAACATTACACAGTCGAAGAATACTATGAAGATGAACAATTTGATAGTTATTACGCCGAGATGGCTGAAGAATATGAAGATGTGGATTTTCTCGATATTGATGAAGACATCTTCTTAGATATGATGACGATGCTCGACCAAAATATTGGCCCTTTTGAAGGCAAAGAAGCCGAAATCAAAGGATTTGTCTATCGCGAAGAAGGATTCACAGAAGATCAACTTGTTGTTGCTCGGTTTTCGATGACATGCTGTATTGCTGACGCTTCTGTTCAGGGCCTTTTAATTGAGTCAGAGGAAGCAGAACAATTTGAAGTAGACGACTGGGTGCAAGCCACCGGTGTAATCGAGGAAACAGAATATAACGGTCATGACATGCCTGTATTAAAGGTAACCAACCTTGAACCAGCCGAGGAACCAGACGTCCCTTACGTCTATCCAAGCTTTTAAATACCGCTTCTCTTAAAAAGGTCGTCACTATTAAAATGGCTCTGGTAACGAACAAAAAAAGCCCGTAAGCAAACATGAACTGGCCCAGGGAAATGAGACAAGAAAAAACACCTATGCTGCCACGGTCCTGTACTCCACAGGGGTGTGGCAGTTTAATTTGGAAAACGGTCGTATATAATTGTAATAATACATGTAATTTACTACTTTTTCTATTACAATAGTAGATGTAAGGGTCGCTCTTAATTGAGTGGCGAATTCTTCCGACTTTAGCGAGGAATGGAAGGATTCTATGACGGCATTATCAAAGCAATTGCCTTTGCGGGACATGCTTGTGATGATGCCGTTTTCTTTTGCTAATGCCTGAAAGGCATAGGACGTATATTGAGCTCCTTGATCACTGTGCAATATGACCCCATACGTATCTCTCCCATTACATGCCTCGCGCAACGTTTCTAAAACAAAATCCAC
>NZ_KB898623.1:402683-886923 GCF_000377705.1 Salsuginibacillus kocurii DSM 18087 | reverse complement strand
CCTGAATGGGGAAAGCAGCTGAAGACTTATTATGCCGGCCTTGTAGCGTCAGCAGTTGGAATTAAAGTATTTATGCTTCCAATGGTTGCCTTTTTACTTCTTCCGATCATTGATTTGCCTGCTGATGTGCAACAAATTGTCGTTATTCAAGCGTGTATGCCAACTTTTATCATGGCAGCGGTTCTGTTTGAGAAGTATTCAGGCAATGGGAAGCTCGGTATGATGACGATTATATTAGCTGCAGCAGCAAGTCTTATTGTGATTCCATTGATTATATTTCTTTCGTTCTTTATGTAATTGGTTAACCGCTTACCACCAATATCTATTTTTTGGAGTTTCATTTTGACACCGACGGTTTTTCTCTACTTTGTTTACTGAAATTATAACTATCAACCTTTTAATGTTGTATTTCAGGTGAAGAAGAATCACAACTCCTGATATTTGTGGGAAAATCAAAGAATTCTTTCACTACACGAATAGAAATCAGAAAGTTTATTCATTAAATTTTCTGATTTCTATTTATTTTTACAAAGGGAATGTATATAATGCCAATTAGGGAAAGCGTTTAACTTATCTATTTTATTAAGTTTATAGTTGGAGGTGAAATTACCGAGGCGAACCTAAAAGGGTGATCTTTACCAGTTAAACGCGCGGGTGCTCATCTATAGTTTCAGTCCTAAATAAGCAGTTAACATAATAGGTTAAGCACATTTGAAAAAAGATGGGCGGTGTGTCGATCCATGTTGTCTTCCCATTTTGGAAAGCGTTTTCAAAAAATGGATATTTCTCTAACAGAAGACATGCACCCAACTTCACTTACGAAACTAAAAGACTAATGTGGATGAATAATCTTAGAACAGGGTGCTCATGCATGACACAATTAATATGTATGCTTAGTTAAGCGCTTAACTAAATTGCTGATTTATTGTAAAGAGGTTCCTTTCCTCGTCTTCCACATGATTTTTTACTAAGGTGTTACGGAATGAAAAAAGCGGATTTCAGCAGCGGAATAATTTCTTGGTAATATTTTTTCATTATTCAAAAATGAAAGCGCTTCAAATTGTGGCGTTTCACTACTAAAGCTAGGGGGAGTTTTTAGTGAATAAATGGTCTTGGAGAACAGGGTTTTTGCTAGCTTCAGCTGGACTCGTATTAGCTGGCTGCGGCGGGGAAGACGACTTGGACACTGAAGCAGGCGTAGAAGGAGAGGAAGCTCCTGATTCAATCACAGTAGCTATGCCGTCTGGAGCAGAGTCTTCAGCGCTTCGTCCGTTAATTTCTGAATTTGAAGATGAAACTGGTGTCGAAGTTGATTGGAATGAATTTGACTATGATACGTTGTATGAACGTGTATTAAATGACTTACAGAGCGGGACCGGAACATATGACGTTATTTTTGCTGACGACCCATGGATGCCGATGTTTGCGGGAGGTGGGTATTTAACCCCGCTAGATGAATTCGATTATGAAGGTGATGACGATTTTGTCGGCAGTACTGAAAATGTGACACACTGGCCGGCCCCTGAAGGACCACGAATGCCAGATGAAGACCCAGATGCAGAACCGCGCCAATACGGGATTTCGCAGGTAGGTAATGTGCAGCTCTTCTTCTGGCGCAAAGATATTCTTGGAGACGAACCGCCAGAAACGTGGGATGAAGTTCAGCAGCTGACCGAAGAACATGAAGGGGAAACAGAGTACGGTTTTGTTCCGCGTGGAGCCCGGGGTAATGCAGTGACGACAAACTTTAACGCCTTTATGTGGTCGCATAACGGGGATTTCTTCGGAGATGATTGGGAAGTTACCGTGAATGATGAAGAAGTTCATAACGCTTTTGATACCTATACGCAGCTGGCGCAAACCGGTCCGGACTCAGTCGCAAACTATAATGCTGACGAAGTAGGGCGCGCTATGTCCCAAGGAGATGGATTAATGTCAATCGTTTGGCCGGTTTGGGCAGAAACGATGGAAAACGAAGACGAGTCTGAAGTGGTTGGAGATATCGGCTATGGACTGGTACCAAGTGCAGAAGACGGAGATCCGTCTCCACAAATTGGGAATTGGATCTTTGCTGTCCCAGAAGCAAGTGATAACCGCCGAGCTGCTTTTGACTTTATCGAATGGGCTTCTTCTGAAGAGACGCAATATTCCATGGCGGAAAATGGTGGTATTCCTTCACGTGAGAGTGTTTTAACAGATGAGGCACTAAATGAAGATCTTCCTTACCTTGAAGCTGTATATGAAGGGCTAGAAAACGCGCAGTTCCGTCCACGCACTCCTTCTTACACAGAAGTTGAAGAAGTACTGGGCACGTACTTGAACCAAGTACTTGCTGGAGAAATGGATGAAGATCAAGCACTTCAAGCGGCACAGGAAGAAATCGAAGAAATCATGGAAAGTGATGGCCACTACGAATAAAGCACTGGCAAAGGCGCGGACTTTGCCGCGCCTTTTGACCAAATTCATGTGAAGGGTGAAGGTATATGGAACAACGGCAGGAGACGGTGGAGGTCGAGAAGCAGAAGAACTGGACAAATAAACACCGCAAAAAAACGCTATTTTCTAACAAACACCTACTGCCTTACTGGCTCATTTTGCCAACACTGCTCATTTTAGCTGTGTTGACAATTTTTCCACTTGGTTATTCAATCTATGTCTCATTTCAGGATTTTAATACGTACGGTCAACCAGATGGATTTACTGGTTCGAACTATGCAGAAGTAGTTACAAGTATGACGTTCTGGAATTCGATGGGTGTTACTCTCTTGTATACCTTTGGGGTTGTGGCTTTTGAAATGATTCTGGGATTATTCATGGCTCTTATGGTTTCAAAAGATACAAAAGTAATGGGATATTTACGCTGGGTTCTTATTATTCCGATGATGTTATCTCCGCTAGTTGTCGGTATTATATTCCGTTTAATGTTAAATGCAGATATGGGGATTATCAACTATATGTTGCAGTCTATCGGATTGCCAGCTGTTAATTGGCTTGGAACTTCGGGCACTGCTTTTCTTTCCATCATGATGGTAGATATCTGGCAGTGGACACCAATGTGTTTTCTTATTATTTTGGCTGGCCTTCAGTCTTTGCCACAGGATCCATATGAAGCAGCTCGTTTAGACGGGGCTTCGCGGCTGCAGATTTTAAAAGATATTACCTTGCCTTTATTAAAGCCGATTATTATTGTAGCGCTTGTCATTCGCACTATGGATGCACTTCGTATGTTTGACCAGGTGTTCGTATTAACCCAAGGTGGCCCGGGAAGAGCCACTGAAGTAATTAGTTTCTTAATGTATCGCGCTGCTTTGCGTTTTTCCGATTATGGGTACGCGACAGCAGGTTTATTTATTTTGTTGCTCGTCACCATTGTACTTTCCTACGGCATGATTAAACTGTTAACACGTAATGAAAAGGCAGGTGAGTCATAAATGGAAAACGCAAAAACAGGAATGAAAGCCAAGCGAATGCGTGAAGAAATTATTCGCTATACGGTATTGTTCATTATATGTTTAATCGTTCTATTTCCGATTTATTGGATGGTTATCACTAGCTTTAAAACGCAGGGGGAGCTTTTCCACTCAACGCAGACATTCTTTCCACAACAGTTCACATTGCAATATTATTTAGACCCTGTCGATGGGGTGTTAACTGCAGGCAGTCCATTTCTAGGTTTCTTTTTTAACAGCATGATTGTAGCTTCCGCTTCAACCGTGATTTGTTTAGTAGTTGGTTCTCTTGCCGCTTACAGTCTGGCTCGGTTTGAAATGCGGATTAACAAAAATGACCGTTTATCGTTTGCCATTTTGACAGCGCGGATGTTGCCGCCGATCGTCGTCATTGTACCGATGTACTTAATTATGCAGCAGCTCGGTCTATTAAACACGTACTGGGCGATGCTTATTGTCTATACGGGTTTTAACTTACCTTTTGTTGTCTGGATGATGAAGGCATTCTTTCAGGAGATTCCTAAAGATCTTGAAGAATCAGCGATGGTGGATGGCGATTCGAGAATGAAGGCTTTTTATAAAATCGTACTTCCGCTTGTCGCACCTGGACTTGTTGCTACATCCATTTTCACGATTATTCTAACGTGGAATGAATTCTTATTTGCGATGTTTTTACTAAATTCTGCGGATATGATGACGCTGCCACCAGGGATTGCGACTTTTATCACGCAGTATGAAACAAACTGGGGCTCGCTGACGGCGGCAGCTACACTTGCTGTTGTACCAGTCGTCATCTTCTCTTTCATCGTACAAAAGCACTTGGTCAAAGGAATGACACTGGGAGCAGTAAAAGGTTGATAACAGCAAAAGAGGAGGATGAACCATGGAAGTACGTTATGAAAATATCACTAAACAATTCGGGGAAACGCCCGTACTTGAAAATTTAAATCTTACCATTCACGACGGAGAGTTCCTGGTACTGCTAGGGCCTTCCGGCTGTGGCAAATCAACGGCGCTTCGTATGCTGGCTGGACTTGAAGATCCAACTTCTGGTGAAATTTATATCGGCAACCAGCCCGTCACGGATATGGAACCAAAAGAACGAGATATCTCGATGGTCTTTCAGAGCTATGCTTTGTACCCGCACATGAGCGTGTTTGAAAATATCACATATCCTTTAAAGATTCGCAAAGTCTCAAAAGCAGAACGGAAAAAGCAAGCAGACCGGGTGGCTGAGATATTAGAAATTGGAAATTTGCTGAAGCGAAAACCAAAAGAGTTGTCCGGCGGCCAGCGGCAGCGTGTTGCACTTGGGCGTTCGCTCATTCGTGAGCCCAATGTCTTTCTAATGGATGAGCCGCTTTCAAACCTTGATGCAAAACTGCGGGTACACATGCGTGGGGAAATTAAGCGTCTTCATACAGAACTTGGTATTACTAGTGTGTATGTAACGCACGATCAGACCGAGGCAATGACGATGGCTGACCGCATCGCCATTATGGAAGGTGGTCATTTGCAACAACTTGCTGCTCCGAATGAAATTTATAATAAGCCGACCAATAAGTATGTCGGCGGCTTTATTGGCAGTCCAGCCATGAACTTTGTTAAAGGGCGTTATAAAGGGAAGGAAGACCGACTTGATTTTGATGTCTTTGACTTTCCGATTGATCATGAATGGCGTGAGATCTTTGAGCGCGAGTTAAGCGGGGACGACTTGTATCTGGGTGTGCGCCCGGAAGATGTGCAGGTTAGCACTACACCACAGCCTGGTGCAGTGAAAGGTGAAGTCTACGTTGTTGAACCACTAGGGAAAGAAATGATTACTATCGTGCGGGTAGGCGATCATACGGTTATGG
This sequence comes from Salsuginibacillus kocurii DSM 18087, assembly GCF_000377705.1. Lineage (GTDB taxonomy): Bacteria > Bacillota > Bacilli > Bacillales > Marinococcaceae > Salsuginibacillus > Salsuginibacillus kocurii. The sequence continues at coordinate 881,618 of NZ_KB898623.1, read as the reverse complement.
CCTGTATTGAGCCAGACGTGGATATTGAAATGAACCAAGAAGTCTGGTTGCAATTTAAGAACCATAAGCTGCATATGTTTGATGGCAAAACGGAAGCGAAAGTGGTTTAGCTTAAAAAGTGTCTTGTTGGATAGACTCGCGGACATTTAAGAGGCTGGGCCAGCGCTTTACGAAATATGAAAATGTTTAGAGCTCTAAGCGACTGCAACGGAAGTTCAACAAGCACTAAGTGACTTTGTAAAGGGAGAGTACGACTACGCAAGGAAAAGGAGTGACCGCGCAACGAAGACGAGTGACTACACAACAGAAAAATGTCACTGCGCATATAAACCGCTTCCTTTCGACCAGAGTGGATACGACCTCGTACCCAAGGTTTGTAATGTCACACGGTTTATTTTCACTAGACACTCATTCTGTATCACTTCGCACTCACTGAAAGTCACCAGCAGCAACCCACTTGCTGGGAGCAAAAGAAGACCTTTGCCATCGCTTCTTATTGGTTACCTTGAAAAAATAAGCAAATGGAGGATAACGATGACTGACACGATTAAATGTGCTGTCCTGGGTCTGGGTCGGCTTGGGCTTCACCATGCAAAAAGTTTAAAGCAGCGGGCAAAACATGCAGAATTAGTAAAAATAGTAGATCCAATTGAAAGCCACGTACACCAAGTAGCAGAAGAATTGGAAGTGCCTGAGTGGACGACAGAGCCAGATGAAGCCATAGAAGATCCTAGTATTGATGCTCTTGTCATCGTAACGCCAACGAGTACTCACGGCGATTTAATAAAAAAAGCAGCAAAGCAGGGCAAACATGTATTTGTTGAGAAACCGCTTACGCAAACGCTGGCAGAAGCAGATGAAGTCATTCAAGCAATTGAGGACAGCGGGATAGTCTGTCAGGTCGGTTTTATGCGCCGGTTTGACCCGGCTTACGTAGATGCAAAAGAACGCATTGATGCGGGGGAAATTGGCGAACCACTTTATTTTAAAAGCATTACCCGTGACAGCGGCTCTCCTCCAGCTGAATTTATCAAACATAGTGGAGGCATTTTCCTGGATTGTTCCATCCATGACTACGATATCGCCCGCTACCTCATGAATTCTGAAATTACAACAGTGGCAGCTCAAGGGCGGATTTTAATCAACGACTTTATGAAAGAGTTTAACGATGTCGATCAATCAATCACTTATGTAGAATTTGCGTCTGGCGCAGCAGGAGATATTGAAGCGAGCCGCACATCCCCTTATGGGCATGACATTCGTACCGAAGTAATCGGCTCTGAAGGAACAGTCCTTATTGGCAGTTTGCGTCAGCAAAACGTGACCGTTTTAAATAATAAAGGAAGCAACTATGAAATTGTTCCTGATTTCCAGACTCGTTTTAATGATGCTTATTTTATTGAAATTCAAAAGTTTGTCGACTGTGTTCGTGAACAGAGCGCACCTCGTGTCACGGCATGGGATTCAAAAATTAATATGGAAATTGCCTTGGAAGCAACCCAGTCATTTTTAGCAGAAGGCCGCCGTCGGACAGTTCATATTCATACAGAGTCTTCATTATAAACTTTTCTTGATGGGCGAGAGGTTGAGGAGACTAGGAGGTTCATTAGTGGAAGCAGAACAAGACCCTGACACAGCTCCACCCTACAAATATGCGCAGTTGGCCATTGATCACCTCACGGTCATTGAAGAAAAAATTGCGTAGGACCACGGTACTACTTTCCAAAAATAAGAGCCAGGGCTAATTCAATGACTTGCATTTAAAAAAGGGAGAGAAGTGGAGAAGAAAGAAGGTTAACAAATGAAACCAACCATATACCATGTTGCGGAACAAGCCGGGGTTTCTATAGCCACAGTATCAAAGGTTATTAACAACACAGGCCGGATTGGTCGTGAAACGAGAGAGAACGTATTAGCAATTATGAAAGAACTCGGTTATGAGCCAAGTGTCGTAGCCTCTGCGTTAACAGGTAAACATACAAATACGATTGGCTTGCTCGTTCCCGATGTTGCTAATCCTTACTTCTCGGAGCTTGCTCGTCGGATTGAAGACCGAGGACATGAAAAAGGGTTTAGCGTAGTGATCTGTAATACGGACAATGGAATTGAAAAAGAAGCTGAATATGTCAAATGGTTGCACCGAAAACAAGTAGATGGGATTATTCTCGGAACCGGTATTCAAGATAACCGTACACTTCATGAACTCCTTAAACAAGAAACCCCTACTGCTCTCGTTGCTCGTGACAGCCCTTCCTTGCAAGTAGACACAGTTCGAATTGATGATTATTTAGGAGGAAGACTTGCAACTGAGCATTTGCTCGAATTAGGCCACACAAATTTAGGTTTTATGCTCGGCGGCTTAAACAGCTCAAGTGAAGAAGAACGTTTGCGTGGAGTAAGGTCAGTGATGACAACAAACAATCTTTCTGTATGTGAAAAAGATATAGTGACCGATGCTTACACAATAGAAGAGGCTAAACAGCAGGCTATGAAGATTCTAACTCAAGCCCAGCCGCCAACAGCCATATTTGCCATGAATGATTTGTTAGCCAATGGAGTGATGAAAGCAGCACGAGAGCTTGGTTTGCGATTGCCGCAAGATATATCAGTTATCGGGTTTGACAATACGTTACTTGCAAGCATCAGTGAACCTCCTCTGACCACCATTGCCCAGCCAATTGCAGATTTAGGTACGCAAGTGACAGATTTATTAGTTCAGGAAATTCTAGGTGAAAAGACGGTTAAACAGCGTATTGTATTGCTGCCTAGCTTGGTTGTTCGAGAAAGTACGACTACTATAGCAAGAACACCGGTTCAAAAGTAGATAATGGAACGTGAAGGTTCAAAGCGCTTTTTTATAGCTTATCATAGATGGGTAAGCGCTTACTCCAATATTTAATTTACTAACGGACTTTCTCTGCCATAAGGGTTTGTTACTTATCGTATGCAGGGGAGAAGAGAAGAATATGAAGGAGGACGAAACATGACTACCATTAATGTAGGGATCATTGGAGCGGGAAGGATTGGCCAGTTGCACGCTAGCAATATCTTAAACTCGAATTTATTAAACTTAAACGCGATAGCAGACATTCATACGGATCATTTAAAAGGAACCATCTATGAACGAGAGGTTCCTATGATTACCAATGAACCGGAAAGGGTGCTTGAAGACCCTGAGATCGATGCTGTTTTTATTTGTTCATCTACGGATTCACACATTCGCTTTATTAAAGCGGCTGCCAAAGCTGGGAAACATATATTATGTGAAAAGCCGATCAGCTTTAACCTTGAGGAAACGAAAGAAGTGTTACAGGTTATCAACGAAGCTGGGGTCAAATTTCAGGTAGGGTTTAATCGCCGTTTTGATAAACACTTCAGAAAAGTGGCTGAAACCGTGCAAGAAGGGAAAATAGGGAATCCGCATATTATAAAAGTTAGTTCGCGTGACCCGGAGCCTCCTCCGGAAGAATATATTGCGGGTTCCGGCGGAATGTTTATGGATATGACGATTCATGATTTTGATATGATGCGCTATCTTTCAGGAAGTGAAGTGACCGAGGTATCTGTAAAAGCTGCCAACTTGGTGGATCCGATGTTTGCAAGAAAAGGGGATGTGGACACAGCCATCATAACATTAACATTTGAAAACGGTGCTATGGGAGTGATCGACAACAGCCGCCAAGCTGTATACGGCTATGACCAGCGCATTGAAGTGTTTGGTGATCAAGGGGCTGTAGCGGCGGATAATGAAGCCCAGACCAATGTACAGATATCGACGCAAAATGCGATTACAATTGATCAACCAAAGTATTTCTTCTTAGATCGTTATAAAGACGCTTATGAAGATGAAATTAATGAATTTGCCACGGCTATTTTAGAGGATAAGCCGCTTCTTTGCACAGCAGATGATGGATATAAGGCAGAACTGATGGCCAATGCAGCTAAGTTGTCATGGGAAGAACAACGTTCGGTTTCACTAGCGGAGTTCCATTTGGTCCATAAGATTTAAATGTGATGAAATCTTCTCTTACAATACAAAGAAGTTAAGCGCTTTTTCAGTGCTTAACTTCTTTGTGTAGGAGGTGTTCCTTAGCCAAAATGGTTAAATTCTTTGGCTGTTCGGGGCTGCCGTCGATTGACGCTTGATAAGTTCTGGAGAGAGCATTATTCGTTGTTTATGAGAGGATTCTTTTTTGATTCTTTTACTTAAGATCTGCATGGTGAGTGAAGACATTTCGTCAATAGGTTGAGCAACGGTTGTTAGCGGAGGTGAAGAGATTTCAGCATACATGGTATTATCAAAACCTACTACTGATAAGTCTTTTGGAACATGAAAACCGAGGCGATTAGCCTCCTGTAATACTGCGATAGCAAGCAAGTCATTGAATGCGATGATCGCAGAGGGTGGATTTTCCTGCGATAATAACTCGTTCGCCGCCTTTCTACCATGTTCAAATGTTGATTTAATTTGCACTGTATGTTCGTTGGGAACTGCTATTCCATGGACATTAAACGCTTCTGTATATCCCTGCATTCGATAGTTGCTGCTCTGGGCATTCTCTATAATTGTTCCGATTCGCTGATGGCCAAGTTCAAGCAAATGATCGGTTGCCAGATAGCCAGCCCGGTAGTCATCAAGTGAGACAGTGTCTACTCCTAAGGAGGGAATATCTACTGAAAAAAGTAAGAGCGGAATATTCTGTTTTACAAGCTTTTGTAAAATAGAAGAATTAGTAACAATGGAAGCAACGATTAAACCATCCACTCGTTTTTGGCTAAGTAAGGAGACGTATCGTTCAACCTTTTCGTCATCGAGGTCAGTGCTACAAGCGACCACGCCCAACCCTAGTGCTTGAGCCTCATCTTCTATTTTTCGAGCGACTTCAGCAAAAAAAGGATTTGCCAAATCTGGTACCAGCAGCCCAATTGTTCCTGTTTCTTTACCAGTTAAGGCAGAGGCAATAGAGCTAGGTTCATATTCCAGCTCTTTCATCACTTCAATGACAAGCTCTCTTGTTGTTTGACTAATATTCCCGGTTTGGTTTACAACCTTTGATACTGTAGCAATGGACACTCCTGCTTGTTTTGCAACATCATATATGGTAGCTCGCATGTGAAACCGCCTTTATCATAATATCTCGAAGTATATATTCTACTAAAAGCTCGGTTTAAAAACCAATTTTTTAAACTTATGTTGTTAATCATACTTCCAGTTTATGAAAGCCTGCCATAGGTTGCAAATGTTTTCTTTTTCAAAATCTACTAGCATAGAAGAGTCGGAGCTGAAGTAAGAAGGAAGTAAAATGTTTCTATAAATGGTAATTATGACGGGTGAAGGTCTACGGCTTCTTTTATTTCAATCGAACGGTGACAAGCTTCTAATACTCGCATATTCTCAACAGTGCTTTCTTTTGAATAGATAGGTGCTTCTTTATTTATGACAGCAGCGGAAAAATGCTCAACACCAAGCTTATAATTAAAGCCTACAATTCTCTCTCTTCTCTCATGGCCGTCTTCGCGCTGAAGGTGAATAAGACCTTCGCCGTCTGATTGTGGTACATAAGCCTTTGGTACTTCAATTTTTCCATGGGTGCCGACAATTTCATAAGAATGGCGTCCCGCTCTATTCATACTGCAATCAAAGGTGGCATGAATACCGTTTTCCATTTCCAGAACGCTTACAGCCGCCATATCAACGTCATAGTGGGGATGCTTTGCTTCAATTGTATACACACGTGCTGGATTGGATCTTGTAATCATGCGAATAGCGTGAATGCAATAACAGCCAAGGTCGTAAAGGCTGCCGCCTCCAAGTTCTCGGTTCATGCGGATATTCCCTTCAAGCTGTTGAAGCACAAAGGAAAGACTTGAATTCATATGCTTTACTTCGCCAATCTCTCCCGCCGCTATGATTTCTCTTACCCGCGCATGCTGAGGGTGAAATTGGTGCATGAAAGCTTCCATAAATAAAACGTTCTGGTCATCACAGAAGCTAGTCATTTCATAAGCTTCGCTTGCGGTTAAGGCGGCAGGTTTTTCACAAAGCACATGTTTGCCTCGTTTAGCTGCTTCTTTTACCCATTTAGCATGAAGAGCATTCGGGAGCGGAATATACACTACATCAATTTCAGGGTCTTCAAGCAAACCTTCATAAGTGGAGTAGGTTTTTGGAATAGCAAAGGCTTTGGCAACTTCCACTTCTTTTCCGCTCTCACTCGCAATTGCTGCAATATCCGTATGGTTTGCTTGTTTAAGGGCTGGGATTACCCATTTGGTTGCAATTTCGGCGGTACTTAAAATCCCCCATTTTACTGTTTGTGCCATCGATCTCATCCTTTCTTTTCATCGCTATCGGAGCTAATTTTTGCGAATGTGTAAACGGTTTCAAAATAAATTAAAAACGTTCGACTATCTTTACTGTATCATGGTTATTGCTTGGTAAATATAGCATCTTGTAAGCAAGTTTTATATAATTGTTGTTTTTTAAGTTGGAGGATAGAGAAAGGGGGAGACGAAGTGTACAATTCATTTGATCTATCTTCAATTTACAGCTCAATCCGCATGATGGATATCCGTCTCGATCAGGTTGAAAAAGGGTGGGAAAACACAAAACACCGTCATGCTTATTTTGAATTTATCTGTTGCATGTATGGGAGTCTTGAACAACGGGTTGATAATGAAATTTATACCCTCCGACAAGGAGATGCTCTCCTGCTTCCAGCTGGGAGCAACCATCATACATATGCTCAGGCCCCCACACAATACTTAGTGTTTCACTTCGAGATCGAAATGCGTGATATCTACACATTATTGCAATCGGTTCAGCAAACGATGATTCCTGCCGAGCAAACGTTTGATCATGGTCAAACAGCTTTGGAGTGGGCGGAAGATTTTATCAAGGCATTTAATATAAAATCTCAGAAAAAGACGCCTGGCCTTCAGCAGGAAGACTATTTTTCAGAAATGGACTCCGCGGTAACTGTGCTTCGTTTGCACGCTCGTCTGATCGAGTTTATTAGCAGCCTCGCCCACTATTTCCTTACGAACGAAGCGCTGCACGAGAGCAATGATTCCGCGACGCAAGGAGAAGTGGCGAGGCAAGTTGCTGTACTGCTTGAAAACCGCCTTTATAAAAAAACGAAGGTGCAGGACATCGCCGCTGAACTAAACTTTCATCGTTCCTATCTCAGTCACTGCTTTAAACAAACATACGGCATATCCCCTTCAGAGTATTTAATGCGCCTGCGCATCCGTGAAGCAAGCCGGCTGCTTACTGAAACCGATACATCGATAGACGAAATTGCCAGTCAATTAAACTTTTCCTCCACTGCTCATTTCAGCCGGTCTTTTAAAACAATAGCCGGATTAAAACCTACCTCCTACCGAAAGCAGCAGCGCGTATATTTTAAAGATGTTAAGAGAAATTAATAGGTTTGAAGAAAAGGATTGGAAGTCAAAGCAAGATGGTGTCCCATGTGATGGGTTAGTTGTTTAACTCTTTATCAATGATTTCCTCCGTTCTTCTTCTGCAGGAGGGTCGCGAATCTTCCTTCAAGCTCGTCTAAAAACCCCGGTTGAGAACATACCGGGGTTTTTAGATGAGCTTGTAGAACAACCCTATTTTTTATAAAAGCTGAGCTTGCCAATAGTACTGGATTATTCCTTTAAGTCTTCGACGGAATCAATATCCATATATTCTGGAACCACAAGGCCGATCCGTAGCCTTCAAGGTTTGGTAGTGAGACATCAATTTCTGTGTGAAGAGATAGATGGATAGGAGGTGGTGAGCACTTACTCCTCATATCATTAGCTTTCAAATACATACAAAACTGAGGAATAGAAGGGTAAAGGGGGGAGTGGAATTCTTCTTATTTTTCTAGCAAATAATATAACAAGGCTTAACGGCTTTAGAGGAAGGAGTTTATCTATGGGAGAGTATGTGCGTGCATATAGACCTGCTTTCTACAGTGACTTAATGCTAGAAACAAGTTAAACCTAAAAATAATAAAAGATAGAAACTGGGGGTTTTGCTTGTTTTATACAATTTCTTTTACATTTTTTAGTGATATTAAACAATGACGGTAGTTGAGCTTCACCGTATGATAAGACTAATTAGTAAACACGCATTTTGAAACCCGGTGGTAAAGGGGGAAGAAATAAATGGTACAGATTCAATTATCAAAATATTCACACTAATAAACGAAACCTAACATCATGTTTCTTACAATGTAGGCAACCACACCTTAAGAACTTCATAAGTGAAAGAATATATATCCATAAGATGAAGGAAGGGATCTTTAATGAGTCAATTGTTATACAAACGTTTAATTCCAGGAAGCATGGCACTTTCTCTATTGTTTGTAGCTGCTTGCGGAGAAGAAGGAGCAGATGATGCGACAGGTGCAGAAGAGGAAGGTAGCGATACAGAAGACGGAGGGGAAGAAATAGAAGAAGTTGACCTCGTATTGAACTGGTTCCCGAAAAGTCAGCAGGGTGGCTTTTTTGCAGCTCAGTCCCAAGGTTATTTTGAAGAGAACGGCCTAGGTGTCAACATTGAACCAGGCGGACCGGAAGTCTCCTCGGTTCAAATGGTGAGTTCAGGCTCTACCGAGTTCGGGCTCGCTCATGCGGACCAAATTCTCATCGCAATTGATCAAGGCGCTGATTTAGTGGCTTTAAGCGCTTCACTACAGAACAGCCCACAGGCAATGATGTTTCATGAAGGTGAAGATATTGAAGACTTTGAAGATATGAATGGAAGAACGGCCTACGTCGAGTCAGGGATACCATACTGGGATTACTTAAATGAACATTATGATTTAAGCGGTGTGGACGAACAATCATATTCGGGTGAACACGCAACATTTGCAAATGACACCGAATCAGTGAGTCAGTCATTTGTAACGTCAGAACCTTACTTTATGGAAAGAGAAGGTATTGATACCGAGACATTGCTCGTTTCGGAGTCAGGCTTCGATCCATATAATGTCGTACTATTTGTCGAGAGAGAGTATTTAGATGAGAATGAAGAAGCTGTAGCAGGTTTTATGGAAGCTTTTGAAGATGGATGGGATTATTACGCCGAAGAACCTGAGGAAGTGAATGAAGTTATTCATGAAGCGGATGAAAATATTGCCCTGGATGAACTGGAATTTGAAACTGAAACACAAGAAGAGTTTGTTTACGAGGGTGATGCTGCTGAACATGGAGTCGGTCACATGGACGTAGAACGGTGGAGTGAATTAATTGAACAGTTAGAAAAAATTGATGTGATAGGCGAAGGAATTGAGGCAGAAGAAATCTTCACTACAGATTATTTGTCTGGCAGCTAATAAAATAGGTGAGAGAAGCAAGTTTTGATAAAGGGGTGGCACACATGGAAAGGCAAATTATGACACGCATTTCTTCACAAGCAGAGGCAGCGGCAGCTACGGGCATAGATCGCCATCACCCACAAAACCTGGTGGAACTAAAAAACATTGATAAAGTGTATCCCAATGGCACCGTGGCTGTAGAAAGAGCAAATTTAGACATAGCAGAGAATGAGTTTTTCTGTTTTGTTGGTCCTTCGGGGTGCGGGAAATCCACAATTTTTAATATGATCACTGGCTTAACAGAGCACACAGGCGGAGAACTTTCAGTGTTGGGGACAGAGTCAAAAGAAGCAAGAAAAGAAAATGAGATTGCCTTTGTGTTTCAAGAGCCTACGTTATTACCTTGGAACAATTTGCTAGAAAATGTGTCGCTGCCGCTCAAACTTCGCAAGGTGCCAAAAAAACAGCGTCACGAAGAAGGCGAGCGGGTGTTAGAACTGGTCGGATTGAAGGATTATACAAAATCATTGCCGTCTCAGCTTTCTGGTGGCATGAAAATGAGGGTCTCGATCGCAAGAGCATTAATCTCACGGCCTAAGCTGTTATTAATGGATGAGCCTTTTGGGGCTTTGGATGAATTTACCCGTCAGTCACTGCAGGATGAGTTGTTGCGTATTTGGTCACAAGACCAGCGCATGACTGTCCTGTTTATTACCCATAACGTATTTGAAGCTGTCTATTTGTCATCTCAAGTGGTAGTGATGACCCCTAGTCCGGGAAGAATTTCAGATGTTATTCAGATTGATGAGCCGTTCCCTCGTGGCGAGAATTTTCGAGTGGCTCCTTCGTTTAGTCAATATGTACAGTCGGTTACCAGCTCTTTGGAACATTAATCTTATTTGAAGGAAAAGAAAGGTGATGAAAGGTTATGGAACGGAAGCAAGAGGAACGGGTAGGAGAAAGCTTAACGTTACCAAACTTATCACAATCCAAACCTGCAGTGAATCAACGTTCTAAAATGACTGAGTTTGTCCGGCGCAAAGCATTGCAAATTTTGCCGTCGGTTACGTTATTTGTCGTGTTTTTCGGAGCCTGGGAACTGATATTGAGATTAGCTGACATTGCACCTTTTATTTTCCCTAAACCAAGCGATATAGTGGTAGCAGCCCAGGGGAATTGGGTTAATCTGCTTGGGGCTGCGCAAGCTACTACAACAGGTGCATTAGCAGGCTTTGCCATCAGCACCGTTTTAGCCATATCGATGGCGATTATTTTATCATTGTCCAAGTGGATAGAAAAAAGTGTCTATCCTTATATCGTTATTTTACAAACGATTCCTATTGTAGCTGTGATTCCAATTATCGTCATTTGGTTTGGAGCGGGCATTCAATCTATCATTATCGTCGTCTTTTTAATAAGTTTTTTTCCAATTCTAACCAATACATTGATAGGTTTAAATTCTACTGACCAAAATATGAAAAATTTATTCTACTTATATAATGCGAGTCGTTTTCAAACTATTTTCAAACTGCGGATTCCAGCAGCTTTACCTTACATTGTCGCCGGGCTGAAAATCTCCTGTACGCTTGCCTTTATCGGTGCTATCGTTGGAGAATATATGGCAGGTATTGGGGGAGCGGAAGGTGGACTTGGCCAGGCGATAACCGTAGCGGCGACCAGATTGGAAACTCCGTATTTGTTTGCCTGTGGCTTAACGGCTTCACTTCTTAGCGTTACTGTTTATCAAATCGTTACTAAGCTTTCAGAACGGATGCTTAGTTCCTGGCATGAGTCTGAAATGAAATAAGATGATTTATATTAAAGGGATATGACTTTGGCCCATGGAATTTAAAAGTTGAAGAAGAAATTTAATGCTTCTGGGATTACGAAAAGAGGGGGAGCAAACATGACCAAACAACATAACGCTTTTTTTACAACAGCCATTCAAGTTCCAGCCCAACAGAAAGGGATACTAAGTGATCTTCACTTTAGCGTGAAAGATGTATTTGCAGTAGAAGGGCATACAAATAGTGCAGGCAATCCGGACTGGTTGAGAACAGGCACTGTTGCTGAAGCTACAGCCCCTTCTATTCAGCAATTGTTACTTGCAGGGGCGACTTTAACTGGCATGACACATACGGATGAAATTATGTATAGCTTAAACGGGCAAAATGCTCATTACGGTACACCAATAAATCCGGCAGCGGAGGATCGGATACCAGGTGGTTCCTCAAGTGGGGCGGCTGTTTCCGTTGCTTCAGGAGAGGTGGATTTTTCGATTGGAACGGATACAGGAGGCTCTGTTAGGGTGCCTTCTTCTTATTGTGGAATTTACGGTTTTCGTCCAACCCACGGTACGGTGCCAATTGAAGGGGTTATTCCTTTGGCCAAAAGCTTTGATACAGTGGGCTGGATGACTAGAGACCCGCAATTGTTAGAAGAGGTCGGGCGTACTTTGTTACCTCAATTGTCTAATAGTCCTGCAGCCTCATTTAAGCGTTTGCTCAAAGTGGAGGAAGCATGGGAGATGGTAAGTTCAGCGTACAAAGAGCAAGCGTTTGCCGTGATTGATCAACTAAGTGAACAGTTTGAACAAACAACTGAGGCTGTTTTATCAAATAATGGACTCGAAGAATGGTTCAACACCTTCCGCACGATTCAAAGTACAGAGATTTGGAAGCAGCATGGGGAATGGATTGAGCGGGACCAGCCCGTATTTGGTGAGGCTATTGCAGCACGTTTTAACATGGCTAAACAAACCTTTGAAAAAAATATAAGTGAAGAAGCTTATGAAAAGATGGCTTCTATTTCTCAATATGTACGTGCGCTCTTAGCTGAGGATGGCCTGCTTGTTATCCCTACAACTGTGGGGCCTGCTCCTTATCGTGACATTCAAGGAGAAAAAGATGAAGAACGGCGGGCCTTAACGATGCAGGTAACATGTATTGCTGGTCTTTCCGGTTTGCCGCAAGTAACTATCCCGTTGGGAAAAATGGAAGGAGCACCAGTTGGGTTATCTTTCATCGCCGGGGCAAACAAGGACCTGGAACTATTGAAATGGGTAAGTGAATGGGCTCTGCTAGAGAGGAAAGCGGGGCAGGAAGCATCACCACTTTAGTAGGATTATTTCCGCTAACTTTGTGGAATTTGTGTAAATACCTGGAACATCCCCAAAGAAGTGACTTCAGCGGATGAAGCGAGTTGGAGTGCATTACCCCAGAGGCTCTGTAAGCCTGAGGAAAGGGAAGTCATAGAAGAAAGAGTAGCACAGTTGTTTAAGAGAGCCAAATAAATGAAAAGCCCTTGCAAACAAGAAGTTTGCAGGGGCTGTTTTCATGAAATGTATAATTTAAGCTTCTATTGGTTTAAGTTCACTCGTACTTCATCTGCACTCCAGAAAGAAGGCTCAAAGATGAGTTCTAGTTCTGGGTCGTCAGCTGGGGCTTCAAATGCGATCGTCCCTGAAACAGTGCCACCTGGAGCTAAATCACCAGAAGACAAGCTAGTATCGCTGTCAACTGTCGTGAATGCTTGATCTGTAATGTTGCCATTGCTGTCTTGTATACTAAAATGGTATGGATTATAAGAAATTTGATCTTCTCCATCGTTATCAATAGTCACATGAACAATTACATATTCATTACCTTCGCCTGGAGATTCAAATTCAGTGCCAGAACTCGTTTCAACCTCGTTGACTGTTAATGCATAATCATTATGTTCGACTGTGTCGCCAACACTAAACAATTCTTCTTCTAATTCCTCTTCAGTTTCTTCTTCCGGGGCGTCTTCCTCAGTACCTTCTTCATCTACTTCTTCTCCGTTCTCATCTTGTTCTTCTACTGGTTCATCTTCTGGTTCTGTGGCTGTCTCTTCCTCATCGTCACCGCCGCCAATAATTGCAATAATTACTAATAAGACAAAAAATATGCCGATGATAGTGAGGCATCCTTTGAAAAATTTACCCACAAAACAACCTCCTTTTTTTAATCACTGTGTAATAATATGCCAAATTTATAGTACCAACTTTTACATAGTTGCACAACAAAATTTAACATTGTTCGATTATAATATAGTTTTTCTGGAATGTTACTGGTAGTTTTTACAAGTTCAAGTTCTGAATAAACCAGAGAATGGTACCCAAAATGTACTTATACTTATAAGCCTTCAAACGAATTAAAGGCAGACTTCGGGTGGTACAAGAAGCCTAGATCGGCAAAGGGAAGTAAGATGTTGCTTGCTTTCCAACAGCTTAATTTATAGACTGATAGTGTGTTCTGAATTTTCTGTATGTAAATGATCAACACTATCATTAAGCGAAGGAGGCGGAAGAATGCTACTTGAGCCTATTTCATCAAACGTTCGTTTAAAAACGATGGATGGCGGGGAGGTTGCGCTTCAAGATTTTCGCGGAAAGAATACGTTAATTTTTATGTGGGCATCTTGGTGAAAGTGCCGGGAACAGCTGCCAGGTTGGCAGGAAGTTTATGAACGGCATCGGGATAAAAACTTTGAAATTCTATCAGTGGCCGTTGATGGACAAGGAAGCGAGGTTGTAAAACCATTTGTAAATGATACATCGTTTCCTACGGTAGTGGACACAGATAATCAGTTGATTAATCTATTTCAGTTTAAAATTATTCCAAACGGTATTTTTCTTGATGAAGAAGGCAAGGTTCGCATGTTTAAAGAAGGATTTCAAGTGGACGAAGACGTTCATGTGCAAGCTGTAGAGAAACTGTTAAACAAAGAAGTAGAAACAGTGACCTTTGGCGAGGAGCGAACAGGGCAGGCAGCCTCTGATCTTCAGCTTCAATTAGCACAAACCAAATACAAGCTCGGCATGGAATATGCGTCACATGACAAGATAGACCAAGCGTTAAAAGAATTAGATGGCGCTCTTCTATTAGATGCAGATAATTTTACCATCCGTAAGCAGCGTTGGTATTTGCGTTATCCAGAAAAGTTTTCCCCGACCATTGATTTTGATTGGCAGAAGGAACAGCTTGAAAAAGATAAAAAGTGGGAAGAAGAACAGCGTAATAAAGGTTTGATTTGCGGACCGGATGGTTGTTTTATTTCTTCTACGTAGAATATTGGGAAGAGACTTCTATACTTTAGGAGTCTCTTTTTTAGTGTTATAGACTCCTTTTTGCTTGCGGTGGATATATCCTAGTCCATTATTACGTGATTTGAAATAATATTTCAAATTTTTAGTATATTTTATTGATTTATTATTTCATCCAGCTATACAATAAACGAAAGCGCTATGCAAAAGGGAGGTTAGTAGGTAACACAAAAACCTAAAGGAGGAGCTTAAATATGAGGTGGAGGAGTTCACTGACTGTTCTTTTTCTAGGAGTTTTTATTGGTTCTGCAATAACAACTACTGTTGAAGCCGAGATGGAAAATGGGACTGAGCTGGAAGTAGGCATTGATGTGTTAATGGAAGAAGAGTTTGAAAAAATTGAGGGTAAGAATGTCGGATTAATTACAAATCCTACGGGCAGAAATAGTGAACAGGAGAGCACGGTAGATGTAATTTATGAAGAAGAGGATGTAAATTTGGTTTCTCTTTACGGTCCAGAACACGGAGTACGGGGTGATGCGCAGGCGGGTGAATACATCGAATATTATGAAGATGATGTTACAGGCCTACCTGTGTATAGTTTGTACGGAGAAACAGAAAAACCAACCCCGGAAATGCTTGAAGATGTAGAAGTGCTTTTGTTTGATATTCAAGATATTGGAATCAGGTTCTACACCTATATTTATACCATGGCTTATGCAATGGAAGCGGCAGGGGAGCAAAACATACCTTTCATCGTACTCGACCGCCCCAATCCGCTTGGGGGAGAGAAAGTAGAAGGCCCTGTCCTTGAAGAAGGGCATGAATCATTTATCGGCCTCTATCCGATTGCACTACGTCATGGGATGACTGTTGGAGAACTAGCTGATTATTTTAATGAAGAATTTGGATTTGGGGAAGATTTATCAGTAGTAGAGATGAATAATTGGGAGCGTTCAGACCATGCCAATGAACTTGACCGCCTTTGGATTCCGCCCTCTCCAAACATACCTACAGAGGAATCTGCTTTTGTCTATCCGGGAGCTGCTTTGATTGAAGGTACTAATATTTCTGAAGGGCGAGGCACTACCCAACCTTTCACATTACTTGGCGCGCCGTTTATTGATTCAACAGAGTTGAGTCAGGAACTGAATGCGATTGAGATGGAAGGGGTGTATTTTACACCGGCTTCTTTCACTCCGACATTTTCTAAGTTTGAAGATGAACTATCCCACGGAGTTCAGCTTCATCTCATCGATGAAGAACGACTGGATAGTGTGGAGATGGGCTTGCATATTGTAAAAACAATACATGATTTGTATGAGCAATTTGAATTTCAGGAAGAAAACGAAGACGGACAGTCCTTTTTTGACTTATTAATTGGAAATGACTTTGTACGACATGCTATTAAAGATGGGATGGCTGTAGAAGAAATGATGGCTAGCTGGGAAGCTGAAGTCGAGGAGTTTAAAGAAACAAGAGCTGAATATCTACTCTATGAAGCAGATGAAGACTCTTCTACAGGGTTATTTACCGATTATGATGCTTCCGATTGGGGCTACGAAGCAGTAGTTGATTTGTATCATCAAGGGCTAATTGAAGGAGATGCAACAGGGGCTTTTCGGCCTGATGACCTAGTTACACGAGTGGAAGCCAGTATCTTTTTAACTCGCGCTCTTGATCTCCCTATTGATGAGACGATGACTGTTTCCTTTGCTGATGTGAATGAATCAACACCTCACTATGAGGAAATTATAGCGGCAGCGGAAGCTGGTATTTTTTCGGGCAGTACTACTAATTACTTTCATGGCGAGCGCGAATTAAGGAGAGAGGAAGCGGCTGCTATTTTTGTTCGGTCGTTTGATTTTACAGGTGGAACTCTCTCTTCTTCATTTACTGATATTGAGGGGCGTCCATTTGCTGAGGAAATTATGGCCTTGTGTGAAGCAGGTATTATTGAGGGTGTCAACGAGGCAGAGTTTGCACCTGAACAAACAGTGACCAGAAGAGAATTTGCACTCATGCTCTCCCGCGCACTTGAAGCTGCTCACTAAATGAGGTGGCATCTTGGTGAAAGGTGGAGGGTAGAAGCATTAACAGTTTATATGTGACCAATACTAGGAGGGGAAGGAGAAATCCAGAGATGAAAAATAGCAGAACCACAATAATGACAATGATGGCTGGCTTGCTTGTAGCAGGTCTAGTTGCCCCGCAGCCAAATCAGGCAGAGGGGGAAGAGCTAACAGCTGATCATTTGCTCTTATATGAAAATATTCCAGAGATAGAGCCTCATGAAGGAACAGAAAAGGAATTTGAGTTAACACCTTTACGTTTAACGGGAGAAGCAGGATTTGAAGAAGTAAGCCTGAATCTCTCCTGGGCTTCATCAAATGAAGAAGTGGCAACTATAAATAACGGCACAGTTTCTGTTGAAGGAGCAGGTGAAGCAACACTTACAGTGAGCGATGGGGAAACTGAAGACGACATTCATCTTCAAGTAGCCGAAGATGAATCGTTTGGGCTCCGTTCCATCGACGATCATTCTTATGATGTCCTCTCGCGGGCGCTTGATCATTTAAGCCAGGAACAAAAAATTGGGCAAATTATGATGCCTGATTTTAGAACGTGGGACGGCGAAGATGTAACGAAAATGAATGAAGAAATTGAAGCGAAGATTGAAGAGTACCACCTGGGTGGCATCATTTTATTTGCTGAGAATACCGTAGAGACCGAACAGACAATTGATTTGGTACAAGATTATAAAGAAGCGGCCGACCAATTTGGGATGCTGCTCACTACCGACCAGGAAGGTGGTATTGTAACTCGTTTGCAAGAAGCGACAGACATGCCTGGAAACATGGCGGTCGGAGCCACACGTTCCAATGAACTCGCCTTTAAGACAGGCAACGTGATTGGCGCTGAATTAGAGGCGCTTGGGATTAATATGAATCTCGCCCCTGTAGTTGATGTAAATAATAATCCTGATAATCCGGTCATTGGCGTTCGTTCTTTCGGTGAAGATCCAGAGTTAGTCGGTGAGCTGGGAGTTTCCTACATGGAAGGCTTGCAAGAACACGGCACAGCAAGCATTGCTAAGCACTTTCCAGGCCACGGGGATACAGATGTAGATTCGCATATTGGGTTGCCGGAAGTCCCTCATGACCGTGAGCGCTTGTTTAATGTTGAACTTGTCCCTTTTCAAAAAATAATGGACGAAGACATTGATGCGATTATGACATCTCATGTTACGTTCCCAGAGATTGATGACACCACCGTTATTTCTGAAGATGATGGGTCGGAAATCGCCTTACCGGCTACACTTTCAGAAGAGGTATTGACGGGGCTTGTCCGTGAAGAGATGGAGTATGATGGCGTTATTATGACGGATGCCTTAGACATGGATGCTATTGCAGATCACTTTGATCCGGTGGATGCAGTCATACGCACCATTAATGCAGGCACTGATATTGTGTTAATGCCTGTAGGATTGCCTGAAGTATTTGAAGGCGTTTATGAGGCTGTTCAAAATGGTGAAATTGAACAGGAACGCCTTGATGAAGCGGTAGAACGCGTGCTTACTTTAAAGCTTGAACGAGGCATTTTTAAACAAGAAGAAACAGCCGATCGTGAAGAATTAAAGGAGCAAGTTCAGGAGATTATTTTGTCAGAAGAACATGTAGCTATTGAACAAGAAGTCGCGGAAGAATCGATTACGTTGGTGAAAAATGAAGATGAAACTTTACCGCTTAACTCTGAAGAAGGCGAAATGATCACAGTGGTAGGAGCTGAAGATAGTGATCAACTTGCAGAAGCAGTGGAAGCGTATCACACCAATGTCCAACATATCGAGCTCGAAGACGAACAAGAAACATTAACCGAGGAGCAACAAGCAGTCATTGCAGAAAGTAATGCTGTCATAGTAGGCTCAAATACCTTTGAGGTGGATGACCGGTCACCAGAGCATCCTCACATGATGGTTTATCAGCACCTTGCTGCAGAGAGTGAAGCTCCGGTGATTGGGGTTGGCATTCGTAACCCATATGATGTAATGACCTACGATGATGTAGATGCTTATTTAGCTCAGTACGGTTTTCAAGATGCTAGTTTTGAAGCAACCGCTGCTACCATCTTTGGGGAAAATGAACCGAATGGGGAATTGCCAGTAACGATTTATGATCATGACGATGAAGAGCTTTTTCCTTATGTGCATGGGTTAACCTATGAAGAACAGCCAGCCCCTCCGGTGGAATTTAATGATGTTTCTCCTTCTGACCGAGGTTATGAAGAGATTATGACATTAGTTGGAGAAGAGATTTTAGAAGGGGTAGCAGCTGGCACCTTTGCTCCTGAAGCATCGATCACACGAGAAGAAGCAGCAATTATGTTAACAAGGGCGAGTTCCTTACCTATAGAGGAGGAAGTGAAGTCTTCCTACAATGATGTAGACCAAAGCTGGTATGGACATCCATACATTGAAGCTGTAACAGCTGAAGGGATTTTTGAAGGAGATGATAAAGGAGCCTTCAACCCTAAAGCTTCAATTACACGAGCTGAATCAGCAGCAGTTCTAGTCCGGGCTTGGGACCTTGAAGGCCATATTGACGAAGAGATAGAGGATATTCAAGGACACTCCTTACAAGGGGAAATTGAAACACTTTATGCTCATCACATTACAAATGGCACAGGGGAACAAGAATATAGTCCACATTTAGATATTACAAGACAAGATTTTGCCGTCATGTTACATGACACGATGTATTAGAGCAGGTGTTCTGCTAGCATCTGTGGCCAATGCTTTAGATGCACGTAGTGAAAACGGGAAAATAGGCCTGGGCACAAATGCGCTCGTATGGGAGTCAATCATTCCCATTTGGAAAATGAAAAATGGTGAAATTACAGCTATAGAGTTACAGCCGATTGAGTTAGGCTTTGGAAGGCCGAGATATGCACGGGGATGGCCAGAGCCTAGCAAAAACAGTAAGATTATGAAGCACTTAAAAGAACTTTCTTCTGCTTTTGGAACGAATATCATTATCCAAGAAGATGGAACTGGTAAGGTAGAACTATAACTTTTCGCCTTGCACTGAAACTTTCACTAAGAAAGTATTATACACTTAATAAACCTCTACACCAGTTTTAGGGTAGAGGTTATTTTGTTGAAATCGGTTGATATAGAGCAAATATCTAGCTATTCAATGTAAGTGAAGAATGAGAAGGGATTGTAGCTGTCTGTAGCAAGTCTATCGCACTGGTTAAGAGTAATCATAGTTGCTTTAGTGATCTGAAAGACTTAATCTATATTAGTCGAATTTTGTCGGTCAGGCATAAAGATACGGGTATTTAGAATGAAAGGGAAGGTGAACAAATGAAATCGATACAAGCTAAAATATTAAGTATGATATTGGGTGTGGTATTGCTAGTATTTATCGTAACGATCGGTTACGTAGTTGCTTCTTCTTATAATCAAGCCACAGATCAGGCGAATACATATGCCGAAGCACAAGCTGAAAACTTAGGGCAGACTGCCTTACGCGAATTAGAGAACGGATATGAGCTAGCTAAAAACTTGACTCACACATTTGAAGTATTGCAACAAAGCCCGGATCCAGAACGCCAAATGGTTGTTGACATTCTAGGAGAAACGTTGGAAGAAAATGAAGACTTATTAGGGGCATGGTCGGTGTGGGAGCCAGATGCTTTTGATGGCAATGATGAAGAGTTTGAAGGAGAGGAAGGACATAACACTGGTGGACGCTTTGCCCCTTACTGGAATCGCCCAGGCGGTGAGATGAATTTTGAATCTACGGGTGAGACGTATGATTCTACAGATGCTGAGGGAGATTGGTACAACCTTCCGTTAGAGAGCGGTGAACCTGTTATTATTGAACCCATGAGTTATGAACTTGAGGGAGCTGATGGGGAAGAAGTTATGATGGTTTCAGTCTCCTACCCAATGGTGATAGATGGTGAAGTGCTAGGAGTAACTGGGGTAGACTTTGCGTTAGACAGTTTACAGCATCTATTAGCAGACGTAGAGCTCTATGATAGTGGTTTTGGCATGTTGATTTCTCATGATGGCATGATTGCTGCCCACCAAAATGAAGAAGCTATGGGCAGTGACATTACAGATGAATTTAACACTGAAGGGATTCATGAACAAATTCAATCAGGTCAGTCTTTCCGCTTTACAGAGGATTCCGTTAATCGAAATCAAGAAGAATTTGTTACCATCCTCCCCGTAGAAGTAGATGGGGTTGGAGAACCATGGGCGTTTGCTACAGTTATTCCAACCGATGAAATAACATCTGAAGCCAACCAAGCCGCAGTACAGGCTGCTGTTATTGCGGGCGTTTCCTTGCTTCTTTTGACCGGATTGATCATATGGGTATCAAGGTCAATAACCAGGCCTATAAAGTATCTATCACAACGGTTAGAAACAATGGCTCAGCTTGATTTACGAGATGATAACCAAGCTGAAAACATCAAGTACATGAACAAAAAAGATGAGATTGGTACGATGACAAAATCTGTGAATGGCTTGAGGGAAAGCTTTAATCAAGTGATTCAACGAATCTCCGAGAGCTCAGAACAAGTAGCTGCTTCATCCGAGGAATTAACGGCAGTAAGCGATGAATCCTCAAAAGCTTCTGAGGAAGTGGCGTATACCATCGAAGACATTGCTAAACGCGCTACGACGCAGTCTAATGACACAGAACAGGGATCTACTCGTGTAAAAGAGCTTGGAGAACTTGTTGATAATAATCAAGATCATATTCAGGAACTTCGTCAACTTACTGCTCAAATCAATCGCGCAAAAGATACAGGGGTGGAAGCGATGCGACAGTTGAATGAAGTAACCACAGAAACGCAGACAGCAACAGATCAGGCAGAACAGATCATTGTAAAGACAGATGATTTTGCTGGGAAAATATCAGCTGCTACCACTATGATTCAAAGCATTTCCGAACAAACCAATTTGCTTGCGTTAAATGCTTCGATCGAAGCAGCGAGGGCTGGCGAAGCAGGTAAAGGCTTTGCCGTAGTAGCTGAGGAAATTCGAAAGCTGGCAGAACAATCAAATCAGTCAACTGAAGAAATCACCAAGGTAATTACAGAGCTCACGGCTCAGACAAAACAAGCGGTGGAGTCGATGAATGAGTCTAAACAAGCAATCAACCGCCAAACTTCACGTGTGAACGATACTACTGGCGCATTTTCTGAAGTAGCAGAATCAATTGATGAAACCAATCAAACGATAGGCGCTCTCTCCATCTCAAGTGAAACCATGAAACAAAAAGCTGAAGAAATGATCGCTATCGTTGCTAATCTATCTATGATAGCAGAAGAGAATGCGGCTGGGACCGAACAGGCTTCCGCTTCGGTTGAAGAACAAACAGCTTCAATGCAAGAAATTGCCTCATCAAGCGAATCTTTAGCAAAATTAGCTGAAGAGCTAAAAAGCAGTATTGCTGAATTTCAAACGGAACTTAAATAAAAGGCTCTATTAAAGAGAAGAGGTGACATTCCTGCTGTGATCTCCTTTTCTCCAAGTCTCCGCGAGCATCATCTGTTTAACGACCTGCGGGGGTTCAACAGCATCGCTTGACTGAAAGGAGACCTTTTCGGAATAGTAACGATCTTTACGCCTTTAACAGAGCCAAAAAAAAAGAAAGCTCTTATTGTTGCTTATAAGTAAACAATGAGAGCTTTCTTTTTGGCTCAAAACCTAGAAAAAAGCAGTCTCTTTTGCGAAAGGGCACTTTATATTAAGAAGAGAAAGGTAAGTGTAGTAGAGAATAAATAGCTCAATTAAAAGCTTGCGAAATATGTCGTAAGTATTGCAATCAACGTCCATTTTCAGCGAATATATGGTATTATATAAATAGGAAAAAGTATTCACTTTCAATCTACATCACTAAAGTAACAGATGTAGGCTTAAGTGCAGCTTAAATATCAATCTTAATTTTTTCATTTTTCTGTAACTTGTGGAAGGGTGAGAGTAGATGACTAAAGAGACGCAAACTACAAAACCTAAAGTACAATGGATGGCCTCACAACCTGTTATACTTCTTCAATGGACAGACCCTTGTTTACATGAGGTTATTCAAGACCAAAACAACCAATGGTTCACAGTTGCCCTTCTCCAAAAAAGTATGAATACCCCTTTTCCTACACAATCTGGCTTAGTCGTTTTATCTCCGGAAGAGAGTGAGGACTATTGGTCTTCTCCTTATCAATTTGAGAGCGATTTCTTTTATTATCGAAAAGCTGCTATTATTGAAGCAGAGGATTCTGACCGCCTTCAAGCGTTATTACAAATGAATGTGACTCATGTGTTTTCAACTCAACGAAAGACCGTTGAACTAATAGATCATTTTCAATTACTTTGGCAGCATAAATGTTACATTGACCCATTATTACAGCAGACGTTAATTGAAGAAATTCAGCAAGCAGAGCTGCAAAAAGCGGAGGAAGAGGAAAATCAGTTAACATTGTGTACTCAACGAGCAGCATGCTTATTTAGTAACACTCAGATTTTAATTATCAATGAGCTATTAAAAGGGAAAAACAACCTGTTGATTGCTAAAGAGTGCTATATAGCTCCTTCAACTGTAAATAATCATATTAGTTATATTGCGCGAGTCCTTCAAGCCAATGATCGAACACACATCGTTAAGCGTGTCATTGAACTTGATTTATTAAGGTGAGAGGTAAAGGCTGTGTTTTAAAGGAGCAGCTAAAAACCCCAATGGCAAAAGAGGAATAGAAGAAGAGCTCTATACATGATATGATAGCGTAGTTGCAAGATTTTAGGAATGGAGCCGTAGCTGATGAGGGAACGTGTAATCAAGAGTCTCTTTTATCTAGTCGGATTGGGGATCCTTTCAGTTGGGATCAGCATGATGCTAGTGGCTGATTTGGGTGCCGGCCCCTGGGATGCTCTTTATGTAGGGTTGTCTTGGAATATTGGCCTCACGGTAGGTAGTTGGATTTTTATTATCGGTTTTTTGCTGATTTTGATAAATGGCTATTTATTAAAAAAGAAACCTGATTTTTCAGCTGTGCTTACTATCTTTTTAATTGGCGTATTGATCGATTTTTGGCTTTTAGTAGTGTTTAGAAACGTAGAGCCAGGGGCCGTCCCTGCTCAAGCTGGCATGTTGATAAGTGGAATTGTGTTAATTGCTATAGGCGTAAGCTTTTATCTTCAAATCGAATTTGCCAGGAACCCAATTGATAATTTGATGATGGCAGTGCAGTACCGTACAGGCAAAAGTATGTCTGTTTCAAAAACAGTCATTGAAGTCTCGGTATTAATTGTTGCTTTTTTATTAGGAGGACCAATTGGCATAGGCACTGTACTTGTTGCTTTCGGTATTGGCCCGCTTATTCAAGCTTTTTACAAACCAGTTTCAAGTATTAAAAGTCGTCTTATTCATGAAGGGATGGCTTCATAATTTTTAGGTATTATCAAAAGAGGCTATCCAGTAGGGTAGTCTCTTTTGATAACTTTGGATTTAGTTAATGATTAGGCATAAATCCTAGAATATAATTGAACCTCTATTTTCAATTATATTCTAGGGTTTTAAGGTTCAGCTTAATCTTATAGTATGACATAATGTTACAAACATTACTTTTTTCAAAGTAATTAAGGAGAAGAAATATGAAGTGGTTATTTAATGAGAAAAGTGTCTCGGCATCTCGCAAAAAAATCTACAAAAAGCCACCATTCCTCCGCATCAGTTTACTTTCTAAAATGATACTGCTTATGAGCGCGCTTGTATCTTTAATGGTGCTGGCGCTCGGGATCTATTTTACCCAGCAGTCCTCCCAGCAAGTTTGGGAACATACTGGAGAACAAGCTTTGAGTGTAGCCTTGAGTGTTGCTTCTATACCGGCTGTAAGTGAAGCATTCGATGATGCAGAGCCGGCACTTACTATTCAACCCATTGCAGAAAATGTACGAGAAGAAACGGGAGCAGAATTTGTGGTGGTGGGGAATACCGAGGAAATCAGATATTCACATCCATTGCCGGACCGGATAGGTAATCAGATGGTGGGAGAAGATAATGAGCGCGCTCTGGAAGACGGGGAGTCATACGTGTCTGAAGCAGTTGGTTCCCTTGGTCCTTCTATCCGTGGAAAAACGCCCGTGTTTGATGAAAGCGGAAACATTATTGGTGTGGTTTCTGTCGGATTTTTACAAGAAGATGTGAAATTATCAGCAGGGGATTATCTAGCGGATACATGGGGAATTATTGCGACGGTGCTGGGCCTTGGATTTGCCGGTGCTTTTATTATTTCACTTCATGTTAAACGATCCATTCATGGCTTAGAGCCTGAAGAAATTGGAAAGCTGTTTGATGAAAAAGAAGCGATCCTTCAATCTATCCATGAAGGTATGATAGCGATTGATGAAGCTGGCAGGATTACTATGATCAACCAAACGGCAAGAGCTTATTTATCAACAGATGCAAAGGATAATGAGCAGCTGATTGGTAGAGAGTTGATTGAGGTTTTGCCACAAACAGGACTTATAAATGTTCTTGAGACTGGAGGACCCGACTTTAATAATGAACTTTGGATTGGGGACGAATTATTTGTAGTCAATCGAGTACCTATCTATAGTAAAGGTGAATTGGCAGGAGCGGTTTCTACTTTTAGAAATCGTACAGAGATTCGAGAGTTATCAAAAGAACTTTCCCACGTTAAGGAATACGCAGAAGGTCTGCGGGCCCAGACACATGAATTCTCAAATAAGCTTTATACCATTTCGGGCCTGCTCCAACTTAACAGGTTGCCGGAGGCAGTAGAATTTATTGACCAAGAAACACGAGTCCAGCAAGATTGGATGCGCTTTTTGGTGGCCAATGTGTCCGATACGATGGTAAGCGGTGTGCTGTTGGGCAAAATGAACCGGGCTCGTGAAATTGGAGTAGACATGACTATCGAAGAATCCAGCCAGTTAAATGAGCCGTTAAACAAAAGGCAACGGGAAAATATCGTTACCATTCTTGGGAATATAATAGAAAATGCTGTTGAGGCAGCTACGTTAACTAAAGAGGATTCACCACATGTGTCTATCTCTTTTACTGATATTGGAACTGATCTCATTTTTGAAGTAGAAGATAACGGACCGGGTATTGATGAAGCAAAGATTGACCACATCTTTCAGAAAGGGTTTTCCACTAAAACCTTAGCTAAACATCGCGGTGTCGGCCTTGCTCTTGTTTCCGCAGCTGTGGCTGATTTGAATGGCACAATTTTTGTGGAGAAAAGCGACCAGGACGGAACTTGCTTTGTCATTGCCTTGCCAAAATATTCGGGTATGGAAATAAAGGGGGAATCAGGGTGAGATACATTGCGAATACCTACTCTGTTCTTATTGTAGAAGACGACTTTCGCGTGGCGGAGATCAATAAAGCATTTGTGGAAGAACTTCCTTCCTTCAAAGTGGTTCACTCCACAAAAACCGGGGCAGAAACGAAGTCATTTCTCGAATCTGATCTCTCTTTGCCGGATTTGATCCTTTTAGATATATATATTCCAGATGTTACAGGATTGGAGCTGTTATGGCATATTCGCAGCACGTATCCTGGCATAGATATTATTATGATGACTGCTGCCAATGAAACATCCACCATTCAAGAAGCATTACAGGCTGGGATTTTTGATTATATTATGAAGCCTGTCCAAAAAGAGAGGACAGCTGAAACTCTGCAACGCTATAAGAAAGAAAAACAAGCACTCTCCGAACGTTCAGAAATTTCACAAGAAGAATTAGATCAGCTGAGATACGGGGGTACTCAGCTGCAAACGAAAGCATCTGAGCAAACAGAAGAGTTACCAAAAGGAATTGACCATGTAACTCTTGAAAATATTAGAGCATGTTTACAAGAAAATGGGAAACAGGGAACTACGGCAGTTATGGTGTCAAAAGCAATCGGGGCGAGTCGTTCGACAGCCCGCAGGTACTTGGAATATTTAATTTCGATCGAAGAAGTGCGGGCAGAAGTTAGCTATGGAGAGGTTGGCCGGCCTGAGCGCCGCTATTTATTCATTTAAAATCTCCAGTTTATTCCTAAACAAAATGAACAAAATACAGTTTATGTTTATAATATTTATTCCTTTCTGTGTTTTCAGATAAGATGGAGCTAATTCATCACACACTGAAAACAAAGGGAGGTTTTTTTATTGAAACGGTTTTGTAAGCGCTTCAGCAAAGTTGCGGGGGTCTCTGCACTTTCAATTGCAATGATCACAGCTTGTGGGGATCCGCCTGAAGATCCTACTGAAGAAGAGGCAGATACAGAAGCTGGAGCAGAGGTTGAAGATGAAGCTGAGGAAGAAACTGACGAAGAAAATGATAATGGTGAAGTCGATGGTGACTGGGAGCCTGAAAATGATGTCGAATATATTGCTCCGGCAGATGCTGGCGGCGGCTGGGATACGTTGATCCGTACCACAGCGCAAGTTATTGAAAACGAAGATCTTGCACCAGTGAACTTCGCTCCGCAAAATGTTCCCGGCAGCGGCGGCGCGGTTGCTTGGGCAGAAATCGCCGGTCATGCTGGTGAAGACCAGCCTTTGTTCGCGGCAAGCCCTCCAATTATTTTAGTGCCTCTTACTGAGACATCTGAATATGACCATACGGACTTTACGCCGGTGGCTAATTTGATTACGGATTACTCTATCGTATTAGTAGATCCTGAGTCGGAGTTTGAATCGATAAATGACGTATTTGAAGCTATTGAAGAAGATCCTGGAGCGGTTTCTGTTGGAGGCGGTTCAGCTGCAGGAAGCATGGACCACATTGCCTTTGCCGGTGCAGCAGCCGAATACGGGGTTGATGCGGCAGACGTGAACTATGTACCCTTCTCGGGCGGCGGCGAAGCCATGACTAACTTGCTGGGCGGCCATGTAGACGTTGTAGTTACGGGCGTAGGAGAATCCACTGGCCAAGTTGAATCCGGGGAACTTCAGCCATTAGCTTACTCTGCCGAGGAGTCGATAGACGGCTTGGACGAGGCAGGTGCGGAAACATTTGTCGATGCAGGCATTGATTACACGTTTGACATTTGGAGAGGCATCATGGGGCCACCGGATATGTCTGAAGAAGCGGTTGCTTATTATGAAGAAATGTATGCAGACATGATAGAAACTGATGAATGGGAAGAACAAGCGGAAGATCTAGGCTGGATTGATAACTATCAACCGAGTGAGGAATTCGATGTTTTCTTAGACGAACAGTATGAATTGTTTGAAGACGTGCTGACAGATATTGGCCTAGTTGAATAGTAAAAAGAAGAGGAGGGGGCAGAGCCGCTTCCTCCTCCTATTTTTTCCTTAACCATGGCAGTGAAAATCTTGTCGAATAAGGAACAATAAAAACATTTTGGCTTTCCACTTTTATGGTGAAAGGAAGAGTTATTTTTTAAAACAAGGAAAGGGGGCCGCCTCGTGTCATTATTGAAACGACTTAGAACCAATCAAATTATTGCTCTCATTCTTTTCCTATTTTCATGTTTATATTTATTTCAGGCGTTTCAGATTCCGCAGTACGCACTTCCGAGACCAGTTGATTCTGATTTATTTCCAAAACTACTAGGATTTTCAATGCTTGTTCTTTCCGTGGCACTGTTTTTTGAAAGAGATAAAACGGATGAAAAAGACGAAGAACAGGCATCTGAAAGCAGCAGAGGAGAGGCAGGCAGCGGAGATGATACCGAGAGTGAGTCTACCCCTGCTGAACCATTTTGGAGTCGTCCTGGAACGCAGGTAGTAGTTACCGCATCAGCAGTCGGCCTTTACATTTTGTTATTAGAAGTCGTTGGATTTGTATTGACTACCTTAGTCTTTATTTTTGGAATGACCTTGTTCTATGGCTATCGCCGTCATTTGATTAATGGAATTGTTGCGGCGACAGTAAGTTTTGGTTTTTATTTTATTTTAACGCGAGGACTCGGTGTCTATTTGCCACCAGGGTTGCTGCCGTTTTAAAAGAGAGGTGAGTCAGCGATGAACGCATGGGAAAATTTACTCTATGGCTTTAGTGTTGCTCTTCAGCCTGAAGCTTTAATGTTTGTATTTATTGGCGTAGTGGCTGGAACAGTAATTGGCATGCTTCCCGGTCTTGGCCCGATCAGTGCTTTGGCCTTAATGATCCCAGTCACTTATGGAATGGATCCGGCAATCGGTCTAATTTTGATGGCTGGTGTTTATTACGGCGCCATTTTTGGTGGGTCCACTTCATCTATTTTACTAAATGCCCCAGGTGTGGCAGGCACAGTGGCAACTTCATTTGATGGTTATCCGTTGTCAAAACAAGGCCAGGCAGGAAAAGCGCTTGCCATAGCTGCCTATTCTTCATTTATAGGCGGTACAATTAGTATTGTTGGTCTAATGTTTATCGCGCCTCTTTTAGGAACGGTAGCCGTTAGTTTTGGACCAGCTGAATATTTCGCGTTGATGGTGTTTGGTTTAACCGCGGTAGTAAGTCTTTCTGAGAAATCTCTAATAAAAGGGCTGATTGCTGCAGTATTTGGCGTAATGGTTTCTCTAGTAGGAATGGACTTGCAAACCGGCACAGCCCGTTATACGTTTGGCAATGTGAACTTGCTTGATGGTATTGACTTTCTTATAGTTGCCTTAGGGATTTTTGCACTCGGTGAAGTGTTTGTCCTCCTTAAAAAACGTACAGGTGCATCTAAACAAAATTCGCTTGGCTCGTTGAAATTGTCCAAAAAAGAAATGCGCGATATTGCTCCGCCTGTAGGCCGGAGTTCGGTTCTTGGTTTCTTTACCGGAGTCCTTCCCGGTGCCGGGGCAACGATTGGTTCTTTTTTAGGTTACTCGATGGAAAAACGAATTGCTAAAGATGGAGATACATTTGGAAAAGGGAATGTGAAAGGTGTCGCAGCTCCTGAAGCAGCTAATAACGCAGCATCTGGCGGTTCATTTGTCCCGCTTTTGACACTGGGTGTGCCTGGTTCGGGTACGACGGCCGTATTACTTGGAGCATTGCTCGTTATGGGGATTACCCCTGGGCCGTTGATGCTGGAAGACCGGCCTGATGTGTTTTGGGGCGTAGTGGCTAGTATGTATATCGGAAACATCTTTTTGCTTGTGTTGAATCTGCCCTTAATCCCGCTTATTTCAAAGATTTTAAATGTACCGAGGGCGATGCTTTTGTCTCTTATTATCGTTTTCTGTATGATTGGGGTATACGGCTTAAGTTTTAATCCGTTTGATTT
This sequence comes from Salsuginibacillus kocurii DSM 18087, assembly GCF_000377705.1. GTDB lineage: Bacteria > Bacillota > Bacilli > Bacillales > Marinococcaceae > Salsuginibacillus > Salsuginibacillus kocurii. The sequence continues at coordinate 851,985 of NZ_KB898623.1, read as the reverse complement.
ATTTCTCGTACTAATCTTTGGATTAATCGGATTTTTCATGAGGATGAATGATTTTCCAGCTGCTCCATTAATTCTGGCTATGATTTTAGGTGCTATAATGGAGGAAAATATGCGTCAGGCTCTTCAGATATCCACAGGGGATTGGATGATCTTTTTAAACCAGCCTATCTCACTGACGTTGTTAATTTTGGCCGCTTTATCTTTAGTGGTTCCGCTGGTTATTCGCTTAATTAAATTTGTTCGCAAATAAATAGAAACATAGCCAGGCTCTCGGTCCGAATATAAATCTCGGCGAGAGCCTTCTGCTGTGGACATAGAAGTAAGCATCAGAATGGAGTGGGGATTATGATGCGTGCAATAGGGGTACTCCTGGCAGCTCTAGGGGTCGGTGCTGTTTTTAATATGCTGAACGTGCCTGCCGGCTGGCTTTTGGGTGCATTGCTGACCGGGATTTTATATGGCTTGCTGCGTTCGGACGTCAGTTATGAAGGCTGGCCGTTTAAGATTGCCCTTACCTTGGTGGGAACGAATATTGGATTGCTAATGGAAAGGGAATTATTCAGCGTATTGGGGGTCTATATTCTACCTTTGTTTATTACAATCATAGTTACCCTTGCTGGCGGGCTGCTTTTTGGCTGGCTGCTGTATAAGTGGTCCAGCATTTTGGATAAACGCACGGCTTTATTTTGTTGTATTCCCGGCGGTGCTTCTGAAATTATAAGCGTAAGCGGGGATTATGGAGCTGACAATCGAATTGTGGCAGCATTTCATACGGCGCGAATTACTTTTTTTGTACTGCTCATTCCACTGATCGCCGGCTTGTGGGCTGAAGCTGCAGAGGCCGGGCCGGAACAGGTGGCAGAGGGTGCATTGACGCTGGAGCACATTATTGTTTTTTTGATTGTAATGAGTATAGCGTTTTATTTGAACTTTCGGATCAAAATTCCGGCAGGATCCCTGTTGTACGCGATTGCCTTCGGCTTTTTGTTTGGTGATTTTATTTTTCACATTGATGATGTGCCTACTTATATTGGAGGAATTGGGCAGGCGTTAATAGGTGTTATGGTAGGAGTACGATTTGACCGTCCAACATTTCTCAGGTTGAAACAAATTGGTGGAGTTAGTGCACAAGTGCTTGGTCTCTTTTTTATTTTAAGTTTTTTCCTGGCGTTTATTTTCTGGCTGTTTACGGAGGTATCTTATGTCGTAAGCCTCCTGAGCACTGTGCCTGCAGGGGCTGCTGAAATGGCTGCAACAGCTTTTGCTTTAGGGCTTGAGCCAACTCTTGTAGCTAGTTTGCAGATTATCCGCGTGATCAGTGTCTTTTTAGCTCTTCCCATTATATTAAAGCTTGTGGAAAAAATGTAGTGGCACCTCTACTCGCTGTCTGGGTTTACTCTTTGTGCCAGCTTGATAAAATAAGAGCGAATGAGATCTTAACAGAAAAGGTGTTTTTTGAATGAAACCATACGTTGTAATCGGCGCGGGGATTGCTGGTGTTTCTACAGCTTATCACCTTGCCAAGGCCGGCGCGGAAGTTATCATTATTGACCGTGAAGAGCCTGGCCAGGCGACAAATGCTGCAGCGGGCATTGTTTCTCCGTGGCTTACCCAGCGGCGAAATAAAGCATGGTACCAGCTGGTGAAACAAGGAGCGAAATTTTATCCACAATTGATTCAGAATTTAAAAGAAGAAGGCGAAACAGAAACAGGTTATGCACAGGTGGGGACATTACACCTGCATACTGATGAAAAAAAATTAGAACAAATGGTTGAACGTGCACGAATGCGAAGAGAAGACGCACCGGAGATTGGGGAGGCTGTCCAGCTTTCTCCAGAAGAAACCAACCGGCTATTTCCACCGCTTTCCGAGGAGTATGGAGCTGTTCATGTAAGTGGCGGAGCGCGGGTGGATGGAAGAAGGCTCCGAAAAGCTCTGCTGCGGGCAGCCAAACGACACGGAGCCACTTTTATTGAAGGCGATGCTGTCTTATCCCCAATTGGTCAACATGTATATGGAGTGCAGGTAAATGGAGAAGAAATACGAGCAGAGCGGGTGTTGATAACTGCAGGTGCTTGGGCAAGGGAGCTTTTAACCCCATTAGGTCTTTCATTTGCAGTAACCTCGCAGCGTGCTCAAATCCTTCATCTTGAACTGCCCGGCGAAAATACGAGTGGGTGGCCGGTCGTTATGCCGCCAAGCAATCATTATCTTCTCAGCTTTGAGCAAGGTCGTATTGTCGCAGGAGCCACACATGAAGACGAGGTAGGTTTTGACCATCGTGTCACAGCTGGTGGCGTTCAAGATATATTAAATAAAACATTAACTACAGCGCCGGGGTTAGCTGACAGCACTCTTGTGGAAACACGTGTCGGTTTTCGCCCCTTCACCCCTAATTTTCTTCCGTTAATTGGGGAAATACCTCATTATGAAAATCTGCTTGTCATCAATGGCTTGGGAGCTTCCGGGTTAACCACAGGTCCATACCTTGGTTTTCAATTGGCTCAGCTTGCGATGGGAGCGGGTTGTGAACTAGCAGTTGACCATTATGACCCTAAAGCAGCAATTAACCACTAGATGATGTGGAAAGTGACAGCTAAAAAAGGCGGAGCTTGCGTATCAATACTTATCCACAAAAAAGCTTGTATTTTGTAATGGATTAGTAGATTTTCTAGCATTCCCCTAAAATTTAATGTTACAAATCAGACAGACAGGGTAATAAAGAAGTGAATGAAAGGATGAGCCTTTACAAGCTCATCCTCCTTTTTATCTTTATTGTTTCTACACTTTAGGCAGGAAAGGAAGACCTTAGATGCTAATTCGCAAATTTCTACCAAGAAGACTTCGACGGATTGCAAGCATGTCTCGTCGTCAATTAGGTTATGAACTTCGAGCTAATCTATGGTTTTCTTCTGTTCTTTACGCTATTCTAGCTATCATGTTGGCTATTGTGGCATTTTGGCTGGATTTTTCCGTTGGGCTGCACGAACATGTCCCTACAACTTTTATCATTCATCATGAATTTTTGTATACTGTGGTTAGCACATTGCTTGCTGGTGTAATCACATTAAATGCTTTCACTTTTAACTCGACAGTAGTTATTTTAACTACATTCTCTGGTCAATTTTCACCACGCATGATGCTCAATTTTATCGCTGATTCTAAAACACAGCACGTACTGGGTATTTTTAATGCAACCTTCATTTATTTAATGATTGCTTTTTTTATGTTGAACGAAAATCTAATGGACACGTATGTAGCGATCCCGTTCGCCTCGTTTGCTCTTACGCTTATTGCCATGGGTAATTTCGTGTTCTTTATTAATCATTCGGTTAAGTGGATGCAGGTTCCGATGTTGACGCACAACATGAAAGTGGAATCGCAAAGCAAAATTATGAAAACGTTGGGAAAAGACCTCGAGCCTTTTCGAACAAATGAGCCAAATAAAACAGGCGAGGAGTTATCTAGAAAAGATGCTTATACCATTTATTCGGATAAACCAGGCTTTTTACAAATTGTCGATTATAAAAAAATGATAAAAAATGCTTCAAAAGATGATATTATCATTCGCCTTGAAGTTCGAGTTGGCGATTTTGTAACGAAAGGGATCCCTATTTTATCTTATTGGCCACAAAATGGTCAGGAAGTAAACGAGTACAATTATCAAAACTTACTTTATTTTGGTAACAAAAAAACTGAGGTCCAGGACTTAGAGTTCGGAGTAAATAAATTAAAAGAAATTGCAATTAAAGCAATCAGCAATGATGATCCTGCTACAGCCAAAAACGTAATATATCAAATGACGGACCTATTATTAGACATTGCAACGATTACGAGATTTGCTCCTTATTTGACGGATGATAACAATGATTTGCGCTTAATTATTCCAAATGAATCGTTTGATTATTATTTAAACGTGTCGTTTGCCCACATTCTTTACTATGCAAAAGACGATCCGATCCTTATAAATGATGTTTTAGAAGCTTTAACGCTGCTGGCAGAATCAGTCGAAATGAAGGATATCAAATGTTGTTGGGAATTTGCCGAGGGAATTGCCCGTCGTTACAACTCCGGAGAAAGGTTTAAGTATGAGAATAAAAAATTTCATAGTTTATTGCGGCAGCTTGCAGTTTCAGCTGAGGAGATAGAAAGTTATAACGAGTTGGAGAATGATATAAATGGGGGGGGCTATCAGTTGTAGCAACTTGAGTTGAAAAACTAGGTGATTTTTACTAGTTGATTGTGTCGGAGGAGGAAACGAGAAAGGTGGTTGTTGTGAGAAAATCGATCTATATTTCCAGCTTTACGTTGCTATTACTCTTAAATGGTTGTGGACAAGAGGAAGCGCCAGAAGATACGAAGGAGGAACCAGCTGACGTAGTAGAACAAGAAGAAGAAGACCTAGATGGCGAGACGGAGGAAGAAGGTGATTTTGCACAAGCTGATGTGGAATCTGATTTTCATGAACTAACAGAGGAACTTTTAGCTAGAGAAGATGTGGCAGATGTGGATATTATAGAAGAAGAATCTTCCGTTTCAGTAATGATCTACACAGAAGAAACGATGGCACAAGCTGAAGCAGAGGAGCTCGGCGAAGAAGCAGCTGATGAGGTGGAAGGTCAATATAGCGCAATCGAAGAGTTAGCGGTGCAAGTGTTACAAAATGAGGAAGCTATTGTGGATATAGATCGTTGATAAAGTAGAATAATCCACAGAAAAAGCCCTGCCCCTCCTTTAAAAAGAGGTCAGGGCTTTTTTACAGAACCTTTTATTCTTGAGTACCCACAACTTCTCCACAGGCGTAGCGTTCACCAGAATCTCCTGTTCGTAATGTTTCTTCATCAGGGCCGGGTTCATCACTTTCTGTGGACTGATACCGCTCAGGGATGTGAGCAAAATTGTCTGCCTCTTCATGAATGATAACTGCTACCTCATCTTCGAGGAGTTGGCCGGGATGGAAGCGGTCAAGCGACGTTTTCAAATAAGCGCTTCCATCTTCTTTTCCATATAATGAAGGCATATCGCCGGCGTGGTCAGCATGTACCTCGTCTTCCGGATTGTAATGGCCGCCAGCAGAATCAAATGGTTCGTCATTCACAGGTTCACAGATTCCATGTTCATGAATATGAAAACCGTGATAGCCAGGGGTAAGGCCGGTTGCTTCAGCTTCAATCATGACCGCACCATTTTCTTCGGTGAAGGTGACCAGTCCCACTTGGTCGCCATCCACATTCATCATTTCAGCATAGGCTTCGGCTGTATTTTCACCACGGGCATCCACTTCAGCAATATCTTCCTCACTCTCCTCTTCTCCTACTTCATTCATGCATCCGATCGCAAAAATAAAGGGCAGGAAAGCTATACTTGCTTTTACTGCTTGTTTCATAAGTGTTCACTCCTCCACTCTATCAGTTTCATTTATCTATGATTACCAAATGTATGAAAGTTTAGACATTGATTTGAGTGAAGTTGAGTCTATGATTACAGATAAAAAGAAATCTCCCACCTGGCGTAAAACTATCCACAGGTTTACGCACAAGTAAAGGAATTTGGACGTTTTTTGGGAAAAACTGGGCGGTTTTAGCTTCAATTTGGACGTTTCGACAGGATTCTTGGACACTTCGACAAACTTCTCTTACGTTTCGCTCGTAATTTGGACGTTTTCAACATCAGCGTCCTAGTAGAGAACCCCAGAGTTACTGGGAGCTTCAGCTGAATCTTTCATTTGGAGCCCAATAAGAAAGGCTGCCCTCTGGGGACAGCCTTGTTAGCAAAAAGTTTAATCGTATTTTTAGGCTTTATCCACAACATACGTTTTCTTGTCTCGGAAGTATTTCTCCCCGTCTGTGGATGAATGTTCAAAAAACCCCTCAAATTCAGAGACAACCTTATATTCACGGTCTGGTTCTGTGAAAAGTTGGTTTCCGTTGTTGGATAAGAGCACTACATCGGTCGTGGAGACAAAACTATCTAATTCCTGTGCTGTATAGTGTTGTCCAGGTTTCAATGTGTTTAATCGTTTTTGTGTCATGTGTGCATCCCACCTTTCTATAAAAAAAGTACCCCCATCTTGCAACGCTTCAAACGTATATATTAGTTGAAAAGAATATGAAAATAGCAGGTAAATCCAATTCTTTCTAAGTGAACTTGCTTGCAACGTGTGGCCTGCGTTTTGTTTTTCAGGAGAATGAAGCTCAAGGTGTAAACATACTCATGCGTTAAGAAGGGACTAGATGTATCATCACGAGCTGTACATCACGAAAGCAGGTCGATGCTTATGTTTGAACGGCCAATAAGCGACCCTGTCCTCGTTTTTTTAATCTGCATGATCATCTTTTTGCTGATGCCGATGGCCATGCGCTTCTTGAAATTGCCTGGCTTAATTGGACCAATATTAGCTGGCATTCTTATTGGCCCTCATGGCTTTGGCCTCTTGCACCGAGGATCTACTATTGAACTGCTCGGAACGGTAGGGTTGCTGCTGATTATATTTATTGCCGGGTTGGAAATGGATATTGAAGGTTTTAAGAACTACCGCAACCGCAGCTTTCGTTTTGGCTTTTTATCATTTTTCTTTCCGTTTTTAATTGGAACCGGTGTAGGGTTATGGCTTGACTATTCATTGGCAGCATCGATTTTACTTGGGTCGATTCTTTCTTCGCATACCTTGCTCGGTTATCCAATTGCAAGCCGGTTAGGCCTATCGAAAAACAAAGCTGTGACCACCGCCGTAGGGGGAACGCTGGTTACAGATTCGTTGGCTCTCCTTGTTCTTGCTATTGTGGCAGGTTCGGTTTCTGGAGAGCTGAATGCCATGTTTTTTTCAGTTCTTATGTTGTCGCTTTTTTTTCTTATTCTGTTAAATGTTATCGGTTTTCCGCTGCTTACGAGATGGTTTTTTCAACATGTCACCACAGAAGGAATTACCGTTTTTACCTTTATTTTTGTTCTCCTATTTATTTCTGCATTTTTTGCCACAGTGGCAGGTTTTGAACCGATTATTGGCGCATTTGTAGCCGGTCTTGCACTCAATCGCTTGATCCTTGAGCGTGGTCCATTAATGAATCGAATCCGATTTACAGCTAATGCGTTGTTTATTCCATTCTTTTTATTATCAGTGGGCATGTTAATGGATGTACGTCTTTTAGTTAGTGAGCCGAGAACGTTAATTTTAACAGGACTGCTTGTTACCGGGGTGATTATTGGCAAGTTTACGGCATCTCTCTTTGCAAGGTACAGGTATAGATACAATCAAGCTGAAGTAAATGTAATGTTTGGCCTGACTATCCCTCAGGCGGCTGCTACCTTGGCTGCTACTTTAGTTGGTTATGATTTAGGCTTGTTAGATCAATCTTCGGTAAATGGAGTTATTGTCATGATTTTGGTGACGTGTATATTAGGGCCTTCTATGATAGAGAAGTACGGGCGGTATATCTTGCTCAATGAAGAAAGGCGCACCCCTGAGCAAACAAGGACCCGCTCTGAGCGTATTATGCTCCCAATGACTAGTCCAGAATCTATGCAAGGCCTATTAGATCTTGCGATGATGCTAAGAAAGCCCGAAATCGGTACCCCTCCAATTTATTCACTAGGCATTATTCCACCCTCTGTAGAAATCGAGAAAGAAGTAGCGAGAGTGGAAGAATTATTAGCTGACGCTTCTGACTATGCCACTGCCGCGGAAGTACCAGTGCAAGCAGTTACCAGAGTGGGACACAACGTGGCAGATACGATGGGGAAGGCAGTGATCGAGGAGCGTATTACGTTGGTAATTACAAGGTGGAAAACGAAGAAAAACATGCCACAGCGTGTTTTTGGAAGTATTATGGACCAATTTTTAAATCAAACGACGCAAAGTATTATGATTCTACATCGCAAACAACCACTGGACACGTTGCGCCGGGTGCTCGTTATTTTACCTAAAGGTATGTACTATACAGCGGGATTTTCAGAAGCCATGCAACGAATTCAATTGATCACAAAAAACATTGGCGCCACGCTTTGCTGTGTAACCATATCGACTCCGGCTTCCATATACCAAGATTATTTTGCGCAGATGAAACCTGATCTGCAAATAAAGGTCAGGCATACAGAAAGTTGGAAAGCGTTATTCACCGAAACATTAAGCAGTCTGGAAAACGACACGTTGGTAGTGCTTATGAGTTGCAGGAAAGGGACAATTGCCTGGCACCCAGAGCTTAACAAATTACCGACCAAACTGGAAAAAAGTACAGAGCAAAGCTTCCTCATTCTTTATCCGACAGAAAGAAAGCAAATGGAAGAACGCGGAACTACTGCTACAGAGATTCCGCTAGAAACGTTAATAAAAAAAGAAGGAAAGCAAAGGTAAGAGAGCCGGGGTGTACTTTCAGCTTCCCAGCTCTTTTTATTTAGATTTACCTAATAATGGTGATAGTTACATATACAATCGAGTGAGCAGCTAAATGTTTTAAAATTTTTCAAACACTTTACGGTTTTCAATCGTTATCTTATTGAGTACGCCAAATGAAAGAAAAGAGGTCTATTGTCGCCAAGGAAATAGTATACAGGGATTGAACCAGACGTGAAGCGGTTTTCCAACGCAATTGCCAGGCATGAACAAGAGGAAGCCGACCTTAGGCAATCAGGTGTTGAAAAAGCGTTGAACAACCGAACGGTGAAAAGCTTGCCTGTTTATAAACGCCGGGCCTGGTTTTTTAAAGTGATGAAACGTGTTCCCGCAAGGAGAAAATAAGCGTAGAAGAAGATAAAACGCCGTCATCAACGGCGTTTTATCTATGCTGGGCAGGAAGAGTGCCACTTTTTACTGGCGAAGTACCTTTGCTATACTTAGGGAATACTTAGCAGGAGAAGCCCCATGATGGAGAGTGTAGACAGCTAAAGGAGACGAGAAGCGATGTTTAAGTTAGAAGAAGTAAAGTATAAAGACATCTTAGCAATCGATGAGCTTTATATTCGCGCGGGTGAGATTACATGCCTTGTCGGCGAAAGTGGAAGTGGCAAATCGACCCTGCTTAAATTATTAAACCGGATGCATACCCCGAGCGAGGGCACGATTTACTTTAATGAGAAGTTAATTGCTGAATGGGAGCCTGTTGAGTTGCGGAGAGAGGTTGTGATGTTGCCGCAGGACCCTGTTTTATTTGGTGATACAGTAGAAGAAAACTTGCAAGCAGGGGCTCGGTTAACAGAAAAGAATCTGCCGTCAAAAGAAGAGATGGAGCAGGCTATCCAGCAGTTTTATTTAGATAAGAATCTGGAAGCAGATGCTACAAAGTTGTCAGGCGGGGAGCAGCAACGGTTGGCGCTGGCCCGGATGTCCTTGCTTACTCCCCAAGTTTATTTGCTGGATGAGCCTACTTCTGCGTTGGATGAAAATTTGGAAAAGGATGTAATGGAACGTTTCGTCTCACATGTAAAAAAGGAAAAAAAGACGATGGTGTTTGTCACTCATAATATGCAAATTGCAAAGGAATTTTCGGACACGGTGGTCGATATTTCCCCGTTTGCCTTGAATGGGGGGAGAGAAAATGAATGAAGAAATTATAGAACTGACCCTATGGCAGCTCGTTGCAGCTTATATATTCATTGTCTTTTTACTTATAGTGGTGAAAATTCGTCAAATCCCGCGTGATAAAGAAATTCTCATTTCTACGTTTCGGATGACGATTCAGCTGCTGCTTGTGGGCTATGTGTTAATCTATTTGTTTGAACATCCTCATCCGTTATTGACCTTGGCTGTGCTTGTCATAATGGTCGGGTTTGCGATTCAAAATATATTCAAGCGAGTACGCGGGCAGTTGAACCGTGAGATGAAAGTAATTATTGCGATATCGATGGCAGTTGGTTCACTGGTAAGTCTGTTTTATTTTAATGTAATCGTCATACAATTTTCGCCGTGGTATGACCCACGTTATTTTATCCCGATTGCAGGCATGATTATTGGAAATTCAATGACCGGTGTAACACTAGGGGTGCAAACGTTAGTCGAAGGGCTTAGAGACCAGCGTGCACGAGTTGAGGCTGCTCTAATGATGGGAGCCACACCAAAAGAAGCGACGCGGAAAATCGTTGATCAAGCGTTTGACGCAGCGATTTTACCGACGATTAATTCTATGGTGGGGACAGGGATCGTGTTTTTACCAGGCATGATGACAGGACAGATTTTGGCAGGAGTCGATCCGCTCACAGCCATTGAATACCAAATTGCCATTTTATTAGGCGTATCGGGGGCGGTGGCGCTCACAGTGATTATTTTTGTACAAAACGGCTATAAGGTATTTTTTAATGAAGAAGATCAATTGCGAGAGTAACTTACCTTTTGCAACATAGGATAGATTTGAATAAATCTGGTAGAGGATGTAACTGTACAGTAGTGATCTCGTCCAATGAAATAGAAGGGGAATGAACCCTACTCATTGGAGGGATTTAGAATGAAAAGTAAAAGTACGATTTACGTTGGGACAGGTGCAGCAGCTCTCGTTGGCTTAGGCATGTTATTTACTGTGCTTGTTCCTGGTCCCTCAGACAGTTCGAATACTTTAGATGCTGAGGAGGGTGACCATGGGACTGTTGTTGTAAGTGGGGAAGGAGAGGTAAGCATTGATCCCGACTTGGCTTATGTACGATTGGGTGCTGAAGCTGTACACGGGTCAGCAGATGAAGCTCAGAATGATGTAACAGAAAGTGTGGAGTCGGTCCGCAGTGCCCTTTCTGATGTAGGCGTGGGAGATGAACAGATTGAAACGGTCCAGTATCATGTTCAGCCACAGCGTCAGCCAGATGAAGGAGAAGAAGAGTACCGTGCTCATCATATTATCGAAATTGAATATGAAGACATTGATGGCGTCGGCGAACTGATAGATATCGCAACAGAAGCAGGAGCGAATCAAATTCAACAAACACGCTTTACCCTCGATGATCCGACTGAAGCCGAGCAAGAAGCTGCTCAACTAGCGATTGAAAACACCGAACCACGGGCTGAGGCCTTAGCTGAAGGTGCCGGAAAAGCGCGTGGGGAAATCGTACAAATTATTGATCAAGAAGCACAAGTAGAAGTGCCTACAGAAGATATGGCACAGGAAGAAGTGGCAGAGGATGCAATAGACGCGGACCAAGGCGAGGGAACAACTGAAATTGAAGCTGGCCAAATTGAAGTTGTACAGCGGGTAGACGCTGTGTACCGATTGGAATAATAGTGGAGATGCCCCTGAGCTGTTAGGGTGGCTACATGGAGGCTGATTTGGACGTGTGAGCGCTTCACTTGGACGTTTCGACAAATTTCTGTTACGTTTCGACAAAAAATTGATACGTTTTTTTCTTAAAGTGGACACTTCGACAAGATTCTCGGACGCTTTTCCTTAACAATATAAGAAGCGCCGTAGCATTACGGCGCTTCTTATATTAGAAACGTAGAGGATTTAAGAAAAATACGTCGAATAAGTAGGGACCCTCGAAAGGAGTGGGTTTCACCGTGATTTTTAAAAAACGCACCTCCCCGCTTTATCTCCTGCAATTACAGGCTCTGCTTCGCCGCCTTCCAAATACTCACCTAGCTTATCCGAAGGTTGAATATGAACACGCAAAACAGATGAAAGGACACCGCGGCGAGGAAGCGGTTGAGTATTACTTATCATTTCTTCCCAAGGATACGTATTCTGTTTTTCATAATGTCCGTCTCCCTTATATGAATTCATTTAATAAGGTCAATTACTTTCAAATTGACACGCTCTTAGCCACGAAAGCGGAACTGATTTTGCTTGAAATAAAAAACGTATCGGGCACGCTCCATGTTGATTATGAACATAATCAAATGGTCAGAACAGTGAATGATGTAGAAGAAGGCTTTCCTAATGCTTTATTACAAGTAAAGCTGCAGGAAAGGCAGTTAAGAACATGGCTCGTTCAATATGAATTACAACCGCGCCCCATGCGTTCATATGTAGTTATTAGCAAGCCTTCGACAATTCTCCGTTCCACGGGCGGCCCGGATACCGTCACTCCTTCTCTAATCCACGCTGCGCAGATCCCTTACCTATTTACTGATGAACCTCTCTCTGCTTCTGAACCGTCACAGCTTATCGACATAAAGCAATTGCAACAGTTGATTTTGTCTGATCACCGCCCGTTTTATAAAGATATATTGAAATACTTCAACGTGTCTCCTCAAGACCTCGTTACAGGTGTTGTATGTAAGGAATGTGAAACGCCTAGCATGAAATGGTGGTGGGGTAGGTGGAGGTGCCAGGCATGTGACGCTCATGACCGACAAGCCCATATTCAGTCGATTAAAGAATATGTATTGTTAGTCAATTCAAGCTTTACTTCTGCGGAAATTCGTGCATTTTTGAGGAGTGAGAATCGGCAACAAACGCACCGTTTTATTAAGTCATTTTCCAGACATTACCCTTTAGACTTAAGCGGACGCCTCTACCACTGTTCGCTTTCTCAGCTGAGCGATTCATAAGTATTTGGACGTTTTATGCTTCAATTTGGACGTGTAAGCGCTTCACTTGGACGTTTCGACAAAAATTTAATACGTTTTTCACCAAAAGTGAGACAATAGCTCAATCGCCAAGTCTGTATTTCATCAAATTCTCCGCATCTTTTGTCATAAGAAGCCTGTTATAGACAAACCCTATAGGTAGAATCAATCACTATGAATGGCGCAAGCGAGGGAGGGTGCTATGAACGAACAACAGCGCGAAAAGTTTAAGGATGAATTGGAGGACAGGAGGCGACACGTCGAAGCGAGGCTTTCTCACCATCAAGATGGCTCACTTCAGGAAACTACAAGTGAGTTATCCAGCTACGATAACCACCCTGGGGATAGTGCGACGGAATTGTATGAACGAGAAAAGGACCAAGCGATTGCTCAACATGAAGGTGAAGAGCTTGAAGATATTGATAAAGCGCTCCAGGCGATCAACAATAACACGTACGGAAGTTGTGAAATTTGTGGAAAAGATATTCCGCAGGAGCGCTTAGAAGTGATTCCCACTACGTTGCGCTGCGTGGAACATGCCTCTCATGAACCCATTCGCGACAGACGTCCAGTGGAAGAAGATAACTTAAAGGCTGATCCGATCGCCTCTTCTCATGAAGAAGAACATGTCATGTTTGACGCGGAAGATGCGTGGCAAAGCGTAAGTCGCTATGGGAGTTCAGAAACCCCATCCGATATATATCAAGTGGACAATATAGAGGATGAAGAAACGTATCCAGCCGTTGAGCAGAACATAGAGAATCACGCAGATGTGGAAACATTTGCACTTGCAGACAGCGATGGGAAATACGACGGCGTGAATGAAATTCATGAACGGTATGAAAGAGAATTAGAAGTAGAAGAGGATGAAGCCGCCTTGGGTGAAGAGGATAAGTATGATTGAACAGGTGTTTTAAGCTTTAGGAAAACTATTAATTTAAAGAGGAGCTGCCTGAAAAATGGGCCGCTCCTCTTTGCGTCGCGGCCACCTTATGCGCCGCACGGGGATCTTTACATTTTACTAGGAGGTGGCAGAGGAGTGTTAAACATATACGGTGGGGCAGGTCGTAAGTGCACGGCTTCTCCAAATGGCGGTGGCCAGTATTGGTAGGTGAAATAGCCGAGGCCATCCATGCTGCGACCGTGCGCCCAACGTCCTTTTTCCGATTCGGTGCCACGGGAGAGATCGAAATACGTGTAGGCGACTTCTTGTTTTTCCAACTCACGCGGAAATGTACTTGGAACAACAATATTTTCTTTTTCTTCTAACTCCTGAATCGCGGCATACCACATATTTTGATGCATAGTATCTCTTGCAATCAGCCAAGAAAGCATATCACGAACACCACGATCCGCGGTTTGTTCGTATAATCTCGCGGCTTGGAGGCGCCCTTGTGATTCGTAAGTCAAATTCAAACGAAAATCCGCCAACAAGTTACCGCTTGCATTAATATAACTGGCCGTCCATGGATTTCCGACACTATCAGCAGGCATTGCCCCCAGGCCGGAAACAATGGCATGCTGCGGATTCATTCCTCCCATAATGGCTGCAAGCACTGGGTCTTGCGCTGCTTGTTCCTGAGCTTGAACATCAGCTCCTTCCAACAGCCGGGCAATCATTGTCGCAAGCATTTCAATATGAGCGAGTTCTTCTGTGCCGGTATCCATAAGTAAATCACGATATTTCGCATCACAACGGGTGTTCCAGCCTTGAAACAAATATTGCAGTGCGACAGAAATTTCCCCGAATTGGCCGCCTAGAATTTCTTGTAGTTTTTTTGCAAACACGGGGTCTGGACATTCAGGTTTTGCATGGTACTGTAATTCTTTTACATGGTAAAACATACTTCGCACCTCCCTCCTTTACTATATAAAGCATGAAGCTTGTTTCATGTTAGTTAATTTTTAATGAATAAACAGCTATTATTAACCGGAGGACTGTCATTCCTCTAGTGTCTTTTTCTGCGACGAAGATGAAGGAACCATCACTAGAGCTTAGATGAACAATAGTCCATGCTAAGGGAGGGAAACCCTGCATGGACTATTCTGCAAATTAATCGATTGTCCGGTTCATTTCGTCAGTATCCGGATAGGAGGAGGTAGAACGGGTGCTCATCCCAATATCACCTTGAATGTCGACTTCCCCGTTTCCTCCACATATCGAACACGTATAGCGCCATTCCTCATCATCCATTAATAGTCCTGTTCCACCACAAGCTGGGCAGTTTCGTGCAAAAGGCATTAGGCTCCTCCTTCCGTTGTTTCCATTCTTGATTTAACCCAGTTAATAATACCGCCTGCCAAAATTAGGTCAAGCTGTCTTGCAGAAAGGTTGTGTTCAAGCAACAACGTATTTCCGCTGCTTTCTAAGCTCACCTCAATTTTATTTGATGCGCTTAATTGGTTTCTTATATTCGTAAATTGCAACATATCACCAGGCTGTAGCTGCTCATAATCGTCAGGGTTTGAAAAGAAAAGAGGCAGAACACCAAAATTAATTAGGTTTTGTAAATGGATGCGAGCATAGTCTTTTACAATAACAACTTGCAGGCCTAAATATTTTGGAGCAAGGGCAGCGTGTTCTCTGCTTGAGCCTTGACCATAGTTATAGCCGCCTACAATAATGTGGCCGCCGCTATCTTTAGAAGCTTTTGCTCGCTCGACATAGCCAGGGTCTACAATTTCATAGGTGAATTCGCTTATTTTTTCTAAATTGCTCCGGTATGGCAGCACACGAGCGCCTCCGGCTAAGATTTCATCTGTTGAGATGTTGTCTCCGACCTTTAAGAGAATTGGGATTTCAAACTCGTCAGGCAGCTCTTTTAATGTTGGGATATTTCCGATGTTTGGTCCCTTCTCTAGCTTTACATCTTGTGCTTCTGCGTACGGGAGCGGTGGTTCAAGTGCTTGATCTTCAACAGTTGGTGCTGTCGGAAGCGTTACATGCTCTCTTTCCTGCACCGTTCTAGGGTCGGTGATGGCTCCTGCTAAAGCTGAAACGGCGGCAGTTTCTGGACTGCAAAGAAAAACACTATCTTCTTTCGTTCCAGAACGGCCTGGGAAATTACGAGGCGTTGTTCGCAAACTGTTTCGGCCCGTGGCCGGAGCTTGGCCCATGCCAATACAGCCGTTACAGCCAGCCTGGTGAATTCGGCCTCCAGCAGCAATTAAATCGCCCAACTTTCCTTCACGCGTCAAATCCTGAAGAATCTGCCGCGAAGACGGGTTAATGTCTAAAGAAACGCCAGCAGCCACTTGCCGTTCGCGCACGATTTCTGCGGCTACAGCAAAATCACGATAGCCGGGATTCGCTGAAGAGCCGATATAGGATTGGTAAATCGGTTCCCCTTCAACTTCAGTAACGGGAACAACATTACCTGGACTTGAAGGTTTGGCAATTAAAGGCTCAAGTGTCGATAAATCAATAGTTTCTTCGATATCATAGCTCGCGCCGATATCTGCCACCCATTCTGACCACTCTTCTCCCCGGTGCTGGGAATGAAGAAAGTGTTTGATTTCATCATCTGCTGGAAATACCGAGGTAGTAGCCCCTAATTCAGCTCCCATATTAGCGATGACATGCCGGTCCATAGCCGTCAGTTTATTAAGACCTGGTCCGTGATATTCTAAAATTTTCCCAACTCCGCCTTTTACGTCATGGCGGCGCAGCAATTCTAAAATGACGTCTTTGGCGCTTACTCGAGGTGGCAGCTCGCCAATTAATTCAATCCCCATCACTTCAGGCATTTTCATATAAAAAGGTTCTCCCGCCATCGCCATCGCCACATCAATACCGCCCGCTCCGATGGCGATCATTCCCATACATCCGTTTGCACATGTGTGACTATCGGAACCCAGCAGTGTTTTGCCAGGTTTTGCAATTCGCTGCATATGTACAGGGTGGCTGACACCGTTTCCAGGCTGACTGTAATGCAGGCCAAACCGTTTTGCTGCACTGCGCAAAAATAAGTGATCATCGGGATTTTTGTGGTCATCCTGAATTAAATTGTGGTCAACATACTGCACCGATACTTCGGTTTTTATTTGATCCAAATCCATTGCTTCAAGTTCAAGCATAACCATGGTGCCGGTAGCATCTTGTGTAAGCGTCTGATCAATTTGAATTGCGATTTCTTCACCTGCTGTTAACTCTCCATGAATCAGGTGCTCTTGCAATAATTTTTGGGTTACATTCTGTCCCATGCTAGAACCTCCCATCCTCAAAGTTACGCCTTGCATAGCTTAACCTTTCTTCAAAAAAATATGAGGAAAAGAAAGGAGGGAGATGAGTGAAAAATGTTACATAATTCATAAGTGACTGGATTAATCTAAATGTTGTGGGCTGAAAATAGCTTGATATATGGACAGTGGTGATACAGTTAAAAAACCAAAATAGAGGCAGGTAAGTTTATCATCAGCCCTCTCAAACGATCCATTGTAATAGAGCGAAACGTATGAGGCCTAATTATAACGAATGGGAGGAAACTAGCTATGGGAGTAATGGAAGGTACACAAGTGAAGCAGCCTCTTCACTATGGTGAAGTATTTGACTTATGGACATTTTTAGCGGGGTTGAAAGGTAAAATTGCGGCAAACCAAACGATGATGAATCATTGTGGTGATACAGATCTACATCATTTTCTTAGTGGGTTGGTTGAACAAGACCGGAAAGAGGCTAAAGATATCGAAGAGATATTAAAAGCAAACGGAGTGGTATTACCGCCAGCTCCGCCAGAACGAGCGGAAGCCCGGATGGAAGATATTCCAGCTGGCGCCCGTATTACAGATCCAGAGATTTCAGCTGCCTTATCTAGAGACATCGGGCTCGGCTTAGTTGCCTGCAGTCAAGCAATGGCTAAAACGTTAAGAGAAGATATTGCGATGATGTTCGGCCAAATTCATGTGAATAAAGCCCAAAAAGGCGCGGAACTTTTGCGCATGAATAAAGAAAAAGGCTGGGTTGTTACCCCGCCAATGCAGGCTCCGGAACAGCATAGTTAATAACGTTTCTAGGTCCCCGTCTATTCTGCTAACGGTATAGACGGGGCTTTTTAATAGGAAAGTCATTCGTGCTAAATGATTATGTACAAAGGCAAAAGCTATACTGATTGGCTGGCTGTTAAGGAGTTATTTGACATATAGGTAGGCACTGTTGGTATGTTTGGAAAGCTCGAGGAACATCCAGACAGTACTTTACCAAAGCTTATTGATAAAAAAATTAGTTAATGAAGCTGAGCCTTAAAGGAGTAACCCAGTAGACCATCTAGAAGACTGGATGGTCTACTAGCTTTTTATTCCACCCAATCAAATTCAATGGCTCGCTTAATCATATGAAAACGGTTGTTGGCCTTCATTTTTTTGGAAGATTGGGAGACATGGTTGTTAACAGTAGATAGCGCAAGGTAACAGTCTTTTGCAATTTGGGTGTTAGACTTCCCTTTTAAGACTTCAGCTAAAATCTTCACTTCCGTAGGTCGTAAAACTGTACTTGCCTTATCTGTTCTAATTTGAAGATTTTCTGGCTCTTGAGTTTCCCTTTTTATGAGACTTTGTAACTCAGTCAACAAAGGATTTTGCAGAAATGGGTCAATGTAGGAAGGGTATTCCAGACTTTCAAGCAAGCAATCTGCTTGTTTGTTTAATGGCCTTTCTTCTAAATAAAAATGACTAAAGCCTTCAGTGATCTTTTGTTTCATAAAGAATTCATCATAGGAGGAGACAATCAAGCCAAGCCTTGCTTTTGAAGAGAGAGTGGGATCAATATCTCCCAACGCTTCCTTGTTCTTTACATAAACAAAAACAATAGAGGAAGCTGATAGATCTTCAAGGTTTAATAATAGATCTTTTCCTTGAAACGTAATGCATTTGATGGGCAGAGTTGCTTCCATCTCTTCAGAAAATGACGGAGAAACGGAGTGAAACAAGACAATAGGTCCTAAACTCGGCGATGATGCTTTTCGATAAGAAATTTTAGTCTGATGCTGCATGAGCCGTCCCTCCTTTTTCATAGTAAGGTTTTTGAAGAATCAGAGGATCACATCCACATCTATTGAGGAAAGTAGATAAGAAACCGCCAAATCTAACGTATTAAAATGAAGAAAAAATCACCCAGTAAACCAACCTCTACGCTAGAAGTAGAGACGAGGGGCTGAGTGATATCATAAGATTAAGAGCCATTCGAAGATACTAACTTACTACAGATGATGGGAGGGGTAGTAAGTAGGTTAGTGAGTAAAAGTGATTGTTGAATAAAAATTAATATTCATGTTTTAGATCTTGAGTTTGGAACTCTTCTTCAGCGATTGACTCCACCGCAGAAAATTGAGCAAAAGATAAAATTCCAAATAAACCAACAATGCAAGCCATAGGTACAATTAGTTTTTTCATTAAAATCGCTCCTTTTTCATAAATTGCCTTGCTAAGCTAGTTAGTATCTTACTAGTATTTTAGAAAAATGAGTAATTCCAAAAACGTCTATATTCCTTCTAAAATTAACTTTATAGTCAGATTTATTAAAGAGATGAGCTTATGTGAGAAAAAATATAAATATACTTATATTTTAGAGTAAATAGATATAACTTACTCTAAATAATGACCTTTATGTTTTAAAAGCAAGGATTCGTACACATTTTTGTTTAATAATTTAAAGAAGAATAACGCTTTTCTATAGCATTCCTTAGTTTCAGCCTCGGTATTTAGCTTTAAAATTTCACTGTTTTGCCCTTTATAATAATAAAATTGGCCAATTAAAGCCATGTTGTCGTATATTTTACTCCAATAAATCCCACGCTCTGCCTCAGCCAAACTTTCTTCATATTTGTGGGCGTCATAAAGAGTAATCGTTTTGTTGTAAAGAACTCGCAAATAAAAAATAGGTAAGGAACGAGTTGAAGGCTGGTCTGATATTTCGGGCAGATGAGTAATTGATTTATCGTAATAGTAACGACTTTCAGTAAATTTGTTTTGTTCTGAACATAATATTCCTAAAGTATTGTATATTTTGCTAAGTATACCTTCTTTTTTCCCCTCAATTTCATTTAACTTTTCCAATAGGTGAATTAGTTTTTTCTCAGCTTCATGAGCCTCCCACTTTCCAAGTTCGTACCCCGAAGTGGTTTGATGCCATTTTAAAAATACTTTAATCCAATTATTATTTAGGGCTCCTGATTCTAGTTCGGCACTTGTTAAGCGATAGACTGTTTCGTAATCATGGGCTGTAGTGGCTTTTTCTATTAAATTAATCGTTTGTTCTACATATTCAGGGCGCTGGTATTCCAACACTTTCAAGAAATATTCAACAGGTTTGTTTAAACGCAAGGCTATGTTATGAAGGGTGTCGATGCCTGGTACAATTTCCCCTTTTTCAATCATGCTGATGGTAGGCTGGGTGCAGATGTTTTTGGCAAGATCGGTTTGCGTCAACTTATTTTTCTTTCGTAAGTATGCGATTTCAGCTCCTAATTCACGAATGTACATAACATTGAACCGCCTTTCATTGTCAGTTGAAAAAGGTTTCCTAGAAATAGTCTAATAGAAAGAGCAACTCATTTTATCATGAGGGGATCGTAAAAAGAAATCAAATGTTTCGTGTGACGAAGAATTAATATCGAAATATTAGTAATTTTATATTATTTAATACAATTAAGAGTAAATAAGTAATTTTATGGGATTGCGATAAAAAAATATCCGAATATCGAAAATTCGGATGTTCGAATTTGTTGCTACGCTATATGTAATCTTTTTACTAGGAGGAATGTCGATGAAGAAAAAGTCTGTAGGTATAACTGTAGGTGCGGCAATGGCTGCTGTTATGGCGTTTGGTTTTGAGGAGACAAGTTTTGCTGACAACAAGAAAGAATATCTTGTAGGTTTTGAGCCGGGGGCCCCTGGTAATGGTGAAGCAATGATTGAAGCAAGGGATGGTGACATTGAGCACGAATATCAACATATGGAAGTATTACATGTAACTCTTCCAGAACAAGCTGTGCAAGGATTGGAAAATAACCCTAATATCTCATTCATAGAAGAAAACAAAGAGTATGAAGCTGTCAATCAAACGATTCCTTGGGGTGTTGATCATATTAATGCCGACAATTACCACGGCTCTACCACAGGTAATGGAGTTGATGTAGCTGTTTTAGATACTGGAATTGATGGGAATCATCCTGATTTAAATGTAGTAGATGGCGAGAGTTTTGTTCAAGGGGAGCCGGACCCATTTCAAGATGATAATGGACATGGCACTCACGTAGCTGGAACGGTAGCGGCATTAGATAACAATGAAGGTGTGTTAGGAGTTGCTCCTGATGTCAATCTTCATGCGGTGAAGGTTTTAGGCGGTGATGGAGGTGGAACACTCAGTGGCATCGCCCAGGGGATTGAATGGTCTATTGATAATAACATGGACGTTATTAACATGAGTTTAGGCGGAGACTTTGGCTCACAGGCATTAGAACAAGCAAGCAATAATGCAGATGATGCTGGTATCGTCGTTATTGCAGCAGCGGGTAACTCAGGAACTGATTTCTTCGGTGGTAGTACGATAGCTTATCCCGCTCAGTATGATTCTGTCATGGCAGTTGGCGCTGTGGACCAAAACAATAATCGAGCGTCTTTTTCCAGCGTAGGCAATACCCTGGAGGTAATGGCGCCAGGGGTTAACATTGAAAGTACGATGCCAGGAAACAATTATGCTTCCTTGGATGGCACTTCGATGGCAGCCCCGCACGTGGCCGGAACAGCAGCTTTAATGTTAGAACAAAACCCATTTATTTCAAATAATGCGGTTCGAACTGAATTAAATGACACAGCGATTGATTTAGGAGATTCATTTTACTATGGGAATGGTCTCGTTAATGTAGACGCTCTGTTATCCGAATAAATGAGCTAATAACCTAGCACAGAAACTATGTGCTAGGTTATTTTCATGGAAGCATACATAAGAAAAGGCAAAGGAAGATCCAAATATTAATACAAGCACGAATCAAAAAAGGTTTACTTCTCTTCTCTGGCAGGAATAAAAGCACTACTAAATAGTTTTTGAACCAAAGTATAACTGCTAGGGGGGTCAGTTTATGAAACTAAATAAACAGATAACAGGAAGTGTGATCGGTGCTGTAGTCAGTTTCTTCACGCTAACGTCTACGGGAGAAGGTGTGGAAAATGAAATTGACGTAGAACTTGATAATCCTTATTCAGATGTCGCAGAGGATACGTATTATACGGATGCAGTTTTAGCGATGACCGAAGCAGACTTTATTGCAGGAGTAAAAGAGACAAGGTTTGGAACAGGAGAGGAATTAACGCGAGCGGATGCTGCTGTTATGTTAAGGAGAGCTCTTGGTTTTAATGCCATTTATAGCGGTGAAACTGAAAGCTATATTGATGTCGATGAAGCGGATTATTATTATGAAGATGTAATGATTGCTTCAGAAGAAGGGATTATTGAAGGGGACTTGGCAGGTACATTTCGTCCAGAAGATGAGCTTTCTAGAGGAGAAATGGCCGTTATACTTACTAGAGCTTTCAATCTAGCTGACGGTTATGAAGCTGAGCATAGTTTTTCTGATGCAGAGGACCACATTTATGAAGAAGAAATTGCATATGTAGCTCAGGCAGAGTTAACAACGGGTTACCCTGACGGCACCTTTCAACCGGAAGAAACGGTGACGCGTGAAGAGTTTGCTACTTTTATGTTTCGCGAGCCTGGTATTCAAGATAATGCGTTAGCTGTAGCAGAAGAACAGCCTATTCAAGCTGAGGCTACGATTGGAGAAGACTACGAGCTTATTTTGGAAGGATCTGTAGCGGAGCAATTAGAAGCAGATACAATTGACATGAAAGTAGTTGAAGAAGGACAGACAGAAAAAGAACCGTTGATAGAAAAAGAAGTGGACGTCGATGAAGAAGGGTTTTTTCAAGTAGAATCTGAAGACTCTCTGCCTGAAGGTGAGCATAAGATTTTGATTAGTATAGAAGGAGTAGAGGAGGTATTTCAAGTAGATTTAGAGCAAGTGAGCATTGATAGGTAAACATCAGCAAAAGCAAATAGAAGCCTATAATAGAAAAAGGTAAATCTGACGGCATAAAAGCGGACCAAAAGCCAAGCTTGTAAATGGAGATTCTTGAGGTTTCTTCTATACAGCTTGGCTGTTTTTGTACGCACTACATAACTTTCACAAAAGCAAAAGAATGAGTGAACATTGAGCAGTTTATGAAAATTTTAGTATATAGATCCTATTCATATTTTGTGTGATCTGTCGATTGGTTTTAAATATCCTGCTTTTTTACTTTGAATACAAAACTTTTGTAAGATGTAGCAACAGAAGAGAGCGCGGTACAGTAAAGAGAGATGTAGTGTACACAAGGAGGCAATCAGATGAAGAAATGGAAACGTACCGTAACGCTGAGTTCTGTAGCAGCACTGCTTGTATCTTCAAGCTTTACGAGTGCTGTAACAGCTGAAGATGCAGAAGAGAATGTGACAACAGAGCAATCAGAAGACACCGAAGAAAGCAGTGAGGATGAAGAAGACACCGAGGCTGGGGAAGACGATGAAGCCAACGAGGAAGACGAGGCAGACGATGAAGATGATGAAGATGATGCTGAGGAAAGTGAGCCCGAAGAAGAAAATGATACTCCTCCCCTTTCTTTTCAAGATATGTCTGAGTCGGACTGGTTTTATGACGATGTAACAACCTTATTTGAAGAAGGAATTATTGAAGGGTATGAAGACCAAACCTTTCGTCCAAATCAACCAGTTAACCGAGAACAAACAGCTGTGATGATCAATAGAGCGTTTGATATCGAGACAGAAGAGCAGCCAGACCCAGGTTTTCGAGATGTAGGCGAAGATCATTTTGCGTATGAAGCTATTGCAACACTAGCTGATTTGGGAATATTAGAAGGGACGCAGTCAGGCCAATTTCAAGGTGATCGACCACTGACCCGAGAGCAAATGGCGTTGATTTTAGATCGCTTATTTGAGCTGGAAGAGCCTGAAGAGCCCATTGAATTTAATGATTTAAACCCTAACCGTCCAAATGTTAATGTTGACGCCATTCAAAGGGTTGTAGCTAATGAAGTAGCGAATGGCTATGAAGATAACACGTTCCGTCCAAATCAACCAACGACACGTTCCGAGTTCTCAGCACTTGTTGCTCGGCTCTTGGACGAAGAGTTAGATGAGTCGTTAGAAGAATCGGACAGTGATGAGCCAACATTGGATAATCCAGAACCAGGACCGCCAGCAGTGGAGAGACCAAATGACTCAGAAGATGAGGACGATAATGATGGTTCAGATGAAGAAGCAGACGAAGAAGTAGAGGATGAACAATAACGTTAAATGGAAAAGGAACCTTCTGCATTTTTAGCAGAAGGTTTTTTTGTGGCATAGGAGAGCTCATCCTGTCATCACAACTAATCACGTTTTCCGTCTATTTATAAGCTTAGGCATGTTAAAAGAGCGAGGGAATATAGTAAGAGAAGAGTAATAATAAAGCGATAAGGAGATTACACCGCCTCATTTGGAATTCGCATGTAATGTTAAGGAAAAACGTCCGAGAATCTTGTCGAAGTGTCCACTTTAGGAAAAAAGCGTATCAATTTTTTGTCGAAACGTAACAGAAATTTGTCGAAACGTCCAATTAAAGCGCTTACACGTCCAAATTAATCTCCAAGTCACCCAACAACTTAGAGTTAGCTCCTCACGCAAAAATAAAACAGGAGGTGCAGCTAATGAAAGATGAGCTATATGAAAAAGATAATAGGAATATTTGGCATCCGCTAAAACCTTATCAGAAAGGACAAAAGGCGCTCATAGCCAAACAGGCAAAGGGAGCTTGGGTAACTGATATTGAAGGTGAGACCTACCTAGATGGAATGTCTGGGCTTTGGTGTGTGAATGTAGGCTATGGCAGAGAGGAGCTAGCTGAGGCAGCTGCTCGACAACTTCGGGAGTTGTCGTATATGGCACTGACCAATAGTCATGTCCCTGCCATTGAGCTTTCAGAAAAGTTGAATGAATGGCTAGGCGGCAACTATCGTTATCTTTTTTCAAATAGTGGCTCAGAAGCTAATGAGACAGCCTTTAAAGTAGCGCGTCAATATCATGCTCAAACTGGCCAGCCAGAAAAGTATAAAATTATATCAAGATACCGTTCCTATCATGGGAGCACGTTTGCTGCAATGGCAGCCACGGGGCAAGCTCAGCGCAAGTATAAATATGAACCGCTTCCACCTGGTTTCATTCATGTGAAAGCGCCGGAAGAATATCGACGACCCGCCGAGTATTCATTTGAACAATGGAGCATAGCATGTGCTGACATGATGGAAGAAAGTATTATGATGGAACGACCTGAAACTGTGGCAGCTATCATCATGGAGCCACTTATCACAGGCGGCGGGATTTTAATTCCGCACGAATCCTATCTGAAAAAAATAGAAGAAATATGTAAACGCCATAATGTTCTTTTGATTATTGACGAGGTCATTTGTGGGTTTGGTCGCACAGGGAAAAACTTTGGCTTTCATCATTACGGTATACAACCTGATATTATAACGTTGGCAAAGGGGATGACCAGTGGATATCTGCCGTTGTCTGCAAGTGCAGTACGGCCTGAAATTTATGAAGCGTTTAGAGATGAAGATGAAAGCGGGCACCTGCGCCATGTTAATACATTTGGCGGAAACCCTGCTGCTTGTAGTTTAGCATTGAAAAATCTAGAAATTATGGAAAAAGAGAAGCTAGTTGAACAGTCGAGAAAACTCGGAGATCGCATTCGCAAAGAATTTAATCAATTGATGACGCATCCTTATGTAGGTCATATTCGCCATAAAGGCTTATTATTTGGCATTGAACTGGTGAAAGACAAGGTAAGCAAAGAGCCAATAGATGCAAGCATTGTTGGAGAGGTTGTGGCCACATGTAAAGAAAAAGGATTAATCGTTGGGAAAAATGGCGATACCATTTCAGGTTTAACTAATATTATTACGCTCGCACCCCCATTAAGCATCACCGAGGATGATGTTACATTTATTGTTACCACCCTGCGTGAAGTTTTGGCGAAGGTTAAATAAGAACGGCAAGCCTGGCTTCTCCCTATTAAACGGAAACCAGGCTTTACTAAATGATAATTATTTCGTATTTAAAGCAGTAAACTCCTCTAATTTACTTTCGAGTTTCTCTCTGCTGTTATTTAAATGAAGTCGAAGAGCGTTGGCTGCTTGGTCTGGCTGCTGCTTTCTAATGGCCTCTAAGATTTCTCCATGTTCTTTATAAATTTGTTGTTTTTTGCCGTGAATTTCCCGGTTCAAATTTAATGAAGCTTTCATCGCTTCATTGTACAAATCTGAAATGTTTTCCATTGTTTTCAATAAAATTGGATTATGGGAAGCTTTAACAATCGCATGGTGAAACTTAAAATCAATGTCATCGCCAATCATGTCATTCTGTTCTAAAATCAATTCAAGTTCATCTTGCTGAGCTTGAAGATCCTCTATGTCTTCTTGATTTCTGCGTTGGGCTGCAAGCTGAGCAGCTTCAGTTTCTAAAATGATACGCGTTTCAATTAAGTGGATTACTTCTCCTGGAGAAAGCACCTCTAACCCGTTTTTTTGTAAAAAATCTTCAATATGAGTAGCGCGTACCCAACTGCCTCCTCCTTGTTTGGAGTCAATAATCCCTGAGGCAGCTAATACACTTAAAGCTTCGCGAACAGGAGAGCGGCTGACGCCAAATAGTTCAGCAAGTTCAGTTTCCGAAGGGAGTTTTTCCTCAGCTGGAAATTCTCCGGCGCGTATTTTTTCTTTAATCGCAGCTAGCACCTGCTGCGATACTTTCTTTCGTTCGATCATCTTCAGTCCTTCTTTCCTGTAGAAGTCTTACTACGGAATATCGCACAGCTCAGCTAGTAAGTCAACGAGGTGCATCCCTTCCATTTCTTCATCTAATCCTGCTCGTTTAATACCAAGGCGCATTTGCAGCAAGCATCCAGGATTTGACATAATCATAACTTGTGCTTTAGTTGCACGGGCAAAGTCCATCTTGTGATCTAGAATTTTATTGGCTTCTTCGTGATGCAATAAGTTATAGATTCCTCCTGAAGCACAGCATGTGTCGCTTTGACCCATTTCTACAAATTGAGTCCCTGGGATTTGTTTTAATAACTGGCGGGGTGCCTCTGTTACCTTTTGTACATTGGTCAAGTGGCAAGACGGTTGATACGTAACTACGGCAGGGCCATTCTTTTTAAAGGGGAGAGGAGAACAATCTACTAAAATCTCGCTGATATCTTTATTTCGCGCGCTAAATAGGCGGGCTCTCTTTTGCCAGTTTGAATCTTCGTTCGTTAAAAGATGTTCATATTCTTGTAGACTTGCTCCGCACCCTCCTGCATTGTTAACGATATAATCAGTCTGCACTTCTTCAAAGGCTTCGATATTTTCTTTGGCCAATGTTACAGCCGTTTTATGATCACCTTGATGAGAGTGAAGGGCTCCGCAGCAGTTTTGAGTCTTTGGAATGTAAACGTCACAGCCGACCGTTCTAAGCAATTCTACGGAACGTCGGTTTGTTTTGTTCATCACAGCATCTGAAATACAGCCTGTGAAAAATGATACAGTAGCAGTAGTTGTTCCGTATGCGCGGAGCCAAGTCCCACGTGTTGGGCGCTTGCCGGGTCGTTCAACAGTTGGCATCACGTGTTCAAGAGCAGCCATCGCTGGAGAAAATTTATCAAGTAGCCCCATCTTTGCAGCAACCTTTTGTACCCCGGTTACTTGATACAGCCAAATGAAATTTCCGCCCATCCGCATCAGGTTCGAATTTGTGAAAACATGCTGGAGGGTGAGGCGTTTGATTTTTGCTGTTTTGCCGGCTTCTTGCTCGTTTTCAGTGATGACTTCTTTGGCTGATTCAAGAATGTGAGCGTAAGGAACATTTACTGGACAGGCGGTTTCACAAGCCCGGCACCCTAAGCAAAGATCAATGGGTTCAGCTAAATCCTTAGTTACATCTATTTTTCCTTCCGCAGCCGCTTTGACCAAATTAATCCGACCACGGGGTGAAGCGGATTCTTGGCCCATGGAAATATAGGTAGGGCACGAAGGCAGACAATAACCACATTGAATGCATTGATTGGTTGCATCATATGCTAATTCATGAAGTTTGCTGGTGTGAGGTTGAGTATTGGTCATGTGAGCACCACCTTTGTTTGACCTTCTTCGGCAAACATTTTCCCAGGATTTAAGACATGATTAGGGTCCCAAGCGTGCTTGATCGATTTCATTAAATTTACGCCAGCTGTTCCGTATTCCATTTCAAGGTAAGGGGCTTTCAACAGGCCAATTCCATGTTCGCCAGACAGGGTACCTCCTAACTCTACAGCCGTTTCAAAAATGTCACTTACTGCATCTTCCACTCGCTTCATTTCTTCTGTATTGCGTTTATCTGTAATGATATTAGGATGGAGATTCCCATCTCCTGCATGGCCAAACACGACTAGGTTTAATTGATAGCGTTCGCGGATTTCCTGCAGACGTTCCATCATCTCGGGGATCTTTCCCCTTGGTACCGTAGCATCTTCAGAGATTTTAGTAGGTCCTAACTCTGTTACGGCCGGAGAAACCATTTTTCTCGCCTTCCAAATCGCGGCTCGTTCCTCTTCGTTGTTTGCGACCTGCACAGATATAGCCCCTGCGTGTTCACAAATGGTTTGACAATGGCCGATTTCATTTTCCGTACTCACATCGGTGCCGTCGACTTCAAGGATCAATAAAGCACCGGCATCGATCGGCAATCCGCTCGGTTGAAAATGCTCAACTGCTCGAATGCAAGCGTTATCCATTAACTCCATAGCAGCTGGTAGGACCCCGTGTCTCAACACCTCGGTAATTGCTTTGCCGCAGTCTACTGGCGAATGAAATGTAGCAAGCAGTGTTTTTTGGGCTTGTGGTTTAGGAATTAAGCGTAAGGTAGCTTCGGTCACAATTCCGAGCAACCCTTCTGATCCGACAATTAATCGGGTTAGGTCAAAGCCGGTGACATTCTTAACTGTTTTTCCACCTGTTTTTACAATTTCGCCAGTAGGGGTTACCACTTCAAGGCCAATAACATATTCTTTTGTTGTTCCATATTTCAGTCCTTTAGGCCCACTCGAATTTTCAAGTAAATTGCCGCCGATTGTAGAAATGAGAGCACTGCTGGGATCTGGTGGATAAAACAGACCAACTTCTTCAGCTGCGCGATGAATATCAGCGGTAAGAACCCCTGGAGACACAGTAGCGATCATATTCTCCTGGTCAATTGTTAGGGTATCTTTCATCTGGGACATATCAAGTACTATTCCGCCTTTAACAGGAAGTGGACCTCCACTTAACGAAGTAGCAGATCCTCGCGGGTAAATAGGGACTTTCCATTCGTTTGCTTTTTTTACGACAGTGCTTATTTCCTCTACATGTAACGGTTGGCAAATGACTTCAGGAATATATTCACCAAATGAAGCATCAAAGCTGTAAGAATACAAGTCAGCTGTGCTGGTAAAAAAGCGTTCACTTGGAAATAAGGTGTGCAATTGCTCAATTTGCCAGTTTTCCATAAGTAACCTCTCCCTGTTAAACCGATTCGAAAATTTGTATTACAAGTATACAATATAACAAATCTATTGAAAACAATATTTAAAATTGTGATAATTAGTACAAATGTGAGATAGTAAAGATAATTTAATTAGGAGTGACATGTATTCATAGTGAGGAGGGGAGAGTTGTTATCCGATAGTTTGAAAGCGCTTTATACAAGGTCTGATGAAATGATCATATTGTTATCGTTTTTTTGGCGGGATGGAGAGAGCTTGTTTTTAAAAGAAGATGGTTGATTTTACATGAGGGCTGAAAATCAACAACAATGTTTATCGGAGCTACTCTAAACGAAAATACGGGTAGGAAAAAATTTAACGGTATTCTGGATCCAATATCCGACTATATCCTAGTAAATAAAAGAGGTGGACGCATGGGGGAACAGAGTGTGGCTCAGACGTTTAAAGCAGAAGTAATAACTGATTACCTGCATAGACTATTTGAAGCGGCAGGGGCTAATGAAAAGGAAGCAAAGCAAATTGCAGATCATCTAGTTATGGCTAGTTTAAGAGGGGTGGATTCCCACGGCATTAGTAAAACAGACATCTACTTAAAGCGAATAAAAGAAAACATGATTAATTTACAGCCGAAACATGCAATCAATAGGGAAACGCCAGTAAGTGCTTTAATTGAAGCTGATAATGGGATGGGCATACCGTCAGCAGAAAAGGCGGTGGACCTAGCTGTCGAGAAAGCAAAAAAAACAGGGGTGGGCCTTGTCGGCGTCAGTAACTCAAATCATTGTGGAATGCTTGCAAACTATGTAACAAAAGCAGCTGATCAAGATTTAATCGCTCTTGCTGTGACGAATGCTCCAGCTGTAGTTGCCCCCTGGGGAGCGCGGCAAGCTTTTTTTGGTACCAATCCAATAGCTTATGGCTTGCCGAGTAATCGCCCGCATCCCATTGTTTTTGATATGGCGACTAGCAAAGTAGCCAAAGGAAAAATTGTTTTAGCTGAGCAAGAAGGCAGAGATATTCCGCTAGGATGGGCCATTACCCCAGAAGGAGAACAAACAGACGATCCTGCCCGAGCGATTGAAGGGTGTATTTTGCCTATGGGTGAAGCAAAAGGGTATGGCATTTCTTTTTTAGTGGAAACTCTTTCTTCTCTCTTAACAGGAGCAGCATATGGGCCGAATATTGGTGATTTGTTTTCTGAATTTGAACAGAAGCAAGAGCTTGGGCATTTCTTTATGGTCATGAGAGCCGATTTATTTGTGGGCCTCGAGACATTTAAACATCGTATCGACACCATGGCTGAAGAAATCAAGCAGCTTAAGCCGATGAAAGGGGTAAAGGAGATTTATCTGCCTGGTGAAATCGAATGGTTGAACTATGAAGATAGGAAGTTAAATGGAATCCCGTTGAGTATGCAAATGCTAGAGACTCTGGACGCCTGGGGAGAGTTATATGGTGTCGAATCAATAGCTGTAAAATAAGTGAATAAAAGTGAAGGGAAGGTAGCAACATGGCTTTTAACGTTTTAGCCCATAACTCGTTGTTCGGAAAAGGGAAAATTGAACTGGAACAGCAGGTGGACCCTGTATATTTTGACAGATGGGAGGAGCTTTCAGAGGACGTTTGTTTAGCATGTGATGGTTTGCTCATCCGCTCTCATCAGAACGTAGATCATACCATTTTAAATCAATTTCCAAATCTGAAAGTGATCGCTAATGTTGCGGTGGGCTACAATAACTTAAATATAGATGAGCTCAACCAACGTGGAATTATTGCCACCAACACTCCAGGTGTATTAAGTGACAGTGTAGCAGATTTAGCGATTGGCTTAATGATCGCTTGTGGGAGGCGCCTGCCAGAAATGGAGCAGCGCGTCAAAAATGGAGAGTGGAAGAGTTCACTTTCGCCAGAATGGTTCGGTCAGGACCTGCATCATCAAACCGTAGGCATTGTAGGGATGGGGAAAATTGGTATAGAAATTGCTCGCCGGGCTGCTCTCGGTTTTAAAATGAAGGTAAGGTATTATAATCGTTCCAGAAATGAAGAGGCAGAAGTCGCTTATGGGGCTGAGCCTTTAGAAGACTTACACGCTCTGCTGCGTTCTTCCGATTATGTTTGCGTGGTATTGCCTTTAACGAAAGAGACCTATCAATTGTTTGATGAGCAATTGTTTAAAGCTATGAAACCTTCTGCATATTTTATTAATGTAGCCAGGGGGGCAATTGTTAAGGAAGAAGATTTAATTAAGGCGTTAGAAGAACAAGAAATTCGCGGTGCAGGCTTAGATGTTTATGAAAATGAGCCTTTATCTCCTGATCACCCGTTTCTAACAATGCCCCAAGTAGTAACTCTTCCTCATATGGGATCAGCAACCTTTCAAACAAGAGAACAGATGGGGGAAGTAGCTGTGTCTCAGTTGTTAACCGGGTTACGAGGGGAGGACCCTGAATATAGGATCCAAAACTTAAAGTAATATTCAGAAAAATCTTTAAAAAGCATTGACATCTGTTCGATAATTTACTAGGATTTTAGATACACACAATAAATACGTAACTGATGGATTGTTAAGTTTCGACTCAATTCCACGCCAGAATTGAATCTCGGATCCTAAAGCCAGTCCACCTTACTTTAACTTTTGTACACATGGGTGATTTGTGTATTTAAGGCAAGGAGGGGGCTGGCTTTTTTATGTCCTTTCCATGAAAGCGCTTCAATTCTAATATTGGAAGGAGTAATGTAGGATGGACTTTCAACTTTCAGAAGAACAATTGATGGTAAAAGACATGCTTCGCAATTTCGTGGATAAAGAGATTATACCAAATATTCAAGAGTGGGATGAGCAAGGGCATTTTGAACCTGCTATATTAAAAAAGCTTGCAGAACTCGGGATGATGGGTACATGCATCCCCGAAGCTTACGGCGGAAGTGGAATGGACTATAACACGTTAGCGATTGCATGTGAAGAATTGGAAAGGGGAGACACTGCCTATCGAACTGCTGTATCCGTTCATACAGGACTAAACAGTATGACGCTTTTACAGTGGGGGACAGAAGAACAAAAAATGCGAATTTTGGCGCCGCAGGCAAAAGGGGAAAAGGTAGGGGCTTTTGGGCTGACCGAACCGGATGCAGGCTCTGATGTTGCTGCTATGAAATCTACTGCAGTCAAAGAAGGAGATCATTATATTCTTAACGGTTCGAAAACATGGATTTCTCTTTGCGATTATGCCGACCATTTTCTAGTCTTCGCTTACACGGATAAAGAAAAAGGTCATAATGGCATTTCAGCATTTGTGGTTGACCGGGAGATGGAAGGCTTTTCTTCAAAAGCAATAAAAGGAAAGCTCGGGATCCGCGCCGGCAATACCGGCGAGATATTTTTTGATCATGTCAAAGTCCCTAAAGAAAACTTAATTGGTGAAGAAGGAGAAGGGTTTAAAATAGCGATGTCTGCTTTGGATAATGGTCGATTTACAGTAGCAGCAGGGGCATGTGGGCTAATCATGGCCAGCCTTGAAGAAAGCGTGAAATATTGTAACGAACGAAAAACGTTTGGAAAAGAAATTGGCAAACATCAACTTGTTCAGCAAATGATTGCGAATATGGAAGCTGGTTTGCAAATGAGCAGATTACTGGTGTATAAAGCTGGAACTTTAAAAAATCAAGGGAAGAGAAACACAAGGGAAACCTCATTGGCAAAATGGCAAGCATGTAATTTCGCCAATGAAGCAGCCAATGATGCAGTACAAATTCACGGAGCTTATGGCTACTCTAACGAATACCCGGTAGAACGCTTTTTAAGAAACTCAAAAGCACCAGTCATTTATGAAGGAACCCGTGAGATTCATACCATTATGCAAGCACGGTATGTACTTGGCTATAATCAAGATAAACCATTGCGAAAAATGTTGCCGGCCTGGTTTGGTGAAGAAGCAAAAGTGTAAGATCATTTAACTAGTGATAGTAGAAAGGCTATTGTTCATCTCCCCATTTTTACATGCTAGCTTAGAAAGTAACAGTAGTCTTTCTCTATGTACTGAATCATTATAATGGCAAACCAATGCGTCATGTGGTTGGATCCAAAATCCGATGTGCCCAATACAGGTTCATAACAAGCAAAAAAGGGCTAATGACTCAATTTATAATTTTGAATTTTTAAAATGTAAGCGGTGTCAAAATGTGATAGGAGTCCTTGTTAATAGATAGAACAAGCCTACAAGTAAACGTTTAACTTTTAGGAGGGGAGAGCATGAAAGTCGGTTTGCTAAGATTAATTAAAGGAGGTTAAAGAATGACAGATAACAATCAAGTGACTCCATCCACTGAGGAAGATAGCAAAGGCAAAGTGAAAAACATAGAAAAATTGGATTCGGACGCCAAAATGAGAACCTATACCGGCTTTATGGCTGTCGTTATTACACTGATTTGTATTTTATGGGCAGGCATGATGATGTATTACAACAGTATTGGCTCAATGGAAGCCATTATTCTCCGAGCTTACACTCTTGGCTTTCTTCTATTATTAGCCTTTCTCTTGTTTCCGGCTTCTAAACGAAGCAAGGGAAAAAGAAAGCTTCCGACCGTCTGGGACGGTGTCTGTATTGTACTCGCATTAAGTGCTGTCATTTACTTTGTAAGCATTTATGAAACATTTGCGCGCGAGTGGGGCGGCTTTCACCGAAGCGATTGGAATTACATTTTTGGAGCGATTGGCACAGTCATGCTTTTTGAAGCTAGTAGAAGAGTTGTAGGTAATACATTAAGTATTATTGCTGGAGTTTTTCTCTTATACGTTTTTTCGGGTCCGTATATTCCTGGGACGTTTGGTCATGGCGGATTTAATCTGACTCGAGTAATAGATACCATGTTTTGGGGAAGTCAAGGGATCTTTGGGATCGCACTAGGGGTGTTTACGACCTTTGTATTTATGTTCGTTTTGTTTGGTGCTTTTCTCAGAAACAGTGGTTTTACAGACTTTATTAACAATATTGCTTTGACTGTAGCAGGGTGGACAGCAGGCGGTCCCGCTAAAGTTTCAGTCATTGGCAGTGGATTTATGGGGATGGTGAACGGAAGTGCGGTAGGAAATACGGTGACCACGGGGTCTGTAACCATACCTTTAATGAAACGAACTGGGTATAAACCTCATTTTGCCGGATCAGTTGAGGCCGTTTCTTCTACGGGGGGACTGTTTGCCCCTCCAGTCATGGGGGCAGCCGGTTTCGTTATGGCAGAATTTGTAGGGGTACCTTACACCACGGTCATGTTAGCAGCACTTATTCCAGCTCTTCTATATTTTATTACTGTATTTATGGTGGTGCATTTTGAAGCAAAGCGTCTGGGCCTCTCTGGTTTGAAACGCGAGAATATTCCACCAGCCTTTGGGGTTTTAAAGGATAAAGGACACCTTATTTTTCCATTGGTCGTTCTTATATACCTCCTTGTAAGCGGTACCACGCCAACATATGCTGCTGTATTTGCTTTACTAGCTACGGTGGTAGCAAGCATGATCCGTAAATCCACACGCATGGGCTGGAGAACGATCGTTCAATCCATTGAAGATGGTTGTAAAGCAGCTGTTTCGGTTGGAATTGCGACAGCGATTGTGGGAGTTATTGTAGGATCTGTTACTCTTACTAGCCTTGGATTGGTCGTTGGCCAAAACATTCTACAGCTTGCCGGTGGAAGCTTGCTGTTAGCAGGATTTTTCACGATGGTTATAAGCATCATCATGGGGATGGGCATTCCAGCTACTGCCGCTTATATTATCGTAGCAACAGTTTCAGCACCATTGCTTGTTGAACTTGGAGTACCTGTTTTAGTGGCTCATATGTTTGCATTTTTCTATGCAGCTCTTTCAAATATCACACCTCCAGTTGCCCTTGCTTCTTATGCAGCGGCAGGGATCGCAGGAGCCTCACCTAATCGAGTATCAGTAACTGCGGTTCGTCTCGGTATAACAGGATTTATTTTACCTTTCTTCTTCTTGTATAATCCTGTTCTCCTTTTTGACGGATCTAGTTATACAGCCAGCATCATTGCTATGCTCACGGCTATTGTGGGTGTGGTAGCTCTAGCAAGCGGACTACAAGGTTGGTTATTATCCCGCGCTGTTTGGACGCAGCGTATCGCCTTATTTGTAGCTGCGTTACTGCTCGTAGAACCTACTTTAATCTATGATGCGTTAGGCATGGCTTTACTTGCTGGAATAGTAGTATGGCAAAAATTAAAACCAGCCTCTACCCAAATAACTAAAGGCAAAGCACCTGAAACAGCTATCTAGAAAGTATCAAGTGGTAAGGGAGGTGGTGAATGGGGTTGCACGCTCCAAGTTCTTGCAAACCGCTAAAGGGTTAATTGGTTCCATATTCTATATAAAAGGAGAGAGGAAAATTGAAAAAAATGCGGAGAAACACTTTGTATCCAGTAGTTGCAGGGTTTTTAGGTTTAAGTTTGTTAACAGCTTGTGGAGATGGAGCAGATGAAGGCACAGATGCCGATGCCGATACTGAAGGGGAGGAGAATGGTGAAGTAGAAGAAGGGGGCGATGAAGCCGCTGGTGGAGATGGCCTTGATGGGTTGGATGAAGAAGGAGATGAAGATGATTTTCACGTAGATGTCGTAACTGCTAGTGAAACGGGACTTTACTATCCATTGGGAGCAAGTCTGGCTGATTTTTGGAGTAATCAAGTAGATGGCGTTTCATCCTCTTCCCAATCATCAAATGGAAGTGTTCAAAATATGATCTTTATGTCAGATGGTGAAGCTGATGTTGGCTTTGTTATGGGTAATATATTGGAAGAAGCTTATAACGGAGAAGCAGGGTTTGAAGGTGAAGCATATGAAGACGTTCGTATTTTGGGAGGGATTTATCCAAATTACAACCATGTCGTTTTACGTGAAGGGGCAGACCTAGACTCAATTGCTGACTTAGAAGGACAGGATTTTGCGCCTGGGGCAACAGGGAGCGGTACAGAAATTGCTTCCCAACAAATTTTAGATGCATATGATTTAACATTTGATGATATGGAAACGCATTTTGGCGATTTCCCCGAAGCAACTGATCTCATGCGGAACAATCAGGTAGATGGAGCTAATATTAATGCCGGTATTCCTACTTCAGCCGTTAGTGAAATG
Organism: Salsuginibacillus kocurii DSM 18087; assembly: GCF_000377705.1. Taxonomy (GTDB): domain Bacteria; phylum Bacillota; class Bacilli; order Bacillales; family Marinococcaceae; genus Salsuginibacillus; species Salsuginibacillus kocurii. Next base: position 815,771 of record NZ_KB898623.1, on the reverse strand, counting down.
ATAAGCACGGCTGATGGAGTTTTAACGAGCATTGATGATGAACAGATCGATGCAATGGTCGGAGAATACGACTTTTATATCGAAGAAACGATTCCAGCAGGTTCTTATGAAGGGCAAGAAGAAGATGTGCATACAACCGCCCTGCAGAATTTCCTAGTAGCGGATGCTTCTCTGCCTGATGATGTAGCGTATGATCTCGTCGAATCCTTGTGGGAAAACATCGAGGACCTGCACGGCCAGCATGAAACATTTGAACAATTTGAGGTAGAAAACTTCCAAGAAGGTGCTGGAGACATCCCTCTACATCCTGGAGCAGAAGAGTATTATGAAGAACAAGGTCTACTTGATTAACGTGTTTAAAGACCGTGGGCTACAGAATCTATGTAGCCCTAGTCCAGTTTATACAGGATTGACTAAGGAGGGAGGAAGATGAGATATGAGCCTTTATCGGAAGAAGATAAACGAACCATTGAAGATCATGTCGCAGATTCAATTCGCAAATCAATTTTACTTGGAGACTATGAGCGGGGAGAGCGTATTGTCCAAGAAAGTGTGGCCAACCAGCTAGGGGTTAGCCGGATGCCGATCCGAGAAGCCTTAAAGCGTTTGGAATTAGAAGGCTTAGTGAAGAATGAACCACGCAAAGGAGCAGTGGCTTATCCTATCACGATCGACGACATTGAAGAAATTTACACCTTGCGTTCGATGCACGAAACGTTAGCGGTGGAAAAAGCCTATCCCTTTTTTACTCAAAATGATTTCTTGGAACTTGGAGATATTTTAGAAGAAATGGAAAACGTACAATTAGTTGATGACAACATAGACTATTACTCAAAACTGAATAAAGCCTATCATAAGAAAATGATTGAAAAATGCCCGTGGCGAAGAGTAAAGCAAAACCTGGAGCTCCTCTGGACCGGTTTCTTGCCGATTGCCAGTCCTATGCTTTTAAAAGATCATCATGAGAAAGCGAAACAAGAACACCGGCAAATTTTTGAGGCCTTAAAGGCAGGAAACATGAACGTGATTAAAACGGTTACCGAATTCCACATTGAACGAAATAAAAGCAGTTTGATTTCTAGTATGAAAGATCATAAAAAATCCAAAGTATAGCCGGCTTGGTCTTAAGAGAACAGAAGATAGATTGTTTTGAGCGAGAAAAAGTCAGTGATCAAGGTGTGATGAGATGAAGTGGGAAGATTTTATTGGCCTTTCCTCAACCCCCACTGTAAATGTTATCGAAGCAGAAAAGGTAGTGGCTTTTGCTCAAGCTTTAGGCTTACAAGGCGACCGAAACGAACATCATATATTACGTCAACTCCCTACTTTTCCGCGTACATTTAATTATGGTGAGGTTCCTCGTATGAAGTGGCCAAGTTCAGGCTTAATCCATGCGGAACAAAGTTATCAATACGATGCGCCGCTTCGCATTGGCGACGTACTAACATGTTATCAACAGCTGACAGATGTGAAACGAAAAACAGGAAAAAGCGGGAACATGACGTTTTTGTATGTGGAACAGAGAGGGTTAGATGAAAACAAAGAGCCTCGTTTTATTTCAAAGCGGACATTAATCGTTCCAGAACATGTAGCAGCTAGAGGGGGGGTCCAATGACAGAACAGCTCATTCCAGCAGAAGGCAGCTATATGATTGAACCATTTTCAATGGAGCAAGTGCGAGAGTATGCATATGCCTCAGGTGATTTAAACAAGATTCATATTGATCCAGAAACCGCTAAAGCACATGGTCTTCCTGGAGTTATTGTTCATGGCCTTTTGACGATGGGATATATGTATCGTCCTTTTCTTTCGCTTTTAAAAAGTGGATACTTTATCCAATCATTTCAGACGAAATTTTTAGCAAAGGTGTACTTAAACGAAGCATTAACTATTCAATGGAAGAAACTAGAGAAAGCACTTCCATTAACCTATCAAGTAAACGTGGTAAAGAAAGATGGGACGGTTGTTACTGAAGGTGAAGTAGTATTTACTACGTTTCAAAGTGGGGAGGAGTTCCATGAATAAAATGAGAAAACAAGTTGCTTCATATGGTGATGAAGGTTTCAGTCATTTTTTGAGAAAGGCATTTGCCCGCCATATGGGTCACGAGGCATCAGACTGGGAGAAGCCGGTGATTGGCATTTGTAACACGCAAAGTGAAGTGAATCGGTGTCATACTCATTTTGACCGTATTGTTGATTCGATCAAAAGAGGCGTATTGATGAGTGGAGGCATCCCACTTGAGTTCCCTACCATTTCGCTTGGAGAGAGCTTCACAAGCCCTACAACCATGTTGTATCGAAATTTAGCAGCTATGGATACTGAAGAGATGGTGCGGGCCCAGCCGTTAGACGGGGTTGTCTTAATTGGCGGCTGTGACAAAATGACTCCTGCCCAATTGATGGGAGCTGCAAGTGCGGATATCCCTGCCATTATGATTACCGGAGGTCCGATGGAAAACGGGGAATACGAAGGGCGGACACTGGGTGCTTGTTCAGATTGCAGACATTTTTGGCAGGAATATCGCAGCGGCACAATCAATGAGGAGGAATTAGAAGAAATTAACCAGTCCCTTGCTCCTACTGCCGGCCATTGCATGGTTATGGGAAGTGCGAGCACGATGGCTGTTGCTTCTGAAGCCCTGGGCATGATGCTCCCTGGTGGAGCGGCTATCCCGGCTACAGACAATCGTAAACTGGCTGAGGCTCAGGCAGTGGGAAAACAGATTGTGTCTCTTGTCGAACAAGATCTTACCCCTTCCAAGATTATGACGGAGAAAGCAATCGAAAATGCAGTGAAGATGTTGATGGCAGTAGGTGGGTCAACCAATGCAGTCGTACATTTGATCGCTATTGCAGGCAGGTTAGGGATTCCGCTCTCGCTTGAGACTTTTGATGAAATTGGAAAAGAAACTCCATTTATCGCTAATTTACGCCCTGCCGGCGAATATCAAATGCAGGAGTTTTACCGAGCGGGTGGAGCTAAAGCAGTAATGAAAGAACTAGCGGACTATTTTCATGTAAATGAAATAACGGTAACGGGGGCAACTCACAGCGAAAATTTAAAAGAAGTAAACATCTCCCCCGTATATCGCCATATTATTCGGCCTGTTGACGACCCGCTTCATGCAGGTGAGGGGCTGGCGGTTTTGAAAGGTAACTTGGCTCCTGATGGGGCAGTGATTAAACCGAAAGCAGCTTCTGAAGAGTTGCTCAAACATGAAGGAAGAGCTGTAGTCTTTGAATCTACGGAAGATATGCAAGCTAAAATCAACGACCCTGATTTAGATGTAACAGCAGAGGATGTATTAGTTTTAAAGAATACTGGTCCTGTCGGTGCTCCAGGCATGCCTGAGGCTGGGATGCTTCCACTCCCAAAAAAGTTGTTAGAACAAGGTGTGCGTGACATGGTACGTATTTCTGATTGCAGAATGAGTGGGACAGCATTTGGCACTGTGGTGTTACATGTAGCTCCAGAAGCGGCGATTGGCGGACCACTTGCCCTTGTGCAAAACGGTGATGGCATAAGTTTGGACGTAAACGAACGAAAGCTTGAATTGCTCATTTCTGAAGAGGAATTGAACGACCGCAAGAAAAGCTGGAAAGAACCAACTCAAACAAAAGCAGCAAGAGGCTACACAAAGTTATATCAAGAGCATGTTCTCCAAGCTGATAAGGGTTGTGATTTTGACTTTTTAGTAGATCAAGCGACTAACAAGAAGTCTTAATTATGTGGAGGAGGTTCATCCTTTTCATTTCCCTTGCTGCTGTAATCAATAGTTTTGGATGGTTTCTACCGCTTGAATGGACCATTTTATTACTTGCCGTTACAGGCATATGCTTTTTTGCTGTAGAGTTTGTTTCACCCGTTTATACCTCATTGTTTATTATTATTTCATTAGTTGTTCATTTACCTAAAGAAAACAGCTATCTCGTAGTAGAAGGCTTTGGTTCGTCCGTCATTCTATTTTTAATTGGTGCCACTGCGCTCGGCTTGGCTGTAGCTCATTCAACGATTGGTAGTGGACTCCTCCGTTTATTTAAATACTTTATGGTAAAAAAAAATGGCCTTTACCGGCAGTACTCACACTTTCATTTCTTCCGTTGTCAATAATACTGCCATCAGCTATTACAAGAAACGCAACTTTATATCCGCTCGTGCGTTCTTTTCTTGAGTTTTATGATTTAAAAGAAGAAACGAAACGCGCTTATCTTGCTTTGGGGGTATTAAATCCTTTAGCTTCCTCTGCCATTTTAACTGGTGGGCTTACTTCCATTATTACAGCAGGTTATTTAAGAGATGTAAGTTGGCTGCAATGGTTTATTTGGATGGCCGTTCCGTATTATATCTTTTTACTATGTGGGTTGAGCTACCTTCTTCTCATGTATAAAGCACGAGCAACGGTGCAACAAGTTACAGCTCTGGAGAAAGAACAGTTAACGGAGAAACCGGAATTTGTAAAAGAGGATTATTGGATCATTGGTATCATAACTTGTACAGTACTGCTTTGGGTAACAGATGGTATTCATGGTCTGGATCCTGCTGTTCCTCTGCTGGTGGCATTTGGGTTTCTGACAGTATTTACAAAAGCAGTAAACTGGAAGGCCTTACTTGCTACAAGTCTTGGGAAGAACATCTTGATTATTGGAAGCATGCTCTCTCTTATTAATGTATTAGAACAATACGAGATATTAGCTTCCTTAACATTTAAGTTTACTCAACTTGTATCTCAAGAACATTCGCTGCTGCTGGTGGTAGGTAGTATTTTACTTTTCTTAGGTCTATTAAATATGCTCATCCCAAACATTACGGTAAGTATAACTTTACTTGTGCCGATTGCTATGTCATTAGCTGATACGTACCAACTGAATGAGTATGCGCTTGTCCTGCTTGTTCCAATGATAGTAGATGGGATCAAATTTTATCCAGCGCAGTCTACACCGCTAGTAATGGTTTATAACAACAGCGGCTTAACTACGTTTGATATTTTCAAATTAGGGCTTTTTATGACAGTAGCGTATTTGCTGCTTGTTCTCGTTGTAGTATTGCCGTATTGGTCACTACTTGGTTTAACACTTTCCTAAGTTCCTACTAGCGAACAATGATTTTTCTGAAACTCTAATCCTTTAGAAATTCTGTGTTTCTAAAGTGGAATAAAAGAGGGGAAGCATCTTGAATTTAGCTGGAGAATGGGAAAAACGGGTCTCAATTTCACGAGGGTTGATGCTATTTGGATTGGCTGTCCTTTTTATTCTATCAACGGTGATGAATCTGCCGCTTGATAAGCTGCTCGTAGGGTTAACAGTCATACTGATCCTCTATTCATTACCATTTATGGCCTTTTTTCCAAAGATCATGACCATTGCTTTGTTTAGCGTAGGGCATCTTGTATTTTTCACTCAAAATTTAAGCGTTTCCTATTGGCAAGCTGGACTGATTGAAAACCTTCCTTTGGTGGCACTATTTGTTTCAGTACCTCTTTTTGCTTATCCCCTCCAAAATGGTGGATATGTAGAGTATGTGTCTCGGTTAGTTCATCGCTTTTTGAAAACGCCATTTAAAATTTTCTCTAATATCGTGATTTTAACGAGTTCACTTTCAACCTTTATGAACTTAGGTTCTGTTCGGATTTCGTTTGAATTATTTAAGGAAGACATTCAAAGAGATCCGAAATTCTACACGCGCGCCATATCACAAGGATTTTCACTGGCTATGTGTTGGTCTCCTTATTTTGCAGGTGTCGCAATCGTACTTAATATGCTTAATTTACCTATCTTCCCCTTTATTTTCTGGGGCCTGTTGCTAATGATAAGTGGAACGTTAGTAGCGATTCTATTAGTTTCAAAAGAAGCCAAGATTCCACTACCTCAGGTAGAAGCAGCGGTGACTAAAGAGCCACAGGACAAAGGAGCGTCTTCTTGGAAGAAGGCGATTGAACTACTCATCGTTTTTGTTGGTATGTTTGCCTCGATTTTTATATTTGAGCGAATGTTTGACATTAACCTAATTATTTTAATTAGTGTGATTGCCTTCATTTATCCGCTGCTATGGGCTGTGCTGATTAAAAGAACGAAAGAGTTTGTCCAATCACTTGGTCACTATAAAGACGATATATTACCTCGTATTCATAATGAAGCTATTCTCTTTATTGCTGCTGCCTTTTTTGCGCAAATGGTTCAAATGACAGACGTTTCAATCATGATTTCTGATTTTTTCACATATTTAAATAGCTTGTCACCTTTTTTAGTCATTTTCATTACGATCCTAGTTATTGTGGTTCTAGGGGTGGTAGGAATTCACCAAATATTAACCGTTTCCCTTATTGGGGCGAGTATCTCATTAACTGATTTAGCGATTAGTATTGAAGCGTTAGGGTTGGCTTTAATAGCAGGATGGTCGCTTTCGACCGCGGTTTCGCCCGTTGCTGCACTTAACTTAACCTTAGGAAATTTACTTAGTCGTTCGCCAATAAAAATAGGGATGTGGAATGCTCCTTATGTGTTACTTGCGAGCGTAATATTATCGTTTCTTATCTTTGGAATAAATGCTCTTACTCTTTAAAAGAAGGAGAAGCCTAGAATGAGAATTGCCTGTATCCATGCACTTAAATCCTCTCTTGCTCCAATCGACCGCGCATTTTTAACAACCGATCCATCAATTGAGCTGATTCACATGATGGATACCAGTTTATTGCAGCTGTTAAGGGAAGAGAAACAAATCACCCCTCTCATACGATCAAGATTAGCATCTTTTTGTACACAGGCTGATGCACTTGATGTGCAAGCTGTACAAATGACGTGTTCAGCCTTTAATGGGGTAAGAGACGATATTCAACCGTTCGTCAATGCTCCAGTATTTCGCTCGGATGAAGGTGTAATGGATGAAGCGTCCAGATATATAAAAATTGGCTTAATTGCTACGGTTGAAGAAACACCTCCTCCTTTGTTGTCTTACTTACAAGCAATAGCACCATCCATAGAAGTAACAGTCAAAATAGACACCACAGCTATGACTGCTTTACAGAAAGGAGAGCCAGCACGTCATGACCGTAAGATTAAAGATCTGATGCAAGAACTTGCAGAAGATCATGAAGCCATCGTCTTATCTCAGTACAGCATGGCTCATGTCGCTGACCAGCTGCACCTTCCAAACACCGATATATTAACGGCTCCACAAGCAAGTGTTACGAAATGCTTGAAGACTCTTTCAAGGAGGTGAAAGGAAAATGGAGTTAATCGAGATCTATCAAAACTTTCCTGAAGAAGCATTACCAGATAAAAAAGCAGCAATACGAGAGGAAGTAAAGAAACAGCTCGAACAAAATCAACTGCCCGCTGGAAGTGAAATTGCAATCACAGCCGGAAGCAGAGGCATCCATGCTATTGCTGAACTGTTAAAAGAAACCGTTCAAACTGTGCAAGGAGCAGGTTATAAACCTTTCCTAGTCCCGGCCATGGGCAGCCATGGCGGAGCAACAGCAGAAGGGCAGCTAGAAGTGCTAGATCATCTAGGTGTTACAGAAAACACAATGGGCGCAGAGATTCGTTCTTCTATGGAGGTTGAATTAATCGGCTACACCGAAAATGGCGTTCCGGCTTATATGGATAAGCATGCGTTTCAGGCAGAAGGAATCATTGTGGTGAATCGAGTGAAGGCTCATACAGCATTTCGCGGAAAGGTAGAGAGCGGCTTGAGCAAGATGGTCACAATTGGCCTCGGAAAGATCCGCGGAGCCACCTTCGTGCATAGCCATGGTTCATTAAAAATGGCAGAAAATATAATAGATGTCTGTAAAACCTGCTTAAAAAAAGCGCCCCCGCTTATGGGTATTGGAATTGTTGAAAACGCTTTTGATAAAACGGCGCAGATTAAAGCAGTATCCCGCGACCACTGGTTTGAAGAAGAAGCTGAATTATTAAACGCATCCAAGGAAATGATGCCTCGTCTGCCAATAGACACGATGGATATCTTAGTCGTTGAAGAGATGGGAAAAAACTACAGTGGCACAGGCATGGACCCAAACATTATTGGCAGATGGCGGATTGATGGTGTACCTGAACCGCCCCTCCCTGAAATCACGCGAATTGTAACACTGGATTTATCACCTGAATCGTTTGGGAACGCCCAAGGAGTGGGACTTGGTGATTTTATTACGCAACGACTTGCCGACCAAATGGACCGTCACGTGACGTATACGAATGCACTAACAAGTACGTATCTACGCAGAGCGATGCTTCCATTTATTTATGAAACAGAAAAAGAAGCAATAGAAACAGCTATTCGAAGCTTGGGACCAGAGGAAAACCAATCTACCCTGAAATTGATCCAAATACCAAATACCCTTCACCTGGACCGTTTGCTCGTAAGCCCTGCTGTGATAGAGGAGATGGAGGAAGAGGGGGTCACTTATACAATCGGGGAGCGAAAATCTTTAACCTTTACTTCTAATGGAGAGGTAGAAACGAGATTGCTGCAAACAGCTCATTAGGACGTTTAAATTGGAGGCGAAAACAATGAGTGAACATTTAAATGTAGCCGTTAACAATGAAAAGAAATCAGCACTCCTCATTGATGAAAAAGATAATGTGAGTGTAGCTCTGACGCAGATTAATGAAGGAGAAAACTGTCTTGTGCGCAAAGGTAAGGAGGAAGAAATCATTCGTGTGCTAGAACGCATTAATTTTGGCCATAAAATTGCGTTAACGGACTTGGAAAAGGATGCCCCCGTCTTAAAGTACGGGGAAATCATTGGCCGCATGTCCGTGCCAGTGCAAAAAGGCAGTTGGATTCATAATCACAACATGTATTGTGAAAGGGGCATGAGAGCATGACAGAGACCTTCATGGGTTACCGTAGAGAAAATGGTCAGGTCGGTATACGTAATGAAATTGCCATCATTCCCTCTGTCTTTTGTTCCGGGAAAGTGGCTGAACGAATCGCTTACCAAGTCCCAGGCTCTGTCTATTTCAGACATCCAGTAGGTTGTTCTCAAGTAGGAGAAGACCTTGAAACGACTGCAAAAACACTGATTCAAATTGGTAAAAACCCGAACTATGCAGGTGTGGTAGTTGTAGGGCTTGGTTGTGAACGTTTCTCTCCCCAAGAATTGGCTGCAGGTATCAAACCGACCGGCAAAATGCTTGAAACGGTTATTATTCAACAAGAAGGAGACTCTCTGCAAGCGATTCAGGAAGGAATAAAGAAAGCGCGAGAAATGCAGCAAGTTGCTTCTAGACAACAGCGCGAAGAGATTCCGGTCAGTGAATTAACAATCGCCTTAAATTGTGGAGGTTCTGATGTCACCTCTGGATTAGTAGCTAACCCAGCTCTTGGGCTTGCCTCCGATAAAATCGTCGAACAAGGTGGCTCGGCTATTTTGAGTGAAATTACTGAATTGTTAGGCACCGAGGATATTTTGGCAAGGCGGGCAGTCGATGATCATGTCGCTGCTGAAATCAAGCGTACAATTGAAGACACAGAACAGCGGTTGGAGCGACAAACAGCTGAATCTTCCAACCAAGCGCGCAATCATTTAATCTCAACAGGAAATTATGATGGCGGTCTCTCTAGTGTCGTAGAAAAATCGCTGGGCAGCATGAAGAAGTCTGGAAATGCGCCTTTTTCCGGTGTGGTGAAATACGGAGAACAGCTGCAGCAAAAGGGGCTACATTTGTTAGATTCACCCGGTCATGACGGAGAAACAGCAACTGGGCAAGTTGCTGCCGGAGCTCAACTTATTGTCTTTCCAACTGGAAGGGGAACGCCCACTGGGTTTCCAGGGGTACCAGTATTGAAAATCACAGGTAATTCCAAGACGTATCAGCGTATGAAAGAAAATATTGATATTAATGTTGGTCGAGTGATTGATGGAGAAGCATCGTTAGAACAATTAGGTGAAGAAATCTATCAAGAAATTATAGAAGTTGCCTCGGGAAAAGGAGTTAAAGCTGAAATTCTTGGCCATGATGAATTATTCTGCATTACTCGTGTTCCTTAGAATTTATAGAAGGAAAGGCAGGAGAGCGCCTTGGCATACCATATTATGTACGTTGACGATGTGTTTCCTGCGTTTAAAGATTTAATGCTGGAAACTGCACCGAGTTCTTTAACACTTTCATTTGCCAAAGAACTGAAAGATAAAGAGTATGACGAAGTATTAAAAAAAGTAGACGCTATTGTAGTCGCGACAGAAGTAGTAGATGAGCACACCATTAACCAAGCTGAAAACCTGAAATTCATTCAAAAAACAGGTGTAGGGATTGACAACATAGACGTAGAGGCGGCAAACAGAAAAGGGGTACCAGTAGCTAATACGCCTGGAATGAACGCAACGGGAGTGGCCGAATTAACGATTCTTCTAACGCTAGCCCTTTATCGCAATTTACTATATGTACATGAGCATACAGTGCAAGGCGATTGGCCGATGTGGGACGTGCGGCTTGAATCCTATGAAATGGCAGGAAAAATTCATGGATTAATTGGGCTGGGCAATATCGGGAAGGAAACAGCGAAGCGGTCTCAAGCATTTGGCACCACCGTTTTCTATTATGATAAATTCCGTCTCCCGGTTGAAGAAGAAGAACGGTTGGGTCTTGTGTATAAACCATTTCAAGAACTCATTGCTGAAGCAGACATTTTAAGTTTGCATGTGCCGCTTTTACCGGAAACGAAACATTTGCTAAGCATGGGTGAATTTATGACGATGAAACCAAATACCATTCTTATCAATGTAGCACGTGGAGGAATAGTAGATGAGGCGGCACTTGCCAAGGCACTCGCTACCAAAGAAATTGCTGGTGCTGCTATAGATGTATGGGAAGGAGAGCCAGTAAATAAAAATAATCCGCTTCTATCAATGGACCAAGTCATTGCCACTTCCCATATCGGTGCAGGGACGAAAGATACATTGAAGAAAGTATTAAATACGGCCTTTACCAATACAGAGAGTTATTTAGCTGGAAAAGAAACCGCCCACATTATTAATCAAGTAAACGTGTAAGTTTTAGCTCAAGATTCTATAAACCAGAGTTGTCCGCCTCTCACTGTAGATAGGGAGGTCAGGGCAAGACTCGTAGTAGATCTTATTTGAATCAATTTCATCATGACGTTTTATGAGCAATAAAACGAATGATATCTATTTATATTTATTTAATATATAGAATTTTCAAAAGTTATTGAAACGTAAGGTGGCGACTCCCAGAGGAGAAAGAGTAGTCTGAAGATCCACTTTTTCGGGGGTTTTGCCTTCGACAAAGTTAGCTGAAGACAAACCCTCGGGAAAGCGTCCGTCTGAAGTGAAGGTCACATTCATTATTCGGATTTTAAAAACTTATTTTAAATTATGAAATTCACTCATTTAAAAAAAGGAGAGAATAAAAATGAGAATAGCGACAGTTAAAGACCAGGGGCAAGAAAAAGCAGTCGTTGTCACAAGTGAGGGAGTAGTAAAGGTTGAATCTATTAATCAAACGTTTCATACCGAATTTCCCATAACAATCATCGATTTAATTACAGCTGAAAGGGTCGAAGAATTGCGTAATTGGGTAGGGGATAATTCGAACAATTTACAGGAAGCAGGCTTTATAGAAGCCAATGACTACGAGCCGCTTTATCGAAATCCTGGGAAGATATGGGGGATTGGGCTTAATTATGTGGATCATGCCTCCGATTTAAGTGAAAAAGCACCTAGCACAGAGCCGGCAAGTTTCATGAAGCCAACAACTACGATCATAGGGCCGAACGACACGATTGAAATACCTCACCAATCCGAGCGCACGACTGCAGAAGCAGAATTGGGAATTGTTATTGGAAAGGAATGTAAAAACGTTTCCGAAGAAGAAGCCATTCATTATGTCGCAGGCTATACAACGATCATTGATATGACGGCTGAAGATATTTTAGAAAAAAATCCACGTTATTTAACTCGTTCAAAGAGTTTTGATACATTTTTCAGCTTTGGTCCGGAACTTGTAACAACAGATGAAGTGAACGACGTTCATGATTTGAATGTTTCGACACGAATAAACGGGGAGCTTCATCGAAAAAATGTAGTCTCGAATATGACCTTTACGCCATGGAATCTAGTATCGTTTCACTCAAATGTCATGACGTTAAAGCCAGGCGACATTATCTCTACAGGGACACCTGGTGCGATTCATATTCAAGACGGAGATGTTGTTGAGTGTCACATTGATGGATTCACTCCACTTCGTAATAACGTAAGAGATTTGAAACAATAGATATAACTACTTTTTAGAAAAAGAAGGAGGACAACATTAATGGATTTAAAATTAAGCAATAAATCAGTCATTGTTACCGCAGCAAGTAAAGGGTTAGGAAAAGCAACAGCGAAAGAGTATGCTCAGGAAGGGGCGAGAGTGCTTCTTTCCAGTCGGAATGAAGAGGAATTAAAAAAGGCAGTGGATGAAATACGACAAGAAACGGGCAACCAGCAAGTCAATTATCAGGTGTGTGACATTACCGACCACAGTTCAATTAAAACCCTGGTTCAAAAAGCAGTTGATGAATACGGCACAGTGGATGTTTTAGTTAATAATGCCGGCGGGCCTCCAGCAGGCACTTTTGAAAAATTTGACGACGAAGCATGGCAGAAAGCTTTTGAGCTAAATCTGCTGAGCTTCATACGTTTAATTAGAGAAGTCTTGCCTCATATGCAAGATCAAAAAGAAGGACGTATTATTAATTTTGCTTCATCTTCAATTAAACAAACCCTAGATAACTTAATCTTATCGAATACGTTTCGAGCTGGAATTGTCGGCTTAGCGAAAAGCTTGTCACAAGAGCTGGCTCCAGACAACATTTTAATTAATACAATCGGGCCAGGGCGAATTGGGACAGATCGCGTAGCTGAACTTGATGAAACACGGGCTGAAAAAGTAGGGAAGACGTATGAACAAGTACGTGCGGATACAGAGAAAGCTATACCTATTGGGCGTTACGGCCAACCAGAAGAATTCGCAAAGCAAGCTGTGTTTTTAGGTTCAGGGGCCAACACCTATGTAACTGGGCAAACCTTCGTGGTTGATGGTGGACTGGTCAAAGCACTGTAGACTAAAACTAGGAGTGTGCCACATATGAATAAACCGTTAGAAGGGATTAAAATTCTTGATTTATCGCGTGTGCTTGCTGGACCATTGGGCTCTATGCAATTGGCTGATCTGGGGGCTGAAGTGATTCGAGTCGAAGCACCTGAAGGTTTAGATGACATTCGTTATTGGTATCCGTTTATCGAAGAAGAGAGCACCTATTATATTTCGGCTAATCGAAACAAAAAATCTATCACTATGAATTTAAAAAATAAAGAAGGACAACAAGTATTCAAAAAAATGGTGAAGGATGCAGATGTAATCATCGAAAATTTCAAAACAGGAACATTAGACCGCCTCGGATTGGGTTATGAAACGTTAAAAGAACTAAAACCGGACGTCATTTTATGTTCTATCACTGGCTATGGTCAGACCGGCCCATATAAGGAATTACCAGGCTATGATCCAGTCATCCAAGCTGTTGGTGGACTTATGGATATTACAGGTCAACCAGATGGGGAGGCGACTAGAGTTGGCACACCGGTTGTAGATATTATGACCTCTCATTATGTGGCAATTAGTGTATTGGCAGCACTTCGAAAACGAGACCAATCCGGGGAAGGAGAGCACATTGATTTATCCTTGCTGGACGTACAGGTTAGCTCGTTGGGGAATATCGCAAGCAGTTATCTGCTTAAAGGAGAAGTAGCTGAAAGAATGGGGAATTCTCATGGGAACATCACCCCTTATGAAACATTTAAATGTAAGGATAAACCGATTATGGTTGCCGCAGGTAATGATCGCTTGTTTTATAAATTAGTTGAAGTGATGGAGAGAGAAGATTTAAAAAAGGATCCAAAATTCATCACGAATGCGAATCGAATTGAACATCGAAGCGAGCTGCGGCAAGAATTAGAAAATGAATTTGTGAAAAAAGGGGCCGATGAATGGGAACAGCTTCTTTCTTCTTGCTACATTCCTTGTGGGCCGGTCAATAACATAGAGCAAGTGTTTGACCATCCTCAAGTTAAGGCTAGAGAAATGTCGCAAAAAACAACCCATCCTACCTTAGGGGAAGTGGAAACTGTTCGAAATCCAATCCGTTTTGCAAACACGACACTTGAAATGGAAGAGCATCCGCCTTTACTAGGTGAACATACCGAAACAGTGTTGAGAGAATATGGGATTAGCGACGAAGACATTGAAGCTTTAAAGGAGCAGGGAGCGATTTAAGCTCCCTTCCCATTCTTGGGATTACAAGAAACGTTTTTTAATGTGTTCGCCATGTTTGCGTTGATGGGCTTGGGTGCTATCATTTCGATCAAATCTAGCTTTCATCCAAAGCAAGGTACCATCATTGCTGAGATATTGATAACCATTGCTATGCCTGGATTAATTTTATATAGCTTCATTTCTAGTGAAAATACGATTCCCCTTTTTAACCTTTTTCTCCTAATGAGCTTAATGATTACAATTTGTTTGGTCGGAATTTGTCTACTTTTTCTTATAGGAAAAAGTGTGTTCTCTGCCGAAACTAAAAAAATAGCGCTTCTTTCAACACTTGGCAATACTGGATTTATTGGCATACCACTATGTTTTGTAGTTTTTGGTCCAGAAGGTGCGGTCTACGCTGCTGTTGTAGATATTAGTCTTGATATTGTGCTCTGGACAGTGGCTCCTCTTCTATTAGCACAGACCACCGATTGGCAGGGGGCTTTTCGAGCTGCTCTCGTTTCCCCTCCGTTCGCTGCTATTGTTATTGGCCTCATGTGGATGCTTTTTAATTTCGAAGCACCCGTACTTATTGTTGATATTGTCGAATACGTGGCTCTGTTAGCCACCCCGCTTGCCATGATGTTTATTGGCATGCACATTCCGCCAATGTTTCGGTTAGGCAAGCTGCCTCTTTCGTTTTTTGAAATAGGTAGCATTGTTACCATCAAATTACTTCTGTTACCAATGATTGTTTATAGTGGCCTGTATTTTCTTGTTACTGATCCACTGCTTAGAAACGTGCTCGTTCTTCAAACAGCAATGCCTACCGTGGCGGCAGCTTCTATTATTTTTGAGCAACATCAAAAAGCAGGGATGTTTGCTACTCAAGCTATCGTATGTACCACTCTTATATCAGTTGTAACGTTACCTCTTATTGTATGGGTTTTATTTCTTTAGAAAGAAGCAAAACCAACGTTGGAGCAAGCATTCACCATACTTGTTCGTTGACGTTGCTGCGGCGTGATATAAAATTAAAAGGGGATGAGTTTTCATGTCGATACACCATACATGTTTTATTGCAGGTCATGCCCGTCTTCCACAAGGAATGGCAGCCCAAAGCATTTTCAATTCATTAACTATTACGGCAGAAGTAGATAAACGGTATGGGGTGATCATTGAAGCGTCTTGTACCTTAGCAACAGACCATGGTCGTCAAATGATTAATGATATTTTAAAAGGAATTAGTATTAAAGAAGGGGTAGAAGAAGCTGCTTCGTTAATTGAACACCATTATCGTGGAAAGGCTACCAATGCTTTAATTGCTGCGCTAAAAGATCTACAGCGTCAGTACCTTTCCTTAAAAGAGGAAATCCAACCAAGTTAAAAATCAAATGGTATGCTTTTTAATGTAGAAGAGCAAGCATTATATGATATAGGGTTTGAACGTTTGAAAACTAGTATAATGGCTGATGCTCGGAAGGAGAATCCGTCCCATGAACACGCTTTATTTGGACGCTACATATGGAATTTCAGGGGATATGACATTAGGAGCTTTAATTGATGCAGGAGCAGACTTGGAATATATTACTTCACACCTTGAACAATTACCGTTAGAGTGGTTTTCCCTGCATGTTTCTAGCACTATAAAGACAGGAATCTCAGCAAAGCAGCTTGACGTAGATATAAAAGAAGAGAAACACGAAGCAAGAAAAAAAGAACATAACGCATGGAGACACCACCATCATCGTCATGCTGCTGACATCTTACACATGATCAGTGCAAGCTCACTTCCAGAGCGGGTAAAAGAAAGAAGTGAAGCAGTTTTTGCAGCAATCGCGGAAGCAGAAGGGAAAATCCACGGCATTTCACCCGAAGAGGTTCACTTTCATGAAGTAGGAGCGCTGGATTCTATTATTGATGTAATTGGGGTGGCTTTAGCACTTGAGTCACTTAATATCGAACATATCATTTGTTCAGCTATCCCGACTGGTTCAGGCAAGATTCAGATTGACCATGGTTTATATCCTGTTCCGGCTCCAGCAACCTTGGAATTATTAAAGGGGATTCCTATTTCTCCACTAGAAGTTACTACAGAAGTAACGACACCAACCGGAGCAGCATTTGCCAAGGTATTAGCTGAACAGTATGGGGCCATACCAGCTTTAACACTTGAGAGGGTTGGTTACGGGGCAGGAAAGAAAGAGTTTGAAAACCATCCTAATATACTGCGGGCCTTGATTTTATCAAGTGAGAGTCAACCAGGAACCGAAGAAATAGAAGTGCTGGAATGTCATTTTGATGATATATCAGGAGAGGAATTAGGGTACGTAATGGAACGTCTTTTAGCCTTGGGCGTTTTAGATGCATACTATTCCCCGATCTATATGAAAAAAAATCGACCGGGAACACTGCTGACAGTTTTAACCCCTCCGTCTCGCGTATATGAAATTGAAACTGTTTTATTTCAAGAGACGACAACGTTTGGTATTCGAAAATCAAAAAAACATCGCAGAATTTTAGATCGCACGTATGAAGAAGTGCAAACTCCTTATGGAAACATCCGTGTAAAAATAGGAAGTGAAGATGGGGTAATTTACCAACAAAGCCCTGAATATGAAGATATGAAACGTCTGGCCCAAACGCATAATGTCTCGGTACGGACGATTTTCGACAGTGTTACCGCAGTATTATATAAACACAAAATATAACATAAAAGATCCGCTCGGCCAAGCCGAGCGGATCTTTTAACTTCTTCAGACCTTATTGTTCTGCTTGACGGCGGTTAAGAAGCATATATGCTCCGGCACCTGCGATTGCAAGACCAAGCATAAGAGTCATTGGCAATGTGGTAGCTGTGTCTGGCAGCTCATCGCCTTCTTCTTCATCTTCGTCCTCATCGTCGTCAGTTACACCGTCTTCATCTTCGTCTTCATCTTCTAAACCATCTTCATCGTCTGCATCTTCGTCAGCGTCGTCTTCTTCAATTCCGTTATCGTCATCTGCGTCTTCATCTGCATCGTCTTCTTCAATACCATTGTCATCGTCGAGGCCGTTATCGTCATCATCATCGTCTAGCTCTACTCCGTTATCATCATCGTCACCATTGTCATCGTCGTCGTCTTCCGCTCCAAAGGCCATTGACGCGTTGGCGAATGTAAGCCCAAGCGTAAGCATGAACGCTGCAAACACCATCATAATTGACTTCAGGCTAAATCTCTCAGTAGTTGCTGACATGAAATATGCCTCCTTTTAAATAGTTAATATCGCTTTCAGTCATTGCGGTTCCCGGGAGATGATCTACTTAAACCTATTTGACGAAAAAAATATATAATTTATTGTCGGAAAATCTCGCTATGGGGCGTCTGACAACGGTTTTCGCAATATGAATTCTTTTATATTTTTTTGCGTGGTGGTAATGGCCGGTATATTCACACTTAAATTGAGAATAGCATGAAGGACTATCTCCATACTGGTTAATCTTCTAACTATATTTAGAAGTGCTAGGCGTTTGTTTACTTCTCATCCCTCTATAGGGCTCACGTTTTACATGTAATTAAATTGGAAATATAGAATATGACATCACTAGCGTTGCAAACGAAGTGAAGACCAAGCCGATGTCGCGATTGTGCCGGTGGTGAAAGTGTCGGCCTGGAGCAAGGACTAACACCACTATATTGAATACTTATCTAAAAATTGAAGCGCTATGGCCAGTTTTAGCAGCGCTAGTGGTACGACAGCGATAAGTAGGAGGGAACATTTTGGATAAAGCACTATATCATTTAAACAGAGCACTACGAAAAGGAAAAAGGGTGGGCGCCGATCCTTTTCAGACATTGGCCCAATACGGACGCGGTCAGGGAAAACACCAGTTTGTTCTTTTGTCCGTTGCCCAGCCAAATGGACGAGCCAAGGTTCTACAAGCACAAGCTGCAACGGTGGGTGAAGCGGTAGCTCTTTGTGCTAATTCATATATAGACAAAGTGAACAGTGGAGATATTAGCCAGAGAGCGGAACAAACAATCAAAATAGACATCATTTCTTATGTAAGGCCAGTTGATCGGGAAGCTCGAGTTATGAATCCACAAGAAAGAGAGCTATTGTTGCAAAAGCAGCAGGAAGGGCTTGCGATCGGTTCCGAGCTGAATGTAGCTTTCCTTCCAGAAGAAGTGACAGCTTATACTATGCTTCAATCTAAAAAGCTGCAAATCGAGCACGTGTTAGCTGCCCTTCCTCAACGTTTGTTAGCGAATGAAAAGGAGTTGGCTTTTCAGTTAAGTCAAGCGGAAAAACTCCCTTTATATACGTTTCGCACCCAAGCTTTTGCTTTACATAAGAACGAAGTGAAGGCCATTGAAAATGGGCATCTGCTCTATAAGGAGGTGGACGCCGCTGATCTGGAAGAAGCCATTCGTTATACAAACGATTATTACTTTAAACAAGTCGTTGATGAAAAAGGGAAGTTTGTTTATTCATATCTACCGCATAAACAAGAGGTTGAAGCAAAATACAATATTCTTCGCCATGCTGGTACAACGTATTCGATGTTGGAAACGTATGAGTTTACAGGTGATGAAGAGGTATGGGACGAAGCAGATAGGGCGTTCAATTACTTACGTGCCCAGATGAAAACGTATCACGAAAATGATCAAGTCTTTCGGGTAGTCGTTGAAAAGGATACTATGAAATTAGGAGGGAACGCTTTAGCTATCATCGCTTTAGCAAAATATGTTGACCTCTCTGGAAATAAAGCTGACCTTTCCCTCATGCAGGACCTGGCAAAGTATATAGAATATGTTCAAGATGCTAGAGGACGTTTCGTGGTGCATAAGCAAACCTATTCAACTGGTAACGTAATCAACTTTGAATCCCATTACTATCCAGGTGAGGCCATACTCGCGTTGGTCCGTCTATACCAGCTTGATAATAATGAGCGCTGGCTTAATGTAGCTGAACGGGCAGCCGCTTATATCATACAGCGTCGGGATAAAGATGAGTCAGTAGACACGATAGCTCATGATCACTGGTTTTTGTATGCCCTGAATGAATTGTATCGAGCCCGACCAGAAGAAATGTATGTTCGTCATGCGCTGTTTATTGCAGAGGCTATGCTAAATAAGCAGTTCACTTCAAAAGAGAAAGATGGCACTTGGTACGGTGGTTACTCAGCTTCTATTACTCCTCCGCAAGGGACACCAGTTGCTTGCCGGAGTGAGGGGCTGGCTGCAACGTATAGACTGGCAAAGGATTTAGGCTTACAGGAAGAGGCTAACAGGCTGTATGAAGCAGTACGCCGAGGTCTTACATTTCAGCTCCAACTGCAAGTACGGCCGGAAACAGCCATGTATTATGCAGAAGATACCAAACAATGGGGCGCATTTCAACGAAGTTTTACTCAGTTAGACCAGCGTATCGATTTTACCCAGCATAATATATCGAGTCTCCTTGCGGGGAGAGAAATCATGATAGAAGCCTCCACAGAGAAATAATCTTAGCAATTCTTATAAAGTCATTGAAGCCTAAAAAGGGAGTGCTCATAAAAAAAGGACGCCACCCGAAGGTAACGTCAATCCACAGGTAAACGAATGACGGAAATGCTCCATCAATCAATTCATGTATAGTATAAAGCGAAACAAAATTTTGTGTAAAAGCGATGAGAGACGTTGAGAAGTGCTGATTCGGCAAAATTCTGCAATGAAAAGGTTTAGTAAAGCAAAATATAATTATAGTTATATTTATAGACCATCAAGTCATGTGAATTAACTACCTTGTATGTTAATATTATACATTTATTGATAATAAAATACAAATTCTAAGAGCACTACTCGCAACCAGAGGATAGTGCTCTTTTTACACCGTAAGAATGTATAAATCGTTGAAGGAAACGATAGACATGCAACGAAGCTCAGCCTACGCCGTAGGCTTGGCCACGTTTTCTTTAACGCCAGAAAGTTAAAAACCGGACATTTAACCTTCAAGTTCTCTTAAGATTTTTGCACAGTCGTAACAGGCTTTCGCACAATCTAGACAATGTTTGGCGTCATGCTTTTGGCATTCATCGGCACAGGTTTGGCAGGCTTTTGCACAAATTTCTGTGATAGCTGTAATAAAAGGGCTGCTTCTTTCTAATGCATGAATTGTTACACTGCATAATTCCGCCACTTCTCGGCATAATCTGATACAAGAGGCCATTTCTTTTACGTCTTTATCTACTAAACATTCATTAAAGCACATATTAGCTGCGTGCATCGCCTCTATACAAGCTGTTCTGCTCCTTTCGTAACTCAGATCCACCACCTCCTGATTAAGATATGGTTAAACTTGTATAAACACTTCCACTAACGGGAGTGAATTAAACAAATTTCAAGGGCAGAGATATATTAAAAAAATAAAGGGTAAGATTAGAATAAATCAGTTCTTTCGAGTATTTTCGACAGCAAAAGCTTACACCCCAATATTTAAGGCTTTACGTATTAGGAATAAGGGCTTAGAATTTATAACTGTTGTTAAAAACATATTTAATGTTTCTTTTGTTTTGACTTAGTTAAAGTGTAATGTTGATATGTCTGCGATAGTCTTTCTTTCCGCAGATAAGCAGGTCTATTTCCTAAATATCAACAAGCTTGGTCAATAATAGAGGTATGTTTTAACAGCTTACATGCACCAACTGCCCTTTTAATAAAAGGCTCTGTTAAAGGCGAATGTTGCTAGTTTAGAAGTATGTTGCTTGTAGATCAAAGCGCGAGACGCCTGCGGAAATAGTATTAGCTAATCTTGCAGGGTGGTTTTCACAAGGAAGGAAGCAATGCCCGAGGCAAGCGAGCGTCTTTTACTGAAAGTCAACAGCAACATTTAACAAGCCTTGTGAAAAAGGAAGCAGGAATATAACACTTAACATTTGGAGGAACGAACATGAAAAAGTATTGGTTGAAGGCAATTGGAGTAGTAGCTTTTGCCACTGTCATTTCTGCTTGTGGAGATGGAGAAGCAGGTGATGAGGGTGAAGAAATAGACGAACCAGAGCTTGAAGAAACAGAAGAACCTGAGGAAGAAGAGGAAGAAAACGGAGAAGAAGCTGCTGAAGAAGTAGATGAAAATGAAGACGTTAAAGTGATTGCGCATCGCGGGGCGAGCGGCCATGCACCTGAACAAACGGAACCAGCTATTGATAAAGCCATTGAAATGGATGCAGATTGGATTGAATTAGACATTCAACAAACCGCAGATGGCGAACTTGTCGCCTTTCACGATGATGAAATTGACCGTGCAACAGACGGGGAAGGTGAAATTGGCGACCATACCTTAGAAGAATTAAAAGAACTAGATGCTGGGTCTTGGTTTAATGAAGAATATCCTGACAAAGCAGATGAAGACTTTGAAGGGGTAGAAATATTAAGTCTTGAAGAGATTTTTGAAATGTATGGGAATGATATTAACTACTACATTGAAACAAAATCGACCTACCTAAACGAAGATATGGAAGAGCCGATGGTGGAGTTAGTGGAAGAATATGATTTAGTCGAAGAAGGCAATGTCATTATTCAATCCTTCCATGATGACAGTCTGCAAAAAATCCACGAATTAAATGCGGATATTCCACTCGTTCAATTGCTCTGGTGGGAAGTAGATGAAGAAACAGGTGAAATGGAAGAATGGTTGGAAGTGACACCAGCACCAGAAGAGATGACGGACGAAGATTTTGAAGAAATCAAAGATTATGCAGTAGGTGTCGGCCCACACCTTGAGTATTATGACGGTACAGAAGTCATCGATGAAGATTTTGTACAGAAAGCTCGCGAACATGATCTAATGTTCCACGTTTATACGATTAACGAAGAAGAGGATATGGAGCGCTTGATTAATTGGGGCGTGACTGGAATCTTTACAGATTTTCCTGATCGTTTGCATGATGTAAAAGCTGATATGAAAGAAGAATAAAGAAGCAAACCGGCGGGAGCACTTAGCTCAGCGCCGGTTTTTTAATGAGGAGAGAGAAAAATAGCACGTTAAGAGAGGAGATAGCAATTGAAGAATAAATGTTTTGCTGAATTTTTCGCTATCTAGCTTTAGGGGGAGCTTAAGAGCAAAAGTCGCTACCCTTTCCAAGTCAAAAAGCAGAATTTATGCCGCCTTTCTCTTTCGCTGACACCTCAGCCTCGTTTTTCTACTCATTAAACAAGAGAGCATTTGAGATCGGACGGCCTGGAGAAACAACAGAAGCGCCATTACGATAAAGTCCACTTGAAGCTCCACCGTCAAGATTCATCGCTTCTTCAGCACCGAGCGATTGCATCGCTTGCGCTAGCTGTTGCATGGAAGCACTTGGGGTAGCAAGCACAATTAAGCGCCTGTCACTAGTAACTCCGATGGCAGAGCGAGCAGCTGCCTGTTGGGTGATTGAAGGATCATTAAATCCTTCTGCTTTGGTACCAATATCAATTTGACCCGCACGCACGAGCCTAGGGCCTGCTCCCACAGCTGTTATTACATCTTCCCATTCCGCTTGTTCTGTAGTATCAGCTTGAAAATCAATGGAGTAATCTACTTCGGTTCCGACTGAAAAGCGATCTAGCATTTGCTCTGCCGGTGACCCATCAAAGAACAAAATATATCCGTTACGTGGAATGGAAGTGGTCCCATTGGTGATTTCCTGGACTGTGCCATTTTCGATAACGATTTGCTGTCCCGACTGGTGAGTAACTGAGTCTCCGTAAGCTGGGGTATACATGATAGATTCATCGCCACCCCCGCTCGAAGAACGATTAACCCACGTTGTATACCAACTTCCACTCCAAGAGTCATCCCCATCTGTGCTACCTTCGACCCGCGGAGAAATTACATCCATCACAACTTTATGCTGATCAGTAAAGCCGATGGTTGTACGATCACGACCAATATGAAGTAATTCTTCCTTGTCAATTAAGACACCGTATGGGTCATTGTTTTCCGTATAGGCATCAAAAAATGTCCCATTTACTGCAAGTGTGGATTGATGACGAGAAGCAAGAGAAGGGAGCTGCTCCACTTGACCAACGTTGTCCTCCGCTATTCCAAGGTCGATGTCCAAGTGGCGATTGGTTAAATCAATAATCGAATAGTTGGCTGAAATACCTGATACCGTACCATTTTGATGTTCGCTCGTTCTGCCTTGATCTACAGTTATTTCAATTGTGTCAGCTTCATTTTCTACCGTGGCGATGTAATTTGAAGCATCCCAGCTTGTAGTGAATCCCAGTCCATCATTAATAAATCGTAAGGGGACATAGGTTCTGCCTTGTTGGAGTTGTGGTGATACATCGATTGTTTGCTGCTCCCCGTTTATGTACGCATGCGTACTTCCGATCGTTAAATCAATAGTCGTATCATTATGTTGGACTTGCACAGCTTGAGAATCTGCATTCCAGCTTACCTCGGCCCCAAGTTGTTCACTAATGAACCGAATCGGGACAAGCGTTCGGTTTTCTGTTTGCTCTAAATAGCCAAATTCTCGAGCCTGGCTGTGTTCAAGTGAAATGACCAGGCTGAACCAGCCGAGAAAACTGGCAAGAACAGTAAACTTAAAAATCAGGTTGCGTCTCATTAGTTGTTCTCCTTTCTTTTTACAAGCTTTTTTCCTTAGAGGTCAACTTAAAACGGTGTATGATGATAGTAAGACAAAATTGGCAATGATTTCATTATACCTTGAAGACGCTAAAGGAGGGACCCTCTTTTTTAAAAGAGACAAAATGAGGTAAGATAGGTAGAGACATTAGTGTAGAGATAGGAAGGGAGCATTATATATGAAAGAATTATCACCTTGGGGTATGTTCCTCGTTATAAGTGGTGTATTAATCGTAATTGTGTCCACTTTTATTGATGGAAAATATTGATTGAAAATGACCCCGATGCTGATCATAACGCCATCGGGGTCATGTTGATGGAAAGATGCGGTGTAACTATGGGTGGTAGTAAGTGAAAGGGGTAAGAAAGGTTGAAAACGTTATCTAGATGGGAGGTTCGGGGATGATAGGATTCTCTGCTTTTGCAAGGGCCGGAGACGGTTTTTCTACCGGCGTTTCATTGCTTTCTGATTTAGATGTAATTAAAAACTGAACGTTATCTGCATGAATATCTACTACAAATGCTCGTTCATTCTTTTTCGTTAGAAACGAGCGGGTTTGGACTCTTCCCGTTACTGATACGAGAGCTCCTTTGTGGCAATACGTTGCTGTATTTTCAGCTTGCTTTCGCCACGTGACACAGGGAACGAAATCAGCGCCAAATTCCCCTTCCTGGTTTTTAAAAGTTTGGCGGCAAGCTATAGTGAAGCGCGTCACTGCAATGCCGTCTTTTGTATAACTCATTTCAGGGTCGCGGGTCATTCGGCCAACAAGCGAGACTTGGTTCATGCCGTTCTCCTTTCTGAAGTAAATGAAGACAGCGGAGCATAGCGGTGTTTCAATTGAGTGGATTAATTCGAGGTCAATTTTGCTGAAGAAAGATTGAGGCGTGAATGCGGGGAGAGGCTCTACACTATGCTCATGTCGATAAGGGTTTCTTATCCATTAGCAAGTAGGGAAAAGCTTTGTTGTGAGAGAACTGGAATAACCATCCTTTTTGCGTGTAGGCAAAAAATGGTGCGCTGAGTCAGCTCATTTATTCAGCTATAAGTAATGGGGTAAGTTACTTTTTTTAAGTGAATAAATTACGCTGAAGGTATACCTTTGGGTGGTGAGTATAAGAGGAAAAGCAAAGTTGTTAACCTGTTGCCCGTTTCATAATAATGGAACGAAACGGATTGTACTTTGAGGAGTTAGTAAATAATGAGGCACTACTCCAAAAGTAGTCATCTTCCTGCTGGACGAGGCCCAACTTAACCGGTAGGTGATGAATGGCATCAACATACGATTGCAGGTCTTGTTCTTTTGTAAGAGCTTTGCTTTGAGAGCGCCCATTAAATAACGGTCCGCTTTTGTCGGTGCACCGGTTTACATACGTTGCATACATGCTATTTATGCGCCGGATGGACATAGGAGTTACAGGGCTTTCTTCTCGATAGATGATGTGGATGCTTGTTGGAAGCAAACAGCAAGCAAATACTTGCAGTTTTGCAGTTGCGCTCACGTATTTCAATCGCTCCACGTACGTACGGTATTCTGTGAACTTTTGAAATAACAGCTGGTTCCTATAGCCGGATGATTGAACGTAACGGATGATAGGAGCATTTGAAATACGTGGTTTATCAGTCATTGCATGCCTCCTTTCTTAGAAAGTAGATATATCGTAGCACAAATTGTAAAAAACAGGAGAAATATAAGCAGAAAATTGTGAACATTTTGTGAACTGGTTCGAAAAACCCTACAAAAATCACATGTTGATACTTTTTGTACATGAGTCTATAGGGAATTCGCGCACCTTTCCCAACTTTTCTGCCGTGTGAGTGTGTACATGTATTTACAAAATGTATGAGAGGAAAAAAACAAAGAATAATGGTGAGGAGCACATAATTCTCTTTAACCCATATAGAACGTAACGGGCGGGAGCATAATAACAAATGATTCTTGTTCGTAAGTTTTTAAAAAATAAGGTACAATATGATCAAAATCATGAAGACCCATAAACAAGTGAGCAGGTGATCAAATGGAAGCAAAACCTATTAAAGATTCACGGGTGGTTCAGACAGATCTTGTTTTACCAAACGATACCAACAATCATGATACGTTATTTGGTGGTATTCTAATGAAGCGGATTGATGCCGTGGCGTCTATTGCTGCCAGCCGCCATGCACGTTCTGAGGTGATAACCGCCTCTACGGATTCAGTAGACTTTTTGCACCCCATTCGCCCGTCTCATTCCGTCTGTGTGGAATCTTTTGTTAGCTGGACGGGCCGTTCTTCAATGGAAGTATTTGTTAAAGTCATTACGGAGGAATTGAACACTGGAACGCGAAATATTGCAGCTACGGCATTTTTAACATTTGTTTCTATTGATGGAGAAGGGAATCCTAAGCCTGTGCCGGGAGTGGTGCCGGAATCCGAAGAAGAAGCAAAACTTCATGAAACAGGTGAAGGAAGAGCTCAAGCCAGGAAAGAACGGAGACGGGACAGTCGTGAATTAGCTTCTTTTATCACACTTAAAAAACCGTGGGAATAAGAACAGAGTGCTATATCCAGACGGGTATAGCATATTTTATATGGGGAGATACAGGCGTTTGTTTAGACTCGGAGCAGGGAATAGGGCTACATATAGCTAATTAATTTATAGAAGAGACCGGGTTTACTTAAACGAGGGGATAGAGATGTTGCTGACGGAAGTAGAAAAAAAGTATTTACTCCGCTTATTAAAAAAAGAACGCATGAAACGCTTTTTTCGCGGCAGGGATAACAAGCTCAATAAAGAATTGATCACCAAACTCGAACAAAATTTGCGAAATACTGAACAAATTGATGAAAACAGGACCAAACTATGAATTCTTTTTCCTAAAGTCATAGACAAAGCAATTTAGGCATATAAATAAAAGTTAGAGAGTGTGAAAGTGGACGGAAAGGGTGAAATAAGGTGAAGGGGATCTTTATTGGGGGCTTTTTTTCTTTCCTGCTGTTTTTTATTTTTCCTGCTCAAACTAATGCTCTTCAAGTTACCATTGATGGGGAGGAGCAAGCGTTTGAACAAAATGTAATCATTGAAAATGGACGCGCGCTATTACCTATGCGAGCGTTATTTGAAGCGATTGACGCGGAGGTTTATTGGGACCAGGCACAACAAGAAGTAAGTGCATCCATGGGCGAGTATTCGTTAGTGCTACCAATCAATCGTACCGAAGCATTTGTGAACGGCCAGGTTAAGCAGTTGGATACAGCAGTCAAATTAGTAAATGGGAGGACGTTCGTGCCCTTACGGTTTGTCTCCCAGTCTATCGGAGCAGAAGTAAATTATGAGGGAGATACGCAACAGATACACATAACCACTGAGCCAAAAGTTAAGGGAGAACCGCCAGCTGAGCAGCTGCCTTCTATTGCTGGAATTGAGTTAGGTGAGGACATAGGTGAGGTTGATGCTTTGGTAGAAGAGGCAAGGCGCATTACGACAAGTGCGTACGATTTTAACTGGCACACATACCACAATCAGTATGAAAACTTCATCCAAGTTGGAGTGAACGCCGAGGAAGAAATAGTCGCATTATTTACAAACGAGCCAACATTATGGGCTGACTCCCTTCCTGCTTATCTACAAGAAGCAGAGATGAATCAATTATTTGGAGACTCTATATCAAGAATTGATAAAAACGGAGTCAGTTATCAGTATGAAGAGAAGGAAGAATGGAGCATTCATCAGTTTGAAGATACTTATTTAACCGCCTTTTATGATTTGCAAAATGAGCGTGAAGTAACTGGGATGAAACTTATCGATGCTGATGTGAAAAAGGAAAAGGATGGATTTTATGGGGATCCATCTACGGAGTTACAAGAAGCGTATGAATGGCAAATGCTAGATCTCTTAAATGCAATCCGGGTCAAACACGGGATTGAACCATTAACCTGGCATGAAAGCGCGGCAAGGATAGCCAAAGCTCATAGTGAGGACATGGCGGAAAATAGTTACTTTGCCCATGATAACCTAGACGGTCAGTCCCCATTTGACCGTATGCGTGCTGCGCAAATCGACTATGTGCGGGCAGGGGAGAATTTAGCCGTTGGGCAAATTAGCTCTATTTATGCGACGGAGGATTTGTTAAATTCAGTTACTCACCGGCAAAATATATTGAATGCAGACTTTACTCATGTTGGTATTGGCGTGGCTCATGAAGATGACAAACCTTATTTCACTCAAAACTATGTAACTCCAACTAAGTAGCTCACGTGCCCCCTGTCTTTGGACCAAGGTAAAAAGAGAATTGGTGATTAACAAGGTCTTTTATACTTGCTTAATGCTGCCGATTTATGTCGAAGGTTAGATGCTCCTATGCTGATGGCTGTGATATACTTCTCGTATTCTCTGAAATACCAATGCTTAAAAAGAGCTGGAAGAGGGTACCACTACTTTAGAATATATAATCTATTATTAATTGGTGCGGTTGAGGTGAAACGAATGAAACGGTCTTTTTTAAAACGCGCATGGTTCCAAGCTGCAGCAGTAACAGCCTTAACATCTGGAATTTTTCTATTTTCTAATGATGTATCCGCAGAGACGATCACTGTAAATGTAGATGGCGAAGCTGTTTCTTTTACTGATGTTGAACCAGAAGTAGTAGATCAACGGGTGTTTGTGCCGCTGCGTTCAGTTTATGAACAGATGGGGGCAGAAATAGAATGGAATAATGAAGCACAGCGGGTATTTGCTGAACTTGAGGAAGATCAAACGGCAAATGTTATTATGCATATGGATTCCCTCTATGTTATTAAAGGATTGATCAATCAAGGCAGCTCGGTGATTGAAATTGATGCCGCGCCCTACTTATCAGAGAATCGTACGATGATTCCGCTTCGTATTTCGGGGGAGGCCTTCGGGTATGATGTCTCCTGGGACCAAGAAAGCCGGACGGTAGATATTGATTCTACGGATAGTCTTGAAACGGACTCTGACAGTTTCACTTCGTATACCTACCATCGTTATGATCATTACCCTTCAGATGAGGGCTTTGAAGCTATGTTTCACGCAAATGCAGAACGAATTGCGAACGGAGCTTCACCTTTAGCTATTGATGCAGAGCTAAGCTATGTCTCGTTGCAAAAATCTACTGACATGATCGAAAATGATTATTTTGCCCATGATTCTCCTACCTATGGTTCGGTACGAGATATGCTTGATTATTACGGGGTTTCTTACCTATCCTTTGGTGAAAATATTGCTAGAGGACACCCTGATGCTGAATCAGTAACAGAAGGCTGGATGAATAGCGAAGGCCACCGCCAAAATATTTTAAATGAAAATTATGAACGGATCGGTGTGGAAGAAGCGAGTGGAACACAGCCTTACTGGACCCAGCTTTTCACCAGCCAATAAATGAATTATAACTTGATCATTCACTCCCAAGTGCTTGAACGCATTTGGGAGTTTTTATATTTTTAAACCTAACCTCTGTTTGATTATGATGATCACAACGAGCCGATTGTGCTTGGACATAGTGATGGTGAAAAGCAGGTGCGCGCGTTAGAACCAGAAGAAGATGCTGATTGGAAATATCATAATTTAAAGCAGCGACAGGATCTACCATGCCGTAACCATAAGTAGTATCATAACCGTCCTCTAATATGAATGGAATCGGTGAAGGAGAGGAAGTAGCCTTTGAAGTAGAACCTGGCATGGATGATGTAATTGGAGTTGCAAATGGCATGGAGCTCGTAAATGAAATAATTATGGGAACGCCATTGCCGTTGCCTGAACCAGTCCCAAGCGCCGAGGCAGAAGAGCTGGCTGTTCCATCTGCTCCCCTTCCTTATGAAGTGAAAATTGAAGCTGAAGAACTTTCAGCCGATGAAGATAATTATCCAACGCAAGAAGAGCCAATACCTGAAGATGAACTTGATGAAGTAGCAGACGAGGAGGAGGCAATTGATCCCCCTCCAGAACCTGAAACGGATGACGTGATTATTAGTGAAGATGGTGTTGACCCTGGCATGGTGTCCCTGCTAATGGAAGATCCAGCCCAAATGATTGAACAGGCTCGTCCACTTGAAGGTGGAGCAGCTCAATCTGGTTATTTTCAATTTGAAGGGGACGCCGATTTGTTTACGGTTACGCCTGACCAGGATGCGATCTACGAATTTAACTACAACCGTGAAGGCACACTTGATCCAATGCTTGATGTATATCAATATGATGAAGAAGAGGATATGCTGCAGCAAGTTGGTATGGGTGGCGGCACGGTGATCCTCGATGCCTGAAGGTACATTTGGAAGCAACTTTGCGCTGAGTGAAGGAATAAATGTCTTCTACTTCCAGCCCGAAGAAGAAGGGATGATCGGTTTCAATCTTGAGGAAGGAGAAGCCGACGAAGAGCTTCAAGCTGAGCTCCCTGATGAATTGTTTCAGGAGCTATGGTCGGTAGTGGCTGTATTTGAAGACATTCATGGAACTGGAAATCTAAGTGAGCTGGATATGGAAACGGTAAGGATGTTCTCTGGTTCCACTCTTGATTCTGATGTTTCCGGTTCGTTTGAAGCAGACCCAGACAAAGGTTATTTTGTCGCAGTGTTAGATGAAAACGGGATGATGAATCCAGCAAATGTGAATCTAACTCCGTATGAAATGAACGTGGAACCAATAGATGCTGAGCGGTCAACGGGAGCTTCATTAGAGCAACAGGATGATGGCAGCTACTACGTAGAGGATTATATTCCACTTGGCTTAGAGTCTGGCACTGAACATGAATTCACCGTGTCTGAAGCTAGTGACGTCACGATGGAGCTTGAAGTTCCTTCCGGCATGGATGGAAGCTTGACTGTATACGATGAAAATAGCCAGGTCGTAGGAGAGGCCGACCATTACCTGGAAGGGGATAATGAAACCCTCTCGTTATCATTAGAAGCTGGTACGTATACAATTGAAGTAGGAGATTTCTTTGGCCATTCAGTGCTTGAGCCGTATAAGCTGACTGTTCAATAAACAAGAAACAGAGCTGTCTTGAAGGGCTGTGTAAGAGCCTCGATCTATCTTTTGGATCGAGGCTTTTCTCTATTTATGAACACCATCTTTATGATTTCTGCAAATAGCTTAGCCCGTGTGACTCCAGATACATAATGCTCGTGAGGCAGGCAGTTGGACAAAGAGAAGATGGGAATCAGTGTTTTATTAAAATTATAACGTTTTAGTTACAGGTAGGTGACAGTGAGCTTCCTAAACGTTGAAACCGCTCATTGTGCAAGGGATATAAGCTTCTAGGTTTATAATGAAAACCCTAGTAATTTATGTTTAGAATGATCGAATTTTGTGTGAAAAATTGGTATAATTTGAAATGGCGTTTGAAGATATGGGAAAAATTCATAGAATGGACTCAAAAGAAGTAGTTTTCAAAGTCGAGTAAGCGGAATCTATCAAATTATGTAAGAATTTCATTTAGGGTTTGGAAAGAGGAGTAGATATACATATGAGAAAAAGAAATATGAACATAAAAGCTGGCTTGGCTGTAGGGTTGGTTGTTTTACTTGGGATAGCACCTATTACAGCCGATGCTCATAGTTTTGGAGATTCGGTCGGGGAAGATCATTTTGATATAGCCCCAGGAGTTGATCTGAGGACGTCTTCCTTTGCTAATGGAGATCTGGATCGCTCAACGCAAGTGCTCGAGTTAAATATGAATCAAACTCAGTTGGAGCTCAGTGTTCCGGAACCATTGGGGAGTTTAGCTACTACGAGTGACCAAGCTGCACACAGGTCGTGGGACGGCCACCACGTGGCAGGAGGGGTTAATGCTTCATTTATGCAGCCCGAATCACTGATTGTAAATGATGGAAGTATTTATAACCTGAATATGACGCTTGAAGAAAATGAAACAGGTGCTCTTTATCAAATGAAGGCGTTTGGTATGGGACAGGATGGCTCGCCTCATATTGGACGTTATGAAGCTAGCATGTCATTTAATTTTGATGGCGGCACTGTGGATGTAGCTGGGGTGAATACCGGACGGAAAACGGGTGAAGCGGTTGTGTTTACACCGCATTACCGCGACGAGTCAACTGGTTCGAGTGAGTGGGCAACTGAAGTCGTAATTGATGGCTTCGAAAAAGATAGCACTGATATGGCTTTTGGCGATGAATTAAGCGGGACCGTACAAGAAGTTCGTTTGATGGGTGAGGGGGGAGATTCAGAGATCCCGGATGACGGCATGGTGCTAGGGGCAAACGGCGGCGACCTGGCTGATAAACTGAGCGGGATTGAAGAAGGAGACCAGGTCCAAGTTTCAGCTAGTATCAATGAGCCATGGGCTGATTCGGAATTTATGATTGCTACCGGGCCAACGCTTGTCGAAGAGGGTGAAGTGTCAATCAGCATGAATGAAGATGTAGATCTGGCCAACAATCGTCATCCGCGTACGGCGGTAGGATACAATGCAGCAGAAGACCGCATATTCATGGCAACGATTGATGGCCGGCAGTCAGGCTATAGCGACGGAGCCA
This sequence comes from Salsuginibacillus kocurii DSM 18087, assembly GCF_000377705.1. Taxonomy (GTDB): domain Bacteria; phylum Bacillota; class Bacilli; order Bacillales; family Marinococcaceae; genus Salsuginibacillus; species Salsuginibacillus kocurii. The sequence goes on along the minus strand of NZ_KB898623.1, from coordinate 783,418 downwards.
CCATGCGTGAACTCTCTGAATATATGATATCGTTGGGAGCTGACTATGCGATTAATTTAGATGGCGGTGGTTCTACCACGATGGTCAGCCGTTTGGATGGATATGAATTTGCGCCTGTGGTAAATCGTCTCTCAGATGGCAGCGAACGCTCAGTATCAACGTCCCTGCAGGCCATCACCTCTGAACCAGCTTCCTCTATTGATGAACAAGCACGTATTATTGAGACATTTGGCACGACTGCAGGTTGGGAAGTCAGTACGGCTCGTGCAGAAGCAGACTTACATGACCGTGCAAGCGGAGAACCTTCCCGAATTGGACCGGGGGCAGCTAAAATTGAATATGATTATAGCAATGGAGATAACGGGACAGCAGCCGTATACCTCGAACGTAGTCATTCAAGGCTGTTAGAAGGCGAACCTGAACAACTTGGTGCTTGGGTGTATGGTGATGGAGAAGAACACTGGCTCCGTGCTCACGTAGAAGACCGAAACGGTGAAACACATACAGTTGATTTTACAGAAGAAAATGAGATGGATTGGGTTGGTTGGCGCTATGTGACTGCTGAGTTGCCAGCTGGCGCTCATTATCCACTTGCATTTCGCCAGATGTATACAGCTCAGCCGTCTGCAGATAAGCAAAACGAAGGAACAATTTACGTTGATCAACTTGAAGCGATTTATGACTCCGAGTATGAAGTCGAGCGGTTCCCTGATGTGGACGACGGGAGCTGGGCATATGAGAGCATTTTACGCTTGAATGACCGCAACGTAGTCACTGGCTTCCCAGACGGTACGTTCCGTCCAAGCGACTCTATTTTACGAGAGCAGGCAGCGTTAATGCTCACTCGTGAAACAGGTGTTGATACGGATGAACGGGAGGACCCTGGGTTCAACGATGTTGAAGAAGAACCGACCTTTTATGATGCGATTGCCGCTGCCACAGAAGAAGGGTGGATTGAAGGCCAAGGAAACAACCGCTTTTCTCCAAAGGCTAACTTAACTCGGGCGGAAATGGCAGCTATTTTAGGAAGGGTGTATGACCTCGAAGGTGAATCGGATGAGGAGTTTACAGATGTAGATGAAGGACACTGGGCCTATGAAGATGTGCAGGTGTTAGTAGCCAATGATTTAACATCAGGTTATGAAGACGGGAGTTATCGACCGGATGAAGCAATTTCCAGGCAGGAGTTCTCGACCTTTTTAGATCGGTTGGAGCAAGAATAGATCATACAGCTGTTGAGCACTAACTTTTACGCGTTGAATACATGCTATAGGGTAAGCCAGTTGGCTACCCTACGGCTTTTTTTGAATCTTAAAGAACTGTGACCTACCTAGTAAAGTGGGAGCAAAATACCGAATGTAAAGAGATTGTTACACAATTGTAACCTAAGATAGAGCATCCCCTCTATGTGTAAAGTGAAAAAAATTGGTAGAATATAAGATATCGGTGAGAATTTTAGACATGATTTAACAAGATCAACCATTTAGGAATAGATATAGCAAGTGTGTTCTTTATATAATGAAATAGGAAGATAGATAAAATATGAAATCATGAAAATCAGAAACTATTCTATCGATTGCTAGGAAGGAAGACTTTTAGCAGAAAAAACTACTCGGGAGGTACATAATGTTCAAAAGAAAAAAGGTCTCGGTCGGAGCGCTGGCCTTTGTGTTCGTCTTATCTCTTTTTATTCAACCGTCAATGAACGGACCTTTGAGTGACGGTGTCGCACAGGCCAATAGTGAACGTGTGGTGGTAAACGGAGAGCAGATCGATATTCCTGCTGGAGGGCTGCAAACAGAAAATGGTCGAATTCTCGTCCCTTTTCGCGCAATAAGTGAAGCCTTAGGAATTGATGTGACTTGGAATCAAAGTGCTCGGCAGGTAACGGCTCAAGATGGTGGTACAACTGCAGTTTTTACGATTGATCAACCTTATGTAGAACAGAACGGTGTAGAGGAATCATTAGATACTGCTCCTACCATTCATAATAATCGTACGCTGATTCCGTTGCGGTATTTTTCTGAAACATTTGGAGCAGAAGTGAATTGGGACCACAACAATCAGGTAGCAACGGTAGACCGTCAAACACAACAGCCTGAGCCACCTTCGGAAGAGCCAGGCTCTGATGTGGAAGGAGTTTATACAGCAACTACGACACCTGCTAACTTAAATGTACGGAGTGGGCCGGGAGTTGAGCATAATCAAATCACAGGGCTGCCAAGTGGCACAACAGTAGAGGTGCTAGATTTTGAGGGCCAATGGGCTCAAATCGAGGCTGAGAATGTAGATGGCTGGGTGCACTCCAATTATTTAGACTTGCAAGGCGACAACAGCGATGGAATTACGTTATTAGGTGAACCTGAAATCGAGACTTCGGGCACTGAGACTGTCGTTACGTGGCCAAAAATTGGCGGTTCAGTAGACATCAGTCCTTATGAAAACACGTATGAAAACGGGACGGTCTTCAGCTTGCGAGCTGAGGCAGCAGAAATTGCGATGATAGACAACTCAATTGAAGGAATTGTTGGAGTACATCAGCATGGTGGAGAAGAGCAAACGACCCTTGATATGACTTTAGCCGACGGGTATGAAGTGGAAGCGTCTGCTTCAAATGGTTATGTTACCGCGACGATTTCTGAAGCCAGCAGCGGAGGCGGGAATGAAACGATATTAGTTGATGCCGGTCACGGTGGTCGCGACAGTGGCGCCACTGGCTATGGTATGACGGAAAAGGAGTTCGTGCTTGACGTAAGCTTACATGTTGAAGAAATGCTAGAGGATATGGGCTATGATGTTGTTATGACAAGAGAAGGCGATTACTTTGTGGAATTAGCAGAGCGGGTATCCATTGCTGAACAGGCAAATGCCGATTCATTTGTAAGCGTGCATGCAAACTCGTTTAACGGTACCGCCCATGGCTCCGAAACCTTTTGGCATCCAAATCATAATGCTGAAGAAAGTCGTCAGCTAGCTCAATCCATTCAGAATCATTTAATTGAAAAGCTGCAAACTCACAATCGTGGGATCAAAGAAGGTAACTTCCATGTGATTCGTGAAACGACTATGCCGAGCGCCCTTGTTGAAGTAGCCTTCATCGATAACGCGGCTGATGCTGAACGCATGGCCCAAGATTGGTTCCGTGTTCTTGCCGCAGAAGCAATTGTAGAAGGTATTGATGATTTTCATTCTTAAAACTAGTAGTTCACCCCCTTTGGAAACAGGTAAAAGTCTTTACCTTCCAAAGGGGTTTTTTTAGGAGGTTAGACAACGAGCAGGCCCACGTGCAGAAGTTTATGTAAACACCTTGAATCAATTTCACCATTCAAAATAAGATGTTCAAATCCGAATAATGAATGTGACTTTCTCTCCAGACAGATGCTTTCCCGAGGGCTTGTCTTCAGCTAACTTTTTCGATGGGCTTCCCCTCGAAAAAGTGGATCTTCAGCCTGCGCGTTATCCTCTGGGAGTCGCCGTCTTACGTTTCAGTCCCTTTTGAAATTGATTCACCTTATCTATTATTTATGGTTTTTGTTACAAAGATGTAATGTTTAAAATCAGGAATTGTGGATGATGAAAGATGACAACTTTGGTAGAATGATGAAAGATAATAGATAAATTTGAATAGAAATAGTAAGATGTTGTTATTTTTCCATGATTTTCATAGGTTGCAAGAGTCTCGGACAGAAGATAAACATAAACAATACATAGAGAAAGGAAGTATGTTCATTGAAAAAGGCAATTTTAAAAGGAGCATCGGTAGTCCTTTTGACGGGTTCACTTTTTACATATCAAGCAGACCCGGCAGCGGCTGAAGATGATTTAAGTGGTCATTCGCTTGAAGAGGAGATGCGGGATGCGATTGATCGCGGATTCCTGCGCGGTATGGGAGAGAATTATTACGCTCCGGACTTAGATGTGACTCGAGCTCAATTTGCTACGTTCTTTGCTCGTGCTCTTGATCTTCCAAGAGGAGGCAGTTCGGAGTTTGAGGATGTAGAAGACCATCAGTTACTTGCTGGTATTGAACGAGCAGCTGAAGCAGGTTTAGTTGGAGGGTACCCAGATGGAACCTTCCGGCCGGACGATAATATTTCCAGACAGGAAATGGCGGCCATGGTAGAGCGTGTTTTAAATAATGAAGGCTTGAGCGTTGATGCAGAAGAGGCACTTTTCGCAGATGCAGACGATATCCATCCTGATTTTCAAGGAGCTGTAGCTGCCAGTGCTCACTACGGAATCATTTTAGGTGCGCCAACGGCATCTGGCGAATTTCGTTTCTCTCCGCGCGATGATGCTACTAGAGCGCAAGCAGCCGCTTTTATTGAGCGCATGCTTACAGTAATAGAGGAAGACGGCGAGCCGCTCATAGATTACCGGGTGGCATCAATCAATGAAGAAGGAGAGGTTCAGTTCCAGCCTCAGGATCTAGCAACCTTTGATCAAGCTGTGCAGCAAGCTGAACAAAGCGGTGATCCGATTGTCTTTTATGGTCAAGAGATTGTAAGAATGGATGAAGGGGTTGTGTACGCTAATAATCCTGATTCAGCTATCACTTATGTTTACGAAAATGAAGGTCTTACTGACCGACTAACGTATATTACTAACGGAATGGAAATGGATTATGTTGATGCCGGGGAAGACTGGGTGCAAGTTGAGGTAGCAGGGAGCGTAGGATTTGTTGATCAAGAAGAAGTTGAGCTCGTTCCAACCGAGATGGCTGAATCACGCTCCCATTATACAATAGGTTCAGGCATGCTTTATCACCATATTTATTCACGAAGCTTAGAAGAGCCTGCCGATCCAATTGCCCAGGGTCAATATGCTTTCGATGATGCCCCCGCCTTTATGGAAGAAGGAGTAGAGTATCGCAGTTCGAACGGCCGTGATTTTTACACGCCGGAAGGGGAGTTTGCTGGCCAGCATTACTCATATTTTAACTACTTGCCGGCTTCTTCAACTACTAATTATACAGCTGAAGACCTTGATTCTTATATTGAACATCTAATGGCTACACATAGTCGATTTGATAATATAGATTCTAGTCAAATGGAAGACTTAGGAGAAGCTTTCCTTGAAGCTGAAGAAGATCATGGAATTAATGCCTTTCTATTATTTGGCATTGCTCTTTCTGAAAGTGCACTAGGTACAAGTGAGATTGCCAATGATCATAACAACCTGTTTGGTCTTGATGCGATCGATGACGGCGCTTATGACGGTGCTTCTCAATTTGATGAGCCAGCTGATAGTGTTGACGCAGCAGGCGAACGCCTCTCGCAGCAGTACATTGACCCAGAGGGATGGTCAGCTAGAGGTTCCTTTTTAGGAACTAAAAGCGGAGGCATGAATGTCTACTATGCATCTGACCCACATTGGGGACAAAAAATTGCTGGACATATGTATCGAGCTGACCAAGTACTTGGAGGAGAAGACCTTCATAGTTACGATCTCGGGGTGAGCAATACTGCAGGATTAAACGTACGAAGTGAACCAACAACGGTAAATAATGAGCCATTATATGAACTAGAACAAGAAAATCATTCTGTTGCCATACTAGATGCAGTTGAAGGAGAAGGTGGAGCCATATGGTATGAAATCTATTCTGATCAGTTAGGTGAAGAAACCGCCTATGTCCACAGTAGTTATATAGATCGCATTAATAACTAGATTGAAAATGTGCGAGCGATAAAACAAAAAAGCGGAAAGGGAGACGTATCATCGGCCCAATCCGCTTTTTTGTTTTATGCATTTCGAAGGCAATAGTCAGAACTACTTCTCAGGTTATGCCAAGTGCTTGAAACCATTTATGATTTTATTTAATGACAGCGAAAAGGAGGACCTTAAATGGTCTTAAGAAAGGGAGCGATGACAGGTACAGCTATTTTGCTTGCCACTTCACTCGCTATTCAACCCCATCATACAGAACATGCAGCTGCAGGAAGCGATGTGAGCGTAGAAGTTAATGGAGCAGAAGTAGAGACCCCGGTTAATGATTTGCCAATGGTAGACGATCGAATTCTAGTTCCTTTTCGTGCGATTAGTGAAGAACTTGGAGTTGACGTAGAGTGGGATGGTAGCACAAAGCAAGTATATGCCACAGATGACAACACTGAAGTTACCTTTACAATGAACCAATCCAGCGTTACAAGAGATGGGACAGAAGAAGAGCTTGATATAGCTCCGCAAATGCTTAATAATCGAACTCTGCTCCCGCTGCGCTTTTTCGCTGAAACATTTGATGCAGAAGTGGAGTGGAATGCAGCGACGCGGACTGCTTCTATCGAACGAGAGGAAGAATCTTCGCCCCCATCTGATACCGATGGAGTAGCTGATGAAGAAGGGAGCTATACAGCCACTTCTACCCCTGATAACTTGAATGTTCGGGCAGAACCAGACGCTAACTCAGCCCAAGTTTCCAGCTTAACTCTGGGCAGTGAAGTGGAGATTGTCGGATTTGACGACCGTTGGGCCGAGCTGGACCTTGGTGAGGCAGAAGGCTGGGTTCATTCCGCATACTTAGATATTGAAGGTGAAAGTGGAAGCGAAAAAACGATCCTTGGCTCGCCAACGGTAGACACTGCTGAAGATGAAACAAATATCGAATGGGCGAATATCGGCGGCACGGTTTCATCATCAGAAATTACGAATGGACAAACGATTACTTTGGCAACAGATGCTGAGGTGGGAGAACAAGTAGATACCTCTACTCCGGGTATTGAAAACGTAGGATACCGTGAAGAGGGCAATCAAACGTATCTTGATTTTGACCTGGAGGAAGGTTATTCTGCCCAGGTTGATGATGGGGATGGGTATTTGAACCTTGATTTAGTACACGGCAGTGCAGGAGGCGGCGAAGGTACGAGTGAAGGGTTAGAAGACAAGGAAATTGTGATCGACGCAGGACATGGCGGCCGTGATGCCGGGGCTGAAGCGTTTGGCCTTAAAGAGAAAGAAATTGCCTTAGATGTTAGCTTATACGCTGAAGAAATGCTGGAAGAACGAGGCGCAGATGTGGTTATGACCCGGACAGAAGATGAATACCTTGAATTAGCAGAACGCGTTGAGATTGCTGAACAAGCAGATGCTGATTCGTTTGTAAGTATTCATGCCAATGCCTTCGACGAAGAAGCTCACGGCTCTGAAACGTATTGGCACGGGGGAAATAGCGCAGAAGAAAGCCAGGAGCTTGCAGCAGAAATTCAAGAACGGCTCGTAGATAAGTTGCAGACGCACAATCGCGGCATCCATGAAGGGAATTTTCATGTAATCCGAGAAACATCTATGCCAAGTGCTCTCGTTGAAGTCGCTTTTGTCACAAACCCGAATGACGCTGAACAACTAGCGCGCGATTCTTTCCGCGAACTAGCAGCAGAAGCAGTTGTAGAAGGAATTGAGAATTTTTATGAAGAGTAGAATAGGACTGAAATGAGGAGAAGCTATCCACCGGCCGTTATAGGTCTGTGGATAGCTTTTTATATGCAACAATCATGAGACAGAAGAGTGTGAACAACATGTTGATGAACAAGTGAAAAGGCAAGAAGAAACAAGGCATACTGGGGAGAAAAGGTTGTCGGGTGAGTGGAAGAGAGTGCGGGGTGGCATAAAAGGAGTGCGGCGTGGCGTAAAAAGAGTGTGGAGTGTGGACAGGAGAGTGCGGCGTGGCGTAAAAGGAGTACGGAGTGTGGACAGGAGAGTGCGGCGTGGCATAAAAAGAGTGCGGAGTGTGGATAAAAGAGGGTAGCAAGAGGATAAAGACAAAATCCTAAAGCGAAGATAGAGATTTGACCAGAAGAAAGAGCTGTCCTTTATCAGGCCAGCTCCTACCAGCTCCTAGTATTTTACCTATCATTATTTTGACTGAATCGACGTCTTAGCCTGTTTTGGCGGAGCAGCACTCCAGGATGACAAATCGAGCGTTTCGTTGTTTAACATACTTACTGGGAAAATGAAGGTCCATGGTTTGCTAGTGTTTGCTTTGACTGAGAAGTCCTCGAGTTTAAAACCACCGCGAGCGACAACTTCACCACTTGCATCTGTCACTTCAAGCGGAAGCTCTTGTAAATGAATCGACTTTTCGCTTCCGTTTCGCACTAAAATGGTGACATGCAAATCACCATTTTCTTTTTGCTCAGCTTTCAGGCCCATAAAGTTAACTTCACCGGTTTTGGGAGGGTCTAAGCGCTCGACCATTTCTTCAAGCTGCTTCTTGCTTCCTTCTGCCAGCGAGCTTTGCCAGCTCTGAGCCAAGTCCAGTGAATGCTTGCGGGAAGATGGTTTTAATTGAAACGCCAGCTTCCAGCCTTCCATCGGAACTTCGTCGACAAACAAATCATCTGCGCTAAAATAGAAATGCCACGGGCGGCTGCTCCGTCCTGGCAGCTTCTCCAATCCCGACAAATCAAACGTCTTGCGCCCGATCACTTCGTCCTTCGGATTAAGCAGAACTAGGTTCGTCTCCTTCAACTCGACCGCTTTATCCAAACTATTGCGGACAAAGGCCGTAACTCTGTATACTCCTTTGCTTTCCTCCATGATGTTAATTCCTGAAAGCGAGAGCTGGTTTGGCTTAAGTGGCGGGCATTCCATATTTAAAAATTGAAATGAATATTGATCCTCTTTTGGCACATTCCAGGCCGGGTGGATGGAAAGCTCCGTCATCACTTCTTCGTTACCCGAAGCTGCACTCTCTCCCTCCTCCAATAATTCGTCTGAGGAGACAGTACTTTCTGCACCCTCTAGCTGTGGCTTTTTCCCATCTTTCTTTTTGAAAAAAGGAAGCATGGTGGAATCCCCCTTTAGTAGTTTTCCTTCATTGATATCTCATTTCTACCTGCTCTTTTAAGAGAGCAATTTGTGGCTGCGGGCTGAACGCTTACGGTGGAAGTACGCGCCGACGGTGCTCTATTTTCGTTCCTTCCGGTAGATTAGAGGTTTGGCAATCTTGCTTAGTCGCATGGATGCATTGTATTCCAGGGTGGAATACATCATCGTAAAGAGCTCATACCCTTCCCGCGTATAGACACGCATCGGGTCTTCTTCGTAGCCGCGAAGGCCAATCCCTTCTTTTAAGCGGCTCATTGCTTCAATGTGAGCAATCCACTCCATATCTATCGTTGTTAAAATCAGCTTACGTGCTTTTTCATGAAAAGAAGTGTTGGATTTTAATTCTTCTAGCTGTCCTACATATTCATCGACAAGCGGTTGGAGATGTTTTTCAATATCCTTGCGCGACTCCACGTCTTTTGGCAGCGCCTCGACTTCTTTAATAATGAGCTGCGGTAAATGTTGCAGCAGCTCATCGGTCTGCCACTCTTCAGGTACTTCGTGGTCGGGACAGAATTGTTTAATAACATAATCCACACTTCGTTTTACCATTGGGAGAGCCGTTTCGGCAAAAACATCCTCACTTTCGAGTACTTTTTTCCGCAGGTCGTAAATAACCTGACGTTGTTCATTAACGACATCGTCCATTTTTAACGTATATTCACGGGCTGCATAATTTTGGCTTTCAGAGGCGATTTGGATCTTTTCTACAACCTCATCGATTTCATTATTAGAAATAACGCCTTGCTTGTCTGTTTTCATTTTTGGCATGAATTTTTCAATTTCTTCATGGCCGAAGCGTAGCAGCATATCGTCTTCGAGGGAGACCATGAACTGGGTGTCGCCAGGGTCACCCTGACGACCTGAACGGCCTCGCAGTTGGTTATCTATTCGACGGCTTTCGTGTTTTTCCGTGCCGATCACACAAAGCCCGCCCAATTCTTTTACACCTTCGCCAAGCATAATGTCAGTACCGCGCCCGGCCATATTGGTGGCAATAGTAACTTGGCCGCGCTGGCCAGCAAGAGAGATTAACTGAACTTCCCGTTCCACACTCTTTGCATTTAACAATTCATAAGGCACCTTTTTGCTATCAAGGTAGCCCGCCATTGTTTCTGACTGCACAATTGAAGAAGTGCCGACAAGTACGGGCTGCCCTTTTTTGTAACGTTTTTCGACTTCTTCGGCCACGGCCTGGTATTTTGCATCGGCGGACGCAAAGACGAGATCCTCTTTATCTTCACGAATGCGTTCTTTGTTTTGCGGGACTTGGAGCACATCCATGCCGTAAAGCATTTGGAATTCTTTTTCTTCCGTTTTAGCTGTACCGGTCATGCCGGAGAGCCGGTCATACATGCGGAAGTAGTTCTGGATAGTGATCGTAGCCTGAGTTTTATTTTCTTCCGTAATCTTCAGGCCTTCTTTCGCTTCAAGAGCTTGATGGAGTCCTTCACTAAAGGTACGTCCTTCCATAATTCGTCCGGTGAACATGTCCACTAACTGGATCTCACCCTCTTTTACGATGTACTCCACATCACGCGTGAACATGACATGGGCGCGCAACGCTTGCAGCATAAAGTGATAAAGAGTTTGGTGCTCTAGGTCATAAAGGTTATCCACACCGAAAGCTCGTTCAATTTTTGAAATACCTTCGTCGGTTAGATTGGTAGATTTAGTGATAGGGTCATACGTATAGTCGCTATCTGCTTTAAAGCTGCGGGCCATTTTTGCGCAAATATGATAGAGGTTTGGGTTCACTTGGCTTTTTCCCGCGATAATAAGCGGCGTTTTTGCTTCGTCTACGAGCACACTGTCAATTTCATCGACGATTGCGTAATTGAGGGGGCGCTGTACTCGGTCTTTCGGGTTGTATGCCATGTGATCACGCAGAAAATCAAAGCCAAACTCACTGCCGATTCCATATGTAATATCGCTTTTGTACGCTTTCTGTTTTTCTGAAATGGGGATTTGTGGGACATTCAAGCCTACAGTTAAGCCTAGAAATTCATGGACCTGCCCGATTAAATCACGGTCACGCCGTGCGAGGTATTCATTGACGGTAATCACATGGACCCCTTTTTCAGTAAGAGCATGCACGTAGCTTGCCAGCGAAGCAACGAGTGTTTTCCCTTCACCTGTAGCCATTTCCGAGATATCACCGTCAAAGAGAGCAAGCCCGCCGATTAGCTGCACGTCAAAATGGCGCATGCCAATCACTCGTCGTGAGGCTTCTCGGACAACAGCAAACGCTTCGACTTTCACGTCATCAAGACTAGCGCCGTCGGCCAGCCGCTCTTTAAAATCCGCTGTCTTAGCCTGCAGCTCACCATCACTGAGGCTTTCCATCTCTGGCTCATAAGCGTTCATTGTCTCTACTAGTTTATAATATTGCTTTAGCTGTTTTTCCTGTGGGTCTCCGATGATTTTCTTTAAAGCACCGATCATGTCATTCGCTCCTTGAGGTTTCAAATATATGAAAGTAAATGCATTGCTATTGTGTTATTAAACATAGCGATAAGCTGTAAGAGGGTCCGAGAGGTTGTTTTTAAGTTATCAAAGAGACGGGAAACGAAAGACTCTTACAGGAATGATGACAGGGTTAGGTCCCGCAGTGAGCAGTTGCGGCTCTAAAGAAGGCTGAACCATCGCACCTATGCCTGTAGGGAAAGCGATCCTATTCCCGCTAGTTTTGTAATAAAGGACTGATTATGTCCCCCATTTGCTTATCCGATGTGATAGAGGTTTTTTCGACATGGAAAATGAACCGTTCACGTTCAAAACTCTTCATTAATAAAGAAGAATAATAAGCTGTTTTTTAACTCGTTGTTAAATCGAATGGTAAATCAGGAAAACTCTACACACTCTATTAAGTATAGCACGAAAACCTTCATTATTTATAGAGTGCGATGAGGCCTATGAGTCAAAAGAAGGAAGCTGAATGTGGGTTAACAAAGGTTGATTCCCATTCCCCTGAAATTTTGATATGATTTACAGGTGATTGTAGACTATCTAAATCTAGTGGTGATTTGTTTGACTGAAAAAAAGACGAATGTAAATATATTAGACTTACCTTTTGAACATACGACAACCGAAGGCATGGTAGAGACGCTGGCGAACCATGCAAACCAGGAAGAAAAAGCATTTGTGGTGACAGCTAACCCAGAAATTGCGCTGGCTGCTTACAAAAGTGAGGAAAAACGGGCACTCTTAAATAACGCAACCTATATCACAGCCGATGGGATCGGGATCGTAAAAGCTGCTATCTGGACAGGGCAGTCGCTGCCAGAGCGTGTTACAGGTTTTGACTTATTCATGCGCCTGTTGGAACGAGCGAATGAAAACAAGCAGTCCATTTATTTGTTGGGAGCAAAAGAACATGTAATCGAAAAAGCTGCTACTGAAATTAAACGTCGTTATCCAGAAGTACGAGTTGTTGGGTATCATCATGGTTACTTTGACTGGAACGACCGCACAATAGAAGAAGAAATTCAGGCCCTCCAACCGGATTATGTCTTTCTCGCGCTCGGCTTTCCGCGCCAGGAGCGTTGGGTGTCCGAACGGTTTGAAAGTTTTCAGAAAGGCATCTTTATGGGCATCGGCGGAAGCTTCGACGTCTTAGCCGGCGAAGTAAAGCGTGCGCCAGTTTTTTGGCAGAAAATCAACCTGGAATGGCTATACCGCCTGCTCCAGCAACCATCACGTTGGAAGCGAATGCTTGCGATCCCGGTCTTTGTAGCTGCCGTACGAAAACATCACAGGAAAAAACAAACGAATGAGTAAGTCATTACTACAAAGTGCACTCTTTTTAACAGTAGCTACGTTTATTTCGAAGCTGCTTGGCAGTGTCTTTCGCATTCCCTTGCAAAATATTGCGGGGGATGACGTCTTCGGCATTTTTAACATGGTCTACCCCGTGTATATGACGGTGCTCATTTTATCGGTGGCGGGCATTCCGATTGCAATTTCAAAACTGATTTCTGAAGCGCGAGCTGATAACCGGCCTGATGATATCCGCGATATATTTGTGAGTGCTAGCCTGTTAGGTGCTGCGACCGGCGTGCTCAGTTTTCTTGCCCTTTTCTTTTTCGCCGAACAAATCGCCGTCCTGTTAGGCGGGGCGTACGCTACGTATGCAGTGATGGTGGTTGCATTTGCGCTCATTATCGCCCCGTATATGGCTGTGTACCGTGGGTTTTTCCAGGGATATGAAGATATGCGCCCCACGGCCATTTCTCAAGTTCTTGAACAACTAGTGCGAGTCGCTTTTATTCTCATTATGGCGATCGTGCTCGTGGAGTACGGTGCGGCAAGTGACGTGGTCGCAGGCGGCGTCATGATCGGTTCCTCGCTTGGGGCGTTAGCCTCGTTCCTCTATTTGCGACGCCGTTTCAGCTCTGCTGGGGTGAAGCCGAAAGCCCAGGTCCCTTTTTCCTGGCAGCGATTTAAGCTCTGGAGCGTTCGCATCTTGAAGGTGGCATTGCCAATCTGTGCCGGCGCGCTGGTTATGCCGGTGTTGACGATGATTGATTCAGTAACGGTGCCAGTTCGCCTCAGTGACTTCGGCTATTCCCAGGCTGAAGTGCCGGATGCGTACGGCGTGTACTCGCGCGGGCTTGCGCTTGTCCAGATTGCAGTCGTGTTTGCAAGCGCCTTGATTCTGCCTTTAATTCCAGCAATTACAGGAGCTTTGGCTAAAAAAGAAGAGCAGGAGGCGGTCCGATTGGTGGAGAAGTCGATGACATTTAGTCATCTCACTTCCTGGCCCGCCGCATTCGGGCTCGTGGCGCTTACGCTTCCGCTCAATGTCGCGCTGTTTGGCGATACGCTTGGTACAACGGTGATTATGATTGTGCATTTGAGTGCAGCTTCCACCGCCTTTGCTGTACTAACGACGGGGATTTTGCAAGGAATGAACCGTTCGATGCACGCCGCTGTGATTGTGTTGTCGGGTGCTGTGATAAAAGCGGTTCTGAACTTGGTGTTTGTGCCGATGTATGGGACACTAGCTGCGGCCTGGTCGACGTTAATCGTTTATACGCTTGTAAGTGGTTGTAACATTTGGATGATGAAACGCGGATTGCCACACTCCCTGCAGTGGCGCAAGTTTGCTGTTTGTTTAGGAGCAAGTGTGTTAATGGCCGCCGTCTTGATGGCTCCGTTTGCCTTTGTGGACATGGCAGATTGGTCGCGCCTCGCGGCTTTGGCCTACGTGGCAGCTGGTGTGATCGTAGGCGGAGTGATTTTCACTACGCTTGTGCTGGCTGGACGTGTCCTTAGCCGAGAAGAATTGAGAAACCTTCCTGTCGTTAAACGATGGGTGAAATAAATGTGTGAAGGTTCCGTGCCTGAATAAGGAGAGATGAAACATCAATGTTTAAAAAAATCAGCTGGGGTCTGCTGGTACTAATTGTCCTACTTGCTTTGCCGGCGACGTGGGACCGGGTGCAGACTGAAGAAGCAAACCCGTATTATGAAATAGGTGTCCCCGATGAACAAATCGAAGACATGGCTGATGCGCTTCAGTCTTTTCAGGATGAAGAGGATATTCTAGATGAATTAAGAGCATCGGGCGTCCGCTCAGTCGCGGTCGAATCATTGACGCTAAGTGATTTGGAAGATAAGGATATTATAGATGAAATTGATGAAGTGGACTTAGTGGCAGATTATGGCATGGAGGAAGAAGAACTGCCAGAACATCCTGGTTTATTTTTAAAAATCCATGAACCAGAACATGAGCTGTTAGAGCAAGTAGAGACAGCTTTTAATTTTCACTTGGAACAATTTGTAGAAGAGGCAGAAACAACGTTCATCGATGAGGATGACAGCTTTTCAGTAACTTCTTTTTCGAGGGAAGATCAAGAGTTTTATTATTTGCCTTATGCTGAGCGGCTGCTTTCGATGCCGATCGGCTACGACTGGGAGCGAATTGAACAGCTGGCTGATCACGGCTTTAAGCCGTTGCCTCGTCCATCAGACGATCTACATTATGTTGAAGATCCTACGCATTATATGTACGGCGAATTGGAACGGATGACAGAATATGACGCGCAACAAGTCATGTTTTTAGGGTCAGAAGTACCAGGATATGGTGGAGAGCTTGAAGGGATGCGTGTGTTTGCTGAGAATTTGAGAGATATGGGTTATCATTTCATGCCGATTGAATTTTCGGATCAGAATGGCCTGAGCTATATGATTCGTTCGCAAGATATGGATGATCGAGTCATTCGCTCGATCAGTCGCACGATTGGTAAAGATGGCGGTAATGAACTGGCGGAGCATGCTACTGTACTGACACGGGCAGCAAAAGAACGCAATATTCGTTATTTCCATGTAAACCCACTCATTGATAGAAATGATTTCAGCGAAACGTACTATACCCCACAAGAGGCTCAGCAGGGGCTGGAAGATACGACGGCTCTGGCTGAAATGATCCATACAGACATGCCAGCCTCGTTCAGCGGCGGTGAAGATATTGGAGCCGGAACATTTGCTGAACTTCACCAGCCTACTTGGTTAAAAGCTTTGACGATCTTAGGGACAATTGTATTGAGCGGTCTTTTGCTGCATGATACATTTCCGCGCATAAAGTGGGCAGGTATGGCTGGACTTGCGCTTATCGCAGCAGCCTATGCCGTAACAGGAATGGACCTGCTATTGAAAGGATTTGCGCTGTTAGCTGGTGTAGTGGCGGCCATCTATGCAGTGTTATCCGTACGTGAAGTTCAATCTTGGAAGCATTTATTCTTAGTGTATATCCGCTCGGCAGCCATTACGCTGCTAGGAGCATGGCTCATTATTCATATGTTGTATGGACATGAATTTATCGTACACACCGACCAATTCACCGGAGTGAAAGTACTGGCCGGACTTCCATTTGCTGTTGGTGGGCTCTACATTTTCCGCCACCGTGTGTTGTGGCTGCTTCGGCTTCAAGTACGGTACTGGCACTTAGTATTGTTGGGTATCGCTGGCGGCCTCTTATTCTTTTATTTGATGCGTACTGGCAATGAAGGTGTAGTTCTCCCGTATGAAGCAGAAATTCGCCAGGGACTTGAAACTATTCTCTACGTTCGTCCGCGGACGACTGAGTTTTTAATCGGGATGCCTTTCTTTACGCTTGGTCTTTATATGATGATGAAAAAAGATTGGCTGGCCCCGTTCTTTCTTGTCTTTGGATTGCTCGGGTTTGCTTCAATGGTCGGAACGTTTACGCATTTACACACGCCATTGATTATTTCCGGCCTTCGTATGTTTTACGGGTTAGTCATCGGATTGGGTGTTGGAATGGTCTTTATCGGCATCTACCGCTTGATCAGGTACAGTGTATGTCCATGGATTAAAAAAAGGTGGTTTTAAGATGCACGTCGTTCTATCTGGTTTTTTTGGTTTTCAAAACGTGGGAGATGAAGCGATTTTAAAAGCAGTCATTGCTTCCCTGAGAAAAGAAAAGCAGGATATTGAAATCACAGTATTATCCAATGATCCAGAAGAAACGAAACAAACACATGGCGTTCATGCCGTGAACCGCTGGAGTGGAAAAGAGATTATACGAGCCATTCGCCGCGCTGATGGAGTGATCAGTGGAGGCGGCAGCCTGCTCCAAGATAAAACCGGGCCGCGGAGCGTTGTATATTATACAGCCATCATGAATTTTGCCCGCTTCTTTCGCAAGCCGTATGTCGTCTATGCGCAAGGGATAGGCCCGATTGAACGGAAGTGGGCCCGCAGGACAGCGGCGCATGCATTAAAACGCTCGGCGTTGCTCACGGTAAGAGATGAAGGATCTCACCAGTTTATAAAAGAGTTGGGTGTGAATAAGCCCATTGAGGTTGTCCCGGACCCGGTGCTAGCATTGGATGGCACGAGCCAGAGCTGCCCATGGCTGGATGAACAGGAATTTGACAAACCAATCTTGGCGGTTTCCGTACGTCCTTGGGATTCGTCAACCTCGTATCAAGATGCACTATCTGCCCTTCTAGACCATGAAGCCCGGCGCGGTTATCAGATTGCTTTTTTACCAATGCATACTGGTGAAGATGAAGAGGCAAGCGCTCTGGTACAAGCGAAAATGGAAGAGGAAGCAGTAATCGTTCCTAGTACTCTAGGAATTGAAGAAAAAATCGGGTTCATCGCTCGCTCTGCATTTTTAATCGGAATGCGACTGCATGCTTTAATTTTTGCGGCTATTGGACGTACTCCATTTCTTGCTTTATCGTATGACCCAAAAATTGATGCCTTTATCGATATGGCTGAACAGCCATTGTTAGGACACGTAGAAGATAAGCTGGAAGCAGATGAACTCATAACAACAGTGGATCATTTTGTTAAAGAGAAGACTGTATATAAAGAAAAACTGGAGCGTTATGTAGAACAAGCGCAGCAGGAAGTAGACCAGACGAGTAAAAAGGCAATCGACGTCTTTACAAAATAACGCATATAAGTTTAACCTATGAAAAAGGAACCTATTGCTAGCGCAGGTAGGTTCCTTTTTTATGAAGCTTCTGTTTTTGGATACTATTTTAAGAGAAGCACCACACGGGCTTTATATATGTGAAAAAGCTTAGCCACATGCTCAGTATTTTATGTAAAAATGTAGAATCTATTATAATTCACGAAAAAGAAATATATTTGTCATAAAGGATATGCTATAATTTTTGGTGTTGAATGCACGAGAACTCAAAAAAAGAAACCAAATTAGAACTTACCTTTATCTGTTTTAACCAGATAGTTTATTCTTTATACGTAGGCTTGGTAACTTTCTAAGATCGCGTCTTTGCACACAGTTTCAGCTGCATATGGCAACATTTTTGCCCAGCCGTTACAGGGAGCAGCTACCAGCGGTCATCTTTTCATTTATATTCGCCTATACCTACGCACCAGACTAAAGGAAACCAAAAATACGCTAATGGTTCCTGTATCATTGAAGGAGGGTCAATGTTGCTTATATTGACGCTTGTCGTATGTTTTATTGCATCTTTAGTATTAACTCCAGTCGTTAAAAAATTCGCCATAAAAATTGGTGCAACTGACCAGCCCAACAATCGAAAAGTCCATCAAAAAGTAATGGCGCGCCTCGGCGGCCTAGCCATTTACCTTAGCTTTCTGATCGGTTACGCCATCCTTCAGCCGGACAGTCCGTACATGTGGCCCATTTTGATCGGGGCTTCCATCATTATTTTAACCGGCTTCCTTGATGATTTAACCGAATTATCGGCTAAGTTAAAGCTGTTTGGTCAAATAGCTGCAGCAGCAGTTGTGATCATTGGCGGTGTGCAGATTGATTTTATCAACTTGCCTTTTGATGCTCAGCTCCAGCTCGGCATTTTATCCATTCCGCTGACGCTATTGTGGATTATCGGAATTACGAATGCAATTAATTTGATTGATGGACTGGACGGCTTGGCGGCAGGTGTATCATCAATTGTCCTGCTTACCATATCTATACTGGCAGCCTTACAGGGTAATATATATATCGCAGGACTCGCATTAATCCTATTAGGAAGTACGCTCGGCTTTCTTGTGCATAACTTTAACCCAGCGAAAATATTTATGGGAGACACCGGTTCCATGTTTCTCGGCTTTATGATAGCCGTCATCTCTCTCTTAGGGTTTAAAAACGTAACCTTATTCTCGTTAGTTGTTCCAGTTATTGTACTTGCTGTGCCGATCTCGGATACGTTCTATGCAATTATCCGCCGAATTGTAAACAGACAACCGCTCTCTGCGCCGGACAAATCACACATGCATCACTGTTTACTCCGGGCAGGCTACAGCCATCGCCAAACCGTATTATTAATTTATGCAATGAGTGGCTTTTTCGGTCTGGCAGCGGTCATGTTCACCTTATCAACACTATGGGTAGCTCTATTCATTATGACGGGATTACTCGTAATGATTGAGCTATTAGCAGAACGAATTGGCCTTGTGAACGACCAATTTCGTCCTGTCAGCAACTTCATGCGCCGCTTAAATAATACACGGCGTGTTCCGTAAACTCGTATAAGAAGAGGAGCTGTTCCAAGACAAGGAACAGCTCCTTTTTGCTTTCGGTAAATATGTGTGGTGCGGAGCGGGCTGGCGGAGCCAGGTGCGACGTATGGATTGCTGTTCATTGAGCGCTTCTTCACGGACATTGATTCCGCTTATTATTCAATTATGGCCTTTTTATTATCGAATGGTGATCTTATTCCTCTAATTTGACAAAACGCACTCGATCTCCAGCCGCTCATTAAGAGTTGCTATTTACATGCATTTTACGCCTAGTTCGTGGCCAAGAGACTCACTTGCTCGCCTCCTCAACTCTTTCTCATTATAAGGTTCCCGGCTCATGAGTGCAGCTTCGCATGTTTCCCCTCCTGTATTTGCACTTATGTCAGCGATGCATACGGAATCACGTAGCTTTCATATGAGGATTAGAAAAGGGGCTGCTTTTTTGGGACAGCCCCTTCATTATTACCTTCAAAATACGTTTATTCATCTTCTGCATTTTGCACATCTTCATTCATTTGTAAATGATTTTGCAACGTTCCCGATAATTCTTGTAAAGCCCCTTCGTCAATTTCAAAATAATACCCATAGTCCAGACGTAAGTCTGTTCCATCCAGGGTATGCTGCTCAATCTCACCGACTGAGCCGGCATAATTGTGCAGCGAAAGCAAATTGCCGAAACTTAAGTTTGTAACCATGTGTCGGTCAATACTATCGAGCACCGAGCCAAACTGTGTGATTGTAGAAAATGAAGTTCCGCGCTCAATCACACCTTCAATAATATCTTGCTGGCGGTTACCACGGCCAATATCGCCGGCTGGATCTTGCTTTCTCATCCGCGCATAAGCGAGGGCTTCTTCACCATCTAATACTTGCTCACCTTCTTCAATCGTAATGGCATCGTGATTATCCTCACTATCCATTTCCGTAAAAGCAAGCGGTGAATCGACTTCAATACCGCCAAGCGTATCTATAATCTCTATAAATGCAGTAAAATTCATCTTCGTATAATAATCTACCGGAATATCAAATAATTGCTCGACCGTTTCCACAGCGAGATCTGTTCCGCCAAACGCGTGGGCATGTGAAATTTTATCACGACTGTCCCGCCCAGGAATGTGAACAAGCGAGTCACGTGGAATGCTTACCATTTTTACGGAATCATCTTCCTTATTAAATGTCGCTAAAATCATCGCATCCGTGCGCCCGGATAGATCGCCATCTCGAGAATCGACACCCAAAAACAGCATCGAAATACTGTCATCGCCAGGGTCCACCGCCTCTTCACGCATCTCTGATTTCTCCCCGCGCTCAAGCGGCTCATTATTATCAGCCGTCACTGTCATAATTTGATATACAATATAAGCACTGGCTCCTCCCAACACTATAAAAGACGTCAGTCCGATAATCACAAACCAGCGCCATATGTGACGCGAGCGCCTGTGCTTCTGGCGAGAACGCCTTCCGACCGTACGAGACTCATTATTGTCCATAAGACGGACCCCTTTATACCTATATTCAGACGCATTAATTTTACACGACTTACAAAACTTAGACAATGCCTCTTTTTGTATTGTCGCTTTCATACCTAAAACGTTACAACTTCTTTAAATAAAAGGTACCTGTGGTCATTATTGTTGACTTTTTTCAGGTGGTTCGCGCCGTGAACCAGGCTGTTATTCTCCTAGGTATTAGGCAGGGGGGCGTTCATCCCACCTTTGTCGGTAGGTAGCCTGAACGACACTAGAAGAAGTATATTAATTACCGAAAATGATTCAATTTCATAATGACATTTTATGAGCAATAAAACGAATGATATCTATTTATTTTTTGACTTACTATACGGCAGTTCAAAAGTGACTGAAACGTAAGGCGGCGACTCCCAGAGGATCAAGCGCAGTCTGAAGATCCAGTTTTTCGAGGGTAAAACCCATCGAAAAAGTTAGCTGAAGACAAGCCCTCGGGAAAGCGTCCGGCTGAAGAGAAGGTCACCTTCATGATTCGGATGTTCACATCTTATATTCAATTATGAAATTAATTCAAACTAACGAGTGATTTATTATATCGTATTTTAAGCCATCCGGTGCGGTTTAAGCAGCACATGTCTCATTAACAAAATAAATTATTTGAAATTTTTGAATGATCAGCATTGACCCATTAATTTATTTGTCTTACAATTTAAATGTAATATTTTATTTGTCAGACAATATTAATATAAAACAAATATAATTGTTTATTAAATTATATTGGAGGCTTACTTATATGGACGATAACAATAATACGGAAATAGACATGAAATCGTTAAAACGGAAAACGCTTTCTGAACAAGTGATAGATGAAATTATTAATTTATTAATGACAGGGAAGTTGAAACCAGGAGACCGTCTACCTTCCGAACAAGAGTTCATGAAAATGTGTAATGTCAGCAGGCCAGTCATTCGAGAAGCATTAGCTTCATTAGAAGTTATGGGGATCGTTAATCGGAAGACGCGGCATGGCACTTTTTTTTCTGAACAAATTGGCAGTAGACCATTTGCAATGATGTTAGCTTTGTCGGCTTCTAATTTATCATCAATTATAGAAATAAGAGTTGCATTAGAACTAGGGTTAGTGACTCTAGCTGCAGAAAAGATAACAGATGAAGATTTAGAGAGGTTAAAAGAAACGATTGAAAAAATGAAAAAGTTGCCTACGGAAGATTCAAGTGAAGAGGATAAGGAATTTCATAAAATAATTGCTCATAGTGCAAAAAATCCTTTGTTTGAAGGAGTGATCAACCCCCTTCAACAATTCCATGACCAAATGTTAGGCAATATTCCAATTGAAGATAGAGATTTGAAAGTGACTTTAGAACATCATATTAATATTTACGACGCTTTAGTTAAAAGAGACCCCGTAGAAGCTTATGCTAGCATGTACCATCATCTTAACTATGTGAAAAATAAAGCTATTAATAATTTGCATCGCATTTAAAAAATGAAGTATATTCCTGAACAGTAGAGGTATATTCGTTTGATAAAAAATTGTTCACTATAAGCACGAGAGCCCCATTATTATAGTGAACAAAATTTTCGCGAAAAATGATAGCGTTTACAATAAAGGCTATTATTTAAAATAAACGAGGGGGTACTTATGACAAATAAAACGTTAAGAAGCCGAGAAGTAGTAGAAGGTCATGACCGGGGAGCTCAACGAGCATTGTTAGCCTCATCAGGTGTCCAGAAACGAAATTTATCTAAACCTTTTATCGGCATCGTTAATACGTACAATGGAATGCATGCGGGGCATGTTCATTTGAATGGTTTGGCTGAACTTGTGCAAGAAGGGATTAACGATGCAAATGGCTTACCGTTTGAATTTGGCACTATAGCTTTATGTGATGGTATTGCTCAGGGCCATGAAGGGATGCATTATGTGTTGCCAAGTAGAGAATGTATTGCAGATTCGATTGAACTGACAGCGCAAGCCCACCGTTTGGATGGATTAGTTATGCTTGGTAGCTGCGACAAGATTGTTCCAGGTATGTTAATGGCAGCAAACAGACTTAACATCCCCTCTTTACTAGTAACAGGAGGACCGATGAAACCTGGCAAATACGATGGGAAAAGCCGGGCCATATATGAACTACGAGAAGCTGCCGGCCAATTAAAACGAGGGAAAATAACAGAAGAAGAATATGAAGATTATCAAAAAAAGATCACACGAGGACCTGGCTCATGCGCCATGATGGGCACAGCCAATACGATGTGTTTACTTACCGAATTGGTAGGGCTTTCCCTCCCAGGGTGTGCTACTTCTCATGCTGTAGATGAGGCCAAAGCCTACATTGCTAGAGAAAGCGGAAAGCGAATAGTGGAAATGGTAGAAGAAGATCTGAAACCTAGAGACCTGATGACTGAGCAGGCGTTTAAAAATGCTGTTACGATGTCTATGGCAATAGGTGGTTCCACAAATACGTTGCTGCATGTACCAGCAATTGCGAGAGAGTCTGGAATTACAATTACACCAGATGATTTTGAAGAAACGAGTCAGAATACTCCATTAATTATCAAAGCCAAACCATCAGGAGATCACACCCTTTACGACGTTGATGAAGCAGGAGGGGTACCAGTTGTCATTAAGGAATTGTCTTCACTCTTAGATATGAGTCAAAGAACCGCTTATGGCGATCGTTTAGAAGAATCGGTCCGACATGTAGAAAACTTAAGGCCAGATGTGATTAGACCCTTAAAGGAGGCATACTCCTCACAGGGAAGTCTAGCTATATTAAAAGGCAATTTATCACCAAAAGGGTGTGTCGTAAAGCAAGGAGCAGTGGTGGACGCCATGAAGCAACATACCGGGCCTGCAAGAGTATTTGATAGCCAAGAGGAAGCAATTGAAGCGATGAAAAATGATCAAATTATCAGTGGAGATGTGATAGTGATTAGATATGAAGGGCCGAGCGGAGGACCAGGAATGCGGGAAATGCAAGCAGCAACTACCGTTTTAATGGGGATGGGACTTGGAGAAAGTGTTGCTTTGGTCACTGATGGGCGTTTTTCCGGGTCTACTAGAGGTCCTTGCATTGGGCACGTCTCACCTGAAGCAGCAGCTGGAGGACCAATCTCACTCGTTGAAGACGGAGACCACATTTCAATAGATACAAAAAATAGAGCGATTAAGCTGCACGTGGATGAGAAGGAACTAGAACAGCGCAGACAGGTATGGGAGCCAAAACCTCCTAAATTCACCAGTGGAATTTTGCAACGATATGCCAAGAGTGTTAGCTCTGCAGATAAAGGAGCAGTATTAGGATAAATAAAGAGAAATTCATGTCTAATTTTCTGATTAGTTTGAAAACATTCATGCAAAAGGGGAGAATTTTTATTCAAATTACAGATGTTTCTTTACGTGTAGTAGGTGTGCCAAGAACTACTGGCTTTGTTAATAAACATATTATCGTTCAATTAAATACCGATGAAAATATTACTGGCATAGGTGAAATGTCTGACTTTTCTCATCTGCCTCGCTATTCTCCGGATGTAGGAGACTTAGAAGTAGTGTTGCAAAATATATTAATTGGAAAAAACCCTTTCGATGTAGCCCTCATCAACAATGAATTATTAGATAATTTCCCTGAAGCTATGTATTACTATGAGAAAGGTAGTTTCATTAGAAATGGTGTCGATCAAGCATTATATGATGTGTGCGGCAAATATTTAGGAATTTCTGTATCTGAACTTTTAGGTGGTCAAATTCATGATGAAATTAAGGTTTGCTATCCCATTTTTAGACATCGTTTTTTGAGTGAAGTAGAGGAGAATGTAAATACAGTACGCCAGCGGTACAAAGAAGGCTTTGATGTTTTTCGATTATACGTAGGGAAAAACCTTGAAGCAGACGAGGCCTTTTTGTCGCAGGTAAAGCAAGAGTTTGGAACTAAGATACGCATTAAATCTCTAGATTTTAGTCATTTATTAAACTGGAAAGAAGCTGCTAGAGCGGTGAAAAGGTTATCATCGTATGATTTTGATTTAATTGAAAGCCCAGCGTATCGAAACGATTTTGATGGTTTGTATCATTTTAGGTTAAAAATTGACCACCCCGTAAGTGAACACGTCTGGAGCTTACGACAACAATACGAAATGATCAAGAAGGACTCTGTAGATATATTCAATGTATCTCCTAGTTTTATTGGCGGGCTCTCAAGTGCTCGCAAGATTATAAATGCAGCAGAGGTTGCAGGGAAGAGTTGTTTGCTAGGCACCACTCAGGAATTATCTATTGCTACTACTGCAATGGCACACTTAGGAAGCTCGATGACAAATTTAGACTATGTATCAGACCCTACTGGACCTTGTTTGTATACTGACGATGTCGTAACAGAGCCGATAAAGTATAAAAACGGCTATTTACTTGTCCCCAACCGCAGTCGCCCCGGCTTAGGAATTGAACTAGATCATAGAGCTCTAGAACGGTTAAAAGTTAACGATTTAAGTTGGGGAGAAGTTACTGTTCATCAATTACAAGACCGAACAGCAAACAGCACTACTTAATTTAAAATATCACCCTTATAACAATTAACACCAAAACGGTTTAAGGGGGAACAAGTTATGATGAATATTTCCATTACTACAAATAGGTTTGAATTAACTGAACAAGATTTTAAGCAGATGAGTCAAATCGGTATAGATTATGTAGACTTTGGAAATGGGCAATCTTTTCCGGGGGTTAACGAGGAAGGATTTCCAGATCTGGATGAAGTGCTTAAGATGAAAAGAAAACTCCAGTCCTGGGGGCTTGATATAAATCGAGTAACCCTGCCTAATATTAGCGAAAAGTTTATGGAAGGAGATACTGAAGCCTTTCAGGAAGTGGAGAATTCGGTAAAAGCAATAAAAGTGTTTTCTGAAGCAAAGATCCCTATTGTAAGGCAGCGTTTTGCTAAAGATACGTTCCCCCATTTAACGACGAACTATAAAGCCCGCCAAAGAGGTGGAGCTGAAGCACGAGGGGAAAGTCTAGGATTTACAAAAACTGCACAGCCTACTCCAACTTTAGAAGAGTCTGCATATTGGTGGGATAGATTTTGTGAGGCTTATAAATATTTGGTTCCTGCAGCTACAGAGCATCAAGTTAAACTAGCTATGCATCCATCTGATACACCTAATCATGATACCCCTTTCGGCGGGTTGGGCTATCGGAGAATTATAGATGCCTTTCCTAACAAAAATGTAGGTTACGTTTATTGTGTAGGAACTAGAGCCGAAGAAGGAGGCAGCTCGTTAGTACTGGATGAAATTAATCAGTACGGAAGAAAAGGGAGGATCTTCTTAGTTCACTTTAGGAATGTAAGAGGCAGTTTGCCGACAGCGGGAGCATTTGAGGAAGCGTTATTGGATGAGGGAGATATGAACATGTTTAAGATTTTATGGGAACTGTATAAAGTTGGATATGATGGATGCTTAAATCCTGATCATATCCCCCATTTAGACGGTGAGAATATAGAACAGAACAAAGCGTGGGAGTATTCCAATATCGGCTGGAGTACTTCAAGCATGGGATGGGGGTATTCAATAGGTTATATTAAAGCCTTATTAGCCGCTTTGACTGAATTTGTTGGTAAAAGGTAAGAGCGCTGCAAATAACGTGGTAAAGGGGTGAAAGGTTGAAACAAAACAGTGATATTTATGCTGCTATATTTTTTATCATTTTGTCTATTGTTATGTACTTTTCTAGTCAGAATATTCAGCGATTAACGGTAGATGCAATAGGAGCAGATTTTTTTCCGCAATTAGCTTCAGCAGGTATTTTCATATTTAGCACGGCTTTACTAATCAAAGGCTTAAAAACTGGAAGAGAACTAAAGAAGATGGAACAAAAAGAGTTAAATACAAGCCAGAAAGATTCCACTCCTAGTTTTTCGAAAGAGCAAGCCATCCCTGTGCTAGCTACGATGGGATTAATTATCGTCTATCTTTTGTTACTACGAGAAATAGGTTTTCTTATCATGACTACTATATATTTAGTATTACAAATGTATGTGTTGGCTAAACCAGCACAAAGAAATTTACCCCTATTCCTCGTAATTGCTGTAGTAGTAGCTGGTGTCGTTTATTACGTTTTCCGTTATTTCTTCAATTTGATGCTACCTACGGGGATTCTCGGCTAAAGAAGGGAGGGATTAAATGTTCGAATTAATTCAAGCAGGTTTTTCAACAGTGTTTACACTAGACACGATGCTCTTAGTCCTCTTTGGAGTAGCATTAGGATTAGTATTTGGTTCTATTCCTGGTTTAACAGCAACGATGGGCATTGCTATATGTTTGCCCATCACGTTTGGGATGGAAGCAACAGACGGCATGGCACTTCTAATGGGATTATATATCGGCGGGGTGTCTGGCGGGTTGATTCCAGCCATATTGTTAAACATACCAGGGACTCCTTCTAATATATCTACCACTTTCGATGGGTATCCTATGGCTCAAAACGGGCAACCAGGAAAGGCATTTGGATTAGCGCTAGTCTTTTCTTTCTTGGGTGGGTTATTTAGTATATTGATCCTCATGTTTATATCTCCTCCGTTAGCTGACTTTGCCTTACGATTTGGTCCATTTGAGTATTTTGCCGTGACGATGTTCGCTTTAACTATGATATCTAGTTTGTCAGGAGATTCTATCAACAAAGGGATCATCAGCGGCTTTATTGGTCTAAGTTTAGCCATGGTTGGTTCAGCCCCCATAGACTCATACCCACGATTTACGTTTGGTTTTAATCAATTGGATGCAGGGTTTGATTTGCTGCCGGTACTGATAGGACTTTTCGCCATTTCGGAAGTGTTAAAGATTGCTGAACGAAAAAACAATCCACTGAACACGAAAACACCAACCAATTATAAAGTAAAAGGCTTTGGCTTTTCAGTGGTTGAATTTACGAAACAAGGGTGGAATTGGTTCCGTTCTAGTGTAATTGGAGTGGGGATTGGTATCTTACCAGGGATCGGGGGAGGTACCGCTAACATTATCTCTTACGTCACAGCAAAAAACCGATCCAAACATCCAGAAAAGTTTGGAACAGGCCACTCTGATGGCATTGTTGCCTCAGAATCAGCAAATAATGCAGCAATTGGAGGAGCATTGGTACCTTTAATTGCGCTCGGTATTCCGGGTGATACCGTAACTGCCCTGTTATTAGGTGGACTCATGTTACACGGTTTAAACCCTGGGCCACTCTTATTCGAACAAAGTGGAGAAGTTGTTTATCTTATCTTTGCTGCTTTAATCGTCGCCAATGTAGTGATGATCGTACTCTTATTCTTTGGAATGAGATTCTTTATTAAACTATTAAGCATCCCCCAACATATCCTTTTACCTATCATCTTAATCTTGTGTGTAGTAGGGGCTTTTGGGGTGAATAACCGCTTGTTTGACGCTGGCGCTTTGGTGTTCTTTGGAATTTTAGGGTACGTGCTCTTGAAATTCAAGTTTCCAATTGTACCCGTCATCTTAGGATTTATTTTAGGGCCTATAGCTGAAACAAATTTACGTAGAGGCTTAATGCAGACGCAAGGTGATTTCTTACCTTTCTTGACGCAGCCTATCGCTGCAACGTTCTTAATCTTAGCGCTACTTTCAGTTTTAATTAAAGCGCGTCAAAACTTTAAGAATAAAGAAAGACCGGAACAAAGCAGTACTTGAGCTTACGAAGAGGCAAATTTTGATTTTAATAGGTTATTCCTATTGAAATAAATAAGATCTGGAGGGGTTAAAGTGAAAGCATCTTTTAAACCAGTACAATTAGTTGGGGCGTTACTTTTATCAACTTCGATGCTGTTAGTGGCTTGTGGGGAAGAAGAAGTAGATACAGGTGCTGATGATGGGGGAGCAGATGATGAAAGTGAAGAGGAAAACGATGTAGTAGCTGAGAGTAATGATGAGGATGAAGAAGAATCTGATACTGGTGATTATCCTTCTGAAACAATTGAAATTGTGGTCCCGGCAGGCCCTGGTGGTGATACGGATTTAAACGTCCGGACGTTAAGTGAGCCATTACAAGAGGAATTAGGAGAAGACATGGTAGTAACGAATGTTGAAGGAGCGGGTGGTACCACAGGTTCAAGTGAGATTTTAAATGCCGAACCTGATGGTCACCAAGTATTGTTTTTCCATAACTCCATGTTAATTAACGAGATTTTAGGGTTGGCTGATTATGGCTATGAAGATTTTAAACTAGCAGGCATTCCTATTTTAGATGAAGGTAATGGATTTTTTGTCAATGCAGACTCCCCATTTGATGGGATAGATGATTTAGTAGAGCATGCACAGGAAAATCCAGGGGATGTCGATGTAGCAACAGAGTTTGGCGCGTTTACTCACTTGCAGCTTTTGGCGTTGGAAGATGAGACAGGTGCTGACTTTAACATTGTTGATGTCGGCGGGGCCTCAGATAAAGTAGCCGCTCTTCAAGGTGAACAAATTGATGTAAACCCAACGCAATACGGGTTGGTTAAGGAATATATCGATTCTGGAGATTTCAAAACATTAGGAATTTTAGCTGAAGATACGGTTCCATTAATGGATGATGTACCAACCTTTAGAGACCAAGGAGTCGATATTTCTTTTGAGAAGTTCTTCTTCTTCGCTTTTCCACCTGAAACACCAGACGATATTGTGAATACATTTACAGAAGCCTTGCAAACTGTCGTTGAGGAAAATGAAGAATATCAACAAGATGCTGAAGACTTTTACGTCTCACCAACTTATTTAGATCCGGATGAAGCCTATGACCTATTGGATGAATCAAAAGAATTCTATGAAGAGCTGCTAGCAGATGTGGATGAATAATTAAAGTAGAAAAGAAGAGTGTTTCCATCAGCTGGTGACTCATGAACTGCCAATTGGGGTTTATGAGTTGCCACTGGTATAAAAATAAGATGATGCAGGTGATGGTATGGAGAAAAAATATAAAGGACCAACTGGAATACTAGGATTTCCAATCGCTCCTTTTACAAACAACGGGCAAGTTGATGAACAGGCGCTTGAAAGTAATGTTGATTTTCTTGTGAAAGAAGGATTAGGAGCCATTTTTATCAATGCCGGCTCTAGTGAATTTCAATCCTTAAGTACAGAGGAATATGAATTAATGCTTGATGTTACTTTAGCAACTACGAATGGAAAGGTACCTGTATATACGGGCGTAGGAGGGAACATTAGCGCGGCAGTTAAATTAGCAGAGTTATCAGAAGCCAAGGGAGCAGAAGGCTATCTCATTATGCCGCCATATTTGATACATGGTGAACAAGAGGGCCTATACCATTATTATAAGACAATTATTGAAAGCACGAACCTTAAAGCGCTTCTGTATCAAAGAGATAATGCCATTTTTACGACCGATACATTGAAAAAATTAGCAGACTTTGAGCAAGTGGTCGGTTTCAAAGATGGGCATGGTGATATGGAATTAAATATTGAAATAAGTCATGCTCTAAGAAATCGTTTGAGGCTAATGAACGGCATGCCATTTGCAGAAGTAACGATGCCTTCTTATTACTCTATCGGCTTTGAGACATATTCTTCTGCCCTTTCTAATTATCTTCCTCATATCTCCAGAATGTTTTTTGAGGCCCTGAAAAACCAGGAGGAAGATCGTGTATCCGAACTGTATCAAGATGTCATATTACCAATAAACCAAATCAGGAAGTTGAAAAAAGGTTACGCTGTTTCGCTGATTAAAGCAGGTATGGAAATTGTAGGCCTGCCTGTTGGAGAAGTGGTGAGAGCCCCATTAGTGCCAGTAGAAAGAGAGCACTACCAACAGTTAGAAAACGTCATTAATCGGGCCTTTCAACGTTATCCACTAGCAGACATGAGTGAAGTGAAAAAGTCATAAAACGAGCGCGTTACGTTTCAAAAATTATGAACGGTAAGAGGGATGTTATGTATAAACAATACACAGATCAAGATAAGACGCTTAAAACCCCAGTTATTACGGAAATGCTTGTTTATCCTGTAGCTGGAAAAGACAGTATGCTCCTTAATTTAAGTGGTGCGCATGGTCCTTTATTCACCCGCAATATAGTAATTTTAAAAGACAATTCGGGAGATGTTGGGGTCGGTGAAGTGCCAGGTGGTGAATTGATCCGTCAAACATTGGAAAGCTCGAAAGAATTAGTGGTTGGCAAGTCTATTGGAGAGTACAATTCAGTTTTAAATATGGTATATCGACAATTTGGAGACAAGGATGCTCAAGGAAGAGGAGCACAAACATTTGATCAGCGTACGACGATCCATGTAGTTACAGCATTGGAAGCGGCTTTCCTAGACTTATTAGGGAAATATCTGCAAGTGCCGGTGGCAGCATTACTTGGGGAAGGCCAGCAACGAAAGCATGTTCAAATGTTAGGTTATTTATTTTATGTAGGCGAACGAAGAAAGACCGACCTCCCGTATAAAGGGGAACCGGATAGTGAAGATGCCTGGTGTTATTTACGTAATGAAGAAGCGCTTACTCCTGAAGCTATTGTCAACTTAGCTGAAGCAGCTCAAGAGAGATATGGCTTTAAAGATTTCAAGCTTAAAGGAGGCGTCCTTGCTGGAGAGGAGGAAATAGAAGCCATTACTGCTTTGGCAGAACGGTTCCCAGAAGCTCGTATCACGCTGGATCCAAACGGTGCCTGGTCATTAGAGGAAGCTATTAGGCTATGTAAAGATAAACATCACCTGCTAGCTTATGCAGAAGATCCTTGCGGGCCAGAAGGGAATTTTTCTGCACGAGAGATCATGGCAGAGTTTCGGAGACAGACGGGACTATCAACGGCTACAAATATGATTGCTACTGATTGGAGAGAGATGGGGCATGCGATTCAATCACATGCATTGGATATACCTTTAGCTGACCCCCATTTCTGGACGATGCAAGGGTCAGTGCGGGTTGCTCAAATGTGCAGGGATTGGGGATTAACATGGGGATCTCATTCGAATAATCATTTTGATATTTCATTAGCCATGTTTACCCACGTAGCAGCTGCAGCCCCAGGAGACATCACCGCCATTGATACTCATTGGATATGGCAGGATGGTCAAAACTTAACGAAGGAACCTTTTGAGATTAAAGACGGTTATGTGACTGTACCTGAAAAAGCAGGCTTAGGGATTGAACTAGATATGGATGAAGTGCAAAAAGCGCATGAACGATATGTAACGAACAATTTAAATGCGCGTGACGATTCGATTGCTATGAAGTATTTAATCTCTGATTGGAGCTTTAACCCGAAACAGCCTTGTCTTGTAAGATAAAAGGGTGACTACAAAAGGAGGGAATGATTTGACGGATTATCAACGTTTTCGAGATAAATTAGCTACTATAAACGCGATTAGCATGCTTCCTTTTCACAACGAATCTAAAGACATTCACTGGGAAGGGCTGCGCCAAAATATAAACTTTCTCTTAGATAACGATACGGAAGTGATTATACCCAATGGAAATACGGGTGAATTTTATACGTTAACCGTTGAAGAAGCAAAAGAGGTTACTAGAGAAGTGGTTAACCTGGTAAACGGGCAAGCGACAGTAGTGGCAGGGGTTGGTTATTCAGTTGATACAGCCATTGAGTTAGGGAAGGCAGCAGAAGACGACGGAGCAGATTGTGTGATGATTCATCAACCTGTTCATCCGTTTATCACTGATCAAGGGGCCGTTTCCTATTTTAAAAAAATAATAGAAGCTTTAGATATACCTTCTGTTATTTACTTTAAAGACCCTCATCTAAGTGATGATGTATTAACAGAACTAGCCAGCCTGGAGAAACTAGTAGGTGTTAAATATGCGGTGAATGATGTGCCAAGGATCACCAAACTGATTAGACAGACGCCGGCTGAACATAATATTGCATGGATTTGTGGGACAGCAGAAAAGTGGGCTCCGTTTTTCCATTTTGCAGGTACAGTCGGATTTACTTCTGGATTAATTAACGTTCACCCGGAAAAGTCTCAGCAAATGTTACGTGCTATGCGTGATGGTGACACGGAAAGTATGTGGATGGCATGGGAAGATGCTTTAGCTTTTGAAGAGTTGCGGGCTAAATATAATAATGGCAATAATGTGGTGGTTATTAAAGAAACGATGGAACAATTAGGAATGATCGGCGGGGTTCCAAGAGAACCGGTAGGCCCATTGAATGAACAAGATAAACGAGAAGTAGCAGCCATTATAGAAGGCTGGGACTTCTCCCTCCAAAATAACTAATAGAAAGGAGAGCTGCCTATGGAGATGACTGCGGCTAAAGCTATAGTTGAAGTTATGCAGAGAGAAGGCGTGGAAAAAGCTTTCTGTGTACCTGGAGAGAGTTATCTCGACGTTCTTGATGAACTCTATTGTCATTCAAGTATTGAAGTAATTAGTGGGAGACACGAAGGCGGAGTCTCTTTTATGACAGAGGGATATGCAAAGAGTTCAGGAAAAGTGGGGGTTTGTATGGCCACCCGAGGACCGGGAGCTACAAACCTTTCAATTGGTTTACACACCGCCTATCAGGATTCTACTCCAGTTGTAGCCTTTGTGGGTCAAGTAGAAAGGCAGTTTAGAAATCGAGAGGGCTTTCAAGAAATCGATTTGGCAGGATATTTTAATCATATTCTCAAGTGGTCGATCGAAATAGATGATGCTTCGCGCGTGCCAGAATTAGTGCACCGTGCTTTTCATACTGCAAGAACGGGGCGGCCTGGGCCTGTGTTAGTATCTCTCCCTCAAGATGTCTTATCTGAAGTGGCGGAAATGCAGTTTCAAGCTCATGAGATTTATGATAATCCATCGCCTCACCCAGCAGCAATTGCTAAAACAAAAGAGCTATTGGAAGCAGCAAGCAAACCGGTAATTATAGCCGGTGGAGGGGTTACATTAACGAAATCAGCATCATCATTAACACAATTAGCAGAAACATTGAATATTCCGGTGCTGACTTCGTTTAGAAGATATGATGCTTTCCCTAACCAACATCAAAATTATACAGGTACGCTTGGGTTAGGAAGTAAAAAATACGTCATAGATATGGTGCAAGAAGCCGACCTTGTTATAGCAGTGGGCACTCGTTTTTCTCAAACGATGACCCAGGATTATACATTACTGACCCCGGACACGAAATTGATTCACGTCGATATCTCTTCCGAGGAAATCAATAAAGTGTATTCCCCTACTGTAGGGATTGTCGCAGATGCGAAAGCGTTCATTGAAACGCTGTTAGAAGAATTACCTGCCGACCTTGTTGTTCCACCAGAACGGACACAATTTGCACAGGAAGCTAGAAAAAACTATGAAGGTATAGCGACCCCGCGAGAGAAATATGATGATCAGTTCGTTAATTTAGAAGGCCTTATTTATGATTTTAATCAAATCCTGCCAGAAGATACTGTAATCACTTCAGATGCAGGTAACTTCTTCGGGTGGTTATCTAGGTTCTACCAATTTAAAACTGAGGGAACCTATGTCGGCCCAACCTCAGGCGCTATGGGATACGGTCTGCCAGCTGCAATAGGAAGCAAAATTGCCCAACCTGATAAGCCCGTGGTAGCTTTTTGTGGTGATGGGGGGCTGATGATGACGGTCCAAGAGTTAGAAACTGCCGTTCGCTATAAGATTCCAATTATAGTGATTGTAGCTAATAACAACATGTATGGAACGATTCGCATGCATCAGGAGATCAAGTTCCCATCCAGAGTGGTTGGTACCTCTTTAAATAATCCGAATTTTGCTGAAATGATGGAGCTGATGGGTGGATATGGTGAATCGATAGAAAGTAACAAAGAATTTTCCAAAGCATTGGAGCGGGCGATGGAGTCGAATATGCCGGCTTTAATAGAACTAAAGACTGACCCAGATCAAGTTACGGTTGATAAAGCGATCAGCACATTACATCAAACATAATTGGTGTTTTTAGTGATAAGACCGAACGTAACAGCTCAACTATTTTTATAACGTAAGGAGAGGAGAGCATGACACAAACCTATTTAAACTTTATAAATGGTGAATGGGCCGCCTCAGAAACAAATCAAACCATTGAAAGTATAAATCCAGCAAATAATGAAGTGATTGGAGAAGTACAGAATTCTTCAAAAGAAAATGTACACCAAGCGACATTAGGTGCTAAACATGCGCTGCGAACATGGAAAAATAAATCCCCGGTAGAACGAGGAACTCTTTTAAACAAAGCAGCAGATCATTTAGAACATCAACTTGACGATATAGCTACAACCGCAACCCTCGAAATGGGAAAAACCATAGCAGAAACAAAAGGTGAAGTCATGAGAGGAGTTGCCATTTTACGCTATTACGCACAGGAAGGACTGCGTCAAACTGGAGAAGTCATCCCGTCGATGGGAGAGAAAAACTTTCTCTATACTCAACGAGTACCAGTAGGCGTTGTTGGGGTTATTTCACCTTGGAACTTTCCAATTGCTATCCCCATTTGGAAAATGGCGCCTGCCCTGATTTACGGAAACACGGTTGTATTTAAACCAGCCACTGAAACTGCCATCACTGCTGTTAAAATTGTTGAAGCAATGAATGAAGCAGGCTTTCCTGAAGGTGTAATTAACTTGGTTACAGGAAAAGGATCGGTAGTAGGTCAAGAAATAATAGATCACGCAAATGTTAACGCGATAACGTTTACAGGTTCGAATCAAGTTGGGAAACAAGTTGCAGAAGGAGCTATCGCTAAAGGAGCTAAATATCAGCTCGAAATGGGAGGGAAAAACCCGGCTATTGTCCTCGAAGATGCAGATTTAGACCTCGCAGCCGAACTAAGTGTGAACGGTGCCATGAAACATACCGGACAAAAGTGTACAGCCACAAGCCGCGTGTTCATTCAAGACGCTGTTTACGATCGTTTTAAAGAGAAAGTATTAGACAGAGTAAAAGCGATAAAGGTAGGAGATGGCTTGCAGGAAGACGTCTATATGGGACCACTCGCTTCCCGGCAGCAAATCGATAAAGTGCAGAGCTATGTTAAAAAAGGGGAAGAAGAAGGAGCCACCCTTATTTATGGAGGTGGGGTTCCTCAAGGCGAAGAATTCGCTAATGGATTTTTCATTGAACCTGCCGTTTTTGAGAACGTGACAAACCAAATGGCTATTGCTCAGGATGAAATTTTCGGGCCTGTATTGTGTTTGATCAGAGTATCCGATTTTGATGAAGCATTAACGCTAGCTAACGATACAGATTATGGATTAAGCGCTTCTTTATTTACTAGAGATATTGCTAAAGCATTTGATTTTGTTTCTGAAATTGAAGCCGGCCTTATTAAAGTGAATGGGGAAAGTGCAGGGGTAGAACCTCAAGCCCCATTTGGAGGGATGAAAGCTTCTAGTTCCCATTCGAGAGAACAAGGGACAGCAGCAAAAGAATTCTTCACCTCTATTAAAACCATTACGATCACACCAACCCCGTAAAGAGGAGGAAGGCCATTAGTGGCCTTTTTCTTCATTACGCAGTAAACCCAATCCTCATATAAAACAGAGAGGAACAGACGCATTCAGCTTTACAGGAGGTGCTTATCACTGCTTATTTCAAAAATAGAAACGATACGAATGAGTGAACATCCACGTGAACTTATAGTCCGCATTCATACAGATGAAGGAGTAACCGGTTTAGGGGAAACAAATGCTAAACCTTCTGCGGTAGAAGAGATGATCCATAGCGTATGTTCAGAATTACTACTCGGAGAAAATCCCCTTAATATCGAAAAAATATGGTCCACTTTCTATCGAATGTTTAATCATCATGGCTATGCTGGAACAGAGCTGCGAGCATTAAGCGCTATCGATATTGCGTTGTGGGATATCCTCGGGAAAGTATCGAAGCAGCCATTATATCGGCTCTTAGGCGGAGCTTCGCGCGAACAAATAAAAGTATATAACACCAGTGTTGGCTACATGGAGAATAATGATCGAGACCGCTTTATTGAAGAGCCTGAAAAACTAGCGGAAGAATTACTCGAGCAAGGAATTTCGGTTATGAAAATATGGCCATTTGACGAATTAAGCGTTGAGAGTCAGGGGAATTATATCTCTCCCAGTCTTTTAAAAAAAGGAATAGAACCTTTTAAGAAAATACGACAAGAGTTTGGGACAGAAATGGAACTTATTCTTGAAGGCCACGGACGCTGGAATCTAACTAGCGCCACCCGTATTGCAAAAGAACTAGAAGAGTACGAATTGCTTTGGCTTGAAGATCTTATGCCTGTTCATAATCTTGATACGATATCCCAGTTAAAACAATCAACTCAACTTCCGATTGGTGCAAGCGAGCGATTATTCACTAGATATCAATATCACCAGCTATTAGAAAAAAACGGGGCAGATGTCGTCATTGCTGACCCAGCTTGGACGGGAGGCATCACCGAAACAAAGAAAATAGCAGACCTTGCTGAAATCTACGGCCTCCCTTTTGCTCCCCATAATTGTGGTGGGCCCATCCTTCACACAACGATCGCTCATCTTTGTTTTAACATCCCCAACTTATTAATGATGGAAACGGTGCGTGCTTTTTATGATACGTATTTTGAGGATGTAGTTAATGGCATACCTACAGTTGCAAATGGATCTATTGTCCCTCCAGAAAGGCCCGGCCTAGGGATAGAGTTAAACGAAGACATCTTTACACGCACAGACTTAACCCAGCGCATATCGGAGAATGAGAGTCGAAATGGAGAAATGAAAGTATACAACTTATCAGGAAAAGGGGACCCATGGAAAACGTAACCTGTAGAGGTGGAGACAATAAGACACAATTTGCAGCTGGGGTGATTATGAACGGTGATTGCAGACACATTCTGCAGCCGCCAGGCACTTAACCATTAGAAGAGCCAAGGAGTGTTGCAGACGTCTCCTTGGCTCTTATTCTAGCTGTATTTCCTTACGCGCTTAGCTGGTTAATT
This sequence comes from Salsuginibacillus kocurii DSM 18087, assembly GCF_000377705.1. GTDB lineage: Bacteria > Bacillota > Bacilli > Bacillales > Marinococcaceae > Salsuginibacillus > Salsuginibacillus kocurii. The sequence continues at coordinate 746,199 of NZ_KB898623.1, read as the reverse complement.
ATCTTCCATTATTTTTGTTTAATATGGCGAGAAGGGCAGTTATACATAAAGAAGAAATCACAATATAGAAGATATTTATTCATATATATATAAATTTCCCGGGAAATTTTAAAACCAGCCAATGAGTAAAGGGATTTTACGTTTAAAGTAATTTAATGTTCAATGGTCCGATCATTCACGTCCCGACGTATCGGTTACATCGACTTCAATGTATGTTTGCTCCTCGGCAGCGATTTTCGCCTGGGCGCTCGTCATGTTTGTGATCCAATTATGAAATTCTTCATTTTGAGCGACGGGGACATAGATGAAGAACGTTGCTTGTTCCTCATAGCGAATATCCATTAAATCAAACGACGACTCACGCAGTTCATTTTCCACTTTTCCAATCCAGGTATAATCGACAGTTACAGTAAATATATCCATTAACTGACGCTCCACCACGCCAATATGATTCAATCCTTCAGAAGTTGAACTTCCATATGCGCGAATCAGGCCGCCCGCGCCTAGCTTAATGCCGCCAAAGTAGCGGGTAACAACAACAGCGGTGTCTTTTAATTTTCTTTTCTTTAACACTTCCAGCATAGGCACTCCGGCTGTGCCACTAGGTTCTCCGTCATCATTCGCCTTTTGAATTTCATCATTTTCGCCAATAATATAAGCAGAACAGTTATGAGTGGCGTTCGCGTGCTGCTTTTTAATGCGGGCAATAAAATCCATCGCTTCTGCTTCCGTCGTCACCCGTTCAAGATAAGCAATAAAACGTGATTTCTGAATTACAATTTCGTGCTCGCCAAATTGTTTAACAGTATAGTAAGAAGTAAGCATAACAAACGGCTCCTTTGGTTAATGTAGATGAAAGTTGCTCTATGTAAAGACCTCACGAATTACCGTGCCGGCAAACCGCTCTAGCTGAGTAGAGGGCTTAATAAATATTTATATAACACAATGATAGCTGATTGGCCATCGGAATAACGTCGCTAACCGCCGCTTTATCACTTTAAGCCAGCAAGCACGTCCTCTATAGCTTAGGGGGGAGAAGGGTGAGCTTGTAAATAAGCGCTTCCCAGTTTGAAGCTTGTTACTTTAAAAGAGACGTATGTATAGTTCGATATTGCATTGGTCGCTCCTACTACGTCTTTCTTACTGTCTGGCTGCGCGTGCTAACGACTTGAGATCTCTTTCTCCCACACTGTGGCGGACGCGTCCTCCTCGGTGGGAGAGAAGAGCTCTGCGTCGTTATTCAAGCACACTCCGCCTTTCTTGTCTGGCTGCGGGCGTTAGTGGCTCGAGGTTTTTTCTAGTCCTGACTCCGAGTTTCGGGCAACTCTACGCAGTTCTAGAAAAACTTGTCGCCCCTGAACAAACGCCCTCCGCCTTTCTTACTGTAATTATACCATAATCGGATTGTAAAACTTGCAAAGGACGGGTCATGATATGCTAATAGGGTCGGATGTCTTAGGCGTCTATTCTCGCAGAATTGTGTGATTTCATGAAGATTTACTTTTCTTCCCCTAATAGGTCTTCATGAATGTGCTAAAATAATCATAACGAAGCGATTTTGTTTAAAATAAACAAACGTTCTTCGTTATGTGAAGCTGGGGGATTTCTCATGCAGCCAACGAACAATTTGGATCAAGTGATTGGCAAAATGCTAGATACAGTGAGTGAAAGCAAAGAACAGATTTTTAACATTAGCGAGCAGTCTCGCGCCGAATATCAGACATTAGAAGAAGAATTAAGAGCCGTTCGAATTCGAGTCAATGAAGTGATTGATAAGGTTGATACTAACGAGAATAAGGCCAAACTTGCAAGAAATCGGCTTGCCCAAGTCAGCCGAGAATTTCAGAATTTCTCCAATGAAGAGGTTCGTAAGGCTTATGAAGACGCCAATGAATACCAAGTAACATTAGCTGTTTTGCAACAAGAAGAAGAACAGCTTAGGTCGAGAAGAGACCGAATTGAACGGCGCCTTTTAAACCTAGAAGAAACCATTGATCGAGCAGAATCACTAGTTGGACAAGTATCAGTCGTTCAAAACTTCTTAACAGGAGATTTACAAAAGGTTGGCGAAATAGTAGCTGATGCTGAAGAAAAACAGGCCTTTGGTCTTAAGATTATTGAAGCGCAAGAAGAAGAAAGAAAACGGGTAGCACGGGATATTCATGATGGTCCGGCCCAAATGTTAGCAAACGTTTTGCTGCGCTCAGAGCTTGTCGAACGAGTGTATCAAGAAGAAGGCATTCAACAAGCTCTTGCTGAAATAAGAGACGTACGAGGAATGGTCAAAACGAGTCTAGCAGAAGTTCGCCGCATTATTTATGACTTGCGGCCGATGGCTTTAGATGATCTCGGGTTAGTTCCAACCTTACGGAAATACTTGCAGAACTTAAATGAAAATACGGATCTATCCCTTCGATTTTCGAATTATGGGGATGAGAAACGCCTTCCTCCTAACTTCGAAGTCGGGCTGTTTCGACTCGTTCAAGAAGCTGTTCAAAACGCACTAAAACACGCAGAACCAACAGACATCCACGTAAAAATCGAAATGAGGCCTCAGCACATTAATATGATTATTCAAGATAATGGCAAAGGCTTCGACCAGGAAAACAAACGAGACGATTCCTTTGGATTAATCGGTATGAGAGAGCGTGTCCAGAACTTAAAAGGAGAGCTGGACATCCAATCTGCCTCTAATCAAGGGACAAAGATTATTATTCGTGTCCCTCTGAACGAATAGTCATGCGTAAAAAAACCTAGAAATGGGAACAAAAATAATAGGAAAGTGTACCAAAAAGAGGGCATCTTTCGTCTCAGCTTAGTTTATACACCAAGATACAAAATGACATGAACGACTTTGAAAGGATGAGAGAATATGCAAGAACGGATCGAGAACCAAGTAAAATTACTATTAATTGATGACCATAAATTGTTCCGTGAAGGAGTGAAGCGTATCCTTGCCATGGAACCAGGCTTTGATATTGTAGCAGAAGGCGATGATGGTAACGAAGCCGCAACTCTTGTAGCCACATACCAGCCGGATGTCGTGCTTATGGACATCAACATGCCGGAAGTAAACGGCGTAGAAGCAACCAAAGAAATTACTGCTCAATTCCCTGGCGTGAAAGTCCTCATTCTTTCAATACATGATGATGAATCCTACGTAACTCACGTCTTAAAAACTGGTGCCGCCGGCTACTTATTAAAAGAAATGGATGCCGATGCTTTAATTGAAGCGGTGAAAGTCGTTAGTTCAGGCGGAGCCTACATTCACCCTAAAGTCACCCATAACCTCATTAAAGAGTACCGCCGTTTGGCCACGGGTGGCGATGAGGACAGCGACAACGAAATCGGCTACAAAGAAGTCGAATACCGCAAACCGCTACATCTACTCACACGCCGCGAGTGCGAAGTGCTCCAACTTATGACTGACGGATACAGCAACCGCATGATTGGCGAAACCCTCTACATCAGTGAAAAAACAGTCAAAAACCACGTCAGTAACATTTTGCAAAAAATGAACGTAAACGACCGCACCCAAGCCGTCGTAGAATCGATCAAAAAAGGCTACGTTATTGTCCGCTAAGATAAAAGGAGCTGTCTCAAGCGAAGGGACAGCTCCTTTTATCTTTACTTATACGAGAACACTGCAGTTTCAAACCAACCTTTTTTTAGCCCTCCTGAAAATAATCTCCAAACTCTCTTGAATCACATGGAAGCGCAGGATAAGATAAAAAGAGATGAGAATCGACCTATGCAAGAAAAACTAGAGCCAAAAGACTAAAACGAAATTAAAAAGCGAGGGCTTACCCATGGCAAACATAGCAATCGTAACAGACAGCACCGCTTACTTATCCCAAGAAACCATTGACGCATACGGTATCCATACGATCCCACTAAGCGTCGTTTTTGGCGACAAAGTCTATGAAGAAGAAATCGACCTCACCACCGAAGAGTTTTACGACAAAATGCGCGCCAGCGACCAGCTGCCAACCACGTCTCAACCGCCACTCGGCCGCTTCCTCGAGCTTTTCGAAGAACTAGGCCAAACCTACGACGCCATCATCACCATCCATTTATCGAGCGGCATCAGCGGCACCTACCAAACCGCCCTAAGCGCCGGTGAATCCGTCGAAAACATCGAAGTATACGGATTCGACTCCGAAATCAGCTGCGCCCCCCAAGGCTACTACGCCATCGAAGCAGCCAAAATGGCAGCCGAAGACTACACCGTCGACGATATTCTTGACCGACTCAACGAAATGAAACAAAACATGAGAGCTTACTTCGTCGTAGATAATCTCAATCACCTGCACCGCGGCGGCAGACTAAGCGGCGCCCAAGCACTCGTCGGCAGCCTGCTTCAAATCAAACCAGTGCTGCACTTTGAAGACAAGCTCATCGTCCCGTACGAAAAAGTACGCACCGCCAAAAAAGCACTAAACCGCGTCTACGAACTCTTTGCCGAAGACGCCAACACCAACGACCACATCCGCGCCACCATCATCCACGCCAACCACCCCGACAAAGCCGAAAAAATGAAAGCCGAACTCGAAGCCAAACACGACAACATCACCATCGACATCAGCTATTTCGGCCCCGTCATCGCCACCCACCTCGGCGAACACAGCCTAGGTCTTGGTTGGTATAAAACAAAAGCATAGACGTCCTGTATAGAGCGAACGACTGCAGCCGCGCCCATCCGTGGGGGCGGCCAGCTGTTTAGCTGACCAATCGTCTTCCAAGGGCGCGGACCAAATACGCCCGACTCACCCCCACCAAAACCCCCGCACAAGGAGAGATACCCACATGCACCTTCCCGATCCCAATCCCCTCCACACCGCCACGCAGCAACTCAGCTTTTATATATGGACACGCCTCCCGTCCGCCGCCCTCGCCCAGCCCCCGGCTGCCCGAGCCCGCCTCCACGGCACCAGCCGCCACCTCAGCGGCCGCCGCCTCCCCACGCGCGAGGTCCCTGGCACAGCCAGCGACCTCGCGCTCCTAGACGTTCTCCGCCTCCTGAAGCGGGAGCCAGCCCTCAGCCCGCTCCACCGCTTCCCGCGGCGCACCGCCTGGCGCTGCACCCGCTGCGGCAACACGTCCGCCGCCGGCTTCACCCAGCTCCCCGACGGCCGTACCTATTGCCGCCTCTGCATCGACATGGGCCGCATGACCGAAGGAGACATTCTCTACAGCTGGCGCGGACCGGCGCCCAGCGCCCGTCCGGCCCGCCTCGCCTGGGAAGGTACACTCACGCCCGCGCAGCAGCAAGGCGCTGCCGCGCTCGAAGCCGCCGTCGGCAGGGGAGAAGAACACCTCATCTGGGCCGTCTGCGGCGCCGGCAAAACAGAAATGCTTTTTCCCGCGCTTCTGAAAAGTCTCGCCCGCGGCGAACGCGCCGTGATTGCCACGCCGCGCGCCGACGTTGTTCTGGAGCTGCTCCCGCGCCTCAAGCAAGCCTTCCCCGAGACAGAGATCACCGGCTTATACGGCGGCAGCTCCGACCGTGACCGCTACGGCCAGCTCGTCATCGCCACCACCCATCAGCTCCGTCGCTACGCCCGCGCCTTCGACCTCGTCATAATTGATGAAATCGACGCCTTTCCCTATACATTTGACGAAACGCTGCAATACGCCGTCTCGCAAGCGGCCCGGCCGACCGCAACCACCATCTATCTGACCGCCACGCCAACAAACGCCCTTAAGACCCGTTTGCGCCGCCGTACCCTTCCTTACACGCTCATCCCGCGCCGCTACCACGGCTTCGATCTGCCGCGGCCGCGCCTGCAGTGGATCGGTAATTGGCAGAAGCAAATGGAGAAGGGCCGTGTCCCGCCCGCTTTGCGCTCTTGGCTTGAGTCCCACGAGAAGGCCGGCCGCTCCGTCTTCCTCTTTGTGCCGAGCATCTCCTCTGCCGCACAACTGACGGAGCTCACCGGCGCTCCCGCCGTCCACGCCAGCGACCCCGAGCGGCGCGAACGCGTCGCCGCTTTCCGCGCCGGCCACATTCCCGTGTTGATCACCACCACCATCCTAGAACGCGGCGTCACCATCGCCAACGCCCAAGTCGCCGTCATCGGCGCCGATGACGACATCTTCACCGCCAGCGCACTCACGCAAATAGCAGGCCGCGCCGGCCGCAGCGCTAGCGCCCCCGCTGCTGACGTCACCTTCTTCCACCACGGCAAAACCGACGCCATCGTCGCCTGCCGCCGCTATATCGACGCCATGAACCACGGCCGCGCCCCGTTGTAGAAGATGAATGACGCGGCACGGCGCGCTCACGTAGCGTGACGCAACAACATTTGGTCGTCACGCCACAAGAGGAGAGCACGACGCAACAACATTTGGACGTCACGCCACAAGAGGAGAACACGACGCCCCAACAAATTATTTCGACACCACAACAGAGGAGCATCACGCCACAACCGGGGGGAGTGACGCCACAACCCCGCCAAACAACCAATCCCCCGTAATTCCATTCGGAAGCGCTGCGCCCACGCAGCGCAACAGCATTTTACAAATTACCAAAACGAAGCGCTGCCTCCGCAGCGCCACCTTACATCTTTTGTCATCCACAACGCCGAAATAGCCTCACTGCGCAAGGCAGTCGCGTGACTGCGCAATCAAACGGCGTGACTACGCAACACAATAGCGCCACTGCGCAATCAACCAGCGTGACTACGCAACCCCGACGCTCCACTACGCAACACGACGAGCCCACCACGCAATCCAACTAAAAAGGAGAGACCCCCATGCCCATCACCATCAAACCCCGCACCAAATCCACCGAACTCAGCAAACTCGAAACCCTCGCCCGCCGCCTGCCCGCGCGCCATCCGTCCGCACCGCGTATCAATGACGACCTCGCCCAAACCCGCGCCGGCTACCACGGCGAACAATCCATCGAATATTACCTCCACACCGCGCCCGCATCCGCCCATCTCCTCCACGACCTCCGCCTCAAAGGCCCACATAACTACTTCCAACTCGACCTCCTCATCATCACCGCCAGCACCCTCCACATCATCGAAATCAAAAACATCGCCGGCACCATCCACTATGACCCCCGCACCGGCCAAGCCACCCGCACCCTCGCCGGCCAGACCGAACGCATCAGAAACCCCCTCCACCAAATCAAACGCCAGCACGCCGCCCTCAGCCACTGGCTCAGCGCCCGCGCTCACCCCCAACTCCCCATCCACACCACCGTCATCTTCACCAACCCAGACACCATCCTAGACACCAACTGCCCAGCCGAATTCCACCAAAGCGAACAACTCCCCGAGCTCTTCCAACACTACGATCCCGACACCGTCCCCCACACCGAACTCTCCCGCGACCTCGCCCAATCCCACAAACCCTTAAACCGCAACCTTTTGGAAAAATACAAGATAGACCGACATGCCCTCACTAGAGGCGTCTACTGCGCGCACTGCGAAAGCCGCCTCATGCAAAGACAACGCTACCTCTGGAGATGCCCCTCCTGCGCGCACACCTCCAGAACCGCCCACCACACCGCCCTCAACGAATACGCGCTTCTCTTCGGAAACACCATCACCAACAAACAAGCCAGAGAGTTTTTGAATATACGTTCACGCACAACCGCCAGGACACTGTTGCGCTCAATGAGATTAGTTCACAATGGTAAACAAAGTAACCGAGTATACTATTTGAAATAAGGAAGAATTAAAATCATAAAATATATTTTGAAGCGCTGCGATCGCAGCGCAACAGCATTTTTGAATTATCATAATGAAGCGCTGCCTCCGCAGCGCTACCCTACATCTTTTGTCATTACATCGAAGAAGTAACGTCACTGCGCAATGAATCGGCGCGACTGTGCAAGCAATAGGGGTCACTGCGCAACATTGTAGCGTCACTGCGCAGTCAAACGGCGTGACTGCGCAACAAAATAGCGCCACTGCGCAACAAACCAACGTGACTGCACAACCCCCACACCCCCACCCTTGAAAGGAGCCTGCCCCCTTATGAAACTCACCGATCTCTACGCCGCCTCCGACGAAATCTGCCTCTACTGCGCCGGCCCGCGCCCCGCCCGCCGCACGCTTGCCGACCTGCTCGGCCTCAATCGCCCCGACCCGCTCTGCGCCGAGTGCCGCTCCCAGCTCCCGCTCCTCCACGCCGCCCCAAAAACGTCCACCGCTAAAGCGAGCGCCCGCACCACCAGCGCCGCCCACCTCTCTGCCATCGCCCACGCTACCCACGCCACCACCTGCCCGACTTGCAGCCGCCCGCAGCCACACGCCACTCCCTGCAACGACTGCCGCCGCTGGTCCGAAAGCGCGCACTGGCACGATCTCATCACCCACAACATCTCGCTTTACGCTTACAACGACTTCCTCAAAGACTACATTGCCCGCTGGAAATACCGCGGTGACGCCGTCCTCGCCACTGCTTTCCGCCACGATCTCCTCCGCACATATCGCAAACATTTTGATCGCTCCATCGCCGTCCCTATCCCTCTCTCCACAGAACGCCACAGCGAGCGCGGCTTCAACCAATCCGAGCAGCTCACCGACATCATCGCTGCCGTGGCTCCCACTCGCCACTATCTCACCCGCACCTCCCATGAGCAGAAACAAAGCAAACGCTCGCGCCACTCCCGCCTTCACGACACAACCTCGCGGCCCTTCGAACTCGCCGCTCATCCCGAACAAATCCACGCTAAACATTTTGTCCTCATTGACGATATATACACTACAGGACTTACTGTACGGAAAGCGGCGCGCCCACTCATCGAAGCCGGTGCTGCCTCGGTCGCAGCACTCACGGTTGCCCGCAGTTAACAGGCGCTAGCCGTTGTATTATAATAAAGAAAGTACGTGGAGGAGGCATTATAAATGGAAAATGTCGATAACTGCCCACGCTGTGGAAGGTTATTTATGAAAGCGTTGCGCGACATATGCGATCATTGTAAAAAAGAGCTCGACCAACGCTTTGAAAAAGTGTATAAATACATGCGCGTCCGCGAAAACCGCGCCGCCACGATCGAGCAAGTCGTCGAAGCGACCGAAGTGCCGGAAGATGATATCAGCCGCTTCGTCAAGGAAGGACGGCTGAAGCCCCGTCAATTCCCAAACCTGACCTATCCATGTGATGCGTGCGGTACCGCCATCCAAGAAGGACGCATCTGTGAAAGCTGCCGCGAAGGCATTAACAAGGACCTAAAAACCTTAGAAACCGAACAAAACGTCAAAGACCGCCTCACTCAAGAAGAACGAGCCAAATACAAAACCTATCAATCGCTCGACCTCGATGGGGAAAAGCGAAAATAAAAGGTAAACATTTCAAAAAAACAACCGATATAAAAAATACCAATCCGAAAACAACCCGCGGAGGTGACCGGAATGAAAATCAACCCACTCGGGCCGATGAACAACCCGTATCGCCAACAAATAGATAAACAACAAGCCCAAAACCAGCAACCCGGCAAAAAGGACCAACTCGAAATCTCCGAGACCGCCAAAGAAATGCAACAAGGCGAAAAAACCGGAGACGTCCGCCAAGATAAAATCAACGAACTCAAACAAAAAATTGACGCCGGCGAATACAACGTAGACCCACGTCAAACCGCCCAGAACATGTACGACTTCTGGACCAATAACTAGAAAGCGGGGCACCAAACCAAATGGCAGTGAAACAACTATTCCAAACCCTCGCTGACCTAATCAAACAACACCAGCACCTCAACCAGCTGGCCAAAGACAAAATGCAAGCTATCAAGACCGAGGACCTCGACACCCTCACCCAACTAACCAAACAAGAAAACCAAACCATGCAAGCCCTGCGCCGCACCGAATCCGAGCGCCTCAAAGCCATTACAAGCCTGGTTATGGAAAGAAAAGCGGACCTCGTCCCGGCCGAAGCGACGCTCGAGGACCTGAAGCCGCTCATTCCAGCCGAGCATGTAGAGGTGCTCGACACGTTTCAGGACAAGCTCGTCCGCGAGTTGAACGCCCTCCAGCAGCAAAACGAACTCAACCAGCAAATGCTGAAGGATTCGCTTCAATTCGTGCACATGTCGCTTGATTTAATCCAGCCGTCCCCGGACGACGACATCAACTATTCGGCCCCGCATGAACGCGAAGCCATGCCGGCAGAGGGCTATTCCATGTTTGATTCGAAAGCATAAAAAACGGAGGAAGAACACATGACTTCAACATTTCACGGGCTTCAAACCGCCGTCCGCGGCATGACGACCCACCAGTCCGCGCTTAATACAACCGGCCATAACATTTCCAACGCGAACACCGAAGGCTATACGCGCCAGCGCGTCAATTTCAACCAGACCGAAGCCTACCCGGCCGCGGGCCGCAACGCCCCGAGCAAGCCAGGCCAGATTGGTACCGGCGTCGAAGCGGGTTCGGTCCAGCGGGTTCGTGAACATTACCTGGACGACCAATTCCGCGGTGAAAATGCCAAGTTCGGATACTGGGACGGCAAGCATCAAGCTCTTGAACGCATGGAAGACGTAATGAATGAACCAAGTGAAGAAGGTATTTCTCAATCAATGGATGAATTTTGGAACTCGTTGCAAGACTTATCAACCAACCCGGAAGACTCTGGAAACCGCTCCGTCGTGCGTCAACAAGGTCATGCGCTCGCAGAAGCTTTTAACACCACTTCAGATTCTTTAAAGTCAAACCAGCGTGACCTGGGAAATCAAATCGGTCAAGCTGAAAAAGATATTAACAATATGCTCAGGGAAATTGACGAATTAAACCAACAAATCGCAAGTGTGGAACCAAATGGATTCCTACCTAATGACCTCTATGATAAACGTGATCAGGTTGTAGATGAGCTGTCGGAAATGGTAGATGTAGAGGTGGAGCCGGAAGAAAGCAAAGGTTTAGCCGATGAGCTTGCTGAAGGAGCATATAATATCTATCTGTTAGACCAGGATGGTAATCGAATGGGGCCAGGGGACCCGGACCCTATTGTGAATGGAGCTAATCTTAGCTTTGAAGAAATGAATATCGAATTCCAAGACGAAGAGGACAATCGCAGCCCCGTCACTGATGTCCAGATTGGCGGCAGCTCCGTGGGGGACCAAATTCTTGACGTGAACGGGAAGTTAACAGGAATGATTGAAGCCTACGGCTATACTGATGACGGAGGAGAAGCTGGATTGTATCCCGATATGTTGTCTGATTTGAATGAAATGGTAAGCACATTTGTCGATGAATTCAATGAGCAGCACAGGGAAGGATCAGGTTTAGATGGCGAGACAGGGCGGAATTTCTTCACGTATGAAAGCACAGAAGATGCCGCAAGCAGCCTTAGAGTTGCAGCTGAGATTGAAGACAGTCTTGACAATATTGCAGCCGCAGGGCCTGATGGATCGTCCGGCGACGGTTCCAACGCCCTCGAGCTTGCTAACGTGAAAGATGAAGAACTGGAATTCGGTGACTCCACGGACGATGTGCAAAGCTTTTATGAAGGCCTCATTGGCCAAATGGCCGTAAATACAAGCGAAGCGGAGCAAATGAGAGGAAACGCAGAGAATTTGCGAGATAATGTGGACCATCGCCGCCAATCTACCTCAAGCGTATCATTAGATGAAGAAATGACAAACCTCATCCAGTTCCAACACGCTTACAACGCAGCAGCTCGTAACATCACGGCGATTGATGAAATGCTGGAGCGAGTAATTAACAATATGGGTATTGTCGGCCGGTAAGGAAGGGAGCAAAAGCTAAATGCGTGTAACTGAATCGATGATGGCAAATAACAATGTACGTCACATTCAAAATAGCTTCAGTAAATTGGAAATGAATCAAGACCAGCTTGCCACGGGTAAAAAAATCACCCGTGCTTCACAAGACCCAGTCGTTGCTATGAACGGGATGAAGAACCGTACGTCCGTAACGGAAATTGAACAATTTCAAAGAAATCTTGGCCAGGCCCACAATTGGATGGATGAGTCCGAGAGTGCGTTGGACGATACCACGCAAGCGATGCACCGGTTGCGCGAGCTTGCCGTCCAAGCGTCAAACGATACGTATGACAGCGATGAACGCGCCAATATGGCCAATGAAGTCGGGCAGTTAAAAGAACACATTATCTCCAATGCGAATGCACGCTCCAACGATAAATACATCTTTAATGGAACAGATACGACCAATCCTCCGGTTGAAGAAGTGAACGGAGAAGTGACTGCTGTTTCTGATAACGAAGATAATGTTGAATTTGAATTGAACAAAGGGGTTGAGGTTCCAGTTAATGTTAACCCTCAAAACGTGTTTTCTGAGGAATTGTTCGAGGATCTTCAACAATTTGAAGATCAACTGCGTGATGAAGATACAACGAGTGAGGAACTCGAACAAACAATGGAGATCTTTGACGGCCATATTGATAACATCGTCTCGGAACAAGCCGAGCTCGGGGCGCGCGTCAACCGCGTGGAAATGATTGAAGGCCGGCTGGCTGACCAGGAGATCGTCGCCAACCGTGTTATGTCTGATAATGAAGATGCGGACATGGAAGAAGTAATCACGGAGCTGCGCACTCAGGAAGCGGTCCATCAGGCCGCTCTAGGTGCCGGCGCCCGCATTATTCAGCCAACCTTAATGGACTTTCTCAACTAATTGGAAGCGACCTGTCGCTTTAACAGATGAGGAGGGGGTGTAGGTGCAAATGCCCCACATTCAAATCTCAACGACAGATGCGAAACTCGGCGTGCAAACGGAACGCCCGCCCATGGAGATTCAGCAGCATGATGCCGAGATTTATACCATCAATAATCACGTGGATACAGTTACGATATCGCATACACCGATGGAGCTGAACGTCGACCAGACCGAAGCCTTCCATGCGGCTAACCTTGTCGCCCCACTCCGCAGCGCACAGGAATTTTATGCGCAGGCTGACGTGACCGCCAGTGAATACACATCGAAAACGGTGCGTCAGGGCGATCAGATGATGGACATCGCCAATGGCCAAAGCGCAATTCCACACATCGCTCGCGAGAACTGGGCTCCGCCGCAAAAAGAAGCCAACATTGGCTACATGCCAGCGAGCCTCGACCAAACGGTAATCGATTTCCAGTCAGGAGACCTTCATGTTGATATCGAGTCAGCGATGCCGGACTTTAACGTCGAGCGCGGCGGGGCCGACGTCCACATCCCCAACTGGCAGTTAAATCCTTATATTGAACAAAAAGCGTCGATCCAATTTGACGTCGTCGGAGGACAGGTTGATCACACGTTGTAAAAACGATCAGCCTGTCTTTTCATTTTGCAAGAGGCAACGTACAATGAAGACAACATAACTTTCCCACGCTCAAGTGGACAAATATAAAGGTGATAAATATGCAAATTGAAACAAAATACGCAGGCACGGTGGAAGTCAAAGAAGAACAAATTCTGACCTTTGAAAACGGCCTCCCTGCCTTTGAAGATGAAAAAGAATACGTCCTGCTGCCCTTTAAAGAAGGAACGCCGCTTTTTACCCTCCAGTCAGTCCATACGCCGGGACTTGCCTTTGTACTGGTGAACCCGTTCGAATTCTTTTCTGATTACCAGGTCGAAATCCCGGAAGCCACCCTTGAAACCCTTGCGATTGAAAAAGAAGAAGATGTCGCTATTTTCACGATTATGACAGTAGAAGAACCGTTTACCGACTCTACGGTTAATCTGCAAGGGCCTGTCATTATCAATCTAGAAGCGCGCCTCGGTAAGCAAATCGCTTTAAACGACAACCGCTACGGTCGCAAGCATACGATCTTTGCCACCTCAGAAGCCAGACAACCAGGGCAAGGGGGTTAACCGATGCTCGTACTTACGCGAAAAACAAATGAAGCGATCCGCATCGGCGACGATATTGAAATTAAAGTCGTCAGCGTCGAAGGCGACCAGGTGAAACTCGGCATCGAAGCCCCCCGCCACGTCGATATCCACCGCCAAGAAGTCTATCTCTCCATTCAAGAAGAAAACAGCGCCGCAGCCTCTGCTGAGAAGAATGTCCTTGAACTTCTTTCCAAAGAATTAGAGAAATAATAATGAATACAGCTAGCCAAATTGTTAACTAACTCCCCATTTCTCAATCTTGAAAAGGGGAGTTTCTTTGTGCAGGGAACAAATCATGATATAATTCAGGGAGTAAAGTTAACATATTAGTTAACTTAACCATTGATCATGTTTATTAAAGTTAACAAAAATGATAATTAATCGGGTATTGAACAAATTTATATTGATGGTTCCTTTGTAGAAGAAAAAGCTCATCCTAACGACATCGATGGTTATTTTGAGTGTGAGTTAAAAGAATTAGCATCAGGAGATTTGCAGTATCAATTAGATGCTCTTGATCCTTATAAAATTTGGACTTGGGATAGTAACAGTCGAAAACCTTATAAAGGATTTACAAAAAAACAACTTCCAATGTGGCACCGTTATCGTGTAGAACTCTACCCTCACTATGGGCAACTGTCTGGAATCGTTGATGAATACGGGCACCAACAACAATTTCCTGCAGCCTTCAGAAAAACAAGAGACACTTTTCACCAAAAAGGGATTATAAAAATTATAAAATGAAGAGGAGGTATGATGGATGATTAAAACGGAAGCTGCCTACCAAAAAGCTTTGAAAAGACTAAGAGAAGATAAAGATATGATTGAGAAGCAAAAACAGACGTTAGAGGAGATGAAGTTAACTTCTGAACAAGTAGAACGTGCGCTAGCCCCTTCTATTAGCTTTCACGAACAATTAAAAGAAGAAGTAGTATATTATGAACGAATTAAACGAGGAGAATTTGATCCCATTATTAATTTGCATGAATTAGGGAAAATGTTAATTGCTTATCGCATATATATTGGACTGACTCAACAAGAGTTAGCTAACCGTCTTGACGTTTCAGCGGCCCAAGTCTCCCGTGATGAACGAAACGAGTATTACGGAGCAACTTTAGAGCGATTGCAACAAGTAATGGAAGCTCTTCAAATGACTTCAAAGACCGAAATACAAACGGAAGAGCTTTTACTCTCATGAAAGAACAGAGGATAAAATTAAAAGAATAAAACGTGAAGTTAATTTAGCATTAAGTGAGCAGGCTGATTAAACAGGTCAGCCTGTTCTACTTTTAAATAAGATGGATCAGCAAATACGCACGGTCTATAGGTCTATAATGAGAATGAACAGGTGAAACTAGGCATCGAAGTCCCACGCCACGTCGACATTCACCGCCAGGAAGTATATCTCTCCATTCAAGAAGAAAACAGCGCAGCTGCCTCCGCTGAGAAGAATATCCTTGAACTTATTTCCAAAGAATTAGAGCAATAGTACAACCACATTGAAAAATATGTCGAAACTCGATAGGAAGGTCTGATTAAAACATTTAAAACATATTAAAAATTCCATATAAACCCAACAAGATAGGTCTCATCCCTATCGTTTTTCGTCCCTTTGCTTTCTTGTCACCGGCTTTCTGGAACTATACCATTTAGTATAGTGAACAGAGTCTACACTTTTCGATAAAGAAAACTTGGCAAAGCCAAGGCTACGGCGTAGGCTGAGCCTTAGTTGCTCTTGTACCGTTTCCTTCAACTACTTATACATTCTTACGGTGCAAAGAAAGGAGGGAGCTCCGGCTGCTATGAAAACACGTATGAAAGCTCCTACTAATAGAGAGAACTTGAACCGGCCGATGATTCTGTTGCAGTGGTCCCACCCAAACGAGGAAAAGACACTTAAAGAAACTACATACCAATCAAGGTTGCAGATTTTCCCGCTGCAATCCTTTCGAGAGCGAAGTGAAGCTTCACCGTATGACATATTTATCGCTTCGGAAACAGAGAGTGAAGAAATTGTAAATGATGAGATGACTTACGAACAATTAAAAAAAGAAGCACGAATCGGGGCCCTGATTGATCCAGACAACAGCAGCAAATTGGATGAATTGCTGGAAAAAGAGTGCTCCTGCTTTGTGGCAGCAGAACGAGAGCCCTATGACAAACTAAGCCGGCTTGAAGAAGCTATTCATTTCTCAGATTACGTTGATCCCGTCTTGCAGCATCATTTACTAGCTATCTTTCAACCGTTGAAAGAAGAATACAGAGGACAGGGTAATATCCAACTTAACTTCGACAAAGCGATGCATCTATTAACTGAAACCGAAGCGATGATCTTGGATGAAATCTTAAAAGGAAAATCAAACGGCCAAATCGCCAAAGACTGTTACCTGGCCCTTTCAACCGTCAACAACCACGTCAGCCACCTGACCCGCAAAATCGGCGCCAACGACCGCACCCACGCCGTCAAACGAGCGATTGAGTTGAATATTATTAAGGAATAACAGCAGCTAGAATGAATTTCATAACTCAAATTTCATCTTTCCATGCGAATATTATTTATATATCATTCGCCTTTCGCTTCAGGCGGACGCGCTTTCCGCGGGCTTGGCCTCAGCCTCCTCGGCAGCAACCTTTGCCGCCTGTGGGGTCTTCACCTCAATCCGCTGGACTCGCCGCCTTACGCTTAGTATTTACTTATTAATAACAAACTTCAACAAAGCCTATATAAAAAGAAGGCTCAGTTAAAGAGGTGGTGTGATATTTCATCCATGGCCTCCCTTTCCGCGGGCGAGCCGCGAGCTTCCTCAGGCTAACGCCTTGCGGGGTCTCGCCAGGCTCGCTTGGCCCGCAGGAGTGTCGGCCATTCCTAAAATATCAATGTTCTTAAACAATAAGGAATTTTGACAGAGCCAAAAAAAGAAATTTTCGCAAAGCTGTATGGCTCAATAAACAGACAAAGCGAAATGTTGCCTTCCCATGGATAAAAAAGATACCCCAAGGAGGTCACTAAACTAGCTGAAGATTGCCTCACAGAAAGTGCCCACTGTATCGATAAAAAAATCCTCTTTTTTAAAAAGCAACATTCTTTTAGAAAACATCTAAAAAAATAACAAAACTTACTAAACTTTTTTCCCATCCCTCCGATATAAAGAATGAGTCAAACGATACATAGATGTGGCGGCCGACACATCCGTACCGTTTGAAAAATCAAAACCGACTGTTCACAAGGACGTGGACAAGAACGGACACATTCAAGGAGGAATAATCACATGATTATTAACACTAACGTAACCGCAATGAACGCGCACCGCCAAATGGGCATCAACCAAGGCGAACAGCAATCTGCAATGGAAAAGCTTTCTTCCGGTCAGCAAATCAACCGCGCAGGTGACGATGCTGCTGGTCTATCTATCTCTGAAAAAATGCGCGCACAGGTTCGCGGTTTGGATCAAGCATCTACAAACGCACAGGATAGCATCTCTCTTATTCAAACAGCAGAAGGAGCGCTTGATGAGTCCCACGACATCCTTCAGCGCATGCGTGAACTTTCTGTACAATCTGCAAACGATACGAACGTTGATGAAGACCGTGACGCGCTTCAAGCAGAAGTCGACCAGCTTGCCGAAGAACTTTCTCGTATCTCTGAAAATACGGAGTTTAACACCCAGGAGCTTTTAGATGATAGCTTTGAAGGTACTTTTCATATTGGGGCAAATGAAGGACAAAATTTAGAACTTTCTATTGATGATATGGGTTCCAATAATTTAGGAGTGGTTGCTGACGCAGAACTCTTAGATGATGATGGAGAAATTGTTACGGGTACTGACGATGAACCTATTGGACCGATTGATGGGCATGGTCTAGAGGCCGGCACATACACTATTGGTGAAGAGGATGTCGAAGTAAATGGTGAAACTTTTAGCGATGAAACAGTATTACAGGATTCTTCTGGTAATACGGTAGCCGTAGAAAATGAGAATGGTGAATTTTATGCGTTAGATAGTTTAGAGTTAGATACGGACGATGCTATTGATTTTGGTGATGCAACCCAAGTTATTAATGTAACTGATGAGGGGAACGACTTGGGTAATGAAATCAGTGTAGGCGGAATTGATATTTCTTCTCAAGAAGCCGCTGACTCAGCCATTACTGATATTAACGATGCCATCGAATCAGTATCTGAACAACGCTCAAATCTAGGTGCGGTTCAAAACCGTCTCGAGCACACAATTGATAACCTAGACAACGCGTCTGAGAACCTCTCTGCTGCTGAGTCTCGTATCCGTGATACCGACATGGCTCAAGAGATGATGAATCAGACAAGCGCTAACATCTTGAACCAGGCTTCTCAATCTATGCTTGCTCAAGCTAACCAAGAACCACAAAACGTACTTCAGTTGTTGCAATAAGAACGAAAGAAATAAAAGAGGCTCCGATAAGTCGGGGCCTCTTTTACAATATGAAAGAGAGAAGATTAAAATGGTTATATTAGAACGTAATGATCTAGAAGGTACAATGAACTCAAAAGATTTCATGCATTTTCAAAATCTTATAAACGAGATTTTGAAAATTGAAAATTCATATAACAACCTTTATATAAAAGGAAACCCTCCTTATGGAAAAGAAAATTCATTTGCATCTTTGTATTATGATAAGGGCGATATATACTTTTATAGCTCTACTATTATTAGCGCACTGAATTATTTCTGTATTTCAATTGCCTCAAAAAAGAACCAACTGGCAATCTTACATATTATAATGAAATTTCTATTAGCTCATGAGTTAAAACATGTTAGTCAAATTAAAGATTTAAACGATCAGGAAAGAGAGGAAGCAACACATTATATTAGAAACCCTCAGTCTCGTATCGAACAGGATGCTGATAACTTTGGATACGAAATGCTACGAGAGGAGGGGGACCCTGTAAATGAAGTAATTATAAAGGGATTACAATTCCTCAGGAGCAATCAAAATGTCCCAGAGGGATGGGAGGAATTCCGTAATCAAATCAATGATGCTTTACAATAAAAGTGTCTCGGCGTCGGGAAGCAAAGGGACGGTTCTAGTTTGCCGAGTCTTGTATCGGGGATACTGACATGGCTGAAGAGATGAGGAACCAGACTCCGGTGAATATCTTGAACCAAGGTTCTCAATTGATGCTTGCTCAAGCGAACCAAGATCCACAAAACGTATTTCAGTTGTTGCAATAAGAAGTATCCTTTCTTTAAGGCTTCGGACTTTGTCCGGAGCTTTTTTACTTTTATTATGGCTCTACTATCCAATAGGAACCCAGTCCCTCAATCAACGTTTATTCTACGTCCAACTGTTTGTATAATAGGAATCAATTTTTTGCAAAAAAATGATTCTTTTCTATGTAAACCTCTTTAAATATGTAAAATTATGCCGATATTAACTTTAAATACTTTATTATCGTAGGAGTTTTATCATGATTCATGCCAATAGTCCATCGATGCAATACACCCAGCAATTACAGCAAAATCAGCGGGCCAAGGTGAATGCTTCGGAACGGCTGGCTTCCGGTTTGCGGATTAACCGTGCGAGTGATGATGCGGCGGGTCAGGCGGTCTCAGAGAAAATGCGCGCGCAAATTCGCGGCATGGAGCAGGCCTCCCGCAACACTAGAGATGCGGTTTCTTTTTTGCAAACGGCCGAAGGTGGAATGGAAGAGATTAATGAGATTCTGCAACGAACCCGTGAATTAACTATAGAAGCTTCCAACGGCACCAAGGTGGCTGCTGACCGACAAGTCATTCAACAAGAAATCGATGAGTTGAAAAAAGAGCTAAACGATTTAGTGACGAAGACGGAATTTAATACGATGAAGCCGTTCTCCAACACAGATCCGAAAGATTATGTATACGAAGATCGGTCCACTTCAAAAGACACGTCCACAGAAACCTCTACTACAAGTCGTACTGTGGATACGGTCGAAAACAGCACAAGAACAGATGGATTGCCCGCAATGACAGAAAGGATAGATCATACAAGTGAGGTGAACCCTAGAATAACCAACCATCGAGACAGATCGTTGCAGGAAGTGGGCACTACAGTGGCAGATATTGAACCGCGCTGGTCTGAGGATGGAGAAAAGATTGTTTTCACCTCAGAACGTGATGGCGGTAAATATGAAGTGCCAGCCGATGGGAGTGATCCTTCTGTAGAACACGAGCCAGAAGACGTTAAAATGGTTGACCAAATTACCAAAATTGATGAGACGCTTCGTTTACGTGAGAATTCGATAGACAATTCTCTTATTCTAGAAGAATACAATGATGGTTGGGAGAATGTGAAAAGTTTTGACTACGCTGGTGGAAGTTTTAGTTTTTCCTCGGATTCAAGTGCAGATGATGCTTCATTTGTCTATTCGGATCAGAAAGGACGTATTCATCGTGTCGATGTAGAGGATCGAGAAGTTGTTAATGAAAAGATGCTGATTTCAAGTGAGGACGACTTAAATCTGAATACAGACGCACAAAACAATACGCTTTCTCTCTCAGAAGCCCCTTCCCTTTACCGAATGAATGAAGGTAACGCTTCACTCGAAGTAAAGAAAGTGAACGGTGACGGTGAGCGGAGCCTGGAATTTTGGGATGGTGAAGGAGAAGCACCAGACGAAGGTTATATCGTAAACGGAAGAGAGATTGAGTTTTTCGGTGATGCTATTATTGGAGAAGAAGAGGCAGACAGCGCGCAAGACTACTATGATATTTCCTATGTCAGTTCTTCAGATACTGACCATGACACTTATGTTCGGAGCCTGCCTGCCAATGCGGATGTGTATAATATGGACGGCAGCGATGGCCCGCGGAGCCTTGATATTCAGATTGGCGGCACTTCTGTAGAACGGGACGAGCTGCTGGCTGAAAAACCTTCTGAGCCTGCGGAAGCAGATGGAGTTTATGTTGATGAGGACAACGACGAAATCATTTTATACGGAGACAAGCGGCCAGCGCATCATGAAGATGTAAATGTTCATTATCGCGATGATGGAGCTGGAAACAACGAAGTATACATATACGATGGCCTTCCTGATGATATGAATGATTATAACTTTGAGGAAGACAGTGATGAAGTTCGGCCGCTGAGAATTTATGTAGACGGCGAAGAAATTGAGTATGATGAAAACAAAGAAGAAGGGTTTTCATTCGATCCAGAAAATGGTGAAGTAACACTGCACGGTGATGCGCGGCCGGATATTCCTGAAAGAGAATCCGTGCGAGTTGAGTACGTAGAAGAAGCTATTTCGGGAGCCACTGATGAAGATGTTTATGGCATTCACTTTGATGATTTTAGTAACTGGAGGAGTGACGTACCGGAAAATTATAACTTAGGGGAAGAAGATGAAGATCAGCCGCGCTCGATTCGGTTGTATCGAAACGGTGACGAAGAAATAGAGTACGACGATACAAATGGTTTTCAGTTCAATGAAAGTGACAATCGGCTTGAATTGTTTGGAGATGCACGTCCGAATGTGAGCGACACCTATGAAGTAGAGTTTATTCAAGCAATTAATAGCACTACGCAAGATGGCGTTGTTGAGGTTGATTTGGCTGAAGAACCTGAAACGTATGATTTGGATGGAGACCGCTCATCCATTAAAGTGAAAGTCGATGGAGAAGAAATAGAGTACGACCCTAAAGAGAATGATGGCTTCACGTATGACAGTGATACAAACCGTATTAACATTTTTGGTGACTCTCGTCCTGACTCGGATGAAGACATAGAAGTCAGCTATGCGTATGAAAATCCCCAGGTAAGTTTGCAGGATGATACTTACGACTTTCGCCTATCTTCTGACGCTCTTGTATACGGGGTGGATGAAGATGATTCAACGCCAAAATCTGTGGCTGTTACTAAAGACGGTGAACAACTGGCAAATGACAGCGAGCACGGATTTACGGTGGATGAAGGCAGCGGTAAAGTACGTTTGCACGGAGACGCACGGCCAAAAGCTGGCGAAGAGGCCGGTAAATATGAAGTGCATACATTAAAGGAACAAGCCATTCGCACGGCTGTACTAGAGGACAAAGAAGTGTACAAGGTGGAATGGAACGGAGAAGAAGTACCGAGCGAAGGATATGTTCATGAAAATGGGGAAGTTCGTTTAGTAGGTGATTGGCGTCCGGACGTCGAAGGCGAACTGGAAGATACAAAGCTCGAAGCGTTTTATCATAACTCGACAGATGTTCCTCTCGACAAAACCCCCATGTCTATGGATTTACGCGTAAAATGTAACGAAGAAGAACTTAAGCATTTATTTACAGAGATTGATCCAGATACCATTGATGTGCGACTAGACGGTGAACGTCTGTCTTCCGATCAGTTTGCACTTGTTGGTGATACCGTCGAGCTTGATGACCAGTCGCTTGGTCTCGATCCGGAAGAGAATCACACGATTGAAGTGGACTACCGGGTGCGCCACGTTACGGCATACGAAAGTAATGAAAGCACCTTCCATGTCGGTCCTTCATCTGGTGATTCGATCACTGCAACTGTCCGGTCATTCGACAACATGCTGCTAGAAACGGAACAAATTTGCGTCCGCAATTACGACAACGCCCAACAAAGCTTAAAAGTCATCGATGATGCGATAGACTTCACCCTGACTGAACGTTCCAATATTGGGGCCAAGGTCAACCGCCTGGACCATATTCAGGCAAATAACGACCAAACAAGTGAGAACCTCACCCAAGCCAAATCGCGTATTCGTGACGCTGATATGGCAAAGGAAATGATGGAACAAACAAGAGCAGACCTGCTTTCTCAAACAACCATCGCCATGCAAGCCCAGGCCAATCAGCGAGCAGATGTCGTGTTGCAATTGTTAATGTAATCTAGTGATAACTGTAAATAAAGAGCTCTGTGTTGAGCATAGTAGAAGCAAAGCCGGTTCTAGTTTGCCTATATCACATATTATAAGAAACAAGACTGGACTGACTTACCCCTATGGAAATACTGAGACTTGCCGGTCCATTACTTAATGAAGAAGGAATATTATATGCAGAAATAGATTTAGATAAAATATCGTTATGAAAAGCGACAATTGATGTAACAGGTCGGGATAGTGCTTGGGAAACAATTTCAATGAACCGTGTCTATCATAATCAAAGTCCACTAAACGAGTTTTCTAACTCACTTCATCAAACACATGCTTATAGTGATCACCTTGAAAATCGAATTCACGAATTAGAACAACAAATTAAGCAATTAACAGAGAAACAATAAGTAATTGTACTAATAGCTTTCTATTAACATAGTAGTCAGAAACAGCTCTATGGCTTTTAACCCATAGGGCTCTTTTTTTATATTTTTTTAGTAGCGATAAAAGATTAACAAGCGATTACCATCTTTCTAAAACAATAAAAATCTTAAATATTTTGTTTAATTTGGTAAAATAGTAGTATCTTTTACCACTGTGCCATATAATCATAAAGAACTATGATAAATGGAGGCTATTTGAATGAGTTTTATTCGAAGTACAGGGAAGTTTCTTGGGGGAGCTGCAGGTGCAGTGTTAGGGAGTCCGTTTAAAATAGTCGGGGAACTATCAAATAAGGAATCTATTTCTTCAATTGGAGATGGAATATATCACTCTTCAAAATTTGCTGGTGATACAGTAGGACAAGCTACTGAGGGGGTAGTAGATACAACATATGGGCTCATTCAAGATGATACGGCTAAACGGGATCAAGGGCTACATAATTGGGAGATTCAGTAACTAGGACTGCTAAAGGTTTGTCTAGAACGGCAAAGAATACATATTACAGCGGAAAAGATATTTATGAAGGTTATAAAACTAATGATTCAGAGAAAATGAAAAAAGGCGCAGCAGAAGTTGCGAAGACAGCTACAATTGGCACAATTGCTGTCGGCATTGTGGATGTAGCCGGAGACTTTGGAAGTGAAGAAACAAGCGATGTAAAAGGTGTGGAGTATAATGGTGAACACTTCGTAGAACCTCACCATGTAGATGGATATGTTCGCGAAGATGGGGTAGAAGTAGATTCGTATTGGAGAGACGGTGATGGAGACACTTCTGTAGATCTTACTGCTGAAGAAGGTGGAGGATATTACCGCTCTAATCCAGATGTATGATAGAGGAGTAAGTTTTTGAGTGATATTTACCACTATTATGTGGTGCCAGGTATGTGAGGCAGATATCCTTGGGACCCAAAGCTTCTTTTTTATTTTAACCAGGTAAAGCACTGGAAGTTTTATAAAGTTTCAGCTATTATACTAATATAAAAGACTTAAGTCTTTTAGCTCAAACATCATGAAAGGGTGGGGGAAATTGAAGAAGAAGCAACATTTTTTGAAGACAGGGCTGTTCAGCTTGGTAGGGGGCTTTATATTATTTGCAGGAGTAGAAAGTGGGGATGCAGCCGGCTTTCCTGATGTATCACAGGATCACTGGGCCAACACAGAGATTGAATGGGCGGCTGAAGAAGGGTTGGTCACCGGTTTTGAAAACGGGGACTTCCGACCAAATGCAAATGTCACGGAAGCCGAATTTGTCACCATGACGAATCGGTATTTCAATCAGACTGAAAATGGGAATGCAACCGGTCACTGGGCGCAGGGACAATACGATCGTTTAACGGATGAAGGCATTTATCTGCCGGGTACATATCATCAAACATTTAAAAATGGGGATGTACCACGCGGGATCGTGGCGCAGATCTTAAGCGCACATCAAGGTTTGGAAGGAAATGATCTGCCTGCAGCGGTTGATTGGTTATTTGATGAAGGCTTAAGCACAGGGCAGAGTACGGTCGGCAGCAGACTTGATCGGTTCGGCTTTGACAGTGGGTTAACGAGAGCTGAAGCTGCGACGTTCTTTTATCGAATGAATCAGCAGGGGATGACCACGCCGCAGCATTTTAGAAGCGAAGATGCTCATATCACGCCGCTCTCCCAGCAGGTGATTAATGAGAATACGATGGCCAACTACGAAATTGGTAATTACACGACCTGTGGCATTTCCCGCTACAATACCAACACAGCCGCAACCTTGTATGAGGCTTATGGACCCAAGGATGACAGCGCGTATTGGCGCGGCGGGTTATATCACGTCTATAACCACTGTAACTACTACATTGTGGAAGACATGAGCTATCAATACAACACGTATGGCAATCATGACGTTCTAACTCTTGAAATTTTTGTGGAAGACCAAACCGGCATGACTCAGCAAGAAGTACGAAATGTGTGGGGTCAGCCAACTCGCACCTTTTCAAACGAGCATGACGGAACTTACGATTACATTTATGAGCTTTCCGGAGGCACAACAATTGAAGTTCAATTCTCTGATTGGACCACGGAGGAGTTGCGTGCGGTAGGCGTGTGGCTTTCCTTATAAGATTCGTGCTAAACAATAGTGTTTCTTATTCCTGCGATTATTCGTCGCAGGATTTTTTTAAAGAGTATTTTCCCAGGGAGATTCTATTATTTTTTTAGCCACTTACTTAATGATGCAAATATTATATATTTTAGGTAAAATGAATTGCAGATTTTCTTTATAATGGTCAGTAAGGGAAACAAAAAGAAAACGTACCTTATCCTCATGTAATTTTTATTATTGGGGAGAGGGGTTCTTCGTAATAACTTTAGAAAGGGGTTCACCATTATGGCTAAACTTAATGTCAATGCTAACACGGGTTTGTTAACCCGTATTGATTCAATTTTTCCAAAACTAAAAGGAGCAGAACGAAAATTAGCGGAGTATATCTTCAATGATTATGAAAAAATTATTCACCAATCTATCACGGAAGTGGCTGAACTAAGTAATACGAGTGAATCCACTGTTGTGAGATTTTGTAAAAAGTTAGGTTATAAAGGGTTTCAGGATTTAAAAATTAATTTAGCGCGAGAAATCATTAAACCTGAGCAGCATATACATGAAGTTATTGACCCGCACGATGAGGTAGTGACGATTAAGAAAAAAATCTTCCAGTCTAATATTCAAGCCTTGTATGATTCGATGGAAATTTGTTCGGATGAAGAACTTGAACAAGCAATTCAAGTCATCTCTAAAGCAAATACTATTGAATTCTACGGAGCTGGTGGCTCTGGGAATGTTGCCTTAGATGCTCAACATAAGTTTTTAAAAGTAGGAATTAAGTGTTTTGCCTATACAGATGCGAATTTGCAGGCCATGTCAGCGAGTGTGTTAACACCAAATGATATTGCAATTGGAATTTCTCATACAGGCAGCCACACTGATACGTTGCATGCTTTAAAGCTGGCAAAAGAACAAGGGGCTACGGTTATAAGTATTTCTAATATTTCAAAGTCACCAATCACCAAGGTAGCTGATATCACGTTATACACAACTTCAAAAGAAACCATGTTTCGCACTGATGCTACCGCTTCACGAATTGCTCAATTAACAATTATCGATACATTGTTTGCTGGAGTGGCAAACAACAGGTATGACAGCGCTTATAACAACATTCAAAAAACACGGTCCTCTACTATTAATAAGCGCCTGTAAAAATGTTTTTGAAAAAAATCTCTATTTTTTTTAAAAAAACTTGAAGGAAATCACCACCTTGTTATATACTCAATTTAAGAAATTAATTGTCATGAATATTCGAACTATTTAGAGTTCGAATATTCAAATAAAAATTCGGGGGGATACGATGAAGTGGAAATTGAGTCTTTTTTCACTGTCTTTAGTTTTTATGCTTAGTGCGTGTGGAGATGAAGATGCCGATGTAGAAGAAGCAGAGGGTACAAACGAAGATGAGGAAGCAACGGAGGACGAAGTAGAGGAGGAAAATGGTGAAGAGGAAGCAGAAGAAAGTGAATCTGAGTCTGTATCTTTAAATTTTGCTACGCCCGATCCTGAAAGCGCTTCAATTACTGTAGCAGCTAATGAATTTGCTGAACAGGTTGAAGAAGAAAGCAATGGTTCCATTGAAGTTACAGTTCATGGGGATGGCTCTTTATATGGGGAAGATCCATCAGCTGCAATTAATCAACTAGGGGATGGCTCTTTGGATATGCTTGCCCTTTCCTCTACTGTTTACGCGAATTCAGAATCAAGGTTTAACATGTTTAGTGTTCCTTATCTTTTTGATGACCAAGATCAATATCTAGACCTGTTGAATGATGAATTGGCTCTTCAATTATTAGATGATATTGATGTCTTGGATATTGAAGGACTAACTTACTGGCCCCGTAACTTTCGTCAAATCACAAACTCAGTAAATCCAATCAATGAACCTTCTGACCTTGAAGGGTTAGACATTCGAGTTCCTAATAATCCGTTGTGGGTAGAATTTTTTGAAGAGGCAGGAGCTTCACCTACACCGATGGATTTTGGTGAAGTTTATAATGCGTTGCAGCTAGGAACCATTGACGGTCAGGAAAACCCAGTAGAAATTCCGGTTAATTCCAGCTTCTATGAAGTCCAGGATTATATTAGCATGACAAACCATATGGCAGATGCATGGGTTGTAGGAATCAATCAAGACACGTTTAATGATTTGTCTAACGAGCAGCAAGAAGTAATTGAAAATCAGAGTGAGGAAATGCAGGGATGGCTTCGCGATTATGACAATGAAGAAGTTGATGGCATGATTGCTACCTTGGAAGAAGAAGGAATGGAAGTTAACGAAGTGTCTTCTGAAGATCAAGAGCAATTTGTTGAAATTTCTCAAAGTCAGTATCCGGAGTTTCGTGAAGTTGTAGAAGACGATGATTACTTTGACGAAGTCTTGGAGTTTGTTGGAAAAGATTAATGTTCATTAAAGAGGAGTTGTGCTAGTATAGCTCAACTTCTCTATATAAAAAACAGAGATGAGGGGTTCACATTTATGCAAAAAAAGAAGGAGGTAGGATTATTACAGAAATGTACTAACTCTGTGAACTATGTGGTAGATACTGCTGTTATTATATTAACCCTTTCCTTGTTAATTGTTGTGTTACTTCAGATTATAAGTCGTCCTCTCGATTTATCAACCGTTTGGACAGAAGAACTTACAAGATTTATTTTTATCTGGATCATTTTTTTAGGGGTAGCGATTGGTTTTCGCAATGATGAATCCCCACGTATTACTTTTTTTATAAAGTTATTACCTCGTTCATTTCAAAATGTATTAGCTGTAATCACCACATTGTTAACCATTTGTTTTTTCGTATTATTGTTTGTTACTGGGCTTAATTTAATGGCACAACAATTAAGTGATACGAGCGCAGTGCTTCGAATAACACTTGCCTGGATCGGGCTATGTGTCCCCCTTTGTGCAGTGCTGAGTATATTTAATTTGTTACAGTCTGTTTTCTCCTCTTCCAATGCTCTAGGGAAAGGAGGAGAATGACTTGTCGATTTTTCTAATAATTGTATTTTTTGTATTAATGTTAACTGGCTTGCCTATAGCTGTAGCGCTCGGCTTATCAAGTCTCGCCACTGTTTTTTTATTAGAAGGAATTTCCTTGAACATTGTTGCTCAATCGATGTTTAGTGCGATGAATAGCTTTATCATGGTGGCTGTGCCTCTGTTTATTCTAACTGGAATATTAATGGATGAGGGGAAAGTGGCGGAATCAATATTTGATTTTGCTAAAAGCATTGTGGGGTGGATGGCTGGAGGGCTTGGCCATGTAAATATAGTAGCAAGTCTTATATTTGCAGGCATGGCCGGTTCTTCAGTAGCAGATGTGGCAAGTACAGGACGTATCAGTATAAATGCTATGCATCGCAACGGTTATTCGAAAAGCTATGCGACAGCGATCACATTAATCTCATCCATGCTTGCCACCGTTATACCACCAAGCATATTAATGGTTATCGCAGCAGCTACGGCAGGAGTTTCAATTGGTCAGGCATTGTTCGCAGGGTTAATTCCAGGTCTATCTATAGCTTTGATGCTAATGGTGATTAACTATATTTACTGCAAGAAGAATAACATTGGAGAGAGAACCGAATTTGCTTTCCCTCAAATTGGTAAGAGTTTTATAAAAGCGTTCCCCGCTTTGTTGGCTCCGGTCATTCTTTTGGGTGGTATATTAAGCGGCTACTTTACAGCGACAGAGGCTGCCGGTATCGCTGCTTTATACACTTTAATTATTTCCACCTTAGTATACAAGGGCTTGGGGCTAAAGGATTTGCCTAGTGTGTTCTATCGCACAGCCAAGTTGACAGGGACTATCCTATTTATCGCTGTTACAGCTCAAGTAGCAACATGGGTGTTTCAATATGATGGTTTACCAGGGCAAGTAGCTGCTTTTATTAGCGAGGTTAGTGAAAATCCGGTAGTTATATTATTGCTGTTGTTCGGCTTTTTGATAGTAGTAGGCATGTTTATGGATGCGACAGCGGCAATCTTTGTATTAACACCTATCCTATTACCAACTATCAATATGGTGGGAATTGATCCACTCTTTTTCGTAGTATTTATGGTCATTGTTTTATCTTTTGGATTAATTACTCCTCCAGTAGGCGTCTGTTTATATGCAGCATCCAATATTACAGGCTTATCGATCGAACAGATTTCAA
Source organism: Salsuginibacillus kocurii DSM 18087 (assembly GCF_000377705.1). GTDB lineage: Bacteria > Bacillota > Bacilli > Bacillales > Marinococcaceae > Salsuginibacillus > Salsuginibacillus kocurii. Next base: position 716,865 of record NZ_KB898623.1, on the reverse strand, counting down.
AAAGCATTCTTCCGTGGATGATCGTTGTCATCCTAATGATTTCAATCTTTATATTTTTCCCTGGCCTAATTACAGAGCCAATCCAACGGTTAGATTTATAAGCGCAAAGTTAGGAGTGGAGAAAGATGAAAGCAGCAATCTTTAATAAACAAGAAGATATACAGGTAAAAGAGGTAGAAACACCTAAAGTACATGCAGGGGAGGTGCTTCTCAAAGTTATTAACAGCGCGGTGTGTGGGACTGACGTACGCATTTACACTGGCAAGAAAACAAAAGGAGTAAGAACCCCATCAATAATTGGCCACGAAACAGTTGGAGAAATTGTGGAAACCGGAGAGGGGGTGGAGCATTATCAAACAGGTGACCGGGTTAGCGTTATCCCTATTATACCTTGTCAACATTGTTATGCCTGCTTAAATGGAATGGAAAATGCTTGCGAAAATCGGAAAGCGATAGGTTATGAATTTGATGGAGGGTTTGCAGAATACGTGAAAATTCCGGAAGAAGCGGTAAGCAACCGCAACTTACTAAAGATCCCACCGGAAGTAGCGTTATCAGATGCTGTTATTACAGAGCCATTAGCATGTTGTGTGAACGGCTTGCGAAAAACAGACATCAAATTAAATGATACCGTCGTTGTTATTGGAAGCGGGCCGATCGGGTTAATGCATGTTCAATTAGCCAAAATTGCCGGAGCCGGCAAAGTCATTGTGAGCGAGATTGTCGACCATCGCCGTGATAAAGCGCTTCAAGCTGGGGCTGATGTTGTGGTAAATCCGCAGGAACAATCGCTTTATGATGAAGTAATGCAAATCACAGAGAACAAAGGCGTAGATAAAGTGGTGATGGCTATTGGAGTTTCAGGTCTTGTTTCTGAATGTATAAGCTTACTAAAAAAATGTGGAACCCTTAATCTTTTTGCTGGTTTTACTAAAAACGACTTAAGCGAGATCGACCCTAATGCGATTCATTACAAAGAACTTAATATTGTTGGAACTACAGCTTCTACAAGGCAAGACAACATCGAAGCCTTATCATTAATTGCAAATGGCAGAATCGATACGGATGTTCTCACTACTCCTGGATATTCACTTGAACAAATCAATGAAGCGATTCAGGATGTGATGAATGGGACTGGAATGAAAACAGTACTAGATCTAAATAATTAATAGGAGTGATAGTGTGAGTGTACTAGGAAAAGAAATTCGCTTAAAACGTTTGTTGAATGAGGAAGACGGAAGATTGCTGGCAGTAGCTGTGGATCAAGCAATGGCTCGGGGTATGTTTGATGAATTAATGCCGATTGAAAGAAAAGTTAGTGAAATCATTGAAGGTGGCCCAGATGCGATTACCATGCACAAAGGGCTGGCACATTCCTGTTTCCAGGAGCATGCCACTAAAACATCTTTTATTTTAAAATGTTCAACATTTAGTCCGTGGCAGCCAAATTACGACACCTGGGTAGCAGATGCAGAAGAAGCTATGCAATTAGGCGCAGACGCTGTTTCGATGGGATGCATAGTTGGTGGGGATGACCAACCTGAACAACTTAGAAACTTAGGTCTCATTTCATCACAAGCCTTTAAATACGGACTTCCTTTAATTGCGCACATTTACCCGCGTGGAAACCAGATTCCAACTGAAGAGAAAGATCATTGGAGGCATGTAGCTTATGCCGTTCGTACAGGGGCAGAATTAGGTGTGGATATCGTCAAAACCAAATATACTGGAGATCCTGAAACCTTTTCCCGAGTTGTTGACTCATCACCTGCAAAAGTTGTAGTTGCCGGGGGAGATATCGGGGATCAGCCTGAAGATTATTTTAAAATGACTAGAGACGTAATTGATGCTGGAGGCACAGGGATCACCTTTGGCCGTTTTGTTTGGAATACGAATGACCCTACCTCTATAGTCAAAGCCTTAAAATATATTATCCATGGCAAGGCCAGCGTAAAAGAAGCGTTAGAATATTATGAAGACCTAACAAAAGTAAGCCAGACCTAGGGAGGCATAAATTATGTCTCATATAGTTGGGATCGATATTGGGACCAGTGGTATTAAGATTGGAATGTTTGATCGTCATGGCTCGTTTCAATTCTATAAATACCAATCATATGAATTACTATTTGAGCAAAATCGAGTGGAACTAGATTTAGAAGATATCTGGCAGGTTATTAGTGGATTATTGATTGAAACTGGGCAAGAGGTAGAAAGACTAGGTGGCACCGTAGAGGGAATCTCTATTTCTTCCTTTTGCCATGCCTCTGTGTTTTTAAACCAAGAGGGCACTCCTCTTATGAATGGCATCATGTATATGGATAGACGGGGCGAGGAGGAGGTTAACCAGCTGGAGAGTGCCTTGTCCCCGCAGGCAAAGGAGAATGTACAGAATAGAATTGATCCTGGCATGAGTTCCGTCACTAACTTAATGTGGGTGCGGAATCACCTGCCACATGTCTATGAACAAACGGCCTATTGGGGGCATCTGTCGTCGTTTATACTTTACAAGTTAACCAATCAGTTTGTCATGGATTGGACGCAAGCTTCTTTTACAGGGATATTTAACATTGAAACTTATAATTGGTCCCAAGAACGTTTAACCGCTGCCGGCATACCTTCTAACTTATTGCCTGAAGTAGTAGATCCAGCTAAAAAAGTAGGGCATGTTGCTTCATTGCACCCGACTATCGATGGAGCTATGGTGGTAGCGGGAGCGGCTGATACTGCTTGTTCTTCCTTAGCGATTGGATTAAAACCACAAGAAATGTTCGAATCTGTGGGGACTTCGAATGTGTTAACAGTATGTACAGACAACCCAAAAGAGCTGGACACAAGAATGTTAAACAGATGCCATGTCATTAAAAACGAATGGCTCTCCCATGGACCAATGTCAACTCCTGGAGCGAGCATAGCATGGTTTTACAATGAATTTTTGAAAAATACTGAACATGGAAGTAAGGACAGAGTCTTAGAAGAGTACTCTAAATCTTCCGCTCCAGGGGCAAGTGGCGTCTTTTTTCTTCCCTATATGTTAGGGGAAAGGGCACCCATTTGGGATGGAGATGCCCGGGGAGTATTCTTCGGGCTTCATCTTAATACGAGTAAAGCCGATATGTTACAAGCCATATACGAAGGCTGTTCTTATGGCCTGAAACAAATCTACGACATTATTAACACCAATTATAATTTAAAGGATCCTCATTCCTTTTGTTCAATTGGTGGTGGGTCAAAGAATGTACATTGGGCTCAGACAAAGGCTACTATTTTGAACGCTAACATTAACGTGAAAAATGTTTCTGAAACAGCAGTGATAGGATGTTGTCTACTAGCTGCCAAAGCTTTAGGTTATATTTCAAGTTTTGAAGAGTCCAGCTTTCAGTTAAAGAATTCAACTTATAAAACGATAAAACCAAAAACTGAGCTTCAAACGTTCTACCAAGATCTTTATCAGTTTTTTTGTGAAATTTACCCTACAATAAAGCCTCTCTACCGTAAACATTCGCTCGTTTACGCGGAAGCTGAAAAAACCTATTCTTAATTGTTTAGAATAGGTTTTTCTTTCATTCAATCGTTTTAAAAGGGAGACATGTATGAAACCAACCATTTATATTACGAGAAAAATACCGGATGAAGCCTTACAAATACTAGAAGAAGAGTGCAATGTCAAGATGTGGGACAAAGAAGATCAGCCAGTTCCCAGAGAAGTGTTAGTAAAAGAAACACGAGAAGTAGATGGTTTGTTTTGTTTATTAACTGAAGCTATTGATAAAGAGATCATTGAAAATGCTAGTCATTTAAAAGTTGTGAGTAACATGGCAGTGGGCTACGATAACATTGACGTAGAAACAGCTTCACAAAAAAATATTATGGTTACGAACACTCCGGGCGTATTAACTGAAACCACTGCTGATTTAACATTTGCTTTGTTGATGAGTACAGCTCGTCGTCTTATAGAATCATCGAATTACCTTCGCGCTGGAAAGTGGTCAACATGGAGCCCCATGCAATTAACAGGACAAGATATTCATGGAGCGAAATTGGGGATCATCGGACTGGGCAGAATTGGGCAGGCGCTAGCTAAAAGAGCAAAAGGTTTTGATATGGAGGTGTATTATTATAACCGCTCACGCAAACCAAAAATTGAAGAAGAGCTAGGACTTCAATATGCAAGCTTGGAGGAGCTGCTAAGTGATTCAGATTTCATCTCAATTTTAACTCCATATACAGCTGAAACTCACCATCTGATTGGTGAAAAAGAATTACAACTGATGAAAAGTTCAGCTTGTCTGATAAACACATCACGAGGCGGCATCGTGAATGAAGATGCTCTGTACTCTGCATTAAAACAAAAAAAGATCTGGGCTGCTGGCTTAGACGTATTTGATGAAGAGCCAGTCAGTCTAAATCATCCTTTATTGGAACTTTCCAATGTAGTTACCTTGCCTCATATCGGAAGTGCTAGTATTGCCACCCGGAAGAAAATGGCTGCTGTGGCAGCTGAAGATCTTTTACTAGGGCTCAAAGGGGAAACACCAAAGCATTTAGTTAATTGATAAAAGAGGGGCACAGTACAATATGTGCCCTCTTCTCATGCACTAGCATTTATTCAATAACCCAGGCTTTCAAAACGAATAGGAGAATGCAGGAAGCTGTACCAGAAAAATTGTCACGATTTTTTCGGTACAGCTTCTTTTTTTGCTTGTTTTAGTCTGATAAAGTAGTAAAGGTGTTCGCCACCTGACGATTTGATAAGGAACAAAAGGAAAGAAATACATTCTGAATTTGAAAATGAAGGAAGCTCTTATATGGATAGAAGCTTCCTCTTATATGGAAGGATGGATCTTGTGTTTAATGCTGTTGTAATTTCAGTGCTCTTGATGGTTGTTTTAAGTTTGTTGAGGGTGAATGTGGTTGTAGCGATTTTACTTGCTGCGATCACTGCCGGCCTTATTTCTGGTTTATCGCTGACTGACTCGGTTGAATTACTCGTAGACGGGATGGGTGGACAGGCCGATACGGCGTTAAGTTATATATTGCTGGGAGCGTTTGCCGTGATGATCGGCTACTCTGGCATTACTGGTTTTCTGCTTCGTCATTTAATCAATGTTTTAAAAGGGAAGAAGGCATTCTTGCTCTTTGCTATTGCCGGGGTGGCGAGTTTGTCGCAAAACGTCGTGCCTGTGCACATTGCATTTATTCCGATTTTGATTCCGCCGCTTTTGAGTTTATTTGACAGCATGAAATTGGACCGCAGAGCGGTGGCTACTTCATTAACGTTTGGTTTGAAAGCTCCGTATATGATGATTCCTGTAGGTTTCGGCCTTATTTTTCATGGCGTCATTCAGGATGAAATGATTGAAAATGGTATGGAGATCAGCCTTGGCCAGATTCCACTTGCTATGCTCCTGCCCGGGTTTGGCATGTTTTTGGGCTTGTTGGTTGCGATATTAATTACGTACCGAAAAGACCGTGAGCCTAGTGCTCAGCTAGGTGCGCATCAAGGGGCGGAAGAAGAGTCAGCCGCGGCGAAAGAAGAAGAGACCACGTTTTCGATTTATCATATCTTCACAATCGTTGCGATTGTTGTCGCGCTTTCGGTGCAATTAATTACCGACTCACTCATATTAGGGGCGCTGACAGGTATTATTTTAATGGTCGTGTTTAGAGTCATTCCGTTTAAACAAGGCGAGCATGTTGTAAACGACGGAATTAAAATGATGGGCATGATCGCGTTCGTTATGCTCGTCGCTTCCGGTTTCGCTTCTGTCCTGCAAGAGACCGGGGCAGTGGATGAACTTGTAGAAGCTTCTACCGCTGTAATTGGTGACAATCAGTTCATCGGAGCCATGGCGATGCTTATCGTTGGTTTAATTATCACGATGGGAATTGGATCCTCCTTTGGAACGATCCCGATCCTGGCTGCGTTGTTCGTGCCACTATGCAGTGTGTTAGGCTTTTCGCCAATGGCTACCGCTGCGCTCATTGGAACAGCAGGTGCCGTCGGAGATGCTGGTTCCCCGGCTTCAGACAGCACCCTCGGCCCGACCGCTGGGTTAAATGCCGATGGCAGACACCATCACGTTTGGGATACGTGCGTACCGACGTTTTTACACTTCAACATTCCGTTACTCATTTTCGGCTTAATTACGGCGATGATTTTGTAAGTGGATTTTTTTCATAAGAGCAAAGACCCCGTTGTGTTCTACAACGGGGCTTTGTTTGAGAAAAAAGTGTGAGTCTTAAACTTCCGTTGCTCTCGTGTCATGGTGTGTTACGCTTATACATGGCTCGATTTTTCATTTAATATTTTTCAGTCTTTAACCGATATTAGTGGAGGAAGATTATTTTGTGTTACATAGTTAGGAGGACCCGAGGTGGAACATCTCCGTGAAGTTTTTGAAAAATCATTAGACTTATCCGCAACGATTATAGAAGGGGCAGAACATACGCAAACGCTTCTGACCAATGAAAACTATGATGAGAGCGTGCGCCTTATGAATGATGTGATGACTGGATATTCTTCGGTACAGTCAGCGCTTGAACAAATTGACCCTGAACAAATAGATCTATTTCCCGTGCTGGAGCAGGGGAAACAGGTGGAAGCAAGCATCGAACACATCGTCACAGCTTTTGAAGAGGAAACATACGGGAAGGCTAATGAAATTCTTCAATTTACGCTCATCCCCCGTTTAAAAAAATGGCAGCATGAAATGAATACGCTCTTTGGACCGTTAGTGACAGAACATTAATTCGAGTAGGGGAGGTGGAAGTATGGATATTGGCGGTCTTTCTATGGTGATGTCCGAGCAGCGGGCTGCTCAGCAGGTTGACGTGTCGCTTATGAAAAAAGCGATGGACAGCGGCGACCAACAGAAGGATTTCATTCAGGACATGACGGAATCGATGAAAATGCAGCAAGCAGCAGAACCGCACAAAGGCAGCTCCATTGACGTTTCTTTATAACGTTTGCATTTACGGCCGCTCGACTGTTGTCGGGTGGCTTGTTAATTGGGCTCCATTAAATGAGGTTAGTTAAATATAAATACAGCGCAGGCGACGGCTCTTGTATCCATCAACAATGGTGTTTTACAAAGGTATCCATCGTTTCTTCGGAGGCGGTATGATAAGCTGTACCACCATACACTGGGAGGTTGGAGGAATGAATAACCATAACTCTGCCGGGCGGCTTTGCCCACACTGTGGTCGCATTAAGTCTGATCAGTCTACAACGTTTTGCGAGACGTGTGAAGAGGCAGACCGTCTAGATTATAAACGAATTCGCTCGTATCTTCAGCATCATCCGCAGGCGAATGCCATGGAGGTAGCTAACAATACGGAACTCTCTATTAACCGTGTGCTTTATTTTTTAAAAAACAAAAATCTACAATTGCGTGCGCCTGAAAATAAAAATCCACATAATGCTAAACTTCCTTAAATTTTCTCCGATACTAGATATAGATTCCCTATTTTACGTCGTGGGAAGGGAGTGTCCATGCGGATGAATACAAGTAATTCGGTGCGTCTTCCGAGTAGCCAGCTCGAACCTGCTGCAACCACGAGAAACCCGATGACGCAAAGACAGGAAACGCTGGCAGAATCTATTCGAGAGACCGTGAAAAAAGGCGAAGATCAGTGGGATCACCAAGTGCTCGAGGAAAAAGTGGACTCTATGAATGAATTTCTTTCTGCGAATTTCCGCGATTTGAAGTTCAATATTCATGATGATTTGGAGCGTGTGTTCGTTCAAGTGCTTGAGCGCGGAACGGAAGAGATCATTCGAGAAGTTCCGCCTGAGAAGTTCCTCGATATGGTGGCTCACATGATGGAAAACGTCGGCATGCTCGTTGATGAAAGAATTTAAGGGCTGCTGAAAATCAAAGAAAGGCAAGCGAACCTTGAGCGCTTGTCTTTTGCTGTTTTTTCACCTTTCTTCCTACGATGTAAAGTAAACTAAGGAGGCTAACCTATGGATACGCAGATGCGCATGGCTGGCATGGTTTCTGGCATGGATATTGATTCGCAAGTAAACGAAATTATGGAAGCAGAACGTGAACCACTCCAGGACATGAAAGCGGACCGCAATGAAATTGAAATCAAAACCGAGCAGTACCGGGAAATGAACACGAAATTTGCCGAGTTTGACGAGCAGTTGTTTGAAGGCGTCACCCGCCGCGGCAACATGACATCAAAAGAAGTGGAAAGCTCGAACGAGAATTTAGTCAGCGCGACAGCTAACGCCGATGTGGATGACGCTGCTTATCGGATTGATGAAGTGGATCAATTGGCAGCAGCGGCGAGCAATGTATCGGCTGGAAGTATTTATACAGATGATACTGAAGCAAATGAATTTGATCCGGACGAGGCGTTGGAAGATGTAGCTCAGTACATCGATGGGTGGGACTACGATGAAGAAGAATTTACGATTACCACCTTTAATGAAAATGGAGAAGAAGTGAATGAAACATTTGAAATTGCAGAAGGCGATTCCTTAAACGATCTCCTTGATGATATTAATACGTCTGATCTTGGTGTCCAGGCTTTTTTCGACCAACAATCGGGGCAAATCTCAATTACACGTGAAGACACGGGCATTTTTAATGAAGAAAGCACAGATGACGACGGACGCATTGAAGGAGGTACTGAAATCCAATTTGAAGAAGGGTTCATGACAGACGGTTTGAATCTGGCAGAAGAGAATGAAACAGATGCTCAAAATGCCGTTTTCACTCTGAATGGGCTCGAGACTGAACGCCGGGAGAACTCCTTTGAGCACGAAGGCGTGCACATTGATCTGCATGATGAATTCGAAGCTGAAGACGGACCAGTCAACTTATCGGTTTCAACAGACACAGATAACATGGTTGATGAGATCATGAATTTTGTCGATGGCTACAATGAGCTAGTTGATAGTGTGAATGGGCGTTTAAATGAAGAGTATAATCGCGACTATGCGCCGCTTACCGATGACCAGCGCGCGCAATTAGACGACGGAGAAATTGAGCAGTGGGAAGAGCTGGCGGAAAGCGGACTGCTCCGCAATGATGATATTCTCTCTGGAGCCGTGACCAGCATGCGCCAAACAATGTACAGTGAAATCGATACGGGCGACAATGCATCTTACTCTCACCTATTTGAAATTGGGATTACGACAACAGAAGATTACCGCCAGGGGGGCCGGCTCGAAGTAGATGAAGCCGAGCTCCGTGAAGCGGTAGAAGAAGACCCGGAAGCCGTATATCAATTGTTTAACAGCGACGGCTCTGACGAAGACGGCAGCGGCCAGGGCGTAGCCCAACAGCTCCGTGACCAAATTAGCCACACCTCTGACCAAATTGGCGAGCGCGCCGGCAATGAGTTTTCGATGACCAATGAAAGCTTCACCCTCGGCCAAGAACTCGAACGCGAAAATGATAACATAGAGAACTTTGAACGCCGCCTCCAACAAACCGAAGACCGCTACTGGGACCAGTTCACGCAAATGGAACAAGCCATGATGGAAGCCCAGCAGCAACAACAACAGATGATGTCGCAAATGGGCGGCGGAGGCATGGGTGGGTGATGTGATCTGCCCCTGAACCCCTTGATTATAAGGATTTGTTGGTAAGATGAGAGTGTTTTGCTAACATAAAGAATATTATTGTAGGCTTCTCATTAATTTTGAAAATTTTTGAGAAGCCTTTTTCTCTTGCTTCCGATAGAAAGTGATGCATTATGGCTTATCAATTAAATGCGTCTTCTGCTAAAGGATCAGGTTAAATCTTGTATTACATAGTAGACTGATACTGCGCAACAAAGATAAAGCCTTACTACAGAAGAGGTACTGGTAGTAAGGCTTTTTGCACCAATAAGAAGCCATCGTTCCATAACTTCGTTTCTTTCGCGGGAAGCCCACTACTAGGCCATCTGAAAATTAGTTGATGTGCAATTTAGTGTATTTTTTGTTAATATATACTAATGATATAATGGATTATTAAATTAGAATTATTTGGAGGAACTATGCTTACATTTGATCAAAAACTTGCACTTATCGAGTCTTTCCCAGAATTAGAACGCCGCGATATATCGCTAAATCGTGTTAATTTTCATTATGTGGGAGGCGACAGTGATAAAAAAAATGTCGTATACCATTTGCATCCAAACGGAAATGGGTTTGTTTATGCTGCAACACTTAAAGTGCCGAAAAAAGATCCTAAAGGGATGGTTAATATCCGTGATTTTTCAGAAGAAGAATTACGTTCGATCATTGAACGCTCAATTGACTCTCTGCAATCAAACGCAGTTAGTGAAGTAGAGGAAACTCTTCAAAATATTGATGAAATATGGATGGACAAAGAAGGGCATAAGCTTACTATCATTCTTGAAGATGACATGTGGAACGTCTATGCAGGTGAACAACTAGACGGAACGTTTCCATCGTATAATGAAGCGAAGCAATATTTACTTGAAGAAGGATTTAAGCCGAAGCGAAAGTTTGATAAACAAATGAATTAATATTATTAACAAGGAAGAGATGGCCAGCAATGTGACCATCTCTTCCGTCCTTTCTCATTCTTTCGTGTAAGGATTTTTCATTTGTAATAAATCACTACATTAATTTTACGAGCACAATAGCTGAATAAGATTTTCGCTTTTTCCCTATTAACAATAGACTCTTACTGCGCATGAGAATGTTAGAAGACTTTGTGAGAAAGAGGAATAAAATCAAAGCTTGTAAGATCAAACAATTGAAATTTTAAGAATTATCACAAAAAGTTCAGGAAACTTTTTGTTACTATAATGTCGCAAAAAGATATAAAACGTTTGAATATTTATTGTTTTGGTTATATTTGTAAAACCTTTCCTGTAAAATAGAAGCTGATATTAGGCAAAATAAAGTTAGGGAGGAGTAATACAATGATAGAAAAAATTAAGGTAAAGACAGTTGCTTCCTATGATTCTACAGGAATTGAGGTTAATTTGGATAAAATCAATTACATTTTTGGAAGTAATGGAACAGGAAAAACTACTATTTCTGAATTGCTACGAAATAGTGACAATCAAAAGTTTTCTTCTTGTAATATTGAATGGAGACCAGGCGGTTCTGACTTTGACATATTTGTTTATAATAGACATTTTGTTGAAGAAAATTTCAATATACGCAATGATATAAAGGGAATTTTTACCTTAGGTAAGGAATCTACGGAAATTTTAACTTTAATTGACGAAAAAAGGAAAGTTGCGGAAAAGCATCAAGAACGAATTGGAAACTTAGAAATGAATATAGAGGAAAAAAAAGGACAGATAGAAAACTTACAAACATGGTTTATAAATCAATGTTGGGATTTAAAACAGAAATATGATGAAGTTTTCGAAGAGGCATTTTCTGGCCTTCGCAATAATAAAAGGAAATTTATGGAAAGGTGTTTGGTCGAAGCTACAAATAATAACAATGAAATATATACATATGAAGAACTAAAGAACAGAGTGGATACCGTCTTTAAAAACTCCCGTGATAAAGCCAGTCCAATTCCGGTGTTAAACTACGACAATTCTTTAGAAAAACACTCAATATTTCAAACAAAAATAATAGGTAAAAAGGATATAGATATTGCTAAATTAATATCAGAACTAAATATAAGTGACTGGGTACAGCAAGGGCATATACATATGGAAGGTACAGATGGGATATGTCCATTTTGTCAACAAGAGTTACCTAGGGATTTTAAGGGAAAATTGGAAATGTATTTTGACGAAACATACATGGAACAAATACAAATTCTAAATTCATCCATAGAAGATTATAGAGAAAATACAATTGGCTTTTTTGAAAAGTACAATTTTCTTATAAATGAAGATAAACCTTATATAAATAAAGAGAAAATAGAATCTCTATTTGAACTAATAAATTCAGCATATAAAGAAAACCTGCAGTTGCTTGAAAAGAAGAGAAATGAACCAAGTATAAGTGTCGAGTTAAATTCAATAATGAGTTATATTGATCAGATAAACTCAGAGATTGAACTAGCGAATGTACAAATATCAGAATTAAATAGGGTAATTGATAATATCAACGAGGAAAGCGACGAGTTAATAAACGATGTATGGCGATTTATTGTAAAAGAGAATAAGAGTGATTATGAACATTATAATAGTAATTTTAGAAGAGATAGCAGAGCTTTAGAAGGAATGAAAAGAAGTAAGGAAGCTCAAAAGGGTCATAAAAAGAGACTAGAAGAAGAGGCGATTGATTTACAGAATAAACTTACAAGTGTCTTACCTTCTATTCATGAAATCAATGTTCTTCTTAAATCATTTGGTTTCACAAATTTTCAGTTGGCCGAATCTAATGAAAAGGGTAATTACAAGATTGTAAGAGAAAATGGTGAAGTTGCAAATGAAACATTAAGTGAAGGGGAGAAAACCTTTATTACATTTTTGTATTTCTATCAACTTATCAACGGAAGCAACGATCACGATAAAGTTAATACATCAAGAATTATTGCAATTGATGACCCAATTTCTAGTCTTGACAGCAATATATTGTTTATGGTAAGTAATCTGATAAGTAATTTGAAGAAAAAGGTACGTAGTAATGATTCAAACTTTAAACAATTAATAATACTGACGCATAATGTTTATTTTCACAAGGAAATTTCATTTAATAAAGGTCATGGTAGTCAAAAGCAACTTGATGAAACATTCTGGATTGTAAGGAAGGTGGATAATATATCTTATATTAGTGATTATCAAGAAAATCCTATAAAAAACTCTTATGAGCTACTTTGGAAAGAATTAAGAGAAAATCCAAATTCAATAACAACACCAAATATAATGAGGAGAATATTGGAGAATTACTTTAAATTTTTCGGTAACATTGATGTGAATGAAATTGTTGAAGAGTTTTTGGATGAAGATAAGGTTGTTTGTAATTCTCTATTATCTTGGGCAAATGATGGTTCTCATCACATTAATGATGATTTATATGTCGACAGTAACCAGGAGTTAAATCAAATTTATTTTAATGTATTTAAACAAATCTTTATTAATTCCAATCACTATTCACATTTTGTAATGATGATGGGCGAATTTCAGATGGAAGGTGAGAAAGAATCTATCGAACATGAAGCTACGAAAGAAATCCAATTGGCGATGGAGCAGACTGCAGCAAATCAAGAATAAGCAACTTGTCGACAAGGAAGGTGATTACTATGACTTTTTCAGAGGTATGTATAATATTTTTATAGAACTAGTTTTTTCTGTAAGTGTAAAATAGTCCACACCTAGTGTTGAGGTATGGACTATTGTTATGATTTTTGCCGTTATAACAGTATTGATGATGTTTACTGGGGTAATGACATTAAAGAATATGCAGTTGTTAATTTGACATATGCTAAGATAAACTTTCAAGAGTACACAGTAAATACAATTGTACATTTTTAAATAGTTAAATGTACACTGTAAAAGGTCTAAAGGTCTTATTGAGTCAACAGATAACTTATGTTGGTGCAAAAGCAACAAACGAAGTACACTACTGCACAGTACAACGATACTATTCAACAGAAAAATTGGGCTAGATCTTTGAAACACTCTTAAAGAAATATATAGGTGAACACCACTTAATCGTAGGAAATGAATGTAGCGAATGTAAAAGTTTACTTGCTCTCATTTGCTCACATAAATGCTCACGGACTTCATTAAAAACGGTCAATTCACGTTAAAGATGTTACAGACAAAATTTAACAAAATCTTGATATACCGCACTCCACGCACACAGCGTGTAAGATATTACACACTCTTACCATAGGGGCGGCATGATGTAACTTTCACATGAATGTGATGGCTTAGGTGTTGCAACAGAACGTCGCGATTTTAGTCCGAGATCCGCTCACTTCCCTAACGTGTAAGTTATTAAAATGCTAAAACTGGTGCTGAAAATAAATTTAGAAGCTTCTCATTAGTTTATTAAACTTGTGGGGAGCTTCGTTTTTTATTTCTTTCGTAACAGGAAGGAAGTAAAATAGGAAAAGTTTATAAAAGAAATCAATCTTTTTCCGATATACAATATAGTAGAAATAATAAAATAAACTGAAAGGATGGTAAGGGGATCTATGGAAAGTAAAGAAGAGTTGTTGTCAGAGGTGAGATATTACAAGAATCTAGTTAATAAATTTGTAACTCTACAAAATGAATTTAATGATTATCATACGAAGCCGTTAGCCAATTTAACACTTTGGAATAAGCTCGTAAAATTATTTGTGCTATATCTAATATCTGGTATTGTATTTATTTCTATTCTTGATAATGTATTGTTATTCACTATAACTTTTGTAGGAAGCATATACTTTTTATTTGTTTGGCCAAAGGTACATGTGAAGAAAAAACTAATAAGAAATCAACCTAGAATTAGAGAGATTCAAAGTTTAATTGAAGACTTAGAAAATAACATACGGCCAAAATATATACCTAATAGCTATATAAACATTTACGCATTGACTAGGATAGAAACTTATTTAGTTGATAAAAGAGCTGATACTTTAAAAGAGGCATTAAATCTTTTTGAACAAGAAAAACGACATGATAAATATATGAGAGAAATTAACTTAGTACAGCAAATGCAAGAAATTACATATAATAAAGCAAGTGAAGCAACATCTATAGGCTGGATAAACTTGTTTAAAAGATGATACTTATATTTGCGTTTAAATCAGCCAAGGCTAGCAGCCGAGTCATTCTGTTTTGAGATGATAGGCTAAGATAAGAAAACTCCAATAGTGTTAACGAGATGTTAGACCATGTATATAAGCTAGTAGGTAGGTCAGCTTATCGGGGGATCATAGTGATTGGTGAATTCATTCTAGAAAACAAGGGGAAGGTTCTTTTGCTTCTGTAGCAAGAGAACCTTCCCTGTGTTTTCACACGTTAATTGCTTTCTTCTGTTGCCACAGGATTTTCAGCATAGAAAATTTCTTTTTCAAGAAGTTCAATATGCCGGTCATGTTCTTCCTTACTCCAGTGAAAACGTTCATTCATATACTTCAAGACTCCTATTTTATGTTGTTTAACAAAATCTATATCAAAGAATAAGGCGCTCGTACGGCGGTTAAAGAAGTCAATTGGTGAAACTGCCATTTCCTCTTCGATTCCATATACGAGAGAAGCGTAGACACTTGCAGGTAAATCGTAATGTTTGCCTTCATCACCGGAGGTTTCTAAAATCTCATAAACTCTCGCTACATTAGAACCGTAAAGACGGGTAAGTTTCCTGGCCTCTTTCTCACTCAGACCAATCTCTTTTCCTTTCTTCGTCCAGTTCTCTATAAACGTTTCCAGCTGATGAGAGCCTCCGACATCACCGCCCGACAGAACTATTTTTTCTGTGGTGCACTTTTTAGAAATTCCCTGTTCTTTTGCTGTCAAATCAACAATACGTTCAGCCATTTTCCGGTAACCTGTCAGCTTTCCTCCGGCAATGGATAAAAGACCAGATTCTGATTCAAAAATCTCATCTTTACGTGAAATTTCTGAAGCATCCTTCCCTTCTTCATGAATAAGCGGGCGAAGCCCTGCCCAGCTCGATTCCACATCTTCCCTTTTAAGCTTTACTGCAGGGAACATATAATTGGTCGCATTAATAAGGTAGGTAAGATCCTCTTCGGTCATTCGAGGAGATGCAATATCTTCTGCGTAATGAGTGTCCGTCGTACCGACATAAGTTTTCCCGTCTCTTGGAATCGCGAAGACCATTCTGCCGTCTCCCTCTGTGTCGAAATAAACAGCCTGTTTTAAAGGGAAGCGTGACTGGTCGATGACAATATGGACACCTTTCGTTAAATAAAGGAACTTCCCTTTCTTAGAGCGGTCTTTTTCCCTTAACTCATCGACCCACGGCCCTGCAGCGTTAATGACTTTTTTCGCCCGGATGTGATAGGTTTCTCCACTGACCAGGTCTTTTACTTTAGCACCAGTTACTTTGCCATTTTCATATAAGAGCGACTCGGCTTTCGTATAGTTGACTGCTTTTGTCCCTCTGTGCACAGCTTCTTTTATAATTTCGAGAGTTAATCTTGCGTCATCCGTCTTATATTCGACATATACGCCGCTCCCCTTTAACGTATCCTGGCGGAGTAGGGGTTCCTTTTTCATCGTTTCTTTTTTGTTTAACATATTTCGTCTTTCTTTACGTTTAACGCCTGCTAGAAAATCATAGACTTTTAACCCTATCGACGTAGCGAACTTCCCGAAAGTCCCCCCCTGGATAATCGGAAGCAGCATCCATTCAGGGTTCGTCACGTGAGGTGCATTCTCGTAAACAATCGCTCTTTCTTTTCCTACTTCTGCAACGATTTTAAATTCAAATTGTTTTAAATATCTCAATCCGCCATGTACGAGCTTTGTCGAGCGGCTTGATGTTCCTGCAGCATAATCTTGCATTTCAACAAGCCCGGTCGTCATGCCTCTGGAAGTTGCATCTAATGCGATCCCGCCTCCTGTGGTCCCTCCACCGATTACTAGAAGGTCAAGTTCATTTTCACTCATTTGGTTTAAATAGGATTGCCGCTGAATTGCTGAAAAAGGTTTTACCATCTGAGACATCCCTTCCTGGTGAGAAGGTGGGTATACAGAAAAAGACCACAACATCCTAAGCATGAAAGGAAATCCTTTTATGCTTAGGTGCTGTGGTCTCTCCATATCTCCAGACCTTCATTATTAATTTAAGGACATTGTATCATAGTTTTTAATTTAATTGTATTAAATCGTCTGTTTTTTCTTTTTCTTAAACTTCATCGTTGCCTCGACCGCCGTTTTCCAGCCCTCATACAATTCTTCACGTCTGGCGTTATCCATTTCGGTTTTAAACGTTTTATCAATATGCCACTGCTGGGCGATTTCCTCTTTATTTTGCCAGAATCCTACAGCGAGACCTGCCAAATAAGCGGCCCCCTGGGCGGTAGTTTCCTGGATCTCCGGCCGGTCAACAGGCACGTCTAGAATATCACTTTGGAACTGCATTAAGAAGTTGTTGGCCACTGCTCCACCGTCAACTCGTAACGTTTTAACGTCGATACCGGCATCAGCAACCATGGCGTCCAGTACATCACGTGTTTGGTAAGCAAGGGATTCAAGTGTCGCACGTATAAAGTGTTCTTTCTCCGTTCCTCTCGTAAGGCCGAATATCGCACCGCGAACTTCACTGTCCCAGTAAGGTGTCCCCAGTCCGACAAACGCAGGCACCATATAGACACCGTCAGTTGAATCCACTCTCGACGCATATCCTTCACTTTCCGGTGCCGATTTAACCATTCTTAACCCGTCCCTAAGCCATTGAATCGCTGAACCAGCTACAAAAATACTTCCCTCCAGCGCATACTCGACTTTTCCGTCTATTCCCCAGGCGATGGTAGTCAATAGCCCGTGATTGGACTTAACTGCCTCTTCTCCTGTATTCATAAGCATAAAGCACCCTGTCCCGTAGGTATTTTTAGCCATTCCTTTCTCAAAGCATGCCTGGCCGAATAAAGCTGCCTGCTGGTCCCCGGCAGCTCCGGCAATAGGCACTTCTTCTCCAAAGAAATGGTAACTGACCGTTTTAGCGTATTCCTCAGAGGACGGCCTTACTTCAGGAAGCATCGATTTTGGAACACCAAGAATATCAAGAAGGTTCTCATCCCATTTCAATTCATGAATATTATACATAAGCGTTCGGGAAGCATTTGTATAATCAGTCACGTGGGCTTTGCCTCCAGAAAGTTTCCATATAAGCCATGTATCAATCGTTCCGAATAAAAGTTTGCCCTGTTCTGCTTTTTCTCTCGCCCCTTCAACATTATCAAGGAGCCATTTTACTTTGGTACCGGAAAAATAAGCATCGATTAATAAGCCCGTTTTATCCCTGAAAAGATCGTTATGGCCTTGTTCTTTTAGTTCCTGACAAATATCATCAGTCTGACGTGACTGCCATACAAGAGCGTTGTATATCGGCCGGCCTGTATCTTTTTCCCATACCACCGTTGTTTCACGCTGATTTGTAATCCCGATTGAAGCAATCTCTTTAGGTGAGACATCTTGATTACTTAGTACTTCTGCGATAACCCCTAAGATTGAGGACCAGATTTCATTAGCATTATGCTCTACCCAGCCTGGCTTAGGGAAAATCTGCCTGAACTCTTTCTGGGCAACATCTACGATTTTCCCTTCTTTGTTGAATAAGATAGCTCTTGAACTAGTAGTCCCCTGGTCTAAAGCTAATACATATTTCTTTTCCATGTTAAATTCCCCCTATGCTTGTTTTTGTTCAGGATTGTGATAAGTGTCTTCCAAACTCTTAGGCTGTATTTCTTTTTGATCCATTTTATAAGAGATAAACAAAACAATGAAAAACAATGCAATGAAAAGCCATAGAGCCGAATTGACAACTCCTTCGAATAAAGCCACGTAACTTAATGTTCCTAACGCACCTCCTATAATCGGTCCTGCGATAGGCACCCACGCATATGCCCAGCCGGAATCGCCTTTGTTATGAATGGGCAATATAGCATGAGCAATTCTTGGTCCTAAATCACGGGCAGGGTTAATTGCATACCCTGTCGTCCCACCTAAAGACATACCAATGACAACGATTAAAAATCCAACCAGAAGAGGGTCAAGTCCCCCTGCATCATTTGCACCTAATGCAACGATTCCAAATAATAATACAAATGTACCTAAAACTTCACTAAAATAATTTGAAGGTGTATGTTTGATTGCCGGAGCTGTAGCAAATACACCATGTTTTGCCCCTTGATCTTCTGTATTTCTGAAATGCGGATAATACACACAGAAAACCAGTGCGGCACCGGTAAATGCGCCGGCTAACTGTGCCCCAATATAAGCTGGAACACTTGACCACGCAAAATCCCCTATTAACGCTAATCCTACTGTTACGGCAGGGTTAATA
Source organism: Salsuginibacillus kocurii DSM 18087 (assembly GCF_000377705.1). Classification (GTDB taxonomy): domain Bacteria; phylum Bacillota; class Bacilli; order Bacillales; family Marinococcaceae; genus Salsuginibacillus; species Salsuginibacillus kocurii. Next base: position 697,952 of record NZ_KB898623.1, on the reverse strand, counting down.
TGTCCTCCACTTATTTCTCCAATCATATAAACCGACATGGCCACGCCAAGACCCCAGGCAAAAGTTATTAATACCCATCCTGTGCCTTCTGATTTTGTCCCTTTAAGGACTACCCCTGCTACGACACCCCCTCCAAAGATAATAAGCATCATCGTACCTAAAAATTCAGCTAATACAGGTGACATTCCTTTTCCCCCTTTAAAAGTTTCGAAGACAAAAAAGACCAACAGAATTCCCCTAGAGTCTCACTCCAGGTGAATTTCCGTTGGTCTCCATAGTCTCCACGAAAAAATTATTAACTTATTCTATATTAAAACAGAGGATGTAAGCGTTGTCAACAAAATAGAGACAATTAAAATAATTAATTGTCTGATATTTAACTAAAGTCAGTAATCCCGGTCCCAAAGCCCTTTTCTGGACGTTGAGACAGCAGTGGCCCCGGCATCAATCGCAGTCTGAACTTCGTTTTCTGTCCGGATGAGTCCCCCAGCTATTATAGGCGTATTTGTTTTTTCATAAATTTCCTGAATAATATGCGGAATAATGCCCGGGAGCACTTCGATGCAGTCAGGCTGTATGGTCTCGAGCATATTATAGCTCGACTCCAAAGCGATCGAATCGAGGAGGAACAATCGTTGGACAGTTATTAACTTAGCTTTTTTAGCTGTTAACAAAACATTTTTTCTCGTTGATATTAACCCTGCCGGCCTGATGTCCCTGCACAGAAATTGTGCTCCGTATTCATCGCTTTTTAAACCCTGTACCAAATCCGCGTGCAGCAATACTTTCTTATCGTGATCGCGGAGCATCTTAACGATGGATTTCAGCTGGCCGATATGAGTATTTAATAGGACGATGTATTCATAATCTGTTTGAGCGACTTTATCCAGATCCTTCAAGTCGCGTATGGCTGGAAGAATCATTGAGTTTGAGAAATGCATGTTTTCCTCCTTTTTCTTCTGTGAACTCATGTAAAAGATATTATAGCAGAACAAAGAAGAAAAAAGGTCACATATCTCTGTCAGTTTTACCTAAACAGAAAACCATCAGCTTTTCTTAAATGACTCCTTTAGCACGAAGAGAGGAAGATAAATGAGAACCAAAATCATGATATTCTCGTAATGTTTATTCTCATTAGATTTATACTGTAAATGAATGATTTCTTGACTAAATAGAGTTAAAGATTTTAATGATTAGAATAATCTTATCGATATTCAAGAATAGCTCCATCAAGCTTTACCTTAGATGAGAGGCTAAGATAAGAAAACTCCAATAGTGGTAACGAGATGTACCATTTTTAAACATGGAAAAAATATTCCTTTACAAAAAGAAATGGTTATTTTACCCTTAAATTAACACCGTTAATTTAAATAACGATGTTAACCGTATCTTTGTTGAGGTGATTAAATTCATGAGTATTTCAGAACGTAAACATCGAGAAAAGGCTTTTATTAAGGAACAAATCGTTAATGCAGCAACAGAACTTTTTTCTCTTTATGGATATGAACATGTTTCCATGCGAAAAATTGCAGATAAAATTGAATATTCCCCAACAACTATTTACAACTACTTTAAAAATAAGAATGAATTGTTATTCGAGTTATTAAAACAAGGGTATGAGTTGTTTTATCAAACTCTTGACTCAACCTATCAGACCAATAAAAAGGAGCATTTTGACCTCAAATTCAAAAGCATATTGAGTGCTTACATTGAATTTGGATTGTCTCATAAAGATTATTATAAATTGATGTTTATCAGCAACATTGATAAAGACGACTCCTTAATGGGAGTTGAAAATGAGAGAGCTAAGGCTTTTGAAATACTCATTTCATTAGTGAGGGAGGGAACTGAAAGCAACTATTTTATCCATCCTGATGAAAGGTTAATTAGTCAAATGATATGGGGACAATTGCACGGCATTACTTCTTTATTAATAACGTATAAAGACTTCCCCTGGGTTCAACATGAATCACTTATAGATCACTATCTTGAAAGTGTTATAAAAGGTGTTAAAAACGGAGGTTAGTTGTGTTCGTGAAAGTTCAAGAGCCGAAATTCCCTCTGCTACAGAGAGGTATGGACGTTGTTAAGATCATTGCCAAGAGATACACATTACTGTCCTCTATATCTGTAGACAAATGGCTGAAGCCTACAAGCGGATCGTGGTGAAGTTTGATGAAAAAGAAAGTGCGTTTGCATAAAAATGGGAGCGAAAATAAATGAAAAAATTATTGTATATTGTTTTTACGTTTAATTTCTTATTCAGCCTTTTGACCGCCATTTTACCTTTATTAGTAGTTGAAGTGACTCAATCCCCTGCCACTTCGGGTTATGTGTTAACAACGTTCATGCTAGCTTTATTAGTCTCTAGGATCTTTCTATTAAAATACGAGGTAGATGAGTACCTATTGCTTAAAGTAGGGCTTTTCTTATATTGCACAGGTTTTTTGATACTCTTTATTAAATCAACATCTATTATAGCCTTCTATATCGGGGCTATAACGTTAGGTATGGGTGTAGGGGTTGTGGCTCCCATTTTATTAACAATCATTACAAGTAGGGGAGATAATCCTAAAAAAGTCATTGGTTTTCATAATTCCTTTCTAGGCGTAGCCTCTGCTGTTGCTCCTTTCTTAGGTGTTTTTTTATATTACACTTATTCAGAAAGGACTTTTGTTTATCTCGTTTTATTAATTTCCTCCTTGTCTGCCCTGGCAGTGAGTTATTTAGTAAAGCGCAATGGGAAGAGAAAGCCCCTTAGAGCTAATACGTTAAATAAGCAAGCCTTTAGTATACAGTACTTACCCAGTTACGTTACTTTTCTGTTAACATCTATCAGTTATGGTGCAGTTATTGCTTTTCTCCCCCTATATTTAGAGGGATTAAGCCTAAGAATAGATATTTTTTATTTTTTCTTTTGGAGCTTTTTCATTTTATCTCAAATCTTTATGCTGAAACTTAAAGAATATATAAGTGAGAACTTATTATTATCCATTAGCTTTTTACTCATTAGCAGTAGTAATTTGCTTTTAATCTTATCTCCTGGCTATTTTTTGCTTATACTAAGTGCCATGATTTTCGGTTTTTTCTATGGAGGGGTTATGAACCTGTTTTACAATCGAATTGCTGTAGTAAAAGAAACTAAAGCAAAATCAGATGCATATGCCATATTTGGTCTCATGTCATACATGGGAGTGGGAGTTGGCTCGATGTTGTTAAGTCCGGTTGCGAATTATTCATTAGTATACGTGTTTCTATTTTCAGCTGCCTTCCCCTTCGTAGCCTTTGGAACTAATGCAATATGGGATTTATATAAACGTCGACATGCGTTAGTTGAAACAAATAAGGAATTTTCTAGCGGGTCATAAAATTTTAGTTGTAGGTGTGGGTGAGCAAGTAAGAAAAAAGAGCCACTTTTCAACTAATGGAGAGTTTACTTAAAGAAAGAGGTGGATAGTTTTGGAGGATAAAAGAAATAACAATGTCTATAAAGTAACTAAACAACATACAAGCAACTATCCCAATCCAATTATACTGTTAAAAGGGCAGGATGTTATTGTTGGCAAAAAGTATGAGGGTAATGAGGGTTGGAATAACTGGATATATTGTTACACGAAAGATAAACATCAGCTAGAGGGGTGGGTTCCCAAACAAATAATCCATATCCAAGATAAGCGGGGACTGGTTTTAGAGAATTATATTGCAAAAGAATTAGATGTAAGTATTGATGAACAGCTAATAAAAATTAAGGAACTAAATGGTTGGGTATGGGTAAAAAGGAGAGCTAATGCAGAAGAAGGTTGGGTTCCTAAAGAAAACATAAAAGAAGTGAACGAACACTAACTAAGAATGATTTTAACGGATGCATTAGTTGAAGAAAGGAAGAAACTATGAGTAAAAACGCACAGATTTAAGTTCTGTGCGTTTTTGTGTGCTACTTGTATTGTTAAGTCATTTATGGTTGGTATGCCAAATGTACGGCTATTAAACTTGTGAACAGCAGGTAAGAACACAAATGTATTTTCAATGTTAAGTAGCACGGATAACCAGCCTCCTATTTACTTGTTTATAAATTCCTTGTAATTAATCGTATGACAACCAGTTCCTCAATGACGTTTACTAGGCGGTTGAAGCTGTGAAATGGTCAATTTTTTGATCCCCCCTCTCTGCAAGGTTGTGCAAGTACGTACTCATTAAAAGTAAAAGCCCAGCCTCCATAGCGGTGACTGGTAGTAATAAATGACTTGATATACATAAATAAATTAACCGTTATTTGAATCAATTTCATCATGACGTTTTATGAGCAATAAAACGAATACGATCTATTGATTTTTATTTACTATACGGCATTTCAAAAGTGGCTGAAACGTAAGACGGCGACTCCCAGAGGATAAAGCGCAGTCTGAAGATCCACTGTTTCGATGGTTTTACTTTCGAAAAAGGTAGCTGAAGACAAGCCCTCGGGAAAGCGTCCGTCTGAAGTGAAGGTCACATTCATTAGTCGGAGGTTAACATCTTATTTTGAATGATGAAATCCATTCATTTATAAAGGATTGATGAGCTCTTGATAATTATTACGGGGGTTATTTACTTCGCTTGAAACTTCATGGGCGGTCAAATTAGAAGACTCAATTGGTTGCAGTAATTCCTGGAGGTCATGAGTGTCTTGGGTAGCTGGATGTAACCACTCCTTGTAGTGCTTTTTCGGTAAAATGACCGGCATGCGTCCGTGAATCTCAGCCATGAATTCATTTGCCTTAGTAGTAATGATCGTGCAAGAGAAGATATCCGTACCGTCCTCATCTGTCCATTTTTCCCACAGACCTGCAAACCCAAAGATAGTGTTATCTAATTGGTGTATTCGGTACGGCTGCTTTTGACCATCGACTTGTTTCCACTCATAAAAAGCGTCTGCTGGTATGATACATCGCTGTTTTTTTAAGGCACGTTTGAAGCTTGTTTTCTCCGCGACTGTTTCAGCTCGTGCGTTGATCATTTTATATCCGACCTTTTTGTCTTTTGCCCAAAAAGGGATTAATCCCCAGCGCAGTTTACCCAGACGGTTATTTTCTCCGTTATTAATGATAGCTACGACTTGTTGCGACGGGGCAATGTTGTAGCTTACCTCGAACTCTTCAATGGTTACTTCATCAATAGTAAACTGTTCGATAAGGTGCTCCAAATCAACGGTTAGCGTAAAGCGTCCGCACATTTTAATGCCCTCCGATCCCAATCATTTTCTTTTATTATAGACACTAAATAATGGTGACAACCAGTTTTTAAAGCTAATATTTTCAAAACCATTGGGCAACGTATTTTCGTTACTGGCCGTTATAGCTATCACTGGACATACAAAAGGCTCCTCATAGGGTTTTTGCATGTTTTCTAAAAAGATGACAAAAACCTCCATGGCGGGCTAAACGTTTTGAAACATCTAGCCGATATAAAAAGTAGGAAAGAAGTTTTAGACAATTGGATAGTAACCAAAAAAGAATATAGATGAAGGAAGTGACCCGTTATGAGAATGGCAGGCTTTGCCTCGGGGATGGACATTGATTCAATGGTTAACGATTTGATGCAGGTGGAGCGGCAGCCGCTCGAACGAATTGAACAAGACATGGCGTTGGAACAATTGAAAATTGATGCGTATCGTGAAGTGAATACGCAGTTCAATGACCTTCGCACAAACTTGTTTGATACGGTGATGATGCGTTCGAATATGGTGGCTCGCGATGTAACTTCGACGGATGCCGATCGGGTATCTGCTGAGGTCACTGGTTCTAGTTCTGATGTTTCGTATTCAATTTCAGCAGTAGACCAGCTTGCTTCGGAAGCCTCCGCTTCAAGCGCTCAATCATTAACCACCACTGGATCGATTGACCCTGATGCCTCGTTTGCCGACCAGGATTGGCAAGGGGAAGCCTGGCAGGAAGGGTACGTAGTTCGTGAATCCATTAGCGGAGAAACAAATGAAGTCATTACGTTAGATGGGGAAGCCTGGGATGAAGACAGCCTGGACGAGCTTGTTGTAGATCAGGATGGATTGTCGCTTCAAGTTGTAACTGATGGCAGTGACATTGAAGAAGGACAAGTTGGTGCGCAGGTTGTGAATGGCGCGCTTGAACTGACTTTTCATGAAGCTCCCGGTGATGAAACAATTGAAATCCAAGGCATTGCAACTCATGGTTCTGAACATTTTGAGGGTCGCGAAGAACGCACAGAGCTAGAGCTTGCCCGTGGCGGGATTGTGGCAGAGAACGTGGAAGTGTTTGTTGGCGACAGCACCACAGCTTTGAATGTAGTGACCGATCCTGATGCTGAATTAGGCGCAGGCGATGTGTTTGTCGACGCTGAGAGCGGGGAGATGGTCCTCGGGGAAGCAACGGCCGAAGACGTTCATGTCCAGTTCACAGAAGAGTATGCAGCTGGAAGCGTCACGACCTACAATGAAGACGGGGAACCGCAGGAAGCCCGCTTTCTCGTAAGCGGGGATGATGCCTTCGACGATGTTCTTGATCGTCTGAATGATGCTGATATCGGCGTGAGCGCGTTCTATGATGACTACTCAGACCGTCTTTCTGTAACGAGAAATGATACTGGTGTTTTTAATGAAGCCGGGGAAGAAATTGAATTCAGCGGGGCGTTGTTTACTGATTTTCTCGGTTTGCAAAACTCAGAGCTTGCTACAGGTGAGAATGACGAGCTTGTGATTGCTGACGGCACTGGCGCGGCAATGGATTGGGAATTGGCTTCTGGTACTGCTCCGGAAGAGGTAACCTTTGAACCATCTGCCGGGGGTTTTGCCGGTGTACTGAGTGACGAGAATGGTGTGCTGGCTAATGAAGAGCTGATTGTGGATGGCGAGGTGGTTGGCCATACAGATGAGCAGGGCAGACTGGTGTATAATGGGTTGCAAGGTGCAGCCAATGCACAATTTACGATTAATGGACTTGAAACCGAGCGGCGGTCAAATACATTTGAAGTCGGTGATGTGGAACTGACGTTAAATGATACCTTTGAAGCTGGGAGCGCGCCGGTTCGTCTGGAGACTTCCATTCAGACAGACGACATCTTTGAGACGATTGAAGGGTTTGTCGAAGAGTACAATGAGATGCTTGAGGATGTGCATGGGCGCCTGCAGGAACAGCAGCACCGGGACTATCCGCCGCTTACGGATGAGCAGCGCCGCGAATTGACCGACCACGAAGCTGAGTTGTGGGATGAGCGGGCGGAAAGCGGAGTTATCCGTAATGACTCGCTCGTGCGCGGAGTTATGACCAATCTGCGTGTCGATTTATACACTCCGGTGGAAGGTGGGGAAGACGGAGCGTTCCGTATTTTGTCGGAAATTGGAATTACGACTAGCAATGATTATATGGAGCGCGGTAAGCTGGAAATCGATGAAGAGGCCTTGCGAGGCGCAATTAATGAAGATCCAGATGGCGTGTTTCATTTATTTGCAGCAAACGGCGACGATGCAAGCGAGCAAGGCTTTGCCCGGCGCATGCGCGATACATTGGATGGTGCGATTGACAACTTAGCTGAGCGCGCTGGTGGATTCCGTGGAAATAACATGAATCATCAATTTGCGCTCGGCCGGAACATTGATCGCTTAGAGGAAGAAGAGACCCGGATGGAACAGCGCTTTGACCAGCTGGAAGACCGCTACTGGCGGGAGTTTGGCGCGATGGAACGGGCGATGGCCCAGGCGCAGGAACAGGCCAATATGTTCTACTCCGCCATGTTTGGTTAAAACATAGATTAAGTTTATAGGTTAAGGAAGGTGGATTCGACGATGGCAATGTCGAACATGAATCTTGGCGCACAGCCAAACGTTTATAAGCAAAATGCAGCAACAACCGCATCTCCTGGAGAATTAACGTTAATGCTTTACAATGGGATCTTGAAATTTACCAAGCGAGCCCGTCAAGCCATGGATGAGAAAGATGTGCAAGGACGCAATGAAGCGTTGCAGCGCGCGCAGGCGATTATCAGCGAACTGTTGATTACGCTTAAAGTAGAAGATGAGACAACGGAAAATATGGCGCGGTTGTATGAATACATCAACTATCAGCTGATCCAGGCCAATGTAAAAAATGATCCAGCTTTTATAGATGAAGCAGAACAGTACGTCATTCGTTTCCGTGATACCTGGAAAGAAGTGATCCAACAAGAGCGCAAGCGCAAATACGGCGGGGGCGTGTAAGTCTTGGATCCGGTCAAGCGCTTATATTTGCAGACGAAAAAACTCCACCAGCATGTGACGGCGGATTTGCCGGAAGACATGGCGGCACGCGAAAAATACATCCGCCGCACCCAGCAGCTGCTGGAACGGCGGGGTCGCCTGATGGAAAAACTTGAACAAGAAGGCAGTAGAGCCGATGAAGAGCACCCGGAAACAAGGCAGCGCTACACCGAAGAAATTGGTCGCATGAATGAAGAAATCAACGAGGAAATGAATGCCAAGCGCTTCACGATTCGTGGTGAGTACAACCGCACGAAAAATCGACGCGTGACCGGCCGAAAATACAAAAACCCGTACGAAGGCCCAACCGTCGACGGCTTGTTTTTTGATAAGAAAAATTGAATAGAAGTATGGAAACGCTGCGGAGAAGTAAACCGCGGCGTTTTTTGGTGGGGAAAGAGAATAGGTGTCACGCAACAAGTGAGAGGCGTGACACCACAAGTCTAGGGAGTCACTGCACAACTATCCGGAGTCACGCCACAAGCAGGGCGAGTGACTCCACAACAAGAGGCGATGACGCCACAAGAAAGGGGAACGACGCAACAACTCAAGACTGCGACGCCACAACTGGGGTAACTTGCATGTAATAACAATGCATTTGGAAGCGCTGCGTCCGCAGCGCCACCTTACGTCTTTTGTCATTTTGGTTTGGAGAAGGGGACGGTCAACTCGAGGGCCGCTACTGCGCAAGGGTCAGGTGTCACTGCACAACGAGAGAGCGTGACTGCACAGGTTGCATGAATCACTGCGCAACCGGGGGAGCGCGACTGTGCAAGGGACTGGCGTCACTACGCAACGAGTCAACGTCATGCGCAATAATAGTACGTGACGCCGCACCCATCGTGCGTGACTCAGCACTAAATCAATATGACGCCGCACTCACTCAGTTCCTCCTTCAATCCTGTCTTCCTCATTTTTCTCTAAGTTTGATATAGTTACAGTAAAGGAGGATGTGCGTGATGGCAGAGAATTTATCGGTTGCGCAGCGGGAGTTTTTGCTGCGGTACCAGGATTGGTTAAAGACAGTGGAAGAAGGGATTAGCACGGTGGTCGGCTTCTACCGTGAAGGGTTTGTTGAAGAAGGGGACAGGTTGTTGACGCAGATGATGGCTGGGTTTGTTCCGTTTGATGCGTCGAACATGACGTTGCGTTCGATTTTTGCGTTGGAAGAAGAAACGGAACAGCAGTTGCTCCGCTTCGATGAAATGGTTAAAAAAGCGCAACAAATCACTGAATTAACATCGGCTGAAGAGCGTCTGGTTTTCATTTCGCGGGAAGTGATGCCGGTGTTTCAAAGCTGGAAGGTGCTCGTTTTTCAAACGGTGGCGCGTTTCCAAGAAGACGGGTCGGAGCACAACGGTTGGATGGACTCCCGCGATACATAACAAAACCTGTCAGCGAAGTCCTGCAAAGTGAGCGTACCACGGAGGAGGAGTAATGAGTGAAACAGCGTCCCGGCTTTTCTTTTCCCAAATTAATTATATTGCCGAACATTGTCCTTAATTTCAAAGCTTCGTATTTTTAAAAAAAGGGTATAGGAAGGAGATATCGAATTATCTAAAAAGAGGTGATCAATATGGATGCTCAACTATACATTAATGGCACGTGGTTGGAAGCGCCGGAGAATTTTGACGTATTGAATCCGGCCAATGGAGAAAAAGTGGGGAGCGCTGCCAATGGCGGACGCACCGAGACGAATCAAGCGATTAAAGCTGCTCATGAAGCTTTTCCGAAATGGGCGGCGAAAACGGCTGAGGAGCGCGCTGGCTATTTGAAGAAATTACAGCAGCTCATGCTTGAGCATAAAGATGAGCTTGGTGAACTGGTTACAAAAGAGATGGGAAAGCCGCTTGCTGAAGCAAAAGGCGAAGTTATGTATGCGGCTTCATTTTTGGAATGGTACGCCGAAGAAGCACGCCGGGTGTATGGAGATTTGATTCCTTCTAACTCGAAGGACAAACGGTTTATGGTGATGAAGCAGCCGGTTGGAGTTGTAGGCGCGATTACACCGTGGAATTTCCCACTGGCGATGGTAACTCGTAAAATTGCTCCAGCGCTTGCTGCTGGTTGTACCGCTGTGTTGAAGCCGGCCGAAGACACGCCGCTTTCTGCGATTCGCTTTGCTGAGCTTTGTGCGGAGGCAGAGGTGCCGAACGGGGTCATCAACATCGTGACCGGTGAAGCTGCAGAAATTGGCGGCGCTTTTATGGAGCATGAAGCTGTGAAAAAAGTGACATTCACCGGCTCAACCGAAGTCGGGAAACTGTTGATGAAGCAGGCGTCTGAGCATGTGAAAAAGCTCTCGCTTGAACTTGGCGGGCACGCGCCGATCATCGTCCTCGATGACGCCGATATCGAACAGGCTGTTGACGGCGCGATCGCTTCCAAGTTTCGCAACGCTGGCCAGACATGTGTCTGCGGCAACCGCATTTATGTGCAAGAACGTATTTATGAGGATTTTGTGGAAAAATTCACCGAGCGCGCTTCTCAGTTGAAGGTAGGAGATGGATTAGAGGGGGACGCGGATCTCGGGCCGCTCATTAATAAAGACGGCTTTGAGAAAGTAGATAGACACGTTCAAGACGCCTTGAAGCAAGGAGCGGCCCTAAAGACGGGCGGTTCCGGTTTCGAACAAGATGGCGGCTACTTCTACGAGCCAACCGTACTCGCCGATATTAACCATGACATGGTCATTATGGAAGAAGAAACCTTTGGTCCGGTTGCTCCCATTCAAAAGGTGAAGACGGACGAGGAAGCAATTGAGCTTGCTAACGATTCACGCTACGGTTTAGCTGCTTACTTTTTCACTGATAACCTGAAACGCGGCATGAAGGTGGCTGAAGCCCTTGAATTTGGCATCGTCGGCTGGAACGACGGACGTCCATCTGCAGCGCAGGCACCATTCGGCGGCATGAAAGAAAGCGGACTCGATCGCGAAGGCGGCCACGAAGGCATTGAAGCCTTCCTCGAAACCAAATACGTTTCTGTCGGATTGTAAGGAAAGAACGAAGCTCGCCGCGCGATTGCCCGGCGAGCTTTTTACATAAGGAGGATGGGGAAGAGGGACGCTCTGGCTAATCGCCGGTACCTGGTATCGGCAGAGAGTGAGACCGCACTAAGCGAGCGAGACGCGGCACTCGGCAGGATTCACACTGGACTGAGGGAGAGAGTCACGCCACAACGAACGCGCGCGACGCCACAACAGGTCGAAGTCACGCCACAACGAACACGCGCGACGCCACAACAAGTCGAAGTCACGCCACAACGAACACGCGCGACGCCACAACAGGTCGAAGTCACGCCACAACCAGATGATCTTCAGCCTGGAGGTGCCCCCTTTAGCTCAATCTCAAACCACACCCGCCTCAAACACGCCGCACGTCATCTGAATAATATCTTTCTACGTCGGTTATAACTAGGTCTTGGAGGAGAAGGTCTCTCTCCTCTTCATAAGACTTCTTTTTAACTAAAAAAGTACATGGTGCGCAAGAGCCTGTTCCTATTAAAAGAAGAGTTCGCTTTTCTTTATGAATACAGGAAGTTGCAACGATTACATTTTTTGGTTATGATTGAAGTGTAGCCTTGGGCTGCAAAAAGTATATGTGTGAAAGGAAGACGAGTATGCAAGGGAAAGTGAAATGGTTTAACAACGAAAAAGGTTTTGGATTTATCGAACGTGAGGAAGGGGATGACGTATTCGTTCATTTTTCGGCGATTAATTCGGAAGGTTTTAAATCGCTTGAAGATGGGGAAAATGTGGAGTTTGAAATTGTCGAAGGTGACCGTGGACCTCAAGCGGCTAACGTTAATAAAATTTAAATCAATGACGTTAAAACATTTAAATCCTCTTAGTGCTGTTTCATCAGCGCTACGGGGATTTTGTTAATTTTTCTCATTTTAAAAGTATGAATATTCTGTTAGTTTCAATATAAGAATTGAAATGAGGAGGGTAGTGTGAGCATTTCTAAAATGGCATAGGGTCCTGGCGGGCGGGAGTATACCAAACTGTTCTACTAGGTAAATTAAGTCGATGCCAACGAGAATCTTTCACATTTTTAATGAAAATGCTCGTTTGAGAAGGAGTTTGAAACAGGAATAGAGAATAATACATACACGAAAGGAGGAGTTTTGATGAATTACAACATCCGAGGCGAGAATTTGGAAATTACTGATGCTCTCCGGGATTATGTGGAGAAAAAGGTCAGTAAGTTAGAGAGATATTTCGATACAGCTCCTACAGCTGATGTCTATGTGAAAATGCAGGTGCTGAATATCGATCAAAGTATCGAGGTAACAATTCCAATGTCTCAGCTTCTTCTCCGAGCTGAAGAAACACATACTGATATGTATGCAGCCATTGATCAAGTAGTTGAAAAATTAGAACGTCAGATCCGCAAGCACAAAACACGGGTCAATCGCAAGTTCCGCCAGCAAAATGGCGAAGCAAAGCAGACATTTCGAGATAACATTGAAGAATTAAATGATGTGAACTTCGATGAAGATACAGGCATCGAGGAGAACGAGGATTCAATTGATATTGTGCGCACGAAGCGTTTTGATCTAAAGCCGATGGACGCTGAGGAAGCGGTGTTGCAAATGGACATGCTTGGCCACAATTTCTTCGTCTTCTCTGATGACGTAAATGGTGATACGCGAGTCGTTTACAAACGAAAAGACGGCCGCTACGGCTTGATTGAGCCGGAATCTTGATTCGGCTTTACGAGGTTAAGTAATTGAAAATGAAACGCTGAAAGGAACGGGTTGCTGCCCGTTCCTTTACTAGTTCTATAGTAATTTGGTTGCGCAGTGCCGCACCCAGTTTGCGTAGTGAAATGCGCTGGTTGCGCAGTTTTGCGGACTTGTTGCGTAGTGCCGTTCCGAGTTTGCACAGTCTTGGCCGTTTCTTAACAATCACGCCCCGGCCATGCGCAGTGATGATCTACACTTAGTCCGTGAATTCCACATTCTGAGTACAGTGTCGCATCACTAAAGGTGGAGAGGAATGTATAGTATGCCCTCCGCTCAAGATGTGAAAAATCATCAAGACAAGCTATAAAATTATCTGTGTTGGTTTCGTCACCTTCGCTTTCACCTTCTAATAGGGCGTTTCCCCTCTTTCTAGGCTTTTCTTGTATCCGTCAGGACAACTTGATAAAATGAAAGTAATTGTGACGAAAGTTCGCTCGTCAAAAAATAGGCGACCTACTCAGATGAGAGAGGACGATGATAGTAAGATGATCGGCTTATTGAAAAAAGTCATTGGAGATACAGACCAACGTGTTGTTAAAAAGATGGAAAAGAATGCAGAAGCGGTGAAATCTTATGAAAACGATATGCGCAAGCTCTCGGATGACGGCCTGCGCCAGAAAACGGAAGAGTTCAAGGAACGATATCAAAACGGTGAAAAGCTAGAGGACCTTCTGCCGGAAGCCTATGCCGTCGTATGCGAAGGCGCGCGCCGCGTGCTTGGCCTTGATCCGTACCACGTGCAGATCATCGGGGCTATCGCTCTCCACCGCGGCGAAATCGCCGAAATGAAAACCGGTGAAGGGAAGACGTTAGTCGCAACCATGCCTGTCTACTTAAACGCGATCACCGGCAAAGGCGTTCACGTCGTTACCGTAAACGACTACCTCGCTCGCCGTGACAGCACCGAAATGGGCAAACTCTACACTTTCCTTGGCCTCACCGTCGGCCTCAACCAAAAAGGCATGTCCAAAGACGAAAAGCGCGAAGCCTACAACTGCGACGTCACGTACGGAACAAATAACGAATTCGGCTTTGACTACTTGCGTGACAACATGGTTCTTTATAAAGAAAAGATGGTGCAGCGCAAACTTCATTTCGCCGTCGTCGACGAAGTGGACTCCATCTTGATTGATGAAGCCCGAACGCCTCTCGTCATATCCGGCTCTGTCCAACAGTCGACCAAGCTGTACGGCTATGCCGACCAGCTTGTCCGTCATATGATTCAAGATACGGACTTTACCATTGATGAAAAGCGAAACAACGTCCAGCTTACTGAGGACGGTGTCACTAAAACGGAACAATTTTTCCAAATTGATAACCTGTTTGACCAGGACAACGTGCAGATTACGCACCACGTAAACCAGGCGCTGAAAGCCCATCATACGATGCTGCGTGATACCGAATACGTGGTCGAAGACGGCGAAGTCGTTATCGTTGACCAGTTTACCGGCCGCCTCATGAAAGGACGCCGCTACGGAGACGGGCTTCATCAGGCCATCGAAGCTAAAGAAGGGTTGCCGATCCAAAAAGAAAGCATGACACTTGCTTCGATTACGTTCCAGAACTTTTTCCGCATGTACGACAAACTTGCCGGCATGACTGGTACTGCGAAGACCGAGGAAGAAGAGTTCCAAAACATTTACGCGATGAACGTAACAGCGATTCCAACCAACGAACCGATCATTCGTGAAGACAAGCCTGATTTAATTTACAAATCCCAGGAAGGTAAATTCAAGGCTGCTGCCAATCATATCGAAGAGCTTCATCAAAAAGGACAACCTGTACTTGTCGGTACAGCCAGTGTGGAAACGTCTGAGCTCGTTTCGCAAATGCTGAAAAAGCGCCGGATTCCACATAGTGTTCTCAATGCGAAGAATCATGAGAATGAAGCTAAGATTATTGAAAATGCGGGCGAAAAAGGCGCGGTCACGATTGCGACCAATATGGCCGGACGCGGAACGGACATTAAACTAGGTGATGGCGTCGTTGAACTTGGTGGATTGTTTGTCCTCGGTACGGAACGCCATGAAAGCCGCCGCATTGATAATCAGTTGCGCGGTCGTTCTGGACGTCAGGGTGACCCGGGTGCTTCTCAGTTCTATCTTGCTATGGAAGACGATCTTATGAAGCGTTTCGGTTCAGACAATATGTCAAACATGATGAACAAGCTCGGCATGGAAGAAGATCAGCCGATTGAAAGCCGTCTTGTCAGCCGTGCGGTAGAACAAGCCCAGAAGCGTGTGGAAGGCCATAACTTTGATGCCCGGAAGCAGATTCTTCAATATGACGATGTCATGCGGGAGCAGCGTGATATTATCTATGCTCAACGCATGGAAGTACTTGAGTCTGAGGACTTAAGCGAAATTGTCCTGCGTATGATGAATAGTGTCGTGGACAGCAGTGTTGCTGCACATACGCCGGATGAAGAAGTGGAAGAAGATTGGGACCTTGAAGCGATTGTTAATTACTTGAATGGAAACGTGCTTCACGAAGGCGATGTTGAAGTGGCTGATTTACGCGGCAAGGACCCTGAAGAAATGAAAGAACTGATCAAGGAAAAGGTCAAAGCTAATTATAAAGCAAAAGAAGAAGAAATCGGCGCTGAGAAGATGCGTGAATTCGAAAAAGTAATCATGCTGCGCACGGTAGACCGCAAATGGATGCACCATATCGACCAGATGGACCAACTCCGTCAGGGGATCCACTTGCGTGCGTATGGACAGAGCAACCCGCTTCGGGATTATCAATTTGAAGGATACAACATGTTTGAAGAGATGGTTGCTTCCATTGAAGAAGAAGTCTCCACGTACGTCATGAAAGCGACCATTACCGAAGAAGTAAAGCGGGAAAAAGTCTCGGAAGATGAAGAAGCGAACCACGGCAACAATACAGACAAGAAACGAGAAAAGAATAAAAAACGCCAGCCGATTCAGCGTTCGTCCATTGCTAAACGCAATGACCCGTGCCCGTGCGGAAGCGGGAAAAAATATAAGCAGTGCTGCGGCTCGTAGCATGATACAAAGAAAGTCAGCAGAAGGCTGACTTTCTTTGGCTAGTGGTGAGCTGATCCTAATTCATTGCTCGGCTAAGCGGTGGAACAACGAAAACAGCCTTCTGTTAGGGCAGCCCTTCCCGAGAAGACTGAACCATTGCCCGCAGAAAGCGTACGCCGGACAACGCCCGCTCCTGTCCCGGGAATGGCCGCTACTAGCTTTTCTTTAAAAGAAAAAATTTAGAAAACAGCCTCAGAAAAAGAAGTAGGAGTGTTTCACATGGATCAAGCGGATATCAGGCATGAACTTGAGAGCATGGCTAAGCGATTAGCGGACTTTAGGGGGTCTCTTTGACGTCGAAGCGAAAGAGGACCGCATCGCTGAATTAGAGCAGAAAATGACAGAACCAGGCTTCTGGGATGATCAAGCTCAGTCTCATGAAGTGATTCAAGAAACAAATGGCTTAAAAGAGCTCGTCAACGGCCTTAAAGGGCTGGAAGAAGAGCTTGATAACTTAGAAGTGACGTTTGAATTGGCAGCAGAAGATGAAGGGCTAAAGGAAGAGCTGGAGCCTGGAGTAAAAGAACTGGCGCAGCGCATTAATAACTTCGAACTCGAAATTCTTTTAAATCAGCCATATGACAAAAAGAATGCAATTTTAGAAATTCATCCAGGTGCTGGTGGTACGGAAAGCCAGGACTGGGCTTCCATGCTTTTGCGCATGTATACGCGTTGGGCTGAATGGCGCGGCTTTAAAGTCGAGACCCTTGATTATTTGCCGGGGGATGAAGCGGGCGTAAAAAGTGTAACGCTTATGATTAAAGGCCATAACGCCTACGGTTATTTGAAAGCGGAGAAAGGTGTGCACCGGCTTGTGCGAATTTCACCGTTTGATTCTTCCGGGCGTAGGCATACGTCGTTTGCCTCTTGTGATGTACTTCCAGAGCTAGATGATGATGTTGATATTGACATCAACACGGAAGACTTAAAGATTGACACGTACCGGGCAAGTGGCGCCGGTGGCCAGCATATTAACACGACAGATTCAGCGGTGCGGATCACCCATGAGCCGACCGGAGTAATCGTACAGTGTCAAAACGAGCGTTCGCAAATCAAAAACCGCGAGCAGGCTATGAAGATGCTGAAGGCCCGTTTATATCAGTTGGAGATTGAAAAACAGCAGCAGGAAATTGATGACTTGCGCGGGGATCAGGGAGAAATCGCCTGGGGCAATCAGATCCGCTCGTACGTTTTCCATCCATATAATATGGTGAAAGATCATCGTACCAACCACGAAGTCGGCAACACCTCGGCTGTGATGGACGGAGCCCTTAATGGTTTTATTGATGCTTACTTACGTTCAGCGATGGATAGATAATTGACAAAGATGAAGCGGCCAGAAATGGCTGCTTTTTTAATGACAAAACGAGCATGCATGATTTAACAAGGTAACGCGTCAATCAGCTGTTATTTACTTCCTTTTATCCCCTTGCTATACTACGTAGCGGTTTAATTATCTTGATATTGCACAACGTAGAAATAGCTCATTGAGGAGGTCCCTATATGATGGTCGCCTTGCAAAAACGGCGCGAACCGCTTTCACCCCGTACCCTCTTTTTATTAAATATAGGTTTAATCTTCACCGGCTCAGCCATTGTCGCCATCGCTTATAATCTTTTCTTGCTGCCAAATCGGATTGCTTCCGGCGGTGTAAGCGGGTTTGCGACAATTATTTATGACGTCTTTGCAATCTTGCCTGCGATCACGCTCTGGTCGCTTAATATTCCACTCTTTTTGCTCGGTCTCTTACTACTCGGTGGGTTGAAATACGGGGCGAAAACGATTATTGGCACGCTCTTTTTGCCTTTTGTCGTTTACTTAACGCAGGATTGGTCCCCTGCCACCACCGACCCATTACTTGGAGCCATCTTTGGCGGCATCGGCGTCGGTCTAGGGCTGGGACTTGTTTTTCGCGCCCATGCCTCAACCGGCGGTACGGACCTGGCTGCTCAAATTATTAATAAATACACCGGCGCTTCTCTCGGCGCATGTGTCTTCGTCATGGATGGCCTGATCGTTCTTACTTCAGCGTTTGTGTTTAGCCTCGAATACGCACTTTACGCCTTGATTAGCTTATTTATCACTGGAAAAACGATCGACCTCGTCCAAACCGGACTCGGCTACGCGAAAATCGCTCTAGTCATTTCGGAAAAAGAAGAGCAGGTCCGTTCTGCGATTTTATATGAGATCGATCGCGGTGTCACTCGACTCGATGCACAAGGAGGCTATACAGATAAGAAGCGTCCAGTGCTAATGTGCGTCGTTGACCGACATGAGGTCACAAAATTGAAACAAGTTGTCGAACACGTTGATCCGGCGGCATTTGTAATTGTTACCAATGCCACCGAAGTACTTGGAGAGGGTTTCAAAACGTGAATTATCGGGTATACTAGACGGGTATTGACATCAAGTATTTATAGATAAAGGAGGGTGTGTACATCATGAAGAAGTTTCTAATGGTCATTGGAGGCGCATTACTCGTTCTTGGGGCCTGTGGCGATGACGAAGCAGGTGAAGCACCGGACGCTGTAGATGAAAACGGCGTAGATGAAGAAGTCGAAGACGACGATGATGAAAACGGTGAAGAAGAGGAAAACGGTGACGCCGAAGAAAATGGTGGAGATACTTATGACGCAGACGAAATGCATCAAGTCTATGAAGAAAACTGCTTATCTTGCCATGGCGACAACCTAGAAGGCGGCGGAGCAGGCCCTGGAATCGACGGAATGGACGAAGATGAAGTTCTTACCGCGATTGAAGAAGGCCCTGGCAGCATGCCAGCAGACCTGGTAGAAGATGAAGAAGCTGAGCAGCTCTCAGCATGGGTTTCCGATCAGTAAAATAGAAAAGCGGAGGGCGCCTGAACATTGGCGAAGGGCCCTTCTTCACCGCCGAGGAGGCTGTTGCCGCCGCAGAGCGGGGAAAAGGGATCACAAGCCAATAGCGCCCGCGGCTAGACAAAGAAAAGCGGAGGCGCTTTGCATAGCGGCGTCGCACGGTTCTTAACCGGCGAGGAGGCGCCTGCCTTTACTTTTCAGGAGAGAACCAGCCGCGGCGACGGCAGGTTCTCTCCTATAGTCTTACGGGCACTCGTGCCGTTATTTTAAGTTTTTCCCTGTTTTTTCACATGTAACTGCCTCTCTTCCATTAAACCCTTCAACATCCACTGTATCTCGTAATTTTTGTGCAAATTGCGTAACGGATGTCCGCTAGTTTGACCGATCCCCGAATATCGTTATATAACGGAATATCTGTCCGTTAACAAACCGATTGCCTCCCAATTTTACTTTTCTCCAGTTTATTAACTTTTCCAAATCCGCTCTATGTGCGTTTTTCACTCCGTAACAATGACCTATGCCTATCCTTCACCGTTGCCTTTTGCTTCTTTACAACGATTTTTTTCTTCGATATGTTTAAAATATTACCTTCTCTGCAATCTAAGTGACAAAGAAATGTTATGTTTTTTTAGCCTCAATGAAATCTTTAAAGTGATATAATGATAGAGGATTTAGCACAATTCTGCACGTTTGTTTAGTTAATAGTTTCGAAGTTTGTCTATATTAGGCGGCCATAGCAAAAGGCGTTTCATTAAAAAGAGCTTCTCTTTCATCATCTGACAAAAAACGCGATCTGGAAAGAGGAATTCTCGTTTTAATAGCGAAGAGTTGAAATGGTGCCAAATAGCTAGGACTTATGCATGGTGTCTGGTGTTACTAAAAAGTTTAGCGTTATAAGCTCATCTAGAATAAAACAACTTAGATTTTGAT
Source organism: Salsuginibacillus kocurii DSM 18087 (assembly GCF_000377705.1). Lineage (GTDB taxonomy): Bacteria > Bacillota > Bacilli > Bacillales > Marinococcaceae > Salsuginibacillus > Salsuginibacillus kocurii. The sequence continues at coordinate 678,138 of NZ_KB898623.1, read as the reverse complement.
TGCTTGAGGACGGGATGCGACTTGATCGAAATGCAAAATGTAGAAAAAACATACCGCAATGGTGTAAAAGCTGTAGGCGGCATTGATGTTTTTATTGGAAAAGGTGAATTTGTTTATATTGTCGGTCCAAGCGGTGCCGGTAAATCCACCTTTATTAAGATGATGTACCGTGAAGAAGTACCCGATAAAGGCGTTATTTATATTAATAAGACGAATTTGGCTGAATTAAAGCGTCGTCATGTTCCTTATTTACGCCGCAATATCGGGGTGGTATTTCAAGATTTTAAGCTGTTGCCAAGACTTTCTGTCTTTGAAAATATTGCTTTTGCCCTTGAAGTTACCGAAGAGAAAAGAGAGGTTATTAAACGGCAGGTGATGGAAGTTCTAGACCTTGTCAAATTAAAAAATAAAGCTCGTTTCTTACCCCAAGAATTATCAGGGGGAGAACAACAGCGCATTTCCATTGCCAGAGCGATGGTGCATCGCCCCGCTGTCTTAATTGCGGACGAGCCTACCGGTAATTTAGACCCTGATACCGCTTGGGACATTATGTCGGTTCTTGAAGAAATTAATCAACGGGGGACAACCGTAGTGATGGCTACCCATAATCGTCACATTGTAAACACGATCCAACGCCGTGTCATTGCCATGGAAAACGGCCGCATCGTTCGTGACGACTCAAGGGGGTATTACGGTTATGAAGGGTAGAACATTTACTCGTCACGTTAAAGAAGGCTTTAAAAACATTGGCCGCAATGGCTGGATGAGTTTCGCTTCCATCAGCGCAGTAACGGTCATGCTGCTGGTCGTCGGAGTTTTTCTCTTATTGATTGCAAACATCAATTATATGATGACTGAAGTGGAAGAGGATGTCGAAATTCGCGTGTACATGGATCTGACAGCTGATGAAGAAGATCAGGTAGAGCTCGGTGATAATATTGCTTCGGTAGATCATGTCGAGTCGATTACATATTTACACCGAGATGATGGATTAGACGAATTTATCGATAGCGTTGGGGAAGAAAATGCTGAGCTGTTTGAATCATTGCGTGATGAAAATCCACTGAATGACGTTTACATTGTCGAAGCGGAAGAACCACATTTAACGGAGACTGTAGCAGCAGACATTGCTCAATTTTCACACATTGATGACTTGGATTATGGTGAAAGCGTCGTAGAACAGCTCTTTGCCTTCACAAATGTCATGCGGATTGCTGGAGCGGTATTGGTGCTTGGTCTTATGTTTACCGCGATGTTTTTAATCTCGAACACAATTAAATTGACGATCATTAACCGAAGAGATGAAATTCAAATTATGAAGTTGGTTGGAGCTACCAACGGCTTTATACGCTGGCCATTTTTCATGGAAGGGCTCATGTTGGGTGTTATAGGATCGATTATCCCGATCGCGGCTATCATTACCGGCTACACCTATCTTTACGAAACGGTTCGTGAAGGTACGATGCTCTCCTTTATTAATCTCATGCCGATTCAGTCCATTGTTTATGAAGTGTCAATTGTACTTTTCATCATTGGAGCAATTGTAGGTGTATGGGGAAGTTTGAATTCAGTACGCAAGTTTTTAAAAGTTTAAGTGGGACGAGCTGCTATGAAAATGGGAAAATAGCAGCCTCCGTATCATTAGTTTGCTTGGTAACTAGAAGAACGGTCATTTGTTTTTTGAAGATGGGAGGAAAAGGACAAGATGATGCAACGGGTGACGTTAAGTTTGCTTGGAATTACATTAATAGGGTCAGGAATCATGCAGGGGCTGTCTGCGAACGGTGTACAAGCAGAAACAGACCTTGAAGAAGAACTGCGGGAAATCCAAGAAGACCGCGAACATAAAGAAGATGAAGCAGAACGGACAGAAGAAGAAATCGAAGCCGTTGAAGAAGCGATGAATGAGTTAGAGGAAGAAATGCGGGAAGCCGACGAAGAGATCGCGGAAACGACTGCTGAAATACGCGAACACGAAGAAGAAATCGAAGAGACACGAGATAATATTGAGCGGTTGGAAGCGGAAATCGAAGAAATTGAAGGACGTATAGAAGAACGAGACGAACTTTTGCGAGACCGGGTCCGTTCGATGTATCAAAATGGAGGCGACATTGAATATCTTGAAGTGTTGCTTGGGGCCCAAAGTTTTGGAGATTTTCTAGACCGTGTGTCCGCATTATCAGCTATTGCTGAGCAAGACCAAAGCATTATCGAGGAACATGAAAAAGACCATGAAATGTTAGAAGATCGAAAACAGCGTGTCGAAGAAGAACTAGAGACACTTGAAGGGTACCTGGCAGAATTAGAGACGTTAATGGATACACTTGAAGAACAACGTGAGGATAAGGACGAGCTCATGGGAGACCTTGAAGAAGAGGAAAGTGCGCTTGTTAAAACTCTTGGTGACACGGAAAATGAGGCCGAAATATTAGAAAGACAAGAAGAAGCAAAAGAAGCAGAAATTGAAGCCTATGATGAAGAACAACGAGAACTAGAAAGACAGGAAGCTGAAGAACCGTCGACAGATAGTGCTTCTTCTAGTGATGCCCCTTCCGCTTCTAGTGGCGGTGAATTGATGATGCCAGCAACTGGCCGTCATTCCTCAGGATTTGGCGAGCGTTGGGGAGACATGCACTACGGGCTTGATATCGCCCAGGGCGACCGCTCAAATGTACCAGTTGTTGCAGCCGAAGCAGGCACAGTGATTGAAGCCAGATATATGAATGGGTATGGAAATACTGTTTTGATCACACATAACGTGAATGGCGAGACGTTGACGACACTTTATGCTCACCTTGATTCTAAAGATGTCTCCTCTGGGGATCGGGTCGAACGAGGAGAAGAAATTGGCATTATGGGTAACACCGGCTTTTCCACAGGTCCGCACTTGCATTTTGAAGTTCATGAAGGCGGTTGGAATCAAGCGAAATCAAACGCCGTCGACCCGGTGAAGTATCTAGAGTAGAGTTTCCTGTATCACGGAGAAACGTTGCGTTGTACGCTTTAGCCTCCTCGGGGAGCCCACTGGGTCTCAACTCCGGGGAGGCTTTTTACACCGTAAGAATGTATAATTAGGTGAAGGGAACGGTAGACGTGCAATGAAGGCTCAGCCTACGCCGTAGGCTTGACTTGCCCAAGTTTTCTTTTGACGCCTGCGTTAAGCGGGCACCCCGAGGCCTGAAGCGAAAATCAACAACAACGCTTACCAGACTTAAAAGAAAAAGTAGATGTTTGAAAGAGCATCTGCTTTTTTATCAAAAGCAAAAGCGTTCAACAACTGGTATTTTGCGTAATAAATAAAAATATGGTTTAATGAAAAGGTACATGTCATACATTGAAAATACACATAACGTTTATGTCATAAAAGGTAAGTTGATTGTTTATGAGCCTTGCGATGTTTACAAATAATCTTCTATGCTGCCAAGTCAATACACGCATTACAGTTTGTTGAAGTGATTACGCTTCGCTTTTATAAACTCTTCGTATACAGAAGATGGACCCAGGTACAATTAAGGCATTGCACGAACAGTGTGGTGCCTTTTCTTTCAATTATAGAGAGGTGGAACAACAATGGGCATTCGAACTCGTTGGGTCGCAGCAGGAGCGGTCTCAGTATTACTTTTAGGTGCGGGAGGGCTCTATGCATTTGTTGGTGATGACGGGGGACAAAGTGGAACTGCTTCAAATGGTGAAGAGGAAAGCACCTCGGAATTAACGCTTGAAGATTTAGGGCTGGATGAAGAAACAGCAGAAGAGATGGACTTTTCTAAAGTGGAAGAAGCGTTTGAAGTGATACAGTCTCAATACGTTGATGAAGTCGATGAAGAGGATTTAATTCAAGGCGCTATTGAAGGAATGGTTGAAGGGTTGGATGATCCATTTTCTGATTATATGGATGCAGAAACGGCCGATCAGTTTATGGAATCATTGGATTCCCAATTCGAAGGGATCGGTGCTGAAGTGAGCATGGAAAATGGTTATGTGACCATCATGTCTCCATTTCAAGATTCCCCTGCCGAAGAAGCTGGACTGCAGCCAAATGACCGGATTTTGGAGATCGAGGGAGAAAGTACAGAAGACCAGTCATTAAATGAAGCTGTCCTTGATATTCGCGGGGAAAAAGGCACGACGGTGACGTTGACGATTGATCGTCCTGCAGCCGATGACCCCTTCGAGGTGGAAGTGGAACGAGATGAGATTCCTGTTGAGACGGTAACTAGTGAAATTTATGAACTGGATGGTTACCGACTTGGTGTGCTTGAAATGACTTCATTTTCAGAAGAAACGGCTACTGAGTTTGAAGAACAGCTAGAAGAACTGGAAGAAGAAGATATTGACGGTTTGGCCATTGATGTTCGTGGTAATCCTGGCGGATATTTGAATAGTGTTGAAGATATTGGCGATTTAATCGTTCCAGGCGGGGAACCAGTCGTACAAATTGAGGACCGAAATGGGAACCGCGAGCCTTATATCTCTAACCTGGAAGAAGAAAAGCCGTACCCGATTGTGACTCTTATTAATGAAGGTAGTGCTTCTGCCTCTGAAATTCTGGCAGCTGCACTAAAAGAAGCCGGAGACTATGATGTGATTGGGGAAACGACCTTCGGTAAAGGCACGGTCCAGCAAGTGATGCCATTTGATGATGGAAGTGAATTGCAACTTTCTATGTTCCGCTGGCTCACATCTGCGGGCAATGACATTAACGAAGAAGGAGTAGAGCCGACGATCGAAGTGACGCAGCCAGACTTTTTCTATCTTCCTGCCATTTCAGTAGACGAAGAGTTGGGCTATGACGATACAGATGACCAGATAGAAATTGCCCAGGAAATTTTAGCGGCAACCGGTCACGATCCTGGCCGCAGTGACGGATACTTCGACGAAGCAACAGAAGCAGCTCTTCAGTCGTTCCAGGCAGAGGAAAATGTTGAAGCCACTGGAGTGCTTGATGAAGACACCGCTCTTCTTTTGCATCAAGCTGTATTAGAAGAAATCAGAGATACGGATAATGACCGTCAGCTTGAAGAAGCGCTTAACACCTTGCTTGAACAACAATAATAGGCCAAAAGCAAACAATTCGAATCTCTAAGCAGGATAGGCATCCTTTTTGTCGAATACATTCACAGCCAAGCCTGTGAATGTATTCGTTTTTTACACCGTAAGAATGTATAAATAGGTGAAGGAAACGGTATACGTGCAACGAAGGCTCAGCCTGCACCATAGGCTTGCCTTTGCCAAGTTTTCTTTAGAATAGTTTTGATTAAGGGAGAGAGATTATTGAAGGTGAAGGTTCGAGATAGTCATCTGCGGAACCTTGAGGAAAGAGAGGTCAAGGAGGACTATTAACACTATTCTTTAAAAGCACCTAAAGGTAAGATGAGAATAAGCCGCTCAGTTTGATGAAAATAACGGAGGTCTTTTCACTAGCGGTGCAAATGTATGCACAAGACGAGGTGCTCGGAAAATGTGCTCCTGGTTGCGTGATAGCGTCTTCAACCACTCCCTTCCGCAGACGAGCCATTTGACCTGTTATAAGCTCAAGGCGCACCATCCGTTTCAAAAGGCTGCCAGCCTTTCGCTAGCAGCACGAATATATTTAACTGGCGAGGAGAAAGTAGGAGGTACGCTAAGGACGAGGCAAAAGGCTGAGAGCTGCTAACCACAGCGCTGGACAGACAGAGAAGCTCAATTGCCTGACCAAGCTGTTCGTTTCCCCTTGCCACTTACATATCCAGTTACAAAACCGCTACCATGCAACATAAGAGTCGCGATAATACAGGAACGGAAAGGAGACGCGGGTTATGGAATACATAGTTTCAGAATTGTTTTATGGGCTTATGCGTTTACTTGCTCATCCACTCCCTTACATTTTGCTTGTAGCCATGATGCTTCTTGCTTATAAACGCGTCAAGCGTGAGCGTCAGCAATTCCATGTTCGAGTTCAGCCTGAGTTTTTGGATGTTTTCCCTCCGTTGTTTGCAGGACTCTGTTTGGGGGCGTTCCTGTCTATTCTTACGTTTGTTGCCGGACTTTCTACCACGATGGCTTTCATTTGGTTATTGACCTTTGTCACTGTTGTGCTCCTGCTTGCAGGTCCACGTTTTCTTTCTCCTGCTGTTGTCTTAGGAGCGACTGTGCTTTTAGCTCTGTATTTACCTTTGCTTGAAGGTGCAACCGGGTATGAAGCAGTAGACCACTGGTTAGCGGGTATTGGAGAAGCTCCTCTTTTGCCAATCGTTTCACTTCTGGCTCTTTTTGTTTTTCTAGAGGGGCTGTTAGCCATGCGACAGGGAAAAACTGCTGCTCCAGTCCAAAAGCGCAGTTCACGTGGTAAATGGGTTGGCGGTTTCGAAGTGAAAAGACTCTGGCCGCTTCCAGTCGTGTTGTTTTTGCCGGGAGGTATGCTCGAACCAATAGGCTGGTGGCCGCTTCTCCCCGTAGGAGAGGAAGGTTTGGCCGTTTTCATTGTTCCTTTTGCTATCGGAATGCAATCGCTTGTTTTTCGTGAACTCCCTACTATTGTTTTAAAACAAGCAGGCTTACGTGTGATTGCACTTTCCTTTTTATTGATCGGCTTTGCGATTACTGCTTGGTTTGAACCACTATTTATAGTTGTTACTGCAGTCGTTGCTATCGTGGCTCGGATTGGACTGCTCTGGTTTGAGTATGTAAAAGAAGCAAAAGCCGCCCCTTACTTTTCCCCGCAAACGGGTGGATTAATGGTCTTAGCTGTGTTACCAAACTCTCCTGCTGAAAAGATGGGACTTCAAAGCGGTGAAGTGATAGTGAAAGTGAACGGGGTTACTGTGTACGGGGCTGCTTCTTATTATCAAGGCATTCAAGAAAACTCTGCTTATTGTAAAATTGAAGCGGTGAATCTAAATGGAGAAGTACGTCGGCTAGAAGGCTCTGTCCATGCCAGTGCCCATCATGAATTAGGCGTTCTCTTTGTAAAAGAAAAGGAAACAAATACTCCTGCAACTCAAGAAACGGCTGCAGAAACCGGACACACATCATAAGAATGTATGTTCGGTTTTTTGTTTGAATTGCTTCAATCTGTGGTATACTATAAATATGTAAAAACGTAAATAATAGTGGTTATAGAAGAGGTGGTTCGCGGTGACTGAAACGTTTGAACTGGTTTCCGACTATGCTCCAGAAGGGGATCAACCTAAAGCAATTGAAAAACTGACAGAAGGAATCACAAATGGCAAACGTCATCAGACGCTGTTAGGAGCTACAGGTACCGGCAAAACGTTTACCATTTCCAACGTGGTTCAAAAGGTTAATAAACCAACGCTGGTGATGGCTCATAATAAAACACTAGCGGGCCAGTTATATAGCGAATTTAAAGAGTTCTTTCCTAATAATGCAGTCGAATATTTTGTTAGTTATTATGATTATTACCAACCAGAAGCGTATGTGCCGCAGTCAGACACATACATTGAAAAGGACGCAAGCATAAATGATGAGATTGATAAGCTGCGCCATTCGGCCACAAGCTCTTTATTTGAGCGGAATGATGTTATTATCGTGGCCAGCGTTTCTTGCATTTATGGTCTCGGTTCGCCGGAAGAGTATCGGGAGCTTGTTGTGTCCTTACGTACCGACATGGAAAAAGACCGTGATCAATTACTTAGAGATTTAGTAGATATTCAATATGAAAGAAATGATATTAATTTTACGCGTGGGACGTTCCGGGTGCGTGGCGATGTGGTCGAGATTTTTCCGGCCTCGCGCGATGAACAATGTATTCGAGTCGAGTTTTTCGGTGATGAAATTGACCGAATGACCGAGGTGGATGCGTTAACGGGGGAAGTGCGTGGAGAGCGGACGCACGTGGCGATTTTTCCAGCTTCTCACTTCGTTACGCGTGAAGAGAAACTAAAGCGTGCGATTGTTAATATTGAGCAGGAGCTAGAAGAACAGCTCTCAGCTTTACGGTCGCAAAATAAAGAACTAGAAGCCCAGCGCTTAGAGCAACGAACACGCTACGATATCGAAATGATGCAAGAAATGGGCTTTTGTTCCGGGATCGAAAATTATTCCCGCCATTTAACGTTTCGAAATCCTGGGGATGCACCGTATACACTACTCGATTTTTTCCCCGATGATTTTCTCCTGGTGGCGGACGAATCACACGTGACACTTCCCCAGGTGCGGGGGATGTACAATGGGGACCAGGCTAGAAAACAAGTATTGGTCGACCATGGTTTCCGCCTGCCGTCTGCGATGGATAACCGACCGCTGAAATTTGAAGAATTCGAACAGCGCGTAAACCAATCTGTCTATGTATCGGCAACACCAGGTCCGTATGAACTAGAGCATTCCCCGGAAATGGTGGAGCAGATTATTCGACCGACCGGACTTGTCGACCCGACCATTAATGTACGTCCGATTGAAGGGCAGATCGATGACTTAATTGGAGAAATCAATGAACGGCAAACACGAAAAGAACGCGTGTTGGTGACCACGTTGACGAAAAAAATGGCAGAGGACTTAACCGATTATTTAAAAGAAGTCGGCATTCGGGTAAAGTACCTGCATTCAGATATAAAAACGCTAGAACGAATGGAGACCGTCAGACAGCTACGTTTGGGTGAGTTTGATGTGCTCGTCGGTATAAACCTTCTTCGGGAAGGACTCGATATCCCGGAAGTCTCCCTAGTAGCCATTTTAGATGCGGATAAAGAAGGATTCCTCCGGGCAGAGCGTTCCCTTATCCAAACGATGGGACGTGCAGCCCGAAACGAAAAAGGCCATGTCATTATGTACGCGGATAAAGTCACGAAATCAATGCAGGTGGCAATTGATGAGACAGAGCGGCGCCGCAAAATTCAGCTTGCTTACAATGAAGAGCACGGCATTACACCTCAAACTATTAAAAAGGCAATTCCTGAGCAAATTCAAGCTACGTATGCGGCGGAGGAAACTGAAACGAAGGCAGCTCCTGATGTCAGCAAGATGAGTAAAGAAGAGAAACAGAAAATGATTGAATCGATGGAAGCAGAGATGAAGCAAGCTGCCAAGGACTTGAATTTTGAACGGGCTGCGGAGCTTCGCGACTTGGTAATTGAACTTAAATCGGAAGGGTGACCCTCTATGGGCATGGACTATATTCAAATCAAGGGAGCTAAATCCCACAATTTAAAAGGGGTAGATGTAACGATTCCCCGTGATAAGTTTGTGGTATTTACAGGCTTATCCGGGTCAGGCAAGTCTTCGCTTGCTTTTGATACGATTTACGCTGAAGGGCAGCGGCGGTATGTGGAGTCACTCTCTGCCTACGCTCGACAGTTTTTAGGACAAATGGATAAACCAGATGTTGATTCGATCGAAGGGCTTTCTCCTGCCATTTCGATTGACCAAAAAACGACCAGTCGTAACCCGCGTTCCACGGTCGGAACGGTAACAGAGATTTACGACTATCTGCGTTTGCTGTATGCGCGCGTTGGAAAACCGATCTGTCCTAATCATGGCATTGAGATTTCGTCCCAGACCATTCCACAAATGACGGACCAGCTGTTTTCTTATCCGGAACGGACAAAAATGCAGATTCTGGCCCCCCTCGTCTCCGGTAGAAAAGGAACGCATGTGAAAGTACTAGAAGACCTTAAAAAACAAGGCTACGTACGGGTGCGAGTAGATGGAGAAATGCGGGAGATCGACGATGATATTCAATTAAATAAAAATAAAAAACATGACCTCGAAGCAGTAATTGACCGAATCGCGATTAAAGAGGGCGTTAAATCACGCCTGGCTGATTCATTGGAGACAGCAGCCAACTTAGGCGGTGGCCATGTCATTGTTGATTTAGTGGAGGGAGGAGAAGAGACCTTCAGCCAGCATCATGCTTGTCCACATTGTGGCTTTTCAATTGGTGAATTGGAGCCGCGGATGTTCTCTTTTAACAGTCCATACGGAGCCTGTTCAACTTGTGATGGGCTTGGCAGCAAGCGTGAAGTGGACCAAGAACTGGTCCTCCCTGATGAAGATTTAACGTTGCGAAAGCATGCCTTTGCCCCGTGGGAGCCGGGAAGCTCGCAGTATTACCCGCAGCTGCTTGAATCAGTGTGCAAGCATTTTGGCATCGATATGGACACACCGGTAAAAGATCTTCCACAAGACCAAGTGGATATTTTATTGCATGGAAGTGGAACAGAGCGCATTCGCTTTCGTTATGAAAATGACTTTGGCCGGGTAAAAGAACGGGATATTTACTTTGAAGGGGTGATCAAAAATGTTGATCGCCGGTATCGCGAGACTTCTTCGGAGTATATAAGAGAACAGATGGAGGGCTATATGGCTAGTACCTCTTGTCCGAGCTGTAAGGGGCACCGTCTTCGTCAAGAAAGTCTCTCCGTTCTAGTTGGAGGCAAGCATATTGGAGAAGTAACAGATCTCTCCGTAAAAGACGCAAACACTTTTTTTGAGAACTTGGAACTGAGTGAGAAAGAGCTTCAAATTGGTCAGCTTATTTTACGAGAAATCAAAGAACGGCTTAGTTTTTTAGTAAATGTAGGTCTTGAATATTTAACGCTTAGCCGTTCAGCTGGCACGCTTTCAGGTGGAGAAGCGCAGCGCATTCGCTTAGCCACGCAAATTGGTTCTTCTTTGATGGGCGTATTATATATATTAGATGAACCCTCTATTGGTCTTCATCAACGTGACAACAATCGCTTGATTCGTACACTGGAAAAAATGCGGGACCTCGGGAACACATTGATTGTCGTTGAGCACGATGAAGATACAATGCTTGCAGCCGACCATATTGTTGATATAGGTCCAGGCGCTGGCCGCCAAGGCGGTGAGGTGATTGCTGAAGGCACGCCAGATGAGGTCCAGCAGGTTAAAGAGTCTTTGACAGGTCAATATTTAGCTGGCGAAAAGTTTATACCGCTGCCGATAAACAGACGAAAGCCTACAGATCGCACACTTCAAATCAAAGGAGCGACTGAAAACAACCTCGTGAACACAGATGCTTCTATTCCACTAGGATTGTTTAATGCTGTTACAGGTGTATCTGGTTCAGGCAAGAGCACACTGATTAATGAGATTTTATATAAAGTGTTGTCACAAAAGCTGCACCGGGGGAAACAAAAACCAGGAAGGCATGACCGAATTGAAGGGATTGACCAGCTCGATAAGGTGATTGATATTGATCAGTCCCCGATTGGTCGAACACCGCGCTCGAATCCTGCCACATATACCGGCGTTTTCGATCATATTCGTGAAGTATTTGCAATGACAAATGAAGCCAAGATACGAGGCTATCAAAAAGGGCGCTTTAGTTTTAACGTAAAAGGCGGTCGCTGTGAAGCTTGTAAAGGTGATGGCATTATTAAAATTGAGATGCATTTTTTACCTGATGTATATGTTCCTTGTGAAGAGTGTGAAGGTAAACGTTATAATCGTGACACTCTTGAAGTAACGTACAAAGGGAAAAGCATCGCTGATGTTCTCGCCATGACCGTTGATGAGGCGCTTGAGTTCTTCGAAAACATCCCTCGGATCAGCCGGCGTATTCAAACGTTGCAAGACGTAGGGCTTGGTTATATAAAGCTAGGTCAGCCGGCCACTACCTTATCAGGTGGAGAAGCACAACGGGTTAAACTAGCTTCCCAGCTTCATCGCCGTTCAACCGGTCGCTCTTTGTTTATTTTGGATGAACCTACAACCGGTTTGCATGTTGAAGATATCAGGCGGCTGCTTGAAGTATTACAGCGACTTGTCGAAAATGGGGATACAGTCATTGTGATTGAACACAATCTTGACGTGATTAAAACGGTGGACCATGTCATTGATCTAGGACCGGAAGGCGGTGACCTGGGCGGGAAAATTGTCGCAACAGGTACGCCGGAGCAAGTGGCTCAAGCAGAAGAATCACACACGGGAACGTATCTTGGCCCAATTCTAGAGCGTGAAAAAAAGCGTATGCAAGAACGTCTGAACGCTCAAGAACAAATTGCTTCCCCGTAATGAAACGTATGTGAAACCAATGTGAGTTGGAATTCGTATGTTTAAAAAAGACGAAAGTGGAGGTGGGCGAATTGGACGAAGAACGTCGAATGATTCTTAAAATGATTGATGATGGCAAGATTTCAGCTCAGGAAGGGGAACGGTTATTACGAGCGTTAAACAAAGATGAAGAGGAAGAAAAGACAACCGCGGCATCATCACCGTCTCCATCTTCAGCCGTTTCTCCTCCTTTATCGGCTGAAAGTGAAGTAACAGACGCTGAACACACGACCCAGGATCTTTCGACTGAAGTGAATTGGGAAGAAGGAAACCGGCGTTTTGATGAATGGAAAGAAGAAGCACAAGAACGTGAGGAAGCAGGGCGGGAGGCGCCGTGGACCACAGGCTCAAAATGGCTGACTGATTTTTTTGAGACGGCGATGCAGCGCATCCGTGATGTCGACCTTGATTTTAATTTCGGATCAGCAGTGACAGTAGATCATACGTTTCAACACCGTGCTGTGAAGGAACGGATTATTGATATTTCCATTGAAAATGGCTCGCTTTCAGTTGAGCCCTGGGACCAGCCAGACCTTCGCCTCGAATGCTCAGCTGCAGTATATCGGGCAAACGATGAAGAATCAGCACGAAAATCCTTCTTAGAACACGCTGTTTTTCAAGCAGACGGCACGCATGTTCACTTCCGTTCCAAATCGAAAGCATTAAAAATGCAGGCTACGTTGTATTTGCCAAAACAGCAGTATGAAAGACTGCAATTTTATACCTTTAATGGTCATTTGCAGATTGGAAAATTAGACACAAATGCCTTGAAAGCAAAAATTGTAAATGGAAGTATTTCTACAGAAGGAGTCTGGGCTGAAGACTATTATGCCGAAACCGTGAACGGGCCTGTTACAGTCCGAAATGTCGATCTTAAAAAATCTGACATTCGTACGGTCAATGGAGAAATGAATCTAAAGGGACGCATGAGTGACGTCCATGGAGAGACGATGAATGGCTTAATTCAATACGAACCAGAGCAGATTGAAGATACAAGATTGCACTTTTCCGCAGCTACCGGCGGCATGCATATTACTATTCCTGAACAATTCCGGGTGGATGGAGTGATTCGCACCAACCTCGGCAATTACAAATTGGGCATCCCAGATGTTAATATCGTGGATGAAAAGAAAGATTTCATTCAAAAATCTGTGCAGTTCACTGCTAATGAACAAGGTCGAGCCCATCTGCGCTTGGAAGCAGATTCAAAGACAGGGATGGTGCACATTAATCCAGCTGGACATCAGTAATAGGCAGCTTGCAAGTTTTTAATTAATTCTGTTAGTAGTAAAGGAGGATGAGTATGAGCAAGAAGAAATTATATCGTTCTGAAAGTGATCGAAAACTAGCAGGTGTATGCGGAGGTATCGCTGAATATTTCGGTATCGACGCTACCATCGTTCGTGTTTTGGCCATTGTTTCCATTTTTCCGCTCGCTGTAATCCCGGTCCTCCTTACGTATATTGTGCTAGCGTTTGTCATCCCGAATGAATCAGAAGTGATCCTTTAAATGGGGTGTCTGATGCATTGGCTCGTGAATACGGTTGTGCTGATGGTTGTAGCAGGCTTTTTCACGGGCTTTACGTTAGATGGATTTGGAGCAGCGCTCTTAGCGGCTGCGTTATTAGGAGTGGCTAACGCAATTGTTCGACCTATTCTGGTAGCATTGACACTTCCGATCACCCTTCTTACGTTAGGGATATTTCTATTTGTCATTAATGGCTTTATCTTAATGGTGATCGCTTCTATCATGGGCGATTCCTTTGTTATTTCAGGGTTCGGCATGGCTTTTCTGGCTGCGGTTGTGATATCAATCCTTAATGTGATGATTAATTGGCTGATTGTAGAACCTATGCGGGAACGTTCTTAAAAGAAGGTATGTATTGTGAAGAACCTTGAGCATCACTTGGATGTGAACTCAAGGTCTTTTATATTTGTGCTTTAAGGGGAAAGAGAAGCAGCGTCCAAGCGGTGGTTTTTTATCATGATTCCTTCCTGGGCAAAATCATGCTAGAATGTAGACGTTGATTGGATGTGTAGAGTAGCAAACAGGTAGGGGGTAGCAGCATGCCAAAAGTGACCGCAGCGAATTTGATTGAACGCTTTTCATTAACGATACTTAGTGGGGAAGATGGCATACATCGTGCGATCACCACCAGCGATATTTCACGCCCTGGTATGGAAATGGCGGGCTTCTTTACATATTATCCGGCCAAACGGGTGCAACTGCTTGGGCGCACGGAGCTTTCATTCTTTGCTCAACTGAGCGACGATGAAAAAGTAGAGCGGATGGAGAAGCTTTGTACGTATGATACACCTGGTATTATTATTTCAAGAGGGCTAGAAGCTCCCGCAGAACTGTTGGATGCCTCTGAGCGAATGGGCGTGCCGATCTTGCGGGCGGATGTTACAACCACTCGTCTCTCCAGTATAATTACAGACTTTTTAGAAACGAAACTTGCCAAGACTACAGCGATCCACGGGGTGCTTGTTGATATATACGGCATTGGAGTTTTACTCACAGGTGCTAGTGGTGTAGGTAAAAGCGAGACAGCTCTTGATTTGGTGCGGCGTGGTCACCGACTTGTTGCTGATGATTCTGTGGAAATTCGCCAGGAGCATGGCGATACCCTGGTTGGAAGGGCACCAGAGCTTATCAAACACCTGCTTGAAATTCGAGGCCTTGGCATCATTGATGTAATGACGTTGTTTGGGGCCGGGGCTGTTCGTCCATTTAAGCGTGTAGTCTTGAATATTCACCTAGAGCTTTGGGATGATGATAAGGCGTATGACCGCTTAGGCATTGATGAAGAGACCGTTCCCGTGCTTGATACGGAGATTCCCAAATATACGATACCTGTACGCCCTGGGCGAAATTTAGCAGTTATTGTAGAGGTAGCAGCTATGAATTTCCGTTTGAAGCGAATGGGCATAAATGCGGCGGAGGAGTTTTCCGAACGCTTAACGGGCGTTATTGAGGAAAGTGACCGCGAAGAATATTAATGCTTGCTTCATTGGAATAGATCACTTGTATAGCAACAGGCATGCCTAGCTGGATGGGGAGAAATATATATCTATATCTATATTTAACATATATGCAGATTAATCTTTATAACAAAGGAGGGAAGTGGCTTGTTTTTATCAACGCAGCCGCTTGACCCAGTGGTGGTCGAGTTAGGACCGCTCACTATTTATTGGTACGGCTTAATTATCGGATTAGGGGCTTTAATTGGATATTTCCTGGCTTCAAAAGAAACGAAACGGCGTGGGTTACCAGCTGATTTATTTGCAGATTTATTAATCATAGCCCTCCCAGCTGGTATTATTGGGGCCAGAATATATTACGTGATTTTTAGATGGGAAACATACAGCCAGAACCCAGGAGCCATCTTTGCCATTTGGGAAGGCGGCCTCGCCATACATGGTGGGTTAATTGGGGCTGCCATCGCGGTGTTTGTCTTCGCTAAAGTCAAAGGGCATTCTTTCTGGCAAATCATGGACATAGCAGCGCCAAGTATTCTGCTTGCCCAAGCGATCGGGCGCTGGGGGAACTTTATGAACCAGGAAGCACACGGAGGTCCTGTAAGCCGTGAGTTCTTGGAAGGCTTATTTCTCCCGGAATTTATAATTAATCAAATGTATATTAATGGTACGTATTACCATCCCACCTTTTTGTATGAATCGATTTGGAGTTTAATAGGGGTTGCTGTCTTATTGTATTTGCGGCGTGTAAATTTACGCCAGGGGGAACTATTCCTATCGTATCTTATTTGGTATTCGATCGGTCGTTTCTTCATCGAAGGCATGCGTACGGACAGCTTAATGATTGCTGACTTGCTTCGTACAGCTCAGGTTGTCTCGCTTCTCTTAATTGTAGGGGCAGTTATATTAATCATTTACCGTCGTAAGTCAGGTTTAGCAGATAGGAGATATTTAGACGAAATGCCGAAGAAGACGAACCAAAATGTTGGACAGAAAAAGAAAAAGAAGAAAAAGTAAGGGTGGAACGTGCTCTATTGCCCAGTGGGCACGACTGAGGTGAACTAAAGATGAATACACTGAAAAATGGCGTTCTTGTCGGTTTAAAAACGACATGGATGCTGGCCAAAATTATTTTTCCAATTACGCTGATTGTAACTATTTTAAGTTACACTCCCGTTCTTGATTGGGTGGCGCAGGCGATGGCGCCGCTCATGGCTTGGATCGGCTTGCCGGGGGAAGCCGCTATCCCGCTCGTGCTCGGTAATGTGTTAAATTTATATGCCGCTATTGGAGCGATTCTTTCAATTGAAATGACGGTCAAAGAAGTTTTTATTTTGGCTGTTATGTTGTCTTTTTCTCATAATTTATTTGTAGAATCTGCGATTGCGGTTAAACTAGGAATTCGGATTTCTGTCGTCTTAGCGGTGCGTATTGGGCTCGCACTTTTCTCTGCTTGGATGATCAATTTGTTTTGGCAGGGCGGTGGAGAAACAGCTCAATACGGTTTGGTCTCCGGAGCTTCTCAGCCGAGTGTAGACGGCTGGGGGGGAGTCATTTGGCAGGGAGTTACAAGTGCGGCTGTTGGTGTGGGGCAGATTGCTCTGGTTGTTATCCCTATTATGATTTTTATTCAAGTGATGAAAGACATGAATTGGCTGGACCGCTTCTCCGATTGGATGTCGCCTTTTACGCGAACGTTAGGCATTGAAAAAAATACCTCAACCACACTTGCCTCAGGCTTGTTGTTTGGGCTAGCCTTCGGGGCAGGGGTTATGATTCAAGAAGCAAAAGAAAAAAATGTAAAGAAGAAGGATTTATATCTTGTTTTCATTTTCCTGGTGGCCTGTCATGCGGTGATTGAAGATACGCTGATCTTTATACCGCTTGGGATTCCGGTTCTTCCCTTGCTTATTATACGACTGGTGACGGCCATTTTGTTAACGATGTTAATTGCTTATATTTGGAACCGGATGGAGAAAAAAGAAATGTTAGAGCGAAAGGAGGCAAACTATGAGTATTAATGCAGTTCTGTTTGACCTGGATGGTACGCTGGTTGACACAAATGACCTGATTATAGCTTCATTTGAACATACTCTTGCTTCATACGGCTATAATGATTTCACAAAAGAAGATATTCTTTCATTTATCGGGCCACCGCTTGATGAAACGTTTCGCACAATAGACCATGAGCAGGCCGAGGATATGGTAGCAACTTACCGCGAACATAACATTGCTCATCACGATTCACTCATTAAAGAATATGAAGGGGTGTTGGAGACCGTACGCACCTTGTATGAGCAACAATATAAGCTTGCTATTGTAACGACAAAACGGGAACGAACCGCACATATGGGCTTGAAAGCAGCCGGGCTGGCCCCTTATTTTGAAACGGTTGTTACTTGGAATGATGTGAAAAATACGAAGCCTGACCCAGAGCCCCTAAATTTAGCAATGGAAAAGCTAGGCGTCTCCCCGAGGGAGACAGCAATGGTCGGTGACAGCCATTATGATATTGTCGGAGCTAAAAATGCTGGTACGCAAGCGGTAGGTGTAGCCTGGTCTATAAAAGGAGCAGATCACTTACAAAGCTATGAACCTGATGTCATGTTAAATCATATGCCAGAGTTGCTTGACTGGCTAGGTGTGAATGTAAGATGAGAAAAACTGATCGTCACTTCGTCTCCGGCTCTAATTCGCTATGGCATGTGTACCGAACCGTTCCTTTCCTAAAAGTAGTCAAAAATTTTATCGTGATTCAACTTGCTCGTTACATGCCCTTTCTTCCAGTGAAAAACTGGTTGTATCGCACCTTTTTAAGAATGGAAGTTGGTCAGCAAGCTGCTTTTGCCTTAATGGTGATGCTTGATGTGATGTTTCCAGAAAAGATTAGCGTGGGAAGAAATACGGTGATAGGCTATAACACTACAATCTTAGCGCATGAATATTTAATTGATGAGTACCGGCTCGGAGATGTGGAGATTGGGGCAGAGGTAATGATCGGTGCAAATACCACCATTCTCCCTGGAGTGACGATTGGTGACGGAGCAGTAGTTTCAGCCGGGACCCTTGTACATAAAGATGTACCTGCTGGTTCTTTTGTTGGAGGGAACCCGATGCAGATCATTTATACAAAAGAACAAAGAGAGAAAAAAGAACGAGAAAAAGAGCTTGGGTCTTCTTGAACCCAGGCTCTTTTTCCTATTTATTTTGAAAAAATTATGGTTAATCGAAGAATATTGTGATAATTTAAACATAGCATTGTTGATTTGGGGTGAAAACGGTTAAAAGGTTTGTAAATGCTAGTGGGGTAAGGGAAGAGGAGAGGATCTATGATGGGGAAAAAGAGGAAAAACAAAACGAGGTTTTTAGACCGGCTCAGTTTATTTTGGAAATACTCTCTTGTTTTTGGAGGGGCTATTGTTTTTATCATTATAACTACTATCTGGGTCGTATTTGAAATGGGGAATGTAAGCGGTGAAGTAAACGAATTAGATCGGACAAGTGAACGGTCAATTATCATTTCTGACATGCAAGCGGTGTTTTATGAACAATTTGGTCTTGTAATGACGTATTTACATACTGAAAATTTGTCATTAGCTGACGAATTTGAAGAACTTGATAACGAATTTGCAGTGTTAGTTGAAAACATCGAACCTTATTTAGATTCCGAGGAAATGGAACGTTATCTAGAGACAGCAGTTGATACAAAAGAAGATTTAAGCGATCTGTTTCTTAACCAAGTGTTAGAGACAGAGGACTTCGCAAGCGATGCGTTTGTACAAGCTATTGCTTCGCAAGGAAACACCTATAAGAATTTAGGGGCGAATTCTCTGGCGTACGTACAGACAGAAATGGAAGAAACACGAACGGATGCTCGCAATATTGCCTTAACGCAGCTCGGCCAAATGCCAATTCTTTTAATCAGCGGGGTCGGAGTAGCATTGCTTCTCTCTATGCTCTTAATGGCTTATGTAAGCAGGCAAACGAGCAAAAAACTAAATGAAATCGTAACCTTCAGCCAGCATATAGCTGAGGGGCGGGTATTTATTTCTTCTCTGCCAGAACGAGGTAAGGATGAATTTTCGCAAATTGCTCATGCGTTAAACAACATGAAGGACAAACTTCGTGAAGTGGTAAGTTCGCTGTCAAAAGCAAGTGGACAGTTAAAAGACCAAGGAAATGAATTAACTGGAACAGCTGATTCAGTTAGAGAAGAAAGCAAAATGCTGGCGGATACATTTGAGCAATTGACAGACGCCAGCCAACAGCAAGCCTCGTCAATGACGGACGTGACAGGTGTTATGGAGCAAATGGGCGATCAAATTAATGATATTGATGAAGCAAGTAACCGAATGGAAGCAACGACTAAAGATATTTTACATTCAACTACAGAAGGCCGCACGGTCATGGATAATTCCATTTCAGTGGTAGAAGAGACGAAACAAAGAATGAGTGAAACAGAGTCGAGTATGCAAGCTTTTCAGCAAAATGCTAAAGACATTGGGGCCCTGCTGGAAGCTATTGAATACATTGCTCAAGAAACAAACCTTTTATCATTAAACGCTTCGATTGAAGCAGCGCGTGCTGGAGAGGCCGGCAAAGGCTTTTCAGTTGTAGCTGAAGAAATTCGCAAGCTTTCGATGCAAGTGGAATCAACCCTTGCTGACATAAAGCCGATTATCTCACGCACCGACGAAGAAGCTATCCGAATCGGAGACAAAGTGAAAACTACTCTCTTATCCTCCGAGGAAAGCGCTGTCAAAATGAATGAGACGGGTTCATACTTTGCCAACATCGCCGAACAAGTTGAAACCATGACTGAAAACATGCAAGAGTTATTCGAAGACCTTCGAACGATGTCTAATGAGAGCAAACGGGTGCAAACTTCAATTGAAGAAGTAACAGCCGCTGCGGAAGAATCAGCCTCTGAAATCGATTCAGCCAGTAGTGCTGTTCGTCATCAAGAAAGCTCTACAGAAGTTATAGCAAATAGTGTGCGTGAATTACATGAAGTGACGGATGAACTTCAAGCATTAATGAAAACGTTTAAATAACAATGAACCTTCTCCCTTTATCGCTGCGGGAGAAGGTTTTTGCTAGATAGAAAAGGAAACGTTTTGGGTGAAAGATAGAGCTTCCGTGCCGGTTAAGAAGCGGGCGGAGCCGCTGAACGCCCCCGTTTCTAGGAATGAGTTGTATTTTCTGGAGAATGATTAGTATTTCCTCAGGAA
The DNA here is from genome assembly GCF_000377705.1 of Salsuginibacillus kocurii DSM 18087. Classification (GTDB taxonomy): domain Bacteria; phylum Bacillota; class Bacilli; order Bacillales; family Marinococcaceae; genus Salsuginibacillus; species Salsuginibacillus kocurii. The sequence goes on along the minus strand of NZ_KB898623.1, from coordinate 657,910 downwards.
TGATTCGTATTTAACTGAGAATGATTAGTAAATTGGCAAGAATGATTCGTAAAAGATTCATTTTCGACAAAAGTGCATCCGGGCAAGGCGCCTCCGCTTTTCTTTGTCTAGCTTCAAGCGGCAGGGGCTCGAGGTCATAAGCCGTTCGCCTTCAAAGTCAAAGAGCGACTTTGGCAGCGCTCGCCATTTGCTTGACGCCCCTGATCGCCGCTTTCCGCTTTTCTGTCTAGCTTCGCGGGCTAACGACTTGAGATCCCTTTCTCCCACCCTGCGGCGGCCACAGCCTCCTCGGTGGGAGAGAAGAGCTCTGCGTCGTTAACCGAACCCGCTCCGCTTTTCTTTGTCTAGCGTCAAGCGGCAGGGGCTCGAGGTCAAAAGTCGCGCCCTTTCAAAACCAAAAAGCGGTTTTGGCAGCGCTCGCCTTTTGCTTGACGCCCCTGATCGCCGCTTTCCGCTTTTCTTTATAAAAAGTAGAAGCCTACGCCCATGATGAGGTAGGCGGAGAGGAGGGCGGCGCCTTCGAACCAGTTGGTGTCGCCGTCATTCGTGACGATATAAGATAAGAGGACGGCGAGTACCATAGCGACCAGTTCAGGAACTGAAAAAATAAGCGGCATCGGATGGCCGAAGACGAGCGAAAGCAGTACCAAGGTAGGGACCACAAACATCGCGATTTGGATGGAGGACCCGACAGCAATTTCGATTGAAGCATTCAATTTGCTTTTCCAGGCTAAATAAACAGCTGAGGCGTGTTCGGCTGCGTTTCCGACTATGGCAATGACGATAACCCCTAAGAATAGTTCGCTCCAGCCAAATGCTTCGCCTACGACTTCAAAGGTGTCCACTAGCTTTTCACTTGTAATAGCAACTCCGACGGTTGCTAGAGCAAGTAAAGTGAAAGAAACGCCTCTCCCCCACTTTGGTGACTCGTCATCTGCTTTGTTTTCTTCTGAATTGGCGTAGACTCCACGGTGAGTAAATAAGCGAAAGATGATCCCGGCTGAATATAAAAGCATACCGATCACTGCTACAAAAATGCTGAGCGTCATCGCCTGGCTTTCACTCGTTTGGCTGGCAAATATATGAGGAAAGACAAAGGCGATCACCACCCCTACCATGAGTAAACTGGCATTGTGACGTGAATCATAAGCATTAAAAGTCTGTCTCTTCTTTTGAATGCCTCCAGCAAGAAAAGCGGCACCAGACACGAATAAAAGGTTACCGATGACAGCGCCAGTCATTGAAGCTAGCACAATAGATGTATAGCCTGCTTGTAAGGCAAATATTGAAATAATAAGTTCTGCAGCATTCCCAAATGTTGCGTTTAGCAATCCACCAATCCGTTCACCAGCATGAATCGCAATGCTCTCAGTAGCCTGTCCCATATAAGCGGCAAACCCAACGATTGTAATGGCGTACACTGGGAACATCCACGTGTCCGGCCACCCAAGCGCATCACCTACTAATGAAAGAGGAAAGCCGGTAGCGACGAGTATTAATACAACCCATTTCACGTACGAACGCCTCATTTCCGTTTATCATTCCGTGCTTTAGTTTGAGCGTGTCCGTTCAAAAACATGCAATTAAGCAAGGGTCGGTGAGCGAAAATGGACGATTCGACAAAATTTTGGACAGTTGTGGACCAAATTTGGACGTTTCGACAAGATTCTCGTACGCTTTCGACAAAAACTTGGACGTTTTCCCCGTTTTTGGCTCACAGCGCAGCGGAACTACCAACTCGTCTACAACGAAGAGCCGTATTCTGATAAGTAGCTTTATTCTATTTTTCTTCTAATTGACGTGTGGGGGTTGGGGGTGTAAACTACCTATTAGATTCTTTATCTTGTTAGCACATTAGCGAACTAAAGTACGACCATATACATCGAGTAGTAATCACCATTTGCTTCCCGCTCAACACCGCCCTTTGAAGCAATTAGTGACGATTTTGCGATTAGAGCTGGATGCACATAACATCGATTAATGCAACGTTTACCACGAAATTTGTCCAAAAGGAGAGCGAAAAATGAGCCAGCCATTTATGTTTGAAAAACCGATCGGCATGCGCGATACGTTGCCTGCTTTATATGGAACAAAGCGCAGCTTGCGAGAACGAATGGAAGAAAAAGTAGAAAAGTGGGGATACCGGCCCATTAAGACTCCCTCCCTCGAATTTTATGACACGATTGGTAACGCTTCTGCGATCTTAGATCAGCAGTTGTTTAAGCTGTTGGACCAGGAAGGAAACACGCTCGTCCTGCGCCCGGATATGACAGCGCCAATTGCACGGGTCGCCAGTTCCAGCTTAAAGGAAGAGCCGCTCCCACTCCGGCTCTCATATCACACCCCGCTCTTTCGTGCGCAACAGCGTGAAGGCGGACGTCCAGCTGAATTTGAACAGCTGGGCGTAGAGCTCGTGGGCGACAAGAGTGCCAGCGCGGACGGCGAAGTGATTGCTTTAATGGCAGAAACGCTGCACGCAGCTGGCTTGAAAGATTTTCAAATTGCGGTCGGTCACATCGGCTACGTTAACGCTTTGCTTAAGGATATAGTCGGGAGTGAAGACCGAGCAGGCGTGCTCCGTCGTTACTTATATGAAAAAAATTATGTCGGTTACAAGCAGCACGTAAAAAGTCTGCCGCTGTCTTCGATTGATAAAGATCGTTTACTAGGCCTGCTAAAACTAAGGGGTGGCCGCGCGAAATTAGATGACGCACGCGCGTTAGTGAATAACGGTGAAGCAGCAAAAGCTCTTGAGGATTTAGAAGAGCTGTATGAGGTTCTAGAAACGTTTGAGGTAACTCCTTATCTCTCTTTCGATCTCAACCTAGTCATGCATATGGAATATTACACTGGCATTGTTTTTGAAGGATATGGCAGCAAGTTAGGTTTCCCACTCTCTAGTGGAGGCCGCTATGATGAATTATTAGCCAAATTTAACCGTCCTGCCCAAGCTACTGGTTTTGGGGTGAGAATGGACCTCCTTACAGAAGCGATCGGTGAAACAGAAGAGAACCGCCGCCAGACGCTCGTTTTATTTAGCAAAGAACGTAGAAAAGAAGCCCTTGCTGACGCGAAAGCTTTACGTGCAGAAGGTCAGGTTGTAGTTTTACAAGATATGACAGGGGTAGAGGACGTGGACCGGTTAACCGAGCAGTTCGAAGAGGTACGCTCGTTTATTGGCCGTTCTCCAAAGGAGGATACTCGTGATGCGTGATCAAATAACAATTGCGATGCCAAAGGGAAGAATTTTTGAAGAAGCAGCTGATTTGCTTCGTAAAGCGGGCTTTAACCTCCCTGAAGAATTTGATGATTCGCGAAAATTGATCGTGGACGCCCCGGAAGCCGGGATTAAATTTTTCCTGGCTAAACCAATGGATGTCCCTACTTATGTAGAACATGGGGTGGCTGATATTGGGGTTGCCGGCAAGGATGTCATGCTTGAAGATGAGCGCGACGTTTATGAAGTGCTTGATCTGAAAATTAGCGAATGCTATTTAGCGGTGGCCGGTCTCCCTGATTATGAGCCGACCGATATTGCACCTAAAGTCGCTTCCAAATATCCGAAAGTGGCGACCGAGTATTTTAAACAACAAGGGGAGCAGGTTGAGATTATCCAGCTGAACGGTTCGATTGAACTGGCGCCGCTTGTGGGTCTGGCTGACCGAATCGTCGACATTGTCTCCACCGGAGGAACGTTGCGAGAAAACGGTTTAGTTGAAATGGAAGAGATCGTTTCGATTACCTCTCGTTTAATTGTAAATCCTGTCAGTTACCGCCTGAAAGATGCCCGCATTGATGATATGATTGAACGATTAGCCGCAGTCATTGAAGAGGAGGGCACGGCATGAACATTGAGAAAGTGACGGGAGATGAAGCCCTGACTCGGGACTTGGATGCAGGCACGGAAGACCAAAGCAAGGCAGTTGCGCAAATTATAAAAGACATTCAGCAAGAAGGCGATGCTGCCTTGAAACGCTATACGAAAGAGCTTGACGGGGCAGAACTTGAAGAGCTGTATGTGAGCGAAGAAGAAATGGATGCTGCATATGAACATGTGGATGAAGAAGTAATCACTGCGCTGCGCGAGGCACGTGAGAATATATATGCTTTTCATGCCCGCCAACGCCAGGAATCCTGGTTCGTCACAAAAGAAGATGGAACGATGCTCGGCCAAAAAATTACGCCGCTTGATGCAGCCGGGGTTTATGTGCCCGGGGGGAAAGCAGCTTATCCTTCCACCATTATGATGAACGTTATTCCAGCTCAAGTAGCTGGCGTAAAAGAGATCTATATGACCTCGCCGCCGTCTGCGGACGGAACGCTTCACCCTGCTGTACTGGTCACTGCGCGTGAATTAGGAGTCAAGCATGTCATTAAAGCGGGAGGCGCCCAAGCGATCGCCGCGCTTGCCTACGGAACAGAGTCAGTGCCTGGCGTTGATAAAATCACAGGACCTGGCAACATTTACGTTGCGTTGGCAAAACGGGCAGTCTATGGAAAGGTAGACATTGATATGATTGCCGGGCCTAGCGAGATTGTTGTGCTTGCCGATGACCGCGCCCGTCCAGATTACATTGCTGCTGACTTACTATCGCAGGCGGAGCATGATGAAATGTCCTCTGCTATTTTGGTAACAACTTCGAACGCCCTAGCTGAACTAGTAAAAGCAGAAGTGGAGCAGCAGCTAGAGCACTTAGCCCGAAAAGAAATAGCTAAAGCCTCGATTGAAAATTTTGGGGTGATTTATGTCGCAGAAACATTGGAACAGGCGGTTGAAACGGTTAACCAGTTAGCACCTGAACACTTAGAAGTGATGACGCTCCATCCGGAAGCGCTTCTCGGCAAAATACGTCATGCGGGCGCGATCTTTTTAGGCGAAAACAGTACAGAGCCAGTAGGGGACTATTTTGCCGGTCCGAACCACGTCCTTCCTACAAATGGTACGGCTCGGTTTTCAAGCCCACTGAGTGTAGATGATTTTACGAAAAAATCAAGTATTATCCAATATAGCAAAGAAGCATTACAGGAAAACGCTACGTATATTGAAACGCTGGCCAAGCTGGAAGGATTAGACGCACACGCCAATGCTGTTGCCCTGCGGCGAAAGGAGAGGTCGCATGACTGAACGAGTAGGAAGTATTTCACGAAAAACAGGAGAAACGAACATTTCACTTCGTTTTGCGATTGATGGAGCCGGAGCAGGAAGTGTCGAGACCGATGTTCCGTTTATGACTCATATGCTCGATTTGTTTCGAAAGCACGGTCATTTTGATCTTGAGGTAAGTGGACGTGGTGATGTTGAAGTAGATGATCACCATACGACCGAAGACATTGGCATTTGTCTCGGTCAGGCACTCACCGAGGCCCTCGGAGATAAAAAAGGAATTCACCGTTACGGAAATGCCTTCGTGCCGATGGATGAGACGCTTGCTCAAGTGGTTGTAGATTTAAGCAACCGTCCCCATCTGGAAATGCGGGCTGATTTTCCTGCTGAAAAAGTGGGCACCTTTGATACAGAACTTGTGCATGAATTTTTATGGAAATTTGCTTTGGAAGCACGGATGAATTTGCACGTTATCGTCCATTATGGAACGAATACGCATCACATGATCGAAGCAGTCTTTAAAGCTCTAGGCCGCGCCTTGGATGAAGCCACGATGTATGATGAGCGCGTTCAAGGTGTTCCGTCAACGAAAGGAATGTTATAGCAATGATCGGTATTATCGATTACGGCATGGGCAACTTGCACAGCGTCAGCAAAGCGCTTGAACGGCTGGAGTTAGATTATTTTTTGTCCGGTGATCCGGCTGAGCTTGAAAAAGCAGATGGCTTGATTTTGCCTGGTGTAGGTTCGTTTTATGATGGAATGAAAATCTTAAAAGAAGAAAAGCTGGATGGCTTTATCCGCGACTGGGCGCTCGCTGACAAACCGCTCCTTGGTATTTGTCTAGGGATGCAGTTGCTGTTTGAAGAAAGTGAAGAAAACGGTCCAACGGAAGGGCTGAACCTTTTGCCGGGAAAAGTGCGACGTTTTTCCGGCGTAACAGCAGAAGGAGAAGCGTACAAAGTCCCACACATGGGCTGGAATAAGTTGACCTTTAAGCAGCCGGAACATACCTTGCTCCAACATACAGAACCAGGGCACGTCTATTTTGTTCATTCCTTTTTAGTAACTACTTCAGCTGAAGAGGTATTAATTGCGACTGCTGAATATGACGGTGAGGTCCCAGCAGTTGTCGGTAAAGGAAATACAATGGGTACGCAGTTTCACCCCGAGAAAAGCAGTTTCTTAGGGATGGATATGCTGCATAATTTTGCTGCACTCGTAAAAAGAGAGGTGACTGCTCGTGGCTGAATTTACCGTTTATCCTGCAATTGATATGCGTGGCGGCAAGTGCGTGCGCTTGTTGCAGGGGGATTATGATAAAGAGACCGTCTATGGCGATTCTCCTTTTGAAATGGCAAAAGCCTTTGCGGAAAAAGGAGCGCGCTGGATTCACATGGTTGATTTGGACGGAGCAAAAGCAAAGAAGCGCGTCAATCATGAAGATGTAGTCCGCGCGGCACAGGAACTTGACGCTTCGATTCAGATCGGCGGCGGGATCCGTACAGAAGCAGATATTACCTATTATTTAGAGCGTGGGGTAGACCGGGTCATTCTCGGCAGTGTTGCATTGCAAAACCCTGAATTCGCAAAAGACATGCTTGCGAAGTACGGCTCACAAATTGCGATTGGACTGGACGCTAGAGATGGCTACGTAGCTGTAAACGGCTGGTTGGAAACCTCGGAAGTAACAGCCGAAGCACTCGGTCAGGAAATGGCTTCGTATGGAGCAAAAGTATTTATTTTTACAGACATTGCTAAAGACGGAATGTTAAGCGGTCCTAACGTAGAAGCGATTGCAGCGCTTGCTAAAGCGACAGGAAAAGAAGTGATCGCCTCTGGCGGCGTCAGCACTATGGAGGACCTCCATGTCTTGCGGGATCGGGCCTCAGAAGGGATTGGTGGAGCGATTGTTGGAAAAGCAATCTATACCGATCAGATCAATGTGGAAGAAGCAATACAGGAGGTGGATGGCTGATGTTAACGAAACGAATCATTCCCTGCCTCGATGTGAAAGAAGGCCGAGTGGTTAAAGGCGTACAGTTTGTCGAGCTCCGTGATGCAGGCGACCCCGTCGAGCTATCCACCTTTTATGATGAGCAAGGCGCAGATGAGCTTATTTTTTTAGATATCTCCGCTTCTCACGAAGGACGCAAAACAATGATTGAAGTCGTAGAAGAAGTAGCTGGGACGCTCGCGATTCCGTTTACAGTCGGAGGCGGCATCAATGCTGTTTCAGACATGCGCAGCATTTTGCGCGCTGGAGCTGATAAAGTGTCCCTGAACACTGCTGCTGTTAAAAACCCTGAACTAATTACCGACGGAGCCAATTATTTTGGCACCCAGTGCATCGTAGTAGCCATTGATGCTAAATATGATGAAGAACTCGGTTCGTGGCGGGTTTATACACACGGCGGCCGCACGCCAACGGACCTTGAAGTGAGAGAGTGGGCAAAAGAAGTCGTAAAGCGCGGAGCTGGTGAAATTCTTTTAACAAGCATGGACCAGGACGGTGCTAAAACAGGCTTTGATTTAGCCTTGACTAAAGCCGTGAACGAAGTAGTGTCCGTGCCGGTCATTGCTTCAGGTGGTGCCGGGGCGAAAGAGCATTTTCCGGCTGTTTTTCATGAAGCCTCTGCTGATGCGGCGCTTGCGGCTTCGATATTTCATTACAAAGAAACATCTGTCAAAGAAGTGAAGCGCCACTTAGCAGAGAAAGGAGTTAACGTTCGATGAACATTGAAGAACTGACATTTGATAAAAACGGCCTCATCCCGGCTATTGTACAAGATGCAGCGAGCAAGGAAGTATTGACGCTTGCTTATATGAACGAAGAGTCTCTGAAAAAGACGCTGGATACAAAAGAAACATGGTTTTACAGCCGCTCACGCGAGGAGCTTTGGCATAAAGGCGGGACCTCAGGAAATACACAAACCATAGAAGACATCCGCTATGACTGTGACCAGGACGCTTTACTTGTACTTGTTCAGCCAAAAGGTCCAGCTTGCCATACAGGTACTTACACATGTTTCTCTACTTCTTTGGAAAATGAAGAAACAGTAGAGCCCGTTCAACACCGCTACGATATTATAAATCACCTTGAAAAAACGATTGCCAAAAGAGAAGCGGAACGGCCGGAAGGAGCTTATACGACCTATTTATTTGAAGAAGGCGTCGATAAGATCTTGAAAAAAGTCGGTGAAGAAGCAAGTGAAATTATCATCGGCGCCAAAAACCGCGACCCAGAAGAAGTGCAGTGGGAAAGTGCCGATTTCCTCTACCACTGGCTCGTTCTCCTAAGAGAACAGGGTGTAAACCTAGATGACATTTTAAATGTATTGCGTGAACGCCACAGCTAGTGACACGCCAACGACCGGTCGGATTTTCCTTTGGGAATCCGACCTTTAAAATGATATAATGAGACGAAAAGCGGAGCGAGTTTGCTCAGCAGCGCTGTACGCTTTTTAACAGGCGAGGAGGCTGTCGCCTACGCAACAGTTCGGACCAGAAGCGAGTGCATGTCGCTAACGCCTGCAGAAAAATCAAAATGCTCCCTTTCTATTTTAATGGACGGACATCTGCTCCGTTATTCATATGAAAAACAGCAGTGGGCGTTGTAGCGGACGTTTATTCTGTTATTTGTTGATTTTAATGAGGTTTTTGCCTGTTTCGAGTGAATTAGCGGAACACCTGTCTGTTAGCCACTGAAATTAGGAATTTTGATAAAAATAGCGGTGCACATGGCCGTTAATAAACCATTTGCTGTATAATGGCATCGACGCTAGGCTTTTCGTGCCGATTCTAATCGATGTCGAGTTAGTAGTAGAGAATATTTTTTTATGAAATAATATTGCTCCTTATGGAGGTTTAAAGGATTCATGACATCTAATACAAATCAAAAGGGTTCAGGCCGCGTGCTTCCTTTTGTCCAGAGTGGCGAACACTTTTTCCGAAGAGGAGTTCGCGCCTACCAGCATGGTGATTTCCGTCGTGCTGTAAAATATTTACAACGCGCGATTGAATTAAAGCCCCGAGAAGGGGTTTTTCGCTGTCAGCTGGCAGCCGTTTTATCTGATACGGGAGAGCATGAACGTTCAAACGAAATTCTTCATTATGTGCTGGACCATATTAATGAGCGCATGTATGAATGCTATTTTTTCTTAGCCAATAATTATGCTCATTTAGGTTTGTTTGATAAAGCGGCTGAATCGGTATCCACTTACCTTGCCCATCAACCAAACGGTGAATTTCAAGAAGAAGCACAAAACTTATTAGAAGCTGTCCAAGATGAGCAAGAGGAAGAAGAGACAGAGGATATAAATTCTTCTGATGATGAGTTAATCATTAATTATGAGCGGGCTTGTCGATATATGAATGATGAGTATTTTGAAAAAGCTGCTCATTTGCTTGATGGAATTATGGTTGATTATCCAAACTTTTGGTCAGCCTATACGAAACGAGCTGAACTATTGCATGCCCAAAATCGGACAGATGAAGCCATCGTTTTTTTAAAGGAGCTCTTGGCCGAAGAATCGTATCTTCCTGCAATGTGCCAACTGGCTCTTTATCTGGATGAATTGGGCCGCTTTGAAGCAAGAGATGAACTGCTTGAAAGTCTCAAAAGCGTAGTTCCGATAGATCGTGGCCATGCTCGCAAACTTGCCGATGTATTATGCGCTTTAGGCTCTTATGAGAGAGCGCACCACTGGTATGTGTATTTAGTAAAGCAGCAGCATGAAGTGGATGCTGAAATATTCTTTCGGGCAGGGGTATGTGCGTTTCATGTAGGTGAGTATAGATTAGCCCGAAATCGATTTGAGCAGGCAAAAGATATGGGGCATTCCGCTGCTGAATTGTTAGTTGAAAAAGAAAATGAAGGACTCTTATCTTCGGGTGACGTCCGATGTGATTTAACCCACAATAAATATGGGAATCTGTGAGCAAGTTAATGGACGTTGGCACCCGGGTTTGATTATGATAATTATAGATATATAAGTTATCCCTACTTGATAAGAAGGACGCTTGAATGAGGAGTGAATAAAAGCGATGACAGAAGAAAACATGTACGACATTATTATAGCAGGAGCTGGTCCAGCTGGAATGACTGCGGCCGTTTATACGTCACGGGCTGAGATGAGTACTCTCATGCTTGAACGTGGTATGCCAGGAGGCCAGATGGCTAATACAGAAGATGTAGAAAACTATCCGGGTTTTGACCACATTCTCGGACCTGACTTGTCTACAAAAATGTTTGAGCATGCGCAGCGGTTTGGCGCAGAGTACGGTTTTGGCGATGTGAAATCCATCGAAGATAAAGGTGATTATAAACTCGTCACTGCAGGTGATAAAGAATATAAAGCCCGAGCGGTCATTGTAACGACGGGTGCAGAATATAAGGCCCTTGGTGTTACGGGGGAGAAAGAACTCGGTGGCCGCGGCGTTTCCTATTGTGCAGTTTGTGACGGTGCTTTTTTCCGCGATAAAGAAATCGTAGTAGTTGGCGGAGGAGATTCTGCCGTAGAAGAAGCTGTATATTTGACGCGTTTTGCCTCAAAAGTTACTGTGATCCACCGCCGTGATGAATTGCGCGCGCAAAAGATTTTACAGCAACGGGCTTTTGTGAACGATAAAATTGATTTTATCTGGGATACTGTCGTTGATAAAATCAATGAAAAAGACGGCAAGGTCGGCAGCGTTTCCCTTAAGAATGTTAAAACGGAAGAAGAGTATGACTTTGAAACAGAAGGTGTCTTCGTTTATATCGGCATGCTCCCGTTAAATAATGCCGTTAAAGATCTTGGGATTACCAATGAAGAAGGATATATCGAAACAAATTCGGATATGGAAACGAATATTCCAGGGATTTATGCAGCTGGTGATATTCGTGAAAAAACACTGCGCCAAATTGTAACGGCGACAGGGGATGGAAGCATTGCTGCGCAAACGGCTCAGCAGTATGTGGAAGAATTGAAAGAAAAGGTTGAATCCAAAGCGTAAAGAATGTAAAGAAACAGGGGCTGAAACGTTAATCGGTTTTAACGCCATTGTAACGCGAGCGAAATGTGTACACGTTAAACTAAAGTTAGATCAATTGACCCCCTTTTCATATATTTTTTGAGCAGCGCAGGATTTTCCTGCGCTCTTTTTTTGTATAGAAAGGGAAAAGTATTTTCTAATAGAGTGGTACTCTTTGAATTCGTTGCAGGCTGATGCTTTCACCACATGCACGAATGGTTGACATCGGCTTCATTTTCACTTCGTTTGAGGTCGATGTGTCTTCTTTGCCAGCGCCGACACTTGAAGCGGCGTCCCGAAAGCTCACGCTCGGATCATCAAAAACCGATTCTCAAAACATTAGCAGTTTTTCAGTGGTTCATACCGTTTTCCTGTTGAGGTAGCTGTCATGCGTTTTTTCCCAAAAACAATATGGTGGCGAAAGCAGTCAAGCGGAATAGCCTCAGCTCAACGTCTAAAGCAGTGAATAACGTTTCTTTTTACTAAGTTAGCTATTATAAATACCAAAAAATACCTCATCGTTGTGAGAGAAGAATGAACCTTGTATACTTAAGATGGTATAGGTAATGAGGTGATCGAAATGCAGAGAATAACAAATTGTCTACTTGTCGAGGGCGACCATGTACTCGTGCTGCAGAAGCCAAGCCGCGGCTGGTGGGTAGCCCCAGGCGGGAAGATGGAATCTGGGGAGTCAGTTCGGGAAGCGGCGATTAGAGAATTTCGAGAAGAAACCGGACTAAAGGTTAAGCAGGTTCGTATCCGCGGGATTTTTACCGTATTGGTAAAACGGGAAGAAGAGGTCATTTCGGAATGGATGATGTTTACATTTGAAGCTTCATCTCATGAAGGAGAGCTCTTAACAACTTCTCCTGAAGGAGACCTCGCTTGGAAAACAATAGATGAGACGAACCAGCTTCCTATGGCAAAGGGAGATCGTTTTATTTTTGAACACATTTTGCATCATGAGGGTGTGTTGTACGGTACGTTTGAATATACAGAAGAATATGAGCTATTAAATTACCGGCTGGAGAATGACGGTTTTAATGGAGAGGTTCGTTCATAGCTTAGCCGGACTTGAAGAGGGGGAAGAGTGCCATGCCAGATAAGGAAATTCATGTTGTCATCATTACTGGGATGTCGGGAGCAGGAAAAACTGTCGCCATGCAGAGCTTTGAAGATTTAGGGTACTTTTGTGTCGATAATTTGCCCCCTGCGTTGCTGCCAAAATTTTTGGACTTGATGGAAGCGACCAGGAATTCAACGAGACGAATAGCGCTCGTTATGGATTTGCGTGGGCGGGAGTTTTTTGATCAATTATTTGCTTCGGTTGGCTCTTTGTCTGAACGAGATAACTTGACTGCTCATATTTTGTTTTTAGATGCTGCTGATAAGAAACTAGTGCAGCGTTATAAAGAAACAAGAAGGTCTCATCCGCTTGCACCTGAAGGTCTTCCGCTTGATGGTATTTTACAAGAGAGAGAAATGCTAGAAGAGATGAAAGGACGGGCGCGGCACCGGATTGATACGACCAATATGTCCCCGCGCCAGCTTCGTGAAGAAATTACAAAGCACTTCGCTACTCCTGACCAGGAAGTGTTTACCGTAAATATGATGTCATTTGGCTTTAAGCACGGCATTCCGATTGATGCTGATCTTGTTTTTGACGTGCGTTTTTTGCCAAATCCACATTACATTGACACGTTGCAACCAAAGACGGGGTTAAGCGAAGATGTCTCTACGTATGTGTTAAAATGGGGAGAAACAAAGGAATTTTTAGAAAAAGTCACGGATTTATTAAAGTTCATGATTCCTCGTTTTAAAGAAGAAGGAAAAAGCCAGGTTGTCATCGCCATTGGCTGTACAGGCGGCAAGCATCGTTCGATAACCCTTGCAGAAACATTAGCTACTACATTTGAAGACGAATACCGCGTGCAAACGACACATCGCGATATTCCGAATGGGAAGGGTTTATAACGTGGAACAGGCGAAAGTTGTAGCAATAGGCGGCGGCACAGGCCTATCCGTGTTGCTTCGTGGCATGAAAACGCTCCCTATTGACATATCAGCAATTGTAACCGTGGCAGACGATGGAGGCAGCTCCGGCAGGTTAAGAGAAGAATTGGCGATTCCTCCGCCTGGTGATGTACGTAACGTATTAGTAGCTTTGGCAGAAGTGGAACCGATGATTGAAGAACTGTTTCAGCATCGGTTTGAAAATGGCACCGGCTTGAACGGTCATTCGCTCGGGAATTTATTATTGGCAGGGATGACCTCCATTACAGGGGATTTTGCCAGAGGGATTAGTGAGATTTCGGCGGTGCTCAATGTCCGAGGACGAGTGCTGCCGGCATCCAATCAAAGTATTCATCTTCAAGCGGTGATGGAGGATGGATCAATTGTTAAGGGTGAATCTCAGATCCCAAAAGCCAACAAACGTATTCATCGTGTGAGATTGCAACCCAATTATGTAGAACCTCTCGCTGAAAGTATTGAAGCGGTGCAGGAAGCAGATTTAATTGTAATAGGGCCGGGAAGCTTGTATACAAGTATTTTGCCGAATCTTCTGGTCCCAGGTATTACAGATGCTATTCGTGCTTCTTCAGCTCCGACAATCTATATATCAAATGTGATGACCCAGGCTGGTGAAACAGATGGTTATTCAGTTTATGATCATGTAAAAGGCATTCATGACCATGTCGGAGAAGGCTTGATTCAAAAAGTATTGGTAGATTCAAGTAATATTCCAGCTGCGACTTTAGCGAGATATCAATCAGAAGGGTCAGAACCCGTAGATTGTGACCGGGAGCGCTTGGAACAAGCTGGTATCCATTTGATTCAGGATGTTTTTGTTCAACATTTTGAAGGAACACTACGTCATGATGCCAAAAAGGTAGCGCATTCGCTGCTAGCGCAAATGTAAACGCGGCAGCTTTTTATAAAAAGGTGGTGAAGGGCCATGTCATCCTTTGCGGCTATGACAAAAAAAGAATTAACACAACTTGAAGTAGACTCGTGTTGTGCACGTGCAGAATTAGCAGCTCTAATGAGAATGAACGGCAGCTTATCATTTAGTTCGGGCGCGTTTTCGCTGGACGTATCCACAGAAAATGCAGCGATTGCCCGGAGGTTTTATACATTAATGAAGCGCTGCTATGAGGAGATTTCGGTAGAATTGATCGTGCGTAAAAAAATGCGCCTTAAAAAAAATAATGTATATTTAGTGCGAATTTCGCAGGAAGGCGAACGACTTTTGGCGAACTTGGGTATTATGCAGGAAGGGTTTACGTTTACTCGAGCCATTGATGGAGGAATTATAGAAGATGATTGCTGCAAACGTGCATACTTAAGAGGAGCGTTTTTAGCAGGAGGGTCTATCAATCACCCAGAAACTTCGTCTTATCACCTTGAGGTTTTTTCGTTATATGAAGAACATAATCGTTCACTTGCTGATTTAATGAATGCCTTTTCATTGCAGCCGAAAACACTAGAACGAAAAAAAGGCTTTATTATTTACATTAAGGAAAGTGAACAGATTAGTGAGTTTTTGAATATTGTCGGTGCTCATCAAGCTTTGCTTTATTTTGAAGATGTCAGAATCAAAAAAGATATGCGGAATTCCGTGAACCGGTTGGTTAATTGTGAGACGGCTAATCTTAATAAAACCGTAGGAGCTGCAATGCGCCAAGTAGAAAATATCGAGCTTGTGCGTGAGCACCTTGGCTTAGAACAGGTGCCGGACAAAGTCAGAGAAATTGCAGAACTACGAGTCCAGCATCAAGATATTACTTTAAAAGAGCTTGGTGAAATGGTGCCAAGCGGTAAGGTTAGTAAGTCTGGGGTGAATCACCGTCTGCGTAAAATTGATCAATTAGCCGAAAAAATTAGAAATGGTGAATGGACAGAGATCGATATACCATAAGCATATTGGAATGATCGGAGGAGGATGAACGAAGTGGCAGAAAAAACAGCTACTGTACAATTAAAAACTGGTTTGCAAGCTCGCCCGGCTGCTTTATTTGTGCAAGAAGCGAACCGGTACCAGTCAACCATTCATATTATTCGTGAAGAGAAAAAAGCCAATGCCAAAAGTATTATGGGAATCATGAGTCTCGCTATCCGCACCGGCACGGAGATTACAATTCAGGCAGATGGAAATGATGCTGAGGACGCTGTAGAAACACTCGCTTCTTTTATCGAACAAGAAGAGTAGATGTGCCTCGAGGCCATTTTTCGTTAGCACAAATAAAACAAGCCGCAATGCTGAAAATCAGCGAAGGCGGCTTGTTTTATTATTTTTAGGAGGAACTTTCGTTTGTTTTATAAAGAACTTCGTCGATCAGGCCGTAGTTCTTTGATTCTTCCGCAGACATGAAATGATCACGGTCTGTGTCACGCTGGATCGTTTCAAGTGGCTGGCCGGTACGCTCTGATAGAATGGTGTTAAGTTTTTCCCGCATTTCAATAATGCGTTTTGCATGAATTTCAATATCAGAAGCTTGGCCTTGAGTTCCACCCAACGGCTGGTGAATCATCACTTCACTATTAGGAAGAGCAAAACGCTTGCCAGGTTCGCCTGCAGTTAAAAGGAAAGCTCCCATGGAGGCAGCCATGCCGACGCAAATGGTCGAAACTTTTGGCGAAATGTGCTGCATGGTATCATAGATTGCCATACCCGCTGTAATTGAGCCGCCTGGGCTGTTAATGTAAAGAGAAATATCTTTATCTGGGTCTTCTGCTGCTAAGAAAAGAAGCTGAGCGACAACCGTGTTTGCCACGTTGTCATCAATTCCTGAACCGAGCATAATAATACGGTCTTTTAACAAGCGCGAATAAATGTCATACGCTCGTTCTCCGCGGTTCGTTTGTTCAATAACTGTTGGGATAAGTTGCATATGTTTTTCCTCCTTTGATCATTCATCAGCTTAAGGCTGGCATACGATGTTGGCACAGCCGAAAACGTTCTACAACGTTAACTGATTTTATCATAACTTAAAAGGTCAATGATGGTCAAATCATTTCTTCCTTTGCACTATCTTTCGTTGTCTTCTTCGCTTTCTCCTGCTTTATGTTGTCATGGGCTCGCTCTTCCTTTCAGTGGCCAGCTCATTAAGTTTACGGCCATGAGTTCCGCTATTTTGCCTGAAACGAGCAAAAATACAAGGGTTGCCCGCAAATAACGGAAAAGATGTCGGTTACCATTACTATCAGGTACTTTTGTTTAAGTAAGTACAAATCAGGGCTCGAGGTCATAAGCCATTGGCCTTCAAAGTCAAAGAGCGACTTTGGCGCCGCCCGTCTTATGCTTGAAGCCCCTGAACGCTGCTTTCCGCTTTTCTTTCCACAGTTATCATATCCTTTTTGTTCTTCCCTCAAACGTTTTGAATCATAGTCTAGTGCTCATTGGGAAAGTAAGATATAATATAGAAAACGCTTTATTTTATAAGAAGCTCTCCATTTTCATAAAGGAGGTTTTGCATGTTTGGGCAAGATCGTCTCGAACAAACTGTGCACATCGACTATGAGGAAAGGCGGCAGTTGCATGATGCGGCTGAGCTTTTTGAACAGTTAGCTGCTAAGTTGCGGACAGATGGTTCTTGTACTTTTGTTCAAGGAACAGAAGAGGTGAGCATTTCCCCCGCAGAGATGGTAGAGCTAGATATTGAGTACGTTCAAAAAGGAAAAAAACATGCACTGGAATTCGAATTGAAATGGATGGAGGCAGAAGAACCACCAACCAAGCCTAAAATTAAATAGAGAGTCGACCTCTTTTCAACTTATATTTTTCAAAAATCAAAATAGTTTAATAATAGTCCAGACCATCTATGAAGGGGGAGGTGATCGTATGATGAATATGGAAATGAACCTCTTGCAAAAACAAACTTTGAAGTTAGTCATGACTCAGGAGTTAAGACAAGCGATTTCTCTTTTACAATATTCTACGACGGAGCTCCAAGACTATATTGATGAGATGTCATTGGAAAATCCCTTAATGGAGATTGAAAAGCAAGAGCCTACTGTTGACCCGGAAATGGCATTTAGCTCTCCAGTCATTTGGAATGACGAAGAAGTTCAGACACAGGAACAAGAAGAGCAGGAAGAGCGATCGATTTTTGAAACGATAAGCAACCAGTCCAAAAGTATTGTCGAAGAGCTTGTCCAACAAATTCGAGAACAGAATGTCTCGGATGATAAAAGAGTTCTCTATATGTATATTGCCAGGCATGTAGGCGACGATGGTTATCTTAAGATTGATGGAGAGGAAGCGGCAGATGAATTAAATGCAAGCGCTGCGGAAATAGAAGAAGCGGTTCGATTTATTCAGTGTTTAGAACCTGCCGGGATAGGAGCGCGAACTGTGCAGGAATGTCTTCTTCTTCAGCTTGCCCGCAGACAAGATGCTGATCCGTTAGCAGAGACGTTGATTCAACATCACCTTGAAGATTTAGCGTCAAGAAAGTGGAAGCAGATAGCTAAAGCGCAGGAAGTATCGCTTGAACGCATACAGCAGGCGCATGATTTTATTCAAACGCTCGAGCCTCGTCCTGTGTGCAATTACGGCGTTGATTCCCCCGGCCATCTCGTACCTGATGTCCATGTAGAATACATTGAAGGGGAATGGTCCGTATATTTAAACGACAGCTCCTTGCCTCGTATTCGCATGAACCGCCATTACCGTAAGCTGCTTCAGCAAGCAAGTGACAGCGATGCATTTGACTATGCAGCTAAGAAATACAAACAGCTAACCTGGCTTTTAAAAAGCATTGACCAGCGCCAACAAACATTGCAGCGGGTGACAGAGGAGATTGTAGCTTGTCAGGTTGAATTCTTTGAAAAAGGAGCGGCTTATCTAAAGCCGCTGACGTTAAAAGACATTGCTGAAAAAGCGGAGGTTCATGAATCAACTGTTTCCCGGGCGACGACTCATAAGTATGTACAGACGCCGCGAGGTCTGTTTGAGTTAAAGGACTTTTTTTCTTCCTCCGTGGAACATAATCAAAATGGTGAACAAACATCATCAGCGGTGATTAAGTCTTGGATTGAATCCTATGTCGAAGCGGAAGATAAACGAAAGCCTTTATCAGACCAAAAAATAGTGCAAAAGCTTAAAGAAGATCAACAGATCAATGTTTCAAGGCGGGCGATTGCTAAATACCGCGATGCTTTAAGCATTCCTTCCTCGTCGAAACGAAAACGTTTTGACTGACCAAGAAGCTCTCATTTCCCTATAAGGGAAGTGGGAGCTTTTTAACACCGTAAGAATGTATAAATAGTTGAAGGAGACGGTATACGTGCAACTAAGGGTGCTGTCCAAAGGGCAGCATCTTTTTCTAGTAATCATATAAAATCTTGGTGATCCCGTTTGCGCCGTTCCATATCGCAAATACAGGAGGGGGAAACGCGCTACGCCGCACTCTCTTCTCGTCCCTGCGCAAAGGAAGGACGAGACTGCGCCCGAGAGCATGTCACTGTTCAAGCGGAGGGGGAGACTACACGCCCGCTCCATTTTTTAATGCTTTATAAAGGCTTTTGAGACAGCCCCTTTGCCAAGGTTGCTTTATCGCTGTATAAAGCTGCTTTGCTTTTGAAAAGGATATGAGCAAGGTGTTGAAGTAAGCTCTTCTTTTTTGCTTGTGATTTTTGAAGAGATTTGCTATATTTTAGATAAAGTTAAATTGAGCTTTTGTGAATTAAGCGGGACGCAAAAAGTCTATCCGGGACAATGATGATCCCGATAATGGGTGATCTGATGAGAAAGACCATTGAATGGCAAAAAAAGCTTGTTCCCGACATGTTAGAGGTAATGGGCCAGCGTTATCGCATTTTACAATATGTCCGTGTCATGCAGCCTGTAGGGAGGCGTACCCTGGCTCAGAGCCTTGAGCTTTCAGAACGCGTTCTTCGTAATGAAGTGACTTTTATGAAAAAGCAAGACCTTGTACACGTTCACGCCGCTGGAATGACGCTAAGTGAAGAAGGAGAACGTGTGTTAGAGGCACTAGAAGAAGTCGTAAAGTCCGCTTCGGGCTTGGCAAGTTTAGAAAACGAAGTGAGCAGAGTGCTTCGTGTTCGACTAGTCATTGTAGTAGCTGGTAATAGTGATAACGAAGAATGGGTCAAACGAGAGCTGGGGCGAGCTTGTATTCAGGAAATGGTGGAGCGCCTTTTTCCGGGTGACGTCGTTGCGCTTGCCGGGGGTACTACTTTAGCTTCTGTGGCTGAAATGATGCAGCTGGAAGAACGGTTAAGAGATGTAACATTTGTACCGGCCCGTGGAGGCCTAGGAGAAAATGTCGACCTGCAGTCAAATAC
The DNA here is from genome assembly GCF_000377705.1 of Salsuginibacillus kocurii DSM 18087. Lineage (GTDB taxonomy): Bacteria > Bacillota > Bacilli > Bacillales > Marinococcaceae > Salsuginibacillus > Salsuginibacillus kocurii. The sequence continues at coordinate 638,481 of NZ_KB898623.1, read as the reverse complement.
AGTCAGTTCAGAGATGGCAAGAAGAGCCCGGGCCAACTACAGGCTGCTTCATGTGCCGGACCAGCTAAGTACTGAAGCAAGAGATTCACTGCAGCATGAGCCGGGTATAAAAGAACTACTCGATTTAATCCGCCATCCGCGCATGGTCATCCACGGCGTTGGAGAAGCTGAAACCATGGCTGGCCGTAGAGGGACAAAAGCGGAAACAATGAATTATTTAAAGAAAGAAGAAGCAGTAGCAGAAGCTTTTGGTTATTATTTTAACCGCGAAGGTTCAATCGTACACAAAGAAGAAACGATTGGGTTGCAGCTGGATGACCTTACCAACCAACAAATGGTAGTGACAGTTGCAGGAGGTTCATCAAAAGCAGAAGCTATCGCTGCATACATGAGTTATCGTCCAAGCGATATATTGATCACTGATGAAGGAGCGGCCCGCGCAGTTATAGAACAAGGTCGTTCTGGAGGCATCAAATAGCGCTTAGGCTTACACCTCAATAGCAGAGGAAGAAAAGCTTTAACTAACTAAGGAGGAGTTACACATGGCAACAAAAGTAGGAATTAATGGTTTTGGACGAATTGGTCGACTAGTATTTCGTGCTTCTCTTCTTAATGACGATGTAGAAGTTGTAGCAGTAAACGATTTGACAGACGCAGACATGCTTGCGCACCTTTTGAAGTATGATTCCGTTCACGGCGGTATTGACCAAGAAGTGAAAGTGGACGGCGAAGATTTAATTGTCGGCGGCAAGACAATTAAAGTTACCGCAGAAAAAGATCCTGCCCAAATTGGCTGGGCTGACCTCGGCGTAGAATACGTTGTTGAATCAACTGGCCGTTTCACTAAGCGAGAAGATGCTGCAAAACACATCGAAGGCGGAGCGAAGAAAGTTGTTATCTCTGCACCTGGTAATGGCGTAGACGGTACGTTTGTAATGGGTGTTAACCATGAAGACTACAACGCTTCCGAGCATGATGTCGTTTCTAACGCTTCTTGTACAACGAACTGCTTGGCACCACTTGCAAAAGCACTGCATGATGCGTTCGGCTTGAAGCGCGGTCTTATGACTACTGTGCATTCTTACACGAACGACCAGCAAATCCTTGACCTGCCGCACAAAGATTATCGTCGTGCGCGTGCAGCGGCAGAAAACATTATTCCAACATCAACTGGTGCTGCTAAAGCCGTTGCTCTTGTTCTTCCTGAGCTTGAAGGCAAATTAAACGGAAGCGCAATGCGTGTACCAACGCCAAACGTTTCTCTTGTAGACCTCACTGCTGAGCTTGAAAAAGAAGTGACTGTTGAAGAAGTAAACGCAGCACTTAAAGAAGCAGCTGAAGGTGAATTGAGCGGCGTTCTTGGTTACACGGACGAAGAGCTTGTTTCTTCCGATTACAACGGTGATGCTCATTCTTCTTCCGTGGATGCTGCTTCTACCATGGTTATGGAAGGCAACATGGTAAAAGCTATTTCTTGGTATGATAACGAGTACGGTTACTCCAGCCGTGTTATTGACCTTGTCGCATACATGGCGAAACAGGGCTAATAAAACCATATAAGCTACAAAAATAAACAAGGGGGAAGAAAGGTGAGCTTTTCTTTCTCCCTTTTTTACACCGTAAGAATGTATAAATCGTTGAAGGAAACGAAGGAGCAGCCTACGCCGTAGGCATGGCTTTGCCAAGTTTTCTTTAAGAGATATCATTAATTAAGAAATGAGCGAGCTGGCCTGGGCAACAGAAGCTAACATGGTCTAACGAGCAGCGGCCGCTCCTGCATTTCACTTATTTATTATACTTACTTTCAGATACTTTCAGGTTAAACATGAGTAATCAGAGGATAGAGTTCTGCTTGAAACGGGAATCATGGTAGGGGAGCATAGCTCGCCAATAACCGAATGAGCTATATTGTCTGTTAATAAGGAGGAACTTTCATGAATAAAAAGAGTGTGAAAGATCTTGAACTGTCCGGAAAAACTGTCTTTTGCCGGGTTGATTTTAATGTGCCGATGTCCGAAGGGAAGGTCAACGATGATACACGAATCCGAGCTGCCCTTCCTACGATTGATTACTTGGTGAAAGCTGGAGCTAAAGTAATATTAGCCAGCCATTTGGGGCGCCCTAAAGGGGAAGCACACCCTGAATTACGTTTAGGACCAGTTGCTGTCCGCTTAGGCGCTTTATTAAATAAAGATGTAAAGAAAGTAGACAGTGTGGTAGGAGAGGAAGTCACTCAAGCTGTTAACAGCATGATTGAAGGGGAAGTTCTTCTGCTTGAAAATGTTCGCTTTGAGGCGGGCGAAGAAAAGAATGATCCGGAATTGGCTAAACAGTTTGCCGAGTTGGCAGATATTTATGTAAATGATGCGTTTGGAGCTGCTCACCGTGCTCATGCTTCAACCGAAGGGATTGCCCACCACTTGCCTTCAGCTGCCGGCCTTCTTTTGGAAAAAGAGCTTGAAGTATTAGGCCAAGCGCTAGAAGATCCGGAACGCCCATTTACAGCTATTATTGGCGGGGCAAAAGTAAAAGATAAAATCGGCGTCATCGATCACTTATTGGACAAGGTCGATCATTTAATTATTGGCGGCGGTCTTGCTTATACATTTGTGAAAGCAAAAGGCTATGAAATCGGGAAGTCCTTGCTAGAAGAAGATAAAATCGAACTTGCGCGCGAGTATATGCAAAAGGCTGAAGAAAAAGGTGTTTCTTTCCATATGCCGCAGGACGTAGTCGTGGCGGATGATTTTGGCGAGGATGTTAACACAAAAATTGTTCCAATTGAAGAAATTCCAGCTGATTGGGAAGCTTTGGACATTGGAACGGAAACAGTTAAGACTTATACCAAATTGATTCAAGACTCAAAGCTCGTCATCTGGAATGGACCAATGGGCGTATTTGAACTGGACACCTTCGCCCAAGGTACAAAAGGCGTGGCAACTGCCCTTGCAGAAAGCTCGACCACATATTCTGTCATTGGCGGCGGAGATTCAGCCGCAGCAGCGGAGAAGTTTGGCCTGGCTGACAAAATGAGCCATATTTCCACCGGCGGCGGTGCTTCGCTTGAATTTATGGAAGGTAAAGAATTACCTGGAGTTGTCGTATTAAGCGATAAATAAACGTTATTTCGTAACGGTCCGGCTGAAATTTAACCAAAGAGGTGAAGCAAGATGCGTAAACCATTTATTGCAGGTAACTGGAAGATGAACAAAACTCATGAGGAAGCTCTGGCATTTGTAAAAGAAGTAAGCGGCCAGCTTCCATCGCACGACCAAGTTGAAACAGCAGTGTGTGCTCCTGCGCTATTTCTTAAAGACATGAAAGATGCAGCAGGTTCCTCAGACCTTCAAGTGGGAGCTCAAAATATGCATTTTGAAGACAGCGGCGCTTTTACTGGCGAAATCAGTCCGTTAGTTCTTGCTGACTTAGGCATTCAACTTGCCATCATCGGTCACTCTGAGCGTCGGGAAATGTTCAATGAGACAGACCAAACAGTTAATGAAAAAGTTCATGCTGCGCTTTCTCATGGCATAACACCAATCGTTTGTGTCGGAGAATCAGATGCTGAACGTGAAAACGGAGAGACGGAACTTGTGGTTAAGCGACAAGTAGAAGAGGGACTTAAAGAGTTGAGTCACGAACAGGCTAAGCAAGTTGTCATTGCCTATGAACCGATTTGGGCAATAGGCACTGGAAAGTCTTCAACTGCAGAAGATGCAGATGAAACATGCGGTCAGATTCGCAGCGTACTTAGCAGCCTCTTTTCAACTGACGTAGCTGAAGCGATGCGAATTCAATATGGCGGCAGTGTAAAGCCTGAAAATATTGACGGCTATATGGCGAAAGAAAATATTGATGGAGCACTGGTAGGAGGAGCAAGCTTAAAGCCAGATGATTTCATTAAATTAGCGGAGGCTTCATCATGAGTAAAAAACCGGTAGCATTGATCATTTTGGATGGGTATGCTCTTCGTGATGAGGAGAAAGGGAACGCAGTCGAACAAGCTCATACGCCAAATTTTGATCGGTACTGGAATCAATATCCCCATAGCCAGCTAGAAGCATGCGGCGAAGCTGTCGGTCTTCCAAAAGGGCAGATGGGCAATTCTGAAGTCGGTCACTTAAATATTGGAGCGGGCCGGACCGTTTATCAAAACCTTACATTAATCAACAAAGGAATCGAAGAAGGTACGTTTTATGATAATCCTGCCTTCTTAAAGGCGATCGACCATGTTGATAAAAATGACAGTGCTCTCCACATTTACGGACTGCTTTCTGATGGCGGGGTACACAGCCATATTAATCACCTTATTGCTTTATTAGAACTAGCACGTCGTAAAAAAGTGAACCGGGTATATGTGCACGGCTTTTTAGATGGACGCGATGTGGGGCCGACCACGGCGAATACGTATCTTCAGCAATTACAAGAGGTTATGGAAGAAAAAGGCGTGGGGGAAATGGCCACCATCCATGGTCGTTATTACGCTATGGACCGTGATAATCGCTGGGAACGTGTAGAAAAGTCATATAATGCGCTTGTAAAAGGAGAAGGAGAAACATTTCGTGATCCAGTTGAAGCCGTTGAAGCTTCCTATAAAAACGAAATCAATGATGAGTTTCTGCTGCCGGCGGTTATAACAGATGATAAAGACGAGCCAATTGCAACTGTCAAAGATAATGATGCTGTGGTTTTCTTTAATTTCCGTCCCGATCGTGCGATTCAACTTTCGAAAGTATTTACGGACTCTTCATTTGACGAGTTTGAGCTTGGGAGTGAGTATCCGGACAATCTTCTGTACGTATCGATGACAGCTTACAGTGATGCCATTCCATGTGAAGTGGCTTATCCGCCGATGGATATGAAAAATACGATGGGTGAAACATTATCAAAAGCAGGCGCTAAACAGCTTAGAATAGCAGAAACGGAAAAATATCCGCATGTAACCTTCTTTTTCAATGGAGGACAGGAGGAAGAATACCCTGGCGAATCTCGCATTCTTATCGACTCCCCTAAGGTAGCGACTTATGATTTGAAGCCAGAAATGAGTGCTTATGAAGTAACTGATGCCCTGCTGACTGAATTGGCAGCTGATAAGCACGATTGCATTGTATTAAACTTTGCCAACCCTGATATGGTCGGTCACTCTGGCTTGCTTGATCCTACAAAAAAAGCTGTAGAAGTGGTTGATGAGTGTCTAGGGAAAATTGTGGGAGCCATTGAAGCTAAAGGCGGCGCAGCTGTGATCACAGCTGATCACGGGAATGCTGATGAAGTCATCACCACAGAAGATAAGCCGATGACAGCGCACACTACAAATCCTGTTCCCGTCATTGTGACAAAAGAAGGCGGCAAGCTTCGTGACGGGGGTATTTTGGCCGATTTAGCCCCAACTGTGCTGGATTTGCTTGAGATAGAAAAACCTGAAGATATGACAGGCGATTCTTTGTTAAAATAAGCTTGGACGTTTCCAAGGCGACAATAAATTCATTGCAAAATAAGGAGAGATATTAATGAGTATGATTTCAGATGTGTACGCACGCGAAGTTCTTGATTCCCGCGGTAACCCGACAGTAGAAGTGGAAGTAATGACAGAAGAAGGCTTCATTGGACGAGCACTTGTTCCAAGCGGCGCTTCAACTGGTGAACATGAAGCGGTTGAACTACGTGATGGTGGCGAGCGTTTCATGGGCAAAGGTGTACTAAAAGCAGTAGACAACGTAAATGAAACGATTGCGCCTGAACTAGTTGGTTTGGATATCACCGAACAAACAATCATCGACCACGTGTTAATTGACTTGGACGGCACCGATAATAAAGCAAATCTCGGTGCTAACGCTATTCTTGGAGTTTCTATGGCTTGCGCATATGCAGCTGCTCAAGAACAAGATACAAACTTGTTCCAGTATTTGGGTGGCTTTAATGCTAAGACGCTTCCAGTACCGATGATGAACATCTTGAATGGCGGCGAGCATGCCGATAACAGTGTGGACATTCAAGAATTTATGATTATGCCAGTAGGCGCGCAAAGCTTCCCAGAAGCAATGCGAATGGGAACTGAGATTTTCCATAACTTGAAAAAGGTATTGAAAGACAAAGGCCATAACACAGCAGTAGGGGACGAAGGCGGCTTTGCACCAAATCTCGGTTCAAACGAAGAAGCACTCTCTACTATTATTGAAGCAATTGAAAAAGCAGGCTACAAGCCGGACGAAGAAGTTGTACTTGCCATGGACGCAGCTGCATCGGAGTTTTATGAAGATGGCAAATATAACTTGAAAGGCGAAGGCGTTGTTAAGACTGTAGATGAAATGATCGCTTTCTATCAAGACTTAGTAGAAAAGTACCCAATTGTTTCGATTGAAGACGGGCTTGATGAAAACGACTGGGAAGGCTGGAAGAAGCTTACTGAAGCGATCGGTGATAAAGTACAATTGGTAGGAGACGATTTGTTCGTTACTAATACGGATAAACTTTCTCGCGGAATTTCCGAAGGGATTGGAAATTCCATCTTAATCAAAGTGAACCAGATTGGTACTTTGACAGAAACATTTGACGCGATCGAAATGGCTAAGCGTGCAGGCTATACAGCAGTTATTTCCCACCGTTCCGGCGAAACAGAAGATGCAACCATTGCTGATATCGCCGTGGCTGCAAACACTGGCCAGATTAAAACTGGAGCTCCTTCAAGAACAGACCGTGTGGCTAAGTACAATCAACTCTTGCGTATTTATGATGAATTACAGGGCGTTGATGTATTTGAAGGGAAAAATGCCTTTTATAACTTAAGCAAATAAAGAGAAATATCTTATTGAGCGGCAGCACCTCTCATAGTGGGGGCTGCCGTTATTTTTCACCGCAAGAATGTATAAATAGTTGAAGGGAACGGTATACGTGCAACGTAGGCATGGCTTTGCCAAGTTTTCTTTATTGCCTTCAGCAGCTGGTCAAAAGCTTATATACGTATATGCATAAGCACATATGCAAAAGATACAATTGATTCCCTTTCATATGTATGGTAAATTATCCATGGTGGTAAATGTACTTGGAGGTGTCACGCATTGGAATCCGCCTTGTTTGTACTACTTATTCTTATTAGCTTGGGGCTAATTACCGTAGTATTGTTGCAATCAGGCCGCAGTGCAGGACTGTCCGGAGCTATTTCCGGCGGTGCTGAACAGCTTATGGGGAAACAAAAAGCAAGAGGTGTGGAAGCCTTTTTGAGCCGAGCTACGGTTGTACTTGCTGTTTTGTTCTTCCTTGTGACCATTGCACTTGCTTATTTCTTGTAACGGACAAAAGTGAAGCGAACAGACACGCAAGTCTCTGTAGCAATACGTAAGCAGCGGATAATCCGCTGCTTTTTGTTCGTTTCTGGGGGAATAGGAGCAAAGAAGGTTGAAGAAAGCAGGGAACGGGAAGACTAGAAGGTGAATACTCTTTCACCATTGCGCGACAAGTTATGAGCTCTGCCTCTACTTCCACGTCTTCAGCAGAGGATGTTGGGATTAAAACCACAGGTTCACAATGAAAGAATAAAAGATCACTAACGTTGCAAAACTGTTCACAGGTTCTTCGCTCGTTATGTAAGTATTCAATATGTGTATTCAGTTCTTAGCTCTAGGCCGACGTTTTCATTGCAGACAAAGGAGGACATCAGCTTGATCTTCACTTCGTTTGACCTCGCTGTGTCTTCGTAGTCGCAGATTCACTGTAACCTCCTCGGGAACTCCGGCTCTGCAAGGTCTTCAACTGTCCGTGTTAGAGGTTTCCAGTAAAGCTCGGGCAGAAGAGAGTTGCTACTTATCAGCTTGTATATATGCTGTCGGCAACCGGTATACCGAGCGGTGTGAGCAACTCGATATCATAACGTTTTTCTACCTAGCTGCAACATTTGCTGCGAACATGGCTTGATTTTAAAACGCTCTCTGCGTTTGCAGCGAATAGAGAACATAGAGCAACCAATTTTAAAATAATAGTATGCGAAAAATAACAATTTCAACGTTGAAAGCAGTTAAGAAAGAGGGGAAATACTATGAAGATGGTACCGCCAAAACCGTTTACATTTGAAGGAGGAAAACGAGCTGTTTTATTATTGCATGCGTTTACCGGTTCACCTACCGATGTGCGCATGCTGGGAAGATATTTGCAAAAAAGAGGATATACGACTCATGCACCGTTGTATAAAGGGCATGGCGTCCCTCCTGAAGAAATTTTACAAACAGGGCCTGAAGACTGGTGGCTCGATGTAGATCAAGCGTTTCAACATTTAAAAAATGAAGGGTATGACGAAATTGCTATTTGCGGCCTTTCTTTAGGTGGACTGCTTTCCTTGCGTTCGGGTGTCTCCTATGAAGTAAAAGGACTTGTTCCGATGTGTGCCCCTATCATAACAAGAGAAAATAAAGATCGTTTGTATAATGGCTTGTTACAATACGCAAAAGAATATAAACAGCTTGAAAATAAAAGCGAAGAAGAAGTTCATAAAGAGATGGAAGCATTCAAACAGCTGCCGACGACCACACTTTCGCTAATTAATGAATTGATTGAGGAAGTATATGACAGCCTAGATATGATTGATGCCCCCACAATGGTGGTACAGGCCGTGAAGGATGAAATGGTAAAGCCTGAAAATGCGAATGTGATCTATGAGGAAATCGCTTCGGATGAGAAAGAATTAAAATGGTACGAAAATTCGCCGCACGTCATTACTCATGGCCCGGAACGGGATCAGCTGTTTGAAGATATCTATCAGTTTTTAGAACAATTGGATTGGGAAAATGAGAAATAGATAGCAGAAAGGAGAGATGTGGCAATGGATGAAGACCAGAAACAGCAAATTGTGACTTATATGAAGGAGGAAGCTGTCAAACCACTGTCTACTGAAGAACTGCAGGAAGTATTTGAAGCTTCTGGTTCCGAGTCGTTCCGTGCCCTGGTAAAACAATTGAATGAACTTGAAGATGAAGGAAAGATTGTTCGTACCCGCAGTAATCGCTACGGGATACCAGAAAAAATGAATTTAATGAAAGGAACCGTGCAAGCACACCAAAAAGGCTTTGCCTTCATCTTACCGGAGGAAGAAGACCTCGAAGATGTATTTGTGCCTCCTAACGAGCTGAACGGGGCGATGAACAAAGATACTGTGTTAGTTCGTAAACAGGACGGTCCCCAGGGTGGGCGCCAGGAAGGCACAGTCGTCCGTATTCTAGAGCGTGGCACCACCAGGGTGGTCGGCACCTATATCGATTATGAAAATTATGGCTTTGTGGAGGCCGACGATAAGCACATCGCAAATGATATATTCATCCCGAAAGGCCAAGCAAATGGAGCCGTTGACGGGCATAAAGTCATCATTGAAATCACTAAATTCCCAGAAGGTCGTTTTAGCGCCGAAGGTATGGTTGTTACGATAATCGGGCATAAAAACGACCCGGGAACAGACATTTTAGCGATCATCCATAAGCATGAGTTACCGGGGGATTTTCCCGAAGAAGCATTAGAACAAGCCAATAATACCCCCGATGAAATTGAGGAAAGTGAAGTAAGCCGCAGACGTGACTTACGCGACGAACGGATCGTTACAATTGACGGGGCGGATGCAAAGGATTTAGATGACGCCGTTCAAGTGGAAAAGCTAGAGAATGGCAATTATAAATTAGGGGTGCACATTGCCGATGTCACTCATTATGTAAAAGAAGATTCGCCGATCGACCAGGAAGCCTATGAGCGGGCAACAAGTGTATATTTGGTCGACCGCGTGATTCCGATGATCCCTCACCGTCTGTCCAACGGAATCTGCAGTTTAAATCCGCAAGTAGATCGCTTGGTACTTTCCTGCACGATGGAGATTTCTCCAGAAGGTGATGTAGTCAGCCATGACATCTTTGAAGGGGTTATTCGCACCAATGCGCGCATGACTTATACAGAAGTACGGGAAATCCTTGAAGGAGAAAATGAAGAAACCACGGAAAAATACCGTGACCTTGTGCCGTTTTTTGAAGATATGGCTGAGCTTGCTGAGATTCTTCGTAAAAAACGTACGCGCCGCGGTGCGATTGATTTTGATTTTAAGGAAGCAGGCGTGGAAGTAAATGAAGAAGGGCGTCCAACTGATGTGAAATTGCGGGAGCGCTCTGTAGCGGAGCGGTTAATTGAAGAATTTATGCTTGCTGCTAACGAGACAGTAGCAGAGCACTTCCATTGGTTGAAGCTGCCGGCCATTTACCGTATTCACGAGGACCCGGACGCCGACAAGTTGCAGAACTTCCTTGAATTCATTACGAATTTCGGTTATGCCGTAAAAGGAAAAGCAGATGACATTCATCCGCGTGCGCTTCAGGAAGTGCTTGAAGAAGTAAAAGGTGAACCAGAAGAAGCTGTCATCAGTACCGTGATGCTTCGTTCGATGCAGCAAGCAAAATATGACCCAAGCAACGTCGGTCATTTTGGCCTGGCCGCTAATTTCTACACTCATTTTACATCACCCATCCGTCGCTATCCGGACTTAATCGTTCATCGTTTGATTCGGACGTATTTGGTTGAAGGGGATACGAGCGAACGAACGCAGCGCCACTGGAATGACAATCTTCCGGAGGTTGCCAAACATTCCTCAGAGCGAGAACGACGGGCAGTAGATGCTGAGCGTGAAGTGGATGACTTGAAGAAAACTGAATTCATGCAGGATAAAATCGGTGAAGAATTCACTGGATTTGTAAGCGGTGCTGCCAACTTTGGCCTTTTTGTGGAATTGGAGAATACAATCGAAGGGTTGGTACATGTCAGCTATTTAACCGATGATTATTATAGCTATGACCAAAAGCAATATGCGTTAATTGGTGAAAGAACGGGCAATATGTTCCGAATTGGCGACCAGATTGACGTACGCGTCATTAATGTGAATGTAGATGAACGTGCGGTTGATTTTGAAATTATCGGGATGCCCGCGAGAAAACAACGCAAGAAAAAAGAGTCACCAACGGTTATTAAAGGGACAAAAGATACAGAGGCACCTGGCAAAAATGGTGGCGGCAAGAAAAAAAAGAAAGACGAGGGTCAAAAAAAGAAAGGACGTAACAACAAAGGCGGAAAGAAAAAAAAGAAAGCAAATAAATAATCAAAGAGTGGCTGCCAGCTGAAAAGAAGCAAAGCTTTACCAGCAGGCAGCCTTGCTGTCTTTTTGCTCCGTAACAATGTATAAATAGTTGAAAGAATCGGTATACATACAACGAAGGCTCAGCCTGCGCCGTAAGCTTGGCTTTGCCAAGTTTTCTTTACATGTTTTCATCCATATATATAATAGCCGGACTTCTTACAGCCGAAAACATTGGCATTTGACGGTTTTAAGATGGCTTTGCTATGATGAATGAATGAATCTCGAAAAACGGAGTGCGATGCGACATGGCGACAAAAAAGAAAAATAAGGGCGATACAAAGCCACCAAGCACGGAAGGAAAGCTGGTCGCTCAAAATAAAAAAGCACGGCATGATTTTACAATTGAAGAAACCTTTGAAGCAGGTATTGAGTTAAAGGGTACGGAAATTAAATCGATCCGGGCCGGACGTGCAAATTTAAAAGACGGGTTTGCCCGAATTGAAGGCGGAGAAGTCATGCTTCATAATGTCCATATCAGCCCCTATGAACAAGGTAACCGTCATAATCATGATCCGCTTAGAACGAGACGTTTGCTGCTCCACAAAAAAGAAATAAAAAAGCTGATCGGAAAATCGCAACAAGAAGGATATTCGATCGTTCCGCTCAAATTATACATTAAAAATGGCTTTGCCAAAGTATTAATTGGGCTTGGAAAAGGGAAAAAGAAATATGACAAGCGTGAAGCGCTCAAACAAAAAACGATGAAGCGAGAAGTAGATAAGGCGCTTGGTCAACGAGCAAAAGGCATGTAAATGAAATAAAAATGACGGTTGGCAAGCAACGTTTTCTGTGCTATAATTATTTGTCCAACGGGATGGAAGTTGAACTGTCTAAGACAGTCCGCTCCTAACCGTTCATTTACCCATTTGGGGACGATACGGATTCGACAGGAATAGGTCGAGCTTAGGCTGCGAGCCGAGCTGGCAAACTCGCTAAAATGCCACCGCCAATAATAACTGGCAAAAACGAAGAAAACCTCGCAGTAGCTGCATAAGTAGTTACTAGCGGATCCTTCCCTTCATCCCCTGTGTGAAGGATTGAAGGGTCTCACTCAATAGCAGGGTACGCCTTCTGGCCACCGTCTGAGGCCGGAAGGAAGAGACTAATCAGACTAGCCACATGGAAGCCTGTCGCTAGGCCGAAGTGATGGCGAATGATAATATAGCGACTACGCTCGTAGAGGTCTAAGTGCCGATATTTCTGGACGCGGGTTCGACTCCCGCCGTCTCCACCAATACTTACAGGATGACGGTATGACCAGCTTATAAACAGTTGACATACGGCAGGTTGAACCAGCAATTAACAAAGTTTCCATTTTCCAGTGAGTGGTGGAATGGAGACATATATTTGACTTTTTAACAGGTGCTAACTCATAGCACCTGTTTTTTAATGCTGAGCTATTGCCAGTTAGACCCTTGTACTCCTTTAATTGAGTCACTTTATGCTCTTGCCTACATATATTACTATTAATGAATTTGTTAAAGGGAGGGGTAAGTGTTGGGTATGGATAAGGGAAAAGAAAGCATAAGTCCTACCATGTATATCGTTACACCTCATACTCGAAGAAAATTTAACGGGAACCAATGGGTCTATTATCATAGTAGAATGGACATTTTAGCTGATGAACAAAGAAAATTAAATGATAAGTTTTGTGATTTGAAGGATGAGTGTTCAAACATTAAGAATCAAATGGTTGGGGGAATTAATAATCAGGAGAGAATAACCTGGTCCTTAACAAAGCAAATGAGTGAGTTTGAAGCACTGCTAGCCCAGTTTAATCAGCGTCTTAACTTGCAAGATAAGTCAAAACAGGAACTTTTTGAACGTATAGAAGACCAAGATGCTGCGAATGAAGAATTGAATCATTTAGTTGATGAGCAAAAAGAGATCAATAAGGAACTAAATAAACGTATAGAAAATTACGATGCCGCTCATGAGGACTTATCTCATCAATTTGAGGAACAAAGCCAGATAAACCAAGAATTGGAATCGAAAGTCGAGCATATGTTAAAAGTAAGTGATCCCTTTATGGATATTTTAAAAACCATGCCATACAATTACCCAGTTCATCAAATTATTATAAGCGGAAGTCCCGTAAATGTATCTAAATTTGTAAGTTTAGACACCTCTAATGGAATTGCGTATTTTTTAAAAGATGATGAGTTGGAAAGTGTTGCTGTAGAAAAGATAGACGCTATTAAATGGTAATTTTGATTAAAACAACCGTGTATGATGGCCATTACCCAGTTGGTTGGGATTTTCTATGTAATTTCACTTAACTTTGTTTAACAAAGCGATGTGGTAAAAATATGGTTAGTCTTTAAAAGAGAGTATAGGCAAAGAAAAAAGCCCATACTCTCTTTTTCAAGTTTGTTTTTCGACTGATATTTAATCCATTTTAAGGCCGCTAATTTTTGAGCAGTCGTAAACTTTTGTTTCAGCTCCGTTTCTAAAAATGGTGATTCCAGTCGCTTCATCATAAGACACGAAGTTGGTAACATTTTCACTTTGTCCTTGCAGTATTACTGTACTAACAGGAAAGTCAGTTGGAAACGAATTTAACAGTTCGCTTACCTCTCCGTAATTACTATTACCCATAAGGGATGCTCCTTTCTTAAGGTTTTGATTGTAAATAGGTGGCTTTATAATCATTTAGTAAATGACAGCTGTTATCAATCTTTATTTAAAAGCGCCAGCTGTTAATAGAACGAAAGGTACTAATAAGGCTGGAGGGGGTGGTAATTGAGAAGGTTTTTTATACGCTCAGAATGATCTATTCTTGTTGGTATACATTAAGGCGAAAAGGGTATGATTAAGCAAGTGGCGCAGCCAAAAGACATTTGTAGAGTAAGAATTAAGCTAAGGTCTAAGGTTAGATGTTATTGCTTATAAAATGAGAGTGAGAGCATAACTTATTAATTATCCTCATTTTCACCATTTGGATCTTCGTCTAAGAGAAGGCCGGTAATTCTGGAGGAATCAAAAACTTTTGTTTCGCTGCCATTTTTAAAGAGCACGAGACCGGTTACGTCATCAAAACCTAAAAAGTTTGTAACTTCTTCACTTTGCCCTTGCAGCTCTACTTCATGGACAACATAATTAATAGGAAAAGATCTTAATACATCAGTAATGCTGTTGTTCCCTTTGTCACTCATAACATACTCTCCTTTTCAACAATTTCCTCTCTTCATGTAATGAAGCAAAAATTTTCAAATCTACTCGGGGAGAAAGGTATAGAAACAGTCAGAAAGCAAATTCAACTTGATTTAAAAAAAGTAGAGGCAAAAAGCCCATACCGTCCAATTACATACCTGTTTCTATCTGGCTTAATTCATATCAAATCCAGTAATTTTCCAATATTCAACAACTTTTGTCTCTGCGCCATTTTTAAAAATGGCGACCCCGTTTTCTTCATCAAACGTTAAGAAATTTGTAACGTCTTCCTCCTGTTCTTCTATAACCACCTTGTTAATAGGATAGTTCATGGGAAAAGTTTTTAAGACCTCGTAAATGTTAGTGTTCCCAGTATTTTTATCACCCATAAAGTATCCCCCTTTTTTTAAAATTTCCTGGTTCATGACTAACTAGGATACTGTAGTGTATGATGTATTTTCCCAATGGGTAGTAGTTTTAAGGATTTTTAGGAAAAGGGGCTTTTGCCTATATTCTAGCAATTCTCAATAGAATAAAAAGCCGCTTGCACTTTTTACCACGTACTACTATAGAAAAAAGGTGGCAAGTTCATGTGTTTGTTTCAGGGTGTAAAAACGATTTCCTCTTAGCCACTGTAAACAGCAGTATAATGTGTTTTTATAAGAGAATGACTTGCCTTTTTAAATAAGGTAACTCGCCACTTGAGGGAATGGTATGATCCTGGTTTATTAAAAACGAGAAGAGGATTGATGGTTGCTGTTTTTGGAAGTAGAAAATGGTACAGCGGCAGGCCTGGAGGCATAGGGAGGGACCGCAATTTATTAAGAAATAGCGGCTTAAAGAAATATGCCTCCCTTACCATCAGTTACAGTGTTTTGTTTTTCAAAGGGGTGTCTCTAAAGCATCATTGACACATTGAGAGACTTCTTTTTTGAACGATTTTTGTTTTTTTCCTTTCCTTTTTGTTGTTTTTTATCTTTTTTGGAAGTTTTCTTCTGCTTTTTATCCTCAGACAAGCTGCCTTTATCATTAGAATTCCGGGAATTCCAAACAATTTTCACCTTGCCTCCGGTTTGGATGGTGACTAGTTGTGAAGTTTCCACAGCTTTTATTTCGTTAGCATTCGGTTCGGATGGATCAGCTTCATTGATTTCTATATCAAAGGCAGGCGCTTCAGCAGGAACGGCTTCCTCGGTTTCTGCCTCAGCAGCAGGTGGTTTGGAAAGAAGAGAATCCTCAGTTTCCGTCTCAGCAGCAAGTGGTTCGGAAAGGAGAGAATCCTCAGTTTCTGCCTCAGCAGCAAGTGGTTCAGAAAGAACGGAATCCTCAGTTTCTGCCTCAGCAGCAGATGGTTCAGGAAGGACGGCTTCCTCGGTTTCTGCCTCAGCAGCAGGTGGTTCAGAAAGAACGGAATCCTCAGTTTCTGCCTCAGCAGCAGATGGTTCAGAAAGAACGGAATCCTCAGTTTCTGCCTCAGGATCGATTTCTATATCAGCGGCTGCTGCTTTTAAAGCTTCCGTCTCTTCTAACTGCTCGTCATGGGCAGGCGCATGCTCCATCTCTTCCCACACTGCTGAAATATCATTAACTACTCGATCCCAAGTGTAATGTTTTTCAGCTAAGTTTCGGCCATGTCTGCCCATTGATTTGGCTAGAGACGGGTTTGAAAGAAGATATGATAAGTGTTTTACAAATTCATCTGTATCTGCCGGCTGCTCTACTAATATCCCGTTTTTGGATGGTTCAATAACTTCACTGTTTCCTCCACGGTTGGTCGTAATGATTGGCAAGCCCGCTGCCATCGCTTCGTAATGTACTCTAGCAAGAGGCTCTTGCCATTGTGAGGTACAGACAAAAATGTCAGAAGCGACAAACCAATCTTGAATTTGGTCTGGTGCTACAAAGCCTGTTTGAATAACTGGAATCGGGAGCCGTTCAGCCAAAGCGCGCACATAAGCAATATAATCTGTGATTGAGTCATCACTGAACCATTTACTTCCCATAATTACAAGGGCCACATTTTTGTGCTTCTTTACTAAGTCCGGGATCGCACGAATTAGTACGTCAAGTCCTTTGTTAGGTGAAATTCGGCCAGCGTATAATATTACTTTTTTGGAAGTAAGGTTATGCTCCTTGCGCATTCTTGTGCTTATATTTTGGCCTTTTGTTGAGTAGGCAGGGACGAAACGGTCAAGGTCTACACCTGAATAGATGGTTTGCAGCTTTGGTTCGGCTTCGGGAAAAAAGCCTTGGATCGTTTCCGCGATATAATTGCTGATGGTAATAATTTTATCTACTTTTTTTACGGCTGAAGCGCCTTCTTCATGATCAATTTTTTCAGGCTTGAACATATCATTGTGCATGCTTAATACAATTTTTGAGGTTGGAGCAAGGTCACGCACAGCGTTTATCAGGCGGGGGCGGTTAAAAATATGAATGAGGTCATATTTTTCCGAGGTGTCTTTTAAAAACTGAGCTACATTTTCTCGATAAAGTTCTAACAGGCCACCTTCTACGCGAAAGTAGCGAACCCCATCTCTGGTTTCTTCTTGAGAAAGATCCTGATCGCTTCGTCCTAAAACGGTAATGTTGTGGTTTTTCTTTAAGGCAGGAAGAGAACCATCAATATACGTTTGGATGGCCCCGCCGCGTATAGCAGGGACAGGCAATTTTTCTGTACAAATGATTAACACGTTCATTTAAAAGTAGGGCCTCCTTTTCTGTCGCTGGCAAGCTCTTGTAAAACTGGCCACTTCTTTTCCTCAAGTTCAATGACAGTGGGCAGTTCATCAACTTCCGTAGTTAGAAATGTCGGCGGATCGTAGATAATATCTTTTACATGTTTATAAAACAAATTCGGCATCGACAAATCGATAAGCAGCATTTCATACGTTTCATCGGTTATCGGATGAGCTTGCTCATAGGCTGTGATCATTTCTCGTATCCAGTTTATATCCCATTCCCCTAGAGCGTGTATGCGCTCCTCTATCAGCTTTCTTAAATCGCGGATGGGGATATCGAAAGCTACTCCATCCAAGTCAATAATCCACATGCCTTCATCGCCCATTTGCGCATTGGACCAGCCGTAGTCTTGGTGAACAAGGGCTGCATCTTCAATGCCGCGAGCTGCAATCTCATGATAGGAAGAGTTATTTAACCTGGCCCGTGCTTCTTGAACGTGTTTTTCAAACGTATCAAGTACGGACAGGATCGTTTGGCTTCCTGAGTATTCATCATAGGCGTTGGCTACGTTACGAAACCATTCCATCTTCAGTTCAACTCTTTCATAGGTTCTTGGCCAGCGGTGAAGCCGGGTTTGAATTTCTGCGTCAGCTGGAGGTTTGTAGCCTCTTGATAATTTATGAAACTCTCCTAATGCATAGCAAAGCTTTTTAGTCCCTTCTAAATCCTCAGCGACTTCCCGTAAATCTTCAATCCATTTGGCCACAAACCACAATTTCCCGCCCATTTCAACATAATCTTCTCCATCTTTTGTTTGCACAATAGCTGGAACTCTGGCTTTCTTTTCTTTAACTAAATAATTTTGTGCTCCCAGGCTGAATTTGCTTTTCATCGGCCTGCGGTGCAATATCTTTAAACTAAAAGGTCCTTTGTTTGTATCGATTTTCCAAATGGCTCCTCCTTGTTCGTCTTTAAGCGCCATTACAGTCCATTGCTGAACCTCGAAGTCATAAGATTTCACAACCTCTTTAGCCATTTCCTTAATATAATCAGGAACGTACAGTGGATCCAGGTTATTTTCAATGATTTCTTGGGCCCATGGTTTTATTAATTGAGGGTTATTCTTTCCGGCTGATTGATTTAAGCTGCTATTGTTTCCGACAGCTTGCGTTGAGGTGGGGGCCTGGTGCTCCGGTTTAGGAACGCTCCTATTTTCAGGCTTCTTATTGGAACGATTATTTTGGAGTTTATCTGCCACCTGTTTCTCTCTCCTTTGCGTTATAGTCGTAACATTTACTTTCGAAAAATAAATGTCGCAGGATTAATCCATATCCACTGCTGGTTTTTTGGAACAGTGGTTCTTCGCATAGTAATAGTATCCTATTAAAAACAGAGTCAAATGTTGTAAATCAGTCGTTTATAAATCAAAGAATTTTTAAGGCAAATGAACGGTAAAGATGGAAAGCCACGAATTAGCTTTATTTTAAAATGTACATTCATTGATCTGCCTAAGTTTAGGAGGGAGCTACATAGTTGTCTGGATCCAGCGTGATATCCTAAAAAAGCCGAGCCTATTGTGATTAAGGCTCGGCCCTTTTTGTTTTAGCAGAGGAGTTTCCGGAAGCAAAGACCCGGAAGATAAAACTTCTAGTTTCATTTCCGTCTCAGTCAAAGTGTTGCTGGATTCTTCTACGCCAAAAAGTGATGAAAGCCTGAATTTGACTTTTGGCTGCTTATCCCCTGAGTTTCGCCGTCGCCACTATTGAAGTGGACAATATAGTAAACGTAGGGTTTCGCAAAAAAGGAGATAGTTTCATGAAAATATTATTTATAGGAATGGGTTATGTAGGTACTACAATGGCAGTCGTTTTAGCGAATGCAGGGCATGAAGTTACCGGTTTAGATGTTGATAACGATAAAATTTCTTCCTTACAGAAGGGAGAATTATATTTTCATGAGCCAGGCCTGCAAACTATGCTCATGACACAACTTCAAAACAAAAACTTAACGTTTACTTCTGATCCTAAGGAAGCTGTTGAAACGAATGACGTTCTCTTTATTACCGTAGGTACACCATCTCAGCAGGACGGAAATGCAGACTTAACGTATGTAAAAAAAGCCGCCCAGATGATTGGGAGTTTTATAAACAAAACAAAAACTGTGATAGTAAAAAGTACGGTACCGATCGGAAGTACAGAAAAAATTGGCGAGTGGATTCATGAAGCAAGCCAAGGGCGTTTCGCTGTAAATATGGTTATGAATCCTGAGTTTCTAAGAGAAGGCAGTGCCGTGCAAGATGCTCTTAATCCAGATCGAATTGTGATAGGCAGCACCAACACAGCAGGACTTGATGATATGAAAACTATTTATAAAAGCTGGGACTGTCCGATTGTACAAACGACCACCCGGACAGCTGAAATGATCAAATACAGCTCAAATGCTTTCTTAGCTACTAAAATTTCTTTTATGAATGAGATAGCAAGACTGTGTGATCAGCTTCAAGTTAATGTGCGTGATGTGTCAAAAGGGGTGGGGCTGGACCATCGGATTGGGTCTGCTTTCTTACATGCTGGTTTAGGATATGGAGGTTCTTGCTTTCCTAAGGATGTAAAAGAATTATTATGGACAGCTGATGCTTACCAAAACCCTCTCCAGATTTTGAAAGAAGTAGAAACAGTTAATCAGACCCAACCTGATTATTTTTTAGGGAAAGTACGAGAAAAGTACCCTTCTTTAGCAGGGAAAAAGGTGACTCTACTCGGATTGGCTTTTAAGCCGGATACCGATGACACACGGGAATCTGTTTCATTTCCCATTATGAAACAATTAACAGATGAGAAGGCACAAGTGATTGTGCATGATCCAATTGTACAGCTGTCACCTTCGTGGCTAGCCCAAGGAGTTATCCAACACAGTGATCCTTATGAAGCTGTTAAAGGTGCTGATGTGATTATAATTTGTACAAATTGGCCTCAGTATGAGGAACTCGACTGGAAGAAAGTTACTGGATTAGTACGTCACCGTTTCATTTTTGATGGTAGAAACATGTTAGATGCCCAAGAAATGAAACGATTAAACTTTTATTATACAGGTATTGGTTATTCCTAATGCTCTGATTGGAAAGGAAGAAGAAAATGAAAGGTTTAATTCTAGCTGCAGGAAAAGGAACGAGATTAAGACCTTTATCTTACACTAAACCTAAACCACTATTGCCTGTTGCCAATCAATCAGTGATAAATTATGGAATTGAGCAATTATACAATTTGGGGATACGTGAGGTCGGGGTCGTTATTCACCCGTCACAAGAGGACATTTTTAAGAGGTATTTACAAATAAATTATAAAAAAGGTATTCACGTTCATTATATTTTTCAGCACGAACAAAAAGGGATTTCGCATGCTATTGGGGAGGCACAATCTTTTATCGGCTCAGAACCTTTTGTTGTTCTTTTAGGTGACAACTTAATAGATGAATCACTAACGTTATTAAAAGATCAATTTAATAAAAATGGTGTTCATGGAGCTGTAATGCTTAGTGAAGTGAACCGGCCCCAGGATTATGGTATAGCGGAAATAAAAAATGAAAGAATCATCAATGTTCAAGAAAAACCGCAAGCCCCCAAGTCTAATTTAGCTGTTATTGGAGTGTATATGTTTGATCCGGCGATTTTTACAGCCATTCAATCTATCTCTCCATCAGCAAGAGGGGAATATGAAATAACCGACGTGATTCAATGGATGATCGATAACGGTTGCACAGTCAATTACGTAAAAACAGATAAACCAACCTTTGACGTCGGGACGATGGAGCGCTGGTTGGATGCGAACCGGTGGAAACTCAAGCAAAAAGGAGATCAATGGGATAACGACTTTAACGGAAAATATCAAGATTCAATTATTATTCCTCCGGTTAAAATCGGGACCAATTGCCACATTGAAAATTCAATTATCGGACCATATACCTCGGTTGAATCTGATGTGACCATAAAAAACTCCTTTGTTCAAAACAGCATTATATTAAAAAATGCACGTGTGATTAGTGTTCCGTATGAAATCAAGGACAGTATAGTGGGGGAAAATACAGAGATAATCAGTAAAGAAATGAATGCTAATACCATGCAAGGAATTATTGGGGATCAGTCGTCTATTATTTTTTCGAACTCTGCTGCTAAAAGGAAAAAGAAATAAGAAGAGGTTGTCCAAAAGTGTTCACTGAAAGTGTGAAAACAAACAAGCAACCGGGATATGCGAGGCTCCTGCGGGAAAAGCAATGAGGCTATTGAAATAGTTAATTCGCCGCTATTCACATTCATCATTATACCATTTTCCTTATAGTGAGAAATAGTTGATGAGACCGGAGCAAGTCAGACTCCAGTGGATAGGGAAGTCAGGGCAAGAACAGTAGAGCAACGTACAAAGAGGATTGTCTACTTCTCCACGGAAGTGAGATTGCCTAAGCACCATCAACGCCTCATACAGGTTATAGTATAAAGGTAAACTTGTTTTTAAAGGAGAAGCAGTTTTTCAGCGGCCCTGAAAACGGGCAGCTGAAAATCCCGCAGTGAGCAGTTTTAGCTCATAAGGAGGCAAAATGTTGCCCCCAAGAAAGTACGTATTGCGGCCGGCTTGGCTGCGAACTTTACGGGATAGGAGAACTCCTTCTTGTATGCACAATTGGAACAGCAGAACGCAGAGAGCGCTGAAGATTAAGCAATAACTTAGTAATGAGAAAGATTTTGAGGTGAGGCTATGATTCTTATAACTGGAGTTGCCGGTTTTATTGGTTCACATGTTGCTAAGCGCCTGCTTGAAGAGGGGCATACTATTATTGGTATCGATAATATTAATGATTACTATAATGTTAAATTAAAAAAAGATCGTTTACATTTTTTGCAGCACAACCGTTTTACCTTTGAGCAACTAGAACGAGAAGATGGAGAGCGTATAAATGAATTATTTACCACCTACCGCCCTTCCATCGTTATTGATTTAGCGGCTCAGGCGGGTGTTCGTTATAGTTTAGAGAATCCACATGCTTATATTAATTCTAATATTGTAGGGTTTATGAATATATTGGAGGCTTGCCAGCAGCATGAAATTGAACACCTTATTTACGCTTCGTCGAGCTCTGTTTATGGGGCAAATACGAAGATGCCTTTTTCGGTCCGTGATAACGTTGACCATCCTGTAAGCTTATATGCAGCTACGAAAAAAGCAAATGAACTGATGGCTCACACGTACAGCCATCTTTACGGATTGCCAAGCACTGGGCTTCGTTTTTTTACGGTCTATGGTCCTTGGGGACGCCCAGACATGGCCTTATTCCGCTTCACAAAAGCCATATTAGAAGGGAAACCTATTCAAGTATATAATAATGGCAAGATGAAAAGAGACTTCACCTATATTGATGACATTGTGGAAGGCATTGTACGCCTGATCGATCATCCTCCCCAAGGAAACCTTGATTGGAATGGTGAGAAACCAGACCCGGGCAGCAGTTATGCACCATATAAACTGTACAATATAGGAAACAACACGCCTGTTAAACTTATGGATTTCATTACGGCCATTGAAAAAAAGCTTGGTATTTCAGCCGAGAAAGAATATCTGCCTTTACAGGACGGGGATGTACTTGCCACCTATGCAGATATAGAAGATTTAAGCGAGGCGGTGGGATACAAACCGAGAACTTCCATTGAAGACGGGGTTAGTAAATTTATCGATTGGTATAAAGCGTATTACAAGGTGGAATAAGGAGAAGGTTGAATGCTGTCATATAAGTGGCATTTCTTCTCTTTTTTTGTGTCTTCTTTTTCTTCTCGAAACAGCGAAGGAAGCTACTTGCACCTCTTATTAAAAACCGCTATGCTCAAATAGAGACACTATACTATGAGGTGATTTGACGTGACAGTGGAAAAAGGCGAACAAGCACCAGATTTTACCCTTCCGGCCAATAATGGCGAGAACGTTAGCTTATCGGATTTTCGCGGCAAGAATGTCGTGCTTTATTTCTATCCAAAAGACATGACGCCGGGCTGTACAACGCAGGCTTGTGACTTTCGCGACCGTCATGAAGAGTTCGAAAACCTCGATACGGTCATTCTTGGCGTCAGTCCTGATCCGGTAAACCGTCATGAGAAGTTTATCGACAAACATGGCTTGCCATTTTTATTGCTGGCTGATGAAGAACACGAAGCGGCAGAAGCATACGGCGTCTGGCAGTTAAAGAAAAACTTTGGCAAAGAGTACATGGGCATAGTTCGATCTACTTTTATTATTGATAAAGAAGGAAAGCTTAATTATGAATGGCGCAAAGTGAAGGTAGAAGGCCACGTAGAGGAGGCCTTGGAATACATTAAGGAGAATTTAAGTTAAATGAAGAACAGATCCTGTATTCGTAGTTAGCGCGTGCAGGATCTTTTTTAGCAATCGCCTCTTATCTTATGAGCTGCTCCTAAAAATCAATCAATTCTTCGCCGGTCTTTTCCCTCGCTTGCTCTTGCTACAACCACTCATTCCACTAATTATTTGCAAAAAAATAAAAAATAGATGCGTGGTCAGGGCGTAACTGCAATACATTCAGCTTGCATACATAGGTGAAATCTGACAAGGTAAAATAGAATAATGGTTTATTTTATGCATATTCTTGGCTGCAATAGAAATCATGGTCTTGATAGCTCAACAGGTTGCAGCAGTATACAAAAGGGTAAGGAGAATAACGACAAATAGGTGAAGGAGTGAATGGGATTGGCACATGTACTCGTAATTGGTGGAAGTGGAATGCTTGCTAACACAAGTCGTTGGCTGCTTGAACAAGGTCATCAAGTTTCGGTAGTGGGAAGGTCAGAGGAAAAGATACGAGCGATAGCTGAGGAGAAAGAACTGGCTCATTTGCTTTATCCAATTGTAGTGAATTACCGTAACCATAAGGAATTTCAGGAGAAAGTAACAGCTGTGGCTCACCAGTTGGGTCTAGCAGAAAAAGTAATAGCCTGGGTTCATCAGCCGGAAGAGGCCGTAATTGATATTGTTTGTAAAGAGGCACTTACTTCTCACGGTTCTTTTTTTCATATTGTTGGCAGTCACTCTGATGCAGCCGCTCTTCGAACCACCACTCCTGTACCTGAAACGGTAGACTACCATCTCATCCAGCTAGGCTTTATGATTGAACAAGAGCGTTCGCGCTGGCTTACGCATGTAGAGATATCAAAAGGCGTAATTGAAGCAATTCGGAAGAAGGAACAACGAAAAACTATCGGTGTCGTAGAACCGTGGGAACGTAGACCTTAATCAAGGAACCCTTCAAAGTTTGTGGCATCGTAATTAACAAGCCTTGCCTCTTGTATAAGGAAGAAGAAGTGGCTGCGATTGAACAGGTTGCGGTGCTCATAGGAAGAAGGGAGGGCTTTTCTCATTCATCTCAGTACCAACTTGAGCGGGAACGAGTTAGTACAGGAGATGTGGGCTGCTCGCTCCTTCTCCGCTGTGAATCTGACAATTGGAAGATCAAGATCGCCACACCATGAAGAAACAAAGCTGATTGTGAAAGTCAAAGGAGTAAAAAGATGCCTACCATAAAAGATATTGCAGAATTAGCAAATGTATCGCCTGCTACGGTATCGCGGGTGTTAAATAACTCTGGTTATGTAAGTTCGGCTGCCAGAAAGCGAGTCATCGAAGCGATTGAAAAAACTAATTATGTACCGAGCGAACATGCTAAATCACTTCGTACGAAAAAAACACAGGTGATAGGGGTTGTTATGCCTCGTTTAAGCACGGAGACGTCAAGTCGGGTCGTACATGGTATTGATAAGGTGTTGTCCGCCAAAGGGTACCAGATTTTGTTAGCGACCTCTGACTTATCCCCCGAAAAAGAAATTGACCAATTGCGGTTGTTACAAAGTAAGCAAGTTGAGGGGATTATTTTCCTGGCTACGAACGTGAGCGAAAATCTGCAAAAGGAGCTTTCTGAATTAGAAACGCCTCTTGTTGCGTTAGGGCAGGATTTGCCTGGTGTTTCGACGGTTTTATACGATGATTACCATGCCGCCTGCGATGTAGTGGACTGGTTTTTGGCGAAAGGGCACACAAAAATTGGATTTATTGGTGTCTCTGCACATGATGAAGCTGTCGGCAGAAAACGTCGCAACGGTTATCAAGCTCAAATGAATGAAGCAGCCCTTCCAGTAGAAAAAAGCTGGATGCAAGAAGCCAGTTTTGATATAGAATCTGGATATGAGGCAACTCGGAGAATGTTTAAAGAATCAACAACTACACCTACAGCTATCTTTGCCGTCACAGACCGTTTAGCAGTCGGCGCGATGGAATATATTAAACAAGCTGGCATGAGCATTCCAGAAGATGTAGCTTTGGCTGGGATTGGAGCTTCTGAGATTGGGAAATATGTCACCCCGCCGCTTGCTACTGTCGATTATGCCAACGAAGAAGCGGGAATGAAGGCTACCAATCTATTGTTGGATCATATTTCAAATGGCGACAATTCTCATAAAAAATTTGTCATGCCCTATGGACTTTTAGCGCGGGATAGTTTAGGATAGTCCTGAAATCGATTACAGGTTTTTATTTTTTTACTGGTGTGGAATCGATTCCACATTTTATTTCAGTCGCTGAAAATAGGAACATTTAACAAAGGACAGACTAAGAAAAGGAAATGTACCTTATCCAACAGGGCATTCGTTTTTCGAAGGAGTTCTGACAACTTAGGAAGGGGAGATTCTGGTGTCTGAAAATCGTAAAATTGCAAAAGAGCTGCTAGAAGCAGTTGGCGGCGTTGAAAACATATCATCTGTGGCACATTGTGCAACAAGGCTCCGTATCATGGTCCATGACAAAGAGAAAATTGATCAAGAGCGAGCGGAAAATGTCGATAAAGTTAAAGGGGCATTTTACAACTCCGGCCAATTCCAGGTCATCTTTGGAACGGGAACAGTGAACCGTATTTATGAAGAATTCTCGAAATTCGGGGTGACAGAGTCTTCAAAATCAGAGCAATCCGAGAAAGCAGACCAATCGAACAAAAATGCATTCCAACGCGCTATACGCACATTTGGTGACGTCTTCGTTCCAATTATTCCGGTCTTAGTTGCAACCGGTTTATTCATGGGGTTACGAGGTTTAATCCTGCAGGAACAAGTCCTTGCTCTTTTCGGACTAACCGAAGCAGACATACCACAAAACTTTATTGTACTGACAGAAGTTTTGACCGATACAGCCTTTGCCTTTTTGCCTGCACTGGTTGCTTGGTCAGCGTTTAGAGTATTTGGAGGAAGCCCTATTATAGGGATTGTACTGGGGTTAATGCTTGTAAACCCGGAACTTCCTAATGCATGGGCAGTGGCTGAAGGAGCAGCAGAGCCGCTTATGATCGGTTTTATCCCAATTGAAGGATACCAAGGGTCGGTACTGCCAGCCTTTATTGCCGGTCTGCTCGGGGCAAAACTGGAAAAATGGATTAGAAAACGAGTGCCAGAAGCACTTGATTTGATCGTAACGCCATTTTTAACATTGCTTATCATGATCACTGTGTTGCTGTTTGCGCTTGGCCCAATCTTAAGTGGAATTGAAGATATTATTATGTCAGGTACGGTTTGGGTGCTTGATTTACCATTTGGTCTCGCTGGTCTATTGATTGGTTTTTTCCACCAGATTATTGTTATTACCGGTGTTCATCACATCTTTAACTTCTTGGAGATTCAGTTGCTGGAATCATATGGAAGTAATCCGTTTAATGCTATCATGTCTTGTGCGATTGCAGCTCAGGGGGCAGCAGCGCTTGCCGTTGGTTTGAAGACACGTGCGAAGAAGTTAAAAGCACTTGCACTTCCTTCATCTCTTTCTGCCTTTTTAGGCATTACAGAACCAGCTATCTTCGGTGTAAACTTGCGCTACATGAAGCCATTTTTAATGGGACTCATTGGCGGTGGTGTTGGTGGTTTCTTTGCTTCGATTATAAGTTTGGAAGCGACAGGAATGGCCATTACTGTGATCCCAGGTTCACTACTGTATTTAAATGAACAATTCATTCTTTATATTGCCGCGAATCTGCTTGCAGCTGCTGTAGCATTTACGCTGACGTGGATGTTTGGTTATTCTGATAAAATGAAAGAGGAAATTGATGAAACGTGATAGCAATAAAACGACAAAACTTCATTAGCGTGGCAATCCTTTCGACAGGTTCTTCGGTCGTTATATAGCCACTTAATTAACAGAGTTATGGATTTTTTATCCATCTGCTCTCTTGCCGAGGAAAGAGAGCAAGGGGAGCACCTGAAAAGAGCAATATCAGGAACACGTGAAAGGGGTTGTCCCAAAAGGGCAGCTCCTTTTCTAGTCCTCATGTAAAAACGGGCTGATCTCGTTTGCGCCGCTGCCATATCGCAAATACAGGAGGGGGAATGCGCGAAGCCGCACTCATTGGCGGTGACACCGCACTGGAATGCAGTAACACCACACTCGGTTCGCGAGACGCGGCACTCGGTTCGCGAGACGCCACACTCGGGTTGGGCGACGCCACACTCGGTTCGCGAGACGCGGCACTCGGTTTGCGTGACGCCACACTCGGGTTGGGCGACGCCACATTCGGTTCGTGTGACGCCGCACTCCGTCCCCGTCACTGCGCAAGAGGAATGCATGACTGCGCACCCTACCATCCTCATCACGCAATGTCGCAATCTCCTATGCAAAATTCTCTACCCCTCATCATGGTAAAACTGGCCGCGCCAGTTTTTTCACACCGTAAGAATGTATAAATAGTTGAAGGGAACGGTACAAGGGCAACTAAGGCTCGGCCTGCGCCGTAGGCTTGGCTTTGCCACGTTTTCTTTAAAATCATCTTCCTCGCCCCTTCTGCCAAATTCCGCTATACTACGAATAACCGCGCGTTCCCTATGGCACTTATCCCCTGAAGGAGGTCGACCCCTACGTCACATTCTCCGCACGATACCATTCCGCATGACCAACAACTCTTCAAACAACTCCTCACCACCTATTTCACTGAATTTCTCGATGCGTTTTTCCCCGCCGCCCTCGAACATATCGACACGACCCACCTCACGTTCCTGGAACAAGAAATTTTCACCGACATCGTGAACCAGGACAAACGCGTCGTCGACCTGCTCGTCGAAACGAAAATCAAAGGCGAAGACGGGCTCATTATCGTCTACGTGGAAGCGCAGTCCGCGCCGGAAGCCAACTTCCATCAGCGCATGTTTCACTATTTCAGCCGCATCTACGAAAAATATCAGCGCCGCATCTTGCCGATCACCATCTTCAGCCACCGCTCCACCCGCAGCGAACCGGATTCCCTTCAAGTCACCTTCCCATTTTTCCACGTCCTTCCTTTCACTTTTTCAAACTCGAACTCGCCAACCACAACTGGCGGGAGTTTATTAAAAAAGATAATCCGGCCGCTGCCGCATTGCTCTCACAAATGGGGTAAAATGAAAAAGAAAAGGTAGAAGTGAAACTCGAATGTTTACGCATGATCGCCCGCCTCAAAATCGATCCGGCCCGCGCCGACTTTCTCGCCAATCTGTTTGAATCGTACCTGACGTTAAACGCAGAGGAAGAAAGCAACCCTGCAGCATGAAATTCAAAAACTCCCAAAAAAGGAGGAAACTCACGTCATAAAGATCGAAACGTACCGCACCCGATAGTGGAAAATCGAAGGCAAAGAAGAAGGCAGAAGAGAAGGAGAGAAAAAGGAAAACGTGAAGAAAAACAGCCATGCTGATTAGCTTTTTGCAAGCCCGTTTCCCGGAGGAAGTGACGGAAAAAGCAGTGTCTGGTATTCAAGCGTGCGAAGAAGTAGACACGTTAGAAAAGATTCAATCCCGCTTATTTAAAGCAGATACGTGGGAAGAAGTAGAAACCGTGCTGCAAGCTTTGGAAGACTAACGCACTGGCAGAAAGAGTTGAAAGGTGCAACGCACGGGTTATGTGAAAATAAAACACCTTCTAAGCTAAAAGAGATTCCCTTGGTGGCAATCTCTTTTAATTTTGTCTTTTCTCTCTAACTCCTCTTCACCAGAATGTAAAAACTGGCTCGCCAGTTTTACCCGCATCGAATCTTTTGATTTCCTCAAGAAGGTTTACGAATTTCTCACATAATGTATCGAGGCTACACCGATCTCGCAACTTCCCTTTTCTCACGCGGCACTCAAGCATTATGACGCCGCACTCGAATAAGCTTCAATCCGCACTTCCGCCTCATCACTACGCACTCTCCGTCCCCCTCACTGCGCAAGGTGGCGCACCTGGAGCCCGCCACTATGCAAGCCGAAGGTGTCACTGTTAAAAGGGAGAGGCTGCACTTGTAAGCAGTGACCACTTACTTTCCGCTAGTTCATAAAAAATTCTAGGTGTAGATAGAGACGAGCTCATGGTAAGCTTTATTTATTCCTGTGTATAAAATCAGAACAGGATTACCAAGAATGATATGCAGTAGAGGAGGTCTTTTTATGTCACAGCACTTATTGAAATTGCAGCCTGTGTTTAAAGAAAGAATTTGGGGTGGAAGTAAGCTGAAGAAACGGTTTGGTTTTGACATTCCTTCTAAGCAAACAGGAGAATGCTGGGGAATTTCAGCTCATCCAAATGGTGAATCCATTGTAGAAAATGGTGATTTACAGGGCAGGTCTCTGCGTGACGTTTGGGAGAAAGAACGCGCTCTTTTTGATTACGAACAGAGTGAAAGTTTCCCTTTGCTGGTGAAATGGCTGGATGCCGCAGATGATCTATCCGTGCAGGTTCACCCAAATGATGAACAGGCCAAGCGGCTTGAAAAAGGAGAAGCATACGGAAAAACTGAATGCTGGTATGTTTGTGAGGCGGAGCCGGGAGCAGAACTTATTATTGGCCATTATGCCCATACTAAAGAAGAATTTGCCGAAATGGTGGAACAAGAAAAATGGTCAGAGCTCTTAAAAAAACAACCTGTCGAAGCCGGAGATTTTATATTTATTCCGAGCGGTACGATTCATGCGATTGGAAAAGGTATTCTTATTTTAGAAACGCAACAAAGTTCTGATACGACATACCGAGTGTATGATTATGACCGTACCGACCAGGAGGGAAATAAGCGAGAACTGCACATTGGTCGGTCGCTTGAAGTGACAACGATCCCTGCAGCAACAGAACCGACGGAACATGAACCAATCTGGAACGGGGAAAATGGGGAAGTGGAGCGCCTTCTTGCTTCCGACGTTTTCTATGTGTATAAAGGGGAGACGCGCAGCTCGTTAAAACAACCAGTGCAAGCTTCTTTTCTGTTACTTAGTATTATCGAAGGGAGCGGCACAGTAACAACCAATGCTGAGCAGTTAGAAGTGCAAGCAGGGGACAACCTGATCATAACAAAAGAAGCGATGGAGCAATACGAATTAGAAGGCTCGTTTACCTGGTTGATGAGCCACCCTGCTTAAAAACACGAAACAGAAGGCACTTGCCATCCTATAAGAAAGGGAGCCCAAAAGAGGCCGTCTCAAAAGGTTCAATTATATGAAGACAACTATGCTGGTTTCCGACTTCTCCACGGAAAGCGAGATTGCTTAAGCGCCGTTAACCTCCTTATACAGGTCATAGTATAAAGATAAACCGTTTCTTAAACGATAAGCAGTTTTTCAGCAGCTTCGAAAACGAGCTGTTGAAAACTCCGTAATGAGCGGATGTAGCTCTAAAGGAGGATGAAGCATTGCCCATAGCAAAGAAGACACGGCGACATCAAATAGTGAAGATGAAGTCGATGTCGCACTTGTGCCTGTGGTGAAAGGGAGTATATTCCAGTTGTGTTTTCCGAAAACGGACTTATGGGACAGCCCCTTTACGCTCCTCTCAACTTGAGTGCCGTTTTCCCTTTTAGACTATCAGTAAGTTTCTCTTTTATAATTGTTTACATACTTATTCGGTCAGCTGTTTGCTTTAAAAGACGAACAGCTTCAGTGATCTCAGCTTTCGTGGTATAGCGGCCGATGCTTAAGCGAAGAGCACCTTTTCCTCTTTCTTCAGAGACTCCCATAGCTTTTAATACAGGGGAGAGCGCAACATCACCTGCATGGCAGGCAGAGCCAGTAGAAGCTGCTAATTGTGGGGTGCCGGTAAGTAGTTCTTCACCAACAAACCCATGAATGTTTATGTTTAACGTGTTAGGAAGAACATTTTCTTGTGGGCTATTGTGTGACAGCTGGCCTTCAAAAGCAACTTCGAGCTCGTCCATGAACTGATCGCGCAACGTTTCAAGCCTCTTGCTTTCCTCAGGCTGTACACTTTTGGCCATTTCGCATGCTTTCCCCAGGCCAACTGCAAATATGACATTTTCAGTGCCAGCACGTCTGCCAAGTTCATGTCCTGCTCCATGTAAGAGCGGTTCCATTTCTGTACCTTTTCGCATATATAATGCCCCCACCCCATTAGGGGCATAAAGTTTATGGCCAGCTACGGTTAAGAAATCCACCCCAAGTTCATCTACATTGGTAGGAATTTTCCCTGTGGATTGCGAAGCATCTGTGTGAAAAGGAATATTAGCTTTTTTGGCAATTTCACTAATCTTCTCAATGGGCTGGATGGCTCCTGTTTCATTATTTGCATGCATAACGCTAATTAACACTGTATCTTTAGTAATAGCTGCTTCCACTGCTTCTGGTGCGACCATTCCTTCTTCATTAACCCCGAGGTATGTAACGTTTACTCCTTGTTTCTCTAAAAAACGACAAGGTTCAAGGATCGCAGGGTGTTCGATTACAGTAGTAATAATATGTGGAGTCGTCGTTTCTGCGTGATGGACGCTACCTTTCAATACATGATTGTTGGCTTCGCTTCCTCCACTTACAAAAATAATTTCTTCGCTGGAGGCGTTGAGAAGAGAAGCTACTTGTTTGCGCGCGTTTTCAAGAGCTTCTTTTCCCACCGTTCCTGCAAAATGCGTGGCAGAAGGATTTCCATAACCTTCGTCAAAAAAAGGAATCATGCTGCGCTTTACTTCCGGTGATACAGGGGTGCTTGCATTATAATCAAGATAGATTTGTTTCACCATGTATTTCTCCTATCATAAAATCAAAATCGTTCTTCTTTATACGATATCGCAAGGTTACGTGTAAAACAACATCATTGCTTGTTCGTAAAGTGTTTTTAAAGAATGCTTAGGGAAAACGGTCACCATGTGATCTTCCTCTATTATGTTAGTGTTCGCAACTGCATAATATAGGGTAAAATGTTGGAAAAATTTTGCAATGAATTTTATAAAAATTATTGCAATTAAAAAAACATATTGCTATGATAAGTGAACTACCCACCATTTACCACACTCTTGGGTTGTCGCCACTTTCGATAGCTGACGAAATATACCAAGCTAACCCTCTTGTTCCAAGAGTTGATCTCCCCTAAGACATCGCTGACATGTGGAGTCCTTCTTTCTTGATATTCAGAGCTGTATTATCTCCGTCACCCATGTAACCACAGGAACAAGCATATACCCTTTGGCTCAAAGGCATAGGTTGCCCCTTAGCGTTAGGCTTCGCCCTTCATACGCTTGAAGAGGGAGACTTCTTTCTGAAAAACATTAAAATCATCAATTTAGACAGAGGTTTTATTTAAGTAAGCGCAGGGTATTGACTGTATATTCGCAATCGGTCGAACAGAACGTAAGACAGAAGTTATTCATCATGTCTATTGGTCATTAGCATAGCATAGAAAAGAGAAGGAGGTTGAAAAGATGAAAGATCAAGGGATGCTTTGGATTTTTATATCCTTGCTGGCGTTTGCTTCATTATTCTTTGTAGGAAGCTTGTCAACGGGAAGCGCTGCCCAATCAGCTTTGCAGATCATCGCATTTTCGGGTATGGTCTTTTCTTTTCTGTATGGACTTCTGCTCAATCAACACGCCGAGGAGACAGCTGAAGAAAGAAAAACCGTCCAATAGAATAGTTCACTATAATAAGACTGTTTCACTACGAATGTGAAACAGTCTTTTATGTAATTTTGCACCGTAAGAATGTATAAATAGTTGAAGGAAACGTTATACGTGCAACTAAGGCTCAGCCTATCGGTAGGCTTGGCTTTACTAGTAACTGCGTCTTCCTTATACAAGATTCTTTGTATACAACCGAGACATGCTAGGTGGCCGGCAGAAAAAAGCTTTTCCAAGCAAGTCTTGCTAACCCATTTCAAACGACGCTGGCTTCAGGTATGATAAATGATACAGATATAAGTAAGAATCATGAGCTTACTTATAGGGTTCTCATAAACATTTGTAAGGAAGTAGAAAGTAATCATTATTAGCAGCAGTTGAAGGAGGATGTAGATTGGACAACCAATTGCAAGAACAGCTGGACGGTTTGCTGGAAAAGTATACGGAGCTCTTGCTTGGCGAAGCGACTCCTGAGCGTAAAGAAGAAGTTAAAGCTTGGATCGTTTATACGCATATATCTAAACAAATGCCTCCCCTCGCTCGTCACTGGAATGAAACATACCCAGCAGGAAAAGAAGGTATTAAGGAGGTCATTCAGCATATTCAAGCTTTAAATGCAGAAGAAAAACAAAAGCAAAACGAAAAAAAGGAAGGAGACTCCTAATTGTTGGCGTCTCCTCCTTCCTTTTTGGTCAGTGCCGTACATGCAAGCTTTTATTTTAATGAGGCCCGCCGTTATGAGGCAATTGAGAAGTGTACCCTTGGAACTGCTGAGCTTCTTGTTGCAAGGCATCCGGCGAAGCAGCTTCAAAACTGTACCATCCCTTTTTGAACATGATATTAAAAAGGGAACGTTGACAGTCCTGTGTTTCATTACCTATTTGATTAATATCACGGTAAAGTGCATCATGGCTCGCTTCATTCATTGCTATACTGTAAGAAGATGAGAGATACTTTTCCGTGCTGATCATATCATTAATAAAGTCACGGTCGTTCATGGCAGGCGTTTCAGGTACTTCCGTTTTAGGGTTGCTAATTTTTTGTTGCGTCATTTTTTCCCCTCCTTAATTCATGCGATTGGCTGCCGTAGCTTGGCGGTCTAAATGATTTAAAAGTTTGTTATAATGCTGTTCATGCATAGCGGCAGTTTTGTGAAGTGCTTGTGATATTTCTTGGTCATTACACTGGCCAGCAAAAAAATGAGCTTTTTTGGCAGCGTTTAAATTCCACGCCATCATATCCGTAATGTAAAGTTCGTCTTTAACTGTTATGATATTTGGCGGCTGGGTCATTACTTGACCAGGCTGGCTTTGCATATCCATTACCATCCCTCCTCTTTTTGGTTACAGCTATAGTTTGAGCTGAACGCTTTGCATTTATGAGAAAAAACAAGCTCCAATAAAAATTTTATCTACTTTATACTTGCTAATTCTTTCTGAATATTTTAAGATATAAAAAGATAAAGCGTTTTCAAATCTATATTTTTTTGCCACTATATGAATGAGTATTCATTCAAGGATAAAAGGGGGAAGACGATGACTGCTAGCATAAATAAAGTGGCAGTACTAGGATCTGGCGTGATGGGGGCTGGTATTGCTGCTCATTTAGCCAATCTCGGCATTCCAGTATACTTATTAGATATCGTACCGTCTGAACTAACAAAAGAGGAAGAAAAGAAAGGTCTAACACTAAAAGATAAACCAGTTCGGAACCGTTTAAGCAAAGAAGCGGTTAAGAAGCTTCACAAACAAAAACCTGCTCCACTCACTGTGAAAGAGAATGCAGGCCTTATAATCCCTGGGAATATGGAAGACGATATGGAAAAGCTCAGGGAAGTGGACTGGGTCATTGAAGTTGTAGTTGAAAGGCTGGATATAAAGCAAAAAGTCTTAGGGGAGGTAGACAATTACCGTAAAGAAGGTGCCATTGTCAGTTCAAACACTTCCGGCATTTCCATAGAAGCAATGGCTGAAGGACGTTCTGAGGAGTTCCGCTCTCATTTTCTCGGCACCCATTTCTTTAATCCACCTCGATACTTGAAGTTGTTAGAAGTTATACCGACAAAAGATACTAATCCTGAGATTTTGGCTTTTATGAAGAAATTCGGTGAAGAAACACTTGGGAAAGGTGTAGTAGAGGCCAAAGACACGCCCAACTTTATTGGTAACCGAATTGGAACGTATGGTCTTCTTGTCACTGTCAGAGAAATGATGAAGGCAGGTCTGTCAATTGGTCAAGTTGATTCAGTAACTGGACCACTAATTGGGCGGCCCAAAAGTGCTACCTTCCGTACCCTTGACGTAGTTGGCCTTGATACGTTTCTTCATGTCGCAAAAAATGTCTATGATCAGGTGGATGGTGAGGAAAAGGAAGTATTCGACCCGCCAGCTTTTATGAACGATATGGCTGAACGTGGTTGGTTAGGAAGTAAGTCAGGGCAGGGCTTTTTCTTAAAACAAAAAGGTGAAAAAGGCAGCGAGATTTTAGAACTGAACTATGAAACTATGGAATATCAACCAAGTCAAAAGCTAAAAACACCTGCAGTGGAACAGGCAAAGCAAGCTAAGAAGCTGCCTGAAAAACTGCAAACCATCTGCTTTGGGAAAGATGAAGGCGCTCAGTTTGTGTGGAATATTATTAAATCTACCTTGCTTTACTCAGCTGAAAAAGCTCAGGAGATCGCTAATGACATCGTCTCCATTGATGAGGCAATGAAGTGGGGATTTGGATGGGAGCTAGGCCCATTTGAAATATGGGATGCGCTCGGCTTTGAAAAAACGACCGAAAAAATGAAAACAGAAGGCGATAAGATTCCAGAATGGGTGGAAACGATGGTGGAGGAAGGGTATACCTCGTTTTACGAAGGAACTCATCGTTTTTATCACCAGGGCGCTTATCATGAAATCGAAACAAATGAAAAAGTCATTCATCTAAAAAGCTTGAAAAACGAAAACCGGGTCATTATGAAAAATGCGGGTGCTTCCTTGATCGACTTAGGAGATGAAGTGGCTGGGCTTGAATTTAATTCTCCTAATAACTCGATCGGGCTTGATGTTATTCAAATGATTAACAAGTCACTTGAAGAAGTGAATAAAAATTATAAAGGCTTAGTTATAGGCAACCAAGGCAAAAACTTCTGTGTTGGCGCTAATTTAATGATGATTTTAATGGAAGCTCAAGATGATAACTACATGGAAGTAGACATGGTGGTCCGTCAATTTCAGCAAGCGATGATGAATATTCACTACTCGGATAAACCGGTAGTTACAGCACCTTTTGCGATGGCGCTCGGTGGTGGGGCAGAGATTTGCCTGCCATCTGCAAGTATGCAGGCTTCTTCTGAAACGTACATGGGACTTGTCGAAGCGGGGGTTGGCCTGATTCCTGGCGGAGGTGGAAATAAGGAGCTTTACATGAAGCAACTTGAAGGGCTTCCAGAAGGGGCTTCCATTGATTTGCAAGCTATCTCTAATCAAGTGTTTGAAACGATTGCTATGGCAAAAGTCGGCACGTCAGCAGCGGAATCTGCAAAAAATGGCTTCATGAATGAACGAGATGCCATTATTGCGAACGGCGACCATATTTTATATGCCGCAAAACGTAAAGTCATTGATTTGTTTGAGAAAGGATATAGAGCACCTATTCGCAAAAAAGTCCCGGTAGTTGGAGAGACAGGGTACGCTGCAATGAAATTGGGAGCTAAGACCTTACAATTTGGCGGGCAAGTAAGTGAGCATGACATGAAAATTGCAGATAAATTAGCTTTTGTACTTGCTGGTGGACGGGTCCCAAAAGGGACACTTGTCGATGAAGATTACTTGCTTGATTTAGAGAGAGAGGCTTTCCTGAGTCTCGTTGCTGAACCAAAATCGCAGCAGCGCATGCAGCACATGTTGTCGAAAGGTAAACCATTACGCAACTAGCAAACGAGAATAAATGAATGGAGGGAAAGCTCTTGAAGGAAGCAGTTATTGTAGCGGGTGCGAGAACACCGGTTGGAAAAGCAAAAAAAGGAACATTAGCGGGGGTGCGCCCTGAAGATTACGCGGCTCTAACGATAAAAGAAACGTTAAAACGAGCTGGAGAATATGATCCTGCTCAAGTAGAAGATGTCATTATAGGATGTGCGATGCCGGAAGCTGAGCAGGGCATGAATGTGGCGCGGAGTATAGCTGCTCTAGGAGGACTTCCACATGGCGTTCCTGCCATTACGATTAACCGTTACTGCTCTTCCGGCTTGCAAAGCATTGCATATGGAGCAGAGAAAATCATGCTTGGCCATGCTAATTCAATTATTGCAGGCGGGGTGGAATCAATGAGCATGATTCCGATGGGCGGCCATGTTATTGCTCCCAACCCGACGCTCGTTGATGAAGCGCCGGAATATTATATGGGCATGGGTTATACGGCAGAACAAGTAGCAAATGAATTTGGAGTGAGCAGGGAAGACCAGGACGCTTTTGCAGCAGAAAGTCATAAACGTGCCGCAAGCGCCATTAAAGAAGGAAAGTTTGCGGAAGAAATCGTCCCCGTAGACGTAACGCAGCGTTCGGTGGGCGATGATAACAAGCTGATTGAAAAAGACGTGACCTTTACGACTGATGAAGGCGTCCGTGAAGGCACAACGGTTGAAACTCTTGCTAATCTGCGACCTGCCTTTCATCCAAAGGGTAGTGTAACTGCAGGTAACTCTTCCCAGATGAGTGATGGTGCTGCTGCTGTACTTGTCATGGAACGGGAACAGGCAAAAGCAGAAGGGTTGCAGCCGCTGCTTAAGTTTCACTCATTTGCTGTGGCGGGTGTACGTCCTGAAATCATGGGAGTTGGGCCAGTTGAAGCTATACCAAAAGCAGTGAAAATGGCAGGTCTGGAGCTTTCAGATATTGGATTGTTTGAATTGAATGAAGCATTTGCTTCTCAGTCTGTGCAAGTAATACGTGAATTAGAACTAGATCACGATAAAGTAAACGTAAATGGTGGGGCCATTGCACTTGGGCATCCACTAGGATGTACCGGAACGAAATTGACGCTTAGCCTGGCCTATGAGATGAAACGCCGCGGTGAACAGTTTGGAGTGGTTACGATGTGCATCGGCGGAGGCATGGGTGCTGCAGGAGTCTTTGAATTAGTTAACTAAAAATTAAACCTTTAGCATACCTATAATGGGAGGAATGAACATGAGCGAGGCATTAGAAGCTGGTGTCAAAGGAGCAGGCTTTCTTATTGATGAAGTCACAGCGGAGCAAGTATTTACACCAGAAGATTTTACGGAAGAACACGAAATGATTGCAAAAACGACAGAAGATTTTGTTATCAATGAAGTGGTCCCGGAAGTCGAAAAGCTCGAAAGTCACCAGTTTGACATATCTCGGCGCTTGCTAGAACAGGCTGGAGAACTCGGGCTTCTTGGCGCGGATGTACCGGAAAAGTATGCTGGACTTGGGCTTGATAAAATCAGCTCTACGTTAATAACAGAAAAGTTTTCGCGAGCTGGTTCGTTTTCCTTGAGCCACGGTGCTCATGTTGGAATCGGCTCACTACCAATTATCTTCTTCGGAAATGAAGAGCAAAAAAAACAATATTTGCCAGACCTTTCAAACGGGGCAAAAATCGCAGCCTATGCCTTAACAGAACCGAGTTCCGGTTCGGATGCACTCGGTGCTAAGACAAAGGCTGTGCTCAATGATGAGGGTACGCACTATATCTTAAACGGGGAAAAGCAATGGATTACAAACTCTGCCTTTGCTGATGTCTTTATCGTTTATGCCAAAATTGATGGCGAACATTTCACGGCCTTTATCATAGACGCTGATACCGAAGGCGTCTCAACCGGGCCTGAAGAGAAAAAAATGGGGATCAAAGGTTCCTCTACTCGTACCCTGCTTTTAGAAGAAGTAAAAGTACCGAAAGAAAATGTGTTGGGCGAAATCGGACGCGGCCATGTCATTGCATTTAATATTTTAAATGTGGGCCGGTATAAACTTGGAGTAGGAGCAGTCGGCGCCAGCAAGCGAGGCATTGAATTGGCAGCTGCTTATGCTAATGAACGTAAGCAGTTTAAAACTCCGATTGCTCAATTCACCGCCATTCAAGAAAAATTAGGCTCTATGGCTGCGGAAACGTACGCGCTTGAAAGTACAATTTACCGTACAGGAGGTTTGTTTGAAGAAAAGCTTGGCCAACTAAGCGAAGCTGAGCAAGAAGACGGCAGCAAAGTAGCGAAAGCGATCGCTGAATATGCAGTCGAATGCTCTTTAAATAAAGTATACGGATCGGAAACACTTGATTTTGTAGCAGACGAAGCGGTGCAGATT
The DNA here is from genome assembly GCF_000377705.1 of Salsuginibacillus kocurii DSM 18087. Taxonomy (GTDB): domain Bacteria; phylum Bacillota; class Bacilli; order Bacillales; family Marinococcaceae; genus Salsuginibacillus; species Salsuginibacillus kocurii. The sequence continues at coordinate 599,259 of NZ_KB898623.1, read as the reverse complement.
CATGGTGGCTACGGATTTATGGCCGAATACGAAGTCGAACGCATTTATCGTGATTCTCGCATCAACCGTATTTTTGAAGGCACAAATGAAATTAACCGTATGCTTGTCCCTGGCACGATCATGAGAAAAGCAATGAAAGGGGAACTTCCTTTCCTAGAAAAGGCTCAAGGGCTGCAGGAAGAACTGATGATGATGATGCCAGAGGAAATTGGGGATGAGCTGCTTGAGCAAGAAAAATACTTGCTTAAAAACGCAAAAAAAGTCTTTCTTATGATTGCCGGAAACGGTGCGCAGAAATACGGAGAGGCGCTAGATAAGGAACAAGAATTATTGATGAATGTAGCTGATATTGTAAGTGATATTTACAATATGGAATCCTCAATTTTACGAACTGAAAAAGCGATCAATAAAAACGGTGCTGATAAAGAAGCGCTTAAACATCTTTATACTCAAGTTGTTTGCCAAGAGGCGATTAATCGGATAGAAGCTCATGCAAAAGAATCCCTCGTTCATATGGAAGCAGGAGACAACTTACGAACAATGCTCTCCATTCTACGCAAATTAACGCGCCATACGCCGACCAATGTCGTGCAGCTTAAACGTGACATTGCCGAACGAGTATTAGAAGCGGAACGTTACTTGGTATAACAATTCATTAGCGTTAGCAAATTTGAGGTCATTATTGATCTCAAAACTAATATACACTCCTTCTTTTGGAAGGGATTCTCCTCTCTTTGAAGTATGGCAAAAAGCTCTGGGACTACCAGGGCTTTTTGTCCGTTTAACAATAAAGCGTTATTACTCAGCATTTATAAGTGAGCGCCAAGTAATGAATAAAGCGCGCGTATTCGTTATACTAGAACATAAGAAAGCAGGAAAGGAGGGATAAGAATGGCATTGACAGTTTATGCATACCCCCAGTGCGGTACATGCAAAAAGGCAAAACGGTGGCTAGATGACCATAATATCAGCTATAATGAGAAACATATCGTTGAAGAACCTCCAAGCAAAGCGGAGCTAGAAAAGCTACATAAGAATAGCGGTCTGGAGCTTCGCAAATTCTTCAATACGAGCGGTAAAAAGTACCGCGAACTCGGCTTAAAAGATCAAGTTAAAGACGCTAGTGAAGAAGAATTGTTAGATTGGTTAGCTTCAGACGGTATGTTAATTAAACGACCCATTGTAACAGACGGCACAAATGTTACGATTGGGTTTAAAGAACAAGAATTCGAGGAACGATGGAAGCAGTAACTTAAACATCATCAATTTTGAAAACGAAGGGGTGCCCCACATGAATTTACCAAAGGAATTAAAGTACTCAGAAGAACATGAATGGGTGAAAGAGGAAGACGGAAAAGTCCGGATCGGGATTACTGACTTTGCTCAATCCGAACTTGGTGATATCGTATTCGTTGAATTGCCGGAAGAAGGCGATGAAGTCGAAGCAGATGAACCATTCGGCAGTGTAGAATCTGTAAAAACAGTATCTGAACTCTATGCTCCAGTAACTGGAAAAGTAGTAGAGATCAATGAAGACTTAGAAGACAGTCCGGAATTCGTCAATGAATCACCGTATGAAAAAGCGTGGATGATTGTAGTTGAACCATCCGATAAGAGTGAATTCGATGAGTTAATGTCTGCTGAAGAGTATAAAGAAATGGTAAGCGAAGACTAAGGCATTACATAAAGCGAATGTCCCCCCTGCTCAAAGGGGAGGCATTCGCTTTTTTGATGTATAGGAACCTTTCACTGGCAAAAAGTAGCTTAAGCCAAGCATATTTTCCCTTTCCAAATCCTCACTTTTTGATTATGATATTTAGGGTGTCGAAAAAATTGCTGGCAAGTGAAAGGGATACATGCCATGGTTCGAATTGCTGCTGAATGGAAATCTCAATTTAAAACATACAACAAGAACGTTAGACTCTTCCTGTTTGCTTCGCTTCTTTCAAACATTGGAATGGGCGTTTTTCTTGTTATCTATAATTATTACGTGCGTGAGCTTGGTTATACCGATGATGTGAATGGACGGGTCATAGCGATGCAAGCAACCGCAACAGCCCTGGCTTTACTACCAGCCGGGCTATTAAGTGATCGCATTGGCCGTAAGAAAATTATTATTAGCGGTGCTTTATGTTTAGCTGTAAGCCTCTTTGCCCGTTCTTTATTTGTCCCGGAAAACGCGCTTTTATCGATGGCTTTTTTGACGGGGATAGGTATGGCTGCTATTCAAGTGGCTGCCATTCCTCTGCTTGCTGAAAATTCTACAGAAGCTCAGCGTGTTCATTTGTTCAGCTTTAATTTTGCCTTGAACATGGTCGCCAACGTGATTGGTAATGCGCTCGGAGGTACGTTTAGTGACGTTTTCCAGTGGACGTTTGCTTTTTCTTCGTTGGAAAGCATTCGAGTTACACTGCTTATAGGGGCTGCATTAAGTTTTTCTGCCCTCTTTCCAGTCCTGCGTATTAAAGAAGAACGAAAAGTGAAACAAGAAAAAGCAGGCGTGAGCGGTTGGAAAAAACTACTTACTACTCATCGTTCAGGTTTGAAGTTAATCGGCTTATTTGCTGTTGCCCAGCTTTTAATTGGGTTTGGCTCAGGGCTTGTTATTCCATATTTAAACCTGTATTTTACCGATCGATTTGACATCACCTATTCTGCTGTAGGCATAATTCTAGCTGCTGGCCAGGCTATGACGGCAGTAGCTTTTATGCTCGGGCCAGCAGTGGTGGGGAAGGTTGGCGAAGTAAAAGCTGTCGTTATTCTCCAATTAAGTTCTCTTCCTTTTCTTTTAGTGACAGCTTTTACAGAGAATCTCTGGTTGGCTGTTATTGGTTTTCTTTTCCGTCAGGCTCTAATGAATGCAGGAAACCCCATCCAAATGTCTCTTATGATGCGAAAAGTAGATGATTCGATAAAAGGACTTGCGAATTCAGTAGGGCAGATGGTCTTTCAGCTTGGCTGGGCAGTGATGGGACCGGTGTCGACTACAATCGTGGTCATGTACGGAGCATATACGGGCTGGGCCCTTGTTTTTAGCATGACTTGTGTACTCTATTTAATTGGTTCAATTTACTTTTATTTGGTATTTATTAAACGGAGTTAATCTAGCGGCTATTTGAATTGACAGGATGAAGTGCGCGTGCTATGATTTTCTCTGTCCTAATAAAGAAGATTACAATCATATATATGCTCTTATCACGAGAGGTGGAGGGACTGGGCCCTATGAAACCCGGCAACCGTTAGTTTGACTAAAATGGTGCCAATTCCTGCAAAGTTTCTACAAGACTTTGAAAGATGAGAGAAAGGAATTGCCTTTCTGCTCTTTTGCCAGGAAGGCTTTTCATTTCATTAAAGCTTGGGGCCCGCCAGGTTTTTCTTTCCGCACCAAAGTATACTTAATAGGTAGGGATAGTAAACTTTACCACTTCTCTGCAAGAGTCAAGTTATATAAAGGAGCTTCTTTATGCAAGGCAGCCCCTTTTCTAATTTCATCGTCTATCCCAATGGATAGAATTGAGGAAAGCAAAAGAGCCTAATTAGATTATTTTTATACAGAACGGCGGTGAACATCATGATTCGTTTAAAACAACTATCGAAAATCTTTCAAACTTCAAATCAAGAGGTAACAGCCGTCGATGATGTAGATTTGCATATCGAGGCAGGAGAGATTTTTGGAGTGATTGGATACAGCGGTGCTGGTAAAAGTACGCTCGTCCGCTTATTGAATCTGCTTGAAGCTCCGACGGCAGGCACAGTGGAAGTGGCAGGGTATGATATGCAAGCACTGGATAACAGCTCGCTGCGCGAGGCACGGCAAGAAATTAGTATGATTTTTCAACATTTCAACTTGCTTTGGTCACGCACGGTTTACAGCAATATTGCGCTTCCGCTTGAAATTGCCGGGGTCCCTAAAAGCGAACGCAAGAAACGAGTTGAAGAACTAATTCAGCTGGTTGGGTTAGCGGGTAGAGAACAGGCGTATCCTTCACAGTTAAGTGGCGGCCAAAAGCAAAGAGTTGGCATCGCCAGGGCATTGGCTAACCGGCCAAAGGTCTTGCTTTGTGATGAAGCTACATCAGCTCTTGATCCGAAAACGACAGATTCGATCTTAGATCTGCTTGTAGATATCAATCAAAAGCTAGGCCTTACAATTGTAATGATCACTCATGAAATGCACGTAATTCGCAAGATCTGCCACCGGGTTGCGGTGATGGAAGCGGGTCGAGTGGTTGAGGAAGGCAATGTCCTTCAGGTGTTTCAACAGCCGGAACAAGAAATGACGAAGGAATTTGTCAAACAGATTGCTGCTCCGGATGAAGAAGCCGTGCAGCAAGTTATCGAATCTGCGAATGCCCCTGTGATGAAATTGACATTTACCGGTACCCGTGCTGGCGAACCCGTCGTTTCAGATTGGATTCGTGAAGTGCAAGTTGATGTGAATATTTTACACGGGAAACTGACTCATACCACAGAAGGAAGTTTCGGAACGTTATATGTGGCTGTGGGAGCAAATGAGGACCAACTGAGTCATAGCCTTTCTTTTCTAAATGGACGCGGCGTGTTTACGGAGGTGATGGCCTGATGCTAGAGACAATCTTTCCGAACGTAAACTGGGAAACGATGTGGGAGGCTACACTAGAAACCATTTACATGACGGCTATTGCTGGCGTCTTGACGTTTCTTTTTGGTATTTTGCTCGGTCTTCTTTTGTTTTTAACCTCAAAAGGGCATTTGTGGGAAAACAAAGGGGTCCATTCCATAATCGCAGCTTATGTGAATATTACTCGCTCCATTCCTTTTATTATATTAATCATTCTGCTGATTCCGTTGACCGGTATTATTGTTGGTACGATCTTGGGGCCGTCCGCTGCCCTCCCAGCTTTAATCGTTGGAGCAGCCCCGTTTTATGCAAGATTAGTTGAAATTGGGCTAAGAGAAGTGGATAGTGGAGTGATTGAAGCTGCTCAATCGATGGGAGCAAGGCATCGAGACATTATTTTAAAGGTGCTTTTGCCAGAATCTATGCCTGCTTTGTTATCGGGCATTACTGTAACTTCTATTGCGCTAGTTAGTTATACAGCTATGGCTGGAGTGATTGGTGCAGGCGGACTAGGCGACCTTGCTTACAGAGATGGCTTTCAACGCAATAATTTAGATATTACCGTAACAGCAACGGTTATTATTTTATTGATTGTTTTTGTTTTACAGTGGATGGGCGACAGGTTGACTTATAAATTTGATAAACGTTAATTAACTAGAGGAGGAATATAAAATGAAGAAATTAGCACTGCTTGCAACAACAGGAACTGCTGCCTTGGTGTTGGCAGCTTGTGGAACAGATGGAGAAGAATCAGGTGGAGAAGGCGAAGAGACTCAAACATTAACGGTTGGGGCTTCGAACGTTCCGCATGCTGAAATTCTTGAATATGCAGAGGACGCACTTGAAGAGGAAGGCATTGAGTTGGAAATTGAAACGTTTAACGATTATGTTCTTCCTAATGAGTATCTAGCCGAAGGGGAACTAGATGCAAACTATTTTCAACATATTCCTTATTTAGAGGACCAAATTGAGGAACACGGCTATGAGTTTGAACATGCAGGTGGTATTCACATTGAACCAATTGGTGTATACAGCCAAGAATACGATTCACTTGATGAGCTTCCAGACGGTGCTGAAATTATTATGAGTGATTCAGTGGCAGACCATGGCCGCATTCTTACCTTGTTAGAAGAAGAAGGGCTAATCACCTTAGCTGAAGGTGTAGATGTGGATGCTACAGTTGATGATATTGAAGAAAACCCACGTGACTTGGAATTTCAAGCAAATGTAGAAGCAGCGGTACTTCCAACTGCGTATGAACAAGGCGAAGGAGATGCTGTTCTCATCAATTCAAACTACGCGATTGATTATGATCTAAATCCGATGGAAGATGCGATTGCTACAGAATCAACTGAATTGGACAACCCGCACGTAAATGTCATTGCAGTGCCAGCAGGCGATGAGGACAACGAAGAGATTCAAACACTCGTTGAGGTGCTGCGCTCTGAGGACGTTCAAGATTTCATTGTTGAAGAGTATGAAAACGCCGTAGTACCTGTAAGTGAATAAATAAGTAGCCTGCAGTTCTTGGGCAAAAGTCGACCGGATATTCTCGGTCGGCTTTTCTTTTGCTTACATACTTTTCTTTGTATTGTTTCATGCTATGAGTAATGCTGTGTGAGGAGGAGACGTTAATGACAAACGATCAACAAGGTCAATCTTTTGTGGAAGAAGCATTGCACGATTATAAGGAAGGCATGGGAGATTTGGAGCATAAGATGCCAAAGCTTGCTAAACAGTACAAAGCGTTTACGGATGAATGCTTCAAAGAAGGTAAGCTTTCCAAAAAGACTAAACAGTTGATTGCCTTGGCAGTAAGCATCGAGGCTCAAGATGAATATTGTATGATTTATCACACCAAAGGAAGTCTTGATGAAGGCTGTTCAGAGGACGAGTTGCTAGAAACAATTGGCGTGGCAAGTGCGTTTGGGGGCGGAGCTGCAATGAGTCAGGCCGTGACCGTGGTTCAGGAAGCAATGCAAACGTTTGGAGGAAATCAATCTCATTAAATGCGAATAAACGTTCTTGTTTGCAATGAAATCTAAAGTATGTAAGAGAATATGCCAGAAATCGTCACTCTCATATCTAACAATGATGTGCAGGGTAATTCTTTCCTTATTGTCAGAAAATTTAACAACAAACCCTTTTTGTCTGAAAAAATTCAACGTGCTAAAGTAGAGCATGTAAAATAAACTGAAAGGGTTGATTTTCTATCCATAGGATTGAATCGACGGTAACTGGTGAAATGGAAAAAGCAATGCACCAAGCACACGGAATTGGTTTTGCGGTATACGATCAATGCTTAGCTACTCGCTTGCACGTGGAACGTAGCCGAGAAAAAGAATACTATGCAAGCTGTCAGCTAGCAGCAGAGTTTCAAAACCGCCCGTAACATTAATAGGAACGATTGTTTAATATAAGAAAGAATAATAGTGTGAGGCCATGTCTGCCAAATTTCAGACATGGTTTCTTTTATTTGTTTCGGCAAAGCAGGTTCATGAGGTGGTTTGTAAGCAGCTTTGCAGTTTTAGCAGAGTATGTGAGGCTGAAACACACCAATAGATTGATTTTAAAACGGAACTGTGCCATTCGCCTGCAAAGGAACCACCGTTAAACAAAACACAAATACGAGTGCATACATCCCAGCCACCTTCCCTGTAAGGCCTTTAGCCTTTCAAATTATAATTACTTCATAAGCAAACGACTCATGAGAAAAAGAATTCGTATTTGAACAAACTGGTTATAAAAGCTTAAAATAGAAAAAGATAGTGACGAAGTTCAACAAACTGGACAGAATAAGTACTTTCAGGGAAAATGGGTAGGGCATATATTTTTGCCCTTTGTAGTAATGTCTGTCGCAAGGAAGATCTATCATTGGCGGACGGCTTGAACTCACATTGGATTTGTTTTAAAATAAGAATGAGAATAGATTGAGAATGGAACCGTGCGTCAATAAACTGATGCACAGTGAAACAGTGGATTCTCGAATGCGACACTATAAGAGAAGCTTGTTTTATTTCGTAAGCTGGAGATGAGCTTTTCTAAACGAATAAATGGAGGTATGGATTATGTCAGCACCAAATTTGAAGATTGAGAACTTACACGTAGAGATCGACGGTACAGAAATTATCAAAGGGTTTAACCTTGAGATTAATGGCGGTGAAATTCACGCCATTATGGGACCGAATGGGACAGGGAAATCCACCCTTGCTTCAGCTATTATGGGCCATCCAAAATACGAGATCACTAAAGGGTCTGTCCATTTAGATGGTAAAGATGTATTGGAAATGGAAGTGGATGAGCGTGCCCAGGCAGGTTTATTCTTGGCCATGCAATATCCATCCGAAATCAGCGGTGTGACAAATGCTGACTTCATGCGTTCTGCGATCAATGCAAAACGTGAAGAAGGCAATGAAATTTCTCTTATGAAGTTTATTCGTAAAATGGAAGAAAAAATGGAGACGCTTGAAATGGACCAAGCCTTCTCCCAACGTTATTTGAACGAAGGCTTTTCCGGTGGAGAAAAGAAGCGCAATGAAATCTTGCAGCTGCTTATGATGGAACCAAAGATCGCAGTGCTAGATGAAATTGATTCTGGTTTAGATATTGACGCATTGAAAGTTGTTTCTACAGGTATCAATGACTTGCGCGGTCCTGAGTTTGGCGGTCTTATCATCACGCACTATCAGCGCCTGTTAAACTACATTACTCCAGACAAAGTCCACGTTATGATGCAAGGGCGCATCGTGAAATCTGGTGATGCTGAACTTGCTAAGCGCCTTGAAACTGAAGGTTACGAGTGGATTAAAGAAGAACTTGGCATAGAAGATGAGCGTGTAGGGCAACAACAACAAGCGTAGTGTAGGAGGGTGTAAAACATGTCTGTAGAAACAAACGTATCGATTGATGCGAATGCATTAGAGGAATATTCGAAAAAAAGAAATGAACCTGAATGGTTATTAAATAAACGTCTTAACGCAGCAAAACAGATTGATCAGCTAGAGTTACCAAAGCCGGACAAAACAAACATTTCAAAATGGGATTTTTCCACGTTTGAATATGATGCTGGTGAGGTTCCTGCCATTCAAAATCTGAATGAATTGCATGAAGATGTGCAAAAGTTGGTTGATACAAGTTCTGAGGAACAAAACTTGCTGGTTTTTCAAGATGGCCAGCCGATCTATAGCCAAGTGAGTGCAAAGCTTGAAGAGCAAGGGGTTATCTTTACTGATCTTGCTACTGCTGTAAGTGAGCATAGCGACTTGGTGAAGAAGTACTTTATGGGAGCGGCTTTTGAAGATATAGAGCATAAGCTCACAGCTCTTCATCTTGCCTTTTTAAACGGCGGCACATTTGTCTACATTCCTAAAAATACGGAAGTAGAAGCTCCACTGCAAACAGTAAACTGGCAGAAAGATCCTAAGCTCGGCCTGGTCAATCATGTAATTGTGGTGGCTGAAGCTAATAGTAAAGCGACCTTCTTGGAAAACTATGCGTCTTTTGAAAAGGAAGAAAAGGCTGTATCGAACGTGCTGACTGAAGTCTACGTAGGCGATGGCGCTCATCTTTCTTTTGGGGCCGTAGATAATTTTGAAGAAGGTATGCTCACTTACGTTAACCGCCGCGGCCATGTAGCCAAAGACGGAAAATTAGAGTGGGCCTTGGGCCAAATGAATGAGGGGTCAACTGTATCAGAAAATATGACCTATCTTGTTGGCGATGGTTCTTATGCTGATACGAAGACTGTCTCTATCGGACGCAATCAACAGACGCAAAACTTTACGACAGATATCGTTCATTATGGCAAACACTCAGAAGGCTACATTTTAAAGCACGGGGTTATGAAAGATCGAGCTACTTCTATTTTCAATGGAATCACAAAGATTGAAAAAAATGCCACAAAATCTCATGGCGAACAGACGGAGCGTGTACTCATGTTAAGTGAAAAAGCACGAGGAGACGCAAACCCGATTTTGCTTATTGATGAAGATGATGTAACAGCAGGCCATGCTGCCTCTGTTGGTCAAATTGACCCGATGCAGATGTTTTATATGATGAGCCGTGGTATTCCTCGTGTGGAAGCAGAACGCCTTATCATCCACGGTTTCTTAGAGCCGGTGGTTGGTGAGCTTCCAATTCAGGCGGTTAAAGATCAACTTTCTGCGTTAATTGAAAGGAAAGTACTTTAATGGATATTAAAAACGTGAAGGACATGTTTCCCGTTTTAGACCAAGAAGTAAACGGTCATCCTCTTGTTTACCTTGACAGTGCAGCGACTTCCCAAAAGCCGCTGCCTGTTATTGAAGCATTGGGGGATTATTACCGCCGCTATAACTCAAATGTTCACCGGGGTGTGCACACATTAGGAACTATGGCAACTGAAGGCTATGAAGGCACACGGGAAAAAGTCAAAACGTTTATTGGAGCAAAGCGCTCTGAGGAAATTATATTTACACGAGGGACAACGACTGCTTTGAATATGGTGGCCAATAGTTATGGACGTGCCAATCTTTCTGAAGGCGATGAAATCGTCCTAACCCAGATGGAACACCATTCAAATATTATCCCGTGGCAGCAGGTGGCAAAAGCAACCGGAGCCAAGCTCCATTACATTCCAATGCAAAATGATGGTACAATAACAGTGGAAGATGCAAGAAACACCATTACTGATAAAACAAAAATTGTTGCTATGGGGCATGTTTCTAACGTACTCGGAACGGTTAACCCCATTAAAGAAGTTACAGCCATTGCACATGAGCACAACGCGGTAACAGTAGTAGATGGCGCGCAAAGTGTTCCTCATATGAAAGTGGATATGCAGGACCTTAATTGCGACTTTTATGCTTTTTCTGCTCACAAAATGTGCGGCCCAACAGGTATTGGTGTTCTGTATGGAAAGAAAAAACATTTAAAGCAGATGGAACCGTTTGAATTTGGCGGCGAAATGATTGATTTTGTTGATCTATATGAATCGACCTGGAAAGAGCTGCCGTGGAAATTTGAGGGGGGAACCCCTATAATAGCAGGAGCAATAGGTCTTGGAGCGGCTATTGACTTTCTTGAAGATATAGGTATGGATAATATCACTGCTCATGAAACGAAGCTTACAAATTACGCATTGGAACGCTTTAGTGAACTTGAGGGATTAGAAGTGTTCGGTCCAGAAAAGCGTGCCGGGCTGATTACATTTAATAGTGAGGAAGTCCACCCTCATGACCTGGCTACCGTATTAGATGCAGATGGAATTGCTGTTAGAGCAGGCCATCACTGTGCGCAGCCGTTGATGAAATGGTTGAACGTTACAGCGACAGCACGAGCCAGCTTTTATTTATATAATACTGAAGAAGATATTGACAAGTTAGTCAATGGTCTTAGTAAAGCAAAGGAGTATTTTGGTGATGTCTTCGCATAGTGACTTGGATACCCTGTATCGGCAAGTGATCATGGATCATTATAAGAATCCGCGTAACCGCGGAGAAGCTGAGAGCGGAACTGTAACTGTTAATATGAATAATCCTACATGTGGAGATCGCATTCAGTTGCAGATGCACGTAGAAGATGACACGATTCAAGATGCAAAATTTGTTGGAGAAGGGTGTTCCATCAGCTTATCTTCCGCTTCGATGATGACGGAGGCTGTAAAAGGCCGCCCCGTAGGAGAAGCCCTTGAAATCGCCGAGGTTTTCTCAGACATGATGCAAGGAAAAGATTATGACGACGAGAAGTATGACTTAGGAGACATTGAAGCGCTGCAGGGCGTTACGAAATTCCCGGCTCGGATTAAGTGTGCAACTTTATCATGGAAAGCGATGGAAAAGGGACTCGGAGAAGATGTGGAAGAAGACGAGGACGAAGATTAATACGTCTTCTTAGTAAAATGTAAGAGATGAAGTAAGAGAGAACTCAGCCATTGGTATCGTGCAGATTGTTCCTCAACCATTATTAAGGAGGTTATCACATGGCTAAACAAATGCCGGATATTGGCGAATATAAATATGGTTTTCATGATAAAGATGTTTCCATTTATCGTTCAGATCGTGGCTTGACGCCAGAGATTGTAAAAGACATTTCGAAAATGAAAGAAGAACCGGAATGGATGTTGGAATTCCGCTTAAAAGCGCTTGATAAATTTTATGAGATGCCGATGCCGCAGTGGGGCGGTGACTTATCCGGACTTCACTTTGATGATATTACGTACTACGTAAAGCCATCAGAGCGTTCGGAAAAGTCCTGGGATGAAGTCCCAGAAGAAATTAAGAACACCTTTGATAAACTAGGGATTCCAGAAGCGGAACAAAAATATCTTGCTGGTGTTTCTGCGCAGTATGAATCAGAAGTGGTTTACCACAACATGCAAGAAGACCTGGAAGATCAAGGGATTATCTTTAAAGATACAGACACCGCGCTTAAAGAGGATGAAGAGATTTTCCGTAAGCATTTTGCTACGGTTATTCCTCCGGCCGACAATAAGTTTGCGGCCTTAAACTCTGCGGTATGGTCCGGCGGTTCTTTCATTTATGTGCCGAAGGGTGTAAAAGTTGATACGCCGTTGCAGGCTTATTTCCGTATTAATTCGGAGAACATGGGCCAATTTGAACGTACGTTAATTATCGCCGATGAGGGAAGCTCGGTACACTATGTGGAAGGTTGTACTGCTCCTGTGTACGGTACGGACTCTCTCCACAGTGCGGTAGTTGAGATCATCACGAAAAAAGATGCGTACACGCGTTATACAACGATCCAGAACTGGGCGCCAAACATTTACAACCTTGTGACAAAGCGTTCGACTGCAGATGAAAATGCAACGGTAGAATGGGTAGATGGAAATATCGGTTCCAAAGTTACCATGAAATATCCATCTATTATCATGAAAGGCCAAAATGCAAAAGGTAATATTCTTTCCATTGCCATTGCAGGTAAAGGTCAGCACCAGGACGCAGGTGCGAAAGCAATCCATCTTGCGCCAAACTGCTCATCGACGATCGTATCGAAGTCGATTTCAAAACAAGGTGGAAAAGTAACGTATCGTGGTATTGCTCATTTCGGCCGCAAAGCTGAAGGATCGAAGTCAAAGATTGAGTGTGACACACTTATCATGGACCAAGAGTCTACTTCAGACACGATCCCATATAATGAAATTCTTAATAACAATATTACCCTTGAACACGAAGCAACTGTTTCAAAGGTATCCGAAGAACAGCTCTTTTACCTTATGAGCCGCGGTATTTCTGAAGAAGAGGCAACAGAGATGATTGTAATGGGCTTCATCGAGCCATTTACAAAAGAATTGCCAATGGAATATGCCGTAGAAATGAATCGTCTTATCCGTTTCGAAATGGAAGGATCTATCGGTTAATTTTAAAGCTGAAATGGAATGCATTATGGAAAGCGAACTCTTGCGGGAGTTCGCTTTCTCTCATTCGAATTTATTTACATAATTGGTAGCACAGTAAGGAAGTAAAGCTTTTTACTCTCATTTTAGTATTGCTGAGAAAGGCCTCACAGCTGTAAGTAGACCCTGAATTTTTTAGTATAAGGTTATTTCTCTTATTAATGAGGGAAAGTAGTGAGTATACTTTTTACTAACGAATTAAATTTCAACTTTATCTGAAAAGCTGTTACTGTAATAAGGAGAGAGTTCATGATATACGTTGGATTGACGGGATGGGGAGATCATGATTCAATTTATCCTGCCGGAACGAAAGCAGGTAATAAACTAGAAGCATATAGCAGCCACTTTCCAACCGTTGAAGTGGATTCATCATTCTATGCTATCCAGTCACAAAGCACTTTCGAAAAATGGATCAAGCAAACCCCTTCCCGTTTCTCATTTATAGTTAAAGCCTATCAAGGCATGACGGGACACCAACGAGGAGAGATTCCCTACGTTTCAAAACAAGAAATGTACGAATCGTTTAAAGACTCCCTCCTCCCACTTATAGAAGCAGACCGATTAGCGATGATTTTGTGTCAATTTCCTCCCTGGTTTGATTGTAAAAAAGAACATGTAGATGTCCTGCGATTCATGAGAGAGCAGTTGAGAGAATATCCACTTGCGCTAGAATTCAGGAATCGTAGTTGGTTTAACGCTCAGAACTACGAGCGAACCCTTGCTTTTATGAAAAAGGAAGGATGGATTCATACCATCGTGGATGAACCACAAATCGGGGAAGGCTCGGTGCCAACTGTTTTGCATCCCACTCATCCTAATACGACCTTAATTCGGCTTCATGGGAGAAATAAAGAAGCTTGGAGTAAACCTGCATCAGGGGAGAAATGGAGAGAAATACGCTACTTATATGACTATAATGAAACTGAAACACAAGAGTGGATAAAGAACGTAAAGGAGTTAGAAGCCGAAGGGCAGAATGTGTATGTTATATTTAACAACAATTCAGGAGGCCATGCTGCTCCAAACGCTAAAACATTCTTAAAAAAAGCGAATATCTCTTATGAAAACCTAAACCCTCGACAATTGAATTTATTTGATGGGGAGGATCCATAAGGAAAGACCGGGAAGGAAAAAAGGAAATGGAATGGATATTACTGATTTTCATTGGTCTTGCAGCAGGTATGTTAGGAAGTCTGCTTGGTCTGGGCGGTGGCATTATTATAGTGCCAGCTCTTATGATGTTGAGAGCATATACAGAGTTATTGTCAGGGATCACGCCTCAACTAGCCGTAGGCGTTTCGCTTGTCATTATGGTATTTACGGGCCTTTCTTCAACGTTAGCTTACATAAAGCAGAAGAAAGTTGATTTTATAGCTGCTTGGATCTTTTTTGCCGGGAGTGGGCCTGGGGCTTTAATAGGAGTATACTTAAATCAAGGGTTGGAAGTAGAGCCCTTTCTTATTTATTTTGGGTTGTTCATGATTGTTGTATCATTTGTATTATTGATTCGGCATTTGCTTCGCCCATTGAAAGTATCTAAAAATGGCATACGGCGTTCATATATCAATACGTTAAATGAACATGTGGAATATGGTTTTTCGCCAGTGATTGGAATAGCGATTGCCTTTTTTGTTGGCATGCTTTCCGGCCTGTTTGGTATAGGCGGCGGTTCGTTAATGGTGCCTGCCATGATCTTGCTTTTTGGCTTTCCACCCCATTTAGCTGTGGCGACTTCCATGTTTATGATTTTATTGTCGGCAATCGTAAGTTCTGTCTCCCATATTATTCTTGGGAATGTAGAATGGCTATATGTACTTGCACTTGTGCCTGGCGCATGGTTTGGCGCAAAACTTGGAGCTATTATTAATGAGCAGTTGAAAAGTGATAAACTCATTTTTCTGTTGCGAATCTTTTTGATCATTGCCGGGATCCGTCTAATTTGGCAAGGTTTGACTGGGAGCTAAATCCAAAAAGTTGTTGAATGTTGTCAATTATCACGTTTCATCAGCGCCAAAAGCCTCCACGGAGCTAAATACTTGCTCCATTTTATCAGAATTAAAAAGAAAATAAGCAATAATACCAGGTTCTTCATAAGGAGAAGATGTAAAGAGGGAGAAAGCGGTGATATGCAGTGAGCTTGTATCCGGTCTATATATATCATTCGAATGATTTACATAGTTATCTCGAACAGTGGCCAAAAGTTGCTTCTTATTTTAAAGAGCGAGAACATGTACACCGCGAGCGCCATGAAGATGCGCTGTTTTTTGATATTGGTGACCATGCTGACCGTGTGCACCCGGTCACAGAAGGGACAGCAGGGAAAAGCAATGTTCAATTATTGAATGCTACACCAGTGCACCATGTAACGATTGGAAATAATGAAGGGATAACCTTTTCGAGGGAAGATCTGGATGCTCTTTATGAGGAAGCGAACTTTCAAGTCTTAGTAGCTAATTTGTTTGACCAATCTGGTATGCGTCCCACATGGTCTAAACCTTATGATCGTATCGAGCTTCCAGAGTCCAAGCTGACAGTAGGTGTCACAGCTGTAACTGCACCGTTCACTCCATTTTATACAAAGCTTGGCTGGCATATAGTTGAACCTACTAATGTACTGCCGGATATTTTAACCACTCTAAAGCAAACTTGCGATGTAACTATCTTATTATCGCACCTCGGTTACCCACAGGATGAAATGCTGGCTGCGCGATTTTCAGAACTTGATGTTATTCTCGGGGCTCACACCCATCATTTATTGAAAACGGCGCAGGAAGTGGATGGTACCTTGATAGCACAAGCAGGGAAGCATTCCTTTTATGCTGGCCAGGTTCGTTTACTAATTGATACCAATACAAAAGAAATCGTCAATAAAGAGGGCGGAACGGTTTCTATGAAGACTTTTAAAGAAGATGAAACGACAAAGCAGATTTTGCAAGAACAAGAACAACAGGCAGATACATTATTGATGGAGAAAATTACTACCTTAGACCAACCGTTGGCCGTGGACTGGGAAAACCCTTCTCCTTTAGCAGATGTTTTAGTTGATGCAGTAAGAGAATGGTGTGAGACAGACTTTGCAATGATAAATGCTGGTTTGCTATTAGACTCTTTAGCCAGTGGCCCAGTCACAAGAATGGATATACACCGCATCTGCCCTCATCCTGTAAACCCTTGTATACTTACGGTGTCTGGGGCCGTCTTAAAAGAATCGATTCATGCTGCTTTTACTAAACGAATGATTCATTTTGAATTAAAGGGGTTTGGCTTCCGGGGCGAAAAGCTTGGTCGCATGGCCTTTTCTGGGATTGAGGTGCAAATTGTGCATGCTGATGATGATAGTGAGAGAGTGGCAGACATCACTATGCAGGGAGAACCATTACTATCGAACAAGATGTACACTTTAGCTACAGCAGATATGTTCACTTTTGGTTATTTGTACCCCGGCTTTGCACAAGCTGAACAGAAAGAATACCTCATGCCGGAGATGATGAGAGATATATTGGCGAACAAATTAATGAAGATGAGTGATGGAGAAGGAAAATAGACCATTGGCGTGGCAAAACTGTTAAATCGCCATTCACTAAAGTGATTTCAGTTCTTTTTTCTAAGGTTGGTTTCTAAAAGTTTGCTTCTTTTTAAGGGAGTGTACTATGTTAATTCGCTCCAGGCGAATACTTTCATCGCAGGCAGTGGTGAAAACGCGTTTGTAATTAGCTCCTTTTCTTCTGCACGGTTCGTGTTTTGCCTGCATAGAATGCAGAGAGACCAGAAGCTTAGGGGGAAAGCAGCATGATAAGCTTGAAGCCGGTTCACATTGAGGATTATACATTTATGGCTACAACCGTAGAGTTACCGGGTACGAAGTTGATGACGGTTTCAGGGGACACTGGTTATATTATGTGTGGTGCTTTAGATGTTCAGTTATTAAATGAAAAATTAGCACATCGACAAATTGTAGCTGCTAGAGCATTAGGAGTTCGTTCGATTGATGAATTAATACATGCGCCCCTTTCAGATGTTACACTAGAAGCAAGTAAAAAAGGAGTACAGCCTGGGATGAGTGGAAAGGATGCTCTGCTGCGAATGCATAAACAATCGGACTAAGAGCGGGTTTAGGTTTTTGTGAAAAGGTAAAAGGCTGGTGACGATGATTTAAAAAGTGAGTTACAATAAAAGCAAACAGTACCCTTTGCCAACACGTGAAGAAGCATAATATGAAGCTGGAAATCAAGTCTTTGTCCCACTTGCATGGAGGAGTTTAATTTCAGTATTTAAATTAGAATACAAAAGGAATGGGTAAACGTATGCGCCTAGTCTCAACAAAAAAGTTGCCAGCTTCTTCTATCTTAGCTCGACCCATCGTAAATGATGATGGGATCGTACTCTTGCAAGAAGGAGTAACTTTAACAGAGCGTATTGTGAAAAAAATACAGGAAAAAGGTATTACATATGTGTATATTGAAGACGGTCGTACCGACGATATAGAAGTTTCCTCTCCTATTCATGACAAAACAAGAGGACAAGCTTTAGCGACAATTAAAAATGAATTTCGTACCATCATGCAGCCGGGGCGCTTGCAGTCGGCGTTGACGCAAGGCCAAGTTAGTAAGTCTTTTAGTACGGTCGTTGACAAAATACTTGAAGATATAGAAACAAACGATGATGCAATTGGTATTTTATCTGATATATACATGTATGACTCTTATATCTTTACTCATTCTTTAAATGTGACCATCTATACTCTTCGGCTTGCTATGAAAATGGGATATAATAAACAAGAGTTACAAGCGATTGGGTTAGGTGCTATATTACATGACGTAGGGAAATTAAATATTCCTTCAGAAATTCTACAGAAGCCTACCGGGCTGACAGAAGCGGAATTTACTACAATCAAAAAACATCCTGAGGACGGTTTTTTATTGTTAAAAGATATGCCAAACTTATCACTGTTAACAGCCCATTGTGCGTACCAGCATCATGAACGTTTGAATGGAAGCGGCTATCCAAGAGGAATTAAGGAAGAAGCTATTCATCCATATGCTAAACTTTTGGCAATTGCAGATGTCTTTGATGCTACTACGTCTAACCGTGTGTATCGAAATGCAATGCTCCCTCATGAAGCGATGGAAATTTTATTTAGCGGAGCTGGGACGTTATATGACTTTCAGGCGGTTGAAGTTTTCAGTCGGGTGATTGCTATGTACCCAAATGGGATGACGTTAACGCTGAATGACGGTAGGCAGGGAGTAGTTGTAAGACAAAATGGAGAAATGACAACACGTCCTGTGATCCGCATTTTAACGGACCACAATTACAACAAAGTGGACAAGCCGTACGAGGTGGATTTGCTTAAAGACACTAACGTAACGATCATTTCCTGTGAAGAACTAGAGGCTATGTAAAGGAAACCAAAATAGAAGGTGAGAAGATGAAGCAATACCTGAATTTATGTGAGCATGTCTTAACAACTGGAATAGAAAAAAATGACCGGACAGGGACAGGAACAATTAGTGCCTTTGGCTATCAATGCCGATTTGATCTTTCTGAAGGTTTCCCACTCGTTACTACCAAGAAACTTCATTTAAGGTCAATTATTCATGAATTGCTATGGTTTCTACAAGGCAGCACAAACATTGAGTATTTAAAAGAAAATAAAGTAAAGATTTGGGATGCGTGGGCAGATGAAAACGGAGACTTAGGCCCGGTTTATGGTAAACAGTGGCGCTCTTGGACAGGGGCTGATGGTCAAACTGTAGACCAGATCAGCGATGTGATTCAAGCTATTAAAACGAACCCTGATTCAAGAAGGTTAGTGGTGAATGCTTGGAATGCTGCTGAAATTGAAGACATGGCCCTCGCTCCATGTCACTGCTTATTTCAATTTTACGTAGCTGATGGAAAACTTTCCTGCCAGCTTTATCAGCGCAGTGCTGACCTGTTTCTCGGTGTGCCATTTAATATCGCATCGTATGCTCTGCTTACACACATGGTTGCTCAAGCAACTGATTTAGAGGTTGGGGAATTTGTACATACATTTGGTGATGTGCATATTTATTCAAATCATGTAGAGCAAATAAAGACTCAATTGAGCCGCACCCCGAGAGAATTGCCTACATTACACCTAAATCCGGAAGTTTCGTCTATTTTTGATTTTAAATTCGAAGATATTTCTTTAGAAGGCTATGACCCTCATCCGCATATTAAAGGAGAAGTATCCGTATGATTGCGTTAGTTGCTGCTATGGATGAAAACCGGGCCATTGGCTTAAATGGGAAGATGCCATGGCACCTTCCTAACGATTTAAAGCATTTTCAGCAAGTAACGACAGGTGGAACTGTCGTGATGGGCCGAAAAACGTTTGAGTCTATCGGCAAACCGTTGAAAAACCGGACAAATATTATTTTAACTCGTGATCGGGCGTACGAAGCTGAAGGATGCGAGGTGATTCATGATAAAGAAGACATCCATTCTTTGGCGAAAGATATATATATTATTGGTGGAGCGACCATTTACGAACAATTTCTGCCGATGGCTGACCGAATGTATTTAACTTTTATTGAGGCTTCGTTTAAAGGAGATACATTTTTTCCGCAATGGGACAATGACCAGTTTACGATCCTTGAAGTAACAAACGGAAACGTCGACGAAAAAAATCGATATCCTCACCGCTTTGTGACGTTTGAACGGATTGGACAAAATTGAGAAATTGAGTGCTTTTCCAGCCCCTCTTTGCATAAATTTGGTTGCAAAGGGGGCTTTTTCATGAAAAAAACACCAAAGTTACGACGCCAAAGAGGGCCCCTCTCTTTTCGTCACGTTTTTATGATTTCACTACTTATTTTTACAGTATTAACATTACAGGGCCTTTGGCTTGTGGACCAGGGCATACGGCCAACGATTGTGGAAATTGCTCGCACAGAAACTCAAAAAATTGCGACGCAAGCTATCAATGATGCAATTTCCAAGAAAATCGTCGAGAATTCAGACATGGAAGATTTGGTCGATGTGGATACAAATGATGATGGTGTTATTACTTCAATAGGATTTAACTCTCAGATTTATAATCGGGTGATGGCCGAGTCTGTATCACGTGTCCAAAAGTACTTGAAAATGGTCGAGCAAGGGAATCTACAAGAGTTGGAATTACCAGAAGGCATTGATATTCATTATGATGAAGAGTACTATAACGAACATGGAATTGTTCATATGATTCCGCTTGGGCAAGCTTCCAACAATGCTCTTCTTGCTCATTTAGGGCCAAAAATACCAGTGCAGTTTACTACAATTGGAGATGTAAACGTTCAAATGGAAGAAGAGATTGAAGAATCAGGTATTAATAATACCTACATTCGTGTCTCTGTTCATATTGAAGTCGACGTTGAAGTCGTTATTCCATTTGCAACTGAAACAGATGAAGTAGCTACCTCTATTCCTGTTGGTATGGTATTTGTTCCTGGAGAGGTGCCTGACTTTTACAATAGCGGAGGGGAAGGAATGCCGGCTCCAGCAATTATTCAAGAAGAAGATATTTCTGATGCCACAGAAGAGGAGGGCGGAGCATAACCGTCTAACTGCCAAAACGTTAAGACCTCATAAAGAAATGCCTAACGGGAAAGGGGGAGATTATTGTTATTTTTTAATAGTAAATAGTATGTGATGAAGAAATTGCATTCTTTCAGCAAGCAGAATAATACTTCGTTTTGACAAAGGAATAGTAGGTGATTATAATTGATGCACGAGTGCATAAGCACGAGTTTGAAAGGTGGTGAGGGAACAACTGGAAGTGTTATAGGGTATAATGGAACACGATGGTAATTTTTTGATAATTCGAAGTTATTCTATTATTGTATGATATTGACGTGTTTCACTGCCCTTTAATAGAGCCTTTATTACAAAGGGAAAGGGGTATATAAAATGAATGGTCGCGAACAATGGGCATCGAAGCTAGGATTCATCTTAGCTGCCGTTGGTTCAGCTGTTGGACTTGGTAACATTTGGCGCTTTTCTTATGTTGCTGGTGAAAGTGGCGGGGCTGCCTTCTTATTAATTTATGTTATTTGTATATTTTTGATCGGTCTCCCTGTTCTTTTAGCTGAATTTACGATTGGGCGCAAAGGGCAGACTGATGTAATCGCTGCTTTTACTTCAAAAGCGCCAGGTAAACCTTGGGTACTAGGTGGCTTTTTTGGGCTAGCTGCATCGTTTTTTATTTTATCGTTCTATGGGGTTATAGCCGGTTGGGTCCTATACTATATATATAGTTATTTTACAGGAACTGCTGGTGCTGTAGAAGAAGGTGGATACGGAGACTTCTTTGAAAGCTTTATTGGTTCGAGTGGAGGGCCTATTTTCTGGCAGGTTTTATTTATGGCTATTGTAATTGGAATTGTTTACTTTGGCGTCAAGAAAGGGATTGAGCTTTCCAATAAAATCTTTATGCCGTTACTTGCCGTCATCCTTCTCTTCTTGGCTGGATTTAGTTTAACGCTTGACGGTGCTTCAGAAGGACTTCAATTCTTGTTCAGCCCTGAATGGAGCGCGTTTGGTGATGCGGAAGTTTGGTCAGCTGCTGTTGGGCAGGCCTTTTTCACTTTATCTCTCGGGATGGGGGCTATGATTACTTATAGTAGTTACCTTTCCAAAGACAATCGTTTGCCTAGTGCAGCGGGGACTGTTGTAGTTCTTGATACATTGTTTGCGATTGTAGCTGGACTGGTAATTTTCCCTGCTGTCTTCTCATTTGGCATTGATCCTGGAGATGGCCCTGGGCTTATTTTCGTCACGCTTCCAGAAGTGTTTAATTTAATGGGCGGGGGAGGAACTGTATTTGCGATTTTCTTCTTCATCCTCGTTGCCTTAGCAGCTCTATCTTCTGCGATCTCTTTGTTGGAAGTTAGTGTAGCATTTGTGATGCGGAAGTTTAATTGGGCCCGAAAGCAGGCAGCCTTGGTAGTAGGTCTCCTTATTACTGCTGTAGGTATTCCATCAGCTCTAAGTCAAGGCGGACCGTTGACTGAAGCCACAATTGCAGGATTACCATTCCTTGACTTTGTCGATACGTTAACCGATATGTACTTCTTACCACTTGGTGGTTTGATGATTGCCCTCTTTGTAGGCTGGGGTTGGCGCAGGGAGGATGCTTTCCGCGAGTCCGACCTTACCGGTTCGAGCATCGCACCTCTATGGATTTGGTTCTTGCGTATTGTAGCTCCACTAGGTATTCTGTGGATTTTGTATCTAAATGTTGTTAATACACCGTTTTTCCAATAAACATCAAGCTCTCTCTCCGTTGCTGGAGAGAGAGCTTTTTTGGACTGATTTAATTAAATATATAAAACGAAGAAGTGAAAGGCTTTATGCTTTGCTTTGTTAACTCTCTTGCTTTTCCCATTGTTTAAGAGAAGGATAAGGATCAAACGACCATTCTGTATAGCCGTTATCACGATACAAGCCATAATGAAGATGGGGAGGGAATTTTCCTTGTGTACCCGGTTTACCGTAGCCTGAACTTCCTACATACCCAATTACATCTCCAGGTTCTACTATTGTTCCTTGTTCAATTGAATCTTCAAATGAGCTTAAATGTGCATAATAATGGTAGACGTTGTTAAGGTCGCGAATGCCGATTCGCCAACCGCCAAAGTCGTTCCAACCCATTAATTCTACTACACCGTGAGAAGTGGAGCGTACCGGCGTGCTATGACCAGCAAATAGGTCTGTTCCTTCATGAATGCGCCTGCCGCCCCAACCCCGTTTAACCCCCCAGGTACTTTGATAACTGTATTCATATTCAGAAGGGAGAGGGAAGGCTCTTTCTTCAAGGTTGGTATGACCATGGTGTCTGTAAACATTGGCATGCCCCGTTATAATACGCACTGTTTGATCACGTAAGTAATGCTTCCATAAACCAATTCGCACATCTTTATCAGTATTACCGTACGAAGCTATTTCATTGGCAAACGTAAACAGCCGGTCATAGTCATCTTCTCTATCGGCTTTCCCGTCCCCATTTCCATCCAATCCTTTTCCACCAAATAATGTGATACTCGTTGGGTCAACATCTTCAAGGTCAGGATTGAGGGGGCCAGCCCATTCGTTTGGCGCATAATAAATAGAGATTATACCTTCAGAACTTTCACGGTCTTTTCTTGCTTTAGTCAGACCACGTTCATAAGCATCAACTCCGGCTAACCAGTACCAAGGTACATGCGTAAGGCTTTCAATTTCATGATACATATTAAGCCTTTCCTCATGAATGGAGAGGTTTTCTTCGTTTTCAGTTTCGGCTTGAAGTGATGCTGGGAAACATGAAAGAAACAAAACATGAATGATAAGTAGAGGGATCAGCTGTCTGAAATTCATGATGGAAACCTCCAAATTTTGATGACTCTTTTTATAATGAGTAAAAAACCACGATTAGATACGAAAGAAAATGATTGCTTTCTAAATTCAATGATCGCAATGAATAAAGCTTATCGTTCTAAGCATTATTGCTGTGGGTGTTAGTGGCTTGCGATCGTTTCTTGATCACGCCCTACGGCGGACGCGTCCTTCTCGCTGGTTAAGAAGCGTGTGCGGCGGCCACAGCCTCCTCGGTGGTAGAGAAGGGCTCTGCGTCGTTATTCAAGCCCGCTCCGCTTTTCGATGTCTAGCTTCGCGGGCTAACGACTTGAGATCCCTTTCTCCCACACTGCGGCGGCCACAGCCTCCTCGGTGGTAGAGAAGGGCTCTGCGTCGTTATTCAAGCCCGCTCCGCTTTTCTGTTGGGGGGTTATTTATAAATATATGGAGCAGGACGTTTGGAAACGGACGTTGGACGTGTTAAAGTATAAGAAGAATACAGAAGGTGAATATACATATGAATAGGTGCGCTTCTGTAATGGAAATAAACCTAGTGGAGTGATTAGCGTGGCAAAAAAAGAAGAACACGTTCGTAAGCCGGAATGGCTTAAGATTAAATTAAATACAAATGAGTCTTATAAAGGCTTGAAAAAGATGATGCGCGAGAAGAATTTGAACACAGTATGTGAAGAAGCGAAGTGCCCAAACATTCATGAATGCTGGGCGGTTCGTAAAACAGCCACCTTTATGATTTTAGGGGATGTCTGTACACGTGCTTGCCGTTTTTGTGCGGTTAAGACAGGTCTCCCAAACGAGCTTGACTGGGACGAGCCAAAGCGTCTTGCTGAATCGGTGGAGCAAATGGGCCTTAAACACGTTGTTATTACGGCAGTGGCGCGCGATGACTTAAAAGACGGTGGGGCTGGAGTGTTTGCTGAAACAGTTCGTGCGGTACGAAGAGTCAACCCGTTCTGCACGATTGAAGTTCTGCCTTCAGACATGATGGGTCTTGAAGAAAATCTTAAAACGTTGATGGAAGCCCGGCCAAACATCATGAATCATAACATTGAAACTGTACGCCGCTTAACCCCTAGAGTTCGAGCGCGGGCGACGTATGATCGTTCACTTGAGTTCTTGCGATACGCAAAAGAGCTTCATCCTGATATTCCGACAAAATCAAGCTTAATGGTTGGTCTTGGTGAAACTAAAGAAGAAATCATTGAAACCATGGATGACCTTCGTGCGCAAGACGTTAATATTATGACTATCGGCCAATACTTACAGCCGTCAAAGAAACATTTAAAAGTGGAACGTTATTATAGCCCGGATGAATTCGCAGAGTTAAAAGATATAGCAATGGAAAAAGGGTTTGACCATTGTGAATCCGGCCCACTTGTACGTTCTTCTTATCATGCCGATGAGCAAGTTAATGAAGCACAGGTTCAAGCTGAAGCTAAAAAGTATCAACAAAGCTCCGTGACCGAATCTTAAAGGTTAGAGTGAAGCCGTCTGTCGACTTGGACAGGCGGTTTCTTTATGCAGAGGAAGAAGAGCTGTAAATCAACGCTCCTGTGAATGGAAAAGAGTATGCTATAATGAAAAAAACGTTAGAGAAGCTGCTTCTCTTTAATGAAGAGGCTGTTATATGGTGGGCATAGAAGGAAACATAATGAGGTGATTACTTGATTCACGTACAAGGACAACAGTTTGAGTTGATTGAAAATGGACGAGAAGGCTGGAATGAAGAAGCATTTAAAGAACGCTATAGTGAAGTTTTAAATAAATATGATTTTGTAGTTGGCGATTGGGGACATAATCAGTTGCGTTTACGAGGTTTTTTTCATGATAATCATAAAAAAGCTTCGTTTGATTCAAAAGTAAGTTCCATCTATGACTATCTTTATGAATATTGCAACTTTGGCTGTGCTTATTTTGTTTTAAAACGGGTTACACCAAATTCTAAAGAGGACAAGAATGAGGAATTAGCTCCGGAGGAAGTTTAGCCGTCTTACCTCAATCAAAGACTCTTTTATTCCATCAACCACTGACCATTAATAGAGTTTAAGAGAAAAGAAAGCCTTGGGTTTCATAAATATGAACCCAAGGCTTTTTATAGAGGTTTCTCGTTTAAAGATCTTCATCAACGAGAAGATGTGGTTTTAGATTAAGGTGGTGATTAGCTTTAATAAAACGCACTGTCTTGGTTTTGGCGCGCATCACGATGGAGTCAGTTTCGGTAACGTCGTCGCCTAAAAAACGAGCTCCTTGCAATAATTCGCCGCTTGAAACCCCTGTAGCAGCAAAGATCGCGTCGTCTCCTTTAACAAGGTCATCCATCATTAGAATTTGCGTCGGGTTGTTAAGCCCCATCTCAATACAACGTTCTGCTTCTGCTTCATTCTTGGGAGCGAGACGAGCTTGCATTTCTCCTCCAAGCGCTTTAATGGCAGCTGCGGAGATGACACCCTCTGGAGCTCCTCCTGTTCCTACGAATAAGTCAATATCATTAGAAGGAATGGCAGTTGCAATAGAGGCCGCAACATCGCCGTCACCAAACAATTTTACCCGGGCCCCTTTTTTACGTACACGGTCAATTAACTCTTGGTGCCTGTCTCGCTCTTGAATGATCACCGTGACATCACGAAGTCGCTTGTTTTGCATCTTGGCCACAATGTCAATGGTCTTTTCAATCGGATCATCAATTCGAATGAGTCCAGCGGCTTGTGGGCCTACAACAATTTTATCCATATACATGTCTGGGGCATGCAATAACGTTCCACGGTCTGCTATGGCAATAATGGCCATGGCGTTTGGATGTCCTTTTGCTACAATATTTGTGCCTTCAAGCGGGTCTACCGCAATATCAACTTCCGGTCCTTGATTGTTGCCAACTTCTTCACCTATGTAGAGCATGGGTGCTTCGTCTTTTTCCCCTTCTCCAATGACCACGGTCCCCTTGCAGTTCACAGAATCAAACATTTTTCTCATTGCAGAGGTAGCTGCTTCATCGGCATTGATTTTTTCTCCACGGCCGAGCCACTGTGCTGCAGAAATAGCAGCAGCTTCGGTGACACGAACGACTTCTAAGGCTAGTTCTCGGTCCATTATATGATCCTCCCTATATTTCGTTTTAACAGGTTTTGTTACATGATATTCTTGAAAAAGGTACTGTTGAAAGAGCGAAGCGGTGTTTGGGTTGATAGTCAAACGTTTATTCAGTGGCGGATAAAGACTTAAATCTTTCAAACCTTCTATCACTCAAGGTTTTTAAAAACCTTGAGTGATAGAAGAATGTTTCATTTTATTGATTTGATTTTCTCTTTCTGAGATTCGTACCTTCATTATAATACATCACTTGGTTCTTTGCGAAAAGGAAGGAGTTTACGGATTTTTAGGGAGTCGGTGGAAATATGCTATACTCAAAAGAAAGAATCATAAGTACATATTGAGGTGAGAACGATGTATTTTGTAGATCGTACGCAGTTAGAAAACCTGCTTTCATATATGGAGGCGACGCTAACGCAGCTAGAAGAATTGAAGGAACAGAAGTCAGCTATCGAACAATTAGCACTTGAACGAATAGGGCACATGACGATCGAAACAATCATAGATGTTGGTAATCATATGATTGATGGGTTCATTATGAGAGATCCTGGGAGTTATGATGATATTATAGATATTTTAGAAGATGAGAAAGTCATTTCCTCTTCTGACGAAAGATCGTTAAAAGAGATTATTTTGTGGCGTAAACCTTTGATTCAAGATTATACGGCGGTAGATCATAAGAAGCTGTACAATGATTTGGCTGCTAATGTAAAGGTACTCTTGCAGTTTCCACAAAAAGTCCGTACGTATTTAGATGAGCAATTAGGACCTGTTTCAGCTTTTTTGCCAGCAGAGGAGAATCGGTCAAATGACAAACAATAATGTTACTCAATATAGTGGGTATTTATTTGATTTAGATGGAACTGTTTATAGTGGAAAAGAAAGTATTCAAGAAGCCATCTCTTTTATTAATGCACTTAAAGAAAAAGGAATTACATATGGATTTATTACAAATAATTCGTCAGCAACAAGAGAAAAGGTCGCCGAGAAACTACGAAAAATGGGAGTGGAAGCTTCAGCTGGCCAAGTATTTACTAGTGCGCTAACAACAGCCGCCCTAGTAAAAGAAGAGAATATCAGTCGTGTCTATCCAATTGGAGAAGGAGGGTTGCTGGGGGCGCTTAAACAAGAAGGTATAGAAGTGACGGACCAGCAGCCAGAAGCTGTAGTGGTAGGGATTGACCGTGAGTTTTCATATGAGAAATTGCGAATTTCTTCGCAAGCGCTGCATGAAGGAGCGGCTTATTTTGCCACCAATGGTGATAAAAACGTACCTGCCGAGCACGGGCTTCAACCAGGGAATGGGTCGATTGTGGCTGCAGTAAGTGCGGCTGGAGGCAAGGAGCCGGTATTTGTGGGGAAACCAGAAGCTCACATTGTTAATGAAGCACTTGAGCGTCTTGAATTGGACAAGGAAAACGTGCTTCTAATCGGAGACAATTATGATACTGATATTCTGGCAGGCATTCATGCGAGTATTGATACACTCCTCGTTCATACGGGGGTCACCCAACCTCATGAATTAAAGCAAAAAAGTAAGCAGCCTACTTATACAGCTATGTCTCTTTTGGAATGGGAGAACAAACTAAGGGAGTGCAGGTAATACTGTATAAGAGGATAGGGGTAAAGTAGAAGAGCGTGTTAAGTCAGTTTAAGGGAGGAAAGATAGGCAGCAGCGGAATATGCGAGACACCTGCGAACACGCAGGAGAGAGCTTCCCCGAGGAAGCTGAAGCATTGTCTGCGGCAAAGAAGACACGGCGAGGTCAAACGAAGTGAAGACCAAGTCGATGTCGCGCTTGTGCCTGTGGTGAAAGTGAAGAAATTTTTGAAAGGACATTCTCCCTTTTTCAGTGGCTTCGAAAGCAATACCTAAGGACTCCGCCGGCAGAAAGGCCTCATCAAATAGTGAAGGTGGAACCGGTGTTGCAATCTACCTGTGGTGAAAACGAGCATACTCCCGTTTCTTTAACTGAGAAATGCTTATGGTTTAGCCTCAATCTTCAACACTATGAGCTAAACGGCTGGAGGCAGCTGCCGCTATAGCACCGATAATATCATCAAGAAACGTGTGGCATTCTTTCGTGCCTTTCTCGTTCAATTTTTTTAAGATACCAGGCTTTAATTTATCAATATAACCAAAGTTTGTTAGGCCAATGGAGCCGTAGACATTTACAATCGATAAAGCAATGACTTCATCGATTCCGTATAACCCTTCATCTCGTTCAATAATTGGTTGTAAACTTGGTAAAAATTGTTTCTGCTCACAGAGCATATCCATTTGAATGCCGGTTAAAACTGCGTGTTGAATTTCTCTTTTATAAAGCACTTGCTGAACATTTTCCCTGCAGGTCTTCATACTTAATTCTGGTACATATTCGTGCTGTAAAAAATACACAAGTTCACTAATGTCATCAATAGTTACGCCACGTTCATCCAAAAGCTCAAACATCGCCTTTCGAAGTGGAGGTGAAGCAGTCACAGGTTCTCACCCTCTCCTTTTTTCTATTGTATGATTAAGCTTCCCTTTAAGTTCAAAGTTGATACATAGACCTAAATGCAGAATCCCTCTCATAAAATGGTACAAACATTTGTTTTTGGAGGGGTTTTTATGTTTTCAGAAACGTTGTATGACCAATATCGGATTTCAGTTCAAGAATGGTATAGCTGTGGTCTTTACGAGGGGGCGTCAGATGGAAAGAAAGATTATCTTTTTGTTCCTCTGCGCGAACCGTTGGATAGCGTCCAGACTAAAATTCAACTATCAGAGCAATTGAAAAGTGCCGGTGTAGCCAATATAGCTCATTATTTAAATCCGTTAGAGAACAAATCAACCAAAGCCTCAGCACCTCAGAATAAGATGTTGGTTTTTCAAGTGCCTAAAGACGATAGAGCACATTCGGAGCATGAACTAACAGAACTAGCTACTCTCCATACATTAACGCGGAGCCAAGCACCTTCTCATATGAACCCCTATAGTGTCAGGAGATGGCCTGTTTGGTGGAAAAAGCGGCTCCATCAGTTGGAGGGCTGGCATCAAAAAATAAACCAGCAAGTAAATTATTCGAATTTTGATCAATTATTTTTAATAACTTTTCCATATTATAGAGGCAGGATTGAAACCGCCATTCAGTGGATAGAGGACTGCGTTAATGCCCCTGCTGAAAATGTAGAAGAAGTTGCTCTTTCTCACTACAAATTTAACAGCCGCACCTGGCCTATTATCAATCCGAATGGTCCCCAAATTAAATTGTGGACCGATTGGATGTGGGACCACCCGACCCGAGACATTGCTGAATATGTACGTCAAGGTATTTTTGAAGAAGAACGTATACCTTCTCTTCCGAATCTCATCGAACCTTATCAAAGGTATCACCCGCAAACGTATCAGAATCATCGCTTGATTCTTGGCAGGTTAATGTTTCCGCTCGCCTATGTGGAAGCAATTGAAAATTACTATCAGCTTGAGGATACAAGAAGAGAAGCTGTTGAAACAGAGGACTTGGAGCAGCTTATTGCTGAGGAGGAAAAATACCTGCAAGGCGTTAGCAAGATCAAGAATGAAGCAGGAATCTATCCGGGGCTGCTTTGGTTTGAGCAGACTGAACCGCCTCAGATGTAAGCAGCGGGGGTTAAGAAGAAGCATATTAACTTGAGTTAATAATTGGTCGACTGAATCAATTTCATAAGTGGTCTTCTGAATAAAAAACACGAACCTGTTGATTATAGCGTGATACGGGGTCTCCAGCGGAATGAACTTGAGGTAAAGCCCCACGGCAGCAACGTTTGCTGCCGATGAGGCTGAGGCCGAACCCGCGGAAAGCGTCCGCTTGAAGAGAAAATCGAATGAAAACGAATCCGGATAAATAATGTTCGTTTTTTATTAATAGAGAGCTGATGTATAAAATTCATTCTATTATGAATTTGAAAAAAGATCTGCTTCTACATGAATTCCTCTTGTAAAATGATGCAATAAAATCTATAATGTCCATTATAAAGAGACTATTGTACACTGGAAATAAACAAAAATTATTATACAGACATTGGAACTGGAGTTAGGGGAGTGGAGAAGCCATGGGACAAAATGAAGTAAAAGTTGGATTACTTGGGCTTGGAACAGTCGGCACAGGAGTCGTACAACTGCTTAATGAACACGTTCAAAAAATTGAGCATCAGGTGGGAGGAGCTGTACGCGTTACGAAGGCTCTGGTTGCAGATAAAACAAAAGACCGAGGCGACATTGACCTGAATGACTTAGAGCTGACAGAAAGCGCAGCTGAAGTAATTAACGATACAGAAATTGATGTTGTAATTGAATTAATTGGAGGCGTGGAAGAAGCACGCCAATTAATCTCAGACGCTTTAGCAAATAAAAAACAAGTTGTAACAGCAAACAAAGATTTAATTGCCATGTATGGGGCAGAGCTTTTAGAAAAAGCCGCAGAGAACTCCTGCGACTTATTTTATGAAGCCAGTGTAGCTGGGGGCATACCAATCATCCGCAGTTTAACCGAAGGACTATCTGCTGATCAAATTACAAAAATGATGGGGATCGTGAATGGAACCACGAACTACATTTTGACCAAAATGAACGATGAAGGCCGCAGCTATGACGATGTGCTGCAGGAGGCTAAAGATCTTGGTTTCGCAGAAAGTGATCCAACAGCAGATGTGGAAGGTCTGGATGCCGCAAGAAAAATGGCTATCCTTGCAACACTAGGCTTTTCTATGAATGTGGACCTCGAAGATGTGGATGTGCGGGGGATTACTACCATTTCTGCAGAAGATATGGATTACAGTGAACAACTCGGCTATACCATCAAATTAATTGGCCTGGCCGAACGTGATACAGAAACAGGAAAAGTCGATGTTTCTGTTCAGCCTGCTTTACTTCCGGCTGATCATCAGCTTGCAGCAGTAAAAAATGAGTACAACGCTGTATATGTGTACGGAGAAGCAGTAGGCGAAACAATGTTTTACGGTCCGGGAGCCGGTTCACTCCCAACTGCTACAGCGGTTGTCTCCGATTTGATCACGGTTGTGAAAAACAACAATCTCGGTGTCAGTGGACGAAGCATGGTCCCACCTCAATTTGAGAAATCATTAAAGAGTGACGAAGATATTCGTTCTAAATATTTTTTGCGGATGCATGTTAAGGATGAAACAGGTGTATTTGATGAAATTACTTCGCTGTTTTCTAAACATGACATCAGCTTTGAAAAAATACTTCAAGTTCCGCTTGCGAAAAATGGCGCTGGTAAAGCAGAAGTTGTGATGATTACACATGAAACGAGCAGAACAAGCTACGAAGTAATTTATGAGAAACTTAAAAGTATGGAAAGCATTCATGAACTTGAAAGCAGCTACCGGGTAGAAGGGGGAACTAGCGAATGACAGGCTGGAATGGATTATTACATCACTATAAGGAACAATTGCCCATAACAGAAAAAACCCCCTTTCTCTCTTTGCGCGAAGGCAATACTCCGCTTATTCCATTAGAGAGGTTATCCGAAAAGTGGGGAGTCGAAGCTTACGTTAAAGTGGAGGGGGCCAATCCGACTGGTTCATTTAAAGACCGCGGGATGGTGATGGCAGTGGCTAAAGCAGTAGAAGAAGGGAGCGAAGCAATTATTTGTGCTTCGACTGGGAATACTTCTGCTTCAGCTGCTGCTTATGGAGCCAGAGCGGGGCTGCGTACGATCGTTGTTATTCCAGAAGGGAAAATTGCCCTGGGAAAACTGGCACAGGCGGTGATGTACGGGGCTGAAGTCTTTGAAATCCAGGGCAATTTCGATCAGGCCCTTGAAATGGTGCGTAAATTAAGTGAAGAACAGCCGATTACCCTGGTCAATTCGGTGAATCCATATCGAATTGATGGCCAAAAGACCGCGGCTTTTGAAGTATGTGATGTACTAGGGAGCGCCCCTGACGTACTTACGATTCCAGTCGGCAATGCCGGTAACATTTCCGCTTATTGGAAAGGGTTTAAAGAATATCACCAGAGCCGCAACACAGGCCTTCCAGAGATGCGAGGATTTGAAGCAGAAGGGGCTGCGGCGATTGTAAAAGATCAAATCATCGAACAGCCTGAAACAGTGGCTACAGCTATTCGTATTGGGAACCCGGCCAGTTGGGATACGGCAACCGCAGCAGCTGCCGAATCGAATGGAGACATTAACTACGTAACAGATGAAGAGATCCTAGAAGCTTATCAGCTGCTTGCCCAAAATGAAGGAATCTTTGCAGAGCCTGCTTCATGTGCGTCTATAGCAGGTTTAATGAAGCAGTTAAAGAGCGGTGAAATTAAAAAAGGGGCTAAAGTCGTGTCGGTGTTAACGGGTAACGGCTTAAAAGACCCGAGCACAGCCATTGAACATGTAGAAGTGAAACCAAAGGTTATTCCAAATGATTTTGACCAATTAAGCCGTGAGTTACAAGGAGGCGTTAAGGCATGAGTAAGGAGCACTTACGTATTACTGTTCCAGCTAGTTCTGCGAATTTAGGGCCTGGATTTGATTCCATTGGGATCGCAGTTGATCTTCATCTCGTGCTTGATGTAACGCCTGCTCCTGCATGGTCTTTTACGTCCGATTCAGCGGTATTGGAAGATGTACCAGAAGGTGAAGACAACATAATATGTGAAGTAGCTCATCATGTGGCAAGAAAAATGGGAGGCGAGCTCCCACCACAGCATGTTCATATGACAAGCGATATACCATTGGCGAGAGGGCTTGGCAGCAGTGCAGCAGCGATCATTGCGGCAATTGAATTAGCAGACCAATTGCTTGGCACTGAATTGACTCAGGATGAAAAAATGAGATTTGCAAGTCTATGGGAAGGCCACCCAGATAATGTAGGGCCGTGTCTGTATGGCGGCATGATTGTCGGTACCCATTCTCCTAACTCCACCGACATCGTCCACCTTGGGGTACCAGATGTAGATCTCGTTTTATTAATTCCAGATGAAACACTGATGACAAAAAAGGCGCGAGGAATTTTGCCAAGACAGCTCGAGTACCATCAAGCCATCAAAGGAAGCTCAATTAGTAACGTTCTGGTTGCTGCAATTTTAAAAGAAAATTGGGAACTTACCGGCAAGATGATGGGTCGGGACGTCTTTCATCATCCGTACCGCTCTGAATTGATCCCAGAATTAACAGGCATGCTTAAAAATATTAGCGAATACGGAGCATACGGAGCTGCATTAAGCGGAGCGGGGCCGACAGTGCTTTGTCTGGCTCCAAAAGGAGAAGGGCAATCTGTGCAAAAACGTTTAGAAGAAGCGTATCCTTTGTTTAATGTTCAGACTGCAGCTCCAGCAGAAGCAGGCGTGAAAACAGAAAGCCTGACAGGATGGGTTAATGCTGCACTTTAATCTCTTCTGGCTATACTACGAAAAAAGAGCTTCTATCCTAGAGGGAAATCTCTGTGGATAGAAGCTCTATTATATACTACGCATGTATAGTATGAGTGGTTTGTTTAAAAAACTTGTTCAAGTTCAGTTACACCTGGTACCTCTTCCATAAGCGCACGCTCAATCCCAGCTTTAAGTGTAATCGTAGATGATGGGCAAGAGCCGCAAGCTCCCATAAGGCGAACTTTAACAATTCCTTCTTCATCTACCTCAACTAGTTCAACATCTCCTCCATCGCGTAGAAGAAATGGACGTAGTTTTTCTAGAACTTCCTGAACTTGTGGGACCATGTTGTCAGTCGTTTCAGCCATCTAAAACAACTCCTTTCTTTATCCCTTATTATAGTACTTGAGTAAGAAAAAATCCAGATTTACCGGAACAATTTACATTTTACATTAGGCGCTGGCGTAATAGCAACTAATATATATTATATGGGTTAAAACGATGAGCGTTAATATAATTAATGGAGACGGTCCATTGCTGAATTGCGTCCGGCTTAGTATGATAGAAAAAAACAAAGGAGCAGGAATGCCAATGAACGAGATTATGATTAAAGTTTACGGAGCAAAGACAAAATGTCCAAGCTGTGTAAGCATGCCGTCAGCAAAGGAAACACTTGAATGGCTGGAAGCTGCTTTAGTTCGTAAATACAATGATAAACCCTTTGTATTTCACTATATTGATATCGAAGAACCTCCCCAAGGAGAAGAAGAAATGGCAGCAGACATTTTAGAAAATGATCGTCTCTATCCACTTGTTACGATCCAGGATGAAGTGATCGCTGAAGGGAACCCACGCATGAAGGTAATTAAAGAAAAAATCGAAGCGTTATAATACAAAACTTAAAAAAGGGGAGAGGGGAAAAGGTTCGTATTAGGTATGAAAGGAGCCAGCAACCGGAATATGCGAGGTTCCTTTGGACTACCAGCAGAAGAAACTGCAGAGAGCGTTTTTTGCTCTTGAGTAGCTGTGCTTCGCCTGCAAAGAAGACATGCGTTATCAAACGTAGTGAAAGTGATGCCAATGTTGCACGTGCGCCTGTGGTAAAAGCAAGTATTTCAGCTGGTTCTGCCTCAACTGATTTATGCGATATTCCTTTAATGGCAACTGATAAAGATAAGGCCCCCCTAAATCATAAAAAACGGCGCTCCTCGGAGCGCCTGTTATAAAACGTCTACATGGCTACATGACCTTTGAAAAGGATTTAAACGCCGGAGTGGTATTTATACATCCATAAGACTCCGCTTTTTAACAGGCGGGCAACACGGCCTGTTACCGCTGCTTTTTCACCCATCATGCCAAAGCCATGCTTTTTCCCAAGCGACCCTAGTACGCCTTTTAGTTTCATTTTAGGCATTTGTTCAGGGAGCGGTTCATTGTTCCATTGTTTTTTTAAGATGCTGACAATCTGTTCGCCTTGACTTTCGGCTAATTGCGCACTTGGGGCATGGGGTAGGCTGGCACAATCACCAACGACAAATACCCGGTCGTTGTCAGGCAAGAAATGGTGTTTGGTAAGGATAACCCGCCCGGATTTGTCCTTTTCAACGTCCAAGTCCCTAATCACTTTTGCTGGTTGAATGCCCGCAGTCCAGATCGTTGCATCGGCAGGGATCCAATCCTCATGATTGTATAAGCCATTTTCTTCAACTTTTGTAATGTCGGAGTTGCTGATAACATCAACTTGGTGTTTTTCAAACCAATTTTGTACGTAATTACTTAAACGATCTGGAAACATCGGTAAGATCGTATCGCCGCGGTCAAACAGTTTAATCGATAAATCGCTTCGGCTTTCTCTTAACTCACTCGCAAGTTCGACCCCGGATAAACCAGCCCCTACAATTGAAACATTAGACTGGGGAGGCAAATTATTTAATGTTTCACACGTCCGCCTGGTTTCTTCCATGCTTTGAATACTATAGGTATATTCAGCCGCACCCGGCACCCCATGGTATTTATCCTCCGCGCCAAGACCGATCACAAGGTAATCATAGTTAATCGGTTCTTTATCCTGGAAGCTTATCTGTTCATTTTCAAGGTCAATCTCTTCCACTGTTCCAAAATAATAATTTAACTGTTCATGTTCTGGAAAAGGGACCCGTACCTCTTGGTCAGATTCTGTTCCAGCAGCCAGAGCGTAATATTCAGTTTTTAGACAATGATAAGGCAGTTTATCAACGAGGGTAATTTCAATATCTTCCGGGAGGTCTTTTGGCAGAAGCTGGGAAAGGATCTTCATACCACCATAACCACCGCCAAGTACGACTAATCGTTTCATATGAGAAGGACTCCTTTGTTCAAGTATCGTATACAAACTATATTCAATCAGTTGAATGACAGCAGCCAATAAACGTGCCCTTGAGCGTGGCATTTCTGTTATGAGAATATATAAAAAATGGCTGTTTACAATATGTGCGTAGTGTAGAGCGTTTTCATAATTGAGCCCAGACATAGCGGCTAGCAGCTGATTTTGCCAAGCAGTAACGAGCAAGGGTTCTTGGCGGGCTGCTTCCGTCCATAGTTTTGCATAAAAAAGAGGGCGTTCATCAAAGTCGCTTAAAAGAGAGGAGATAAAGACTTGCAGTTGTTTTACAGGCTGGTTTCTCAGCTGAAGTGAAAATTGGTTTTGGACAGCTTCGATCCGTTCCCGAGCAAGCTCGCGAAGCACATCTTCTTTAGTAGGAAAGTATGTGAAAAATGTCCCTTTCCCTACACCAGCCGATGTCGTAATTTCTTCAACCGTAGTCTTTTCAAACCCTTTCTCATAAAAATGCTCAAAAGCATGCTTTGTAATACGCCTTCGGGTTTCCTCTCGCTTTTTGTTTCGTTTCATGTAAAGTCATCCTGACGAAAATCTGTTAAACCTTAGTTAAATAATAATAGATTCATTGAAATAAACGGAAAACTGACCTGAGTCAGTTAAATTATAACGATTTTATGGAGAATTTACAATGAGACATGGAAATTTGCTCAGTTAAAAGTAATTATCTTGTCAGTTTGTGCACGAAGATGTAGGATTAAAGCGTGAACTAAAAACAAAAAGAACATTAATTATAGAAAAGAGGTGTCCGCTATTGTATCCAATCATTGAGTTTTGCATGAGTAATTTAGCGAGCGGCACCCATCCTGTGATGGAAGAGCTCGAAAAAGATCCTAATGTAGACGTAGTAGAATATGGATGCTTGGCTCACTGTGCTGAATGTGCTGAAAATGCCTTTGCCCTGGTTAATGGTGAGATGGTAACAGGAGAGACGAATGAAGAATTATTAGCTAATATTTATCAGTTTCTCGAGGAAAACCCGATGATTTAGATACCCTTCTTGCGGAACGTTTAATCATAAAGGCAAGAGAAAGGAACCATTGTATGGACCTAATCCCTTTTGAAAATGCATGGCCGTATGAACGTATGATAGAAGATATATACCTTTCAGAGTGTCCAAAATGTGGAAGCGAACAAGTGCTGACTCACATGCGGCCAGAAGAATTGCAGCACGCACTTGAAGGTATTAAAACCAAACTAATTCTGCCTTGCTGCCATAACCATTTAATCATTGCTCAAGCAGATGAAGATTACTTTTGGACAACAGAGTCTTTACGGAAATGAGGAAACAAAATGCAATTTACAAAAATGCATGGATTAGGAAACAGCTACATTTATGTGGATGAATGGGAAGTCGCACTACAAGAAGATGAGCTAGCGCCTTTAAGTATAGCTGTGGCTGACTCATATACAGGAATCGGCTCAGACGGCTTAATATTAATTGGTCCATCAAAGGATGCTGCGGTGCGCATGCGTATCTTTAATAATGATGGTTCTGAAGCGAAAAACTGCGGTAATGGTTTGCGTTGCGTAGCTAAGTATGCATATGAAAAAGGGTATGTGGCTGCAACCTCCTTTTATATTGAAACAAAAGGAGGCAATGTAGAAGCTCATGTCAATCCCAGCCCTGATGGATATGTCCATGAAGTGACCATTAATATGGGAAAGCCCGGCTTAAAGAGAAAAGACCTGCCAATGGGAGGAGGTTCTCCAGCAGACCTCGTAATTGGTGAAGAGCTGGAGGTGGAGAACGCTCTTTATGAATTGACAGCAGTGTCGATGGGCAACCCTCATGCCATTATTTTCAGCAAAGATGTAAAGAAAGCGCCTGTAGAGACCGCAGGACCTATAATTGAAAAAGATGAATTATTCCCTGAAGGAGTAAATGTTGAGTTTATCACAGTAAAATCAAGTACAGAAATAGACTTTCGGGTATGGGAACGAGGGTCTGGCATCACCCAGGCTTGTGGAACAGGAGCATGTGCTGCGGTAGTAGCTGCGATT
Organism: Salsuginibacillus kocurii DSM 18087; assembly: GCF_000377705.1. GTDB lineage: Bacteria > Bacillota > Bacilli > Bacillales > Marinococcaceae > Salsuginibacillus > Salsuginibacillus kocurii. The sequence goes on along the minus strand of NZ_KB898623.1, from coordinate 561,084 downwards.
TTAAATGGCGAGAGCGAAAAAGACCAGGAAGTTACCGTTCACCTTCCTGGTGGGGATTTGTATATCACTTGGGACTCTAGTTCAGATACAGTTTGGATGAAAGGTGCAGCAGAGACGATTTGCACGGGGGAGTATGTAAGAAATCTTTAACTAATAGATAAAAAGCAGTAGACCCTTACAGTTTTCTTTTTTAAACCGTAAGGGTCTGTTTAACGTGGGGGGTGATGTTCATGTAAGGTTGCTCGCTTTCACTACAAGCACTAGCGGCACTTACTTCACCTTCACTTCCTTTGATTTCGCAGCATCTTCATTGCTTGCTGCAGGAGATGCAGGTTCCTTCTCTACGCTGCGTGTATGTACAATTCTCTCATTCTGCTTTTCCAGTAAGCAATTCGTACGTTCCACTTCATTCACTAATAATTAAAAATCATTAATAATCATTAACAAAGCCAATAACGAAAAAGCCCCTACTTTATCAAGCAGGGCTTTTAAGAGAACCGAAATGCTGTGGTTATCCAGTTTTAATACGTCTTAATCGTATTATAAAATGTATCTCGTTCAACGGGGGTCTTGTTGGCACCTTTAATTAAGTGGATTAATTCTTTGCGTGTTAAGCCAGAAGAAGTAAGGGCTCCAACAGAATGAGAAATTCTTTCTTCAATTAACGTGCCATGAATGTCGTCAGACCCGAAGGTGAGCGCCATTTGTGTCAATTGAGCCCCGATATTAATCCAATAGGCTTTTATATGGTCGAAATTATCAAGCATTAACCGGGAAATAGCCACGGTCCTCATGTCATCATAGGCAGAGGTGCGGCGGTTCCAACCTGCATTTACTGTTCTTGGTTGCATGGCCAACGGGATAAATACCATAAAGCCATTCGTTTTATCCTGAAGCTGACGCAAACGATCCATGTGAATAAGGCGTTCTTCGAAGGATTCAATGGAGCCATAGAGCATTGTCGCATGGGTTTGCATGCCAAGTTCATGTGCTAATTCGTGCGCTTCCAACCACTCATAGGTAGAAGCTTTTTCCGGGCTCATTTTTTCCCGGTAGCGTTCAGTTAAGATTTCGGCTCCCCCGCCAGGCAAGGTATCCAGACCTGCTTTTTGCAGTTCAATTAACACTTCTCGCATCGTAAGACCGGCGTGACGGGCAAAGAATTCAATTTCTGCGCCAGTGTATGCTTTAATCGTAGCTTGGGGATAGTTTTTCTTGAGGGCGCGTAATGTGTCTAAGTAATAATCAAAAGGTACTTCTACATTATGGCCGCCGACGATATGAAATTCCTGAATGTTATCATTCCAGCGCTCTTCTACATACTGAAGCAATTCCTCTTCATGCATAGTATAAGCACCTTCATCACCAGGCTTGCGCTTAAAGCCACAGAAGCCACAATTGGCTTCACAAACATTCGTAGGGTTAATGTACATATTTTCAATAAAATAGACATTGTCCCCGTTTTTTGAATAATTTACACGATCAGCTAATTGGGCCACACTTAGCAGGTCAGGCGTTTCATACAAGTAAAGGCCGTCATCTATACTAAGTCGTTCTCCATTCTCTACTTTCTCAGCTATAGCTTTTAATCTAGTATCACCGATAGTTACGGTCATATAATGTGCCTCCTTAACATTACGTACGCAAGAGTACTGCGAAAGGTCTATCCATATAAGAGCAGCTTGTTTTGTCAAAAGGATACGTGATATTTTCTTCTTTATTATACTAGGAGAGATAAGGAAATAAAAGAGAAGTAGAACAAGCTAATAAAGTGAATTGAAAAAAATAGCAGAAAACAAGCCATTTGTGGAAAAAAATGTTTGTCATGGACTGGCTTTTAGTGTAAAATAATGATAATAGAGATAAGAATAGGTTACAGACTACCTTGAAGTCTTTAGTAGCCCTTCAGAGATTCTTTTCCACAGGTAACGAATGAACGGAAAGGAGAGTTGAAATGGCAACGGTTACGAGCGTTGAGACAGGGCATGATCTTGAATCTCTGCGAGTGAAAATGTTGGAAGCAGCTAGTCTTTATGGGATTAATCACCCACTTGTGCTCCATTATAGTCGATTAATTGATGCTTATCATAATCGTTTGCTGGCAGATGAGCTCTCTCGTCAGCCGGTCGAATGTCAAAATGAAATGCAAATGGGTTGATGAATCGTGAAAGAGTCGATACACTTGGAGTAAGTCAGGTCTAAAAGAGATAGAAGGAAAGACCTTTAAGGAGGTATTCAAGTGATCTCGATCTCAGATGCTGCTTTGGCGGCTATTGAAAAGATGAAAGAAGATGAAGAAGACCCAAACCTAAAGCTCCGTGTCGGAGTTAAAGGCGGTGGCTGCAGTGGGTTATCATATGGTATGGGTTTTGACACTGAAGTAACCGATGATGATGAAGAATATAAAATGGGGAACATTGACATTGTCATTGATAAAGAAAGTTTGCCGGTTCTAAATGGTGTTGAAGTAGATTATAAAGAAAACATGATGGGCGGCGGATTCACAATTGAAAATCCAAATGCTATCGCTTCCTGCGGCTGCGGAAGTTCTTTCCGGACAGCTACAAACGCTGGTACACCAGAAGACTGCTAATATTCCCCTACATTCAAATAAGTCCTTCGCGCCGATTCTTCGTTTTGCCTACGGCTTTGTTTACAAAAATGTGAGAAAAGCCGCGAAGCCTTAACCCCCTAACGGTTCCCTTAACCGTTAGGGGGTTTTTGCCTTGCTTTTATGAAAGCAAAAAAGGAAAAAGGAGGGGGCAGTGGACATACGCTAAATTTTTGATCAAACAATGAATAGAGGTGATAAAAGAAGCAGAAGGTCTAAAAGAGCCTCCATTGGGAGATTATAAAAAATGTATGAGAAGTCATTTCGCCATTAACGATGTTGTCAGGAGATTTCTTGCATCGGCAAAGAATTTACAAGCTGCCTTTAAGCATAAGATTAAGAGAAGAGCAAGAAGCTCGGTAAACGTGTTTTAAGGAAACAATCGTCGATTCATCATATAGGTATTACATACATTGTGAGTGGCACGACTGGTTTTAAGAAACAAGTGGATCTTTTGTTTTTTGCAACTATGGATATTAAGGGTCGGCAAATGTTTAGTTGAATTTTATATCGGAGCGGGTTGTAAAGTGAAAGGTTGATTTATACTCATGAAGAAAAGGTTAGCGATTTTAGGCGGTATCATAATAGGTGGATCGGTAATATTGCTTTTGGCTGCTAGCGTGCTGGGATTAAATATCTTTTCAGGGCTGGTGGATGGAAATGAAGCCGATGAAGGAGTGATAGTTGATGTCGAAGACCTGTCAGATGAGAAACTTGAAAATGAAGAGGTGCTTGACACCATTGCTAATGTGCATAGGATATGGAATGATATCACCGGTTTTGCAGGACACAAAGAATTTTTAGAGGAAGACAGCGAAGCTTGGGAAGAGACGGAGAGTGAAATGTATCAAACGTTTGAAATAATTGAAGAAGCTGTAGAAACCGTTAATGATTATGGGCATGATAACCTTCAGCATGATTTAGAAAATTTTATAGATGTAGCCAGCCTCGCAACTAAAGAGCGGGACCATGAAGCCCTCCTTTACAGTCATCGAATTATTCACGATTTAGATGTAGTTCACAATAATTATGAGGCAACTTACTATGAAACAACAAATTCAGGTTATACAGGCGTTAAGTATGAAAGAGTAGAAGAACTTGTGAAAGAACACAAAAACAACGAGAGTTAAGGTAGGTAAAAGAGATCCAGGGCCAAGACTCTAACTTTAAGTACTATCAATTTAGACTGTTCGTTTGAAGTAGGCAGGAGAGTCTCCCATTAAAAAAAGAAGCCTGTACTTTACAAGCTTCTGGAAGGTATAAATGTATGGTGGATTTTTCCTCAACTTTTGAAGGACGATGGCCGGCAGAAAATGTAGGGGCCATGAGTTCCGCAATTTCACTTAACGATCCGACAATTCCTTGTACATAGCGGAACAGAGGACCGTAAAGTGAGCTGATCACCGTCCGAGCGTGCTCCCTTATTTCACCTGGACTTAAGGGAGCGGAAACGATGCAGCACCGTATTCCGCAACTTTGCTGTTAAAACATGTGGGAACTATGGCCTGGCTGCAGTTTAGCATCAGGGTCCATGTACGCTTTTGCATTGTTAACAGCTGTCGGAGCTTCTCCAAACCCTGAAGCAATTAATTTCACCTTGCCATCATAGGTTGTAATATCTCCAGCTGCATAAATCCCCTTAATGGATGTTTCCATTTTGCTATTTACAAGGATGGAATTTCGTTCAATATCGAAGCCCCATTCTTTAATCGGGCCAAGAGAAGTCATGAACCCGTAGTTGACGATTATGCTGTCTACATCCACGGTTTTAGTCCCTTCTCCTTTTGTTTCTTTTAGAACGACTTGAGAAATGTTAGTGCCATCTCCAATCAGTTCAGAAATCTCATAAGGGGTTAAAATGTTGGCGTTTGAATTTTTTAACTGTTCCACGCTGTGTTCATGGGCACGGAATTTATCCCGGCGGTGGGATAAGGTTACATTTGCTTTATCTTCTAACATTAAGGACCAGTCTACGGCCGAATCACCACCACCGCAAATAAGCACATTTTGGCCTTCAAATTGTTTTAAGTCTTGAACAAAATAATGTAAATTGTTTCCTTCATACTGTTCTGCTTCATCTAGTTTCAAACGGCGAGGCTGAAAGGCACCGACGCCCGCTGTAATGACAATCGTTCTAGAATAATGAATGCCTGAATTTGTTGTGATTTTAAAGGATTCATCCTCAAGTTTTTCTACGTCTTCTACTGCCTGTTCTAATACTACTTCTGGGTTAAATGGGTTCATTTGCTCTACTAAATTATCTACTAGTTCTTGAGCACGTACTTTTGGAAATCCAGCTACATCATAAATATATTTTTCAGGGTACAATGCGGAAAGTTGGCCCCCGAGTTGTGGCATGCTTTCTATAATTTTGACGCTTGCTTGCCGCATTCCTCCATAAAAGGCGGTGAATAATCCGGTAGGCCCTCCGCCTATAATGGTAATATCATAAAGATTTTTATCTTCTTGCATGGTTGCACCTCCACTGAAACCAAAAGAAATATCATCCGTACCCCATTATAATCAATTTAGATAGTCATTGAAAGGTTTAAGCTTCAGAGGAGAAAAAGTCAATCCCCTCCAAATAAAGGATTTTATTCAGGGGAATAGTTACTATTAGCATTATAAATTATAGTAAATGGAATAAAGGTGATAGTAAGCAAATACCAACTAAGCTGGAAATCCAAACCTTAACATGATGGTACGGTTACATGTCCTTGTTAATTGAACGCTTTCTGCGGCTGGATCGTCACCCAGCCTTCTCGATTTGCTGTGAGGACTTCGAACCGCCCAGGTTACGTTTTTAACCTTTCAACACCAACCTTTAACTAGAACTAAATTGATTAAAAACGGTTAAAAAGTAAAAAAACTGTTGAAATGTAGCGTTTTTTTTTCTATTATATTAGATGTGATTTGTGATGAGAATATGAACGTGAAGTGTGGAGAGTTACGTGAAAACAATCACAAAGATGCGGTTGTTTTCCATTTGAACAGTTGTTCGTCGGTAGTTGCACGGAAATTTTAAAATTGGATGTGATGGATTTGGAACGAAAGCCAACCATCCTAATTCTTGGTGCTGGGTATGGCGGCATGGTAACCGCTAACCAACTGACTAAAGAATTGGGACATAATGAGGTAAATGTAACCCTGGTTAACAAGCATGACTACCATTATCAAACTACATGGCTTCATGAGCCAGCGGCTGGGACCATGGAACCAGATAAAACGCGAATGAAAATTTCCGATGTGCTTGATACGTCAAAAATAAACTTTATTGAAGACTCTGTTGTAAGCATTAATCGAGAAGACAAGCAAGTAGAACTTGAGAACAAAGGGTCTGTCGATTATGATTACCTCGTAGTAGCGCTTGGAGCTCAGGCTGAAACATTTGGCGTACCGGGAGTATATGAATACGCTTACCATAAGTGGACAGTTAATGGTGCCAGAGAGATTAAAGACCACATTGAATACCAATTCTCCAGATATCATAACAATGAAGATATGCGCAATGGTGATTTGACATTTGTGGTTGCAGGTGCTGGTTTCACAGGGATGGAATTTATCGGTGAGTTAACGGAGCGAGTTCCTAAGCTTTGTGAAAAATATGACGTACCTCGTGAAAAAATCAAAATGTATGTCATTGAAGCGGCGCCGACAGCTTTGCCTGGTTTTGATCCTGAACTTGTAGAATACGCGATGAACTTATTGGAAAATCGCGGTGTTGAATTTAAAATCAACATGCCAATCAGCGAAGTTCACGAACATGGCGTTACGTTAAAAGATGGCACGGAAATTAATACTAATACAGTCGTATGGGCTACTGGCGTACGTGGCAATCCAATTATTGAAGAAGCTGGCTTTGAATCAAATCGTGCTCGTGTAAAAGTAGACAAAGACCTGCGCGCCCCAGATCATGAAGATGTTTTCATTATTGGTGATTGTTCCTTAGTTATAAATGAAGAAGCAGATCGCCCGTATCCTCCAACAGCTCAAATTGCCATGCAGCAGGCAGTTACTTGTGCAAAGAATTTAAGAGCTCTTATTAAAGGTGGAGACTTGGAAGAGTTCACTCCGGACATTAAAGGAACGGTAGCTTCTCTTGGTGGAAAAGAAGCTATTGGTATTGTAGGTAATAAAAAATTATTTGGTACGTCAGCAAACTTCATGAAAAAAATGATCGACAATCGCTATTTGTGGATCTTGGGTGGACCCGGCCTAGTTATGAAAAAAGGGAAAAATCCATTTTAAGTTTGAATAGTCATGGCTGCCAGGGTGGGTCAATCCTATATCCTGGCAGCCTTTTATGGTTGAAGCAGGAAAGATAAAAAAACAAAAGAATGTAGCAGATAATGATTTATGAATGCGCTTACACTGAGGGTTAGACCATAATTGACCGCTTTATCAGATTAAAATAGGATGCTATTATTATCAGAACATTCAATTAAATGAAAGGGCAGGCGATCATGTGGCTCCAAACTTAAAACGAACTCCTCAAGAAAAGAAATGTCCGTACTGCAAAGGTCAAGGATATTTTAACTTAAGACTTGGCGGAACAGAGACATGTCCTAACTGTGATGGCGAAGGCGAAGCCTCTCCTTTATAAGGAGGGGTTTTTTATGAGGAGTATATTATCAAATAATAAGTACACATTCTGCATTTTAAGTTTAAGTATATTTTCTTCACATTTAGTGACAGATTGTTGACGGTAGTTGGAAAGGTAAAGTCGTATGTTGACGGCGGAAAGGGGGTTATGTAAACTGTTAGTGATGTGGAGGTGTTGGACGAATGATTGAGAGTTTACCTCAGTTGATTATATCAATGATTTTATTTCTAATACTTTTTTTTGGTATTGGATTTTTGTTAAATATGTTACTGCGTTCCACCTGGATCATGGCTATCATCTATCCTCTAATTGTGGTGTGGATTGTTGACAGCATCAACTTTCTGGAATATTTCACAGCACCAGTAGCCTCTATAACCGCATTGATGAGTGATCTAAGAGCTTTATATTTGGCAGATATATTGATATTAAGCAGCGGATTGGTCGGGACTGTTCTGGCTGGGATAGCCATTCGTATGCTTAGGGTACGAGGGTACCAAATGTTTTAACCTTAGTGATTGTTACTTCACTAAGGTTTTTTTATGAGAGAAGGGCTTCATTGTAAAATTCATTGTCCACAGTTGAATATTGAATGGAAACCGTACGGATGGGGCATCCTCTAACTAAGAATTTATATAGAGGGTGACATACATGAACCATGCATCCAAGCGTGCAATTATGACGTTTTTGTTTACAATTGCTTTATTTAGTACATGGCATGCTTTAACGGGTGTGGGGATACCTGAATTGCGAGATTATGTTTATGATCAAATGAGTGAGCAATCGTCATATGTATCTGAAGAGGTGGCTGAAATTAAAAGAGAACCCGAAGAGAAAAATTGGCCAGTACAAGCTATGGGGTCTTTAACAGACCAACAAGGTCAACTTGACCCTTCGTTAGGCATTTCCGATTACCCTTCAAAGCAAGTGGAAGCAACCGGATACACTGCAGGAGTTGAATCTACGGGAAAAAAAGAGGGCGATCCTGGCTATGGTATTACGTATTCCGGCGTCCCGGTTCAACGTGATGTCTATTCGACTATTGCTGCTGACCCCGAAGTATTTCCGATTGGGACTATATTATTTGTCCCTGATTACGGCTTTGCTGTAGTGGCCGATACTGGTTCTGCCATTGAGGGCGATATCATCGATTTGTATTATGAAACTGTAGATGATGTTTTTGATCAGTGGGGCAAACAGGAGGTGGAAGTCTACGTCATAGAAGAAGGGGACGGCACCTTGGATGAAGAGAAAGTTGAGCAGTTAAATGAAAGGTATGATGCCGTCGGTTAAAGTCCTACAGAAGAGGATCGGTATCATCATTCTTTGGGTAAATGGTGGGATGGAGGAGGTAAGCCAGTTTTTTTAATCCTAACATCAGTCGTGGGGAAGGTCTGCAATAGAGTGGTTCTTCGAGAATATGAACGAGATTCTTATTTAATGCTTCAAGCTCAGACCAGCCAGGCCGTTTATACAGCACTTTCGGTTTGACTTGTTCTGTGCGTACCCCGACCCAAGCTAAACAAACATGATCTGGGTTCTTATCTCGTATGGTATCCCAATCTGTTTTAATACTTGCCTTTTGCTCGTGCTGAAATATATTATAGCCGCCGGCAAGCTGGCTGATTTTTGTGAGCCAATTTGGCCCCCCTGGCGTAAACACGGGTTTTGGCCACCATTCCCAATAAAGGGAGACCGGTTCTACACGTTGGGCTAGTTTTTCATACGCTGTTACCATCGTTTGAAATGAATGTACAACTTCATTGGCACGGTCTTCTCGGTTAGTAATTGAACCGAGCTTTTTTAAATTCTCCTGAATGTCTTCTAGGCTTTGAGGGTTAAAAGTAATAAAAGAAAGCCCTCTCCTTTCAAGTTCTTCTATATTTTTTTCCATACCCGGCACACTGAGCGAAGCGAGTACGAGGTCAGGTTGAAATGCTTCAACCTTATCCATATCAATCGACAAATCAGGACCCAACCTAGGTAGTTCATTAACTTCTTCAGGCCAGTCAGAGAAATCATCGACTGCCACGAGGGAATTAGTCAAATTTAAATAAGCAATGAGTTCGGTATTACTTGGGCAAAGTGATATGAGGCGCACATTTATCCCCCTTCCAGCAAAGTGAATTACACAATGAGCAATGCGTGAGCAGACCAAGCCAAGGCGATCCCTAAAAGGGCTCCAAAAAATACTTCGATTGGTTGGTGTCCTAACAATTCTTTTAATTCTTCTCGCTTTTCCCTTTCTTCTTTTGAAGGCCATGATTTTACTTCTTCGACCATTTTATTAAGATCTTCTACGAGCTGATTAATTACTGTTGCGTGATAGCCAGCGTGACGCCTGACTCCAGTAGCATCAAACATGACAATCGTTGCAAAAATAGTGGAAATGGCAAATAAGGGGGAGTCAAATCCTTGTTCCAGCCCAATAGCCGTTGCCAAAGCTGTCACAGCTGCAGAATGAGAGCTCGGCATCCCTCCGGTACTCGTGACAAGCGTTAAATCCCATTTCTTCTCAGCAATAAAGACCAGTGGAACTTTAACACCTTGAGCAATAAGTATTGCCGAAAAAGCAATGATTAAAGGAAAGTTATGAAGCAATTCCATGCCAGAGCGGACGTCCTTTCTGTATGCAAATTATAAATAAAGGAGACCTAGTTGCTGCATATTTACTATAGTTTAAGTTGCCTTAAGTAAACTTATTATATCACAAGTAAAATTAAACTAGCTATGCACCTGATGATAAGAAAATTCAAGAGTTTCGTCCTAAAAAAAGGAATTCGTACTGAATTTGTTGAATATATACATAAAGGGCTTATAACCTTATATGTAATAAGGGCTAATGGTGTAATATGTTTTTTATAAAATATTTTCACTATTGAAAATTGGTGTTGTAGCTTGAAGGTCCATGGATTGTTAGCTTCTCATGGAACTAATGAGTTAAGAACTAGTCATAGAAGGTGATATCGTCCTAGAGAAGGTTTAAGAAGATTTGTTTTAGAATAAAGACTTTAGTAAAATACATCTATCCTTCAGCAACAAGAATAAAGCTTGCTTGTCGAAAAAGAGAGGAGCTTTCACATTGAATGGGATTAAAGCGATCGGGGCTTCTATCGTAAAAGTTTTACGTTTTTTAGATCGTTTACTAATGCGTACCGAAGAATTTATCTTAAGTTTTGCAATAATCATTATTTTCATAATGGTTTCTGGCAACGCGCTCAGTCGTTATTTATTAGGGACGAGTTGGGCGTTTTCGAGTGAAATTGCTCTGTGGTGTGTATACTTTGCCACTTTTATGGGGGTCAGTTATGTGGCAAGGCAAGGAAGGCATTTAACGATGTCAGCTTTTTTTGATATTGCTCCCTACCCGATTAGGAAAACTCTTGCTATTTTAATTCCCTTTGGCACAGCGCTTGTGCTTTTTGTATTAACGTACTATTCAATAGAATATGTTGTGTCCCAATATGAAACAGGCCGTACAACGACGGCGCTCCGAATGCCTTATTGGTGGGTGGTTGCCCCGGTTCCGGTCGGCTTATTTTTAGGTGGACTGCAGTTTATCAGAAATATGATTGTGAACTTAGTAAATAAAGATGTATATATTGCGACGGAACAAAAGGACCGTCAGCGCGGTGAATTGGAAGAAGAAATGCCAAAAATTTAATTAGAGAGGATAGTCGCCTATGGTTACAACACTCGTATTGGTTATGGTGATCTTTCTTTTACTAGGGTTTCCAATGATGATTCCTCTCGTATTAGGCCCTCTTGTGCTCGCTATTTTTTTCTTGCCGCAAGATCCTTACATTATGACCCAGCAAATGATCGGGGGAATTTCATCAGAGGTCTTATTTGCTGTCCCGCTTTTTATCTTCGCAGCGGATATTATGACTTCAGGAAGAACATCTGAGCGTTTGCTCGATTTTGTAGGAGCATTCGTTGGACATTTAAGAGGCGGTTATGCCATTACAACGGCGGCTGCTTGTACATTATTCGGTTCAATCTCAGGTTCGACACAGGCTACGGTTGTGGCAATTGGTAAGCCGATGCGGGAGCGGCTGCTTCGCGTCGGGTATAAAGACTCAACCGCCCTGGCTCTCATTATAAATGCCAGTGATGTCGCTTTGCTTATTCCACCAAGTATCGGTTTCATTATTTATGCCTTATTTGCAAATGCTTCAGTCGGTCAGTTGTTTTTAGCCGGCATTGGTCCGGGTGTGCTTGTATTTCTCTGTTTTGCGGGATATGCGTACATACATGCTCGCGTTTTTGATATACCGTTAGCCGATAAAGTGCTGTGGAAGAATCGATTAAATATTACTTGGAAAGCTCTTTTTCCACTCGGGTTTCCAGTAATTATCGTAGGTGGAATATACGGAGGAGTATTCACGCCAATTGAAGCTGCAGGGATTTCCGTATTGTATGCTTTAATTTTGGAATTACTTATTTTTCGTTCGATGTCTATATTCCGTATTCCGAGTATTGCCCTATCGACAGGGCTGGTTACATCAGCTGTTTTTATTTTAGTTGCATCTGGTCAGGCATTTGCTTGGGCAATCAATGTAGCTGGCTTGCCGCAAATGATCGTAGATACTTTCTTTGGCGGTGACCCAACTGCCCTGTATGTCTTATTTATGGTTGCCATTTTCTTCTTTATTGGCTGCATGTTTGTTGACCCAATTGTCGTGATTATGATTTTAACACCAATCTTTGTGCCTGTAGCTGAGCAGGCAGGTGTAGATCCAATTCATATGGGGGTAGTTGTTGTCTTCCAGGCAGCTCTTGGTTCTGCTACACCACCATTTGGTGTGGATATATTTACTGCTAGTGCAGTATTTAACCGCTCGTATCTAGACGTTATTCGTGGTACACCGCCATTCATTATTATCATGGTGATTGTATCAATTCTTGTAATTGTTTTTGAAGAGATTTCCCTTTTCTATCGGTACTTGCCGTTTTAGAAAAGTTGGAAATAGATTATTTGTGCATTATAAAATAGGGGGTAACAATTCATGAAGAAGTGGAAAAAATCATTATTTGGTGCCAGCACGGCCGTGTTCGCAGCAGCTGCTTTAACAGCATGTGGAGGTAATGGCGATGAAGAAGCTGGTGATGATGACGGTGATAATGGAGATGACGGTGCTGAAGTAGAGCATGAATGGGATTTTATTACTGAAGAGACGCCAGGACAAGTTCAGCATGAATATGGTCTTGAATTTGCTGAACGGCTTGAAGAAAAATCAGAGGGAAGCATTGAAGTTAATGTTCACGAATTTGGCGGCTTAGGGGATGAAGTAGACCAGCTTGAACAGCTTCAAACCGGTCAAGTCGAGATGGGCATTGTATCTCCCGGTTTTACAGGTCCAATTGTACCCGAAGCACAAGTGTTCTCTTTGCATTATCTTTTCCCAAATGATCAAGAGACCGTACAAGAAATTTTGACAGAAAGTGAAGCAATTAACGAACACCTTCGTTCCAATTATGAAGAGCAAGGATTTACACCTCTTTCTTTCTGGACTGAAGGTGCTATGGCCTGGACTTCCAATACAGAACTCACTTCACCAGACGATTTTGACGGATTTTTGATGCGTACCCAGGAATCTCCACTTATGTTAGAGTCTTATGAAGCATATGGTGCTAATCCTACACCAATGAGTTGGGGTGATCTTTATACAGGTCTAGAGCAAGGGCAAGTTGAAGGTCAAGAAAACCCAATTTTCTTCATTGAGGATGCTTCGTTCCACGAGGTACAAGATTATTTGATTATTTCAGATCATAACAATTATGTAGCTACTACCTCAGTGAACAATGATTGGTTTGATAGCTTGGATGAAGATCTGCAAGAGATGATTGAAGAAACTGTTGAAGAAATGCAGGATGTCGCCTTTGAACTTCAGGAAGAATTGAACGAATCGCACTTAGAAGAAATTGAAGAGAACGAGGAATACCCAACAGAAGTCATTGAGCTTTCTGAGGAAGAACGCGATGAATTCCGCGAGTTGGCAGAGCCTGTACGTGAATTCTTCCGTGAAGAAGAAGGCGATGACGCGGGCATGATTCTTGATATGCTTGAAGAAGAAATTGAAGAAATGAGCTAAACACATACAAAAACGCCGGGGAACCGGCGTTTTTGTTTTAAAACAAGGCTCTGTGAAACAACATTGTTGGTTTATGCTGTGCATTTGGCAGATGTTTACCGCGGATAGGCCCCTTCTGTCACGTAGAAATCGCCGCATGCGCTACGTTTTCACATTTCAACAAAGAGCCTAAAACTAAAATAATTAATTTGTTATGATGCTTTGGGCTGCGAAGAACCCGTTCGATGATTCGGTTGTTTCACCATACGGGCAAGTTTTGGGGCAGTAGAGGCAGCCAGTGCTGTAAAGACTACATCTTTTACAAAAGGGGCAGCCATTATAATCCATACATAAGGATAAGAGAATCCTTCAGGGGCTTCGGCAACAAACATATAAGAAAAGTACATCAAATTTGTTCCGACTAAGTAGTTTATGGCTAAGCCAGAAAATGCAGCCAAAAGATACGTGCCATATGAGGGTCCAGGCCGTAATTCAATGATCTTTCCGACTACGTACGCCATAATTATAAAAGAAATAATAAAGCCGAAGGTCGGTGAAACAATAGAGCCAAGCCCACCACTAAATTGGGCAAACACAGGAACTCCTGTAAGGCCTACAAGAGCATAAATGACCATTGATAATGCTCCTAGTCGACTTCCTAGAACAGCTCCTGCCAATATGGCTACAAAAGGTTGAAATGTAATGGGTACATCTCCCACGACAAGAAAAGGAGCAATCATCGTAATATTGCCGCCAACTGCCATTAGAGCAGCGAAAGTTGCTGCAAGCATCATCTCAAGAGGACGTAAACGCAAGTCATCACCTCCTATTATATCTTTATTTATCATAGAAAAATAAAGATACATTGTCAACTAAATATCGAACGAGGTTAACGTAATGATAAAAAGAGTTAAAAATTGAACTCCTAGGTTAAGTGTGCAATAATATTTTCGGTTTATTAATATTTACGATGTTGGAATGAGGAGTGTCGTTAATGGATAGAACTCGCTTACTATTAAAGTTTTCTGCAGTGTTTGCTGTAATAGGTGTGATTATGGGTTCACATATGGCTGGAGCTGGTTCACCTTCCCTTTCACCCATTCATGCTCATATTCTCGTTGTCGGCTGGCTATCTTTATTTGCCTTTGCCGTGTTTTATAAAGTCTTTTCAATACCGAAATCTTCTAAACTTGCAAATTCACAAGCCTGGACCGGGGCCTTGGGGTCAATTGGATTAACTCTAGGTATGTACCTCCATTATTTTCAGCCAGGTGGGATTCCAGATGTTGTCTATCTAATTTTTTATATTGTCGGTGGGAGTGTACTAGCGCTTAGTTTCTTTTTATTTGCTATCATTGTATTCCACCCCCAACTAAACATATCAGAAGAATAATCTTCAGAGTAACGTTCTAGCGTGTAATTAGGCCAAGAAGAGCTTTCGTTAGCCCTTTTTATTATGGAACCTATCTAGTACAGTTAACACTTCTATAAAGAAAAAATAATTGCCGCTAGAAATTGAGTGCCTTTTTGACTATAATTTAATTATAGTCATTTTATTTTCCCAAGAGGGGTGGCTGCTATGAAGACACAGGCCATTGATCCTGAGCGATTTCGCATGATTGTGAACGCTGCCCGGACTTCCTTTGATGCCTTTGGATATAAAGGCACTACAATGGACCAAATTGCCAAACGGGCTGATGTTTCAAAAGGAAGCGTTTATAATGAATTCAAGAACAAAGAAGAACTTTTTATGTTTATTTTGCAACAAATGATAGAAGAGATGGACCGCGTGGCTGAAAAAGCAACCATTCCTGGACTTTCTCCAGAGGAAAATTTACAAAATGTATTATTTGAGATGCTTCAATTTCGAAATGATCACCACCTGATTTTAAAATTAGTTCAAGAAGTAAAAGAGGTAGGTACTAAAAAAGCAGAAGAAGGTCTTTCGTTTTTAGAAGAACAAACCGTCTCGTTAATACAAAAGCGGGTAGAGCGGTTGCTTGAACAAAATCTAATTAAACCATGCGACACGAAATTAACAGCTTTTATCATGTTTAAAATGTATACGGCACTCGTTTCTGATTGGGAAGAACGTAGAGAACCATTATCGCGAGATGAAATTGCAGCTTCTTTTCGCCTGTATATGTTAGATGGTTTAAAAAAGTAACCAATTGTTCGGTTGAAGCCGAACTTCTTTTTTAAGAGATTTTGACCAAAAAACTTATTTGGTCAATAAGTCAATGACAAATATAAAAGGGAGAAAATAATATGTTTCAAGGGGTTATTCGTGAATGGAGAGAAACAGTAAAGAATCGTAAATTGCTCGTTCCTGTAATAGGTGTTTGTCTCATTCCTTTCTTATATGGGGCGTTATTGTTATGGGCGTTTTGGGACCCGTATGCCCAAACTGAGAATTTACCAGTAGCGGTTGTAAATGAAGATGAAGGGATAAACATCAATGAAGAGAGCATACAGGTTGGTAATGAACTTATCCAAGAATTAGAGAAAGAGGATACCTTTGATTGGCAGAGTGTTGATCGAGCGCAAGCAGAAGAAGGATTAGAGGACCACTCTTTTTATTTTGCTGTTTTTATTGAAGAAGAATTTAGCGAACAAGCAACGGAAGTCCTGACTACTGACCCTGAAAAAGCAAAGTTAACCTACAGCTTGCAGCCAGGCTATAATTTTGTAGCGGCACAAGTAGGGGAACAGGCAGTGACAGAATTAGAGCAGGAGCTGGAACGGGCTCTAATATCCACCTATGCTGCGATGGCTTTTGAGCAATTAGATGACGGTGAAAACGATTTAGCATATGCAGTGGAAGGAGCAGGGGAAGTAGCCGCAGGTTCACGAGAGTTAGAAAGAGGAGCTAATGAGATAGAAGGCCATTTAGATACATTAACACATGAGCTTATGGCCTTATATCAAGGAGCAGGTAAAGGAAGCGAAGGAAATGCCGAGCTTTTGGGAGGGGCAAATGAGTTAAAACATGGAAGTGGACGATTAGTGGAAAGCTCAGAACAAGTTGCAACTCAACTTGAAGCAGCGCTTCCGTTTTTTCAAAACCGGGCTGAGGATGCGTTGGCTCAAGCTAATCAAATGGAAAGAAAGCTGGAAGCTCTTCCATCTCAATTCAAAGCTGTATATGAAGAGGAGGAGAAGCGTTGGAATGAGGTTAAAGGTGCAATCACTTATCAAGAACAAAAACTGGCGAATAGATGGGAAAAAGGCTGGGATCAAATTGATGCTTATATAAAGGCGGTGGAAGAAGAAGCTCTCACTGCGGCAGACGGCAGGTTTGCTGAACAACTCGACTATAAAACTGGAACTCTTAGCAGCAATGAAACAATGAATCAGGTGGCAGAATATGAAAATGAAGTAAAAGAAATGATAACAGAGCTGAAACGGTTAAATGAGAAGTGGCATGAAGAGCTCGAGTCATTTCGTAATTTCAATAATAAAGAAACGCTTGCTAATGAATGGAAGGATTGGATTGCCTCTACGGACGAATGGATAGATGCTACGCTTGTAAGGTTGGAGGGATGGGACCAAGAAAGCTTAAATAGAACTGAAGGAAATTTTAAAAAGTGGCACGATGATGTAAAGCACCAATGGGCCGTGCTGAACGAAGAGGTCAATCAATGGGACGAGAAGTTTCGTCAACAACGTCCGAACTGGGAAAAGGTAGAAACTAGTGACTCTCATATCCATCAGCAGACAGAGTCCCTTCAGCAAGAACTAGAAGCATTAAGAGACAATGTTGAAGGAGATGAAGCTGAGAAGGTTGATGCTTTTTATGAGCGAGCACTAGATCATTTAGAAGCTATCGATGGGGAACTAGATGAAAGGAAAAGGTTGACTGAGGAAGAAAGAGCAACAGACGGGGGAAGTAAAGAAGCGTGGGAGGAGCACTATACGAGAATTCAGGACGTTGAACTGCCTGCTATGCCAGAGGACCATAGAAACGTAGAACCGCACATTGATACAAATGAGCAAGTAGAAACATTAATGGAGTTTCAAGAGCAAATGAATGCTCTCGCGGCTGTACCTGATGAAACTGTGGCAGACCAGAGTACTCATGAGCTGGATTTCACCGCTCTGGAGGAGCTTTATCATCAACAACAGGAGCAGTTGGTCTCTTTGGAAGAAAGCTTCTCATCCACCATGTGGAAAAAGGCGAACGTAGAACAAAATACGAATAGCAACGCTACTCCCAAAGGTAATGATATTGAAAGTACACAAAGGCAAGAACTAGTGACGACACGAGCAGATCATGCTTCTACTTATTTGCAGGCTGTGAAGGAGGAAGTAGAACGTGAGCTTGCAGCTGAAAAAGAGCAACTCCAAACTACAATACAAAAGAGAGAAGAAGCAGCAAAAAATGAATTGGACTATTTATTTGGGAAGTATCACCCTCAAGTAATAGAAGGGACCCATCAACTACAGACGCTACAAACGACCGGACGTGAAGTAGTAAACCAAAGCGAGCAGCTTCCTGAATACGCTACGCGTCTGCAAAGTGTTGCTTTGCAGCTTCATCAAGGGCATCAGGATTTGCAGAGCGGGGTGCTTGAGCTTCATGACGCATGGAACAGCATAGAAGATGCAGGAAATGACCTTGTCAGCGGAGCAAATGATATCCATGAAGGTAGTGTCGAGTTAGAAGAAGGATTACTTGAACTTTCACACGGTAGTCGTGAATTGGAAGAGGGATTAACAGAAGGAAAACAAGCACTAGCTGATTTAGAACGAGGTGAAGAAGTTGAAAAGAAAATAGCAGCACCTGTTGAATCAAGCGAAATGAAAGAGCAAGAAATTCCAAATTATGGGTTCGGGTTAACTCCTTACTTTTTGTCATTAGGCCTTTATGTAGGAGCATTGACATTATCCATTGTCTTTCCTTTCAGGGACCCGTTAGGCGCTCCGTCCAGTGCGTTAAACTGGTTTAGCGGCAAGCTTGGCTTTATTATATCGATTGGGGCGGCTCAAGCCCTTATTATCATTTTAACTATGTTATTTGGAATTGGTCTTGAAGTAGAAAGTATATGGCGGTTTGTAGTATTCACCTTGCTTACGAGCTTCACCTTTATGACGATTGTCCACACTTTAATCACTTGGTTGGGAGACCCAGGCCGTTTCATTGCTATTATCTTGTTAATCTTACAGTTAGGAGCTAGTGCCGGGACCTTTCCAATTGAACTTGTACCTGAACCGTTACAAATGCTGCATCCGTTTTTGCCAATGACCTATGCGGTTTTAGGTTTCCGTTCAGTCATTGCCCTGGGAGATTGGTCGGTGTTCCTCCAATCATCACTCATTTTATTAGGCATTAGTTTCATATTTATGATGCTGTCCTATTTGTATTGTTATTTACGACAGCGGCAATATAAAAATAGCGAGAGGGAAGAAATAGCATAAGTGGAACCCGTAGAGGCGATTGTCTGTCCCTGTTTAGAGAAGAAGCAAGAAGGCTTAGCTTGAATAAGCTGCCTCTTCTTGCTTCTATTTGTTTCTAGTCATTAAGAGGCATGATGTTTAGAGGAAGAGGGCAAAACAGCTGTTTCATTTCTCGACATGATAATCCACAGAACTCCAGCACAGACCGCAAATAATAAGCCAGATATAATAAATACGGAGGATATTCCCATGATCCCTGCCAGCATACCGCCGCTGACTGGGCCAATCACATTACCTAAAAAACGAAAACTTTGGTTGTAGCCCAGGACTTCACCTTGCATAGTTACCGGGCACACTTGCCGGATATAGGCCGTCATGCATGGAATCAGCCCGCCGACCTGCAGCCCAAATAAAAAGCGGAGTATGATTAACTGCCAAAGCTCTGTAACAAAGGCTTGCGGAATAAAAAAGACAGCTGACAAAATAAGCAGCAATAACAAAATACGTACATGGCCGACTTTATCTCCGATGTCCCCCCATTTTTGGGTAGCAATTAAATTACCTAAGCCAGTCACAGAAAACGCCATTCCCGCTAAAAATGCAATGTTCTCTGTGCTATTTAAATCATTAACATATAAAGCCAGTAAAGGCTGTACGCTGAAATTTGCGGTTTGGATTACTAAAGAAACGACCATAACCATTAATAATACAGGGTGGGTGACAATATGGCGCAGGATTTCCTTGCGACTGTAGATCGTAGTGTCTTCCCCTTCTTCATGATGAATGACTTCTCTTACTCCAAATAAGACTAAAAAGGTAGCCAAAAAAATAACACTCGAGGTCAATAAAAACGTTAATTGAAAACCAGCTGTATCAGCCACTACACCGCCTAACAGTGGCCCCATCAATCCTCCTGACACCGTTCCGGTTTGAAGTGTTCCAAGCGTACGCCCTGCGGTTTCCTTTTTGCTTTGGGCAGAAATGAGTGCAATAGCTGTTGGAATAAAGCCTGTTACAATCCCCATAAACATTCGTAATATGAAGAGGCCCATGACAGATTGGACATAGCCCATGAGAAAGAGGCTGACGGCGACGCCGAAGCCGGTAATAATTAAAATCTTTTTTCGGCCAAAGCGGTCACCAAACCTTCCCCAGATAGGAGAAAATAAAAAAGCCACCAAGAATGTGACGCCAAACACATAGCCCGACCATCTTTGGACATAAGCGTCAGAGTAGCTGCCGAACGTTTCAATGTATAGTGATAAAAATGGAAGCACCATTGTGGCACTGGCTGCGATGAAGAAATTGGCAAACCACATAATACGTAAGTTTCGTTGTTCAATCTTCATAAGCGATGTCACCTTCCGTAACGAACAATATGTTTCGTTACACTAAATAGTATACCGTAAGTTTTAATCTATGAAAAGTCGCAGCCAAGGTATCAGAAGAATGAAAGATGAATTCCATTGGTGTCAGCCAGTGTCATCTGTTGTTGTTCAGAAGGCAGGGATTCGAAAATAGTGCGTTCGTTCGTGTATAATTAGAAGTGAATCCAAGCGAATTCTCAGCAATTACAATCATTACAGTACGGGAGGTATTATGTTAGTAAATGCAATGGAAGAATTGACGAGGCATACTTTAAATGAACACTTAGATGATTTAAAAATGGATTGTACATGTGAAAAGTGTCAATTAGATACACTAGCCCTTGCTTTAAACTGGCTGCCTGCACAGTACTATGTAAATAATGAAGGTCGTTCTTATGTGAAAGCCAAATATATGGATTCTCAAGAAAGCACCAAGATTCTCAGTGTACTTGCCGAAGCTGCTCAAATCGTTTCAAAACACAAATCACATCAGGGCTAGGTCAGGAGGGTTGCATGTGATGGCACAATTTTTTCAACGTCCTCTTTTAATTGCTCACCGTGGCGTGGCCAATCAGACAAGAGAAAATACTATGCAAGCTTTCCGGGAAGCGGTGGTGCGAGGAGCAGATTCAATTGAAACGGATGTACGCCAATTAGGGGACGGGACATTGGTCTGTTTTCATAATCGCAAATGGCGGCGTATTCCTCTTCGTCAATTGGATTACCAATCCTTTATTGAAGAAACGGAAGAGCTGGGCTGGGCCCCGCCTACGTTAGAAGAGCTTCTGGACTATGCTAAAGGTCGTGTACATATTAATCTGGAATTAAAAGAGCGTGGAATCGAAGCAGATGTGGTAACTTGTATTTCCAAATTTGGCCTGAATCAACAAGTTCTTGTGTCCTCCTTCCATGATGCGGTTATTGAAAAAATTAAAGAACTCGACGAGTCTATTCCTACTGGCTTATTGCTAGGAAAAAGCTTATTCCAACATAAGTTTCGTTTCACCGCTTATATTAGCGACTTATTTCCGGAACGAAGAATAAAAAAAGTACAAGCTGATGTGGTTTGTCCTCATTTTCGACTGATTCGTTTTCAATTTGTCCGCCGTATGCATGCGATAGGCTGTCCGGTGCATGTTTGGACCGTTAATGATTTAAAGCGTATTAAGCGACTAGTGAAAAAACACGCAGATGGTATTATGACAGACCAGATACACGGCGCTTCAGAAATGCTGGATGAGTGGCTTGAAAACAGCGTGACAGAAGGTAAGAGGCCATGATTTGGCTCAACTTAAGTTTCGTAGTATCATAGGGAGTATAATCCTTAATTTATAGGAGGGATCCTTTTGCCACAAGTTGAAAGCTTTGAACTCGATCATACCATCGTCAAAGCACCTTATGTGCGCCAGGCAGGAACAGAGAAAGTAGGGACTGATGGAGTTGTAAATAAATTTGATATCCGTTTTGGCCAGCCGAATAAGCAAGCCATGCAGCCTCCGGTTATTCATACACTCGAACATTTACTTGCTCTAAATATACGCCGTTTTACAGAAGATTATCCGCATTTTGAAGTAATTGACCTTTCGCCAATGGGCTGCCAGACTGGTTTTTATCTCATCATGAACGGCGAACCAAAAGTCAAAGAAATCATTGATATTTTAGAGAAAACAATGGAGTATGCTTTGGATTATGAGGAAGTGCCAGCCGCTACAGAAGAACAGTGCGGACAGGCGAAGCTTCACGATCTAAATGGTGCGAAAAAATGGATGAAATATTGGCTCAGCCAAGATAAAAAAAGTCTTCATGACGTATTTTAATAAGCAGTGATAAAGAAAAAGCCCATTTCCTTTAATTTCACAAGAGAAATGGGCTTTTTTATACTGTTCAAAATGGAAAACTAGCTTTACTATTTTATTTGCAGCTTTGATAATAGGCTATTGCTTTTTCAATGATCTGGGGCATGTCCAATTCGGCCTGAGGTGTAGTGTCGGCTTTTAATACGTCTTGAAGGTGGCGGATTGCAAAGTTATGGTCTTCGTTCGTATTCGATGCCGAACAATCTTCTGGAATAATTAAATCATATTTACGCATATAGGCATCGTTTGCCGTAAATTGGACACACATATTGGTAGCCACCCCGGCTATGATTAAAGTTTTTACATCTAGGTATTCGAGCAAGAGTTCAAGCGGCGTAAAGAAAAAACCGGAAAACTGTGGCTTTAATACAAAATAATCTTCTCTATCGGGTTCTAAATAAGAGACGATGGAACTGCCGCGCATTTCTTTTTGCAGGCAGTGCTGAATAATTTGTTCAAAGTTACTTTGCCAGCGCCCGTAATTATCATTCACATAAATGACGGGAATGTTGTGATCTTTTGCTTGTTGTTTTAAAGCAGCAGCCTTTTTTGCCGCTTCAAGGGCGTGAGGATATAACTTTTCCCCGTCCACAAATTCTAAGTCATTTATAAAATCAATGAATAATAGTGCCACTGTTGAGGTATCAGGTACATGGCCAGTTGTTTTATCAATCGTTGACATTGTGGGCCTCCTTGATATCGAATTGACTTATTTTATAACGAATCTTTTACAACGTATCGTCTGAATTTTAAAAAACAAACAACCATCCATCCTCTTACGTATGATAACATAGACGATATCTGAAAAGTGTTAGCTTGTCCTATGAAAAGGGAATGAGAAAGGAGCACCGATTAAATGGATGCTAAAAAATTAGAAGTTCTTCGTATTTTAGAAGAAAATGCAAGAACGGATATAGAAACGATCGCTAAAATGACAGATCAAAGTGAAGAAGAAGTCAAAGCACAAATTGTAAGCCTTGAAAATGAAAAAATCTTGCTTAATTACACTGCTGTGATTGATTGGAGTAAAGTAAGTGATCAGGAAGGCGTAACAGCAATGATTGATGTCAAAGTAACGCCGCAGCGCGGAGTAGGTTTTGATGAAGTAGCAGAGCGTATTTATCGCTTTCCAGAAGTGCGTGCCTTGTATTTAATGTCTGGTGCATATGATCTTTCTGTCGTAATTGAAGGCAAAACGATGGCCGAGATTGCTCGTTTTGTGTCAGAAAAGCTATCTACACTTGATCCTGTCATTTCAACCACCACTCATTTTCAATTAAAAACATATAAGCATGATGGTGTGGTATTTGAAAAGGGTGAAGGTGATCAAAGGATTGTGTTCTCACCATGACTGTAAAACAAACATCAAGATTGTCTCAAGCTGTCCAACGTATTAAACCTTCTGGCATTCGACGCTTTTTTGATTTGGCTTCAACGATGGAAGATGTTATTTCTCTTGGCGTTGGCGAACCAGATTTTGTTACTCCCTGGAACGTAAGAGAAGCAAGTATTGCGTCCATGGAAAGAGGGTACACCGCTTATACAGCGAATGCTGGATTGCCTGAATTACGTGAAGAAATTGCCCGTTATATGGAGGGGCGTTTCCACGTTTCCTATGACCCTATGGAGGAAATTCTAGTAACGGTAGGTGCGAGTGAAGCGCTGGATTTAGCGATCCGCTCGATTGTAGATCCTGGAGAAGAAGTGATTGTTGTAGAACCAACCTTTGTTTCTTATGCTCCGATCGTTTCTCTAGCTGGAGGGGTGTGCAAAACGATTGGCACGAAAAAAGAAAATGCCTTTAAGTTAACCCCCGAAGAACTTGAGAATGCAATTACGAGCCGGACAAAAGCAGTGATGCTTTGTTTTCCAAACAATCCGACTGGCGCTGTTATGACGAAAGAAGAGCTTCGCCAAATTGCTGATGTGATTGAACGCCACGACCTGCTCGTCATTTCTGATGAAATTTATGCTGAATTAACATATGAAGAGGAGCACTATGCCTTTTCTCGATTAGAAGGAATGAAAGAAAGGACGATTGTCATTTCTGGATTTTCTAAAGCATTTGCCATGACCGGTTGGCGCCTTGGCTATGTCTGCGGACCTGAGGATATTGTAAGCGCTATGCTTAAAATTCATCAATACGCAATGATGTGCGCTCCGTCTCAAGCCCAGCACGGAGCACTGGAAGCCCTTAAAAATGGCAGGGAAGACCTGGAACGCATGGTGGCCAGTTACCGGCAGCGACGCAACTATATTGTGAAATCTTTTACTGACATTGGGCTTTCTTGTCATATGCCAGGTGGGGCATTTTATGCGTTTCCCTCTGTAGAAGAGTTTAACAGTGACGCGCATGAATTTGCCGAACAATTGCTATTGGAGGAAAAAGTAGCGGTCGTACCAGGCGATGTGTTTGGAGCTGGAGGAGAAGGTCATATTCGTTGTTCTTATGCAACTTCTTTAGAGTCCTTGAAGCTAGCGATTGAACGAATTGAACAATTTACGTCGAGCAGAAAGTAAGTAAGATTTTGGTCATGAAACGGCCTGAAAAAGATGCACAATTTAAAAAAGACAAAGCCTGGGGGCTCTGCCTATATAGAGGGGGAATTACTAAAAGTATTCCCCCTTTTTAAGGTTTTAATCCATCTCCTAAGATGTAATTTTAGTTCACTAGCAAAAAATAGTTTAAATAGTCGGCCCGATGCCAGGCAACCAGCCCAGTACATAAAGGAAAACGATAATAATGGCCAACGGAGTAACAAACCGCAGCATGAAGAGCCAAGTTGAGAAAAATCCGCTCCCCAGATTACTTCCTTGCAGCAGTTCGTCTCTTAAGACACTTTTGCTGATTTTCCATGGGACAAATAAGGAAATAAGCAATGCTCCAAGTGGAAGTAGAATATTACTTACAAGATAGTCCATTTGATTGAAAAATATGTCTCCAAAGATCAGCCAATCGCTTAAAATACCGAATGAAAGGGCAGAAGGTATCCCCATCAAATAGACAAGCAGTCCTGAGGTCCAAGCTACTTTTTTACGTTTGCTCGGATCTTTTTTTGTGAATGGTGCAATCAGTATCTCTAGCAATGAAAAAGCTGATGTGAGCGTTGCAAATAAAAGCAGAGCTGCAAATAATGCAAAAAAGAAAGTTCCGAATGCAAGCTCATTAAATACAGCCGGCAAAACGATAAAAATGAGAGGTGGTCCTTCACTTGGTTCAAAACCTAGTGCAAAGACAGCAGGAAAAATAGCAAGACCTGACAGTAAGGCAATGAATAAGCTTAAGCCAACTATAGAACCTGCTGAACGCGTTAAGCTTTCACGTTTGGGGACGTAAGAGCTGTACGTAACCATTACGGAGACGCCCAGGCTTAAAGCAAAGAAGGCTTGACCCAAGGCAAATAAAAAAGTTTCTCCAGTCACTTCGGAAAAGTCAGGCTGCAAAAAGAATGCTACGCCTTCCATGGCTCCGTCCAATGTTACTGAACGAATTACAATGATAATAAATAATATAAAGAGTGCAGGCATGAGCCATTTACTTGCTCGCTCAATTCCTTTTTGAATACCAGTTTGAACAACCAGGACTGCCATTACCATAAATGCCAGATGAGCCAAACCTACCTCTAATGGATTGGCAGTAATAGATTCAAACAACAATTCAAAATTTCCGTCCGGCGGTGATAACTGGCCAGTAATACTACGAACAAAATAAATCACGATCCAGCCGCCCACGACACTATAAAAAGAGAGCAGCAAGAAAGAGGCCGCAATACCGAGGAGACCGACAAAGTACCACGGCGTCCCTGGAGCCGCTGTTTTATAGGCCTGAATGGCATCTTTCCCTGTGCTTCTTCCTAAAATAAATTCCGCGAGCAGCAAGGAAACCCCTAACGTAAGCGTTAATAAAATAAAAATTAGAAAAAAAGCCGCTCCGCCATTAGTTCCGGCAACGTAAGGAAGTTTCCACACGGCCCCCAATCCAATGGCAGAACCGGCAGCTGCTAAGATAAACCCAATTTTAGATGTCCACTGTTCAGATTGATTAGTCACGATTCTTCTCCTTTAAATCAGTAAAATGTAATAGTATTAAGTTGCAACATCCTTTGTATTCTGTCAAGTGGGCAAGGGGGTCATTGCGCTAATTCCTTGGATATGCGTTGTCAAATCAACGAAAATATGTTACCCTAACGTAGTTAATAAATAGTTAGGGGATGTTTGCATGTCAGTAACACAATACGAAGTAGGCACCATTGTAGAAGGAAAAGTTACCGGTGTAAAACCTTTTGGTGCTTTCGTTGCGCTTGATGATAACAACCAAGGTTTGGTCCATATTTCGGAGGTGGCTCACGGCTACGTTCAAGACATCAATGACGAGCTTTCCGTTGGTGATGAAGTGAAAGTTAAAGTGAAGTCCATTGAAGAAGATTCAGGGAAAATTTCTCTATCAATCCGCGCTACTCAAGAAGCTCCAGAGCGCAAAGAGCGTCGTAGCGGAGGCGGAGGCGCACCAAAACAAGGTGGCCAAAAGAAAAACCAACAACAAAATCAAGGCTTCAACACGCTTGAAGACAAACTGAAGGATTGGTTAAAACAATCTAATGAAATTCAAGCAGATTTGAACAAGCGTGCACGTAAATAAAAGGCGTGAAAAGACCCCGAGCACAGATTTGCTCAGGGTCTTTTTTACGGAAGGTGCTCTAATCTTCAGAAACCCATGCAACAGAAGCACCGCTTATATTTACGTTTGTGGCTCAGGGTCTCTTTCAAATTCATCACTAGGTTTAAACAATAAGGTAATTGCATAAAGACCAGCCAGACCAACAAGGGCGTAAATGACCCGGGAAAGAGCAGCTGTTTGGCCACCGAAAAGGGCAGCTACAAGGTCAAATCCGAAAAAGCCAATTAACCCCCAGTTTATGGCTCCTATGATGATGAGAACGAGTGATGTGCGTTGCAATCCATTCATCTTCTCACCTCCCTTCACTAAATGATGGATGGACCAGGGAGCGACTTCATAAGATTAAGGCCGTACCCTTTACATAAATATAGCGCTGCTTTGCGTATCGCGGTCCAGTTCTTGATTTTATTCCAATAATTTCTTATACTTTAAGAATCTTTGCATGTTCGGTAAATGAATGTGAAATGCTATTCAATCTAGATCTAACAAAGGAGGCATAACATGACTTATCATGTTCAATTAGACGAGAGTTATGCGTTAAACTGGGTTTCTGCTCAAGAATTAGAGCAACTGCAGCCAGCAATCTCTCTTGCCCATGAGCAGTTACACAACCAAACGGGAGCAGGCTCTGACTTTTTAGGATGGCTGGATTTGCCTGAAGCCATACAGGGGGAAGAATATCCCCGCATTCATAAAGCTGCTGAACGAATCAAGCAGCAATCAGATGTTCTGCTTGTCATTGGTATAGGTGGGTCATATCTAGGAGCGCGAGCAGTAATTGATGCACTGTCGCATAGTTTTCGCAATCAGTTGAGTAAAGAGAAGAGACAGGCACCAGAAATATATTTCCTTGGCCACCATATGAGCCCATCATATATTCAGGATTTGCTGGAAACACTAGAGGGTAAAGATGTTTCGGTAAATGTTATTTCTAAATCAGGAACGACGACAGAACCAGCAATTGCTTTTCGTATTATTCGCGAATGGTTGCAAAATACTTATGGGAATGAAGAAGCGGCAAAGCGCATTTACGCGACAACCGACCGGGAAAAAGGCGCGCTCAAAACCCTTGCTGACGAAGAAGGATATGAAACGTTTGTCGTGCCAGACGATGTAGGCGGTCGTTACTCCGTGTTAACAGCGGTTGGGTTACTGCCGATTGCAGCAAGTGGCCTTGATATTGATGGCCTTATGAAAGGGGCTGCCAAGGCAAAAGAGGAATTGTCCGAGCCAGATCTTAAGAAAAACCCAGCATATCGTTATGCGGCTGTTCGGACGGCTTTACACCAAAAAGGAAAAGAAATTGAACTGCTTGTCAATTATGAACCAAAGCTTCACCACCTTTCTGAATGGTGGAAACAATTATTCGGAGAAAGTGAAGGAAAAGATAATAAAGGTATTTTTCCAGCTTCTTTAAACTTTTCCACCGACCTTCATTCGATGGGCCAATATGTACAAGAAGGCCGACGACATCTGTTGGAAACGGTCATTCAAGTAGATGAACCAGGAAAGGATGTTAAGCTGCCTAAGACAGAAGATGATTTGGACGGCCTTAATTACGTAGCAGGCGAAACCATAGACACCATTAATAAAAAAGCATTCGAAGGGACATTGCTTGCTCATACGGACGGAGGCGTGCCGAATATGGTTATTCGCTTGCCTGAACTTTCCGAAGAGAGCTTTGGCTACCTTGTTTACTTTTTTGAAAAGGCCTGTGCCGTCAGCGGGTACTTATTAGGAGTTAATCCATTCGACCAGCCGGGAGTTGAAGCATATAAGAAAAATATGTTTGCTCTTTTAGGTAAACCAGGGTTTGAAGCAAGAAAAGAAGAGCTTGAACAGCGCCTTCGTTCTGAGTAGGCTGCTTTATTAAACGACTTGGGTAAAGGTGGCTTTCGCTTCAAACTATTTTTCTCACCGGTGTCTTAGCTTCGGCTTCTTGAAGATTTTTAGCAGGGAGAACACCACATTTTTGAAAAGTTTATGTTAACACTAAGGCAAGGTTTCCGTCGGTAAAGATGGGCCTTGTCTTTTTAATGGAATAGTTTATCCAATTTGATTGGGGTGTGGCAGAGTGCATAGGTGAAGGGGGCAGAGGGAAAGCTAGGCGTTAAACAAAAGGAGGTTTAATCATGGAAGAACTTCAATCAAAGTTAGTGGGTATGGAGATAACCATGAAAGAGCTGATAAAGCAAAGTGAGCCGCTTGGTTTTGAAGTCGGAGGGGGTTGGGAATACGATCACGGTTATTTGGATTATAAGGTAAAAGACGACGGGATGTACCACTTTGTAAGAATTCCATTTTTTGCGGTCTCCGGAGAAGTTAGTGATAAAGAAGCATTGGTGAAATTAGGACAGCCCTTTGTATTAAACCATGCTTATGAGGACGGAGTGGATGAAGAGGTAGATAATTACAATGCTCTTATGAATCAATTCGCTAGCCCAGAAGACCCCGACGCGAAAGTAGACCCTGATGATCTCAGCGAAGGGGAGAAGGTCCTTCGTTCTTTAGAAAAGACCTTAACTCCCTGATTCAGCTAATTGAATAACAATTAATCGATCTTCACTGAAAATAGGGGTGGTCGGAGAAGGGGAAAAATAATTAACCTTTTCTCTTTGATAGCCAATCACTTTTTTGTTTTCTTTAAACAGTCGTTCGCTAAGGCGTTCTAACGAATCTCCTGCCCAAACTTGCGGAATGGCCTGAAGTTGTAAGGCGTTATGGCCTGGGGTCATTAGTTCAACAAAGAGTTCCGATGTACCATGCTGGTGGGAAGTATCGGCCATGATCGTACTCATAATGCTCGATGAAGAAATAAGCTCATCTGCGCCTGCATGATTTGCATGGGAAACATATTCTTCAGTTAAAAGTTCCACAACAGTAAACAACGAAGGGTTAACAGCTTTAACTGTTAATAACGTCATCACACTTAACGCATCGATTGTAGTTTCATCTTCACTAGCGGACCCAGCAGTGATAAGAACTGTACTCGCCTGGGTGGTATTTGCATTTTTAAGTGTTTCCTGTGAACTGGGGTCACCTTTTATAAACGTTAATTGCGGAACGGAAGGAAGCGGGTGTTCTTCTAAATGGTTATCGATCAGTACAATTCTGAGAGTAGGATAGAGTGATGTAAGCTGTTTAATAGCTTTATTCGAACGGGCATTCCAGCCAATAATAATCATATGATTCTCCTTGTGAAATGGTTTGGTGCCTTGTTCTCGTTTCGTTCTGTCAGTAATAATGGTGGAAGCAAAATTAGATACAAAAACAGTGACAAAGCCGAAGCCTCCAATAACAAGCAACCCAGCCACGACACGGGTTATACCTTCTTCTGGAACATAGTCTCCATAACCGACGGTAGTTAAAGTTATAATTGACCACCATAAGCCGTCAGTAAAGTGGGGGAAGGTATCAGGTTCCAATTTTGTAGCTACATAGGCGGCTGTTGATAATAGGAGAGTAAGTACTAATATAAGGCGGAACAAAAGAGAACGGCTTGGATTATTAGACGAATTAGAGTTTGATTGAAAAGCCATAAAGGGTTCTCCTTTTCTTCGTTTTTTCACACCGTAAGAATGTATAATTAGTTAAAGAAACAGTATACGTGCAACTAAGGCTCAGCCTATGCCGTAGGCTTGGCTTTGCCAAGTTTCTTTATTAATCGAGGCAGACTAAGCTTATACAGGTGCTTATTATGATAGAGAAGCGGTCCATAAGTAGTTTCACCAAATTATTGCAGTGTTAATCACTACTTGGTAAGATCAAAGAAAAAGAGATTGGGATGAGCTCATGATACAAGCAATTTCTTTCGGGATTGCCATGTTTGTCGGCTGGTTATTCCTTGATTGGATGAATGAAAAACGGATTCGTAAAGAAAAAGTAGTTGAAGCCCTGATTGCAGCGGCCATAGGGGCAGGAGGCTGGTTGATTTTAGATGTGATATTAAGCTTCTAAGATGGTGGCACTTTGAATGAATGGTAACGTTAAAAAGCAAAAGGAAACGTTGGAACAGAATACATATACAGAGATAGGAAGTGCTTATAGATATTGCCAAAAGAGAGTGTAGTAACAGATCCAATGTCAGGTGTATTCAGCTTTATGGTAGCTTATGGAGAATCTTCGTAGGGCTAGGATTGATAGTAGGCATGTTCACTGTTTACGCAGCGTTCTTTGGTTCAGTTATGAACTTTGCCTTTTTGTTTGCTGGCACCGTATCCACCAATCCGCTTATAATTCTGCTTGCTATTTTCTTAATGGCTGGAGGGCATAACAGTGGCCGTTTTGGTGGTGATCGTTACGTTCAGCCCCACTTGCGGGAATGGTTTCAAAAGTATCCTCTCCCTAAAAGAGAAAAGCCAACACTTAAAACAGCTGCATAAGCTTTCACAATCGCCGTGATGCCACGGCGATTTTTTGCACCGTAAGAATGAATAAATAGTTGAAGGAAGCGGTATAAGTGCAACTAAGGCTCCTCCTTCGCCGTAGGCTTGGCTTTGCTAAGTTTTCTTTACATAGAGGAGAAAGATGGAGAAGGAGTATAAATCGAAAGAGTTGGTTACATTAAGGAGCTCCTCTAAACCGTGGTCCTCTAATCCACAGCGCAGCTTAAAAGCAAGGATAAGATCTGACGATTAAAAGGCAAGGGGGGAAAGTAAAATAAGTGTTCCACCTTCCATCTTTTTTGATCGTCCAGTAGAATGAGGAGAGAATTGAAAAGTTTGAATTCGGAAGTTGGAAAAGGAGAGATCGTTTCGTGAACTTTGATGAAGAGATTAAACGAAAACATACGCATTCTATGAAATGGGATATGCTGCAAGAACGTTATGAGTCTGACGACTTGTGGGCTATGTGGGTAGCTGATATGGACTTTAAAGTGCCACAGGAAATTCTAGATGCCCTGCAAGAGGTCGTGGACCACGGTGTCTTTGGTTACCATTTCCCTCCAGATTCGTTAAAAGAAGAAATCCGGTCTTGGCTGGACCGACGCTTTGATTATGCGATTAACCCTCAACAAATTGTCTTTACCCCTGGGGTAGTACCGGCAATCCATCATTTGATACAGACTTTTACAAATGAAGGTGATGGCATTGTTATTCAGACACCTGTGTATTATCCATTTTTTGCGCTTGTCAAAGAAAATAACCGCAAGCTTCTTGAAAATCCGCTGACAGATGAGACTTCAGGCTTCACTATGAATTTTGAGCATTTGGAAGAACAGTTTAAGAACGGAGCTAAAATGCTTATTCTTTGTAGTCCCCATAATCCAATCGGCCGGGTATGGACAGAAGAAGAACAGAGACGTTTAGCAGAGCTCTGTGAAAAATATGGAGTATTTGTAGTATCCGACGAGATTCATGCTGACTTAATTTTTAAAGGGAAGCACCTGCCATTTTCCAATGTGGCAAGAGACTATAGTATAAATCTAGCCACTTGTATGGCTCCTAGCAAAACTTTCAATTTGGCTGCGCTGCAGATGTCCTATGTCATTTTTGATGATTCTACCTTACAGAAGTCTTATGAAGCTCAGTTAAAATCAAATTTTGTCGGTGGCATCAGTCCATTTGCAGTCGCCTCTTGTGAAGCTGCCTATCGTAAAGGAGAGCCGTGGTTAGAGAAGCTTCTTGCTTATATCCAAGAAAACATTAGTTATGTAAAGAAAGAAATAAAAAACCACCTGCCTGAAGTGACAGTTCATGAGCCAGAAGGAACCTACTTAATTTGGATTGACTTCCGCAAGCTTGGGTTTACGAGCACTTCCTTACAAAAATGGCTGCGTGAAGAGGCTGGTTTGGCGTTAGGAGAAGGGCACGTATTTGGAAAAGAAGGCAGTGGATTTGCCCGAATGAATGTGGCTTGTCCAAAAGGTCATGTCGAAGAAGGGGTGCGGCGATTAAAAGAAGCTTACAAAAAGCTGCCTAAACATCAGGAACATTCATCTTCCTAAACAGAACTTAATATAGATTGGGAAAACTTGAGCCCTCTGCCTTCTCACTGTGGTGAAAGGTAGGGGGCTTTAACAAAATGGGGCAGGCAGCTTGAACGTTCTATTCTAATATGGGCTAGCCTTTTCTTAATGGGTAAAAGTGTGATTAAATGAGAGAAAGAAAACAGGAGGGGCAAGGATGAAAACCTTTCGACTTAAAGGATTGGAATTAGTATTTTTAAAGGATGAGTCTCCTGTTCATGAGTCAATTTCCTATAAGGAAGGCCTTGTTATCAACCGTGAAGAGGGAACTGGCTGGTGGCTGGTTGATGCTGTTATTTCGCCTAAGTATAGAGAACGGTTTAACACTCTTCTCGAGAGCCAAGAGCCTTTCGTAATGGAAGTGACCATTACTGATGAAAATAATGACCCGGCGACAATGATTGGCCATGTCCGAGAAATTCATGAATTATCGGAAGAGCTGGGAGTTTTATTTGATGCGAAAATGGCGATTCAGCAAGAAGACGTTTTTAATTTTATTTTAGAGACGTTAATTGCAGACGGTTATTCTGGGGATGCCTTATTGGAAGAATTTAAAAACCGCAAAGAAAATCAAGGATCGTGGTCCGAACAAGTGGCCAAAAAACTTTATAGCGAGGTTAAACGTGAGTCGTATAAGAAGTAGTTTATTACACCTGACTATGAGGTTAATAATAAAGGTGTAATAAACCCTTCTATGAGAGCTGCTAGCACAATAAGCGGAGCAACCACACCGATATACATTTTAAAGGCCTGGTGTATGGACTCGGATAAACGAATGTCGCGTCGTGCTTCAGTGAACAGCTTTTTGGCTGTATCGATACTTAGGACAATTCCTACGGCACTGGCTAAAAATAAGCCAACCATTTCAATAATGCCGTGTGGAAGAATACCAGTAACAAAAAGCGGGAGCGGGCTTTCGCCGCCGTGAATTTGTACATAGGCCATAACTACACTTACTGACCCTGCAGTAGCTATTGGACTTAGAAGAGGAAGAACAACAATGGGGATAAAACCGAGCAGTACAACGAGCAAGGAAACTTGCAGGTTATTTAATAAAATAACCCAAAACAACTCTTGGTGGCCGGTGTCTGACTGCACACCGAGGTCTGAAAACTGAGCTTCTAGTTCTCCCATAACCATTTCAAGAAGCCCGGAATTAGCCAGAAGAAATGCATAAACGCCAATACCGGCCACTAGTGAAACTATCATGGCTACTAGGAAAGCCATTAAATATTTATTTTTAAATTGCTCCCATTGTTCCTTGTAAAAAGTCTTCATCAGTTGCCGCCCTTTCTTCAAACCTTTAGTACACAGCTAGTACGGTTTTACCCTCTTGGTAAATTACCTAAACCCTGCTCATAAGCGATGTAGCTTTCTTTTCTATATTCTAAATTACCTGAATTAGCGCAGGCAAAAATGTAGGACTTTTACTAGCATATTTAGCGAATTAGAAGGGTATGAGAATAAAGGTTATTTTATATGAAGTTCACTTTTTGTCTACGTACACATTCTCTAGCTTAAATTAAAGGCTGGATAACGAGAGCTATTAGTACTGTCCCGGCTGCCGGGGGTAATCAACGATCATTACGCCGCATTAGTCCCGTATTTGTACCTTGCTGAATAGAAGGGGGAAGAGAGTCAAAGTGAATAAACGTACCAAGAGGAAAAGCAAGCAATAATGAATTAATAAAATTGCAGCAGAGAAGTGTAAGCTTCTTCATAGGTAGCATACTTAGGAGCGGAGGAAGTACATTTCATGAAAACATTTTTGGATTATTATAACAATCAAGTTCGTCTATCTTTTGAATATGAACCTTTCTCTACCCAGGCCAAACATGTATGGGTGATATGCCAATATAAAGGACGCTGGGTGTTAACTAACCACCCACGACGAGGATATGAGTTTCCAGGCGGCAAGGTGGAAAAGGGAGAATTGCCTGAAGCAGCAGCTATACGTGAAGTATGGGAAGAAACGGGTGGGCGAATTGAAAACTTACACTATCTGGGGCAATATGAAGTTAGCGGACGAGCTGATGTAGTAATTAAGAATATCTACGCCGCTAATTTAAGCCAGTTGATTGAAAAAAGGGACTATATGGAAACAAAAGGCCCTGCCATATATGACCTGCTTCCAGAAAATATCCGCGAAGACTCTTCCTTTAGTTTTATAATGAAAGATGAAGTTTTAAAGGAATCATTAACATATATAAAGAACCACCTTATGTCCACATGAAGAAGGGAAACGGAAATGCTACTCCCCCTTTTCACACGTTTCTGGCCAGCATTCCTATTCAGTAGGAAGTATATGATTCAACATTTTAATTCGGCTTAACTCTGCCATCGTTAAAACCTCCCCACCCTTTCGTAAAAAGAGATGGAGAGGTTTTATCTGCTTCAGAAGTGCACAACGTATAAATGAGTAGTCTTAAATTTGTGGGCCAGCTTGTTGAATCGAAGTGTCTACGTCTGCAAACTTTTTGAAGTTCTGCTTGAACTGTTCAGCAAGTTCATTTGCCTTTTGGTCATAAGCATGGGGGTCCTCCCAGGTTTGACGGGGCTGCAGTACATTATCAGGTACCCCGGGGCAGCGTGTCGGTATATGAAGACCAAAAATGGGATCCACGACAGTTTCAACTGATTGCAGATCGCCCTCTAAGGCCGCTTGCACCATAGCACGAGTATAGGTTAAATTCATGCGCTTTCCAGTTCCGTAAGGCCCTCCAGACCAACCGGTGTTGACTAGATATACATTAACATTCTGTTCGAGCACTTTTTGCCCAAGCATTTTTGCATATACTGAAGCCGGCAGCGGCAGAAATGGTGAACCGAAGCACGTTGAAAAGGTAGCTTCTGGCTCGGTGATTCCGCGTTCTGTACCAGCTAATTTACTGGTATAACCACTTAGAAAATGATACATTGCCTGTTCTTTTGTTAAACGGCTAATAGGAGGTAAGACTCCAAAGGCATCTGCTGTTAAAAAAATGATTGTGTGCGGGTGCCCTGCCCTGCTAGGTGTGATGGCATTCGGGATATGTTGGATAGGGTAAGCTGCCCGTGTGTTTTCAGTGTAATCGGTATTGTCATAATCAGGTTGGCCGGAAGCTGGTTCTGTTACTACATTTTCTAGCACGGACCCAAACGTAATAGCATTATAGATTTCAGGCTCTTTCTCAGCAGACAAGTTTATACATTTTGCATAACAACCGCCTTCAATATTAAAAATGCCGTTGCTGGACCAACCGTGTTCATCGTCTCCAATAAGGTAACGGTTAGGGTCGGCTGATAAGGTAGTTTTGCCTGTGCCGGAAAGGCCAAAGAAGAGGGAGACCTCACCTTCCTTGCCGACATTTGCTGAACAGTGCATGGGTAGTACATCTCGTTCAGGCAGAAGTGCATTCATAATAGAGAAAATAGATTTTTTCATTTCTCCTGCATACTCCGTTCCGCCTATTAGAATAATCCGTTCTTCAAACGAAATGATAATAAACGTTTCAGAGCGGGTATGGTCAATAGCAGGGTCTGCTTTAAAATTTGGGGCCGAGACAATCGTAAATTCTGGTACGATATCTTCTAATTCTTCTTCGGTAGGCTTGATAAACAGTTGCCGGGCAAACAGTTGATGCCAGGCATATTCATTTACCACCCTAAGTGGAAGCCGATAAGAGGGATCTGCACCTGCAAATGCATGGCCAACGTATAAATCATCTTTAGTTTCAAGGTATGTGAGCACCTTTTTATACAAATTTTTAAAAGTGGATTTTTCCATAGGTTGATTAACAGGACCCCAATCAATGCGTTCCCGTACAGAAGGTTCATCTACTATATATTTATCTTGCGGGGATCGGCCCGTATATAAGCCTGTGGAAACATTTAAGGCTCCTGAGGCGGTAAGGTGTCCTTCCTTCTTATGGAGTGCTTCTTCTACGAGCGAAGAAACAGCTAAGTCTGTTTTTGTAG
Source organism: Salsuginibacillus kocurii DSM 18087 (assembly GCF_000377705.1). Lineage (GTDB taxonomy): Bacteria > Bacillota > Bacilli > Bacillales > Marinococcaceae > Salsuginibacillus > Salsuginibacillus kocurii. The sequence goes on along the minus strand of NZ_KB898623.1, from coordinate 524,576 downwards.
GCCGGTTTTCAATCATCCGCTCTAATTCGCTTGTAAGGCTCACAATACTCATAAAGGCAAAACCCTTTCTGCAAATGTGCAAAACTAAATTTGTAATCGCTTTGTTGGAATTAGTATAACACATTTATTCATTTGGTCCACACTATTTTTAAAAAACTTCAAAATATAGTGTGATTAATTAGTTAAAAGAGAGGAGAATTAGGATGCAGTCTTTACTCGTATTTTATGATGGAAAATGCCCGCTGTGCGTAGAAACCAAACGCAGGCTGGAACAACTGGACTGGTGGAACCGCCTCGAATGGAAATCGATACATGAGAATGGGGTTATCGAAAGTTATTTTTTCTTATCAGAAGAGGCAGTCCAGGCTTCAATGCACCTTCTTGTTGATGATACCTATGTGTATCACGGTTTTAGCGCAGTAAGGAGAATAATGCTTGCCCTTCCTCTTACATCTGCTCTTGCTTTATTATCTTATCTTCCAATGGCACGGCCTTTAGGAGAACGTCTCTATGCTTGGGTTGCGTATAATCGTTACCGGTTTAAAAAAGAAGCACCATCTTGTAATGATGGTTTGTGTCAAATTCAACAAAAGCAAGGGGGAAACAAATAGAAAGTAAGGAGAATCAAGCAACATTCGTTGACATGGTCGAGGAAAAACGATATCATATGTCGCGAACGGATACTCTTATCCCGAGTTGGTGGAGGGACAGGCCCAATGAAACCCAGCAACCATCCCCAGGTAACAATGGAGGAAAGGTGCTAACCTGGCAAGGCCGTATATGCCTTGGAAGATAAGAGGCGAAAAAGGTGAACCGACAATAACCCTTTTCCTCGCCTAATGGAAAAGGGTATTTTTACACTTTAAGAAAGCTTTGCTCTCTTAAATGTAAAAAGGATAAGAAAAGCTTTTATTCCTTAAAATAAAAGCTTTTCTCCATGGATATGAAGCGGAGATTTTCTCTTTTTAGGCTGATAGTACCTAAACCGCTGGATGTCGTTCTCTTTTCCTACCGGCTTTTGGTCCGGGAATGAGTGCCGTATCATAGAGCTCTAAAAGGAGGAAATGACGTGGAACATACAGGACGAAGATTATTTACATCTGAATCAGTGACAGAAGGCCATCCTGATAAAGTCTGTGATCAAATTTCTGATGCGATTCTTGATCAGATGTTAAAAGAAGACCCGAATGCTCGGGTAGCTTGTGAAACGGTGGTAAATACAGGCTTAGTGCTTGTAACAGGAGAGATTACTACTTCTACGTATGTAGATATTCCCAAAGTAGCACGTGATACGTTGAAGCGAATTGGATATACACGGGCGAAATACGGGTTTGATGCAGATACCTGTTCTGTATTAACATCTATTGATGAACAGTCTGCAGACATTGCTCAAGGAGTAGATGAAGCCCTTGAAGCAAGAGAAGGGCAAATGACAGAAGAAGAGATTGAAAGTATTGGTGCTGGTGATCAGGGATTAATGTTTGGTTATGCAGATAATGAAACAGAAGAATTGATGCCAATGCCTATCTCCCTTGCCCAAAAGCTTGCCCGCCGCTTAACCGAAGTTCGCACAGACGGAACCATTCCTTATTTGCGGCCTGACGGCAAAACGCAAGTCACTGTAGAATACGACGACGAAGGCAACGCTAAGCGGGTGGATGCTATTGTGATCTCGACACAGCATCATCCTAAGGTGACAATGGAGACGATTGAAAAAGACTTAAAGGAACATGTCGTTTCAGCTGTAGTTCCTGAAGACTGGCTGGACGAGCAGACCCAGTATTATATTAACCCAACCGGGCGTTTCGTTATCGGAGGCCCACAGGGAGATGCGGGCCTTACTGGCCGAAAAATTATTGTAGATACGTATGGCGGCTTTGCTAGACATGGAGGCGGAGCCTTCTCCGGTAAGGACCCTACAAAAGTAGATCGCTCGGCGTCTTATGCAGCGCGGTACGTAGCAAAGAATATTGTGGCCGCAGAACTTGCAGAGAAGTGCGAAGTCCAGCTCGCTTATGCTATTGGCGTGGCCCGTCCAGTATCTATTTCTATTAATACATTTGGCACAGGCAACGTATCTGAAGAAGTACTTGTCGCTATAGTTCGTGAGCACTTTGATCTCCGACCGGCTGGCATTATAAAAATGCTCGACTTGCGCCGTCCTATTTATGAACAAACTGCAGCGTACGGTCATTTTGGCCGCACGGATATTGAACTCCCATGGGAAGCTACAGATAAAGCAAGTGTGTTGCGTGACCAGGCGTATGTTTAAAGAATGAGTGGAGATCTTCCACTACGGAGGAGTTTGTCCGAGAACCATATAAGAAAAACCCCGGTCTCCTTTGACTGGGGTTTTCTTATGGTGAACGAATTCGCTAATAAAGAATGAAGTAAACAAAAAACTTGAATGAGGATGATTTCTTATCCTTCTTTTGGAGTTACATCTTCCCGGCTTAACTGCTGCTGGGTCTCTTGTAAATTTTTATAGTATTGGCCACGTTCTACATAGACTTCACGGATCCGTTGCATTTCTTCGATATCGTCCTCGGTTAATTCACGAATTACTTTAGCAGGCTGACCGAAAACAAGCGTGCGCGGAGGGATTGTTTTGCCAGGTGGAATTAAGCTCCCTGCACCGACAAATGCTCCTTCTCCAATTTCGACACCATCCAACACTTGTGCTCCCATGCCAATTAGTGCATTTTTTCGAATAGTACAGCTATGTAACAGCACCTTATGACCTATAGAGACATCATCCTCTAAAATGAGCGGATATTTTGGGCTTTGGTGCAACACACATTGATCTTGGATATTAACGCGTTGGCCGATGAGTGTAGGGGCTACATCGCCTCGTATTACAGTGTTGAACCAAATGTTTGCTTCCTCTCCAACCTTGACATCACCTGTAATCGTGACATAATCAGCTATATAAGCACTTTGTGCAATTTGTGGTGTTTTGTCGCCATACGTATAAAACAACGGCTACTGCTCCTTTCTGTAAGTGATTGGTGTAAGTGTAGCAAAATATTTTGAAAAATGACAGCAGAGCAAGGGAAAGGGGTGCCTGTATGCGAACGTGGGAAGTGGAACAAGCACGTGGAATCGTCATTGTAGTGCATGGAGCAGGTGAGCACCATGGAAGGTATAAATGGTTGATAGATCAGTTTCAACAACAGCGTTTTCATGTTATAAGCGGGGACCTTCCTGGTTTTGGCCGGACACGAGGCAAGCGCGGCCACGTTGAACATTTTGACCAATATATTGATACAGTGTACAGCTGGTATAAAGAAGCAGAGCAATTTTCGTTGCCGATTTATTTAGTGGGTCATAGTATGGGTGGTCTTGCCGTTGTTCAGACAGCTCTGTATAAATATATGGACATAACAGGTATTATTTTGTCTTCTCCTTGCTTTGGCTTGTATACCAACCCTAATAAAGCAGTGGCGGTTACTGGCAAAGTATTGCACCGGATTCTTCCGGGTTTCAGCGTGAAAAGCAGGATTACTGCCGAGTCTATTACAAGAGATCCATCGATTCGTGCTGAATTTATCAAGGATCAGTACCGTGTTTCTACTGTAACTCTCCGCTGGTATAATGAATTGCTTAGAGCGATAAGAGAAAGTTTTGAATATGCGAATCAGTTTCCTGATATACCACTTCTTGTTATGCAAGCAGGGGACGATTTTGTGGTTGATGCCCACCGGACGAATGAGTGGTTCAACGCTTTATGGATTTCTGACCGTTCGTTTAAACGTTTTCCAGAGTTATACCATGAATTGTTTAATGAGCCTGAAAAACATGATGTTTTTGAATACATGATGACATTTATCGATGCAAGACTGTCGGTATCTGCCACAATATGATACTCTTTGTCGAGAGTTATTATTGTTCGAACTGAAGGCAGGAGAAGGAGGCGCAAAGTGAAAGTACCAACTCAATCATGGACGTTACTATATAAGATGAACAAAAGGATTATCCCAGAGGTTCATAAAGAAATTGAACGATGGAAAGAACAAGCAGTAAATATTCCGGATCCGTTATTTAAGGAACAGGCAATGCATTGCTTAACCGAAAAGACTTTTCATTGTGAAGGCGGGGGCTCGTATGCATTACTTGCTCCAAGTGGGAGAAAAAATGTCATTCGTTTTATTGTAGCGTACCAAACAATTGCGGATTATTTAGATAATCTGTGTGATAAAAGTGAATCGCAGGACCCTGATGATTTTCGGGCACTCCATGAAGCGATGGAGCAAGCATTGCACCCTGACATGGAGCAGACGGATTATTACCGCTACCGCAACCATCAGGGCGACAACGGCTTTTTAGTGGGACTTGTTGAGACCTGTCAGCAAGCACTTTTAAAATTGCCTGGTTTTTATGATGTGCAAAATCAAATGGAGGATTTGTCCCGTTACTATCGAGATTTACAAGTCTACAAACATGTTCGTGAAGAAGACAGGATCCCCCTATTAAAAGAGTGGTTTGAAGGAGAAGAAGCTAAGTTCCCTGGCATGCACTGGTTTGAATTTGCTGCTAGTACTGGCTCTACCTTAGGTGTATATTCTCTGGCTGGATATGCCTCACAAGGAAAGATGGCTGAAAATAAAGCAACTTTGATTAAAAATGGTTATTTTCCATGGGTGCAAGGTTTTCATATTTTACTTGATTACTTTATAGATCAAGAAGAAGACTTAAAAGATGGGGAATTGAACTTCTGTTTTTATTATGAAAATGAAGATCATTTAGTGGAGCGGTTTACGTACTTTAAAGCGCAAGCAGAAAAGCACTTACAACGTCTTCCGGATGCAGAATTTCATAAGTTGCTAAATCGTGGAATCATGGCTCTTTACCTTGCTGATGAAAAGGTGCAGAAACAAAAAGAAGTGAAAGAAACGGCTAAACGCTTTGTACGTTTAGGAGGCTTACCGACGATCTTCTTTTATGTGAACAGCTGGATGTTTAGAAAAAACTATTCATAATAAAAGGCTGTCATCGTAAACATACTTGTTTGTTTCGCTACCTATAAGAAGCAAAAGGCGGTACTATTGCTGTGATGAAAGCATCCGCCTGTAGTGAATTCAAAGTGTCACCCCGTTACTAAGTAGCAACCGTTTAAAAAAGCCGATTTCAGGTGAGAAGACCTGAAATCGGTTTTTTTTACGCGGCAGCAAATAAGAAAGAAATATCAGGCAAGGCTGATCGATTGACTATTCATATACTTCGTCCCAAGCTGTTTCTTCCCAGATCACTTCTTCATGGAAATCAGGAAAAACGACTAGTAGCTTTTCATGCCAGAATTGAATGATAGGGCCTAATGTAAAAGCTACAATGATGGTGCCAACACCTACTGGACCACCGATAAGCAAACCACCTGTGGCGGCTCCTATTGCCACCAGAGTCTGTGACGTACGTATACTAAATTGAAAGCGTTGACTGATAGCTAAAAATAGCTGATCCACTGGGGCACGAGGGAACATCGGCAAAATGTACAAAGCAACTCCCAGGCCGATTAATAGCAAGCCGCCAGCAAATGTACCAACCTGCAAGTACAAGGGGGCCTGTGCTAAATTAAGACCAGCAAAAACAATTTCAAGCCAGAAATCATATATAAAACTCTCTAACACGAGCGGAATAAGGGCGGCAACTTCAGGTCGTGCGCCCATTAGATGAGCATTTACAAAAATAAATATAAATTGGAAAATACCGTACCATAAACCAGCAGTCCCCCCAACCAAGTCAGCTAGACCGACAAAGAGTGCTGACCAAAAGCCAGTTCCTAAGGTGGAGTGGATGACAAGCGCTACCCCGAAAAAATTGATTAGCATTCCAATGGAATATAAGAGCACACGAGAAAAAAGCATGTATAATCACCTCCGGGCGAGTTGTAGTTATTTATTTAAACATAATCAGTTTAATAGTCTCTATATGGCGTAAGAGGAATTGTAAACCGAATTAATCATGTTTGGCAAGCGGTGAATACAAAAAATTTTGTACAGACTGAATAGATGTCTGCCCTTCCCCACAAAAAAACCGCCCATGATGGACGGTTTTAGCAGATAGGAAAACTTTTTATGTTTATGAAAGTGATCAGGAGTATCTACCCTTTTCGTTCCATGATTAACAAAAAGGGAGGATTGTTAGTTTGGTTCATAAATTCATATTTGGCGACTTGTATGTCAACCGGGTTTAATGATTGGACATAGCTCATTAATTCGTCGCGTTCTTGTTTACCTTCTTCATGGCCGTGATAAACGACTAAAAGGATAACGGAGCCAGGAGAGAGGGATGATTTCAGTGTTTGTAAGGCAGTAATCGTAGTATCAGCTGTAGTAACAATGGATTTATCCCCGCCTGGCAAATACCCCAGGTTAAAAATAGCGGCTTTTACCTGAGGCCATTCTTCCTGATCTATTTTCTTTTTCAGTTGTTCATGTCCAGCATGATGCAGATTGACCCGCGAATAAACTTCGTGTTCTTGAAGCTTTTGAGTGGTGTTCGTTAGAGCTTGTTCTTGAATATCAAAGCTATGGACGCGGCCTTTTTCTCCAACTAAAGAAGCCAAATAAAGAGTGTCATGCCCATTTCCGGCTGTCGCATCGATAGCCGTGTCCCCAGGTTGAATAAGTTGACTTAATAAATGATGGACGAAGGGAAGGATGTCGTAGTACTTCACGTCATCGGCACCTCATTAGCAACATAGCGTTTGCCTTGCCAGCTTTCTCTGCGTTCTAATTCACGATCAATGGCTGTTAACACTTCAAATTTGTTCATGCTCCACATCGGACCAATCAGCATTTCATTCGGAGCGTCACCAGTTAAGCGGTGAATAACCACATGAGGAGGGATTCGCTCAATTTGGTCTACTACGAGCGAAACATAATCTTCGAAACTAAGGAATTCAACAAGACCTTGTTCGTACTGTTTTACCATAGGCGTTTGTTTCATGAGATGGAGCAAATGGATTTTTATGCCTTGAATATCTAACTTCATTAATTCGTCTACGGTTTCAATCATCATTTCGTTCGTTTCTAGCGGCAGCCCGTTAATGATGTGAGAACAGACCCGAATGCCGTGGGCTCTTAATTTGTTAACGCCTTCTACATAACATTCATAATCATGGGCTCGGTTAATAAGGTTAGCTGTTCGTTCATGGACGGTCTGGAGTCCTAATTCGACCCACAAGTAAGTTCGTTCATTTAACTCGGCTAGATAATCGATTACATCATCAGGCAGACAATCAGGCCGAGTGGCAATGGATAAACCTACGACACCCTCTTGTTCCAAAATCACTTCATACATTTCTCTTAATGTTTCTACAGGAGCATACGTATTAGAAAAGGCCTGGAAGTACCCAATGTATTTTCCTGATTTCCACTTTTTATGTGAACGTGCTTTGATTTGTTGAAATTGCGTAACCAAGTCGTCTTTACGGTCTCCGGCAAAGTCTCCTGAGCCTCTGGCGCTGCAAAACGTACATCCGCCGGTGGCCACATTTCCGTCTCTGTTTGGACAATCAAAACCACCATCTAATGGGATTTTCATGACCTTTTCACCGAAATGTGCCCTGAAATGGTGATTTAAGGTATGGTATCTTTTATCTCCCCACATAAGTGGAGAAGCTTCGTTCGACTGCATCTAGAAATCCTCGCTTTCTAACGTTAAGCCTTGCTTGAAAAGGCTGGTTGTTTATCAAGATATAAAAAATTAAGGATGTTTTTAAAAGTTATGGCCTTAATTAAGGTGCCGTTCTAGAGTAGCGTTGATATTTCGTCTATGGCCCCTTTTCGCGGGTGACTCTCGAGTGTCCTCAGGCTGATGCCCTGCGGGGTCTCACCAGGCTAGCTTTTATCTCCCAGGAGGACCGGCTATGTCCGGCCTATAAACGAGCAATATCATCAACGTTCTTCAACAGCATTAATATTAATAAGCACCTTTGCCCAAGTTCTTTCATTTTAGCACGGGTCTCTTTATATACAAAGGAGGAGTAAAGTTTCGGAGGTTTGCCTGTATTATCTTGTGCTTTTAAAAGGATTCTTCTACAATTGGTTCGGGAATCGAAATAGGGGGAAGAGAGAATGCCCAAAGTTTTATGGCTGCTTATTATAGGAATGGCTTCAAACGTTACCGCTGTGTCGTTTTTATGGCCTTTAAATACAATCTTTATTCACCAGGAGTTAGGGCAGCCTTTATCTCTTGCCGGCTTCGTGTTAATGGTTAATGCCGGTGCCGGCGTAATAGGTAGTTTGATTGGCGGGAGATTATTTGACCAAATCGGCGGGTATCGAACAATTCTGCTCGGCCTTGGCATAGCGCTGATCGCTGCTTTTCTGTTGGCGATGTATCATGATTATTATCAATATATGTTGTTTTTAGCAGGCATTGGATTTGGAGGAGGCATGACGTTCCCCGCTTTTTATGCTTTAGCAGGTTCTGTCTGGCCTGAAGGCGGCCGCCGCCCCTTTAATGCCATGTATGTTGCACAAAACATCGGCGTGGCTGCCGGCACAGCGTTAGCAGGTGTTGTTGCTACCTTTAACATTCAGAACATCTTCATGGCGAATGGTCTTTCGTATATTTTATTATTCCTGTTTGTGTTAATAAGCTTTCGCTCAATACGGGTGAATCAGGTTTCTGCTTCTTCAACCACTGAAAAAGAGAAGCAAGCTCCAAGCTTAAAGGTGACACTTTTACCATTGCTGCTGTTATGTGGTGGCTTCTTGATTTGCTGGATTGCTTATGTGCAGTGGCAGTCCAATGTTTCGGTACACATTCAAGAGCTCGGCATTCCGTTATCTAGCTACAGTATACTCTGGACAGTAAATGGAATTATGATTGTGGCGATGCAGCCAGTGATGGCTTATGTAGTAAGGCATTGGGTAACTAGTTTAAAAGCCCAATTGTATACCGGTCTCATTATCTTTGTGATCTCGTTTAGTGTTCTTTCACAAGCTGAAGTTTTTACAGCCTTTCTTGCAGCTATGATGATTCTTACGATTGGTGAACTATTTGTGTGGCCTGCAGTACCTACAGTCGCTCATAAATTGGCGCCAACGGGGAAAGCAGGTTTTTATCAAGGGATTGTGAATAGTGTGGCCACTGGCGGCCGAATGATAGGGCCTCTCTTTGGAGGATTGGTCGTTGATTTGTTTAATATGACAATCCTTTTTGGGACGTTGCTTGCGTTATTTAGTCTGGCTTTTCTGGCGGTATGGATTTTTGACCTTCCTCTAAAACGGAGAGGGCAATCGATAGAAGAGCCTGAGCCCACCCAGTCAGAAGCAGTTGGTTAATTGGAAAAAATGAATGTTAGGCGTGTTTACCTTGACATTCGTGCTGGATATTTCTAAAATGTAGGTTATAGATCATCGCATAATAACTTGGATGAGGAGTAGTAGGCTCAACGCTTGGGGTCCAGAGAACTGGCGGTAGCTGTAAGCCAGGCGAAAGCGGGAGTTGAACTCGCCTCGGAGTTGCAAAAGGGAATAGTAGTACTTTTTGCCGTGATCCGCGTTAAGGATTGAAGCGGGTCGTCTATCTTTTTCAGGTAGACGCCAAATTGGGTGGTACCGCGGGAAGACTAACGAATAATTCATAGCCTCTCGTCCCTCGTCAGAATAGTGGCAGGGATGGGAGGCTTTTATACTGAATGTAAATGACAACACCCTGCGTTATCATGAAAAGCAGTTTAAGACTCACTGTGGCAAAGAAAAAGGAGGACAATTTCATGGCATACCCTCATCAGGAGATTGAACAAAAATGGCAATCCTTTTGGGAAAAAGAACGTATTTTCAAAACAGAAGACCCGAAAGGCAATGAACATAAACCGAAATATTATGCTCTAGATATGTTTCCATATCCTTCGGGCTCCGGACTGCATGTCGGGCACCCTGAAGGTTATACAGCAACAGATATTTTATCGCGAATGAAGCGCATGCAAGGTTATCATGTTTTGCATCCGATGGGGTGGGATGCGTTTGGTCTTCCGGCTGAACAGTACGCGCTCGATACAAATAAGCATCCTCGCGAGTTTACCCAAGCGAATATTGATAACTTCCGCCGTCAGATCAAATCCCTTGGCTTTTCTTACGATTGGGACCGGGAGATCGATACGACCGATCCTGCGTATTATAAATGGACACAGTGGATTTTTATTCAATTATATAAGCAAGGGCTTGCTTATATTGATGAAGTGCCGGTAAATTGGTGCCCGGCGCTTGGCACTGTACTTGCCAACGAAGAGGTCGTAGATGGGGTCAGTGAACGCGGGGGCCATCCGGTAGAACGACGCCCGATGCGGCAGTGGATGTTGAAAATTACAGAGTATGCTGATCGTTTGCTTGAGGATTTAGAAGAACTGGATTGGCCGGAGAGTATTAAAGACATGCAACGTAATTGGATTGGTCGCTCTGAAGGAGCTACAATCACGTTCGCTATTGATGGAAGCGAAGAAACATTTACAGCGTTTACGACTCGTCCGGATACACTTTTTGGAGCTACTTACTGTGTATTTGCGCCAGAGCACGAACTTGTAAATAAAATTGTAAGTGAAGAACAAAAAGAAGCAGTGGCAGCTTATCAGGATGAGGTTGGTTCAAAAAGTGAACTAGAGCGGACAGAGCTTGCCAAAGAAAAAACAGGCGTATTTACGGGAGCTCACGCGATTAACCCGGCTAATGGCGAAAAAATGCCGATCTGGATTGCAGACTACGTGCTTGCAAGCTACGGAAGCGGAGCGATCATGGCAGTGCCTGGGCATGATGAAAGAGACTACGAATTCGCACAAAAATTTGGCCTGCCGATCCGCGAAGTTGTCGAAGGTGGCGACATTGAAAAAGAAGCCTACGTGGAAGACGGACCGCACGTAAACTCTGATTTTTTAAATGGACTTCATACTGATGAAGCCATTGAAACAATGATTCAATGGCTGGAAGAACAAAATATCGGTAATAAAGAAGTCACGTATCGCTTAAGAGATTGGTTGTTTAGCCGCCAGCGTTATTGGGGCGAGCCCATCCCAGTGATTCATTGGGAAGATGGGTCCATGTCGACGGTGCCTGAAGAAGAGCTTCCACTTGAACTGCCAAATATGGATGAATTCAAACCGTCAGGTACGGGTGAATCGCCGCTTGCTAATGCAACAGACTGGGTTGAAGTAACTGACCCGGAAACAGGCATGAAAGGCCGGCGCGAGACCAATACGATGCCGCAGTGGGCAGGAAGCTGCTGGTATTACTTACGCTTTATTGACCCAACCAATACTGAAGAACTGGCTGCGCCGGAAAAGCTTGCTCACTGGCTTCCGGTGGACATTTATATCGGTGGTGCAGAGCATGCCGTGCTTCACCTGCTTTATGCACGTTTTTGGCACAAGGTGTTGTATGACATCGGCGTAGTCCCTACGAAAGAGCCGTTCCAACGCCTTTACAACCAGGGCATGATTCTTGGGGAAAACAATGAGAAGATGAGTAAATCTAAAGGGAACGTTGTCAATCCAGATGACATTTTAGAAACGCACGGAGCAGATACGCTTCGTTTGTATGAAATGTTTATGGGACCTTTGGATGCTTCCATTGCTTGGTCAACCAATGGACTGGATGGAGCCCGCCGCTTTTTGGACCGGGTATGGCGCTTAGTCGTAGCCGAGGACGGGAAGGCATTACGTTCTACTATTCAAGCGGAAAATGAAGCTAGTGAGGATATGACACGTACCTATCATGAAACTGTCCAGAAAGTAACGGAACACTTTACCAATCTTCGTTTTAATACAGGCATCAGTCAACTGATGGTATTTGTAAACGATGCTTATAAAGAAGACACACTATCAAAAGAGCAAATAGAAGGCTTTGTTAAAATGCTTGCACCCGTCGCTCCTCATCTCACTGAAGAGCTTTGGTCCGTACTTGGTCATAACGAAACAATCGGTTACGAAGCATGGCCGACGTATGATGAAGCTTATCTTGTAACTGACGAAGTGGAAGTCGTCGTGCAAATTAACGGAAAAGTGCGCAGCAAGCTTGTAGTATCAGCTGAAGCAAGCAAAGAAGAACTTGAAGAAGCAGCATTTGAAGATGAGAAGATTAAAGAACAGATCGAAGGGAAAACCATTCGAAAAGTAATTGCTGTACCAGGCAAGCTTGTGAACATCGTAGCGAATTAAATCGAAGTTCGCAGGAAGCCATTCTCTCCCCAGGAGAGAGTGGCTTTCTTTTCGTAGGGTCAGATGATAGGCAGTTTGTAGGAGTTAGGGATTTGGCAATAGAGGAGTAATAGCATGAACAAATTTTCAATTGGTTACTTATACTTAACAGTGCTCGGCCTTTATCTAATTGATATGTTTCTTGGCTCGGAAGTATTAACCTATATGGCAGGAGTGCTAGCAATCCCAGCGCTTCTGATTTCTTTTGTCGGAGCCACCAAGTTGTTTCGGTTGTTGGGCACTCTGTTTGTAAGTGCGGGGGTTATCTTTTTCTTGTGGGGAAATGTCAGCGTGCTAGAACTACCTCAACTGATGACGAATAATCTTTCACTCTTAGCTTTTTTAGCCATGCTTCCTTGGATGCAGAGTGTCGTTAGAGCAGGGCGGTTTGACCGCCGCATTAATCAACTCCTGCAAGCACGGGTTAAAGATTTAGGTAGGTTGTATACACGTAGTTTAGGCACTACGTATTTATTAGTAGCTTTCATTAATCTATCTGCAATTCCACTTATCCAGGATGTGCTCAAACAAAATTTAGCTCATTTTTCAAAGGCAGTACGGGATGATTTCATTTCTCGTACAACATTACGGGGTTTTGCTTTGGTTTTAGCTTGGAGCCCGATGGAAATTATGGTGGCTATTACAGTGGATACCACCGGAGTAAGCTTTTTAGAATACCTGCCGTGGCTGTTGCTTATCTCTGGGATAGTGCTCATTTTAGACGGAATTATTGGCCAGCGCTTTCGCCGGGTGGCCTACGAGCCGAATGGCGCAGCGCTGACAAAAACAATTAATCCACTAGAAATGACTAAACGTATTTTTCAGCTTTCGGTCGCCTTGACTGCATTTTTATTCTTAGTGGTGGGGATCGGAAATCTTACCGGGCTGTCATTTATTATCACAGTCACCTTGGTTATTTTTCCATTTGCGGTGGTCTGGGCCATATTAATAAAGCGGATACGCTCCTTTTGGACCATAGGTGCAAAAACGTGGTGGTTCCGTTTAAACAACATGCAAAACTTCGTCGTGTTATTTGTAGCGCTCGGATTCTTTTCAGGCAGCTTGAATGAGACACCTTTTTTAGGCATGATTCAAGAACCGTTTATGTTAGCTGCAAATCAGCCTTTGGTGGTGCTGCTGTTTATTCAATTTACCTTTTTAGCCATGGCTATGATTGGGATGCATCCAATTGCCACCATTGGAATATTGCAAGAAGTCGTAGTTCCGCTCTATGAAACAATGAATCCTATGAGCATTGGTATTGTTTTTATAACTAGTTCGTTATCCACAGCTTCGGTAGGGACGTATGGAATTACGGTGACGATGACCTCACAGGCAACCGAACAAAATCCATACCTAATTACGCTGAAAAATATGCCTTTTGCTCTCTTGTATGGCGGGGTAGGAACCATAATAGGCTGGTTATTAATTTGATTCTTAAGGATAATTGTTTTTGTTTGAGTTGTTAATAACTTCTGAATAACAGTGGATAAGTAAGTGGATAAAAAGAGAGGTTATGCACAGGGTGGCAAAGAGCGCTTTATAACAGAGGTTTTATTAATTCACAACCTGTGTATAAGCAAAGGTGTTTATCCACAGGTTGTGAATGGTTATTGAATAAATGGTTGAAGAGTTTCGGCCGCGGCTTTTCCTGAAGCATAGCCAGTAGAAAAAGCACAAGTAATATTGTAGCCACCAGTATAAGCGTGAATATCTAGTAGTTCTCCGCAAAAGTAAAGACCGTCTTTCTTTTTTGAACCGAGGGTTTTGGGATGTACTTCTTTAATAGAAACACCTCCGCCAGTAACGAACGCTTCTTCAATGGAAAGCGTACCATCGGCCGCAATAGGAAAACGGGTAAAGAAGTGAGCTAGTTGGCGCAGGCTTTCGTTTGCTACCTGCTCCGTGCGGGTATCAGAAGGAATACTGCTTTTTTTTAAAAGAAGCAGCAACAAACGCTCAGGCGCCCAAGCTTTTAACACATTTTTAATAGACTTTTGCCCTTGGTCTTTTTTGAGAGTGACTAGTTGTTGAAATAATGACTCTTCCTTTGCTTCAGGATAGAGAGAAAGCAAAAGAGTAACGAGATTGTCAGGTTTTTTCTTCCGTTCTTTAACAACATATTGGCTGCACCGTAACACAATCGGCCCGGAAATCCCAAAATGGGTAAATATCATATCGCCACGATGAGTGATTACGGTTTTCCCTTTATGGTTAGTTACAGATAATGCAACATCTTGGAGGGACAAGCCCTGCAATTCTTTGGACTGAATAAAGTCGTCCGGGGAAGTGATTGGTACTTCAGTTGGGTAAAGATCTGTAATTGTATGTCCTGCTTTAACGGCCCAAGGATAACCATCTCCCGTGCTCCCTGTATGAGGTACAGATTTGCCACCTGTAGCTAGTATGACAGCATCTGCTTCCCGTTGGGTACCATCTGCTAATTGAACACCTTTAATACGGTCTTCATCCATCAATAAATCGTGAACTTCAGTTTTGGTAAGCATGGTTACGCCAAGCTCTTCAAGTTTATCCAAGAGAGTTCTTACAACGGTTACAGCTTTATCATTTACTGGGAACATGCGGCCCATATCTTCTTCTTTCAAGGGAATCCCCATATCTTCAAAGAAGGAAATAATATCTTCATTATTGAAGATAGAAAAGGGGCTGTGCATAAATTTTCCGTTCCCGGGAATGTGTTTAATTAATTCATCTAAGGCCATCCGATTTGTAACGTTACAACGGCCACCTCCTGAAATAGCTAGCTTTCGTCCAAGCTTTTTACCTTTATCTAATAAGGTTACGTTTGCTCCGTGTTGAGCAGCTGATATAGCCGCCATAAGACCGGCTGGGCCGCCACCAACTACAATGACTTCCGTTTGCATCTTCGTAAGTCTCCTTTCTTTTATATAGGCGCTGTAAAGGTGACGATTGTTAGGTGCTCGTTGGTTTTCTATACGAGGCATGTTCACCATATCAATGAACAGAGGATAGTACTTTAACATGGAAATTGATAGCACACAGGGTTGATTTAAAAGTGTGCTGTAGAAATAGGTGGAAGCGTCACTAGCGTTGCAAAACTGTCCACAGGTACTTCAAACGTTAAGAAGCAACCAACTATAGGGGGTTCGTCCTTTGCTTCAGGCGGATGCTTTCCACGGGCAACGCTTCAGCCTCCTCATGAGCAAAATCCGCTCATTGCGGGGTCTTCAACTGTTGCTTTGCCCGGTGAACTCGCCGCCATTCGCTTCTTATAAGTTTTCTATAACACGAATGATGAAAACCGTTCCCCCCCCTGTTATTTTCACCTGTTTTCAAAAGAGGGAGGGCACTCTGCTTCTAAAGGATGAGATGATATGTTTAGCGAGCGCACTCCACGATACTCCCTCCGGAAAAACGGGCGGGAGAGACCCCGCAAAGCAAGGTTCAAGGAGGCAAGGTGGAGGAAGCCGATAAACAAACAAAACTAGAAGCACATGATAACCGGCACTCCTTGTGGATACATTTGCAAGGCTAGTATGGAAGCATCTCTTATATAAATACACCTCGCTTGCATTTTTTAATCATAGCAAAGTTAGAGCAAGATTGAAAAATTGCAAGCAGGTATACTAAAGGAGGAATTGTAGTGTTAGAAAAAATTCATGTAGAAACCAAACAACGAGATGAGATGGTTGACATCACAAATGATGTGAATAAGATTGTTCATAAAGCAGGAATGAAAACAGGCGTAGTCACAGTTCAATCCATGCATACGACAGCTGGATTGACTGTTAATGAAAATGCAGACCCTGATGTGAAAACAGATATGATTCGACGCTTTGATGAAATTTATCCGTGGACACATTCTAAGGATCTGCATGGAGAAGGAAACACAGCAGCTCATATGAAAACCAGTACAGTTGGACCATCGCAAACGATTATTGTAGAAAATGGCAAGCTTCTTTTAGGAACGTGGCAGGGCATTTATTTCTGTGAGTTTGATGGGCCACGTAGACGCACAATTTATGTGAAAACTATAAGCGACTAAGTCGCATGCGGTAAAGCAGCAAGAGGTTCTCACGCATTTATGCGGGACGCTGAGGGGTGGCGGACATTGATTCATTAGGTTTGCAAAACTGTCCACAGGTTCTAAACCTTTAGATAAATATTCAATATAGTGGTTTCAGTTCTTCTCTTCAGGTGGACGCTTTCACCACAGGCACAAGCTAGACATTGGCTTGGTCTTTACTTCGGTTGACCTCGCCCGTGTCTTCTTTGGTGCAGCAACGCTTGCACGCAGGGATACCGCCCTGTGATTTTCAGGTACTTGCTTTCTCAATGGAGCCGTTGCCTTTCGCGCCTTTTGTGTTAACACCGGTTTGGCATGTTTTATCAAAGCAAGGCCTTGCACTTCTGCTATTTTTCGTCAGGGGAGAGTTTGTGTGTTAAAATTCGTACGTGTAACGGTATTAAATGAAAGAAGGTACACGACATGGCAGAAGATAATAAATTAATTCGCGGCACAATGATTTTGACGCTTGCGACCTTTATCTCCAAAACATTAGGACTTGTTTACATTTTTCCTTTTACTGCGCTGGTTGGTCAACAAGGGTTGGCGTTGTATACATATGGTTATTTGCCTTATACCGTATTATTAAGTATGGCCACCATGGGCGTGCCGATGGCGGTTTCTAAATTTGTGTCAAAGTATCAAGCACTGGGCGATTATCGGACGGGCTACCGCTTGTTTCGTTCTGGTTTGCTTATTATGTCGGTTACGGGCTTCATAGCATTTTTGCTCTTGTTTTTGTTTGCCCCTGTAATTGCCGGCTGGATTATATCGAACCCTGACGAATTAGAAGGTAACCAGATGTCTGATGTAGTCTTCACCATTAGGATGGTAAGCACTGCTTTATTGGTAATCCCAGTGATGTCAATTATTAGAGGCTACTTTCAAGGGTTCCAGTCCATGGGACCTACAGCTGTATCTCAAGTGATCGAACAAATCATTCGCATTATGTTTATTTTAGTTATGACATTTTTTATTCTACACATTCTCGAAGGTACACTTGGAACAGCGGTCGGCTTCGCTGTATTCGGAGCTTTTATCGGTGGAATAGCTTCACTTTTTGTACTACTGGCATTTTGGCGAAAACGAAGGAGTCATATCCACGCTGAAATTGCGAATGGTACAGTAGATCATGAACTTAAACTGCCCGCTATGTACAAAGAGTTGGTCTTATATGCTATCCCGTTTTCTATTGTTGGGTTAGCTATTCCATTGTTTCAGTTTATAGATTTATTTAGTTTTAATGATGCTATGATCGCTTCAGGAGCCACTCAAGGTGAAGCAGAAACGGCTTACGGAATCTTTGCGCAGTCTGCTCACAAATTAATTTTGATTCCGATGGCGCTCGCCACTGCGATGTCTATTAATTTAATTCCTTCGATAACGAACGCTTATACAGAAGGAAACGAAGATAAACTACATGCCCAAATGAGGCAGGCTTTTCAAATTATACTGTTTTTAACCGTGCCGGCAGTCGTTGGTTTATCCTTGCTCTCCTATCCTGCATTTGGTACGTTATTTGGCCTAGAAGATGTAGCTTTAGGCGGAGAAATTTTACGTCATTATGCTCCAATCGCTATCTTTTTTGCGATCTTTTCGGTAACAGCTGCCATGCTGCAAGGCTTGCAGCGGCAAAAATACGCGGTTATCGCTCTTATTGCAGGGTTATTGGTAAAGCTTATTATTAATTACGGAATGATTTACGTTTTTGGCCCCCTTGGCGGAGTCTATGCCACTTATATCGGCTACGGAGTGGCAATTGCCGTTGCGATTTGGGCTATTCGGAAGTTTACCGGCTTTGAATTTGGCCTGTTGGTCAGAAGAGGCTTGTTGATCACCGGCTTTTCATTTGCGATGGCAATCGCGGTTTGGATTGTAAGCTCTGGAGCTGTGGAATTCTTTGGGCTTACGGCCTGGACGGATTATTTGCTCGTTTTAATCTTTGGCGTTTTGACCGGTGCCTTGTTATATTTGTTGCTTACTTTTAGAACGGGCCTTGCAGGAAAAGTGCTGGGGAACCGCTTCTCCTTTTTAAAGAAAGACGAATAAAGTATTCTTGGGCGGGAGAGTGAATCTTTCTTCTCTTTTGCGGTTGGTTCTACAATGGTATAATATTTTCAATCTCATAGAATTGGAAAATGAAGGGGGATGCAAAGTTGTTAAGTAAGTATAAAGATTATGATTTGGTCTTGATAACGACTGTCGGCATCCTCTGTCTATTTGGATTGGTAATGGTTTATAGTTCAAGTTATGTTTTGGCACTAGACTTATATGATAACTACACCCATTTTATCACCCGCCAGCTTATTTACTTTATAGCAGGCCTTATGCTGTTTTTTGTGTTGATGCACATAAATTATCGTGTGTATTTGAAACTTAGTCCCTATATTATTATCGTTTCAATTATATTACTTGTGCTCGTTTTATTGATAGGAAGTGCAGCAAATGAGGCGCAGCGTTGGCTGCAAATTGGTCCACTAACCATTCAACCCTCGGAGTTAGTTAAGTTAGGTACTGTCATATACTTAGCCCAAGTTTATTCTAAAAAGCAAGATTACATTAATCGTTTCGGTACTGGTGTAGCCCCCCCTTTAATTGTAGTGATCGTGATTTTCACCCTTATCCTGCTTCAACCGGATTTAGGTACTGCCAGTGCTATTTTATTAGTGACAGGTATTGTAGTCTTTTTATCAGGTGCTCGCTGGCGTCATTTAATTTTGCTTGGCTTTAGTTCGGGCCTCGTTGTATGGTACATGGCAAATATAGCGGAATACCGGGCTCAGCGGCTGGTTGCTTTTCGGGATCCGTTTGAATACGCGTCTACTTCAGGCGGTTATCAGTTAGTTCAATCGTACATTTCTATAGCCCATGGTGGATTAACGGGCACAGGTCTCGGGCAAAGCGTGCAAAAACTGGCCTATCTACCAGAGCCTCATACGGATTTTATTCTAGCCGTCATTTCGGAAGAATTGGGCTGGCTAGGTATAGGCTTTTTGATCCTGTGTTTTGTGGTTATAGGAATAAGAGGGGTGCTAATCGGCACCCGCTGCCGTAACGTGTTTGGCACCTTATTGGCGTTGGGGATTGTGTTCCAACTGTTAACCCAATTCGTGTTTAATGCTGGAGCAGCTACTGGTTTATTACCCATTACAGGGATTACGATTCCATTTGTGAGCTATGGTGGTTCTTCCTTGCTTGTTTCGCTGGCAAGTATAGCTATTTTAGCTAATATTTCACGGAAAAATGCCATTGAAAAACGTAATAGAGAAGAACAAGATCTACCAGAATCAGAAGAGCTTTCTGTTCAGGATACGGAACGTAAAAAAGCTTAGCTCTAAGGAGAGACTATATGTTAATCATAGGTTTTGGGAAGTTAGGCCGATTGCTTGCTGATTGTTATGCAGACTCTAGTAAGGTGCCAATCTATAATCGAACAAAAGCGAGTATAGAGGCAGCAAATCGTAATACAACACGGACGTTCACTTATGTCCCACCCGAAGAGTTTAAGCACTATAGTTATGTGATCGTTGCCTTGCCGGCGGAAGCATATCAACCGTTTTTTGAAGCATATGGTGCTTATTTTCAGGAAGGGACTGTCTTTTTTCATACTGCTACCTCCCTGATGAAAGAGGAAGCAGAAGAAAGGCTAGGAGAGCAAACTGTTATCCCGTTAAAACTTGCTGGTCATGCTGAACATATTGCCCAAACGGAGTTAGGCACCTTTGTTTTGGATACAAAAGAGGACAAAATGGTTAAGAAATTGCAGGCAGCTTTTGAAAAGAAGCTCACATTTATTAAAGGGGCTGAAGAAGAAGTTCTCACAGCTAATCGATTAGCTACAAAACATACCCTTGAATCAATTGTTGAGCTAGAACAAATGCTATGTGAGGCCTCGGTCGATCAACCGATTAGAGAAAGTGCCTTAACACATATACCGAGCGGTGTGGCTTATTCTTATATGAACGGCTCACTTGGTCATTTTGGCAAACAATTAGTGGATGAAATAAAAAAGAGAGAGGCGAGTAATGGTGAGAATAGATAAGCTGCTTGGAAACATGGGATATGGGACAAGAAAAGAAATAAAAGGTCTCGTGAAGCAAGGGGCTGTGAGCGTTAATGGGGAACGGGTACGCCAATCTTCTATAAACATAGACCCTGATGAAGACGAAGTATCTGTATGGGGGGAGATCGTAGAATATCGCCAACATATCTACTTAATGATGAACAAACCTGGTGATGTGGTGAGCGCTACAAAAGATGAAAACCAGGAAACTGTTATTGATCTGCTTGAATGGGAAGATGCGGTACGTGAACCTTTTCCAGTAGGTAGATTGGATAAAGACACGGAAGGCCTGCTTCTATTAATGACAGATGGAAAATTGTCTCACGCTCTAATGAGTCCGAAAAAGCATATAGAAAAAGAGTATGAAGCAAGGCTGGCAGAACCTTTGGCGGAAGGAGCGGTACAAGCTTTTGCTGACGGGATTGAACTTGCGGATGGGCATCAATCTGAACCAGCTAAGCTAGAAGTGAAAGAGGAAGGATCTGAACCAGTAATTAAGGTGGTATTGACCGAGGGGAAATATCATCAAGTAAAACGAATGGTTGCAGCTGTAGGTAATAAAGTGATTGAACTGCGCCGCGTACGAATTGGCCCCCTCTGGTTGGATGAAGATTTAGACCCTGGAGAATATCGGGATCTTTCCGAGGAAGAGCTCGAACAGCTTGAACATGCTCTTTATTATCAAGAGTAAAGAAAGGAACGGGAGATCAGAATGGCTGATCTCCCGTTTTATAAGTGGCGTCTTTCGGTAGTAAAAAGTAAGCACAAGCATTTAGTGAGTATTTATCGAAAAGCAGCCACAATCAGGATACTTTAATTTTTCGTTTTGTTGTCTCCCACTTGCCC
This sequence comes from Salsuginibacillus kocurii DSM 18087, assembly GCF_000377705.1. Taxonomy (GTDB): domain Bacteria; phylum Bacillota; class Bacilli; order Bacillales; family Marinococcaceae; genus Salsuginibacillus; species Salsuginibacillus kocurii. Next base: position 503,423 of record NZ_KB898623.1, on the reverse strand, counting down.
CGGCAAGGGCTGTGCACAAGTTTGTTATGCTCTAAAACATTCAAGTCTCTCTGGACAGTGCGCTGGGTGGTGCCAAATTCATCAACCAATTCTTCCGTAGTCACCGATCCTTTCTCTTTAATATAAAGGTACATGGACTTAATGCGGGTGAGCATTCGATCGGTTGATCCTTTCACTAAAACCACTCCCCTAACCAAGATTCTAGTTAAGTTTTCGACAAAACCATAGAAGATATCCACCTTGCCTGCGATCATAAACTCTACTTACATAGTGAGACATTTGATTGGTTTGTTAAGAGCAGCAACTATAGCACTTTTAGGATACTTGAATTCCAAGTTACATTGTGATTGCTGATTATTATACTATAATGTCGCGCAATTCGCAAAAATGCTTTCGAATTGAAATTGAAAGGATGAATATAGAATGAATATAGATTGGCAGGCCGAAGCAGAAGCTAAAACGCAAGAACTTATAGAAAAAACAACGCATTTGATTGCGATACCAAGTGTGTACAGGGAAGCCCCTGGTGAAAACGCGCCTTTCGGGAATGAGATAAAGGATGCATTGGAGCAGGTGTTGACGTGGGGAGAAGAACGTGGTTTTACTGTTAGAAATGTAGATGGCTATGCAGGGCACCTTGAATTGGAAGGAATAAGCAGTGACTGTGTAGGTATCCTTTGTCATTTGGATGTTGTTCCTGCGGGTACTGGCTGGACCTACTCTCCTTTTGGAAAATCAGCTGAGGATGGGAAAATTTATGGCAGGGGGGCACTTGATGATAAGGGGCCTGCTATTGCATCCTTTCTAGCCCTTTCAATTATTAAAGAATTGAAGCTCCCTTTAAAACGTAGTATTCGCTTAATTCTAGGTACTGATGAGGAGCGAAATTGGGGATGTATGGCGCATTATTTTGCCAATGAAAGAGAACCACTAGCGGCATTCACTCCGGATGCCAATTTTCCTCTTATTACATCTGAGAAAGGCATTATAGATGGTTTCATTTCTTTTTCACCCCTTCCCCCAGTACCGACAGCTGAACTTACACTTCACCACATTCAGAGTGGAGAAGCGTTAAATATGGTAGCAGCTGAGGCAAAAGCTGCCTGCACGTTTTCATCTAAGAAAACAAAAGAAAAAGCGCTATTGTTATTTGAGCAGAGGTTTGCGCAAGAAAAGGGCCATATAGATATGAATGGCGAGGTAGTAACTTTTCACGTAGAAGGTGTATCGGCCCATGGGTCTATTCCAAGTAAAGGGAAAAATGCAGCTGTGCTTCTATGCTCGTTTCTTCGTGAATTACCATTAAGTTTAGCTGAACAAAGATTTTGTGAAACGGTCGAGGAAGGGTTTGGCCCAGGCGATGGAAGTGGATTGGGATTGCAGCTAACAGATGAATTCAGTGGGGGGCTTACCGTAAACTTAGGGAGAATTTCTTATTCTGAGGCTGAAGGAGGCGACATCGGTATAAATATCCGCTATCCAGTTTCTTTTTCGAAGCAAGAAATCATGAGGCAGCTATTAAAAGCCGTAGCTGATTTTAATGGAACCTGGAAGGAATATGACCATTTAGCTCCGCATTATGTAAAGGCAGAAACAAAATGGGTTCAAACGTTATCCGAAGTATATGAAAGGCAGACAGGAGAGAAGGGGGAGGCTCTATCCACAGGCGGAGGAACTTATGCCAGAGCATTGGAAAAGGGGGTGGCTTTTGGGCCGTTGTTGCCGGGGAGAGAAAGTCGAGCTCATCAATCTGATGAATATATGGAAATAGCGGATTTAGTTAAGTGCACGGCTATTTATGCGGAAGCCATTTATCGCTTAGCCGTCCAACAAACACTTGAGTAAAAGGGATTATAAGAACTGTGGCCGCCAGAAAGTAAAGGTGACAGATTATACAAGCGGCCATAGTTCCTTGTTCAATGAATGGTGAATTTCTTATACTATACTTATATTTATTCAAAATCGAAGAGGTCAGTCGAAAGGTAACGTTCACCTGTATCACAAGCGATGGCAACAACAGCTTGATTAGAAGGTAAGGTCTTTGCTGTTTCCAAGGCAGCGTAGCAGGCAGCTCCGGAAGAGGGGCCAACTAAAATACCTTCTTTGCGAGCTAAGTCATGAGTTGTTTGATAAGCATCTTCATCTTTTATTTTGTAAATATGGTTATATACATCCTGGTTTAAAATAGGAGGAACAAACCCTGGGGAAGTACCAACCAATTTATGGGGTCCAGGTTTTCCACCTGATAATACAGGAGAGCCAAACGGTTCTACCACATGCACCGCAAGACCGGGGTAAAACTTTTTCAACTCTTCCCCAGTACCAGTTACTGTGCCGCCGGTACCTGAAGCAGCGACAAATGCACCTAAGTCTTTACCGATACTGTCCATAGCTTCTTTGATTTCATGAGCAGTGGTATGGCGGTGGGCATCAGGGTTAGCTTCATTTTCAAACTGCATGGGCATAAAACTATTTGGAATTTCTTTTACAAGTTCATGGGCTTTGTCAATGGCTCCCGGCATTTTTTTATCGCCAGGTGTCAGCACCACTTCTGCACCATAGGCTTTTAATAGGTTAATCCGTTCATTAGACATCGTATCAGGCATGGTTAAGATCGCACGGTACCCTTTAGATGCAGCAGTCATGGCAAGGCCGATTCCGGTATTGCCAGAAGTGGGCTCAATGATGACTGTATGTTTATCAATAACCCCGTCTGCTTCTGCTTGTTCAAGCATGTTTTTAGCAGCTCGGTCTTTAACACTGCCGCTCGGGTTTTGAAACTCTAATTTTAAGTAAACCTCAGCCCCATCTTCATGTGGCAAGCGCTGAAGTTTAACAAGCGGTGTATCACCAACAAGTTCAGACATATTGTTTGCTACACGCATGACAAATCCCTTCCTTCAACAAAATTATATGCATTGCGTAGTGCAACTATAATAACATAAAAAAGTCTCTAAAACCTATTGCTGAACTCAGTTTGCAAGGAATTGAATGATAATAATACAAAAAAGGAGGCCACAATGAAACACTATGCTGGCTGGATGTTTGATATGGACCAGACGTTAATTGCCTCTGCAATAAATTTTGATGATATGAGGCAAGCTTGTATACAAGAACTGCACCTGGCAAATGTAGTGCTCCCAGAAGAGGTGGGAGAAAAACCTCCGCCTGCTCAGCTGATTGAAGCTGGTCGCAAGTATGAAAAACAATACGGGAACAATGGTTTAGTAGAGAGGATGTATGCCTGTGTAGCAGCTTGCGAGATGGAAGGGATGAAAGAAGCAGAGGCAGAAGCAGGAGCAAAGGAACTCGTTTCTTATCTTAGCAAGGAGGCCGAGCTTGTAGTGGTGACAAATAACGCTACCGAATCAGCTATTACCGCTTTAAGAAATAACGGGCTGCTCTCTTATTTTCAAGCGGTATATGGAAGAGACCGCTTGCAAGCGTTAAAACCTTCCCCTGACTCAGTGAAAAAGGTGCTGCATGATTATCCAATGATTTCTGCGAAGGATTGGGTCATGATCGGAGACTCCTGGATTGATGGTAAGGCAGCTAATTTGGCTGGAGTTGATTTTATTTCATATCATGCCGCAAACCTAACTGAAAATGAGATCATTCCTGTGTTAGAGACTGAATCTTTACATGACCTGTATCAGTATTTGCGAGAAGTTAAACAATAATGGAAGGGAGCAATAGTTAATGAAAGCTCACTATTTTCTAGGATTGGGTGTGGCAGAAGAAGTTCGAGATATGATAAGTCAGTGTGCTTCTAGTTGGAAAAAGCAAGGGCTTGCTTTTAAACAATGGACGCAGCAAGAAGATTATCATATTACGCTTCACTTTTTTGGAGGGTTAGAAAAAAGTGACCTGGACTTTGTTCAGCAGTCGGTAGAGTCACTATCATTTAATGAGCGCTCTATAACCCAGCAGGTGAAAGGGCTTCATTATTTTGGGAAGCCGGACTCTCCACGTATTTTATGGGCAGACCCTGGTACATCGCCTGCGTTAAAAGAAGTACATAAAAAGGTGACCGAAAGTCTTGCTGATGCCGGGTTTTCAGTAGAGAAACGGCCGTTTACTCCCCACATTACGATTGCTAAGAACTGGGAGGGAAAAGAAGGGTGCCCGTTAAAGAAAATGGAAGAAGAGGTGCTGACAATGGGAGAGGGGCTGGCATGGGAATGTCAGTATATTAACCTTTACCAAATTCATCCAGGCAAACGGCCCAAATATGAAATCATTGAACAATTTCCTCTGGAAACAGGTGCAGTATGATTACTGTTGCAGATGGATTACGAATATGCTTACAAATCGCTGGTTTATATGGCCTTTATTTAACCGGTGTGTGGATTCAAACTACATTTTCATTACTGATTCCTGGAAGTATTATCGGCATGCTGATTTTATTAGGGCTTTTTGCCACCAATATTGTTAAAACAGCCTGGGTTGCTCAAGGAGTTTCGCTTCTGTTGCGGCATATGCCTCTTTTGTTTTTACCTGTTATGGCTGGAGCGGTTACGCTTGGCCATGTATTTCAGGGGAGTGGAGCATGGCTTTTTATCATTGTTTTGGTTAGCACGGTGCTTGTTATGGTAGTAAGCGGAAAGATTACGGATGTGTTGATTCAAAGGAGGGAGACGTCTTGAGTATATGGATTGCTGTCCTAATGATTACAGGAACCATTGGTTTATATGTGACTGGACGTTTCATTTACCAGCGCATTCCCCATCCGCTTACGTTGCCTTTAGTTACAAGTACCTTTTTGCTGTTGTCTCTATTGCTATTATTTGATATTCCGTATGAAACGTATATGCTTGGCGGTCAGTGGATTGAGATTCTTTTGGGGCCAGCGGTGGTAGCTCTAGCCTACCCGTTGTTTAACCAATGGCATCTATTAAAACAATACTTCTATCCGCTTTCAATGGGTATGGTTACAGGGGCCTTGGTAGGAATATTCTCCGGTTATTTTTTGGCAAGGCTCGCTGGGGTAGATGAGACTGTCCTTTTTTCAATTGTGCCGAAATCCGTTACTACACCGGTAGCCATGGATGTAGCTGCCACTCTCGGAGGTAATGAATCCCTTGCTGCTATTTTTGTTATGATTGCAGGTCTTGGCGGGGTTATGATAGCTCAATACACTTTTCGCTTGTTTAATATTCAAAGTTTCATAGGAAGAGGCATCGGTACAGGGACGGCTTCTCATGCAATCGGCACAGCAAAAGCTCTAGAAAACAATGAAATTGAAGGGGCAGTGAGTTCAATAGCTATGACTGTTAGCGCAGTTATTGTGGCGTTTTTCGCACCTTTGATTATTGCTTTGTTTCATTAAGTGTAAGCTAATCAGTTAATGAACGAATTGTGGTACAATGGGGAGAACTTGGAACTGAGCGTTAGAAAGGGCGAGGCACATGGCTCATTTAATTAAATTACAAGATTATGTTTCGCGCTATGAAATAGATATGAAGCGTTACCCCAGTCAATTCACGCGGCTGAAAAAAGAGCGGTGGCGTCAACTAGAACGAGCATGGCGACAGGCTAATAGCTATTCTTATCAACATGAGGGAGAGTCTAACGAATGGTTTGAAGAAGCTGAGCAGGGATTTATTTATCAAACAATTGACCGGATTAAACAATTTTATGGAAAACGCCGGCAAACGGTTGAGCTCCAAGAGGAAGAGGATATTTATGAGCGTTTGGCCGGAATGTCGTTTGATGAAGTCAAAGCTCGTTTCAAAAAAGAACTGGTTCGTTCCCAAATAAAATGGGCGAGTTCGTCTCTGTCCGAAGAATCAAAGGTTCATCCTGCTTATTATTATGACAATCATTTGTTTTATTTCTTAAACCAGTTACCGGATAATTATATGATTATGTACAATCCTTCACTAGAAACTCGCCGAGCTACGGTTGATTTGGATATTTTATTAATTGGTCCGAATGAAATTTTATGTATTGTACCTGTAGACGGACAGGAAACTAGCGTAATTGAAGCAAGCTCAGACCGATTTTGGAAAGAATATGTTAGTGGCGGACAGAAAAAGATACTGAGCCCTTTGCTTGCTTTAAACCGGCTGGAGACAGTTACACATGATTTATTAACTCCTTACCAGTTAGACCTTTCTTTTGAGCGAATTGTCTTTGCTCCAGATGTACTTATAGACAACCGGGGCAGGGGCATGAATGTAAAAATGGTTGATAAGCGTAACTGCGAGGCATGGATGGATAAATTGAAGCGTCAGCCCTCTCCTCTTAAAACCGGCCAGTTAAAGGCGGCACAAGTGTTATTAGACCATGCAGTAACTACCTCCTTCTTACGCGATACAGTAGAAAGAGATGCTGAACTATAAAAAAGAGCGGAAAAGAGGTAAACTTCTTATCCGCTCTTTTTGCCTGCCGCCCCTGACTGCCACTTTCCGCATGTCTGTCCAGCTTCGCGGGCTACCGATTTGAGATCCCTTTTCCCCACACTGCGGCGGACGCGTCCTCCTCAGTGGTGAAGAAGGGCTCTTCGTCGTTAAGCAAGCCCGCTCCGCTTTTCTGTCTAGCTGCGGCGTTTAGATGCTCGAGGTTTTTTATAGTCCTGACTCCGCGTTGCGGACAACGCTGCACAGTTCTAGAAAAACTTGTCGCATCTAAACCAAACGCCTCCGCTTTTCTATTTAAAATACAATGGTTTTGTTTTTGTAAACTAGGACTTTGTCTAATAAGTGCCAGTTAACGGCGCGGGCGAGTGTTATTTTTTCAACATTGCGGCCGGCTACCCGCAAATCTTCAGTGGTATCCCGATGGTTCACACGCAAAACGTCTTGTTCAATAATCGGCCCTTCATCCAAATCATTTGTAACGTAATGCGCAGTGGCACCTATTAATTTCACACCGCGGTCAAATGCTTTTTTATAAGGGTTGGCCCCGATAAAGGCGGGTAGGAATGAATGATGAATATTTATAATGCGCTGTGAAAATGCAGACACAAACGTTGGAGATAAAATCTGCATATAGCGAGCTAAAACGACTACATCAATTTCAAAGGACTCCAGTAGATCAATTGCTTTTTGTTCAGCTTCTGTTTTGGTCTCCGCTGTTACCGGAATGTGATAAAAGGTAATCCCGTAACTTTCTACCGTCTCACGCAACTCATCATGATTGCTGATAACTAGTGGGATGTTTGCTTTTATCTCTCCGCTTTTATAGCGCCAGAGCAGTTCAAGTAAGCAATGGTCTTCTTTGGAGACAAAGATAGCCATTTGTTTGTTTCTTTTATCACTTTCAATACGCCAGCTCATATCAAATTGAGAAGCAACGGTCTGAAAGGAATAACGCAATTCATCGATGGTATGTTGAGTAATATCGAAATCAAATTCAATCCGCATAAAAAACATTCCACCTGTCGGGTCTGTACTGTATTGGTCTGATTGGACGATGTTAGCTCCAGCTTCGTATAAAAAATTAGAAACGGTAGAAACAATGCCTGGCCGATCAGCACAAGAAATTAATAATCTGGCCCGGTGTAACGAATGACTCTCAGGTGACACTTTTAATCCTCTCCTTCTTAATAATAAACAGCTGGTTATAGGATGAACCTAGGAGGAGCTTGCCTAGCCCTCCTGTATGAGTAAAATTATTTATCCTGTGTGCATAGATTCTTCATGTGATTTGTACAGTGGGATCGATAAATTGAAAGCTTGTCACATAGTTAAAAACTATACCATTCTAAAGCGTGAATGAAAACTGGGTGAGGGGGAGGTTCAGCGAAAAATAACAAATTTGATAAAAAAGCTGAGATGCTTTCGAACGAGGAGGAAGTCAAATTTAATCGTTTATTGACGGTTCCCATACCTATTTGGTACTATTAAGATCGATTCACTAAAACCCGGACCTGTACAGCAGGCGAACGTTGAAACAAGATATACATATAAAAGCAGAGTCCGTCTACTGTTGTGACTCTGCTTCGTATTCGTTAAAAAGCGGATCCCACAATTGAAAAACGTTCATTATTTTACATAAAGGAATAACGGCATGAAATATTTGAATGATCAAATGAAAATGAGGGTGAAGCTATTGGAATTATTATTAGGCGAAGGGTGGAACGTAGAACCTGCTGGTGGTGCTACGGGTGAAGCTTATATTGCTCGAGCTGGAGATCGAAGAATATTTTTAAAACGAAACTCCTCCCCTTTTTTGGCAGTTTTATCAGCTGAAGGTATTGTACCTAAATTGTTATGGACCAAGCGTCTTGAAAATGGGGATGTCATCACCGCCCAGCAATGGGTGTATGGTCGAGAGCTAAAATCTTCGGAGATGAATAGAACGGATGTTGCTCAATTATTAAGTAAAATCCATCGTTCGAGCGAACTATTGGATATGTTTAAACGTATTGGCAACACACCATTAACTCCTGAGTGGATTATAGAAGATTTACAAAACCAACTTTTTCATTTGAGTTCTAGCCACCCGTTGTTGCAAAGGGCTCTCGCGTATTTGTCGAAGTACCGGGAGCTTGTACAACCCCCTCGAATGGTAGTGTGTCATTGTGACATCAACCATAATAATTGGATGGTAAGCCAAGCGCATAATTTATATTTGATTGATTGGGATAGTGCCACCGTTGCAGACCCAGCCTTGGATTTAGGACTGTTATTATATTGGTATATTCCAGAAGCGGAATGGGACGAGTGGCTGCATGATTATGGTTTGCCGATGGAAGAAAATTTATTTTTCCGTATGCACTGGTATGTCATCTCCCAGACCTTGCATAGTATTATTTGGCATTTAAACCGCAATGAAGCTGAGGAAGCGGATGCTTGGTTGAATGACCTTCAGCAGTTAATAGATAAAGTAAACGCATCCACTTCAGAATTTCCTGGGGAATAATTTCTTCATATTATAAAGTCAAGGCGGAATATAAAGCTGGTGTTTTTCAATGTCCAACTTTTGCGCTGTAATGATTGAGTCTTTTTCTAGTCCTGATTTACGTTGGAGTATTCGCTGTACTGCGTCGTTATAGAAAAAGCTCTCGTCTTTGCAGGAAGGTGCTTCCGCTTACAATCCACCGGCTCTTTTTTAGGGTCGGTTTTTTGGTGTTTTTATTGTCATTAGCAAATAAAAAACCTCTTATACAAACTGTTATTTTTCATGTATGATGTAAAGATATCATGGAGAAATGGGTACACTGAGAATCGTCTCAAGCTTTAGGTAATACGTTATGTGACTGTAGTCTGCAGTGAATCTCCCTCTTCTAAAGGTTAGAAGTGAGCCAACAAACGCAGCAACAGTTTTAAGATTGAACTGATTGCGCCACTTGTATAGAAGATGTGGGCATCGCTAAAGGGTTCAGGTTGACTGATAAAAGGAAAGAAGAACGCACAATTTATAAAACGATGAAATTCTCACTATCGGTGTTTATCTAAGTGTGTGCAATCGATACCATACTGACAGAGACTACATATGTGTATAGCTTAACCTAAGTTATTGCAACTCAAGCAGACGACCGTCCTATAAGGTGAAAAGTAGAAGATAGGCAAAGTGGATGGCAAGTGTGTCCGATGGGAGAGCGACTGTTGCAAAAGGGTCAATAACTAGACTAGCACCGTCCTTCCTATCCATTCATAAATTCGCGAACATCTAGAAGGAGTGTAAAGTGTGAGCCATAATCAATCTTCCTTACGGTTACATCAAGAAGCTTACAAAAGTGTAGCAGCTAAAGCACCACAGGTAGAAAAAGATCCTTATCGGCAAACATATCATATTCAGCCGCCTGTTGGTCTGTTGAATGACCCCAACGGTTTAATTCATTGGAAAGGTGAATACCATGTATTTTTTCAATGGAACCCTTTTGCCCCGGACCACAGTTCAAAGTTCTGGGCTCATATGGTTTCTTCTGATTTGATCAATTGGCGGTGGGCTCCCATAGCTCTAGCTCCTTCTGACCGCTATGATAAAAATGGCTGCTATTCAGGCAGTGCGATTGAAGTTGACAGCCAACTTCATTTGTTTTACACCGGGAATGTTAAGGATGAACAAGGCGAGCGTGAAAGCTATCAGTGTTTAGCCACGTCTGAAGACGGGCTCACATTTGAAAAAGAAGGGCCTTTAGTTGAAGTGCCGCCAGGGTTTACTGCCCATTTTCGAGATCCAAAAGTGTGGAGAGAAGATGACACCTACTGGATGATCCTTGGAGCTCAAACCGAAGACAAAGAGGGGAGTACAGTATTATACCGCTCTGAAAATGCAAGGGACTGGAGTTACGTTGGTATTGTAGCTGGCAGCAATTATGGTCCATTAGAAAACTTTGGCTTCATGTGGGAGTGTCCAGATCTCTTTATGCTAAATGGGAAAGACGTGTTAGTGTTTTCTCCGCAAGGTCTTGAAGCTGAAGAAAATAAATACCAAAATATCTATCAATCCGGCTATGTTATTGGGGAATGGGATAAGTCGACAGGGCGGATGGAGCACGGAGATTTCACAGAGCTTGATTACGGGTTTGAATTTTATGCACCGCAAACGTTTGTTGCCGAGGACGGGCGCCGGCTATTAATCGGGTGGATGGGAGTACCCGAACAATGTGAAGAGAGTCAGCCATCGGTACAAAATGAGTGGATTCATTGTTTAACAATTCCGCGGGAACTGAACTTACGGGAAGGCTTGCTTTATCAAACGCCGGCCCGTGAACTTAAACAATTAAGAGCTGATGTTTCTAATGAGAAACATTTGCAAGCCGGAGATGCTCGATCGTTTTCATTAGATCTTCCGGCAAATGCGTATGAGTTAGTTCTTTCTGAAGTAAAGATTCCCACTGGCGAAGTAACGATCCAGATTGACGATACAATGGTACTTACGTGGAATAAAGAATCGAAACAAGCGATATTAAAAAGAGTTAATTGGGAGACACAAAGGTGGGAAACGCGCCGGGCTCCATTGGATTATGTACACAGTCTTCAGCTTTTTGCTGATGCCTCATCGTTGGAACTTTTCTTTAATGATGGAGAAGTAGTACTTAGCAGCCGCAGGTTTCCATCGTCTGTGCAGGAATTTGATCTTACCGTTGAACTTCCGGCAGGAGGGGAATTAAAGGCAGAATGGTTTTCTTTAAAAGAGGCTGTCTCCTCTCCATTTGATTTGGTATCGTTTCAAGAAGAAATCATTCCACCCCAGGAATAAGTAGGAGAGATGTAAATGAGAATGCGGCACAAGCCTTGGGCAGCTGAGTATTTACAAGAACATTCGGAGTATGTGGTCCAGCAGCCAGAAGACTATAAAGGTAAATGGAGCACTCTTTCAAAGGGAAAGCCGATTTATATTGAAGTTGGAACAGGTAAAGGCCAATTCGTAACGGAAATGGCGTTAAAGTATCCAGATGTCTATTTTATTGGTATTGAAAAGTTTGAAAGTGTGCTTGTTACAGCGGTGCAGAGAGCTGTAGACGCAGAGCCTGATAATCTGCTTTTTATTCATGGAGATGTTGGAGAGCTCGATGCGATGTTTGCCAGTGAGGAAGTCCAGCGTGTGTATAATAATTTCACCGACCCGTGGCCGAAAAAACGGCATGAAAAAAGGCGGTTAACGTATCAATCATTTTTGGCACTTTATGATCACGTCCTTACTCCAAATGGTGAAATCCATGTAAAAACCGATAATCAAGGCTACTTTGAATATTCTCTTGCGAGCCTTTCCCATTACGGCTTTATACTAAAAAATATTAGTCTCGACTTGCATGCAAGTCACCATGACACTGAAAATGTCCGAACTGAATATGAGGAAAAATTCGCTGAAAAAGGTCAGCCTATTTACCGCGTAGAAGCTATGAAACAACTCCCTCCAAACGATTGAAGCGTTTTCAAAACATCTGTGATACACTGTACACATGTTCAGAGGTTGAGGAGAGGAGGAGGCTTTTTGGAGCAATTACAATTTGGAAATTGGACATTAACATGGCTTCAAGGCGGTGTTAACCACTTGGATGGAGGGGCAATGTTTGGGGTTGTACCTAAACCGCTATGGAGCAAAATATATCCTGCTAATGATAAGAATCAGATCCAACTAAGGACCGACCCAATTCTTGTGCAGACGGAAGACTATAATTTTTTAATTGAAGCAGGCATTGGAAATGGCAGGCTTAATGAGAAACAATTACGGAACTATGGGGTTAATGAAGAAGCACAAATAGATGAAAGTCTTGACTCATTGGGATTATCCCGAAAAGATATTGATGGAGTTTTAATGACTCACCTGCATTTTGACCATGCTACTGGCCTTGTCGAGGGAATGGGTGATGAAGCAGTGCCTGCTTTTCCAAAAGCAACTATTTATACTTCTGATGTTGAATGGGAAGAAATGAAAAATCCTAATGTCCGTTCGAAAAATACGTATTGGCCGCAAAATTGGCAGTCGATCGAAGACCAAGTAATTCCTTTTTCCAATGAGTTGGAGCTTCTTCCGGGTCTTAAGATGATTCATACCGGTGGCCATAGTGCAGGTCATTCCATTATTTTGATGGAACAAGAAGGGGAGACGCTCATCCATATGGCTGATCTAATGCCTACACATGCTCATGAAAACGCATTGTGGGTGATGGCTTACGATGATTACCCTATGGATTCCATCTTTGCGAAACAAAAATGGATGGCTTATGGTTATGAGCGCTCTGCTTGGTTTACTTTCTATCATGATTATAAATACCGAGCGCTTAAAATGGATTCTGAGCGTACGGTGATAGACGCTTTAGAACGTACAAGATCATAAATTCCAACCTCTGTAGCTTCGTTAAAAACTCGCTTTTAGAGCGAGTTTTTTTGTTTGGCTAACGTGTGATCACATCATACATAATCGTTTTTGTAGAAAAGAAGATGGTTGAAAATGATTGTTTTTGATTGATGTTAAAAAATATTGATTGTTTATGATCGAAAATGATTGAAATTGATGGTTGTATCGTTTAAAATACAGTGTAAGCGGTTCATAAATGAGGTGGACATCATGTTAACTGTTGAACGACAGACTAAAATACGAGAAATGTTAAAAGAAAAAGAAATGGCTACGATTCATGAACTTGTTGAAACGACTGGTTCTTCGGAGTCTACGATTAGACGTGATTTAACAGAAATGGAAGAAAGACGGGAGCTTAAGCGGGTGCGAGGAGGAGCAGCTTTATTAAAGCGCCGTCAAGAAGAACCAGCTTTAATTGAAAAACAAGTACAGTTCGTTGAAGAAAAACAGCAGCTTGCTCATTATGCGGCTAGTCTTATTAAACAGCAGGATTGTATTTTTTTAGATGCAGGCACGACGATCCTCTATATGATCCCACATTTGAAAGATAGAGAAATTACAGTGGTTACAAATGGGATTACTCATGTTCCACTTCTCTTAGAACACAGTATTACTACGTACGTAACTGGAGGGAAAGCAAAAGAAAAAACCTCTGCCTTAGTAGGGCATGCAGCTGCAGAAACATTAAAAAATTATAGGTTTGATGCGTGTTTCCTTGGGGTTAACGCTGTGGATGACGAGGCGGGCTACACAACCCCTGACCCAGAGGAAAGTGTTGTTAAACAAACAGCTTTACAAGTTGGCAATAAGAATTATGTCTTGGCTGATCATTCAAAAATGGGAGAGACAGCGTTTGCCCATATTGCTCCACTGCACGCAGCTACATTAGTAACAACCGAAGATATTTCTGAAGACCATCAACAGCGATACAGTGAATACACCGAGATAAAGGTAGTGAAGTCATGATTTACACCGTAACATTAAACCCTGCCATAGATTACATGGTTAAAATGAGTGAACTGCAGGCTGGTCACGTTAATCGCGCCCAAGAAGATTTAAAGACACCAGGAGGCAAGGGAATCAATGTTTCTACTGTTTTAAACCAGCTGGGCCTACAAAACAAAGCTTTCGGTTTTGCAGGTGGTTTTACAGGTCGTTATCTACAAGAAGAACTGCAGAAGCGTTCAATTGATACCGATTTTACAGAAATTGAAGCAGACACCCGTATCAATATGAAAATAAAAGCAGATGAAGAAACTGAAATTAATGGGCCCGCCCCCCATATCAAACCAGCAGAGGAAGAAGCTCTCCTTTCTAAATTAGAAGGACTGGGCCCAGCTGACACTGTCGTACTTTCAGGCAGCGTACCAGGAAGTTTATCAACGGATATATACAAAAGTATCCTTACGAAAGTGCATAGGAAACAGGTTCATACGATTTTAGATACAAGTGGAGAACCTTTTGAGAAAGCGCTTGAAGCGTCGCCTCATTTCATAAAACCAAACCACCACGAGTTGGGGGAACTCTATAACATTCAATTAAACCACGAAAAGGACATCTATCATTACGCCCAAAAACTTCAGCAAGATTACAGTATTCCAACCGTTTTGGTATCAATGGCCGGAGCAGGAGCACTTTTAATTGATCACGAGCAAGCATACCGGGCCTACCCGCCGGCAGGTACAGTGAAAAACTCAGTTGGTGCTGGAGATTCGATGGTGGCCGGCTTTTTAGCTGCAAAACAAAGTGATAATGATCCGGCAGAAGCCTTGAAGCTTGCAATCGCAGCCGGCAGTGCTACTGCATTTAGTGAGCGCCTGGGCACACATGAAGAAATTGAATCATTAAAACAAAACGTAAAAACCGATTCAATGATTATAGGGTAACAACACCTAGTAAATTAGAGGGGAGTGTAAGTTGTGAGGATTACAGAGTTATTAACAGAAAACACCATGATTCTTGATTTAAAGAGTAAGGATAAGCCAGAAGTAATTGCTGAGCTTACCGGGCAATTAGAGCAAGCAGGTCATTTAAAGGACGCAGCTAAATTTCAGGAAGCGATTCAAGCAAGAGAGGACCAAAGCACAACGGGGATGGGAGAAGGCATTGCAATTCCTCATGCTAAAACGGCTGCTGTGGATACACCGGCTATTGCTTTTGGCCGGTCAGAACAGGGGGTAGAATACGACTCTCTGGACGGTGAACCAGCTCATTTATTTTTTATGATTGCAGCGACGGAAGGGGCAAACCAAGACCATTTGCAAACGTTGTCCCGCTTGTCTACTTTATTAATGGACCAAGATTTTCGCGAGCAACTGTTGCAAGCTGAAGACAAGCGTACGATTTTAGAATTAGTTGATCGAAAAGAAAAAGAAAAACTAGATCAAGAGGAAACAAAAGCAGATGCTGCCCCTGAAGAAAAAGAAACAACTGGCCGCAAGGTACTGGCAGTAACTGGCTGTCCAACGGGGATTGCCCATACGTATATGGCAGCAGACGCCCTTAAACAAAAAGCGGCTGAAATGAATGTCGATATTAAAGTCCAGACAAACGGTTCTGATGGCGTAAAAAACCGCTTAACTGCAACTGACATTGAAGAAGCAGAAGCCATCATCGTAGCATCCGACACAAAAGTGGATATGGGTCCTTTCCACGGAAAGCCAGTTTTACAAAAAGGTGTAACCGATGGGATGAAACGCCCTGAGGAATTGATTCAGGCAGCCTTAGACGGTGAGGCGCCAATCTATGAAGGCGGAGGCGAGAATGCTGACACCAGTTCAGCCTCAGGCTCTGGCGGGGGAGTAGGTGGATTTTATAAACACCTTATGAATGGTGTATCCAACATGCTGCCTTTCGTTGTAGGTGGCGGAATCTTACTCGCAATTTCTTTTATGATTGATATTGATCTAGATAACCCACTTGCGGCAGCACTTGATTCAATTGGCGGAGATCATGCCTTTGGATTGATGGTAGCCGTCCTTGCTGGTTTCATCGCAATGAGCATTGCGGATCGTCCAGGTTTCGCGCCGGGAATGATCGGCGGTTTCATGGCCCATACGGGTGATGCTGGCTTTCTTGGTGGATTGATTGTTGGTTTCTTAGCGGGTTATGTCGTCCTTGGCTTTAAACGCGTGTTCAGTGGCTTGCCGAAAACATTTGACGGTATCAAAACGATCTTGATTTATCCTGTGCTTAGTATAGCAATTGTCGGTCTTTTAATGGAATTTGTCATTATTACACCTGTGGCAGAATTTATGGCGTTTCTAGAAACATGGCTTGGTAATATGACAGGCGTGAATGCAGCAATTCTTGGACTTATTCTGGGCGGCATGATGGCGATCGATATGGGCGGTCCAATTAACAAAACGGCTTTTGCTTTCGGTTTAGCTATGATTGACGCCGGAAACTTTGGGCCGCACGCTGCGGTTATGGCTGGTGGAATGGTACCACCGTTAGGTATTGCGTTAGCCACAACTTTCTTTAGAAATAAGTTTAACGAAGAAGAACGAGATGCCGGAAAAACTAACTATATATTAGGCGCTTCCTTTATTACTGAAGGTGCGATTCCATTTGCAGCAGCAGACCCAGGCCGGGTCATTCCATCGCTTGTCATTGGCTCAACGATAGCAGGTGGAATGTCGATGTTCTTTAACATCGGCCTTGAAGCTGCACACGGTGGTTTATTTGTTTCCTTTGCTGTTGAAGGCGGCTGGATGGAATGGGGCTTATATATGATAGCAATTATTACTGGTGCTATTGTTACAGCTCTCATGCTTGGCTTATGGAAGAAGCCATTAGCTAAATAAAATGAGATTGAAAATTGTAAAGGGACTTTAGCAAAGCTACAAAAAACGGGCACTCCAGGGGGGAGGCCCGTTTTTTTAGTGAAGTTTGGAAAGCTTAAACTTATTGACGGATATTTCAACCAGGTGCGCAGAAGTATTAGGCTATTCTAGCTGCTATCGGTCATGAGTTCATTACCGTAGCAAATCTGCCGCCCTCCGCTTTTCGTTGTCCAGCTTCGGGCGCCATTGGCTTGTGATCCCTTTTCCCCGCCCTGCGGCGGCGACAGCCTCCTCGGCGGTGAAGAAGGGCCCTTCGCCAATGATCAGGCGCCCTCCGCTTTTCTATTTATGAGGAAAGTTCAAGGATGGTGCCTGTTTTGGCATCGACCACAAAATCCAGCTGCTTTGTTTCCCCTGCTTGTGTGCTTGAGATTCCGCCTTTATAGACAGTGTACTCTAATTCGTCTTTTTCATAGTTCTCTGGCGTCATATGAATCCAGGAACCATTAACTGGAATTGAATCTTTAACATTTTCTTTTACGTATTTTAAAGCTTTTTCAGGAGAAACTGTTTTGTGAGCACATGCTTCTTTTACTGCATAACCCGCTGCAAATCCTAGTCCAACACCGATCAGTAGATCTCTAATCTTCATCCATGTCCATCCTTTCTAAAAGTTTCAGAGTAGGTTATTCTCTTCTATTATGCGGGGTATTTAGAATCCATGCAAGAAAACGGATGGACTTTTCAGAATAAAGCATAGAAAATAAAGGTAAGGTTCGCTACAATTATAAAGAGTCATTCTTTTGGAACACGAAAGGAGTTAGACAATGAACGAAGTTACGAAGCAAATGTTTCAAACATTGACAGAAATCCAGGGCGCTCCTGGCTTTGAACATGAAGTACGCAGTTACTTTCGCTCCTTAATCGAACCTTACTCTGATGAGATTCTTCAGGATCGTTTAGGTGGCCTATTTGGCGTTAGGCATGGAGATGAAGGCAGTCCAAAAGTTATGGTTGCTGGTCATATGGATGAAGTCGGTTTTATGGTGAAATCAGTAAACGATAAAGGCTTAATTCGTTTTCAAACGTTGGGTGGCTGGTGGAGTCAAGTGCTACTTGCTCAGCGGGTTGAGGTCATGACTGACAATGGTCCTGTCATTGGCGTTATTGGCTCGACGCCTCCTCATTTATTGGATGAACAGAAGCGTAAAAAGCCAATGGAAATTAAAAATATGTACATTGATGTAGGAGCGGACAACAAAGAAGATGCTGAGAAAAACATTGGCATTAAACCTGGTCAGCAAATTGTGCCGGTTTGTCCGTTTACGCCAATGGCAAATAACAAAAAAATCCTGGCAAAGTCTTGGGACAATCGTTATGGGGTCGGGCTAGCAGCAGAACTTTTAAAAGAAGTGAGTAAGGAGAAACTTCCAAATACCCTTTATTCAGGCGCTACTGTCCAAGAAGAAGTAGGCCTTCGGGGAGCAGCAGTGGCAGCTCAAATGATTAAACCGGATATTTTCTTTGCTTTAGATGCCTCGCCAGCTAATGATGCAACAGGTGGGAAAGATGCATTTGGAAAGTTAGGCAAAGGAGCTCTGCTAAGGATTTATGACCGGACGATGATTACACACCGAGGCATGCGTGATTATGTACTTGATACTGCACAATCCAATGACATTGACTATCAGTTCTTTATTTCTCAAGGAGGAACCGATGCCGGGCGTGTACATACTTCGAACGATGGCATTCCTTCTGCTGTTGTTGGAATCTGCTCGCGTTACATTCACACTTCAGCTTCCATTGTCCATGTCGATGACTATGCAGCTGCAAAAGAACTGATTACCAAATTGGTAAAAGGCGTGGACCAGTCGACCTTGCAGTCCATCCACAGCAATGTCTAATTTAAGGCTTTGTTAAATGTTGCTGTTAGACGCTCGCTTGCCCCGTACATTGCTTTAGCTTCCTCGGGAAAACACCCTGCGAGGTTCAGCTAATGCTTTCCCAAAGGCGACTCGCTCTTTTATCTACAATCAACATCATTCTTAACAATAAACATTCGCCTTTAATAGAGCCAATTTAAAAAAGGTACATTATAAAAGCCCCGCTCCAACTTTTTTTCGGATCGGGGCTTTTATGTGTTTCTCCGGGAAAGAAAAGTAAGTTCACTTGAGCGAGAAAAGCATAATTGATGAAGAAGGCTTTTTATTCTGTATCAAATACATAAGCTAAAGCCTGTAAAGCTTGTTCTTCTGTTTCCACTACGACTTGAGCTTTATTTGCTAATTCTTTTGCCGGATGATGAAGAGATTCAGGTCGAATTAAGATTAATGGTTTGCCTAATGCTACGGCACTTGCCGCATCCATAGCCGTATTCCACTGCTTGTATGATTCTCCGAATAAAGCAATTACAACATCCGCTTTCTGCATTAAAATATGGGTGCGTAAATTATTAATGCTCGAAGCAGCTTCGTCTTTGGCAATGGAAGTTGGTTGTTGACCAAGGATTTCTTCTCCTATGTTGTCAGAACGGTCATGGTTTTCCATTGGTCCTGAAAAAGTAAGTGGAAGCTTCATTTCTTCAGCTTTAGCACGCAAGCTTTTTCTCCAATCATCATGAATTTGACCTGCTAAATAAACATGTAGTTTCATTTAAAGACCTCCTTGTTTATACTAAATGTACACCATCTGTCTAGGAGTGTTTAACAACCGGCTGATACCCTTATTTTCGACAAGAATTACCTGATTCCTCTAACGAATAGGGGGATTAAAGGGGGGGAGAAAGCAAAAATGAGAGCATTTCTTGCTAAAAAAGAGATTGAGTTGTCCTTTCATACATATTTTATCACTGCCCTTAGTTATATGGCATTAGGTTTGTTTTCTTCTTTAATTATTGGTCTAATTATTGAAACGATTGGTACTCAGCTCGGCTCTGCTTATCTTGAGGATATGGGAGCTTTGGCCATGAGTCTGATGGGCCCTGCTATAGGTGCGGCTGTGGCGTATGGTTTAAAAGCACCGCCGCTTGTTATATTTGCTGCTATTGTCTGCGGAGCTGCCGGAGCAGAAGGTGCGTTAGCTGACGGTGAAGGCGGTGGTCCTGCAGGTGCCTTTGTGTCTGCTTTAGTGGCCGTAGAACTAGGGAAGCTGGTATCCAAAGAGACCAAGGTCGATATTTTAGTAACGCCTTTTGTTACGATTGTGAGCGGATTTACGGTAGCTGTTTTTGTAGGACCTGCTCTTGATCAATTTTTACAAGGATTTGGGCAAGTAGTAATCTTTGCCACAGAACAACAGCCTATAATTATGGGAGCACTCGTCGCAATATTAATGGGAGTTGCTCTAACAGCTCCCATTTCTAGTGCAGCTATTGCTATTATGCTTAACTTGGAAGGGTTAGCTGCAGGCGCAGCAACGATTGGATGTACCGCGCAAATGGTAGGGTTTGCCGTGAGTAGTTATAGAGATAACGGTATTTCAGGTCTCGCTGCACTAGGAGTAGGAACGTCGATGCTTCAGATTGGAAATGTGATCAACAAACCAATCATCATTCTGCCTCCTACGATTGCAGGTGCACTGGTCGGCCCTTTTGCCACTGCCTGGTTTCAAATGGAAAATAATGCAGCCGGTGCTGGGATGGGAAGCAGCGGGTTAGTCGGGCAAATTATGACCTTTTCTGTCATGGGCTTTTCCACCAGCGTCCTTTTACTCGTTATCATACTACAATTTCTCGGCCCAGCTTTGATAAGTTTAGCTTGTAGTTCCTGGTTTAAAAAGAAAGGCTGGATCAAGCCCGGTGATATGAAAATTGAACAGGGGTAGGCGCTTGGATTCTCGCTCTCGTCCCTGATTACATGTTAAAATAACTAGCGTGAAGGAGGGACATCCTGATGGAAGTGAATCAGTTGCGAAATGAAATGGAGAAAAGGCTGCGTTCACCTGAGCGTACCTTTCAATTTGATAAAGATAATTCCTCGCTGCGGGTAGAGCGTACGCATGACCACCAAGGGGTAACGATTGATTTATCACAGCTAAAAGCAAAATATGAACGTGAAGGTGAAAAAGCCCTGCAAGAATATGTGAAGCATATAGATGGGACATTTGCCGCCATGGACAAAAGAACACCTATTAAAGGCAATGAACACTTGATTTATCCAGTGGTGAGAGCTGCTTCTTTTCCGACTGAAGCAGAGAGTAAAGAACCGTTGATTACAGAAGAGCACACAGCAGAAACCCGCATATATTATGCATTTGACTTGGGCGAGTCTTACACGCTTCTGGATGAAGGAATGCTGCGAGCTGAAAATGTAGAGGTAGAGAATATAAAAGAAACTGCCAAATTTAATGTAAGGGCTCTTACTACAACAATGACTCAAGATGAAGTGGCTGGTAACCTATTTTATTTTGTTAATACAAACGACGGATATGATGCAAGCAGAATTTTGAATGACACGCTGTTAGAAGAAATGGCCGCTAAAGCAGAGGGAGAACTTGCACTCGCTATCCCCCATCAGGACGTTTTAGTGTTTGCAGATATACGCAATGAACAAGGGTATGATGTGTTAGGGCAATTGGCTTTTCGTTTTTTCAGTAATGGTCAAGTTCCAATTACAGCTATGCCTATGGTGTATGAAGCCAAGCAGTTACGTCCTATATTTATAATGGCAAGAAAAAAGCCAAAACAATAAAAGCGGTTAAAAATGATGGCCTTGTTAAACGGTACTCGTGATAATTGATAATATGCCGGTGCAGGGACAGACGTACTGACAATTCTCTCCTTAGCAGTTGAGGCCACTCAGACTGCAAAAGGGGAATTTTCTCATAACCCGTAATGTTACAACGATTAAACATAAAGGAGACAATAAACCATGAATATGTTCTACAATCCAGAAGGAATAGGTGACACTTTGCTTGTTTCTCTTAAAGAAATTTCAAAGGAGAAGCGAGACGTTGAACAAAAAGGCGATGTAGCTCGTTTGTTCAATATAAATTCAGGTGAAACAGTCGGGTGGCACGTATTTAATGTTAGTACCTTTGGTTCAATTCATGAAAAAGGCATGCTCCCAGTGAAGGATGAGTATGTGAGCATTTTAAACGAAGCATTGAAGGAATCTGGATGGGAAGCAGTATATAGTCGTCCTGAAGTTTCTTCTTTTGTAGTAGGTTATGTTGAAGAAAAAAAGAAACATCCAGACGCTGATAAGTTGAGCGTTTGCCAGGTAGATATAGGAGAAACTGCATATCAAATCGTGTGCGGGGCCCCTAATGTTAAGGCTGGGCAGAAGGTGGTTGTGGCACTCCCAGGTGCATTTATGCCGACTGGAATGAAAATAAAAGCTGCAAAATTACGCGGGGTTGATTCTACCGGTATGATCTGTTCGGCGAAAGAATTGGCTCTTCCTGAACATGAAGAAGGAAAAGGTATCCTCGTTCTGGATGAGAACTATGACACCGGCCAAGACTTTCTCACTCAATACCATTCTAGTAAAGCATAAGTACTAAAACCACCAGCAGGGCTGGTGGTTTTTCATTGTCTTCGTTAGAATTAGAATACATAACAAGTATGATAAAGTAGAATTTAAACCGTAAGTTAGGTGTGATAGATTATGAGAAATCGCTTGGGACGTTGGATGAACCGGTTACAAGCTTATTTTTTTGGAGATGAATCTGCTTCAGTTAATGAAGAAAAACGCTCCAAGGAGGAGGCGCCTGCCAAGTCTTCTTCTAGAGGGCGCGTGCCGCATTCAGAAAGCCAGGGCGTGAAAATGACGTATCAATACCCGAAAAAGGGGGCTTTTCGTTTTCCATTAGACGTGGATGATCCCACTTATAAAAAGAAGTCGGCTGAATCGAGACAGTACCAGGCCCATTCACCCGCCTCTTCTCCTGCAACGAATGAGTCTTCAACATATTCTGCTGCCAGAGAACCCTCTGAATCAAAACAAAAAAAGAATGCTTCTACTTCCAAGGAACTGTTAGCTACTGTAGACCAACATTCACCATCGCGGTCGACTCCATTTGTACCGCAGGAAATACCAAGCCCTATTCACGGCTTTCGTACACCTGCAAAAGACACTGAGAAAGAACAAGTTACATTCATGGAAGAAGAACCGGAAGAGGAAGTAGCTGAAGAGCTAGAAGAAAGGCTTACTGAACCAGCCGAAAAAGCAGAGCACCCAACCCCGGTTGAAGAGGAGGTTTTGAATCAGGCGAGAGAGAAAGAAGACCCGGATAATGGTTTGCCATATTCCGAACCCGTATATGATGAGAGTTCATCAGCGGGGACGGAGACTTATTTTAAACAAACAGAGACGGACATGAACATGGATGATGCTCAACCTGAGCGTATGGCAGCCACCGTGAAGCCAGTACATGAGTTTGAACCCGTAAGCTCTCAAGAGCCAGAATTAGATTCTGAACCTGAACCTGAACCTGAACCTCTAACCCCGGTGAGGAAGAAGATAAATAGTTCTGACAGTGTGATGGACTCAAAGTCAGAGGAATTGTCCTCTTATCCTGCAGGAGGTCAGCCAGCCTCGGAACGTGAGAACGAGACAACTGAAAAAGCTTCCGGCAAAAAGCGTTTAAGCCACCAAGAACGAAAAAAACAACGTGCAGCTCAAAAGCAAGACACAGAGGGGACGGCTCAGCAAAATGTGCCCTTTAACGTTATGATGGAACCTAAAGATCAAGCTAAGTACCAAAAGCAAAAACGTATGGAAGCCTTGAAACACTCAAGCCAAGAGCCAGCTCCTTACCAAAAACCATCACTTGCGAGATTAAATAAACCAGCACCAAAAGCAGAACATGATGAAAATGAACTAGAACAACAACGTGAACTGCTAGAAACGACGTTAGCTCACTTTAATGTAAAAGCAGAAGTGCAGCATGTTACGAGAGGGCCGGCCGTAACTCGATTTGAAATACAACCTGCTCCCGGTGTGAAGGTTAGTAAAATAACAAATTTGACAGATGACTTGAAATTGGCACTGGCGGCAAAAGATTTGCGCATGGAAGCTCCTATCCCAGGTAAGAACCTAATTGGGGTAGAAGTTCCAAATCCTTCGAGTACGCCAGTTTTTTTAAGGGAAATTCTAGCAAAAGATGTATTTAGGAAACATGATTCGCCTCTTGCTGTAGCTATGGGGCTCGATATTGCGGGTGACCCTGTGGTATGCGACTTACAGAAAATGCCGCACGGTCTTATCGCTGGTGCTACAGGTTCAGGAAAAAGTGTATGTATTAATTCAATTTTACTTAGCCTGCTTTACAAGGCTGACCCGACTGATGTAAAGATGTTATTAATCGACCCTAAAATGGTTGAGCTGGCGGCATATCACGATGTTCCGCACTTGGCTTCTCCTGTCATTACCGATGCTAAAGAAGCCACTGCTGCTTTGAAATGGGCGGTTTCTGAAATGGAAGATCGCTATGAACGTCTGGCTCATGCCGGTGTTCGTGACATTCACCGGTTTAACCAGCTGAAAACCGAGAATGGTGAGTGTGCTGATAAAATGCCGTACTTGCTAATTGTTATTGATGAATTGGCTGATCTTATGATGGTATCTGCCCAAGAAGTTGAGGATTCGATTTGTCGCATCGCTCAAAAAGCGAGAGCATGTGGTATTCACTTACTCGTAGCTACGCAGCGTCCATCTGTAGATGTAATTACTGGTTTAATTAAAGCCAACATTCCAACGCGAGTAGCGTTTGCTGTATCTTCCCAGGCAGATTCACGCACAATTCTTGACTCCGGGGGAGCGGAGCGTTTAATTGGTAAGGGGGATATGCTTTACCATCCTAATGGTTCTTCCCAATCGATCCGTGTTCAAGGTACCTTCGTCAATGATGATGAGATAGAAGCGGTTGCCCGGGATGTTAAAAGCCAGCGGAAGCCTGAGTTTTTATTGCAGCGAAGTACGTTAACTCAACAGGTTGATGCAAGTGGAAAAAAAGAAGATGAGGATGATTTGTTTGACGAGGCTTGCCAGTTTGTCATCGAGCAGGACGGTGCTTCTTCGTCGTTGCTGCAACGCCATTTCCATATTGGTTTTAACCGCGCGGCTCGATTAATTGATATGATGGCCTCAAGAGGTATCATTTCTGAAGCCAATGGTACGAAACCTAGACAAGTTTTGGTTACAAAAGAATCATTAGAGCGAACGGAAGAAATATTGAGTTCCGATGAATAACTTGTTTTCACACGCAACCTTATTTATTATAGTATGTAGAAACAAATGAACATGCGAGCACTCGTTGGTAAGTTATGTACTTTTCTTGGCCCTAGTGAAAAAAGAACAAGAAGCAAGACAAAAAGAACGCGCACGTAGCCTCAACAATCTAAAGGAGGGGTCCGTTGTGCAACAAATTCAACTTGATGAACTTCTTGAAACAAAAGCGCCAGACTGGTTAACACTTTTAACCGAACAAGAGCTTAGCATGCCGATTGTACTGAAACATGGGTTTGCCGATTTAAAGCAACATGACATCCAGGAGATTGTCGAAGCTGTTATTATGGAACAGCATACCCAGAAAGAATATCACTAAAATAAGACCCGTGCTTGTTTTATGCATTCACTAGTACGGGCTTTTACACTGCAAAAAAAGTAGCATGTAATGGTGAGCAAGGAGATAAATAATGAAAGAAATTGAGAAGAAACTAAACGGAGAGATTAAGCGTTTGACAAATGAAACTTTTAAATTTGACAATCGCGTGGGGGATGGCTGGTTCTCAGCTGTATACTTCTTGAAAACAAGAGAAATTGCGAAAAAATACAAAGCAGACAAAGAAGTAACGATGCAATTTTTTCAAAAAAAGCATGCTGTGTTATGTGGGACTGATGAAGTAATTGCTTTAATTCAAACCTTCGCAGAGGAGCCTGAGAATCTTATTATTCATTCATTAGAAGACGGAGATAAGATTGAACCGTTTGAAACGGTTTTGACGATTACTGGTCCTTATCAAAGTTTTGGTTTTCTCGAAGGTGTTATTGATGGGATTTTTGCTAGAAGAACATCAGTAGCTACAAACGTATATGAAGTTGTTAAATCAGCACGGAGCTCCGGTGTCCAAAAGCCGGTTATTTTTATGGGCGACCGTGATGACCACTTTACCCAACAGGCTGGGGATGGTTATGCTGCCTTTATAGGTGGGTCTAAAGCCCAGGCTACACATGCCATGCATGAATGGTGGGGCAAAAAAGGAATTGGCACGATGCCGCATGCTTTAATCCAATTATTTGAAGGGGATGTGGTAGAGGCTACAAAAGCCTACCAGGAAATGTACCCCGAGGATGAATTAATGGCGCTAGTGGATTATAATAATGATGTCATCACTGATTCTTTATTGGTTGCACGTGAATTTGGAGATAAATTAAAAGGTGTTAGAGTAGATACTTCTAATCATATGGTTGATCAATACTTTTGCAGACAACCTGAAGTCATGGGGGATTTTGACCCACGTGGTGTAAATCAAGCCCTCGTTTTTGCGCTTAGGGAAGCTCTGAATCATGAAGGCTTTCATCATGTGAAGATCGTAGCGAGCGGAGGTTTTACAGCTGAGAAAATTGCTGCGTATGAGAAAGCTAATGTCCCAATTGATATGTATGGTGTGGGAAGCAGCCTTTTAGACATTCATATCGGTTTCACAGGAGATAACGTCTTATTAGATAAAGAGCATCAAGCCAAAGCAGGACGGGAATATCGGAACAATCCACGTCTAGAACGAATTGATTAAGGCTACTAGATCAGAGAGACGCTCACCTTTTTGAAAGGGGTGGAAAGACGTGGCGAAGTCGATAATCAATTTTGAAAGTCTGAAAGAAAAGAAACAAGAGGAAGCAAATCAAGCATTAGTTTCCATCTATGAAAAGTATTTTAACTGGGTGCAAGTAAATGCAAACCTTCGAGATAAAGTGCGAGCCAAACATTTGTTTCGACAGCTGGCATTCCTCCATCCTGACGAAACGGAAACGAAAGAATGGCAAGAGTTGTTTGAACATTGGTTTGCTTTTGACTATGTTACGATCATTGGTTCACGCCTGTTTGACCTTTATATCCGCAAGGAAAGCGGTAATCTGTCAGCTTCAGAGTTAGCAGTGGGCGGGTTAATTATGACTTCAGCCTTAGAGCCGGTTCAAATTATAAGTGAGCGAACAGGTGATGAACAGCAGGCATTTTTTCCTTATTCCAATGAAGAAAAACTTTTGGCTTATCAGCCCCTTGGTCCCTTGCAATCCCTTAACCAGGGAGAATGGTATCTCCTTCGGCCTCTGCGTTGTGGCTTTAAAACGGTAAACCTTGGTCCGGCTGTGGCTTTGGCACCGGAAGTGAAGCAAGTGGTAGAGCATGTGTTTCAATCAGACCGTGAAAAAGCAGGCGAAGGTCACAGTTTATCTTATCGTAAAGAAAAAGGAATACAGTTTATGTCATATGTGAAGTGAAAATGCTCTAGGCGAATAGAGCATTTTTCTTTTTTGGCGCCAGCAGGAACATAGTTTGACTTGTTTATCATATGAATGAATAGGAAAAAGATCTCGATTTGTTAAACACGAACGATCTGCTATAATGAATGAAGTGTAAATTGGATGTAAGTTAGCACACATTTCGGATAGACGATTAGCTTTCCGGTCTTAGTTAGGATCGGTTAAGAAAGATGGAGGTCCACCATGACAATGTATCACTTTATCGGAGTTAAGGGCTCAGGGATGAGTGCACTTGCTCAAGTTTTGATGGATATGAATGAAAACGTTCAAGGGTCAGATGTAGACAAATATTTCTTTACTCAAAAGCCATTAGAGGAAAGAAATATCCCACTTCTTGATTTCAATGAAAGTAATGTTGAATATGGACAAACCATTATAGCTTCCCCAGCTTATGGAGATGACAACCCAGAAGTAGCTAAAGCAAAAGAGCTGGGGGTAGAAGTTAAACCCTACCCATCGTTTCTCGGGGAATTTATTCAAAACTATACTTCAGTGGCGGTGACAGGGTCCCATGGAAAAACGAGCACCACTGGCCTCTTGGCACATGTGCTGGAAGAATATCGCCCAACTTCATTTTTGATTGGCGATGGTACCGGTAAAGGTGAAGAAAACAGTCGTTTTTTTGTATTTGAAGCTTGTGAATACCGCAGACATTTCTTACATTATCATCCGGATTATGCGGTCATGACTAACATTGATTTTGATCATCCTGATTACTTTGAAGACATCAATGACGTAGTAGATGCGTTTGAAGAAATGGCCAGTCAAGTGAAAAAAGCGATTATAGCTTGTGGCGATGATGAACATTTACAGACGTTAAATGCAGCTGTGCCCATCATTTATTATGGTATTGACGGCGACCACGATTTTAATGCGAATAAAATTGAAACTACGCCTGCAGGTACTACGTTTGATGTTACAGTTCGTGGTGACTTTTTTGGTTCCTTTACTATTCCTGCCCATGGCACGCATAACGTCCTTAATGCCTTAGCAGTAATTGCTATTTGCCACTATGAAGAAGTACCTGCAAAAATCATTCAAGATCGTCTCTCTTCGTTTCCAGGAGTGAAGCGCCGATTTTCTGAAAAACCATTTGGAAGTCAAATTTTAATTGATGATTATGCTCATCATCCAACAGAGATAAAAGCCACGTTAGAAGCAGCTAGTCAAAAATATCCTGACCGAGAGATAGTGGCTGTGTTTCAGCCCCATACGTTTACTCGCACAAAGACTTTTTTGGTTGAGTTTGCTAATTGTTTGCAAGTAGCAGATGCTGTTTATCTTTGTGATATCTTTGGTTCGGCTCGTGAACAAAATGAAACACTTACGATTAATGATTTAAAAGAACGCATCCCTCAATCAACTGTAATCTCGGAAGAAACAATTACTCAATTAAAAAATCATAAAGAAAGTATTCTTCTTTTTATGGGAGCTGGGGATATTCAAAAAATCCAAACAGCTTATGAAAGCAAATAAGTCACGTATACAGTTGCAAGCGGTCCTGGTGACCGCTTTTTTCTTTAGTGACAGACTCAGCCCCTAAAGTCAGTAGTCGGCAACAACTGGAATGGGTTCGCTTTTACCACAGGAATGGTCCGCTTTTTAAATTAGAGTTGCAATCTTCGCCGCTGGGTCTTCATTCTGTCCCACGGAGGCTTCTGAAAAAGTCCATTCATCGATAATTACATATATTATCATTCACTACTGGCGCTACACCTGTTGGAGCTTCGCTTATTCCGGTTGCTTGCTAACTTTCATACCTTAAACTCACCTTTTTGAGACAGCTTCTTTCTTTAGCTCTGGTGTAGAGAGCTACCAAGAAACGAGGTGCTGAGCTGTAGGGTTGTCACTGTATTAATGTCCACTTCAACATTTTATAACTCCATTCTTGTCTCAACAATGGAAAGAAGTAATTTAATAATGCTGACAGCCTCTTTATATTGGTATAATTTCAATAGGGTAACCTTATAGAGTTAGTGAGTGTGACAGCCGGGATTTGGATAGGGAATTCATTTATATTAATATTGAAAGAATCCATTTCCTAAGAGACAAAGGGTTTTCCAACCTCTTGTCGAAATTCTTTTCATACGCAGTTTTATTTTTAGATTTCTTGGGAAAGTAGAAAAAAGGAGGTGCATAGAGGATGGAGCTCGTATATATAAGTGTAGGGGTTGTTGCTATTGCTCTTGTTATCTTGATTATTTATATTATTAAAACGTTAAAAGCAGTTACGAGTACCATGCAAGAAGCAACAGAGACACTCGG
Source organism: Salsuginibacillus kocurii DSM 18087 (assembly GCF_000377705.1). GTDB lineage: Bacteria > Bacillota > Bacilli > Bacillales > Marinococcaceae > Salsuginibacillus > Salsuginibacillus kocurii. Next base: position 474,133 of record NZ_KB898623.1, on the reverse strand, counting down.
ACGATTTGAAAAACAGATTCAAGGGGTTACCACAGAAGCAGAAAGTTTGATACATACAAGTAATGAACTTGCTGAAGACATTCAGAGTAAGTCTGAACGCTTGGATTCTGTAGTTGAAACCATTCATGAATTTGGGGAATCGGTCCATACCATCAATGAATCATTCCAACAGATGTCTGAAAAAGTATCCACGCAAACTGAACAGCAATCAGGGCAAGTGGCTCAAGCGGTTCAATGGGGAAGTGCAGCAATCGATCTATACGGAAAATGGAAAAGAAAAAAAGAAGAAGTGGAACCAAAAAACCATTAGTTGTAACTCTAACTACTTTAAGGAGGTTTTAAAATGAGTGATATGAACACAAAAGATTTTATGATTGGAACATTAATCGGGGGGATTGTAGGTGCAGCTTCTGCTTTACTTCTTGCGCCCAAAAAAGGAAAAGAGCTAAGGAGTGACATTTCAGAAGGTGCACAATCAGCGTATGATCGCACTGCCACTTGGACAAACTCAGCATATGAGAGAGGATCAGATTGGGCTAATGTGGCTAAGGAAAAGTCTTCTAACATTGCGCAAACTGTAACTGATCAGTCCAATCAAGTAGTAGAAAAGGTAAAGGAAGCTACATCCAGTGTAAAAAGTGATGTAGATGAAACGAAAAAATCTGCTGAAGAATTAGCCGATGACTTAGCTGATGAGTTACAGCATTCAGGAGAAGAGATTAAAGAATCGGTAAGACAGGAAGTAGAAGATCTGCAAACTTCTATTCAGGAAGAAGAAAAAAACCAATCCTAATTGAAGGCGAAGCACAGGGGGCTGACACCTTGGCTATCATACAATTGAAAACTGAAGAAGAATTGAATCAAGCATTAATGGGCACAACACCGGTGCTTTTGTTCAAACATAGCACTGGATGTCCAATAAGCGCGAAGGCTTTTGAAGAATTTCAAAGCTTTAGTAAGAAGTACGATACGCATGACTTTTACTTTCTACATGTTATTGAGGACCGCTCCCTTTCAGATATTGTGGCGAAGCGGTGGGCGATTAAGCATGAATCGCCTCAGGCATTATTATTAGAAAGAGACAGAGTATTATGGCATGACTCACACCGTGCAATAACCGTGGAAGCCTTAGAAGATGCCTGGCCCCATTCATAAAGAAAAGCTGGCTTTCTCTTGTGATAAAGAGAAAGCCAGCTTTTTACTTATGGGAAGCAGTCTATGCATGGAGATATGAGAGGGTGAGAGCTAATGGCCCTCATTTCTCTCCTCTTGTTATTCAGTACGTATTTCGATAGTGTCGTTTTCTTCTAACGTAGTGGATAATTCGGTATCTTTACCATTCTTACGTAAAATTAGTTTTTGTCCTCTTTCAGGATTTATATGAAGGTCTACAGTTCGGAATAATTCTTGAAATGTAAAGGCTTCTTCCCCTATTGGCTCAACGGTAAGGCGGGCTCCGTCTGTTACTTCTTCTTCTAGCGAAACCGGAGAATGATTTACTTTCACTGCAACTGCTGGCTTTTTTAAAGTCACTTTCTCTTCATTTACGAAGAGTTGAATGGTGTCTTCTGTTTCCCAACCGTTTAGGTTGAGGATTTCTCCAACCGTGAGCGGAAACGTGTTATTAGGAGTAATCTCGAGTGTGTCCCCACTTTTTATAGCAGTTTGAATAGAGGCCATTTTTTGATTGACTGTAATCGTAAGTTGCTCTTGAAACACAGGCTGATCATTTATGACATAGTATTGGGAGGTGGCAAGGTCTAACCAGTTAGGCTCGTAAAGCTGAAGAGCATCTTCCACCGTTTTAGGAAGTATCGTTTTAATGGTGTCACGATCAAAGACTGGTGTATCTATGGAGACCATCTCTCCATTTTTCCATATGGACGGTTCCAGGGTGACAGGTTTTCCGTTAATGAATATGGTCATCCCGCTAGCAGGGTCACAGACATCTTGAACCGTAACCGAGGGAGAACTCCCATCGTCGCCCGGAGTGGTTTGAATTACGTCTCCTGATTGAATGGGGGCAGACAGTGTAGTTTCTGAGCCATTTAATAAAAGACTCGGCGGTGCACCATGAGTACCTGGAACTGTAATTCGCTGTCCGTTTACTTGAATAACATAGGCCATGCCGGGGCGCCCGTAAAGTTTTGAGAGTTGGAGACCAGTAGCCATAAGGGCATCCCCAACGTTCAATTCTTTAACATCAAATAAACGAACCGTAAGTTGATTTACCACGACAGATAAATACTCAATTGGATACTCTCTGGCTGCAATAGCGATGCCGGCTGGTGTCACCATTTCTGGGCCTTGGCTGGAATCAGCCACAGTAGATAATGATTTAATAGCGTCTAATCCCCGGATTGCTACCCGTTCTTTTGGTAAATCAAGAGCTTCAGCTAGAGCAACTGTGAGCTCGGGGGTCATGCTCCCTCCGCCGACCAACATGACAGCACGGGGCGCTTGTTGATTTAACGTCATAATTTCTGAAGCGATTTCAGAGGCTAATTGGGAAATCGTATTTCGAATGGGTTCAAGCACTTCTTCCTTTGATCGTTCATTTGGCATGCCTAATATATCTTCAAATTGTACATGTTCATGCTCGGATAATTCTCGTTTTAATCGTTCAGCATCAGGAAAATCAAGTAAAAATGAATCACTTAACGCTTCAGTGATTTCATCTCCGGCGAGTGGAACCATGCCATAACCGATTACTGTTCCCCCATTTGTAATAGCTATATCTGAAGTTCCTGCTCCTATGTCAACGAGAGCCACATTTAATCTGCGCATAGAGGGCGGAATAAGAACATTGATCGCCGCAATTGGTTCAAGTGTTAACGCTTCTAATTCAAGGTCTGCCTGTTTTAAGGCTGTTAATAAGGAATCCACTACCATCTTGGGCAAGAAGGTAGCAATAATTTCAACCGTTGCCGTGCTGCCTGTATGATCTTCTAAGTTAAGCAGTTCCTCATCATCGAGTTTCCGCTTCATGACGGAATAGCCCACACAATGATAATTTTCTTGGTGTTCTTCAAAAGCTTGAGCGAGGTCATGCTGAGCTTCCTGAACAGCGCTTAATTCAAGATGGAGAATGTCTTCTTTGCTTAGACGGGGTAGTGTAGAAATATCTATTGATTTTTCCCTGCGTTTTGTTTTCAGGGCACGTCCTGCTGCAGCAACAGAAGCAATGGTAAGAGGGCCATGATTTTCTTCGAGCCGTTCTTTAACTGCAGTAATAACCTTAGCTACGGCTGGAATGTTATGTATGTGCCCATCTAGCATAGAGCGTTCTTCATGTTCCTTAGTCTCAACATCAATAATATGATAGCCCTCAGCTGTTTGTTGTAAAATCAAACCAATCACAGAACGTGTTCCAATGTCCAACGCAAAAAAAGTGGAAGAACTGGTCATTTGAAGATCCTCCTCAAAAAAATGAATTAATTATCGGTGAAAATCCTTATATAAAAGCAAAAAATACTTTAACGCTTAAAAGCGTTTAATTAATAAAGAAAAATAGGGTGACATCTATACAGCAATCATTTATAATAGGCTCTAATCATACAGAAATGTATCATAATTTTTAAAGAAATGAAAATACACAGAAGGAGTGGAGTTGAGCATGAGTAACGAGCAACTAGATCAATTACGAGATCAGCTAGATGAGGTAAATCTAAAACTTTTGGACCTTATTAACGAACGAGCTAGATTGGCCCAAGAGATTGGGCAAGTTAAACGTAAGGCAGGCCAGAATCGATTTGATCCTGTACGTGAACGAAAAATGCTAGATTTAATTGCTGAAAATAATAAAGGGCCTTTTGAAACTTCTACTCTTCAGCATTTATTTAAACAAATCTTTAAAGCCAGTTTAGAACTTCAAGAAGATGATAACAGTAAGTCCCTCCTAGTATCACGAAAAAAGCATCCTGAAGATACAGTGGTGGACCTCAAAGGTGAAAAAGTCGGTAACTCTGAACAAAAGCTAGTAGCAGGACCTTGCTCCGTTGAGAGCTACGAACAAGTATACGAAGTAGCTAAAGCAATGAAAGATCAAGGATTGCGCTTACTACGAGGCGGTGCTTACAAACCGCGTACATCTCCATACGATTTCCAAGGGTTAGGACAAGAAGGCCTGGAAATTCTGAAGCGAGTTGGCGACGAACTTGATATGGTCACTATTTCAGAGATCGTAAGTCCAAAAGATGTTGAAAATGCACTAGAATACATTGATGTCATTCAAGTTGGGGCTCGTAATATGCAGAACTTCGAATTATTGAAAGAAGTTGGAGCTGTAAATAAGCCCGTACTTTTAAAACGTGGCATGTCTGCAACAATGGATGAATTCGTAAAAGCTGCTGAGTACATCCATGCCAATGGAAATAGTGAAATTATGCTTTGTGAGCGAGGCATTCGCACGTATGAAAATGCCACCCGCAATACCCTTGATATCTCAGCTGTCCCTGTTCTAAAACAAGAAACTCACTTACCAGTAATGGTAGATGTAACCCATTCAACAGGGCGCCGTGATCTACTCTTGCCAACAGCTAAAGCAGCATTTGCCATTGGGGCTGATGCAGTTATGACAGAGGTTCATCCTGACCCTGCTGTAGCTCTTTCTGATTCTGCCCAGCAAATGGATATCCCAACATTTGATGATTTTCTTGGCTCTCTGCGTGAAGCAGGATTATTTAAAGGATAAAATAGCGCGAAGCGGCTGACTTCATATTAATGAAGTCAGCTTTCTTTATGAGCATTTTCTTATAAGTTGGGTATACTTACAAGTGAAATGGATAAACAGGTGATAGGGCACTTTATATATGTTTATTCAATCTCTCCAGTATAGTATTCAAAGATTATCTTTAGTTTTTTTAAAAAGTTTCAAGGGAACAATATTACGTAGACGACTTGTGATGGAGAGTACATTCTTAACGGACAAGGTTAGTTCTAAAGAACCAGGAACGATCTTACTTCTCTTGTTGGAATGACTATAAGAAAAACGGATTTTGTCGATATAATTAAGGTAAGGAATTGCGGAACCTCCTGCAAATGTCGTATGATTACGATATATTATGAAAGTAACGTTGAAAGGAAATATAAGGAGGCCCTTACAGTGAATACAACAATTTACGATGTAGCTCGTGAAGCATCAGTATCAATGGCAACGGTTTCGAGAGTAGTTAACGGAAACCCAAACGTAAAACCTGCTACCAGGAAAAAAGTATTGAACGCAATCGAACGTTTAGGTTATCGACCAAATGCAGTAGCCAGAGGGCTGGCAAGCAAAAAAACCACTACAGTTGGGGTCATTATTCCAGATATCTCAAGCATCTTTTTTGCGGAGCTGGCAAGAGGAATCGAAGATATCGCCACCATGTATAAGTACAACATGATTCTTTGTAACTCTGATCAAAATAAAGAAAAAGAAATTCATCTCATAAATACTCTACTTGAGAAACAAGTAGACGGCATTTTGTTTATGGGCGGAGAGATTACTGAAGAGCATGCTGAACAATTTAAACAAGCTTCTGTCCCAGTTGTACTGGCTGCAACGTTAGGAGAAGGGCACGATATACCTTCAGTTAATATTGACTATCAGCAGGCTGCATTTGACGCCATTCATGAACTCATTAAAGAAGGTCATCAACAAATTGGATTCATTTCTGGACCGTTAGAAGACCCAATGAGCGGCCTAAAGAAATTTAATGGATATAAAGAGGCCTTCTCGTCAGCGGGACTTAGCGTTCGTGAGGAGCACGTTTCAATTGAGACATATACGTATGATACAGGACTTGAATCAGCTCAGCAGATGATGGAAAGTGAACAACCGCCAACTGCGTTCTTTGCTTCTACAGATGAGATGGCTTTAGGTGTTATTCATGGTTTGCAGGACAAAGGATTCAATGTTCCAGAAGATATTGAAGTCGTTGGGTTTGACAACACAAGACTCGCTACTATGGTGCGTCCTACATTAACAACAGTGGTGCAGCCAATGTATGATATTGGAGCTGTCTCTATGCGTCTATTAACAAAATATATGAGTAAAGAAGACGTAGGTGAACACATTGTTGAATTGCCTCACCGGATTGAATATCGTGGTTCTACTCGTTCTTAAATGAACAGCTTGAAGCTCGAAAGGATCTGATGCGCGAGGAACATGGGATAGGTTAGGGAGAGGATTATGAAAAAATTTGATATTCTTACGCCAATAGGCGTTCTAGTCGGAATAATAGCCCTTCTGTTTGCTGTTTTTACAAATGAAGGGCTGAATATGGTTGTCTTTTTTGTGCAGATTACGGCCTTTTTGATTGTATTCGGGGGTCTTATGGCAGCTATCTTAGTTAACTTTTCGACCGAAGATTTAAAACTATTGCCTCGCGTACTCAAAGAAGGTTTTCAAAATGATCAGCATGATTTAAGGGAACTAATTGATACGTTCGTAGATTTGTCTACTAAAGCCAGGCGAGAAGGATTGCTTGCTTTGGAAGCAGGTATTGAAGATGTAGAAGACCCGTTTATTCGCAAAGGAGTTTTGCTGTCAGTAGATGGTATCGAGCCGGATATCATCAAAGATATTATGATGGCGGAAGTAGTAGCTATGGAAGAACGCCATAAAAGAGGACGAATGCTTATCCAAAAAGCAGGCGAATATGCTCCTGCCTGGGGGATGATCGGGACATTAATCGGGCTTGTCCTTATGCTGCAATCACTCGATGATCCGACGACACTTGGACCGAATATGGCAGTCGCTCTGCTCACGACGCTGTACGGAACAATTCTTGCTAATTTGTTCTTTCTGCCATTAGCTAGTAAATTGGAAAGCAAAACAGAACAAGAAGTTTTTGTTAAACAAGTGATTGTAGAAGGTGTGATTGGTGTTCAATCTGGCCAAAATCCAAAGATTCTGGAAGAAAAGCTAAGTGCCTTTGTTCGCCGAGAGCAAAAGGATAAGGAAGAACTTGAAGATTCGGAGGGCTTAGCGAATGAAGCGTAGACGTCAAGAACCAGATAAGGGAGCCCCAAAGTGGATGACGACGTTCTCTGATATGGTTCTTCTCATCCTGGTCTTTTTCGTTATGCTTTTTTCCATGTCAGAGATTGATGCGGAACGGTTTCGAGCGATAGCTGACTCCTTTGAAGACAGACAAATCATGGAATTTATGCCTTCAGCTATTGAATTTGATAATCCTGAACGGGACAGTGATGAATTTGAAGAGGCTAGGGACGACCTCAATGAACTAGAAGATGAAGATAGTGACGAGGATGAAGCTACAGATGAACTTGCTGAAGGTGAAGAGCTGGATGATTTACAAGATGAAATCGAAGAATATTTAGTAGAAGAAGAACTTCAAGAAGTTATAACTGCCACAAGGGACGACCGTGGCATTGTCCTTGTACTTCAAGAAAGGCTACTGTTTGATTCAGCAGAAGCAGAACTATTACCAGAAGCAGAACCCTTCTTGAGTAAAGTCTCGACTTTATTAAATAATGTTTCCAATATGGTAGAAGTAGAAGGTCATACAGATGACCGACCGATCTCTACTGAACGATATCCGTCTAATTGGGAACTGTCAGGTGCTCGTGCCAGCAGTGTGATTCGGTACTTAACAGAAGAGGAAGGTTTACCTGGGGACCGTTTTGTTGCCACAGGTTATGGAGATACTCGTCCGGTGGCACCGAATGATTCGGAGGAAAATCTTCGGCAAAACAGACGAGTGGTTCTCATCGTTTCTGACCCTTCTTATGAAGAAGAATTACGGGCTGAAGAAGTAGAAGAAGAATAACTTAAACAAAGCTGCCGCAGTGAACAGGAACTTCTACTGCGGTAGCTTTTTAGTGGTGCAAGGTAGTTACTTACGTTCGTTGCGGATATGAAATAAAGCTTTTTCAAGTGTTTTATGGTTCTTTTCATTAATTTCATCACGTCTTGGGATAGGCGGATAGAGGGAGGAAGGGTCTTCCCACGCTTCAGGAAGCTTAACAGGAGCATGAGGCTGCCATTTCTTATGCCAGCTTGTAGGCAAAGGGCCCGTAGCTTCTTCAAGTTTCTCTTCCATCTCTAACCATATGAAAGACCATGCTCTGGGGACAACTCGCCAAATATCATATCCTCCCCCTCCTACTGCTACCCATTTACCATCACAGTAGTCATGAGCAATTTCATGAGCAATGCGGGGAATTTCTTTGAAAAAACGAACAGAGGCAGATAAATGGGTTAATGGGTCGTAATAGTGAGCATCAGCCCCGTTTTGAGTTACAATAATGTCTGGTTTAAAGAAGTCAGCCACTTCCCATACAGCAGTTTCATACATCTCAAGTAAAGATTCATCTTCTGAAAAGGCATCCACAGGTACGTTGATCGATAAACCAAATCCTTTCCCTTGTCCTTTTTCATTAACAGTACCGGTCCCCGGAAAGAGATAGCGCCCTGTTTCATGGATTGAAAGGGTGCAGACGTCCGGGTCTTCATAAAACGCCCATTGTACCCCATCCCCATGATGAGCATCTGTATCAATGTAAAGAACGCGCATTCCATATACTTTGCGTAAATATTCAATAGCAATCGAGCTATCATTATAGATGCAAAATCCAGAAGCTTTGCCTCTAAAACCGTGATGCAAGCCTCCTCCTAAATTCAAGGCGTGTGCTGCACGGCCTTCCATTACTTCTTCAACAGCTTGCAGAGTTCCTCCTACCAGCAAAGCTGAAGCTTCATGCATATTTGCAAACATTGGGACGTCCTCAGTCCCTAAACCATAATTGTTTGCAATTCCAATTGATAGACCGCCATGGCCACATTTTTTGACCGCATCAATATAGCCAGGATCATGGATGAGGCCAATTTCCTCATCTGTAGCAATTCGTGGTGCAAGTAATTGAGTAGAAGATAACGCGTTCATGTCTTGAAGAAGGTCCTTGGTTAATTGAAGACGAATATGATTAAATGGATGATCGTCATTAAATTTATACGTTAGCTGCTCTTCAGAATAAATAAAGACAGAATTGTTAATCATGGATGAACCTCCGGACCTGTCGGCCATTTAATGTGATAACCTTCTTCTTTAAGTACGTTAATAACTTCTCTCGGGTCCATTAATTGGAGACGGAAGACGAGAATTTTGTACTCAGGATTTGTATGTGGATAAACTAAGACACTTGTTACATTTACACCTCGTTCTTTAAAGATGCCAGCTACATCAGCTAATTGACCAGCTACATTATGCACCTGGATTTCAATCTGTGAACTTGGCTGGTGGGCACCCGTAAGTTTTACAAGCGTATGTAAGATATCGGTTTCAGTAATCATGCCAACTAAGGTGTCGTCATCTGCAGCAATAGGGAGAGCACTAATATCATGTTCATATAAGACAGAAGCCACTTCTTCTACAAAATCAAGGGGATGAGCGGTCACTACAGGATAAACCATAATTTCTTTGAGAGGTTTCTTAAAATCCTCAAGGTGTTCTTCAGCATGAAAAATAGAAGGACTTGCATCACGCACGTCTCGGTCCGATACAATTCCTATCAACTTTTTTTCCTTATCTACAATGGGAATATGGCGTATACGATATTGGTTCATGGTATGAATGGCATCTTCAATAGTATCTGTTTTTGTTAAGTACTGGACATTTTGGTTCATAATTTCTTCTACGAGCATAAAACCTCTCCTCCTGTAAAATGATGGCTAAAGCAGTTAAAACATAAAGCGGTTCGTAAAGCGGACAGCATCAAATTCAAAGACGTTGTTGTGGCTCACTCGTTCTCCGATTCTAACCATGAGGCAGTTAGCAGGATGAGAAGAGATCTCAGGGTCATCGGTGGCCATCCATTCCAGTCCACCTGCATTCATCATCTTTTCCATTACTTTTCGGTAATCCCAGATTGATAAACCGCTTCCTTTTAAATCCCAATGCCAGTAATATTCAGTAGTAATAATAATGTAGTCTTCCATCGCATCATCTAACATCGAGAGTTCAAGCAAATTTGACCCTAGCTTTGCCCCCCGGTATTCTGGAGCAATTTCAATTGCCCCTAGTTCAAGTAAATTATCAAGGTTTGCTTCTGACCATCTTTCGAGTGGGTCAGGATAGACAAAAGTAACGTACCCAACAATCATATCACCGTCGACCGCTGCATTGATGCGGCCTTCAGGAAGATCGGCAATTCCAATCAGAGCCTTTTTCTGTTCTTTTGGCGGCCTGAAGGCAACAAGCCCCTCATGGAAATCATACTCATGAATTTTTTGGCCAGAAATAGGTCCTTCAATAAGTAATGAACGATCCTTGTAGGGAATTTCCCTCGAAAAATATGTTTTTTTATGGATCATAGGGAACCACCTTTAATTTTCTGAAAATATAAGCATGTCTTCATTATACATGATCACTTTTAAAATGGACAAACTCATCTAAGTTTTCCGGTTGAATGGATTTCATCATTAAAATAAGATGTTAACTTCCGAATAACGAAGGTGCCCCTCACTTCAGTCGGACGCTTTCCCGAGGGCTTGTCTTCAGCTAACTCATCGGAAAAGTGTATCTTCAGACTGCGCTTTATCCTCTCGGAGTCGCCGTCTTACGTGTCAGCCACTTTTTAAATTCTGTATAATAAATAAAAATCAATAGATATCATTCGTTTTATTGCTCATAAAACGTCATTATGAAATTGGCTCGGTTATGAAACAAAAACAATATTATAAATTGAACAAAAATTCATAATATATTATAATACAATTGTAAGCTACTACATAACAGAGAGGGAGATGGATATATGAAGTTGCAAGCGCTTCCGCCAAAAACGGGAGATTTCAACCTAAAAAGTTATGAAGATGCGGCCAAGGATTTTGACTGGGCTGAAGTGGAAAAAGAATTTTCATGGAGTCAAACCGGCAAAATCAATATGGCGCATGAAGCCATCGACCGTCACGCTGATAATCCTAATAAGAAAGACCAGGTAGCACTTTATTATAGCGATGGAACACGAGATGAATCATATACGTTCCTAGAGATGAAAGAACAAACAAATAAAGCTGCCAATATGATGAAAGAAGCAGGCATTTCTAAAGGTGATCGCGTGTTCATCTTTATGCCAAGATCTCCGGAACTCTATTTTGCACTGCTTGGCGCCCTTAAAGTTGGGGCGATCGTAGGGCCATTGTTTGAGGCGTTTATGGAAGGTGCTGTGCGTGATCGTCTTGAAGACAGTGAAGCCAAAGGTTTGGTTACTACGCCAGCGCTGCTTGAACGTGTGCCTGTGGATGATCTGCCAGCATTAGATACGGTATTTGTATATGGGGACAAGGTTAAAGAAGAAGGGCCATACTATGATTTTACTGCCCATATGGAGAAAGCTTCCTCTGACTTTGAGGTAGAATGGGTAGATAAAGAAGATGGATTAATTTTACACTATACTTCAGGTTCTACTGGAAAGCCAAAAGGAGTTTATCACGTCCATTATGCGATGTTGCAGCATTACCAAACTGCCAAATGGGTACTCGACCTTAAAGAAGGAGATGTCTATTGGTGTACTGCTGACCCAGGCTGGGTAACAGGAACTTCGTATGGCATCTTTGGCCCGTGGTTAGCCGGCGTAACAAACGTTGTGCGCGGTGGGCGTTTCAGTCCCCAGGATTGGTATGAAACGCTTGACCGGTATAATGTAAGCGTTTGGTATAGTGCACCTACAGCCTTCAGAATGCTGATGAGTGCAGGAGATGAAATTATAAAAGAATATGATTTATCTTCGCTTCGCCATATTTTAAGTGTTGGGGAGCCATTGAATCCTGAAGTGGTTCGGTGGGGAGAGAAAGTCTTTGATTTACGCATCCATGACACATGGTGGATGACGGAAACGGGCGCGCAGATGATCTGTAATTACCCTTGCATGACAATCAAGCCAGGCTCAATGGGCAAACCTCTTCCAGGTACGAAAGCAGCTATCATTGATGATCAAGGTAATGAACTGCCACCGAACCGTATGGGGAACCTTGCTCTTGAAAAAGGCTGGCCATCCATGATGCGCGCCGTATGGAACAATCCTGAAAAGTATAACAGTTACTTTGAGCTTGGTGACTGGTATGTATCAGGTGATTCTGCGTACATGGACGAAGACGGCTATTTCTGGTTCCAGGGACGCATTGATGATGTCATTATGACAGCAGGTGAACGTGTCGGCCCGTTTGAGGTTGAAAGTAAATTGGTCGAACATCCAGCTGTAGCTGAAGCAGGTGTGATTGGCAAGCCTGATCCTGTACGCGGAGAGATCATTAAGGCGTTTGTGGCTCTTCGAGATGGATATGATGTTACAGAAGACATGAAAGAGGATATCCGTACGTTCGTTAAAAAAGGATTGGCCGCCCATGCTGCGCCACGTGAAATCGAATTCCGGGACAAGCTTCCAAAAACACGAAGCGGTAAAATTATGCGCCGCGTCCTAAAAGCCTGGGAGCTTGACCTTCCTACCGGTGATTTATCAACGATGGAGGACTAAGCATCAACGCTAATCAGAAAAAAGAGCCGCTTGCATTCACTAATAATGTAAGTGGCTCTTTTTAATGGCTCTACAAGATTTGTTAGCCAAACAAAACGGCCACCGGCAGAGCACTTTAACTCTGCTGGTGGCCTTAATTTTAGCACAACACTTACTTCTTTATCGTTTACGAGAAAAGATCACGTAAACTCTTTATCCCTCATCGCCCTCGTCTTCGTCGGAATCCTCTTCTTCATTACCGTTATCTTCTTCGGGCTCGGGCTCTTCGTCATTACTGTTATCATCACCGTTGCCGTTATCATCGCCGTTGTTAGGTGTTTCAGGTTCTTCAGGTTCTTCAGGTTCTGTGCCATCACCATTGTCAGGACCGTTGCCTTCAGGCGGTGCCTCTTCTCCGTCCTCATTTTCAGGAGAATCATCTACTGGGGGTTCGGATGGTTCTTCGATCGTTTCGTCCTCCTCGTCCTCCTCTTCAGGGGCAGAAGGGTCTGCCCACTGCCCAGGTTCTGCAGTACCTGAAGAATTAGATTCCCGTCCCTGGCTATCGACAGCTGTCACGTAATACGCATATCCGGGTGAGCCGCTATATGACGTTTCAGTGTTCCCTATGACTGTATCTACAGCAGCAAAAGAACTGCCTTCGCTCACTGCTCGGTAAATACGATAACCAATAATGTCATTATCCGGGTGTTGATTCCACGTGACGTTCCCGCCATTGATGCTGACGCCGGACACTTCGCTAGGTGTCCAGTCATTGGTAGGAGCTTCTCGGTCAGGAACTACATTATCGGTTAGATTTCCTGGTAAATACTCGTCGACATCGTCAATATCAAAGTATTGTTCATCAATACCTACCCCAGATTGGGTGAATTCCCCTGGAGTAGAAGAATAAGCTCTATACGGCTGATCATTGATCGTTACATATTCAATGTTATCTAAACTGTTGTCTACTTCTGTTGGGATAAATGCCTGGTTCATAAGATCAGTTTCCACAAACCCAGCTTCTTGACAACGGCTGGATGGGAGCAAGCCAGAAATTCCGCAAATGGATTGTGTGACCACTGTTTCAGGCTGTTCAAAGGAACTCTCAGCTGCAATCGCCTCTACATTCGCATCATTTGCTGCATTCAAGAGATTGGCCCAAATTTGTTGAGTTCTTGGGCTATAATCCATTCCATTCACATTTCTTGAAATCTGGGTGTTTTGAGGGTAACCAATCCAAGTTCCTAAGGTAACTTCAGGATTATATCCGACAAACCAAGAGTCTCGAAATTCACCTGTGGTTCCCGTTTTTCCAGCCCAATCTCCGCCCGTGTTCATCATATTTGGCAGGCCACTTGCTGTTCCATTCGTTAACACACCGCGCAGCATATCAGTCATCATATACGCTGTTTCTTCTGAGAAAGCTTCTCTGGACTCTGGTTCATGTTCGTAAATAACTTCACCATCTCTGGTCTCGATACTTTCAATCATATAGGCTTCTTGATATTGGCCTTGATTTGCTAGAGCTTGAAAAGCATTTGTGTTATCTACAACCGAGAGTTCTAATGAACCAAGGGCATACGGTTCCCAAACTTCTTCTCTTGGAATGCCGAGGTTATCTAACCCTTCGTAAACCTCTTCATTTTGAACAAGGTTAGATGCTTCATAGTCAGCTCCTTCATCTAGTAATTGCAGGCTTCGAACAGCCGGAATATTGCGGGACTGTTCAATCGATTCTCGAACTGGTAGAAAGCCACTATGTTGATTGTCAAAGTTTGAAACTTCTTCACCTTCACTGTATGTGCTAGGTACGTCAGGAACAATTTGCCCTGGATGAATTTCTCCGCGCTCTAAAGCTGGCGCATAAGATAGATAAGGTTTAACTGTAGAGCCGACAGGTCTTCCACCTTGAGTAGCCATGTTTTGAGCTTCGATCTCATGATCTCGTCCTCCAACAAAACTTAACAAGGCACCAGTTTGGTTATCAATTAAAGCTGCCCCAACTTGTTCTGGGTCACCATGTTCGTCTGTAGGACCAAACCATTGATCACCGGCTACTGCTTCTTGCATCGCATCATAAATGTCTTTGTCAATCGTTGTATGAACAACATAGCCTTGCTGTCTAAGTTCAGCCTGAGCTTCTTGGCGATAGGTGTCAATTGTCTCCTGGCGTTCTTCACCTTCTAAACTATCTAAATCTACATCATCTTCTTCAAGTCGTTTCTGCATTAAAATGCTGCTAGCCTGAGAAGCTGTCTCATAAGCAACATAAGGATACTCATCAAAAGGATTAGGAGCAGCTTCTGTCAAATCTCCGCGAATATCATAATCAAGAGCTTCTTCGTGTTCATCTTCATCGATATAGCCGCTTCGTTCCATACGGTTTAGCACTGTTTGCATTCGATTTAACCCAGCATCAAAATTTTCTTTTACGGCCCCATTAGCCTCAAAAGGCGAATAGCCAAACGGGCTTTGCGGCAGGCCAGCAATGAAAGCGGATTGAGCTATGTTTAAATCTGAAGCATCCACTCCAAAGATTCCTTCAGCCGCTGATTGTACGCCGGCAATATTTCGGCCAGAGGCATTTCGGCCAAAAGGAACGACATTCAAATAAGCTTCGAGGATTTCATCTTTTTCCATGAAATTCTCAAGCCGCATGGCGAGCATAATTTCCTGAGCCTTTCGCTCAAAGGACACTTCAGGGGAGAGGAGCTGGTTTTTTACGAGTTGTTGTGTAAGCGTACTTCCTCCTGTTTGGTTGCCCGCGTTTGCTACTTCCTGATAAGTAGCACGGAATATGGCCTTTGGTACAATACCCTCATGCTCATAAAAATATTCATCTTCGGTTGCAATAATAGCCTGTTTAAGGTGCTCTGAGACTTCATCCAAGGTAACCACTCGGCGCTCAAGGTCCGCAGGCAATTCTCCTAAGTATTCATCATTAGCAAAATAGACCTCGCTAATCTCGTCATAGTTATACACTTCATCGAGCATTTCTTCGCTTTCTTGCACCGATTCATCCTCTACGAGTGACACAAAATAACCTGCACCGGCGGCTCCAACAAAAAATACGAGCATAAAAATAAGAACAAAAAAGATAAGAATAAGATTCCAGACAACGTGCGAGGTAATATTAACACCCCGAACTACTCTCGTATTC
Source organism: Salsuginibacillus kocurii DSM 18087 (assembly GCF_000377705.1). Lineage (GTDB taxonomy): Bacteria > Bacillota > Bacilli > Bacillales > Marinococcaceae > Salsuginibacillus > Salsuginibacillus kocurii. The sequence continues at coordinate 458,514 of NZ_KB898623.1, read as the reverse complement.
GCCCATGTATCAAGTTTTTCGTTCATTCGGTCTAAAAATTGGCGCATGTTATTCCCCCTAAAATATCATTGTAATTATAGCATAAAGCAGCTATGCTTCCTATCGGTAAGGTGAAATAATGATGAACAATGTTGCATTTTATAAAAAAGTATGGTAAAAACTGTTGATAGAATAGTAAACATAAATAAAAGTAACGATGGAAATAAATCCTAGCTTGCTCCTTCCCTGTACACAGAGAGCCGTTTTTGCTGAGATGCGGCACATAAGGTGAAGTGAATTACCTTCCTGAACTTTTTCTGCGAAAATGCACTGAGTAGTGGAAAACGGTTGTACCGTTATCACAAAGAAAGTGAGAAGCCGGTGTCCAGACTGGCTTCTAATAAGGGTGGTACCGCGACCATAACTCGTCCCTTTTGCAGGGAGGAGTTTTTTTGTGTTTTAACACCGCTATCTTTCTCATGTTCAGGAAAGTATTTGCAGGATAACTGCCGTTACATGTATAGGAGGAATAAAAATGTCAGTGTTACAAGATTTAGAACAAAGAGGCCTTGTGAACCAAGTGACAGACCGAGAAAATTTGAATAAGACATTAAGCCAAGAGTCGGTTGGTTTATATTGTGGCTTTGACCCGACCGGAGACAGTCTTCATATTGGTCATTTATTAACGATTGTTACCTTGCGACGCTTTCAGTTAGCTGGCCACAAACCATACGCCCTTGTAGGAGGTGCTACTGGGCTGATTGGCGATCCAAGCGGTAAAACGGCTGAACGAACCTTAAATGAAGAAACAGTCGTAAGATCCTGGGTAGAGCGTATTCAAGCCCAACTTGCAAAATATCTCGATTTTGAAGGAGAAGTAGGCGCTGAGCTAGTTAATAACTACGATTGGCTGGGGGAGATGCGGCTTGTTGAGTTTTTACGAGACGTAGGAAAACATTTCAGTGTCAATTACATGCTAGCAAAAGAAACGGTAGATTCGCGTTTAGAAAGCGGCATTTCCTTTACAGAATTTACGTATATGATGCTTCAATCATATGACTTTTACCGTTTGAATGCGGAAAAGAAAGTCAAACTGCAAATGGGCGGCAGTGACCAATGGGGTAACATTACGGCTGGCTTAGAGCTTATTCGCCGCATGAATGCAGAAGAAGAGGAAGAAGCTATTGATGCCTATGGATTTACGATTCCGTTGGTTACAAAAGCGGATGGTAGCAAATTTGGTAAATCAGAAGGCGGGGCAATTTGGTTAGACCCTGCCAAAACTTCTCCTTACGAGTTTTATCAATTCTTAATTAATGTCGACGACCGGGACGTCATTAAGTTTATACGTTACTTTACCTTCCTTGAGGAAAGCGAGATCAAAGGCTTGGAAGAAGAGTTGGAGGAACGTCCCGAAGAACGAAAAGCACAGCGCCGGTTAGCTGAAGAGGTGACTAAATTTGTGCACGGGATAACTGCACTAGAACAAGCGCAAAACATTTCTCAAGCTTTGTTTGGCGGAGGGGCACTAACGAAGCTTAGTGCAGAAGAAATCGAACAAGGCTTTAAGGACGTTCCGACATATAAAGCAGAAGAAGATACAATTCCATTGGTTGAATTGTTGATTCACGCAGAGATTGTTTCTTCCAAACGACAGGCTAGAGAAGATATTCAAAATGGAGCGGTGTATATAAATGGGGAAAGGTGCCAGGATCTTGCGAAGGAAATTGGCAGCGAAGATCAAATAGATGAGCGTTTTACCATTTTACGACGCGGCAAGAAAAAGTATTTCCTTGTAGACTTTAAAAACTAAAGACCAGCTCTGTATTTTCTTATAAGATAAAGCCAGCCATGACGAGGCAAAGCATCATGGCTGGCTTGTTTATTGCAGTCAGTGAAGGTTACATTTATATACTTCTACTTTTTGATTCCGGAAACACCAATTTTAATTAGGACCTTCCATCATCATGAAAATTGGTCAATCCTTCACTGTTCTCTTTAAATCTTTAATAAAATCTTTTAGCACATTCAAAATATCCTTATATAATGCAATAATTGCAATCCCAATAAACATAAAAATGGTGGACACAGAGCCGAAATTGGTGAAAATACCAAAAAACATAATGACCAATCCTACATAAAATCCGGCATCACTAAAAGTGCTTTTTTCTTCATCGACATTTATCTTTTTAATCAACTTATCATCTTTTTTGATTATCTCATCAATAGTTACATTGAAAATTTCACTCAGTTCAATTAGGTTTTCAATATCAGGATAACCTTTGTTGCTTTCCCACTTATAAACCGCTTGCCGAGAAACACCCAACTTTTTAGATAATTCTTCTTGTGACATATTGTACTCTTCTCTAAGTCTTTTTAATTGGCTGCCCAACTCCATAAATACCAATGCCCCTTCCCTAATCAATACCTTAATTATACAGCGAAGGGAAAACAGGTACTATAAACGATTCGTTTTTTATTGTAAACCCTTAGTTTACACGCCGAAAAGCTACTTACTATGAGGTTTTCTCGTATGTTCTTCCCATAAACTAAATGGATGTAGTTACATACGATAACTTACATTAATAACTCAATATTTTTTTATGTAAATCTTATAGGGCTTATTTTATGAATAAGAAAGTGAATACACAGGGGGAGTATGATGGATGAAGCTGAAGTAGAACACTTTTACACGTGTAAGCAGGATATAAAAAAACACCCTGCGTTTTATCCGCAAGGTGTTTATGGTAGAGCTTAACGAGAGTAGAACTCAACGATAAGAGCTTCTGTAATTTCAGAAGGAAGCTCGGAACGCTCAGGAAGACGAGTGTACGTTGCTTCAAGCTTATCTTCGTCAAGGTCTAAATATTCAGGAACAAACGTGAGCGCTTCACGTGCATCTTTTACAGAATCAAGATTACGTGATTTTTCACGAAGGCCAATGGCTTGCCCTGGCTTCACACGGTAAGATGGGATATCTACACGTCCGCCATCCACTGTAACGTGACCATGGTTAACGAGCTGGCGAGCACCGCGACGTGTGCGGGCAAAGCCGAGACGATACACAAGGTTGTCAAGGCGGGACTCAAGTAGAGTCATGAAGTTTTCACCGTGAACGCCTTTCATGCGTCCTGCTTCATCAAAGATGCTGCGGAACTGGCGCTCATTTAAACCATACATAAAACGGAGCTTTTGCTTTTCTTGAAGCTGAAGTCCGTATTCAGACATTTTTTTACGTTGTGTTGGCCCGTGTTCTCCCGGTGGGTAAGGGCGCTTTTCAAGTTCTTTTCCAGTACCGCTTAGAGAAATTCCAAGGCGGCGTGATTTCTTCCATGTGGATCCAGTAAAACGAGACATGGATGAATCCTCCTTTTTTCCAATTAAATAGTTGGAAAAAGACGAACAGTGGCTCTTCCAGGCAGGCCATTGTGTTTTCATGCATCTTCGCCCCGACAGCGAGGGGTTACGTGATACTCCTTCATCATCTTATTGCCGCGGGATGAGAAGGAACACAATGAAATAGTTCCATGCCAGGTTCACCCCGGCTGTCTTTTACACAGCGTACATTGTACCTCGAATGGACAGTGTGAGTCAAGAAATAATTGAAGAAAGACTTATTAATATAAATTTGAAAGAGGAGGCGGCGTTAACCTTTAGAAGGTTTTTCTTATTATAATTGGCTGTTTCCTAGGAGCTAAGGTGATCTCTTCTTTGAATGCCGCTGGAGTTCCCTCCTTTTGCTTTCTGGGGTTTGAAACAAAAACAATAACAAATGCGTAATCAGCCTTATATATTAATTAAACATGAGATAGGATTATACTGCTTCTTCATTCAACTTTTGCCAGTGAACGTTCTCTGTTACAATGAAGCTCGGACTAGTGAATCGAAATAGAGGTGACATGAGCCATGTTAAATGTAGAAGAGTTATATAACGGTTTAGATCAAATGGCTTCCCTCATTCAAGAAGCAACTGAGTTGACCTATCTTGAATCTATTGCAGAAGCAGGCGAAAATTTCTTTCAACAGGCAGTGGTGCAGGAGGCTTTGTCCGCAGAAAAAAAGCAGGAGGCGAATGAACTTCTTTCAACGTATCCATTTGAAGGTGCGGCCAAAGAAGACATCCGCCGCGCATTTCAGTTAGCTGTAGTGAAAGGAATGAAAGAAGCGGTCCAGCCTCATCACGCTATGACGCCGGATGCGGTAGCCTTATTTTTGAGTTATCTTGTGAACCGCTTCTCGGCAGGTCAAAAGAGAATCACTTTGCTCGATCCTGCTGTGGGAACGGGTAATTTAATGATGGCTCTGTTAAATCAACAAGCGTTGCAAATAGAGCCTTATGGGGCTGAAGTGGATGACACGTTGCTTAAAGTTGCTTACACTCAAGCTAATTTGCAAGCTCACCAGCTACAATTGTACCATCAGGATTCCATTGAACAATTGAATGCCCAGAATGTTGATATGGTCGTGTCAGATCTTCCGGTCGGATACTACACGAAAGACGAGGTGGCTAAGCGATTCCAACTGAGCGCTGAATCGTCTCACTCTTTGGCTCATCATTTGTTGATTGAGCGGGGAATTGAAGTGTTAAAACCAGGCGGTCACTTGATGGTGCTTGTGCCCAATTCAATGTTTCAGACGGAAGAAGCCAAGAAGTTACATGAATATGTCAAAGAAAAGGCAGTTATATTAGGTCTTCTGCAGCTTCCACGAACGATGTTTAAAGATGAAAAGCATGCAAAAAGCATTTGGATCTTGCAAAAGAAAGGCCCGAACGTCATTCAGCCTCGTCAAGCTTTATTAGCTGAACTTCCTTCCTTTACACGTGAAGACGCATTAGCTGATATGATGAAGCAAATTAACAACTGGCTAAAAGATGAATTAAATATTGAATAACCAAACAAACTATCTTCGTGGTGCGCGGGGATAGTTTGTTTTGTCAAAAGAGCCATTCAGTGTATCAAGTTTGTATGGTTGTATCCGTTATCAAGTCAGAATAAATAGAAATCATTGTTAGAATGCGGGTTTCACTTGAAATTTAAAGGTTTGAAGTGTTTAAATGAGAGAGGAAATAAGGCGAAGCATACGGAGAGGGACCCCTGTTCGTTTGCAGTATATGGGAGACTGAATCGCTGTTAGTTAATACTTGCTGCTTTTCTAGCCTTTCCGTCCTCAAGAATATATGAAGTATTGATAAAGGAGATTTTTTATCATGGCAAATATCTTGGCCATCAACGCAGGGAGTTCTTCCCTTAAATTTCAATTGCTGCAGATGCCTGAAGAAACGATTGTAACCAAAGGAGTAGTAGAGCGAATTGGCCTTGAAAAGCCAGAGCTTACGATCGAAGTCAACGGAGAAAAAGTAAAACAAACACCAGTGATTACAAATCACGAAGAAGCTGTTTCTTCGCTTTTAGAAGCTTTAACCGCTCATAAAATTATTGAATCATTAGAGGACATTGATGGAATTGGGCACCGTGTTGTTCATGGCGGGGAGAAGTTTTCAGATTCTGTCTTAATTAATGAAGATGTATTAGCTGGTATTGAGGAAGTTTCCGAGCTTGCTCCATTGCATAACCCTGCCAATATTACGGGAATTCGAGCCTTTCGCGAAGTTTTACCAAATGTCCCAGCGGTAGCAGTGTTTGACACAGCTTTCCACCAATCAATGCCAAAGGACAAGTATTTATACAGTATTCCTTATGAATATTATCAAGAGCATGGCATTCGAAAGTACGGGTTCCACGGAACTTCACATAAGTATGTATCACAACGGGCTGCGGAACTTCTTGATAAACCGTTAGAAGAAGTAAAGCTTATTACATGTCATATTGGTAATGGCGCAAGCATTACAGCGGTGGACGGAGGTTATTCCGTAGATACGTCCATGGGCTTCACTCCGCTAGCAGGGGTTACTATGGGTACTCGCTCTGGAAATATTGACCCAGCCCTCATTCCATTTATTATGGAGAAAACAGGACAAAGTGCAAATGAAGTTATCCACACGTTGAATAAAGAAAGTGGAATGCTTGGCTTAACAGGTGTTTCAAGTGATTTGCGCGACGTGGAAGAACAAGCTGGTCAAGGAAATGAACAAGCTCAAGTAGCACTGGACATTTTCACAGGACGTATTCATAAATATATTGGGACCTATGCTGCTACCATGAACGGAGTAGACGCTGTTATATTTACAGCAGGTGTAGGCGAAAATAGTACAGTCGTTCGTGAGAAAGTGTTAACTGGTTTAGAGTTTCTCGGTGTGTACTTCGACAAAGAACAGAATCAAGTTAGAGGGGAAGAAGCTTTCTTAACCAAAGAAGATTCTCCTGTTCAAGCGTTAGTAGTACCGACGGATGAAGAAGTCATGATCGCTCGCGATACTATGCGGTTGCAAAATCAATAAGTACGGATTAATTAATGAAACCGGTCTTTACGATACAAAGACCGGTTTTTTTGCATTTCAAATGAGTTGGCTTTTTTCTAGACGGGGAAGCGGTTTGATACCGCATGTGAACCGCGCTTGAGGTCACAACCTCCACGCCACCGAGCAGCGTCCCGCCCGGCTATCAAACACCCTTCGCTTTTCTGATTATGATATGATATAGAGAGAATAATTATTTACATACTTTTATTTTAGTAGAAAAAAGAGGAAGGGGACTGCTTAGAATGCGTGCCAGTTTAAAGGTGGATAAGCAGCAATTAGTCAATCATTGTAATCCTTCAATGTTTCCATTTCAGACCACCGCAGAAATTGATGAAGGACAAGCGGGAATGATTGGACAAGAGCGAGCGGTAAAGGCGTTAGAGTTTGGGCTGCAAGTACAAAATGAAGGTTACAATTTATTCATAACAGGCCAAAGTGGTTCGGGGCGCACGACATTTGCCAAACGCAAAGCAAAGCAAATTGCGAATGAGCAAAAGACGCCATTGGACCTTCTTTATGTGCATAATTTTAAAAACCCTGATCATCCTCGGGTCTTACAAGTGACTGCCGGTGAAGGCACTAGGCTACAAGCGGAAATTGAGCGTATGATGCAGGATATTAAAGAGGAAATTGGAAAAGTTCTAAAAAGTAAAGCGTTCGAACGCAGACGCATAAAAATGGCTCAGCAGTTTGAAGAAAAGTCGAAAGAACGGTGGGAGAAGCTTGAGGAACAGCTGAATCATGAAGAGTTTACAATGCAGCGAACGCAAAATGGAATTGTGGCTGTACCTATGACCGAAACAGGTGAAGCTTTTCAGGAAGAATCGTTCAAAGAACTTTCCAAAGGGCAGCGGGACGCCTTGATCGAACGAAGCAGACAGTTAACAAAAATTGTTAATGAACGAGTGCGTGAAGATCAACGGGAGAAGCAGCATTTGCAGAACCAGTGGCGGGAAATGGAAGCTCGAACGGTACGAGAAGCGATTGGCGGCTTTATCATTGCTGTAAAAGATTCGTTTTCAGAGGCAGCGAATGTCCAAGAATACCTGGATGAGGTTGAACTGGATATTATTACGCACTGGCGGGAGATGGCCCCTAAAGAAGAAGAAAAAGACAAAGAAGAAGCATCCTTATCAGAAATGTTGCAAAAAAAGGAACAAACGAATGAAGCAAAATATCGCGTCCATGTCCTTGTCGATCATTCGCAGACAGAAGGAGCTCCAGTGATCAATGAACTTAATCCTTCTTTTTCCAACGTCTTTGGGCGTATTGACCATAAAAGCTCTTTTGGAACTGTAGTAACAGATATGACGATGATCAAGTCAGGATCCTTTCATAAAGCGAATGGCGGGTATTTAATTATGCAAGTGGATGATGTATTACGTCAGCCCCATGTTTGGCAGACGCTGAAACGGGTCCTTAAAACAGGTGAATTACGAATGGAAAGCCCGTATGAAGAGGCGGGCCTTATGACTAAGATAACAATGAAACCAGAGCCTGTACCGGTAAATGTAAAATTATTATTGATTGGAACAGCAGAACAGCATCAACTGTTGTACCGTCACGACCCTGACTTTCGAAAATTATTTAAAGTAAAAGTTGATTTTCAAACAAAAATGGAACGAAATAAGCATCATCAATTAGAATACGCTTCATTTGTAGCTTCTTTCTGTAATAAAGAACAACTACGTCACCTTACCAAAGAAGCACTGGCTCACCTCATTGATTATTCATCCAGGCTTGTCGGTCATCAAGAGAAAATGTCGACTAGGTTTCATGAGATAACAGAAGTACTTGTCGAGGCGAATTATTGGGCCGAGCGCGAGCATGCAAACACTATCGAAAATCCTCATATAAAAAGAGCATTGGAAGAACGACGTTATCGTTCTGGTCTTACAGAATCAACGATGCAAGAGGCAGTAGAAGAAGGCAATGTAATGATTTCTACGAGCGGTGAACAAATTGGGCAAATTAACGGACTTGTTGTTCTTCGCACCGGTAATTATTCCTTTGGGCTGCCTCACCGGGTCACGGCCCGGACGTATGTTGGTCAGAAAGGAATTGTGAATATTGACCGGGAGTCACTACTTACAGGGCCGATTCATACGAAAGGGCTGTATATTTTATCAGGTTATTTGCAGGGGGAATTTGCTTTTTCACACCCGATTCCCCTAGGAGCTAGTATCACCTTTGAACAATCTTATAATATGATTGATGGGGATAGTGCTTCGAGTACAGAGCTTTATGCACTTCTTTCCTCCATTAGTCGTCTTCCTATCCGCCAAGATATTGCGGTTACAGGGTCGGTTAATCAGTTTGGAGAAATTCAACCGATTGGCGGTGTGAATGAAAAAATAGAAGGGTTTTTTGCAATTTGTAAAGAACGAGGACTTACAGGAGACCAGGGAGTCATGATCCCTAAGCAAAATATCCAGAATCTGATGCTTGCCCACGAAGTGGTGGAAGCTATTGAGAATGACAGCTTTACCATCTGGGCAGTTGAATCGATTAAGGAAGGGTTTGAAATCTTAACAGGTGTGAAAGCAGGAAACGCTGATGAGAAAGGACGTTATCCAGAACAAACAGGTTTTGGTTACGTGCAGACCCGAATAGATCAAATGTTTGAAACGTTAAAAACAGTCCGGCGTGAACAAGATCTAGAGAAAGGCAGGGAAAACGAGTAAATGCCACTAACAGACCAGGAGCGAGACCGATTAAGAGCCATTGAAGAGTGGGAAACTGAATTTGTCACGGATCATACGATCGAGGCAGAGCGTCTTTCGCTGAACTGGACGAAAGATACATTTGAACGCTTGTCAAAACAAAAGCAGCAAAGTGTGTTGGATCGAATCGACCAATTTTTATTTTATGCCCAGTCTATCACGTTAAATACAAAGCTACATCAAGAAGCGGAAGAACGCCTTATTAATGCGGCACGTGTTTTTCAATCAGACATCCAGCAAATAGAAGACCTAGGCCAGCTGCGTTTAGAGCAGTTGAATTATCTCCTTCTTCAACAAACAGCAAAGCAGCGTTTACTTTCCCTCGGACAGGGTGGTGCTGCTGGTTTTGGCGGTCCGCTCTTACTAGGGACTGATTTAATTTGTATGTTGTTGATTAATTTACGAACGGTTCAGCTCACAGCGATGACTTATGGCTATGACCTCAGGAGCCCGTATGAATTAATGACTGCTTTGAGTGTATTTCATGCCGCTTCTCTCCCTAAAGGAGCAAGAGAAGAAGCCTGGAAAGGCCTGCAGGAGAGAATGGGCGATGAAATTGATCCTTATTTTTATGATGAAGAAGAGGATATCATTGATGCAAATTGGTTGCAGCAACCTTTGCGTCAAGCTGTAAAGGCAGTAGTTTTAAGCTCTCTGCGCAAGAAAGCAATTCAAGGACTGCCTGTCATCGGGATGGCAGTAGGGGCTACAATAAATTATCGCTTCTCCCAGCAAGTCTCGACGATAGCTCGCCATTATTATGAGAAGCGGTGGATCATTGATAAAGAGCGCTTGAACGGGAGTACCTTCACTGAATAAAATACTGTATAAATATATGAGAGATAAAGGAGACCTAATGGGAATATACCATGTCTCCTTTTTTTATGAAGTGAAAGTGCGCACTTTCTTATTAGGAGCAAAAAAACTGCATATACATTTTTGAAATACATGTGTAGAACAGTGCTGAATGTATTATAATTACGGGGATGTATAGAAAATCACTTTAAAAAGAATTTATTTTTATACTTTTAAATGAATAAGTATTGATTTTTGCTAAGAGCGATGATAAAGTAAAGATTATCAAATGATAGATACGCATACGCAGTTAATTAAGAGGATCTTTATTCTCTTTCTTCTTTTACCTGTAATGCATAAAAATAATATTATTAGTATTTATATTCATGTTTATGGAGGGTTTTGTAGTGGCAAATAAAAAAATTGTATTAGCTTATTCTGGCGGATTGGATACATCGGTGGCGATACAATGGTTAAAAGATAACGGATATGATGTGATCGCAGTTGGTCTTGATGTAGGAGAAGGCAAAGACTTAGAATTTGTTAAAAATAAAGCGTTGGAAGTTGGAGCTATTCATTCTTATACGATTGATGCTAAAAAAGAATTTGCTGAAGAATTCGTACTTCCGGCGATGCAGGCCCATACGATGTATGAACAGAAATATCCACTCGTTTCAGCTTTGTCCCGTCCCCTTATTTCTAAGAAACTAGTGGAGATCGCTGAACAAACAAATGCAGATGCGATTGGTCATGGCTGTACTGGTAAAGGGAATGACCAAGTACGTTTTGAAGTTTCTATTCAAGCGCTAAACCCAGAACTTGAAGTAGTAGCACCAGTACGTGAATGGCAATGGTCTCGTGATGAGGAATTGGAGTATGCTAAAAAGCATAATATCCCAGTACCGGTTGACCTTGATAATCCATATTCTATTGACCAGAATTTGTGGGGGAGAAGCAACGAATGCGGCATTCTTGAAGACCCTTGGGCGACACCGCCAGAAGGTGCTTATGACTTAACAAATCCAATTGAAGAAACACCTGATGAAGCGGAAACGATCGAAATTGGTTTTGAAAAAGGCAAGCCAGTTACACTTAATGGAAAAAGCTATGAATTGCACGAATTGATTCTTGAGCTGAATGACATTGCTGGAAAACACGGGGTTGGCCGTATTGACCACGTAGAGAACCGCATGGTCGGAATTAAATCACGTGAAGTTTATGAATGCCCAGGGGCGATGACTTTAATCAAAGCTCACAAAGAACTTGAAGATCTAACGCTTCCTAAAGAAGTAGCTCACTTCAAACCGCAAATTGAAAAGAAACTATCTGAAGTTATCTACGAAGGCCTCTGGTTCTCGCAAATCCGTTCTGCGCTCGAAGCGTTCTTGGCTGAAACACAGGAAAACGTAACCGGTCTTGTGCGCGTGAAGCTCTTCAAAGGCCATGCGATTGTAGAAGGACGTAAATCAGAGTATTCCTTGTATAATGAAAAGCTTGCTACGTACAATACAGAAGACGAATTTGACCACAATGCAGCTGTCGGATTTATCTCCTTATGGGGTCTACCAACAAAAGTCCACAGCATGGTTAATAAAAAGGGGCAAAACGTATGACCAAGCTTTGGGGCGGCAGATTTACAAAACAGGCAGAAGAATGGGTGGATGCGTTCGGCGCATCCATCCCTTTTGATCAATTGCTTGTGCAAGAAGATCTCGAAGGAAGCTTAGCTCATGTTAGCATGCTTGCTGAACAAGAGATTATAACTGGCGAGGAAGCAGCTAAGATCACAGATGGGTTAAAACAGCTGCAAAAAAAAGCTGAAAATGGCGAGCTTGAATATAAAGTTGAAAATGAAGACATTCATTTAAATATTGAAAAGCACTTGATTGATTTGATCGGACCGGTTGGTGGCAAGCTACATACAGGACGAAGCAGAAATGACCAAGTAGCAACCGATATGCATTTATATGTAAAAAAACAGACACAGGAAGTTTTAACAAAAATCCACAATTTACAAACAGCACTTGTAGAACAAGCAGCTGAGAACGTAGAAACGCTTATTCCAGGCTATACTCATTTGCAGCGTGCGCAACCAGTATCGTTTGCCCATCATTTATTAGCGTATTTTGAAATGCTCGCACGCGACTTTGACCGCTTCCAGGACAGCTTAAAGCGAACGAACATTTCACCTCTTGGTGCGGGCGCCCTTGCTGGCACGACATTTCCAATCGACAGGCAAAAAAGTGCCGAAAGCCTGGGGTTTGAAAGCGTGTATTCAAACAGTTTAGATGCTGTTAGTGATCGGGATTTTGTGTTGGAGTTCTTAAGTAACTCTTCTACGCTGATGATGCACCTGTCCAGATTTGCAGAAGAGTTGATTTTATGGTCCAGTGAAGAATTTTCGTTTGTGGAGCTGGATGACACGTTTGCTACCGGCAGCAGCATTATGCCGCAAAAGAAAAACCCTGACATGGCTGAATTAGTGCGTGGAAAAACAGGTCGTGTATATGGCAGTTTATTCTCGTTGTTGACGATGCTGAAGGGACTGCCGCTAGCTTATAATAAAGATATGCAGGAAGATAAAGAAGGTATATTTGATACTGTCGAGACAGTAAAAGGATCTCTTGATATATTTGCGGGCATGGTGGAGACAATGAAAGTGCAAACAGAAACGATGAAGACAGCTGTTCAGTCTGACTTCTCAAATGCCACCGAGCTTGCCGATTATCTTGCTACCAAAGGAATGCCATTTAGAGAAGCCCATGAAGTGGTAGGGAAGCTGGTTCTTCAATGTATTGATAAAGGAATTTATTTGCTTGATCTTCCGTTTGATAACTACAAAGAAGCTAGTTCATTATTTGCAGAAGACATTTATGAAGTGTTACAGCCTGAAACACTGGTTGCACGCCGAAACAGTGAGGGCGGAACTGGTTTTAAACAAGTGGAACAAGCGGTCGAGTACGCTAAAGAACACCTGAAAGAAACAAAGGAGTAAGATTTAAAAAGCTGCCTATGGCAGCTTTTTTTATCAAGGGTGCTCCTAATTGGCGTTTTAATAGATGGTAAAAGAAAACAGAGTCTTTGGAATTGAAACAAATTATTATTCTGTCGTCACGGTGAGGATTAATCCGCTTGCCGTACAATTAATACATCACAGTTGGCATGCCGGGTAATAGCTTCTGATACACTTCCGATTAACATTCGTTCTACATAATTTAAACCTGTAGCCCCGGTAATGAGTAAATCCACCTCATACCGCTTCGTAAGGTCTTTTGGAATTTTCACTTTTGGTGAACCAAAATCTACGACCGTTTTCACATCTTTAATTCCTTTTTCTTCTGCTTGTTGCTTGTACCCATCAAGCATATCTTTTCCATGCGTCTCCGCGCGTGAAACAATAGTACGGTCATACTGCTCAATTGTAGCAAAAGTCCTAGTGTCAATAATGTGTGCAATAATCAAAGAAGATTCGTTATTAATAGCAACTTGACAGGCTTTTTTGAAGGCGGTTTTGGCCTCTTCTGACCCGTCTACAGCAACTAATACCGTATTATACATTGTCATACTACCTTCCCCCTTATAAAATGAAAGCCTTCTCTTCTACTACTATTATACCCTAAATTTGGAACGAAAAATCGGACATTTTATGAATAATATCCTCTACTTAAGACAAGCTTAAGAAACAGGCAAGCTAGCCAATTAACAAGGGGGATTTAAAGTGGCAAATGATGAGTATCAAACAGGCGACCAGGAAGTGCATGATCAAGTGGTAACAGCTTATAATCAAGTAGGACCGACATTAAACAAGGGTGACGACAGTTATAACAAGGAAGAACAAAAATTAAATGAACAAAAAACAAAACACCCAGATACCAATAACTTGCCGAAGGATTGAAAAGAGCTTCTTCTTTTCAATCCTCTTTGTAGTTTGCTCCCTCCTAATAACTACTCGTAAATGAAGGAGTAAGCAGTTGAACGTGAAAAAGCAAATGCTTATCATGTTGGCCCAACCGACAAAACATTCGACAATCCTTAGCTAACTTCTGTACAATTTAGTGTATATGATTACAGAACTGTTGAGGGAGGAGCATTATGAGGCATGTAGTTGTAACAGCAGGATCAAAAGGATTGGGAAGAAAAGTGAGTGAAGCTTTTTTACAGAAAGGGTATTCAGTCACAATTAATTATCGTTCTGATGAAGAAGCTGTAAACCAAATGCAGGATCAATGGGCCTCCTACTCAGATCGGATCCAATTTGTACAGGGGGATGTTACCAACCCGGAAGATTTGCATCGGCTGATTGAGCATGCTTATGAAGCGTTCGGTCGTATAGACGTACTAGTAAACAACGCAGGCCCATATATTTTTGAGCGTAAAAAACTGGCAGATTATACTGTGAGTGAATGGGATGAAATGCTTAAAGGGAACTTAACCGCTATGTTTCACTTATTCCAGCGAGTGATACCTATTATGCGTGAGCAGCAATTTGGCCGAATTATTACATATGGATTTCAAGGTGTGAATACAGCGCCGGGCTGGCTGTATCGTTCTGCGTTTGGAGCTGCTAAAACAGGGCTCTTATCTCTTATGAAAACAGTATCAATCGAAGAAGCTGAAAATGGAATTACAGTTAATATGGTGGCTCCGGGGATTATTACGGATGAAATGAAAGAAGCTTCAATCGAAACAGCAAAAGAAATTAATGATGATATCACTCCGGTCGGGCGCCCGGGAAGTGGAGAAGATATTGCTAGAACCGTCCTTTTTTTAACGGAGGATGAGGCGGATATGATTACGGGGTCTGTCGTAGAAGTGACAGGAGGCATTGATGTGATTCACCGCCGTCGTTCAAAGAGTATTAGTGAATAAATTGCTTCTAACATGATCACTTTAAACATAAAGAGGTGATTAAAATGAAGCATTTGCTAATATTCTTTCTTCTGTTGTTAGCATTTACACCCTCTGCGCATGTTTATGCAGATGAATTAATGGAGGCTTTTGCTATCCGAGTTTATGTAGAAACAGCCGAAGGTGATACGTATCAATGGAGCTTTGATAATCCAAACACATATGAATATCAACATAATGATCGTGTGATCCGGGGAGAAAGTGCTGAAAAAAAAGTAACTCAAATGTATGAACAGCTAGATATTAGTGAGAACCATACTTCAGAATCTCTCTCGCGACGAATTATTGATGGTCCCTTCCCAACAGCAGAGAAAATTGATGTAAGATATCGAAACGGAGAAAGTCAATTATTTACATGGCTCTGGGAAAAGAAGGTTGATTAAATTGGATAAATTCGTTATCTTTGTTGCGGAGGTTGCAAACGAATTCATGGTTTGAGCCCTGCACAAAAATAGAGAAGCGTATTACACCGGCAGGGCACACGTCCATAATAGTTAGTTATTCTAATAAGGGAGCGTGGCACAATGCAGATCGGTGTACCAAGAGAAATAAAAAATAATGAAAATCGAGTGGCAATGACTCCAGCTGGCGTCATGCAAATGGTTGAGCATGGCCATGATGTCAACATTGAAACAGAAGCTGGCCTTGGTTCAGGCTTTACAGATGAACAGTATCAAGAGGCTGGAGCGACAATTGTTTCTAGCGCTGAAGAGGCCTGGAATAATGAAATGGTGATGAAAGTAAAAGAGCCGCTTGAAGAAGAGTACCGCTTCTTTAGAGCAGGCCAAATTTTATTTACGTATTTGCATTTGGCTGCAGAACCTGAACTGACAAAAGCTCTGATTGATTCTAAAGTAACTGCGATTGCCTATGAAACAGTGCAGGACCGCGATGGCTCACTGCCATTGCTTACCCCGATGAGTGAAGTTGCAGGGCGAATGTCTACCTTGATGGGCACCCAATTTTTAGAAAAACCTAAAGGTGGTAAAGGTGTGCTCCTTTCTGGTGTACCAGGAGTTCAACGAGGCAATGTTACAATTATTGGCGGAGGAGTTGTCGGTACAAATGCTGCCAAATTGGCTGTCGGGCTTGGCGCAAATGTCACGATTCTCGATTTAAGCCCGAAACGCCTCCGAGAGTTAGATGATTTGTTTGGAAATGATATTCAGACAATGGTCTCAAATCCGCTTACGGTTGAAGAGAGTGTGGTTAACGCTGATTTAGTTATTGGCGCCGTTCTAATACCAGGAGCAAAGGCCCCAAAATTGGTAACCGAAGAAATGATACAAGCGATGACTCCTGGTTCTGTGCTGGTTGATGTTGCTATTGATCAAGGCGGGATTTTTGAAACGACTGACCGCATTACGACCCATGATGATCCGGTTTATACAAAGCATGAGGTGGTACACTATGCGGTGGCAAATATGCCTGGAGCTGTTCCGCGAACCTCAACGCTCGCCTTAACGAACGTAACCGTGCCCTATGCAGTAGCTATTGCGAATAAAGGGTATAAAGCAGCTTGCCTGCAAAACGAAGCGTTGAAAAAAGGCATCAATGCTTTAAAAGGGCAATTGACTTATCAAGCAGTAGCCGAGTCTCAAGACCTCCCTTTTGCTGATGTTAATGACCTGCTTAACTAGTACGGATGAAATTTTGTTCTAAGGGCTGTCTCGCAATAGTTCGTGTTGCAAGACAGTTTTTTGACCTATTTCAAGAATTGCCTTGTTAAACCGGAGGACGTGCTAGCTGTAGTACTACGGTTTATATATGTAACGCCTTAGAACTGGCGGGGCATTCTTCGGCGCTTTCACTAGGCTATTCTCGGTTTCTAAGTCTCCACAGCCACAGCTATAAAGAAGTTTAACTTTACTTAAAAACGGATAAATACATATTGGAGTATGGGCAATTTAAGTTAAATCTATAAGGTGGGAGTGAACGCAATGAAAGTTTCATTTCACGGTCATTCAGTAGTTAAAGTTGAAACGAATGGGACAACTATTTTAATCGACCCATTTATTACAGGCAATGGGAATTGTGATTTAAACGCTGATGAAGTGAAAGCAGATGTTATTTTACTTACTCATGGTCATAATGATCATGTTGGCGATACGGTTGACATTGCGAAGCGCAATGAAGCACTTGTGGTCGCACCATTTGAATTAGCGACATATCTTGGCTGGAAAGGGGTAAACGCCCATCCTATGCATATTGGTGGCGGTCATACCTTTGAATTCGGTCATGTGAAATTCACGCAGGCATTCCATGGCTCTGCCTATACAGAAGAAGAGGACCAGCGCATTGTATATACAGGGATGCCTGCAGGGATTCTCTTTACGGCAGAAAATAAAACCATTTATCACATGGGAGATACTGGCTTATTCAGTGATATTAAATTAATTGGAGAGCTGAATTCCATCGATTTGGCTTTTGTGCCGATTGGTGATAATTTCACAATGGGACCAGAAGACGCTAAGCAGGCGGTGAAATGGTTAAATCCGGGTTACGTCGTGCCAATTCATTATAATACGTTCCCACTTATTGAACAGGACGGCGAAGGGTTCATTTCTTCCTTGTCTCCTACTAAAGGAAAAGCTATGGAACCAGGAGAGACAATCGATTTATAACATGTTAAGCGAGGAGCTGTCCTACCGCAGGACAGCTCCTCTTTGTTTCGTTTGGGTGTTCTGGTCACAGTTGTTGTTTTTGCAAAAGAATAAATAGCTGTGATTTCAGCGGGAAAAGTAATAGCTTCAACTCTTGCTATTTCAGTTCCTGTGGCTTCGCAATGAAATGATCAACTTCTCTATGATTGCGTAAAGATAGGTGAATGAATGCTGTATGGACATGCATAGAATGAATTACCTGCAATAAAGTAGAGAGGATGATGAGCATGCGGTTAAGGTACGGATTAAGTGCGTTATTAGCCTTGATATTGCTTGGGTATAGTGCTCCTTTATTAACAGAACGGTTAACAGGCACTTCACTTCTGTTTGTTAGTATTTGGGTGGTCTTCTGTGTCGCTGTAATCGTGGGGAATATAACAGCTATTATTAAGGTGACTCGAAATAAAAAAGAGCTTCAGAAATCAGCCCATTCTCAAACCGTAAAAGCGCGGAACCGTGTGCGTATGTAATAATTGATTTGCTGTAAAGGACTCATTGGCTGTATAATACAATGTAACAGTAAAAGAAGATGTATTGATACAGTTCTTTCCCGGTTAATGAAAGGGTGAGTGGCATGGCTACAAAGCATGAACAGATTTTACAGCACATTTCCACGCTCGGTGTTGGCGAAAAAATCTCAGTGCGAAGTATTGCAAAAGCAATGAACGTGAGTGAAGGCACAGCGTATCGCGCTATTAAAGATGCAGAAACGCAGGGACTTGTCAGTACAATTGAACGAGTTGGAACGATCCGCATTGAAAAAAAGCAAAAAGATAATATTGAAAAACTTACGTATGCAGAAGTAGTAAATATCGTAGACGGGCATGTACTTGGTGGCCGGAATGGCTTGCATAAAACGTTAAATCGATTTGTTATTGGAGCAATGAAACTTGAAGCGATGATGCGCTATGTCGAACAGAGCAGTTTGCTCATCGTAGGAAACCGGTACCAGGTTCATAAACTTGGGCTCGAAGCGGGGGCAGCGGTGTTAATCACGGGCGGCTTTGATACCAATGATGATGTGATCCAGCTGGCCGACGAGTTGGAACTGCCTGTGATTACGACCAGCTATGATACTTTTACAGTAGCAAGCATGATCAATCGGGCGATTTATGACCAGCTCATAAAAAAAGAAATTGTGCTGGTCGATGACATATTAATCCCGCTTCAGGATACTTATTTTTTGACGACTGATAATTCAGTGGAGAAATGGCATGAGCTTAATCAGCGCACCGGCCACAGTCGTTATCCTGTCATTAATGAAGACATGAAAGTGCAAGGAATGGTAGCGGCGAAGGACGTATTGGGGGCGGCGCCTCATACAGCAATTGAAAAGGTTATGACAAGCCAGCCCATCACCGTTAGTGAACGCACGTCTGTGGCTTCTGTTGCTCATCTTATGGTATGGGAAGGGATTGAATTGTTTCCCGTAGTTGACCAAGCCAGAAAACTGCTTGGAGTCATAAGCCGGCAGGATGTTTTAAAAGCGCTGCAGATGGTACAAAAACAACCGCATGTAGGTGAGACCATTGATGATGCGATTACGAGTCGATTTATGGAAGTGTCGTCTAATTCCGACTACGATTTTCAAGTAGATGTGTCTCCGCAAATGACAAACCAATTAGGTATGATTTCTTATGGTGTGCTTTCGACGTTAGTTACAGAAACAGCGAGCAGGATGCTACGGAAATATAAACGCGGCGACCTAGTCGTTGAAAATATAAGTCTGTATTTTATTAAACCTGTTCAAATTGAAAGTATGATTGATATTAAAGCAAAGGTGCTTGAAGTCGGGAGGAAACACGGGAAAATTGATATAGAGCTTTATCATGAAGGAGAAATTGTTGGTAAAGCCTTACTAATGGCACAGCTCCTTGACCGCTAACATAGGGAAGTGAAGAAGGCGAAGCTTGATTAACAAACAAGCCTGGATAGATATATAAAGAGGTCGCCTTTTAAAGGACGACCTCTTTTCAACTGCTTTACGTTTGAACTTTTTGCTGTTCTCTTGTTTCTTCGAGAACATATGGGCGATAATGTTTATAAGCTTTATAGCCATAAAGCACATTTATACTACCGAGGCCAACAAAAACCAATCCTACGATCGTTTCGACCCACCCACGGGTGCCGACTAATAGGTTTAGTCCAAAAAGTCCAACAAACATCCCCAGTGAAATATTTGCTTTTGTTTGCTGCCAGCGTTTTTCAGCGGGCCCCTTGCTGCGAAATTGCTTCACTTTATTAAAAATGTAGAAGACAAAGGCAATACTAAAAAGCATAACCAATAGTTGATTCATGTAAATTCCTCCAAACTTGTGCTTCATCTATTTTACATCGTTCGCAGATTTATGCCAATCTATTTTGCTTCAGAAGGAAGAGAGCAAACAAAATGAACGTCACCTCATAAAAGGAGATCGACAATGATAGCGGAAATTATTAAAAAGATTGAAGAATACGAAACCATTATTATTCATCGGCATGAAAGCCCAGACCCAGATGCATTAGGTTCTCAAGGAGGGCTTGCTGAACTGGTCAAAACGAATTATCCACATAAGTCAGTGCTTGTAACGGGAGAAGATGAACCCTCGCTGGCATTTTTAGGAGAAATGGATGGGGTACATGATAGGCTTTATGAACAGGCTCTAGTTATTGTCTGTGACACAGCGAATACGGAAAGAATTAGTGATCAGCGCTATACAAACGGTAACTATTTAATTAAGATTGACCATCATCCTAATGAAGAACCTTACGGAGACCTGGTTTGGGTCGACACAAATGCAAGTTCAACCAGTGAAATGATCGTGAGATTGTATGAACAGGCTAAGGAAGAGCAGAAATGGGAATTAAGTGAAGTGGCTGCCTATTTGTTGTATGCTGGTATTGTCGGCGATACAGGGCGCTTTCGTTTTACCAATACAACCCCCCGGACTTTTGCCGCGGCTGCTACATTATTAACAAAAGAAATTGATACAACTGAGCTGTATACTAAGATGTATACAAAACCTCTGCGGCTGGTGCGTTTTCAAGGGGATGTATTGCAGCAATTTGAATTAACAGAGGTTGGAGCAGGTTATGGTTACATTACGCAAAAACAATTGAAGGAACGAGACGTTACGATCACTGAATCTTCTGCTGTTGTTAATGCGGTCGCGGATATAGAAGGGATTAAAGCATGGGTTTTCTTTGTGGAAAATGAAGACGGCACGTATCGGGTGCGTCTTCGTTCGAAAGCCCCTGTTATTAATGACATTGCGATGGAGCATAATGGTGGTGGCCATGCCCTTGCTGCCGGTGCCAAGGCAGCGGATTTCGAGGAAACAGAGCAAATTATTGCTCAATTACAAGCAAAGTGTTCCTAAAGTTAACCATTATAAAAAGCCTGGTATTCAGGCTTTTTTTACTCGAATTTAATGATTGGCTTCGAAAAATGATTGGTGCAAATAGAGGAAGAATGTACTTGGACACTTAAAGAATGAGTGTTGAGAAAGCCGCTAAGAGTTAGTCTTTTTTATTGGAAGGTATAAACCAAGAACCTAAGGCCGTTTTATCTTCATATACATCAATGTCCATTTTTTGCAGTTCTTTTCGTATCATATCGGTCACTTCCTGCGACTCAGCAAACGCAGAATACCCTGTCTTGATTTTCTCCACTTTATGGAGAGCAAGTTCTTTTCGATTCATGACCATCTCTTTTCCTGTTACGTCCATAAATCATCCCTCCTCTGCATAAGTTACGGTCTGCAGTTGACGATTTAAAATTGTCTGCTTATCTTCATTATAACGATTTTTTTAAAGTTTGACTCCTTTTTTTGCATATTAGAAATTAAAATTTTTTGACAAAAATACGCGTGAGCTGAAAGATCCTTTTGCAAAAGCAATATTATTGCCTCCTGTTGGGAGGAAATGACGCTAATTATCTCCTGGGTTAACGGGATGAATTTCTACATGAATTTCAAGTGATGTGTATAAATACATTTCTTTCACATCCAGATTGTACGTTTGTTCATTGATTTCAAAGGTTTTGTTTTCTAACGTGCGGATCAGGGATTCTTTTAAGTCTGCCACGCTTTCTACATTTTGATCCTGGACAAAATGAATTTCTCTTAGGGCTTGCTGTTCCAATTCATATATAGTTAGTTCATTTAACCGGCTAGCTTCACGGTTTTTAAAAATAAATTCAATCTCTTCTACGATAAGAGCAGGGTTTTCTCCTTCATTTGTCCGCTCGTCTTGACGCAGTGCTTCAATCTGTTCCTCGAGTTGGGTGATGGTGATTTCTTGTTTATTTTTTTCGATAAGAAGGGTTTCGTGCATCGTTCCGTACTGTAATAAAAAGAAAAACCAACCGGTTAGCACACCGACAAAAAGCCCCGCAAAAAACCGTTGAGCGCCTGGTGTACGGTAAAGTGGAGGAATTCTCACGGACTTAAATGCTCCTGCGTCATCCATTGTATAATAAGGGTACCTGTATTAGCTCCAGAGAGAGCAGCTAATAGCATACATAGGGTCTTGTAAATATCGGCGTGTGTTCCATAAAATAAGCCACGTTCAAGACTGGTTATAGCATCAAATGTACCTCCAATGGCCGCTACTAAGGCCCAAATTTTTAAACTTCCTGCCAACTCATGCATTGTGGCTAAAGGGGGGCGCCCTAATAAGTAACCGCCCATGCTGCCGATAATGGCTCCACCGGTTACCACCCCAAAAGCAACAAAATAATCCATGATCAGGGTAGCCAAGAATTCTCGATTTAACATCTTTAAGCTCCTTTCTGATCTGTGTGTCTATTCGTTCACCGAGTTCACACGAGGGTTGTATAATAAGTTTACGCTTGTACTTTTTGAATATGATTGTTTGAAAAAGGGGGGATCTGACAATGACTGGTGTTCAATTGCATATGCAGACTGAGTATAGCCTGCTTCAAAGTACTTGCAGGGTTCAGGACCTTGTGGACTATGCCTATAAAAAAAATGTAAAGGCGCTCGCGATTACAGACCGTAACGTACTATATGGGGCTGTCCCTTTTATGAAAGCATGCCGGGAAAAAGGTATTCATCCGGTCATAGGGTTAAAGCTTGATCTTGTAATCGAGGATGAGAAAGCCCCCCTCCTTTTATTGGCACAAAATGATGAAGGGTATCGAACGCTCATCCGCTTGTCAACAAAAGTACGAACCTCTACAGAAGCTCCCATTTATTTGCAAGAGCTTGCTGCCCAATTAGAAGGTTTGTTCGTAATTGTTCCCCATGCAGATAGTGAGGTTGCTGTGCATTGGCGGGCAGGTGATATAAATAAAGCCGGGCAGCTAGTAGAAGCTCTGCAGACTGTTATTCCCCCAGGGCAGTTATTTTTTGAAGTTGACCCTGTGCTTGTGCAAAAGTCTGAAGAAGAAAAAAAGTGGTTGAATTGGGGAAGAGAAAAAAATTGTTCATTTGTATTAAGCAGTAATATACATCAGCTTAAAGAAGCAGATAAACAAGTAAGAAAATTACTTGAAGCCATTCGTAAGAACAAGGCTTTTCAGCAAATGGAGCAATCGGAACTTGAGCTTGAAACTAGTTTTGAAAAAGCGGAAGAGGTAGTTGGAGGCTTTAGCAAAGAATTAAAGGAACGAACCTTAGAGGTGGCGTTAAGCTGTCAAGTGAAGACGGTTGATGAACAAATGCCGCTTCCTGTTTATCCATTAGATGCAGCCACAACTGCTTCAGATCAATTAAAGAAACTAACTTATACTGGCATGAAGGCAAGATATGGCCAGCCTTCAGAACAGGTACAGGACCGGCTCAAGTATGAGCTAGAGGTTATTGAGCGAATGGGCTATGCTGATTATTTTCTCATCGTTTGGGATATGGTACGTTTTGCAAAAAGAAAGGGGATGTTAGTTGGGCCAGGCCGTGGTTCAGCAGCTGGATCGCTTGTTGCTTACGTCTTATACATTACCGATGTGGATCCTTTGCAGTTTAATTTATTGTTTGAACGATTTCTAAATCCAGAGCGGGTGTCCATGCCAGATATTGACGTTGATTTCCCTGACCATCGACGGGAAGAAGTGATTCGCTATTTGATTGAAACATATGGGGATGATTATGCAGCGCAAATCATTACGTTTGGTACGTTTGGATACCGCGCAGCCTTGCGGGATACCGCTAGGATGACTGACGCCCCGCGGTATGTAGCGGACCGGATTATCAAGGCCTTGCCAAAGGGCGTACCCACTCTAAAAGAAGCCTATAGCGATGAAGGGTTTAAAAAGTGGATGACAGAGGATGAAGCGACCCAACAAGTGTTCAGCTTGGCTGTCGGAATCGAAGGGCTTCCTCGTCATGCCTCTATTCATGCGGCGGGGGTTATTTTAAGCCACGATCCTTTGTCTAAACACGTACCTCTTGAACTTCCCGATTCGCAAGCACCAGCTGCTGTTACCCAGTATCCAATGGAAATTCTAGAAGAAAAAGGGTTATTAAAAATGGATGTCCTCGGTTTGCGCAACTTAACCTTGCTCGAACAAATGGCTGTTTTTGTCCAACAGCTGACAGGAAAACCTTTTTCGCCCGCGGATCTCTCATTAGAGGATCCTGAAACATTTAAATTGTTGGCTAAAGGAGAAACGCTTGGGATATTCCAATTTGAGTCAAGTGGAATGCAAAACGTGTTAAAGCGTTTGCAACCAACGGAGTTTGAAGATCTTGTAGCTGTTAATGCCTTGTACCGGCCAGGGCCAATGGAGCAGATTCCTGTGTATATTGATGGGAAGCACGGAAAAGTTAAACCTTCCTGGCCTCATCCAGACCTTAAGCCGTATTTAGCCCATACATACGGAGTCATGGTCTATCAAGAACAAGTCATGCAAATTGCAAATGTAATGGGTGGTTTTAGTTTTGGTGAGGCTGACTTATTAAGAAGGGCAGTAAGTAAAAAAGACCAAGCGGCAATGGAGGAAATGCGTGAACGGTTTTTAGCAGGGGCCGAAGAAAAAGGATATGACGACCAGGCCGCTCTTCAAGTTTACGAATGGATTGTGAGGTTTGGAAATTACGGATTTAATCGCAGTCATGCTGTCGCATACAGCAAAATTGCATATCAATTGGCTTACGTTAAAGCTCATTATCCGCTTATTTTTTATGCAGCCTTACTCACAAATGTCAGGCAAAATGATGAAAAAATAAATGCAGTGATCCGAGAAATGAAACGGCAAGGATATACTATTCTCCCCCCTTCTATCAACCGCAGCCACTTATCATTTCTCCCTGAGGATAATGGATTGCGCTGGCCTTTAACAGCTATCCGCCATGTGAACGAAAAAACAGCCCAGGCGATTATTACGGAACGCGACAAGCAGCCATTTACACATTTTTTGGATGTGTTTCTTCGTTTGGAAGCAGCGCCGCTTACCCGCGAGGGCTTGATTTCTTTAATCAAGGCTGGAGCATTTGATGATTTTAATATGGAACGGACGACCCTTTTGGCTTCCCTTGACCGTGCGAGAGAATTTGCTGATTTTCATAAAGACGTTGGGAGTTTATTTGGTAGTGCAGACACGGCGTTTCGGTACGCCGAAACTGACCCTTACTCCTTTTTAGAAAAACTAGAAGCAGAACGCGAAGCAACGGGGTACTATCTAAGTGATCACCCGTTAAGTATGTATCGAACGCTTTTAGAGAAAATAGATCTTACGCCATTACGAGATCTTCCAACCTTGCCCAAAAAATCAGCTGTTAAAGCGGTGGGACTGGTTGAAAGCATTCGCCAGATTCGTACCAAAACCGGCCAACCTATGGCTTTTCTCGTTTTAACAGACGGAGAGAAAGACGTGGAGATCGTTGTGTTTCCTGATGTTTACCGAGAGGTCCGTGCATTCATTGAAGAAAAACAGCCAATCCTTATAAAAGGGGAAGTGGATACACGTGCAAATGAAGAGAAAATCATTGCAAAAGAAATTCTCTCTTTAGAGTGGCTAAAAGCCCGGAGCAAGGAAATGATTTATGTAAAAGTAGAAGCTGCTGATCAAGTCAGAGGAACCCTTGCCAAATTGGATAGGTTAATTGATTTGCATCGGGGCCCAGTACCGATTACTTTATACTATGAAGAAAAAAAGCAGGCTTACCGACTACCAGCTCATAAGCATGTTGACGGCAGCTCTGGTTTTTTTCAGAGGCTTACTCAGTTATTTGACGAGGAACAAATTAAAATTCAAAAAGCCTAAAGGGTGAATAACATCACTCAATTTGTTATAATTAGTACAGTTTGAAATTGGTCAGACCAATTTCGTACATCAAACTATAAATAGCTGCGAAAGAAAGAAGGAGAGTGGGGCGTGTGCCAACAACGAGGGAAGAAGCACTGCATCTTCACCGGATTAAACAAGGGAAACTAGAGTCCAAAGCGAAGATTCCAGTAAGAAATGCTAAGGAATTAAGCTTGGCGTATTCTCCTGGAGTTGCTGAACCTTGTAAAGAGATTTACGATGATAAACAGAAAGTATTTGAGTATACGATGAAAGGCAACATGGTAGCTGTCGTATCCGATGGCAGTGCAGTTTTAGGCTTAGGTAACATTGGAGCAGAAGCAGCGTTACCTGTTATGGAAGGAAAAGCTGTCCTGTTTAAGTCTTTCGCAGGTGTTGATGCGTTTCCGATCTGCTTAAGTACTTCAGATGTTGATACGATTGTTAATACAGTGAAATTGATGGAGCCTAACTTTGGCGGTGTGAACTTAGAAGATATTGCAGCACCAAATTGCTTTATTATTGAAGAACGTTTAAAAAAGGAAGCTAACATTCCAGTCTTTCACGATGATCAGCATGGCACAGCCATTGTTACGCTTGCAGGTTTAATTAATGCCCTGAAACTATCTGGGAAATCTTTATCTGAAATTAAGGTCGTAGCGAATGGGGCCGGCTCGGCTGGAATTGCTATTATTAAACTTCTCCGTCGTATGGGCGTAAAGGATATTATTCTTTGTGACTCAAAAGGTGCCATTTATGAAGGCCGTACAAATGGCATGAACGATGTCAAAGAAGAAATCGCCAAAGTCACGAATAAAGATGGAAAAACAGGATCCCTCAGCGAAGTCATTGAAGGGATGGACGTATTCATCGGGGTTTCCGTTGAGGGTGCTTTAACCAAAGAAATGGTTGAATCGATGAATGATAACCCTATTATTTTTGCAATGGCCAATCCTGTACCTGAAATTATGCCAGAAGATGCCAAGGAGGCTGGAGCGAGCGTAATTGGGACAGGCCGTTCTGATTTCCCAAATCAGGTTAACAATGTACTTGCTTTTCCAGGTATCTTTAGAGGAGCCCTGGATGTAAATGCTACCCATATTAACGAAGAAATGAAGACAGCTGCAGTTTATGCTATCGCTGATCTTATTGCAGAAGATGAACTTAATGAAGACTATGTCATTCCTGCCCCATTTGACGAGCGAGTCGCTCCTGCAGTGGCAGCAGCTGTGGCAAAAACAGCAATGGAAACAGGCGTAGCCAGAAAAAATGTTGATCCGCAAGAGGTAGAAAAGCGGACAATCGAAATGTCTGCAATCGGCAAGGAAGAATAAGTAAAAGATCGTACAGCTCCGTAGATAGGGAAGCAGGTGAACGGAAGTGACGCAAAGTTCAGATAAGATGTACTTAGAAGTGTTAAAAGAAATTAACTACTTGATACATGCTGATGATCTTAAAAGTGGAGATCGTCTTCCATCAGAGCGTGAACTAAGCGACCGGCTTGATGTCGGTCGCTCTTCCGTGCGTGAAGCCCTGCGAGCACTGGAATTACTTGAATTGATTGAAACCAGGCCTGGCGGCGGAACGTACATTAAAGCTGCGGGTGGCCGACGGCTTGTAGAAATTATTGCTTCAT
Source organism: Salsuginibacillus kocurii DSM 18087 (assembly GCF_000377705.1). Lineage (GTDB taxonomy): Bacteria > Bacillota > Bacilli > Bacillales > Marinococcaceae > Salsuginibacillus > Salsuginibacillus kocurii. The sequence continues at coordinate 431,165 of NZ_KB898623.1, read as the reverse complement.
TTATTTTAAAAGAAGATAAAGCCAGAGAAGACCTGGGCGAGACCCGCTTAATTGTGGAAAAAGAAGCAATTCGGCTTGCATGCCAGCGGGCGAGTATAGAAGATTTAGAAGCATGGAAAGCTGTTTTAAACGACTACCGTAAGAAAGTAGAAAAAGGTGAAACACCTGTTGAAGAAGATTATCTTTTTCACAGCATGTTAGTTAAATGCAGTCATAACCATTTGTTACACCATATTTGGATTCCACTTGTGGAATACAGCAAAGCAGCACTTGAAGAATCGTTGGCACGCAGCGGCCGGCCAATATTATCATTATATGAACATGAACGGATCTATGAAGCGGTCTTGCAGCGTGACGCAGCTAAAGCGGTGGAAGAATTGAGTGCGCATCTACAAAATAGCGCATTTTAGCATGAGGATTGGTATCAAGTAGCACTTTTATAAGATTGTAGCAGTGATATATACTAATAAAATGAAAGCAGGAAACAAAAGATAGGGAAGATCTCTGCTTGTATGTAGTAGAGAAGTAAACGCTCCGTTCCCTGCTATTACATAGTTTATTTTAGAGAAAGAGGTCAACTTGTTATTGAACGCAAAAATAGGTCCATGCCTCTGATTTCAATTTTTGCCCCGTTTTTGTTTAGAAACGTCGAAACTCGCTCCTTGCTTTTTTGTACAAGCATGATACGCTGTTTTTACAATATAAAGTAGCTGGGGTTTTCTGTTATCATTACGTTGTGTTCTATGTTGAATGAGGCTAAGTGAATTTGGACAAGCCGTGCAATAAGGTTAAGACAATAGAAGCAAATAAGAGCACTTTCGTTCTACGTTTGCTCTCATTTGTTTCGAATTCAGTTGACCTGAAGTGAAAAAGAGGTGTAGACCGTGTTTAAAGATTTTTTTACTAAAAAACGTAAATATGCGACGATCCCTTCGGAACGCCAACAGCCGCGGAAGATGAACGATGGCGTGATGACAAAATGCCCTTCATGCAAAACTATTGTCTATTCTAAAGAACTAAGTAAGCATCAAATGATTTGTCAAACTTGCGGACACCACTTCCCGCTTTCTAGTAAAGAACGGATTGATGACTTTTGTGATGAAGGTTCCTTTCAAGAGTTTGATCAGGAGCTTACTTCTACAGATCCGTTAGCGTTTCCTGACTACAAGGAAAAGTTGGATAAAGACCGTGAAAAAACGGGAATTAATGAAGCCGTTGTAACGGGGAAAGCTACAGTTAATGGGCATGCTCTCATCATTGGAGTGATGGATGCTCGGTTTAGAATGGGCAGTATGGGATCTGTAGTTGGCGAAAAGATTACTCGTGCTATCGAAGTGGCAGAAAAAGAACGCTTGCCGTTTATTCTGTTTAGTGCATCAGGTGGAGCGCGAATGCAGGAAGGCGTTTTAAGTTTAATGCAAATGGCTAAAACGAGCGCAGCTTTGGAGAAACTAGACCAAGCAGGAGTACTATTTGTTTCTGTTTTAACGCACCCTACTACAGGCGGTGTGTCTGCAAGCTTCGCTTCACTAGGAGATTATAATATCGCCGAACCTCAGGCAACGATTGGTTTTGCCGGGCGTCGAATAATTGAACAAACGATTCGGCAAGAATTGCCTGATGATTTTCAAACGGCAGAGTTTCTGCTAGAACATGGTCAACTTGATAAAGTCGTATCTCGCAAAGAGTTAAAGCAAGTACTTACAACCATATTAGAAGTTCACTCAAAAAACCATAACAACAGCTAGGGGGTGAAAAAATGAGCGGACATTTACCTTTTGAAGAACCCGTGGTCCAGCTTCGTGAAAAAATTGCAGAATTGAAATCTTTTACCACAGACCAAGACCTTGACCTAAGTGATGAAATCAAGGAGCTTGAAGAAAGGCTGGCCCAGCTCGAAGAAAAAGTTTACGACGAACTGGCTCCCTGGGAGCGTGTGCAAATCGCAAGACATGGAGCACGCCCGACAACCTTGGATTATATTGAACGCTTATTCGATGACTTTCTTGAAGTACATGGCGACCGTGTCTATGGTGATGATGCGGCCATTGTCGGTGGAATTGCAAGGTATAATGGCCAGCCCGTTACAGTGATTGGCCATCAGCGCGGGAAAGATACAAAAGAGAATTTACACAGGAACTTTGGCATGCCCCATCCGGAAGGCTATCGGAAAGCCTTGCGATTAATGAAACAAGCAGAGAAGTTTAAACGGCCAATTATTTGCTTTATTGATACAAAAGGAGCATTTCCGGGGCGAGCGGCTGAGGAAAGAGGGCAGAGTGAAGCGATTGCCCGTAACCTGTTAGAAATGGCTGGGTTAAAAGTTCCGGTGGTTTGTATTGTAATTGGTGAAGGCGGAAGCGGAGGTGCGCTTGGCCTTGGCATTGGCAATTATATTCATATGTTAGAGAATTCTACGTACTCCGTTATTTCTCCAGAAGGGGCGGCAGCTCTCCTGTGGAAAGATTCTGCGTATGCTGAACGAGCTGCGGAGACAATGAAAATAACAGCTCCTGACTTGAAGGAGTTAAACATTATTGATGAGATGATAGCGGAGGTGCGAGGCGGCGCTCATGATAACGTAGATGAACAGGCAGCCCGCATTGATGAGGTTTTACAATCTTCCCTTGCTCATTTGAGCTCGATGGGGCCAGAGCAATTAATTGAACATAGATATGAAAAATTTCGTAAAATCGGAGCGATCTCAGAAGAGACTTCTGCCTCGCTTAACTTCTAGAAGGAGTTGTCCCAAAAAGGGGCAGCTCCTTCTTGGTCTATAGAGTTTTTCTTTCACTGGAGGCTTTGGTGACTTTTGCCTCTTGCTCTTCTCCATTCTGACTTTATTTGTTGCTAACGTAGAGCTGTTTTTGGCATGCCTATATTGTTAAATTGCTTTCTTTTCCATCTTTCTTTAAAAAGTGTAAAATATTTTATGGAAGACGGTTAAAACTACATATAGTGTTGCAAAAAATAGGCTAATATCCCCAAATCATTATAAGCATGAAGATGGCTCGTTGTATGTACAAGTTTTCATTAGAAGTAAACGTTTACTTATTTCTTCCCCCGTTACAGCCAACGGTTTTTACTGTATCATATAGAGAAAGAAAAGAATAAGTACAGGCAATAGAGTGATGTATTAACACTTTTTGTATTTGTTTGTCTAAAATAGTGAAGAATGGTATCTTGTTATCCACGAGTATTGTTCTTAAGGAGGCTAAAAAATATGAAAAAAATCGGCGTTTTAACGAGCGGCGGGGATTCACCAGGAATGAATGCAGCTATTCGTGCCGTAGTACGTAAAGCAATTTATCATGACGTAGAGGTATATGGCATTAAATACGGATATTACGGTTTAGTAACAGGCGACATTGAGCCGATGGGGATTGGCTCAGTAGGAGATATTATTCATCGTGGAGGTACGATGCTTAATACCGCCCGCTGCGAAGAATTCTTAACCCCAGAAGGCCGTGAAAAAGGCGTTGAAATGTTAAAAGAACATGGCATAGAAGGTGTAGTGGTTATTGGTGGAGACGGATCTTTTCGCGGGGCTGAAAAACTAGCCGAGCTAGGTGTTCCTACTATTGGTGTCCCTGGTACCATCGATAACGACATACCATTTACAGATTACACAATCGGCTTTGATACTGCCTTAAATACTGTTATTGATGCCATTGACAAAATTCGCGACACGGCAACTTCTCATGAACGAACTTACGTTGTGGAAGTAATGGGGCGTGACGCGGGTGATATTGCGCTTTGGTCCGGCCTCGCAGATGGAGCAGAAACTATTTTGATCCCGGAAGCATCGTATGAAATGGAGCAGGTAGTCGATCGTTTAAAACGTGGAAATGAAAGAGGTAAAAAACATAGTATCATTGTACTGGCTGAAGGAGTAGGCAGCGGACCTGAAGTAGGGCAGCGCATTCAAGATGAAACTGGGTTTGAGACGCGTGTAACTGTGCTTGGACACATTCAAAGAGGAGGATCTCCGTCAGCCTATGACCGGGTATTAGCTAGCCGATTAGGGGCAAAAGCTGTAGAATTGTTACTAGATGGCGAATCTGGACACATGGTAGGGATACAAAACAACCAAGTCACTTATGCCGGAATTAGTGAAGCGTTGGCGCAAGCTCATTCCATTGATAAAACGATGTACGAGCTTTCGAATCAATTATCTATCTAAAAATCAGATGAAATCTTTGAGGAGGGACAGTATGCGAAAAACAAAAATTGTAAGTACGATTGGGCCTGCTAGTGAAGACCCGCAAACTCTCAAAAAGCTGATTGAGGCAGGAATGAATGTAGCTAGACTTAATTTCTCACATGGGGATTATGACGAACATGCAACAAGAATCAAGCATATACGTGCGGCAGCAAAAGAAGCAGGTAAGACTGTAGGTATCTTGTTGGACACAAAAGGTCCGGAGGTTCGGACGCGTACGATGAAAGACGGGGGCGTTGAATTAGAAAAAGGGCAATCCTTGATCGTTACACCGGAAGATATTGAAGGTACCTCTGAGCGTATTGCCGTTACGTATGAAGGACTTGCTGATGATCTAAATATTGGATCAAAAATTCTGCTTGATGATGGATTGATTGAATTAGAAGTTACTTCAATTGAAGGACGTGACGTACATACTACTGTACTGAACAGCGGACTGTTAAAAAATAAAAAAGGAGTAAATCTCCCTAACGTAAGTCTCAGCCTGCCGGGGATTACAGAAAAAGATGCAGCTGATATCCGCTTTGGGATCGAACAAGAAGTTGATTTTATTGCAGCTTCTTTTGTACGGCGTGCAGCTGATGTTCTTGAAATTCGAGGATTGCTCGAAGACCATGGAGTAGAGGATATTCAAATCATCCCTAAAATTGAAAACCAAGAAGGTATTGATAACATTGAGGAGATCCTTGAAGTATCAGATGGCCTTATGGTTGCCCGTGGGGATATGGGGGTAGAAATTCCACCTGAAGAAGTGCCGCTTGTTCAGAAACAGTTAATCAAGCACTGCAATAATTTGGCGAAACCTGTTATTACTGCTACTCAAATGCTTGACTCTATGGAAAGAAATCCACGGCCTACAAGAGCTGAGGCAAGTGACGTTGCAAATGCTATTTTTGATGGAACTGATGCTACAATGTTATCTGGTGAAACCGCTGCGGGAGATTATCCAGTAGAAGCTGTGCATACAATGAGTGAGATCGCGATTCATGCCGAATCCGCATTAAACTATGAAGAAATGCTTTCTAAACGCAGTGAGAGAAGTCGTAAAACCATTACAAACTCCATTAGCCAAGCGGTTGCAAATACTGCTTTGGAACTTGAAGCAGGTGCCATTCTTACAGCTACCGAAAGCGGTTATACAGCAAAAGTGGTTTCTAAATACCGTCCGAAATCACCAATTATTGCTGTGACAAGCGATGAACGTGTCGTACGAAGATTGTCACTAGTTTGGGGAGTGACTCCGCTCCATAGTGAAAAAGCAGAAACGACTGACGAAATGTTGGATATTAGCATTAGCGAATCCATCAAATCTGGTATAGTAAGCCACGGTGACCTTGTGGTAATCACCGCGGGAGTGCCGGTAGGTGAAACGGGTACTACTAATATCTTAAAAGTTCATGTAATTGGAGAGGTCATGGCAAAGGGCCAAGGAATCGGCCGCCAAACAGCCGCTGGTCGAACTGTGCTTGCGCGTAATGCCAAGGAAGCAAATGATAAAGTGACAGAGGGAGACATTCTAGTCACCCTAGGGACAGATAAAGACATGATGCCCGCTTTTGAAAAAGCAGCTGCAGTTATTACGGAAGAAGGCGGTTTGACCTCCCACGCAGCCGTTGTAGGCTTGAATTTAGGCATTCCTGTTATCGTTGGAGTGGAAGGTGCCGTCTCTATCATAGAAGAAGGTATAGAAGTTACTGTTGATGGAGCGCGTGGAGATTTGTACAAAGGGCATGCAAGTGTTTTATAATGATGTAAGGAGAAAGAGGAGGCAGAGGCCTCTTCTTTTTCATATTAGTTCTGTAAAAAACGAGGTTGAATTTTAAATTTAATGTAGGTTGAAGTGGAAGGTATTGTGCTTGTCGTGAAACTGGGCGAATTGAAGCAAACTTTATCAACGACGTTTAACAATGCGTTCCTAATTAAGGCATCTTTAAGGTGGAAGGAACCAGTTTGATGCTAAAGGAAAGCCGATCAGAAATTTTGCGGATGTAAAAAGGGAAAGGTTTGAGAAATGTGGGGCGTATACTGTTACTCTTACTTCTAGTGGTGCCGACGGTAGAAATGATTATATTAATTTCGTTTGGGCAGTGGATTGGGGTATGGCCAACTATATTTCTTGTTGTACTTACTGGTGTAGTAGGAGCTTGGCTAGCTAAACGGGAAGGTTTAAATGCGCTGCGAACTTCGCAATTAAAAATGCAAAATAACGAAGTACCTGGCGATTTACTGATTGACGGCATCTGTATCTTAATTGGTGGCGTTGTTTTACTGACGCCAGGGTTCGTAACTGACCTTATTGGATTTTTTCTTCTTATTCCATTTACTAGAAGCTTTGTGAAAGGAATGTTGAAGCAAGCTTTTGAACGGATGGCTAAGAATGGAAGTTATATTGTCGTACGCAGAAAGTAACGGTGTTGGAAAATCCCCTGCCTTCGAGACTCTTAGAGATAAGCATAAGATAGATGGCAGGGAAATGACTGATGAAATCAACAGCGACCATTTACAATTCTCTGCATGTAATGAGGAAAAGTCTATAATGCTAAAGGTGTAAGTATAATTCAATGTAATAAAACTTATAAAATTTAAGCAGCAACTGAGTACTCTCTTTTTTTCTTTATCATACTGATGGAGAATTACTGAAAATTATGCTAGGATAAAAGATGGGACAGCTAGTGGAAGGACGGCAAGACGTGTGTTTACACAACCGACTTATTTTTTGCTCATTTTACTTGCGATTGGTTTAATTGGTAAGAATCAAACCCTCATTGCTGCTATTGCCATATTGCTTATTCTTAAGTGGGTTGGTTTAGGGGACCGTGTTTTTCCTTTTATGGAAGAACGAGGTATTCAAATTGGAGTAACTGTATTAACAATAGCTGTGCTTATTCCCATTGTTACAGGTGAAATAGGGTTTAAAGAACTTCAGGAAGCGGTACGTTCCTCTTATGCTTGGATTGCGCTAGGAGCAGGGATAGCCGTAGCCCTGATTGCCCGTGGAGGAGTGGAACTGTTACAAAATGATCCTCACATCACCGCCGCTTTAATTATTGGGACGATTTTAGCTGTAGCTTTTTTTAATGGAGTGGCAGTTGGACCGCTTATAGGCGCTGGTATTGCCTGGGTGATTATGAAAATTGTTGAGGCAGTGTCTTCCATTGGGGTTTAAAAAGGCACAGAATTGTTAGACAAATGAAACTTTTGATAGCGTATGCAAAGAGTGAAGTTCAAATATTCACAAAACCGTAAAACTTGTTTATAATTGTTTTGGGTTCCTGAATCCTTTGCCTACATAAGTTTAAAAGGAAAAGTGAGCGAAATGTTTCTGCAATGGATGAATGTACATGAAGAGGCTTGTAACCTCTGGCTAAAAGCCTAGCTTGATTGACATGCGGATGGTGATTTTTAAGAAAAAAAGAAAAGTTACAACTCATTAAAGGAGAGATGAACATGAGTACAACTCGCGGTCTTGAAGGGGTAGTTGCAACATCGTCAAGCGTTAGCTCCATCATTGATGATGTCCTTACATATCAAGGGTATAACATCGATGATTTAGCAGAAAATGCTTCATTTGAAGAAGTGATTTTCTTGTTATGGAATGGACGTCTTCCAAACAAAGAGGAACTAGATGATTTGACGAAAGATTTAGCTGCTAATATGAGTGTTCCAAAAGAAGTATTAGACTATATGAAAGCGTACCCGATTGATGAGGTTCATCCGATGGCAGCTTTACGTACAGCAGTTTCTCAACTAGGTCTTTATGACAGTGAAGCTGATGAAATGAATGAAGAAGCAAATAAGCGTAAAGCTATTCGTCTTCAGGCCAAAATCCCAACCATTGTGACTGCGTTTGCTCGTCTTCGTAATGGGAAAGAACCTGTGGAGCCAAAAGAAGGTCTAAGCTTTGCGGCAAACTTCTTGTATATGCTAAATGAAGAAGACCCTGATGAAATATCTGTAGACGCATTTAATAAGGCTCTTGTGCTTCATGCTGACCATGAATTGAACGCTTCTACCTTTACTGCACGCGTTTGTGTTGCTACTCTCTCCGATGTTTATTCAGGGGTTACAGCTGCAATTGGAGCATTAAAAGGTCCGCTTCACGGTGGAGCCAATGAACGGGTAATGGCTATGCTTACCGAGATCGGCAGTGTTGACCAAGTCGAACCGTATTTGAAGCAAGCATTTGACAATAAAGAAAAGATTATGGGCTTTGGACATCGGGTATATAAGCAAGGAGACCCACGTGCTAAACATTTACGTGAAATGTCCAAGAAACTAACAGGGATTACTGGAGAAGACAAGTGGTATAACATGTCGGTTAAAATGGAAGAGATTGTTACGCGCGAAAAGAATTTGCCGCCTAACGTTGACTTCTATTCCGCTTCGGTTTACCACAGTCTTGGAATTGATCATGATTTGTTCACTCCAATCTTTGCTACTAGCCGAGTTTCGGGGTGGTTGGCTCACATTCTGGAACAGTTTGCCGACAACAGGCTAATTCGACCACGCGCAGAATATGTTGGTCCAGGTAAACAAGCGTATATACCATTGGAAAAGCGGTAACGAGAAGAGCTTCTGCTCTTCCGCTACATACATTAAGAAGTTACATTTTATACTTCATTTAGGAGGGAATTGAATTGGCAGGAGAAAAAATTACTGAAAGCAACGGAAAACTAAATGTACCAAATCAACCAGTTATTCCATATATTGAAGGGGACGGCATTGGCCCTGATATTTGGGCAGCTGCTTCACGAGTACTAGATGCAGCTGTAGAAAAAGCATACAATGGCGAGAAACAAATCGAATGGAAAGAGATTCTCGTTGGTGGGAAAGCACATGATCAAACAGGAGAATGGCTTCCGGACGAATCCCTTGAAACGATCCGTGAATATTTAATTGCGATTAAGGGGCCACTTACAACGCCAATCGGTGGAGGCATTCGTTCCCTTAACGTAGCGCTGCGCCAAAAGTTGGACTTGTTTACATGCTTGCGCCCAGTACGTCACTTTACTGGAGTGCCATCTCCAGTAAAGCATCCAGAAGAAGTAGATATGGCAATTTTTCGTGAAAATACTGAAGATATTTATGCAGGCATCGAATATCAAGCTGGCACTCCAGAAGTAAAGAAAGTGATTGACTTCTTGCAAGAAGAAATGGGAACTGAAAACATTCGTTTCCCTGAAACTTCTGGGATTGGCATTAAACCTGTTTCCAAAGAAGGTACAGAACGTCTCGTTCGTTCTGCTATTGAATTTGCTATTAATGAAGGGAAATCAAGTGTTACCCTTGTTCACAAAGGAAATATTATGAAGTTCACTGAAGGTTCTTTCAAAGCTTGGGGCTACGATTTAGCTGAGCGTGAGTTCGGCGATAAAGTCTTTACATGGCGCGAGTACGATGAAATCGTAGAAAAAGAAGGCAAAGAAGCTGCTAACAAAAAGCAGGATGAAGCGGAAGCAAACGGCAAAATCATTATTAAAGATTCAATTGCCGATATCTTCCTTCAGCAAATTTTAACACGTCCAAAAGAATTTGATGTGGTAGCAACTATGAACTTGAACGGCGATTATGTGTCTGATGCGCTTGCTGCACAAGTTGGCGGGATAGGAATTGCTCCTGGCGCCAACATCAACTATGAGACAGGCCATGCTATTTTTGAAGCAACGCATGGAACGGCTCCAAAATATGCAGGATTGGATAAAGTAAACCCGTCTTCTGTTATCCTCTCCGGTGAGCTTATGCTTCGCCATCTTGGCTGGGTTGAAGCTGCAGATCGTGTGCTTGCAGCGATGGATAAAACAATTGGCGATAAAGTTGTTACTTATGATTTTGCCCGGCTTATGGATGGGGCAACTGAAGTGAAATGTTCTGAATTCGCGGATGCGCTAATTGAAAATTTATAAATCCAGGGGGGAAGTATAGATGACCATTAAACGCAGAAAAGTATCTGTTATTGGTGCTGGTTTCACCGGAGCAACAACTGCACTGATGGTAGCACAAAAAGAACTTGGCGATGTAGTGCTTGTGGATATTCCAGATAATGAAGATCCGACAAAAGGAAAAGCGCTTGATATGTTAGAAGCAACTCCTGTTGAAGGATCTGACGTGAATGTAACTGGGACTTCAAGTTATGAGGATACAGCTGGTTCAGATGTTGTTGTCATTACTGCAGGTATTGCCAGAAAACCTGGCATGAGCCGTGATGACCTTGTGAACACCAATGCAAAGATTATGGAATCTGTTACAAAAGAAGTGGTAAAGCATTCCCCAGACTGTTATATTATCGTATTGACAAACCCAGCAGATGCAATGACGTATGCTGTTTATCAGGCATCTGGCTTCCCTAAAAACCGGGTGATTGGCCAGTCAGGCGTACTTGATACTGCTCGTTTCCGTACGTTTGTAGCTCAAGAATTGAATTTATCTGTCCAAGATATTCAAGGTTTTGTTCTTGGAGGACATGGTGATGATATGGTGCCGCTGATTCGTTATTCCAACGCAGGCGGTGTGCCACTTACAAAGCTAATTCCACAAGATCGAATTGATGCTATTATTGAACGTACGCGGAAAGGTGGAGGCGAAATTGTGCAGCTTCTAGGTAATGGAAGTGCGTATTATGCGCCTGCTGCTGCTTTAACTGAGATGGTTGAAGCTATTGTTAAGGACAAAAAGCGTGTATTGCCAACCATTGCTTATCTCGAAGGAGAATATGGGTATAGTGACTTGTACGTAGGCGTCCCTACCATTTTAGGGGGAGACGGTATTGAGAAAGTCATCGAGTTGGATTTGACAGACGAAGAAAAGCAGGAGTTTGCTAAGTCTGTCGATTCAGTAAAAAGTGTAATGTCTTCCCTGCCGTCCTAAGTAACTAGCTTAAGGAGAAGGGTTAAAAGGGCTCTACACTAGAAGATAGCACCTATAAATCATCTTAATGAGAAAACCCGAACCTTTCTATACAAAGGTTCGGGTTTTCTACTGCCCATATTTAATCCTCATCTTCATCTATACTGTTGACTTCGCCACAAGCATAACGATCCCCAGCATCCCCGGTATCTAAGCTCTCATCATCTGCTCCGGGCTCTTCACTTTCTTCGGATTGATAGCGTTCAGGTATATGCGCGAAATTATCAGGGTCTTCATGAACAATTACAGCTACGTCATCTTCTTCAAGCTGTTCAGGAGCGAACGCATCCATTTTTACTTCCATATACGCACTATTATCACTCATTCCAAAAAGCGGTGGCATGTCCCCGGCATGATGAGGGTGTTCTTCGTCATCCGGATTATAATGCCCTCCAGCAGACATAAATGCTCCTTCTTCATCTTCTGGGTCGCAAGCAGCTTCCTCATGAATATGAAAGCCGTGCGGTCCTTCCTCAATTTGGTCGATATCTGCCACCACCAATGTTCCTTCCTCTGCTTCAAAGAAAGAGACATTCCCGATTTCATCTTCCTCTTCATTGATAAGTTCGGCTTCAACGTGCGGAGCCTCTTCTTGCTTATTATTATTTTCATTTGCTTCTTCGCCTGCTTCTTCCTCTTCTTCTGCTACCTCTTCATTATCGTTTTCGGCAATTGGTTCATTTTCATTTTCATCCGGGTCATCCGGATCACCACATCCAGCTGCTATGAGAATCATGCTCATTGGGATGAGCAGCTTTGATAAAAAATCCTTCATTTTCTTACCTCCTCGTATTAGCTTTTAGAACTTCACTTAGTGCAGGACTTTTTTAGGCTCCGTAAAAAAGGAGGTGATATTACTTCGAAGGCTTTTTTTCCACGGGCTAAACACAGCCTTCTTAGCTAATGCAATGCGGAGGCTCACCAGGCTTGATTATTGCGTAGAAGCCCTACCTTTCCAGAAGGTTAACCACAACCTTTAACAGAGCTTTTATAAGTAAGGAAAATGAGTTCTCTTACGCTGCTTCCCGTTATAGAAACTTCTTAAAACGGCAGAATAGCAAAAAAATAAAGATGACTAAAATGACGAACATGGGCTGAGGTCGAATTTCATAAGAAAGGGAAATATAGTATACTAACTGTGGGGAATTATATAGTTATTTCATATTAATATAGATACAATAGGGGTTCATATTAAACAGCTCACAACGGGTTAACATAAGAGGCCCGCCGTTCTAATACAGATTCACGTGTCGTGAAGGAAAACGGAGGCGTCAAACAAATGACACAAAAGCTGCTTGTTGTAGATGATGAAGAGTCAATTATCACCCTGCTTACTTATAATTTAGAGCAATCCGGTTATGAAGTGAATACGGCTATGGACGGAAAAACGGCATTAGAAAAAGCTAAGAAAATCTCCTATGATTTAATCGTTCTCGACCTGATGATTCCTGAGTTGGATGGGCTGGAAGTGTGTAGACAAGTCCGTCAGTATAACCAATCTGTTCCTATTCTAATGTTAACTGCTAAAGACGATGAATTCGATAAAGTGCTTGGTTTAGAACTAGGTGCTGACGATTATATGACAAAGCCATTTAGTCCTCGGGAATTAACAGCTAGAGTGCGGGCGATTTTGCGAAGAGTGGAGCACTTGCCCGCAGGTGGGAAAGAAAAAGAGGATGAGGAAGTCATACATCTAGGCAGCCTCACACTGTACCCACATAATTATGAAGTGTATTTTGAAGGCAACCCGGTGGATCTGACACCTAAGGAGTTTGAACTATTGCTCTACCTTATTCATCACAAAGGCAGGGTACTAACAAGAGATCAGTTATTAAATGCAGTTTGGAATTATGAATTTGTAGGAGATACTAGGATCGTTGATGTTCATATCAGTCATCTCCGGGATAAATTTGAACCGAACAGCAAAAAGCCGATTTACATTAAAACGATTCGCGGGTTGGGCTATAAATTAGAGGAACCGTTTAAACGATGATGAAATTTCGTACTCGTTTAGTCAGCGGCATGGTTATTGTCATATTTTTTGTGCTATCAGCATTAGGGTTTTTGATTGCTCAACTCGTTGAAGATGTTTATGTAGACCAACTCTCTGAACGGTTATCAAAAGAAGCAGAGTTAGCAGCTTTAACCTTTGAAGACCACGGTATGGAAGATGAGGGGCTTGAAGTATTAACTGAGCAAGTTGGCGAACGCTTAGACCTAAGGGTGACATTGTTAACGGAAGACGGTTACATTATTGAAGATACAGAAGAGGCACGGGTTGGATTAGAAGAAAACGGATCGCCACCAGAAAATCTGGAAGCTTTAGAAAATGGCGAGGGAGGCTATGTTCGCGAAAGTCAAGCTAGTGGAGAAGAGCTCATGTTTTCTGTTCAGCCGATTGGGTCTACAGAGGAACCACAAGGGTACCTGCGTCTTGGCATGCCGACAGCAGAATTTAATTATGTGAATCAAAATATATGGATGTTTATCGGTATTACATTTACGGTTGCTTTTATTTTAATTGTAGTATTAACTTATCGGATCACCAACCAATTGACAAAGCCAATTGGTCAAGTAACAAAAGTGGCTCACGAATTAGCCAAAGGAAATTTTAAGGCACGTACGTATGAACAATCTGCTGATGAAATTGGGGAACTGACACAGTCGGTTAATGCGCTAGCTTACAATCTGGACCAGATTACAGCAAGTTATCAAAGTCAGCAGGAACGTTTGAAAACGTTAATTGAGAATATGGGCAGTGGTCTGTTTTTTATTGATCATCGGGGGGATATAACGCTGATCAACCGAGCGTGTCATGAAATTTTTGAAGCAGATGTGAGCGCTTGGTTAGATGAAACCTATTACGAAGTCATTAAGGACCAGGATGTTGTTCAAGCTATTCAGCAAATTTTTATTACGGAAGAAAGTTACCATGGCCAAATTTCAGTAAGAGGCTCAATTGAAATGCGCCATTATGATTTGCACGGTGCGCCGATCATGAGTGCGGATTCGAAGCTTCGAGGAGTAGTCATTGTGCTTCATGATATTTCTGAGCTTAAACGACTGGAACAAATTAGAAAAGATTTTGTAGCAAATGTTTCGCATGAATTAAAGACTCCCGTCACTTCCTTAAAAGGATTTGCTGAGACATTACTTGATGGAGCTATGGAAACACCTGAGTTGCGGGAGCAGTTTTTAGATATTATATGGAAAGAAAGTGATAGGCTGCAGGATTTAATTACAGACCTGTTGGAACTTTCCAAAATAGAACAAGAGTATTTTCAATTAAATTGGGGCTGGGTTGAAGCCGAAACAGTAGCAGTAGAAGTGGCTGAGTTATTAAAACCGAAAGCACAGACCAAGCAGATTGAATTGGATATGACGATCTCTGGTGATACCTGGTTTGAAAGTGATTCAGCCAGGTTAAAGCAGATCTTGATTAACCTTATCAATAACAGCATTGCTTATACACCTGAAGAAGGTAAAGTTAATGTGGCTGTCAACGGAAAAGCCGAAGAAATTGAGATTATTGTAGTAGATACCGGTGAAGGAATTTCAGAAGAAGAGATTCCAAGGATTTTCGAAAGGTTTTACCGTGTGGATAAAGCCCGCAGTCGAAATTCGGGAGGCACTGGGTTAGGTCTTGCTATCGTAAAACATTTAACAGATGCTCATGGAGGAAAAATTGAAGTGGAAAGCACTATATCTTATGGGACTCGCTTTACTCTTACGTTTAATCGGCAACGTTTTTTATAAGGTAGATTTACACATTCTTAACGTATAGTTAATACGGCCTTCAAAATAAATTGCTATGATAAGATCGAACGGCGCCTCTTATGATGTTACTCATAGTAGGATGCCTATCCCCTATTGTAGGCGAGAGCACCCCCCATGCTCTCGTTTTTTTATGGTTCTGTTCTTGCTGAGGCCACGCCTCCTTCGCTTCAATCAACCCTATTAAGAGCCTCAATGGTCTTAAATAAAGCCTCTCAACAATGTTTCATACAAACGTTCTCTTAAAATTGGTTTCACTATGAGTGAAACGTTCTCCTACACTCCGACGTATTTAAAAATGTAGAAAAAGAGTCAGATGGAAGAAGGAGGAAGGAAACGATTGAAATAAAGCTGTACAACAATGAATAGGGGCGTGCCAAACTCCCTATTTTAAAAAAAAATTGGAAGAATCATAGGTTATTTGTTTTTTTTGTACTATAATAAAAAAGATTGCTATAAAATAGCGAAGAATGTAGGTAAGGGTTCCTATATAAAAAGTGAAAAATTGTAAGGGGGAGAAGAGAAAATGGTTACCGTGAAACAACTGGTCTTAGGCCTTTGTGCTTTGATTGGTATTGTTATTTTAGCCTTGTTTCTGATCACAGGCTGGTATACCGTCGATGAGTCTGAAGAGGCCGCTGTTATCACCTTTGGCCAAGTTGATCAGACCGTTTCAGAGCCTGGTCTTAATTTTAAATTGCCATGGCCGATTCAACGTGTAGAAACATTAGAAGTCTCAACACAAAGCACCCGTGTTGGTTATGAAGAAGAAGATGGGGAAGTAACCGACTATATAGATGAAGCTAAAATGATTACCGGGGATGAAAACATAGTATTTGCAGACCTCGTCGTTCAATGGCGGATCACAGACCCAAGTCAATACTTATTTAACGCACAAGAGCCAGAAACCATTCTTTATAACGCTACTTCAGCTTCGCTCCGGGAAGTAGTAGGAACGTCAGAAATTGATGACGTGTTAACAGACCGTCGAGCCGAAATAGAGGCCGAAGTGTTTGAAAATGTAAGTAAGCTGATTGAAAAGCGTGAAATTGGAATCACGGTCTTAGATGCCAAACTGCAAGATATTGAATTGCCAACAGAGGAAGTTCGGCAAGCATTTACGCGTGTAACAGATGCGAGAGAAGAACGGCTGACGAAGATCAATGAAGCAAATCGTTATCGCAATCAGGAAATGAATGAAGCTGAAGGTGAAGTCGATGCTATCATTTCCCGGGCACAAGGTGAAGAAGCAGAGCGGGTGGAAACCGCACGCGGCGAAGCGATGCTCTTTACTGAATTATATGATGAATACGTAAACGACCCTGAGGTTACACGTCAGCGTCTCGTCTTAGAGACCCTAGAAAAAGTAATGCCTGGCACAGAAATTTACATTATGGACAGCAATAACGATACCGTGAATTATTTGCCGATACGTCCGCTAGATAACCAGCCTAGTGGAGCACAAGGAGGCGGCAGCTAATGACAGATAATATAGTGGATTTAAAAGAAAAGCAGCCTCCTGGCGGCTATGGAAAGTGGATTAAGCTTGCTCTTGTTGTGATAGGTTTAGTGGCTGCAGTCATTATCTTCATCGCCAATATGTTTATCGTTGAGCAGAACGAATATAAGGTGGTCCGTCAGTTTGGTGAAGTGATCCGAATTGAAGATGATCCAGGCCTTAAAATGAAAGTGCCATTCATTCAAACGGTAGAGTCGCTGCCGCGCCATCAAATGAGTTATGATGTGGAACCTACCGAAATCACAACTAGTGACACGAAGCGAATGCTCGTAGATAATTACGCTGTCTGGCAAGTGAGTGACCCAGGAGAGATGATTTCCAATGCACGTACGATTCAAAACGCAGAGTCGATCATGGCCAACTTTATTAATTCTGTCCTGCGTTCAGAACTCGGGACAATGGAATATGATGAAATCATTAACGAAGAGGAGTCGGCCCGAGGAGATATTAATGAAAATATTCGCGATCGCGTGAATGAAATGCTCGAGCGTGATTCATACGGCCTTGAAATTACCGACGTTCGTATTAAGCGAACGGATTTACCGGAAGATAATGAACGGGCCATTCACGACCGAATGATCTCAGAACGTGAATCAATTGCTCAAGAATATTTATCTGAAGGAGATGCCGAAGCTACTCGGATTCGAGCAGAAACCGACCGGGAAGTACAGGAAATGGTGGCCGAAGCAGAGGCAGATGCCGAAGAAATTCGCGGTGGAGGAGAAGCAGAAGCTGCCGCTATTTACAATGATGCATATAGTGTAGATAATGATTTTTACGAATTTTATCGCACACTACAAAGCTATGAAGTAACCATTGATGATGAGACGGTAATTGTATTACCAGCTGATTCACCGTATGCTCGAATATTAATGGGCTATACCGACTAACAAAAAACCGGTTCTTTTCCATTGTGAAAGGAGCCGGTTTTTCTACTGGAGCGTGGTCGTATGATAAAATAAAAAGACCATGTGCAAATTAAGAGCAGACATGTACGAGAAGGGAGCTATCTAATGAAGAAACTAGTTTTAGTGGACGGCAATAGCGTTGCTTTTCGAGCCTTTCATGCGTTGCCGCTGCTTACCAACGATAAAGGTGTATACACAAACGCGGTCTATGGTTTTACAACCATGCTGTTAAAAGTGCTGGAGGAAGAAAAGCCAAGCCATATGCTGGTGGCTTTCGATGCGGGGAAGACGACATTTCGGCATGGGACGTTCGAGGAGTACAAAAGCGGAAGAGAAAAGACGCCGCATGAATTATCAGAACAGCTGCCACTTTTGCGGAAACTATTAGACACCTTCCGCCTCTCCCATGTTGAAGTTGACCAATATGAAGCCGATGACATTATCGGCACATTAGCAAAACAAGCCGAAGCTGAAGACTTTACAGTTCGTATTTTTAGTGGAGACAAAGATTTGCTTCAGCTTGTTACAGAAAAAACAACGGTCTCTCTAACAAGAAAAGGTATGACAAACCTGGATACATATGATGTGAAGGCGTTCAAAGAAAGGTACGAGCTGACACCGCTGCAATTAATTGATATGAAAGGTTTAATGGGAGACAGTTCTGACAATATCCCTGGGGTACCGGGTGTTGGTGAAAAGACTGCGATCAAACTGTTAAAAGAGTACGATAGCTTAGAAAATGTGTTAGCTAACATTGAGAATATTTCCGGCAAAAAATTAAAAGAGCGGCTTACAGAAAACCAGGAACAAGCGAAGATGAGTAGGGAGCTGGCAACGATTCTTACGGAGGCCCCTGTGCCAACTAAGGTTACAGACACAGGTTACGAAGGATATGATGCTGGAGAAGTATATCGCTTGTTTAAAGAGCTTGAATTTAATTCGTTGTTACAATCAATCGATGACTCTGGTGAAACAGAGAAAAAAGAGTTAAGCCCTCTCGACTTTACAATTGTTGAGACAGTGGAGGAAAGCATATTTCAATCTCCTTCTGCGTTACTTGTGGAAGTGCCGCATGAGAATTATCATAACGGAGACATCTGGGGAATTGCTATTGTAAATGAAATGGGCAAGTACTACATAGATGTAGAAACTGCCCTTACATCCGAAGTGTTTAGAGAATGGGCCGAAGATGAAACCCAGTTTAAACAAGTATTTGATGCAAAACGTGCTTTTGTTTCGCTCGGATGGCGGGGAATTCAGTTGCGCGGCGTTAATTTTGATGCTTTAATTGCTTCGTATTTGATTGACCCTTCTTCTTCCTCTCATGCATTGACAGCAATTGCTGAGAGAAAAGAAATTCCTGCTCCTTACCATGATGATGAAGTGTACGGAAAAGGGGCGAAACAAACCACCCCAGAACGGGAAATATTAGCTGAACATTTGGCAAGAAAGGCTGATACGCTGAAACAGCTTGCTCCTTTATTAAATGAAGAACTAGAAACAAATGAACAATCTGTGTTGTTTAAAAAGTTGGAAATGCCTCTCTCTATTATTTTAGCCAAGATGGAAACTTACGGCGTACAGCTGGATGTAGGTCAGCTGGAGAAAATGGGGAAGGAATTAGAGCAAAAGCTTGCTGAGCTTGAAGGTGAAATTCATGAGCTTGCGGGTGAATCATTCAACATCAATTCACCAAAACAGTTGGGTCCTATCCTGTTTGAAAAATTGGAGCTGCCGGTATTAAAGAAAACGAAAACAGGTTATTCAACCTCAGCTGATATCCTCGAGAAGCTGGCAAATGAACATGAGATTATTCCAAAGCTTCTTCATTATCGCCAAGTGTCAAAATTGAAATCGACGTATATCGAAGGGTTGTTAAAGGTAGTACATCCTGAGACTTCAAAAATTCACACTATGTTTAACCAGGCGCTGACACAAACCGGGCGATTAAGCTCTGCTGAACCAAACTTGCAAAATATCCCTATCCGCCTGGAAGAAGGCCGAAAGATTCGCAAGGCCTTTGTGCCCTCTGAACAAGGTTGGTCCATGCTTGCTGCTGATTATTCGCAAATTGAACTGCGGGTTTTAGCTCACATTTCAAAAGATGAACGACTTGTTTCGGCCTTTAACGAAGAGAGAGACATTCACACAAAAACAGCCATGGATGTATACCAAGTAAAAGAAGATGAAGTAACCAGTGAAATGAGACGAAATGCCAAGGCCGTTAACTTCGGAATCGTTTATGGCATCAGTGACTACGGTTTATCTCAGACGTTAGGTATTACACGCAAACAAGCAAAGGCGTATATTGATGCATATTTTGAAAGCTACCCGCAAGTACAGAATTACATGACAGAAGCAATAGATGAAGCTAGAGAAAAAGGGTACGTGACTACCCAAATGCATCGACGCAGATATCTTCCAGAGATAACGAGCAGTAACTTTAACCGTAGAAGCTTTGCGGAGCGTACGGCTATGAATACTCCAATTCAAGGGACAGCAGCAGATATTATCAAAAAAGCGATGGTTGATTTAGAATATGTATTGTTGGAAGAAAATTTACGCAGCCGCTTGCTTTTACAAGTTCATGACGAATTAATATTTGAAGTTCCAGAAGATGAATTAGAGAGAATGAAGCATCTCGTTCCTCAAGTGATGGAACAAACGACAGACCTTGATGTGCCTCTTAAAGCTGATGTCTCTTATGGTCCATCTTGGTTTGAAGCGAAGTAGAAATGGGTGAGGAAGAATGCCGGAATTACCAGAAGTAGAAACTGTCCGTCGTACGTTAGGGGAACTTATAAAAGGGAAAACCATTGATACGATGTCGATAACATGGGCAAAAATCATAAAAGAGCCGGATGATGTGGAAGCTTTCATCTCTCTTTTAGCCGGACAGACCATTCAGGAGGTTAAGCGACGAGGCAAATTCTTGTTGATTGAATGTGATGAAGTGACCCTTGTCTCCCATTTGAGAATGGAAGGAAAGTATAAGATGAAAGAGGGAGAGCCTGATAAGCATACACATGTCCGCTTCCATTTTACAGATGGGACAGAGTTGTGGTACCGGGACGTGCGGAAGTTTGGTACCATGCATGTCTTTCCGAAGGGAGCCGAATTCTCTCAGGAGCCGCTAAAAAAATTAGGAGTTGAACCTTTGTCTCTAGATTTTACTCCTTCTTATTTACCAGCTGCTTGTGAAAAAACAAGCAGAAATATTAAAACTGTTTTGTTGGACCAATCCATTATAGCGGGACTTGGCAATATATATGTGGATGAGGCCCTGTTTCGCAGCGGGATCTTGCCAGAACGACAGGCTGCTTACTTACAAGAGGAAGAATGGCAGCGCCTGCATGCTGAAATTAAGGCCACTTTGGAAGAAGCAGTAGAAGCAGGCGGTACTTCTGTCCGGTCTTATTTAAATGGGAATGGAGAGATGGGCTATTTTCAACAGCAGTTATTCGTGTATGGGAGGGCCGGGGAACCGTGTCAAAGATGTTCCGGGCCCATTGAAAAGACAGTGGTGGCCGGTCGCGGAACGCATTTTTGCCCAGTATGTCAACCATAACTAATTAAGTAAAAAATAAAATGGAAATTTGTGTTCCTTCGGATAGGCTATTGCCATATGCTATCGTAAAAGTTGCTATAAAGGAGCTTACGACATATGGCAGAATGGCTTTCAATATTCTTACTAGCTTTCGCTGTCAGTCTGGATAGTTTTGGCGTTGGCTTAACGTATGGCATGCGAGCACTCAGGCTATCGGTGCTTGCTTACCTTTGTATTGTTATATGTTCGTTTCTCTTTGTGTATTTAGCTTCTATCGCTGGAGATGTACTTCAAATTTATCTGCCGGCGCGTGTTGCTGAATCCTTAGGTGGGTGGATTTTGATTGGTATCGGAGCCTGGGCATTTTATCAAGGACTTCTTCATGCTGGAGATCGCAAAGAAGATCGTCCATCAAATAAGCCAGTGAAACAGCGCATTGAATCGATGGAACGTCTCCTTTTCCATATTGAGATTCGCTGGCTGGGGCTAGTTATTCGTATTATTCGGAAACCGACCAGCGCCGATGTCGATGGATCAGGCGTTATCAGTTTCAAAGAAGCACTACTACTAGGAGTTGCACTATCACTAGATGCGTTTGGAGCAGGCCTTGGAGCTTCGTTTATGGGAATCTCGGCAACCGCCTTAGCATTTACTGTATCTATTATGTGTATTGTCTTTCTTGCCCTTGGCATCCGAGGAGGAAACTGGCTGGCAAAATTCCCATTTATGCAAGCATTAACATATGTGCCAGGTTTATTGCTTATAGCTTTAGGAATTATAGAAGTTATTGGTTAAACAAATGATAGGAAACTATTAAAAGGAGAGCAGTTATGATTATAGGTTTAACAGGTGGTATAGGCAGCGGGAAAAGTACCGTTGCCTCCATGCTTCAAGAACAAGGTTTTCCGCTAGTGGATGCCGACCAAATTGCCAGAGTAATTGTAGAACCAGGAGAGCCGGCATACGAACAGATTGTCGAAGCCTTTGGGACGTCTGTCTTACATATAGATGGTTCCTTAAACAGAAAAGCATTAGGGACGGTAGTTTTCAAATCTTCTGATAAAAGAGAGATATTAAATCAAATTATGCATCCTGCCATACGAAGCCGAATGATCGAAGAAAAGGAAAAGTGGCTGGATGAAGGGTATGAACATGTCGTGTATGATCTTCCCCTTTTGATTGAGAATGAGTTGTTTTTCATGGTAGATAAAGTTCTGCTCGTCTATGTCGATGAAAAGGTACAATTAGAGCGATTAACTGAAAGAGATCAAGCTGGCGAAGAGGAAGCAAAACAACGATTAAACGCGCAAATGCCATTAGTGGACAAAATAGAACATGCTGACGCCTTCATTGATAATAATGGCTCTAAAGAAGAGACTGAGAGGCAGCTGCTCCGTCAGTTAGAACAATGGGGACTTAACGTTTAATTGCTCAATTGAGTGTTTAATATCGATTTATTTAACAAAGAAGTAACACATCTACTACCACCTGAAACGGACGACCCATAGGTATATAGACAGCCTGAGTAAGTGTATATCGCTATTTCAGGCTGTTTTTAATGGAATTATTCTTAAAAAAGTGCCCGATTTGTCGGTGAAGTGTTGCCGCTTTCTTAAAATGTGATATACTAATTATTAAATAAAGCAATTTAGTATATCACAAAATAGGGGGCTGTTCACATGACAGCAAAAATTGCCGTGAATGGTTTTGGACGAATTGGACGGATGGCGTGCCGCAAAGCATTGATGGATTCTGAGCTTGAAGTAGTAGCTATAAATGCAAGCTACCCTGCTGAAACACTGGCTCATTTACTGAAATATGATAGTGTGCAAGGGACGTTTACAGGGGAAGTTACCCATGATGAATCCACCATTTATGTGGACGGCCATCCTATACAACTCCTTCAATCCAGAGATCCGTTAGCACTTCCTTGGGGAGAGTTGGAAATAGATATTGTTATTGAAGCCACCGGTAAATTTAAAGAAAGAGAGACTGCCGGATACCATCTTGAAGCCGGAGCTAAAAAGGTTATTATTACTGCACCCGGGAAAGGCGAAGATTTGACTGTTGTTATGGGCGTTAATGAAAGCGAATACGATGATGAAACTCATCATGTAATCTCAAATGCTTCTTGCACGACAAACTGTTTAGCACCTGTTGTAAAAGTACTAGATGAGAAATTTGGTATTGAAAGTGGTATGATGACGACCGTTCACGCTTATACAAACGATCAAAAGAATCTCGACAATCCACATAAAGATCTGCGCCGCGCTAGAGCTTGCGGCCAATCTATCATTCCGACCTCGACTGGGGCAGCAAAAGCGATATCTAAGGTCCTTCCGCAATTGGATGGGAAAATGCATGGCATGGCTTTGCGTGTTCCTACTCCCAATGTTTCGCTAGTTGACCTTGTCGTTGATATAGAGCAAGCTACAGATGCTGCTGCAGTCAATGCAGCATTTCAACAGGCAGCTCAAAACGAGCTGAAGGGAATTTTATCCTATAATGACGGCCCATTTGTTTCCATTGATTATAATGGAAACGATCATTCCAGTATTGTAGATGGCCTTTCTACTATTGTGTTAAACGATAAGCAGGTCAAAGTACTGGCATGGTATGACAATGAATGGGGCTATTCCTGCCGAGTCATTGATCTTGCTCGTCATATGGCAAAGAAACTAAGCCGGAACGCCCAAGTTTCATAAAGGAATTGTCTGTCTAGACCTCTGTATATACAGGGGTTTTTTTAGTTTTAGTTTCCTTTACTGTCCAGATTTCATGGCTTTCCAAAGAGGGGAGGAGAATGATAAGATAAGTTAAGGTATGTATGATGCGTCGGATTACCGGCGAGATGGGATGGAGTTGATAAAATGCGCTGTCCAGCTTGTCATTCGAATGGAACGCGTGTGTTAGATTCTAGGCCGAGTAATGAAGGCCGTTCGACTCGCAGGCGCCGGGAGTGTGAAACGTGTGAACACCGTTTTACTACTTTCGAGATCGTAGAAGAGCTGCCTCTCATCGTTGTCAAAAAGGGAGGCACGAGAGAAGAATTTTCACGTGAAAAAATGCTTCGTGGCTTAATTCGTGCCTGTGAAAAGAGACCTGTTTCCCTGGACACTTTGGAAGGGATTGTAAATAAAGTGGAACAAGAACTTCGAAATGAAGGGGTGTCTGAATTTCGGAGTGAAGATATAGGAGAGCTTGTCATGAAGCGGTTAGCGGGTGTAGATGATGTAGCGTACGTCCGGTTTGCTTCTGTATACAGACAGTTTAAAGATATTAATGTATTTATTCAGGAGCTTAAAGATCTTATCGACCAAGACCAGGAAAAGAAAAAGAATGACTCTTCAAATTACTCATAACGCGAGAATAAGGAGAAGGGAAGAAGAGGAGGAAGTCAGATATGAGTTGGCATTGGAAAGAATTGGTGCCGATTGATAGCTATACGGTTCAAGTGAAAGTTCCTATTAGTGACCTTGATATGAAAGTGCTTCTTCTTTTATATCAGCCTCTGATCAGTTCTTCCTCCGTTAGCTTATACATGACACTTTGGAGCAAGCTGGAGCTTGACCGTTTTCAAAGTGACGCATCAACACATCATGAACTGATGCTCCTTTTAAAAATGGATCTTGATCACTTGGTTGAAGCTAGAAAGCGGCTAGAAGGCGTCGGACTGCTTCGGACGTTTAGTAAAGAATCTAACGAAGGACGGCAATTGGTATATGAATTACAAGAACCGATGGGCCCTGCTCAGTTTTTCGAGGACGATGTACTGAGCGTTTTTTTATTTAATTGTGTAGGAAAAGAAAAATACCGCGAATATCGAGCGCGCTTTGCTATCCCTGAGTTGGTTCATGGGCCCTCTGAAGAAAAGACCGCGTCCTTTGATGAAGCCTTTCAGTCCTTACATCATTCTGAGCTTGTCAATGACCCCGAGATATATGAAGAAGGAACATTAGTCAAACGTCGCAGCAGCCAACAAAAGATTTCATTTACCGAGGAAAGCTTTGATTTTGATTTATTAAAAACAGACCTTCCTTCTTTCTTTGAAAGTGAAAAAGCTCTTACTACTTCTGTCCAAGAAATCATTAAACGCCTGGCGTTTGTTTACCGAGTTGATGAACTTGCTATGAGTGCCCAACTGCAGAAATCCCTTGATAGCGATGGCACTATCGATGTTTCATCTTTGCGCAAACATGTTCAAAATTGGTATCGATTTGAACAAAGCCATGAACCGCCAGCACTTGGTTACAAAAAACGAGACCCCAATAAACAAAATCATCAGGTGACGTCTGCTGATACAGAAGAAGAGAAAATGCTGCAGTATTTTGAAGAGACCCCTCCTATTACGCTTTTACAGTCAATATCAGGTGGGGCTCATGTTCCGCTTTCTGATGCACGTTTGGTCGAAAGTTTACTCGTTGACTTTCAATTGGCCCCAGGTGTAGCAAATGTATTGGTGGACTATGTAATGAAAACAAACAATATGAAATTAGACCCTTCATTTGTTCAAAAAATAGCCGGGCACTGGTCGCGAAAGAAATTAAAAACAGCAGCTGAAGCTATGAAACTTGCAAAAGAAGAACACGAAAAGCGAAAACAAATGGCTGGGCGAGGAAAAGAAGCGCAGCAGCCCAAGAAGAATCAACGCAAAGAGCAATTACCTAAGTGGATGACTGAAAAGCAAGAAGAGCTCTCGCCTGAAGAAAAAAGCGAAAAAGCTGAACGGACGGCTCAAGAAAAGAAAAAATTTGAAGCACTTCTGCAAAAATATCAAAACACCAACGAAAGAAAGGAGGGCTAAATGATGGACTCCATCCAATCAGCTATGCGTGACTTTATGAATTCAGAGCAGTTTGAGGAACGGTTTGCGCAAGCTCAAACAAGAATTTTTAACAATGAACGGGTCAAAGCATTTTTATCAAGTCATCCTGAACTTTCAGAAGATGTTATCACTCAAGATGTGATGAAATTATATGAGTATAAAAAAGAATGGGAGAATTGTGATCAGTGCCCTGGTCTCAGTCAATGCCCTAATTTAATGCAAGGCTACCAGCCAGAGCTTTACGTAGAAAGGGGCCGTATTTATACCCGTTACAACCCTTGTTTTTTAAAGGTTGAAGATAATGAGTTCAAAAGACGGAAGCATTTAATTAAGAGCTATTACATTCCGAATGAAATCTTGAATGCTACATTTTCAGACTTGCACATTGATACTGAGGATGAGGAACGCAGTAAAATTGCACAGCAGGCGCTCGAGTTTGCCCACGAGGCTCTCCCCGGAGAAGATGGAAGCGGGCTGTATATTCATGGATCATTTGGAGTAGGAAAAACATTTATTGCTGGAGCTGTGGCTAACGTGCTGGCAGAGCGTGGGGTTAAAACGATTATGATGTATGCCCCAGATTTCTTCCGGGAAATGAAGCAGGCTATCGCTGAAGGAACCGTACAGGAAAAACTAGAGGAAGTTCAGCAGGCAGAGGTGTTAATCATGGATGACATTGGTGCCGAGACAATGTCGGGGTGGATTCGAGATGATGTGTTGGGCGTCATTTTACAACAAAGGATGATGGAAAAGCTCCCAACTATTTATACGTCTAATTTTGACTATGATGAACTTGAAAATCATATGGCCTATTCACATAAAGGTGGAGAAGAACGAGTTAAAGCACAGCGGATTATGGAACGTATTCGTCCCTTTACGAGCCCCCTTTACCTGACTGGCAAGAATCGACGTCACAATTAACCAGCCCGTTTAGAGAAATGAAGGCGAGAAACTAGGAGTATATAGTGTTCTATGATAGGATATTAGAGAAAGATATGACGAGATCAATCTAAATTTACGTACTCTTTATCTAAAGCTTGTTGGAATGAACATGCTAGGTTACTAGTATATATTGGGGGTTTTCAGGTCATGAGTATCGACCATATTCTTGATAAAGCTGTAAACGGGGAACGCCTTCAAATTGAAGATGCAGTACGCCTTTACGAAAGCGATGAAATTGAAAAGATGGGTGCAGCAGCAGATAAAGTCATGAAACAGTGGCATCCTGATCCGGTCACAACATTTGTTATTGGGCGAAATGTCAATCATACGAATTTATGTGACACCTACTGCCGGTTTTGTGCTTTTTATCGCCGCCCCGGTTCTGAAGAAGGTTACACCCTTTCTTATGATGAAATTTATCAAAAAATCCAGGAAACTCAGAACGTAGATGGTACAGAAATTTTGATGCAGGGTGGTACGAATCCGGATTTGCCGTTTAGTTATTATACCGACTTGCTCCGCGGCATTAAAGAACGGTTCCCAGATATCACCATGCACTCTTTTTCTCCTTCTGAAATTTATAAAATGATGGAAGTTTCCGGTTTGTCGCTTGAAGAAGTACTGCAGGAATTAAAAGATGCCGGCCTTGATTCTATCCCAGGAGGGGGAGCAGAGATTTTAACCGAATCGATCCGTAAGAAAGTGAGTCGGTTAAAATGCAATGCTGACCAATGGTTGGATTGTATGAAAACCGCAAAGAAAATTGGCTTGCACAGTACCGCTACGATGGTTATTGGTTTAGGGGAAACAAATGAAGAACGGGCCATTCATCTGCAAAAAATCAGGGAGACACAAGATGAAGCTAATCCGTTTCTTGCCTTTATTTCTTGGACGTTCCAATCAGATAACACCAACATGAAAGGTGAACATATTACCTCAGAAGGTTATTTGCGAAATGTGGCGATTTCCCGCCTGTTTTTAGATAACATACCAAATTTCCAATCTTCTTGGGTAACAATGGGGCCGGCTACCGGCAAAAAATCTCTTCATTTCGGTTGCAATGACTTTGGTAGTACGATGATTGAAGAAAATGTTGTTTCAGCCGCGGGAGCGACTCATAAAGTAAATACGAATGAAATTTTGCGTTTGATCCGTGAGGCAGGAAAAATCCCTGCGCAACGAGATACAAAGTATAATACACTGCGCGTGTTTGAAGGTGAAGAACAAGCTTCTAATGACTTTGTGATGCAAAACTAAATGTTTTTAAAGCCGCCCATTATACTAGAGGGCGGCTTTTTTTGTCATCGTACTGGGTGAAGTTCACGGGTGCCATTGTGTTCTATTCACTAGCGTAGCATATGTACCCACAAGACGACGTGTTGGGAAACAGGCGCTCCTGGTTTTGTTTATTGGATTCATCCCCTCCCTTTTCCGCGGACGAACCACTTAGTCTTACAGCCGCTTCCTCCTCACCGGTTAAGAAGTGTGCAGCGTTCGCTGACCAAACATCTTCCGCATTTCGTTGTCCAACTGCGGGCGACAGGGGCTCGAGGTCAAAAGCTGCGCCCTATCAAAGTCAAAAAGCGGCTTTGGCAGCGCTCGTCTTTTGCTTGACGCCCCTAAACGCCGCCCTCGCTTTCCTTGTCTAGTTCTGCGGACTAACGGCTTGAGATCTCTTTCTCCCACCCTGCGGCGGCAACAGCCTCCTCGGTGGGAGAGAAGAGCCCTTCGTCGTTAAGCAAGCCCGCTCCGCTATTCTTGTCTAGCTCTGCGGGCTAACGACTTGAGATCTCTTTCTCCCACCCTGCGGCGGCAACAGCCTCCTCGGTGGGAGAGAAGAGC
>NZ_KB898623.1:0-402583 GCF_000377705.1 Salsuginibacillus kocurii DSM 18087 | reverse complement strand
CTCCGCTATTCTTGTCTAGCTCTGCGGGCTAACGACTTGAGATCTCTTTCTCCCACCCTGCGGCGGCAACAGCCTCCTCGGTGGGAGAGAAGAGCTCTTCGTCGTTAAGCAACCCCGCTCCGCTTTTCTTTTTGTCATGTTTGTTTAGTTTGTCCCATACACATAAATCAGATTGATTCAGCTTGCTTTGGTATACAGCCTACCGACGTTAAGGCAAGGGGGAACAGAACACGTGCTAGCTATTGAATGTGTAAGTAAAGAGGATACACAACGAATGTTTGTTGTATTTGAAAGGTACCGTCAAGCATTTATTCAAAATGGGCTTGATATGTGGAACATGGAAGCTGTCGGCCAAGAATTGCGCTGCCAATTTCAAGGGAATGAATGGGAGTGGGAACAGAGCATTCTTCCGTTTTTTGCTGCTTTATTAACGGACCAGTGGATCAAACAGAAAGAAAAGCAGGCGATGAAGGAGATGCTTGAACACGATTACTCCTTAATCGACCCGGTGGAGCAACGGCAAGTGATGGATGTTGCCATAGCTATCTTAGAAGGACAGAGGCCGGATATTCCCATTCATCAAGACCTCGAAGACAGGAGAACTGCGCTTTATATGGAATTGCTTCAACAGCTTAGAAAAGGAAATTTGCTCAGTAAAGCTTCTTTTTTTACATTTCGTACGACGCGGTATAAAAGCGTGCTTGATCGCGTCCTGGCCGAAGCATTTAAGGAATACCAAATGGAACAGGAATATCAATCTGATGTAGAGAGGCTGCGAACGTATTTGAAAACCGCACTCCCAGTTATTAATCATGTGTATGGATATTATGACGGGGCCTGGTTGTTTACAAATGAAACCGGGATTGCAATTGATGCAGCTGAGCGTAACCAGCATTTAGTTCCTTCCCTTGTATTTGAACAAGGGATTCCGTTTGACGAGATGATTATTAGTCCGTTAGTCAGTATAGCCCCTCACACCCTAACCATTCACGCTACTGAAATGACAGCGGTTCTAAAAACGATTCAAGCGGTATTCCAGGAGCGCTTGATTTTAAAAGGACCAGCTGCTACTGACTTGCCTTTTCAGTCTTCAGGTCAAACGCAGTTGCCACGTGGGGATCAGTTCCAGGATGAGAACTAGAAGAAATGACTTGATTTATTAGAGACTTCTTTCTATAATATCAATCAGGACAACAAGCGATGAAAAGTGATGAAGAGGACATGGGGTATAAGGAAGCGTTCCCAGAGAAGAGAGTCAGCGGCTGGAAGCTCTCAAACGGCTTTTTATATCTTACCACCTCCGAACTGCTGTTTTGAAAAATAAAGTAGAAACAGACGTTGACTGGGCGTTAACCAGTTTCAAGCGGCTTTAGTCAGTGCGAATGGCAAAGCAAGCAGGGTGGAACCACGGATAACATTCGTCCCTCATATACATGAGGGGCGAATGTTTTTTTGTTCGAGCAACATATACAAGCTTTGCAGACTATGTTCATAAATGAACGGAAGAAGCCTGGTATTTAGTGGGCACAGTTTTGCAAAAGAGACAACTTGTAAAGTCAATCTTCCTCGCTTGAGCGCTTGGATTTTAAGATATATAGAAAGAAGGAGTGTTTACAGGTGGCAGAAGAAGTACTTATTACGTTTCCGGATGGGAATCAAAAATCCTTTCCAAAAGGTGTAACCACTGAAGAAATTGCAGCTTCCATCAGCCCGGGGTTAAAGAAGCAAGCAGTGGCTGGAAAATTAGATGGAGAGATGATCGATTTTCGCCGGCCGATTGAAGAGGATGGGACGATTGAAATTGTGACACTTAAGTCAGATGATGGCGTAGAAGTTCTCCGCCACAGTACAGCTCATGTGATGGCTCAGGCCATTAAGCGGCTGTATAGTGAGGTTTCGCTTGGGGTTGGCCCGGTCATTGAAGATGGGTTTTACTATGACATTTCAATGCCGCACACGATTACCCCGGAAGATCTCGAAGCCATTGAAAAAGAGATGCAGAAGATTGTAGATGAAAACCATGAGATCGTTCGTAACCCTGTCGGGCGCGAGCGCGCAAAAGAAATCTTTGCTGAAATTGGGGATGAGTTAAAGCTCGAATTGATCGATGACATTCCTGAAGGTGAAGATGTTACGATTTATGAACAGGGTGAGTTCTTTGATCTCTGTCGCGGTGTTCATGTTCCAAGTACTGCAAAGATCAAATCGTTTAAACTAATGAATATCTCTGGAGCTTACTGGCGCGGGGATAGTGATAATCAAATGCTGCAGCGCGTTTATGGAACAGCCTTCCCGAAAAAAGAAGAATTGGAAGAGCATTTGCACCTGTTAGAAGAAGCAAAGCAGCGCGACCATCGTAAGCTTGGGAAAGAGTTAGATATTTTCGCGATCAGCCAAAAGGTTGGGCAAGGCCTGCCGCTTTGGCTGCCAAACGGAGCCACAATTCGCCGGACGATCGAACGCTACATTGTCGACTTGGAAGAACGCCTCGGCTACGATCATGTATATACGCCGGTGCTTGGGAGTGTAGACCTTTATAAAACATCAGGGCATTGGGATCATTATCAAGACGACATGTTTCCGCCAATGGAAATGGATAATGAAGATTTGGTTCTTCGTCCGATGAACTGCCCGCATCATATGATGATTTATAAGCAGGACTTGCACAGTTACCGGGAGCTGCCAATCCGGATTGCCGAACTCGGGATGATGCACCGCTATGAAATGTCCGGCGCTTTAGCCGGCCTGCAGCGAGTGCGAGCGATGACCTTAAATGACGCTCATATTTTCTGCCGCCCTGACCAAATGAAAGAAGAATTTCTCCGTGCTGTAAAACTCGTGCAGAACGTTTATAAAGATTTTGGGCTGAATGATTATTACTTCCGCCTTTCTTATCGCGACCCAGAAGATAAAGAAAAATACGTGGATAACGACGAGATGTGGGAGCAGGCGCAAGCGTTGCTGAAAGAAGCTATGAACGACCTCGGTGCCCCATATGTTGAAGCATATGGTGAGGCTGCTTTCTATGGTCCGAAGCTTGACGTGCAAGTGAAAACAGCGCTGGGCAAAGATGAGACGCTCTCCACGGTTCAGCTGGATTTCCACTTGCCGAACCGCTTTGATCTCACTTACGTGGGTGAAGACGGCGGAGAACACCGTCCAGTCGTGATCCACCGCGGCATCGTTTCGACAATGGAACGATTTGTAGCATTTTTAATTGAAGAGTATAAGGGTGCGTTCCCAACCTGGCTGGCACCTGAACAAGTACGGGTAATTCCTGTATCTGCTTCGGTTCACTTGGATTACGCGAAAAAAGTAGAAGATACGCTGCGTGAAGCGGGAATCCGAGTCACAACAGATGTCAGAGATGAGAAAATTGGTTATAAGATTCGCGAAGCACAAACGAAAAAAATCCCGTACATGTTAGTGCTTGGGGACAAAGAAATTGAAGCAGAAAGTGTAAATGTACGGAAATACGGAGCGCAGGATTCGGATACAGAGCCACTTCAGGATTTTGTGGCACGTCTGCAGACCGAAATCAAGACGTTCTCTTCAAATGTGCAATAACACTATTGTTAAATTTGATAGAATAATATCCACATGATTTTAATAGAGAAGCCAGTGAAAACGAGGCATGAGTTGACAGGGACAAAGGCGTATGATAAATTATTAGAGGTCAAAACAAGTTACTAGAACCAAAGCAAGCAGAAGCGCCCGCTTCTCACCTGTTCGACGCTTACGCAGTTGACTGGTCTGGTTGAAATCGAAATGTTCTTTTGATGGATACAGGTGGGTGCCGTGTGGGTACCCACCTTTTTGTGTTTTTCATTCTGTGTGAAGGGCAGCGCTCCTTTCAGAGAATGAACATGAGAAAAGTAGGGTCTTCGTGCTTATGAAGCTTTGATTCACAATTCGTTGGAGGTGGCTCATTATTCGTAATGATGTGAAGCTTAATGAGGGGATCCGGGCACGAGAAGTGCGCCTCATTGATGCCAATGGAGATCAACTCGGTGTGAAACCGAAGAATGAAGCATTGGAATTGGCTAAAAACGCAGACCTTGATCTTGTTCTTGTGGCGCCGAATGCCAAGCCCCCGGTATGCCGGATTATGGACTATGGCAAGTATCGGTATGAGCAGCAGAAAAAAGATAAAGAAGCTCGCAAGAAACAGCAAACGATCAATGTAAAAGAAGTGCGTTTAAGTCCGAATATTGAAGAACACGACTTCAATACAAAGCTTCGGAATGCTAGAAAGTTTTTGACTAAAGGAGATAAAGTAAAAGCTGCGATCCGTTTTCGGGGCCGGGCAATTACTCACTCTGAAATTGGCAAAGACGTTTTAGAACGTATGGCAAAAGAATGTGAAGACCTTGCGAATGTAGAGACAAAGCCTAAGATGGAAGGCCGAAGCATGTTTTTAATACTTGCGCCTAAGCCTGATAAGGACAAAGATAAAAATAAAGAAACTGACTCTAAAGGCGAGAAATAATATATTTTTCGCGACTTCGCAAGTTAATCGTTGAAAAGGAGGAAATGTATCATGGCTAAAATGAAAACACACAAAGGCGCGCAAAAGCGTTTCAAAAAAACCGGAACAGGAAAAATCAAGCGCAACCATGCATTTACTAGCCACTTGTTCCGTAACAAGACGAAGCAGCAAAAGCGTCGTCTTGCCAAGCAGCGTGTGATGCACGAGACTGACCAGAAGCGTATTGAACAACTTCTACCTTACAAATAATTAATTGACTTAAATAAAAAGCAAGGAGGGTTTGACGATGCCAAGAGTAAAAGGTGGTTTTACCGCTCGTCGTCGCCGTAAAAAAGTATTGAAATTAGCAAAAGGGTACCATGGTTCCAAGCATCGCCTGTTCCGTACCGCCCAGGACCAGGTTCGTAAATCCCTAGAATATGCTTATCGCGACCGTCGCCAGCGTAAACGTGACTTCCGTAAGCTGTGGATTACTCGTATTAATGCAGCAGCTCGCATGAACGGCTTATCTTACAGCCGTCTTATGCACGGACTAAAGCAGGCGGACATTCACATGAACCGCAAAATGCTGGCTGACCTAGCAGTAAATGATGAAAAAGCATTTGCTGACCTAGCTGAAAAAGCAAAAGCAAATTTAAAATAACGTTTATAAAAGACGCCGCTAGCGGCGTCTTTTTCAAAGAGAAAATGGTAAACGTTTGCTGCCCTGTGTAATGAATGGAATCACAAAGTGGTTAATGCGCGTGTGAGAGGTTTTTTACCGCGCTTTTGTAAAACATGAAAAGAAGAAAAGAGCCTTGCATATGATAGTATGGATTGTCCTTGGTACTTTAAATCTAATGAGTTTCAGCTTGATGGGTTTTGATAAGAGGCAGGCAAAACGCCAAAACATGAGAGTTCGTGAACGGACATTATGGAGTTGGACGATCTTTGGAGGAAGCTTCGGAGTATTAATGGGTATGTATTTATTTCGCCATAAAACGAAGCATCTTACTTTTTTAGTCTTCGTACCTCTAATGGTTTTGCTGCAAGCGTGCCTATTACTCTATATAGCCTACTAACAGGGTGGTTTTCATCAAGAAAGGGGGGCGCGCGCGTATGGAAACAGAACTTGAAAGTTTTCTTATGTATATTGAAAACAGCGGTTGGCTCGCCCCACTGCTTTTTATTGTTCTTCATGTCGTCCGCCAGATTCTCTTTATCCCCGTTGTAGCTGTATGTATCTTAGGCGGCATTTTATTTGGTACCTTTTATGGCACCATTTTTTCAGTGATTGGATTAACGCTTGTAAGTTTGGTTTTCTATGGACTCGTCCAACGTGTGCCTTGGTTAAAAAAGAAGATCTCTATGTGGAAAACACGCTGGATGAAAGATAAAGAAGAATTAAATTTAACTCAAATTTTAATTTTGCGTACAATGCCTTTTATTCATTTTCATCTTATGAATGCTTATTTGCTAGAAATGAGTAAGAATGTACGAGAGTTCACGAAACTTTCCTTGATTGCCAGTGTTCCACCTGCCGTGATGTATACTGCTTTTGGCCATGTAATTCGCGAGCTGCCATGGTATGTATCAATCGGATTAGTACTTATTCTTGTCATTATATTTTTGCTATCTCGAAACAAATCATTACAATATAAGGTGCGAACGTGGCTTCCGGGACGGGCTTCCTCGTGAGTGAACAAGAAAAAGCTTGCAAGGTATTGTTTTACCTGCAAGCTTTTCTTGTTCTCTAGGTGGTAAAAGAAGAAGTAAAAATTGAATGCTGATTAGAGTGCTTAAGTTCTTAGTAATTCTTTCACTGGGCTTTTCCACTCAATTTCTGCGTGAGGATAGTGAGAGAGGATTTCTTGTTCAATAAAATGAAAATCTTCCTTCGCTAGTCCTTTTAGTTCTTGATTGCTTTTTGACCAAACGGAAATGCGCACTACTTCGAAGGCTTGTTCTGTCCGTCCCAAATACTTTTCTCCTTCAAACATTACACCATTATATGTGACTAAAAAATTTTTCCTTACGTTTTTACGTTCATCATAAAAATAAAAATGCTTTCGTTCATGAGCTAATTCAAGTTTGCGTTTAGGATTCATGATATATTTGATAACAGCATAAACCAAAATCGCGAGAGCAATGAAAATAAGAAGACGAAGTATCAATAGTGGCGGCCTCCTTTCTACACGCACAAATTACATCTAGTTCTTCTTTCTATTCTATACGAAAATTCTTTATTTGTCGTTTCAAAACACAGGCTGTTTTTAATCAGCTTTGTAAAAAGTCTTTGTGTTGTTGAAAAGAAACATAGCATAATCAGCGACTAAGTAACGGCGCTGCTGAAATGTCAGTATTTAGCTGAGAACGATCAGTGAATTGGCACGAATGAATAGTAAAGAATCATTTTCCCCATAGGGTGGGCTTTCCCGAGGAGCCTGAAGCGGTGCGCGCGCGGAAATGCCCCTGAAGGGAATTTTAAAAAGGTCTCACTTAGTAAATAATCTTACGCTTAGATAGCGAAGTTGGCTGATTTATTCACTAAGCCTATAAAATATACTTAAGTAAGAAAGGATGAATTATATGAACGAGTTGTTTGCCTTGCAAAAAACATTAGATGATCGGATTTTAGAAGAGCACGGTTTAAGAAGGGAAGATCTTTTTAAAGAAAAAATACTTGCCCTGCAGGTAGAGATGGCCGAATTGGCAAATGAAACCCGCTGCTTCAAATACTGGAGCACTAAACCAGCTTCTGACCGTGATGTCATTTTGGAGGAATATGTGGATGGCCTGCATTTTATTCTCTCATTAGGAATTGACAGGGGAGTAACTGAAGACATGCCTTCTCCTGAGACTGTTCCTTCTTCCTTGACTGAAGCTTTTTTAGTTTTAAATAAAACAATTAGTACATTTGCTGAGGCAAAAGATCATTCCACGTATCAAAGCTTGTTCCAATCCTATCTTGAACTTGGCCAGGCCCTGGGATTTGCTCAAGAAGAAACAATCAATGCGTATCGGGAAAAAAATGAAACGAACCATCAGCGCCAGAATGAAGGCTATTAAAAAGGTTTGAGAAACGAAACAATTACCGGTATACTAAAAATTAGAATATTTCTTCTGATTTTAGAGAAACTATTTAACCTACATAAGGGGGAAACTGAATGACTGCCTATGATGAAACACTAACTATGCTTAAAGACTTAACGGATGCTAATGGGGTTCCGGGAAATGAAAAAGAAGCGCGCGAAGCGATGAAGAAATACATTGCACCTTATGCAGATGAAGTTACGACAGACGGTCTTGGCAGCTTGATTGCTAAAAAGACAGGTCAAACTGGCGGGCCAAGAATCATGGTAGCAGGCCACCTTGACGAAATTGGTTTTATGATTACACATATCGATGAAAAAGGGTTTTTGAAGTTTCAAACTGTTGGGGGCTGGTGGGAACAAGTTATGCTCGCCCAGCGTGTAAATGTGATGACAAGAAAAGGGAATATTACTGGCATTATTGGGTCTAAGCCTCCACATATTCTTCCTGCAGAACAGCGGAAAAAAACAATAGAGAAGAAAGACATGTTTATTGACATCGGTGCTTCAAGCCGTGAGGAAGCAGAAGAGTTCGGGGTGCGTCCAGGCGATTCGGTTGTGCCGATTTGTGATTTTGAAGTGATGAATAATGAAAAATTATTAATGGCCAAAGCATGGGACAACCGCATCGGCTGTGCTATTGCAATTGAAGTGCTTAAGCAGCTAGAAGGAGAGGCGCATCCGAATGAAGTCTACGGCGTCGGTACCGTTCAAGAAGAAGTAGGGCTGCGCGGGGCACGCACTTCAGCGCACGCCATCCAGCCTGACATCGGCTTCGGCGTGGATGTAGGTATTGCTGGTGATACACCAGGCGTTACAGAAAATGATGCTCGCGCCAAAATTGGAGAAGGACCGCAAATTCTCGTTTATGATGCATCCATGATTTCTCATAAAGGGGTAAGAGAGTTTGTGCTAGAGACGGCTGAAGAAGCTGAGATTCCATATCAGTTTGATGCGATGTCAGCGGGAGGTACAGACTCCGGGGCTATTCACTTAACAGCCAACGGTGTGCCTGCTCTCTCCATTACTGTTCCTACTCGTTATATTCACACGCATGCAGGCATTTTGCATCGGGATGATTTCGAGCATGCGGTTAAGCTAATTGTAGCAGTAATTAAAAAATTAGATCGCGAGACCGTTGACCGGATCACACTTGACTAAGTTTTAATCAGGTTGTTTTCGCTCAACATTTAAAGGAACACAAGGCAGTCGTCTAGCGCGATAACGACAGCTCCTCCCTTAGTGTCTGTGGTGAAAGCCTGTGACTACAGCTTAAAGAGCCTCATTCACCTTTAAAAGCAGCAAATTGCGAGAAACTAGCCTAAAAAAAGGAGCTTGCCGAACGTTTGTATAGGATACGTTCGATAAGCTCCTTTTTTACATAAATCATGCGGTAAGTGCACACCTGAGTGAAGACAACACAGGTGCTGCTTACATATCAATGTCAAGACATGGGGAACAAAGCTGCATTATGAAAGGCCTTGAGTAATGGATTGGACAAGTTCATTTCTTTTCTGTTCTTCTGCTTCATTCCAATACACCTCTAACAGGACGCCAAGACCGGGAAGCATTTTTTCCTCTTTTCTCGAAATCGCATCCTCAATCGTGGCCGTAATTTCTTCTTCACTGCTTCCAGAAACGTTTTGAAGCACGGCTTGCCGGATGTTGATATCCATGTTTTTCTCCTCCAATTCTCGTGTATAATAACGTAGAGTGTTTTTCACGATTAGCTTTCCCGAAGTTCGTTGAGCCATACATAAAAGGAATATACATGAAAGGAGAAAGACAGAAAGATGGAACACATCGAATCAGCAAAAAACCCGAAAGTTAAGCAAGTCAACCGTCTTCATCACAAAAAATACCGGGAACGTGATAATAAATTCATTATAGAAGGTGAACATCTTATTGAAACAGCTATAGAAGCAGGAGTCGCTATTGAACGGGTGTTTGTAACGAATGAGAATAAACTCTCGCCTTTAATTAATCAAGCTAATGTAAGCTTGTTAACAGTAACAGAAAGCATAATGAAAGAAATGAGCCAGGTTGAGACCCCGCCTGGCCTGCTAGCCGTTGTTGAAATGCCTGCCCATGAATTATCGGGTCCTGCTGGTAAAGGAATGTACCTGCTGTTAGATGCCGTTCAAGACCCTGGAAATGCAGGAACCATGATCCGTACAGCAGATGCAGCAGGATTGGATGGAGTTGTGTTGGGAGAAGGCACTGTTGACCCGTATAATGATAAAGTCATCCGTTCTACTCAGGGCTCGATTTTTCATGTGCCAGTCGTTAAAGGAGAACTAACCGAATGGATTGAGAAATGCCAGCGCCAGCGTATTCCAGTGTTTGGTTCGAGCCTTCAAGACGGTACTTCTCACACTGCTTTGGGGTCCCAACCGGCATTTGCGCTGCTTGTCGGCAATGAAGGCGCTGGTGTAAGAGGAGAATTGTTGGGCCTGACTGATCAAAATGTGTATTTGCCACTCTACGGAAAAGCGGAGTCATTAAATGTGACAGTTGCTACAGGTATACTGTTATACCACTTGCGTCCGTAACCTAAAACTAACAAACACAGAACATAGACCATAACCATTTCATTTATTTGCAGGTGTGCTAGAGCAGATATATGACTACCTGCCAGCCCTTGCGCATCTTCTAAAGATTCCTTATAATAAGACACACAAATGAATCTGGAGAAAAGCATGGAAAGAGAGTAGTACGTCGTCACCCACCATTCAGGGAGGAAATGCCGCAGACTGGAAGCATTCTATGGATTGGAGCGTCGGAATTCACTCTGGAGCTGGCACTGGACCAACAGTATAGCTGTTGAAGGTGCCCCGGCTAACGCCGTTAACGCAATGAAGTTATCTTAAAAGCCTGCATGCTTTTAAGAACTAAAGGGTGGTACCGCGATGCCTTCGCCCCTTTTTTGGGGGTGGAGGCTTTTTTATGTGCTTAAATAATTAACAAGCCAACGACCAAAATGAGTGGGATATACAGCTCCAAACCATGGTTTAGAGGAGGAGACAGAAATGATTAATGAATTAAGCCGGTTAGAAGACGAAGCTCTTCAAGAGGTGGTGGACGCCACCACAAAAAAAGAGCTGGAAACTGTACGTGTAACTTACCTAGGGAAAAAAGGTCCGATTACAGAAGTGTTGCGCGGAATGGGCAAATTATCCGCAGAAGAACGGCCTGTAGTCGGTCAAAAAGCAAATGAAGTACGCGCCCGTATTCAAGAAGCAATTGAATCGAAACAACAACGTCTTGAAGAAGAAGAGCTCGAACAAAAATTAGCAGAAGAACGAATTGATGTCACGCTTCCAGGCCAACCGCTCCCAAGAGGAGGTAAGCATCCGTTAACCTCGGTTGTCGAAGAAGTTGAAGATATTTTTATAGGCATGGGTTTTGAAGTAACAGAAGGTCCAGAAGTGGAGCAGGATTATTATAATTTTGAAAAATTAAATCTGCCGCCTGACCATCCAGCCCGAGACATGCAGGACTCTTTTTATGTAAGTCAAGACTTGCTCCTTCGCACCCAAACTTCACCTGTTCAAGCAAGAACAATGGAAAAGAAGGATGGAAAAGGGCCTGTTAAAATTGTCTGTCCCGGAAAAGTATATCGACGCGATGAAGATGATGCCACTCATTCTCACCAATTTATGCAGATTGAAGGGTTATACGTTGACCGAAACGTTCGCATGAGTGATTTAAAAGGGGTTTTGGATACATTTGTTAAGAAGTATTTTGGCGAAGAACGAGAAATCCGGCTGCGCCCAAGCTTTTTCCCATTTACAGAACCATCCGTTGAAGTAGATGTAACGTGTGGCTTATGTGGTGGAAAAGGCTGTAGAGTATGTAAGCACACAGGCTGGATTGAAGTATTGGGTGCCGGCATGGTGCATCCAAGCGTGTTGGAGATGAGCGGCTTTGACCCTGAAGAATATAGCGGTTTTGCGTTTGGAATGGGTGTAGAACGATTTGCAATGCTGAAGTATGGAATTGACGATATTCGCCATTTCTATACCAATGACACACGATTTCTTAGTCAATTTAAACGGGCGTAGAGGAGGCGGTACTCATGTTAGTATCTTATAATTGGTTGAAAGAATATATTGATGTTTCGGATTTAAGCCCCGAAGAAGTAGCAGAAAAGCTGACGCGTGGAGGAGTAGAAGTAGACGCTATTCACCGCTATCAGGAGACAATCAATGGGTTGGTTGTAGGTGAGGTAGTGGAAACAAAACCTCACCCAGAAGCAGAAAAGCTTACCGTTTGTCAAGTAGATCTCGGTACTGAAAATGCTCAAATTGTGTGTGGGGCCCAAAATGTTAGCGAAGGCAGTAAAGTTGCGGTTGCCATCGCTGGGACAGAACTTCCAAATGGAATGAAGATTGAAGCCACCACGCTGCGGGGAGAAGAGTCGAACGGGATGATCTGTTCATTGGACGAGCTAGGTGTGCAAGAAAAATTAGTCCCAAAAGAATACGCAGAGGGGATCGTTATTTTGCCAGCAGACAGCTCGGTTGGTGACGATGCTCTGCCGATATTAAATCTTGATGACGCCATTCTTGAATTGGATTTAACTCCAAATCGGGCAGATTGCTTGAGCATGGTCGGTATTGCTTATGAAATGGCTGGTCTTTTAGATCGTTCTCTGCAATTACCAGAAGTGGAACATGGAGCAATACGGGAAAATGCCATTGATCAAGTTGATGTTACGATTGAAGCTCCTGAAGACAATCCATATTATGGGGCAAAGCTAATAAAAAATGTACAAGTTAAAGATTCCCCGCTTTGGCTGCAAAATCGATTGATAGCAGCAGGGATCCGCCCAATTAATAACGTAGTTGATGTTACTAATTTTGTATTGATTGAATATGGTCAGCCATTGCATGCTTTTGACTTTGATACGTTTGGTTCGAACGAAGTAGTCGTACGAAGAGCTGAGGCTGAAGAAGAGATTCGTACGTTGGATGAAGAAACACGTAGACTGCAAAACGAGCACTTGGTCATCACAAATGGTAAAAAGCCGACAGCTGTTGCTGGCGTGATGGGTGGAGCGGATGCCGAAGTGACTAGTGAAACAACTACGGTATTACTAGAGGCAGCGCATTTTCATCCTGCCCGTGTTCGCAAAGCTTCGAAAGATCTTGGCCTGCGCAGTGAATCAAGCATCAGGTTTGAAAAAGGTATTGATGTCACGCGAGTAACGGAGGCAGCTGAACGAGCGGTAGCTTTATTAGAACAAATTGCAGATGGAAAACCGTTGGCAGGGACAGTGGAAGCAGATCATCGCATGAACAGTGAAGTAACCATCAACGCAAATGTAACTACTATTAATAACCGGCTCGGCACGGATTTATCTCTAGAGGAAATGACTGATATTTTTAGACGTTTAAGTATTGCAGTCACTTCTGTTAATGCTGAAGAATTTGAAGTTCATGTGCCGGCGAGGCGTCCGGATCTTTTGATTGAAGAAGATATTAGTGAAGAAGTTGCTCGTTTATATGGATATGATCAAATCCCGATCACACTTCCGGAAGGTACTACCACTCCAGGTGCTTTGACGGCGAAACAACAAACGAAAAGAAACATCAGACGTTTCTTAGAGGAAAATGGCATAAATGAAGCGATTACTTACTCGCTCACAAGTGAAACACAGGCCGATCGTTTTCTACATCAAACGGAGAAAAACGAGACCGTCCGTATGGCCTTGCCAATGAGCGAAGAACGCAGTGTGCTTCGTAAAAGTCTAGTGCCTCATTTACTGGAGGCCTTAGTTCATAACCAAAATCGCCAAATTGAGGATGTTGCCCTTTATGAAATGGGGTCTGTATTTCTAAGTGAAGAAGAACAGCTCACCAAGCAGCCGCATGAAAAAGAAACATTGGCCGCGGCCATTACAGGGTTATGGCGTACTCACCTCTGGAAAGGTGAAAAACAGTCTGTTGATTTCTTTATTGTAAAAGGTATTGTAGAGGGGTTGGCTGAAGAGCTTGGCCTTACTGTTGGGCTTCGCTTTAGCCAGCAGGCAATTGATGGACTTCACCCAGGCCGAAGTGCGCGCATTGAAATGAAAAACCAAACCGTCGGCATAATTGGAGAAGTTCACCCTGCCTTGCAAAAAGAATGGGATTTGAAGCAAACCTATGTGTTTCAATTGGATTTGGAAACCATTATGGCTTTGGATGCTGAACCGCTTCAATATACACCGCTTCCCCGCTTCCCTTCTACTTCCCGTGATATTGCGATCGTCGTAGAGAATAAAGTTGCGGCCGGAGAAGTGGAAGAGATCATAAAAGAAGCTGGCGGAGAAATTCTTCGCCATGTGCAGCTCTTTGATGTATATGAAGGTGAACACATGGAAGAAGGGAAAAAATCATTGGCTTTTTCTCTCACTTATTTGCATCCTGAACGCACGCTTACTGATGAAGAAGTACAAGATGCCCATCAAGCAGTTTTACAAGCACTTGAAGTTAAAGTTGGAGCCCATTTACGCCAATAATTAAAAAAACGATATGAGCATAATATTACAAAAGAAACGAAGTAATTAAAGCCTGATAATGAAGAGGTACTTCCCAGCGAAGCGGGGGTATGAAAAGGAGGGGTCCTAATAGGGACCTACTCCTTTTTTTGGATCTCAGTTAAAAAAGGGGGCAAGAATCCTTGCTACTTGCTGCTTTTTATAGCCCATTTACTTGTGGTGAAAGCAAGCATAACCCAGCTGTTTTTGCCGACGACAGATATATGAAGCAGCCCGTTAATGTAAAAATTTACTGAAGCCCGTCATGTTATAGAATAGGTAGATAGGGGAAAGTAAGATACAGCTTTCTACATGTATTAATTCTTCATCTGGATAGAGAAGCAAATTTGAATTATACTTTAAAAATGTTGTCGCTATCCCTCGTATTTTCAACTTTTTAGGTTTCTGGTATGATGAGGATTAAGCATGTTTAAAAGAGTTGATGGTGAATTGTTAGAATAGGGGGCTTTCTAGTGGCTGAAGGCAAGGAGAAGAGCCGCACAACAGTATCAATATATGGTCAGAATTACACCATTGTCGGGGATGAATCAAAAAATCATGTCCACGATATTGCCAATCGGGTTGATGATAAAATGCGTGAAATTAAAAGTGTGAATCCTTATTTAGATACAACACGTTTAGCCGTTTTAACGGCGATTAATGTGATGGATGAATATGTGAAATTAAAAGATGATACTGCACAAAAAAATGAAGATGAGTTAAACGAGGAGTCATAAACGATGCTACTGAGTCTGCTTATATTATTGATTTTATTGGGAAGTTTTTTTATTGGTTTACGAAGAGGTTTCATTTTACAGCTTGTACATTTAGTCAGTTTATTCATTGCCTTGTTCGTTGCTTTTCTATTTTATGATGATGTAGCGGAATTCCTGCGCCTTTGGCTTCCGTATCCACAATTTAGTGACCAAACTGATTTCATGTTTCTCGCTAACTTTGATATGGAGTCCGTATATTATGCAGGCATTTCCTTTGCCG
Organism: Salsuginibacillus kocurii DSM 18087; assembly: GCF_000377705.1. GTDB lineage: Bacteria > Bacillota > Bacilli > Bacillales > Marinococcaceae > Salsuginibacillus > Salsuginibacillus kocurii. Next base: position 387,504 of record NZ_KB898623.1, on the reverse strand, counting down.
TTCTTTTTTTAGCTACCAAGATTATTTTACAAATTATAGGCTCGATGCTTGACTTCTTGGCACAACTACCGATTTTACATACAGTTAACCGTTTATTAGGTGGTATTTTAGGTTTTATTGAAACGTACCTGCTACTTTTTATTTTGCTTATTGTGACAGCACTCATACCTGTCCCCTTCGCACAAGAAATGATAGCAGATTCTACAGTGGCAAGAGTTATGATTGAACATACCCCGATTTTATCCGAGTGGCTGCAAGAGTTGTGGCAGGATGTCCCTTTTGATGACACGCCTGCAACTTCGTTCTAAGCGAGTTTCCTTTTTAAGTCGTTTGAAGCAAGGCCGCTCAAGTGGAACTCGTCGTAACGGCGAGTTTTCTTTTTTAGCCAAGTTGATCGGTTAGTTTACTACAATGAAGGTGTGATGAACTATGGATAAAAAAACTGTTATCCAAGCGTTGGAAAAAATAGCAGTCTACTTAGAAGTTCAGGGGGAAAACCCTTTTAAAATATCGGCTTATCGTAAAGCTGCACAAGCCTTGGAACAGGATGAACGTGCTTTATCTGAAATTGATGACCCTGGTGAATTAAATGGAATAGGAAAGGGAACAGCGGCGGTGATTCGAGAGTTAATCACAACTGGAGAGGCCAGTGTGCTAAACGAATTAAGCGAGAAAATCCCTGCCGGTTTGATTCCGCTCCTTAAGCTGCAGGGACTGGGCGGCAAAAAGGTAGGCAAGCTTTATCAAGAACTTAACATCACTGATGCTGCTTCATTAAAACAAGCATGTGAACAAGGTGAAGTTCAAGCCTTAGCTGGGTTTGGCGCAAAAACGGAAAAAAAGATCTTACAAGCATTAGAAGATGTAGACAAACGTCCTGAACGTCTGCCTATTGCTTTTATGCTAGAGGCAGCAGAACAAGTGGAAGAACAACTAGTTAAACTTGATGAAATTCAGCGTTTTGAACGAGCAGGAAGCTTAAGGCGCATGAAGGAAACGGTAAAAGATGTAGACTACATTTTGTCTGTGCACTTAGAAGACATCCAAGCTGTCCGCGAGAAACTTCGAAATCTTGATCATGTCTCTACTGTTGTTGTAGATGGAGAGACCAAAGTCTCTCTGGAATTGGGACTTGATTATCCAGTAGGAGTAGACTTTCGGTTAGTGGCTGACGAATATTTTGCAACAACCTTGCATCATTTCACTGGATCGAAGGACCATAACATTAAGATGCGCCAGCTTGCAAAAGAACAAGGGGAGAAAGTGAGCGAATACGGGGTAGAAAACATTGAGACAGCGGAACTTCTCACCTTTGAGCAGGAAAGCGACTTTTATGCTCATTTTGGGTTAAAATGGATTCCACCAGAGGCAAGAGAAGGGATGGATGAAACGGAACTCTTTAAAGAGTCGTATCCTTTGATAGAAGACACTGATATTCAAAGTGATTTACACATGCACACCACTTGGAGTGATGGGGCTAATTCTATAGGTGAAATGGTCCAGGCAGCGGTTGAAAAAGGTTACAGTTCAATTGCTATTACCGATCATTCTCATTATTTACAAGTAGCAAATGGCTTAAGTCCAGAACGTCTAAAGAGGCAGATTGAAGAAGTAAACCGAGTCAATGAACAATATGAAGAAATAGAAGTATTGGCTGGAACAGAAATGGACATCCGTCCGGATGGAACGCTTGATTTTGACGATGAACTATTAAAAAAGCTGGATCTTGTAATTGCTTCTATTCATTCTGGCTTTTCTCAGTCAGAAGAGGAAATAATGTATCGCCTTACGCAAGCATTAGATAATCCGCATGTGGATATAATCGCTCACCCAACTGGCCGATTAATTGGGCGGCGGGAAGGGATTAATATTGATTTACCTGCCTTCTTTAAAAAGGCGGCCGAAACACATACGGTTTTAGAATTAAATGCAAACCCCAATCGCTTGGATTTATCTGCAGACTTGTTAAAGGAAGCAGCAGAGACTGGGGTGAAATTTGCGATCAATACGGACGCTCACCGGATCAATATGTTGGATCATATGACGATAGGAACCGGAACCGCACGAAAAGCACTGCTTACTAAAGATCAAATTATAAATACATGGACGCCAGCGGAGATTCGTGATTATTTCATATAAGTAGTATGAGTATACTTTCGGTAACTGGCTGCCTGCGAGACTGAAAGGATGTCTTAAGACATGAATGAACGAATGTTACAAACGTTAGAGTACAATAAAATGAAGGACCAGCTCAAAGCGTACGTGTCTTCATCGCTGGGGCGGGCGCTTGTAGAAAAATTAAAACCCTCTTCTACGTATGAAGATGTAAAAGAAATGCTAGAGCAGACAGAAGAAGGCCATAAAATTCTTCGTTTAAAAGGCAACGTGCCTTTAGGTGGAATGAAAGATATTCGAGCGCACGTAAAACGGGCTGAGATCGGTGGCATGTTAAATGAAAGTGAGCTGCTGGAGATTGGAGGGACACTCTATGCAGGACGCCGACTGAAGTCATTTATTGAAACGATTTTTGAAGAAGACTTAATTGATATACCTCATGTGGAAAACCTTGTTGATGGCATTGCGGTGTTAGCAGAGTTGGAAAAGCAAATTGCGCAAGCCATTGATGAACATGGAGAAATTTTGACAAGCGCGAGTTCAGCTCTGCGCTCCATACGCCAGCAAATAAAAAGCCATGAATCAGCCGTACGATCAAAGTTAGATCAAATTACACGTTCTAAAGACCATCAAAGTAAATTGTCAGACCAAGTTGTAACGATTCGCAATGACCGCTATGTCATTCCGGTAAAACAAGAATACCGCCAATCTTTTGGAGGAATTGTGCACGATCAGTCTTCTTCAGGAGCTACCGTTTTTGTAGAACCTCAGTCTGTCGTTACAATTAATAATCAGCTTCGTGAAGCTAAAGTAAATGAACGCAGGGAAATTGAACGTATTTTAATGGAACTGTCAGAAGGAGTACAGCTCCATCAGGAAGCATTATTGGAAAACACCAATCGTTTGGCAGAACTTGATTTCTTATTTGCAAAAGCTTTTTACGCGCGTTCTTTAGATGGGGTTTTGCCCACTTTAAACGATGAAAGACATCTTCGCTTTTTACAGGCTAGACATCCGTTACTAGAAGCAGATGAAGTCGTCCCCATTGATGTAGAAATTGGCGATACCTATAATTCTCTTGTCATAACCGGTCCGAACACCGGCGGGAAAACAGTTACTTTAAAAACAGTCGGCCTGCTTACGCTTATGGCCCAATCCGGCTTGTTTCTTCCCGTGGAGGAAGAATCTGAAGCAAGTGTATTTGCTACAGTTTACGCAGACATTGGCGATGAACAGTCGATTGAACAAAGTTTAAGTACATTTTCCTCTCATATGACAAACATTGTTTCAATTCTTGAACAGTTAGATCACGAAAGCCTTGTTTTATTTGATGAATTAGGAGCCGGCACTGATCCAACAGAAGGAGCGGCTCTCGCCATTTCCATACTGGATGAAGTGTATCAGCGAGGAGCAAGAGTGGTGGCAACCACTCACTATAGTGAATTAAAGGGGTACGCGTATAATCGGGAAGGGGTAATGAATGCAAGTGTAGAGTTTGATGTTGATACCTTGCAGCCAACATATCGGTTATTAACAGGGGTACCTGGACGTAGTAATGCTTTTGCCATTTCGCGTCGGCTTGGTTTAAATGAACGAGTGATAAAAGGGGCCGAAGCGGAAGTGAGCGCTGAAAGTCAGCAAGTAGAGGAAATGATCTCTTCTTTAGAAGAGAAGCGGAAGGAAGCAGAAGAAGAGCAGCGTGCAGCAGAGAAATGGCGGAGGGAAGCAGAAAAGCTTCATTCCGAATTAGAACAAGAGCTTGAACAGTTTGAACAAGAAAAGGAAAAACAGCTATCGGAAGCTGAAGAAAAAGCTGAAGCAGAAGTTCAAAAAGCACGTACTGAAGCAGAAAGTATCATTAATGATTTAAGAGAACTGCAAAAAGAAGGACATCACGTTAAAGAACATGAGTTAATTGACGCTAAAAAGAGATTGCAAGATGCCCCACCTGAATTATCAAAGAAACAGCAAAAAATAAAGAAAAAAGCTAAGCAGAGCCAAGAAATAAAAGAAGGCGATGAAGTAAAGGTCATAAGCTTCGGCCAAATCGGAACAGTGGTAGAAAAGATTAATGAGTCTGAATTTCAAGTCCAACTCGGTATTATGAAGATGAACGTTTCTAAAGAGGATATGGAAAAACGTAAAACTGCACCGGAACCTAAAAAAACAAAGCCAGTAGCACGTGTTATGAGCAATGAACCTGTAAAACCTGAATTAGATCTAAGAGGTGAACGGTTTGACCAAGCGATGCACCGCGTCGAAAAATATATTGATGAAGCTGTGCTGGCTGGTTACGCCCAAGTCCATATTATTCACGGAAAAGGCACAGGTGCCCTTCGAAAAGGAGTTAAGGAGTATTTAAAGAACCACCGCAATGTAAAGTCAACTAGAGATGGAGGCATGAATGAAGGTGGGATTGGTAATACCGTAGTCGAACTCAAATAAATGTGCAGGAGTGTGTGTTGTGGAAGATTTATTAACCAACCCTTTCATTTTTACTGCTGCCCAGTATAGCGTAGCGATATTGGCTTTGTTGTTATGTTTGTTCTTATTTGAGCTTCTTACGCCTTATAAAAACTGGGAAGAGGTTCACCAAGGAAATGTGGCAGTAGCGCTTGCAACCGGGGGGAAAATAGTAGGTGTTTTAGTCGTGTTTGCCCATGCTATTTATTTTCAAGAAAGCATGCTGCTAACGTTATTGTGGGGGATTTATGGATTTGCTCTTCTCATTTTGGGTTATATGATATTTGAATTTTTAACACCGTTATTTAAAGTCGATAAGGAGTTAGCAGCCGATAATCGAGCGGTAGGATTCATAGCATTTGTTTTATCAGTAGCCTTATCGTTTGTGATAGGGGCTAGCATGTTAATGTGAAAAATGAATAAAGGGAGAGGTTTATCCGATGGACACGTTGTGGAAGGTGCTGATCGCTTGTTGTGCCGGTTTTATGCTGGCTGGGGTGATTTATCTAGTCTTGTGGATATAAACGTAAAAACGCGCTCGTAGTGGCGCGTTTTTTTGCTTGCACAGATGATACTGGTTAGAGCACCGCGAAAAAAGTGAGGAGATAAGTAAGACACCGTCAAGTCACTATCGTTGCAAAGGGACCGAGAGATTTGGGGGCCATATACTCGTCGTGTTGATTATCGGCTTCTTCCTCTTCTTTTTCACAGAGGCCCAACCACTCTCCCTGTGTGATGGTCTATGAGAGTTATCCAACTTGATCTGCCGCCTTTTTGTTCTCATGATAACAAGCAGCAATAAAATCATGAAATAAAACATAATATATATTCAAAGAATGAAAATTCTAAATGTTGTAATATTTATATTTATTTATGGAGGCGATTACATTACAATAAATAGTAGAGAGGAGAATCGTAAACTGAAAGGAGCGAATAATAAAGGAGGCAGACATTCGTGCAAACGGAAACGAATCCAGTCTGGTTGGAAAGTTACCCTGATGAGATTTCTGCGTCGATGACCTATGAGGAACGCTCATTGCACTCTTATTTAAAAGAGTCAGCGGAAAATTATCCTGACAAACAAGCTTTGCATTTCATGGGGACGACTATGTCCTACAAAACGGTATACTCCTATTCATTAAAAGTGGCGAACCAGCTCCAGGCAGAAGGCATTCAAAAAGGGGACCGTGTGGCCCTGATGCTCGCTAACTCCCCTCAATCTGTAATTTGTTACTACGGAGCATTGTTGGCGGGTGCTATTGTTGTTCAAACCAACCCTCTTTATGTGGAACGAGAGGTGGAGCATCAACTAATGGATTCAGGAGCAAAGATCATGATTTGCCTGGATTTGGTCTTTCCGCGCGTGGATGCAGTACGTCAAAACACCCAATTAGAGAAGGTTATTGTTACTAGTATTAAAGACTTCTTGCCTTTTCCGAAAAATATTCTCTATCCATTGGTGCAGAAAAAAAACAGTGGAATAAAAGTTGACGTTTCGTACGATAGCCAAACTGTTCACTTTAAAACATGGCTCGAGCAAGGCTCAGAAAAAGAACCTGAAGTGGCTGTTAATCCAAAAGAGGACCTTGCTTTATTACAGTATACCGGCGGCACTACAGGTCCGGCAAAAGGTGTGATGCTCACTCATTATAATCTTGTAGTAAATACGCTCCAGAGCAGAGCATGGATGTATAAGATGGAAAAAGGAAACGAGCGTATTTTAGCAGTGCTGCCTTTCTTTCATGTTTACGGTATGACAGCAGCCATGAATATTGCAATCATGTACGCTTCTTCTTTAATTATCCTGCCAAAATTTGAGCCAAAACAAGTACTCAAGACGATACAAAAACAAAAAGTTACTCTCTTCCCAGGGGCACCAACTATGTATATAGGTTTAATACATGACCCAGACATTGATAAGTATGATTTATCTTCCATTAAAGCATGTTTAAGCGGTTCGGCCCCGTTGCCAAAAGAGGTCCAAGACACATTCGAAAAAATAACTGGAGGCAAACTTGTAGAGGGCTACGGCTTAACCGAAACGTCTCCGGTGGCTGCAGCGAATCCCATTTGGGCAAAAAGCAAGACTGGCAGCATCGGTATCCCTTGGCCAGATACAGAGATGGCAATCTATAGCAGCGAAGGCGAAGGTTTTGCCCCAGCTGGTGAAATTGGGGAAATTGTCATCAAAGGCCCTCAAGTTATGCAAGGATATTGGAACCGGCCAGAGGAGACCCAAGCTACGCTCAAAGATGGATGGTTTTTCAGTGGAGATATGGGATATATGGATGAAGATGGATTCTTTTACATTGTCGACCGTAAAAAAGATATGATCATTGCAGGTGGTTTTAATATTTACCCACGTGAAATTGAAGAAGTACTTTACGAACATGAGAGTATCCAAGAAGCTGCCGTTATTGGGGTGCCGGACCCTTATAGAGGAGAAACCGTTAAAGCGTTTATCGTATTAAAAGACGGAGCTGCTACAACGGAAAAAGAGATTGAAGATTTCTGTCGTAAACAGTTGGCTGCCTTTAAAGTGCCAAAGCAGGTGGAATTTCGAGAAGAACTGCCTAAGACGATGGTTGGTAAAGTGCTGCGCCGGGTGTTAGTAGAGGAAGAAGAAGCTAAAGCCTTTGCTAATGCACAAGAAAAAGAAGGGTCTTAACCTTTAGAATTTGTTAAGAACGTGATTAATAAGGTCGTTGATATTTTTTGAATAGCTAAGTGGTGTCTGCAAGGCGTTAGCTCGAAGAGGCTGACTTACCGCCTGCAAACAAGGAGGATATGGAAGAAATAACAACACTACACTTTAAGAGAACCCACTCCAAAAGGGTGTCCGTAACAACTGTCGGTATGAAAACCAGCCGTGATCACTCTTTGTTCACGGCTGGTTTTATTATAGTTGAGTAGATACTATACCACCGGGTCCCAGCAAGCCGGTCAAGACTACGCCGGGGGGAGCCTGAAGAGGCTTCCGGTTCGCGCGTCGAAAGGTGAATTATCAACACTACAATTTATCAGAGTCAATATTTCAGAAAAAAAGAGTTTGAAAATGAACAAGTATTCAGTACAATGATATACAGAGGAGATATTTCCAAGAGAAGGGAAGGTGAAAAGGGAGGATTTTCATTGAATCAGACGACAGAAAAACCATGGGCGGGACTCTATCCCCCGGAAATACCTTCAAGTCTATCTTACGATGAAAAACCACTGCCTGCTTTTCTTGAAAAAGCAGCAACTGCATACCCAGATAAGAAAGCGCTTTCTTTCAAGGGTGCTTCGTTAACGTATGCTGAACTTTTTTCTCAAGCTAACGCCTTGGCTTGGCAGTTAATCAATCTCGGCGTGAATAAAGGTGATCGGGTAGCCATTATGCTGCCAAACTCCCCTCAATCTGTGATTAGCTATTATGGGGTTTTATTGGCGGGAGCTACTGTTGTTCAGACCAACCCTCTTTATGTGGAGAGAGAGTTATCTCATCAGTTGGTGGACGCTGAGGCTAAGGTAATTATTTGCTTGGATATGTTGTATCCAAAGGTGACGGCGGTTTTAGAAGACTCCTGCTTAGAGCACGTCATAGTAACGGGTATTAAAGATTATTTACCTTTCCCCAAAAATATCGTTTATCCATTCATTCAAAAACGTCAGTACAAGATGAAGGTTAACGTTACATATGGAGAAAAGGTGCATCCGTTCACTGCATTAGTAAAGACAAAGAATCAAGACAAACCTAAAGTCGACATTGATCCGGCTGCAGATTTAGCATTATTACAATATACAGGAGGCACAACTGGACCTGCTAAAGGGGTTATGCTGACTCATAAGAATCTTGTAGCCAATACACAGCAGTGTCTCAGCTGGATGTATAAACTAAATGAAGGCCAGGAGAAAACGTTAGCTGTTTTGCCGTTTTTTCATGTTTATGGAATGACAGTATCTATGAATTTATCCATTATGCACGCTTCTGAAATGGTCATTTTGCCTCGTTTTGATGCCAAAGAAGTGCTTCAAACGATCATGAAAGAGAAGATCTCAATTTTACCTGGGGCGCCGACCATTTACATTGGTCTTATTAATCATCCAGACATCAATAAATATAACCTCTCGTCTATTAAGGCTTGTATTAGCGGTTCAGCTTCTTTGCCGGTCGAAGTCCAGCAAGAATTCGAAGCACTGACTGGTGGGAAACTTGTCGAAGGATATGGTTTAACTGAAGCATCACCTGTTACGCACTGCAATTTACTGTGGGGCGAGCGGCAAGAAAGTAGTATCGGGATTCCATGGCCTGATACCGAAGCCAAAATTATAAAAGAAAACGACCAGGGAGAAGCGGAAATGGGTGAAGTTGGTGAACTAGCCGTGAGAGGTCCACAAGTTATGAAAGGCTACTGGAAACGCCCTGAAGAAACCAATGCTAGTTTCCATGAAGACTGGTTGTTAACTGGGGATATGGCTTATAGGGACAAGCATGGATTCTTTTACATTGTGGACCGGAAAAAAGAAATGATCATAGCAGGGGGATTTAATATTTATCCTCGGGAAATCGAAGAAGTGCTCTATGAACATGATGATGTTCAAGAGGCAGTAGTCATTGGAGTGCCTGATCCTTATCGCGGGGAAACGGTAAAAGCCTTCGTAGTACCTAAAGAAGGTGAAACGGTCAATGAACAGGAATTAAACAGCTTCTGCAGAGAGCGTTTAGCTTCTTATAAAGTGCCAAGAGCATATGAATTCCGGAAAGAACTCCCGAAAACAATGGTAGGTAAAGTATTGAAACGTGTGCTAGCAGAAGAAGAGAAGGCCAAGCTGACTGAGCAAAAACAAGAAGAAAAAACTTCATAATGTGATATATTGAATTGACAGGGGACGGTAGCTGCATTACAATAAAAGAAACCTGAGTGAATAGTCATTCATTTAATTGATGTTTGAAGTTTAGCAGTTGCTTAGGAGAAAGGAAGAACCCCGGTGAACAAGAAAAACACAGAAAAGTATTCACAAATTATTAATGCTGCGGTAAGTGTGATTGCTCAACATGGCTATCATCATGCACAAGTTTCCAAAATGGCTAAAGAAGCTGGCGTTGCAGATGGAACGATCTACCTTTATTTTAAAAACAAAGAAGATATTCTTATCTCCTTATTTGAAATGAAAATGGGTAATTTTATTGAAACGATAAAACAGCAACTTGAAGCGCCTATATCGGTTGAGGAGAAATTAAAGAGATTAGTTAACCTCCATTTTTCCCAATTAAATGAAAATAAAGAATTGGCTGTGGTGACACAATTAGAACTGCGACAATCAAGCAGTCAGTTGAGGGGAAGAATTAACGAGGTATTAAAAGACTATCTCACCTTAATGGAAGAAATTATTATAGAAGGCAAAAGGACAGGTGTATTCTCAAACGATGTGAATGAAAAGCTAGGACGTCAAATGATGTTTGGCACCTTGGATGAGGTCGTAACCAATTGGGTCATGAAAGATTGTAAATATGATCTTGTAGCTTCCTCAGAACCAGTATATAAACTTTTACTGAATGGATTTAAAGGCGTAGATAAATAAACGTGGTAAGAGCCTGAAGGGAGCGATGATGGTATGGATGCTTTGCGGGTCACAGAAGAAGACTACATTGCTTATATTACGATTGTTCGCCCACCAGCCAATGCTTTGTCTACACATGTATTGAAAGAGTTGGAAGAAGCATTGCAGAAGATTGAACATAATCCTAAGCTTAAAGCAGTTATTATCTCTGGGGAAGGCCGCTTCTTTGCGGCCGGAGCTGATATTAAAGAATTTACTAATGCCCCTTCTGGCAAGGAGTTTTCTTCACTTGCCAGAGAAGGGCAAGAATTATTTACAAAAATGCAAACGTTTCCAAAACCGATCATTGCAGCCATTCATGGAGCGGCTTTAGGCGGAGGATTAGAACTGGCGATGGCCTGTCATATGCGTTTAGCTAGTGAAGGAACGAAATTGGGACTCCCAGAGTTAACATTGGGCATTATTCCGGGATTTGCAGGAACACAACGACTGCCTAGGCTGGTTGGAAGTGCAAAGGCGGCAGAAATGCTTTTAACCGCAGAGCCGATTGGAGCGGAAGAAGCAGAGCGCTGGGGTTTGATTAATCGGGTTTGCTCTGAAGGCGAACTACTCGAAGAAGCTAAAAAACTAGCTGAAAAAATTGCCAACAAGAGTGCCGTCTCCACTCGAATGATTATAGAACTGCTTACCTACTCAACAGACGAGAGTTTTGAGGAAGGCATGATGAAAGAGAGTGAACTGTTTGGTCAGGTGTATGATTCCTACGATGGGCAGGAAGGAATTCGAGCGTTTTTGGAAAAGCGTTCTCCTGTTTTCAAAGATAAATAGCTGAACAGGGTTGCTGCCATACCCCTTTTAATCAAGCGGTATACCAATGGCTCTTTTAAACATTTTAGGAGGGAAGTAAAGATGAACATTTATGTCATTATGAAACGAACATTTGATACCGAAGAAAAAATTGAAATCAACAACGGTTTGATTGATGAAGAGGGTGCAGAATTTATTATCAATCCTTATGACGAATATGCAATCGAAGAAGCGATTGTTCTTCGCGAGGAACATGGTGGAGAAGTAACCGTTTTAACGGTTGGGGATGAAGATGCAGAAAAAGAACTTCGTACAGCTCTAGCTATGGGGGCAGATCAAGCAGTACTTTTAGATATAGAAGACCTTGACGAGGAACCAGACCATTATACGGTTTCAGAAATGTTGAGTGCTTATTTAAAGGATAAAGAATTTGATTTAATTCTTGGTGGAAATGTGGCCGTTGATGACGGAGCAGGCCAAGTAGGACCACGTTTGGCAGAGAAGCTAGGGATTAATCAAGTGACTACAATTACAAAAATAGAAATTAACGGCGAAAAAGCGGTAATTGAACGAGATGTTGAAGGAGATGTTGAAACGGTAGAGGCTCAACTTCCTCTTTTGGCGACTGCACAGCAAGGCCTGAATGAACCGCGTTATCCGTCACTTCCAGGCATCATGAAAGCGAAAAAGAAGCCACTTGAAACACTTGACCTCGATGACTTGGACCTAGAAGAAGACGATATAGAAGCAAAAACAAAAACACTTGAGCGCTTTTTACCACCGGAAAAAGGAGCAGGTAAAGTGTTAAGTGGAGAGACAAACGATCAGGTGACGGAACTCGTTGATTTATTAAAAAATGAAGCAAAAGTGATATAAACGGAGGGATGGCAAGATGGGAAAAAAAGTACTCGCGCTGGGAGAAATTCGTGACGGTGAATTAAGAAATGTAACCTTTGAAACGATTGCCGCCGCTAAACAGGTGGCAGGTGACGGAGAAGTGGTTGGAGTTCTGTTAGGTGAGGACGTTTCTGAATTCTCAAATGAATTACTTTACTACGGCGCTGATCGCGTAGTAAAAGCTGAGCATTATAATTTAGGGAATTATGTAACTGATGCGTTTACACAAGTATTTTCACAAGTGGTTGAGGCAGAAGAACCAGAAGCTATTGTTATGCCCCATACTTCTCCGGGAAAAGATATGGCTCCACGCATCGCAGAAAAATTAAAGTGCGGGCTGATTTCAGATGTAGTAGATATAGAAGGCAGCGAAGAAGATGCAACCTTTACGCGTCCTATCTACTCTGGTAAAGCATTTGAAAAGAAAACGGTAACTGCTGGCACATTGTTTGTAACTATTCGTCCAAACAACATACCTGCTCTGGAGAAAGATGAAGGGCATACGGGAGATGTTTCCTCCATTGAAGTAGAAGTAAATGATTTACGTACAGTCATAAAAGAGGTCGTAAAAAAAACAAGTGGAACTGTTGATTTGGCAGAAGCAAAAGTGATTATAGCCGGCGGACGGGGAGTGAAAAGTGCTGAAGGATTCAAACCGCTTGAAGAGCTTGCCGACCTGTTGGGAGCCGCTGTCGGTGCCTCAAGAGGGGCTTGTGATGCAGAGTATTGTGATTACTCTCTACAGATTGGGCAGACGGGTAAAGTAGTAACGCCAGATTTATATATTGCCGTAGGCCTCTCGGGTGCTATTCAGCATTTAGCAGGGATGTCGAATTCAAAAGTGATCGTAGCTATCAATAAAGACCCGGAAGCCCCTATATTTGATGTAGCTGATTACGGGATTGTCGGAGATCTCTTTGATGTGGTGCCTGCCCTTACTGAAGAACTGAAAAAAGTAACAGCAGAAGCGTGAGTTTACCCTGCCCCAAAATGATAGAATAATTCTTATTGAATCCTATAGGTTAGGCTGATCGGTTGAATAAATACTGATCAGCCTTTATCCTATTATTAACCCGGTCTACGAATTTGTAGTTTCAAGGAAAGTAGCGAGCGGGTATGAGAATGTGTGCAACTCGTTAGCTATTTATGGATCGCGGGTGTATAATGCTAAGGGTAGAATGAACTTAAGGAGGATCTGCAATGGCTATTGTGAATGTGACCGATCAAAATTTTGGCGATGAAACGTCTGAAGGCGTTGTGCTCGCGGATTTTTGGGCTCCATGGTGTGGACCTTGCAAAATGATCGCACCAGTACTAGAAGAAATCGACTCTGAAATGGGAGACGATATTAAAATCGCTAAGCTCGATGTGGATGAAAATCAAGAAACAGCTGGCAAGTACGGCGTTATGAGTATTCCAACGCTTATGATCTTTAAAGATGGAGAAGTTGTAGAGCAGGTGGTTGGTTTCCAACCGAAAGAAAACCTCGTTGAACTTCTTGAAAAGCATAAGTAACATGCAGGTGAGCCTTCAGCCGATTCGGCGGGGCTCTTTTTTACACCGTAAGAATGTATAATAGTTGAAGGAAATGGTATACGTGCAACTAAGGTTCAGCCTGCGTCATAGGCTTGGCTTTGCCAAGTTTTCGTTAAAGCTCGAAAAAAGGGTAAGATAGGAAAAGGTGGAGAGAGGAGGGGCGTTATGGATACCATTAAAGAAAAACTAGCAGTGCTTCCAGGACAGCCGGGCTGTTATTTAATGAAAAATAAGCATGGCACCATTATATATGTCGGCAAAGCCAAAGTGTTAAAAAATAGGGTTCGTTCTTATTTTACAGGTTCACATGATGGGAAAACGCAGCGCCTCGTTAGTGAGATTCATGATTTTGAATATATTATTACGTCCAGTAATCTCGAAGCGCTTATTTTAGAGATGAATTTAATAAAGAAACATGAACCGCGTTATAACGTGCTGTTAAAGGATGATAAGTCCTATCCTTATTTAAAGATTACGAACGAAGAGCATCCCCGTTTAATTACGACTAGAAATGTAAAAAAAGATGGCGGAAAGTATTTTGGGCCTTATCCGAACGCTGGAGCTGCTAATGAAACAAAAAAATTGCTTGATCGTTTGTATCCCTTACGCAAATGCCGCACGCTACCGGACCGGGTGTGTTTGTACTATCATATCGGTCAATGTTTAGCTCCCTGTGAATTTGAAGTAAGCGAAGAACAGAACAAAGAACTTGTACGCGAGATCACTAGTTTCTTAAGAAACGGTCATCATGATGTAAAAGAACGCCTTCACCGTGAAATGGGAGAAGCTTCTGAAGCGCTGAATTTTGAACGGGCCAAAGAATTAAGAGACCAAATTCAACACATTGACGCCGTTATGGAAAAGCAAAAAATGGCGATTAAAGACCGGACAGACCGGGATATTTTTGCTTATGCGTATGACAAAGGCTGGATGTGTGTGCAAGTTTTCTTTGTGAGAAATGGCACGTTAATTGAACGAGATGTTTCTATTTTTCCATTTTATCAAGATGCTGAAGAGGACGTGCTGGCGTTTATCGGCCAGTTTTATTTAAAAGCCGAACACATTGTGCCAAAAGAAATTGTAGTGGAGAAGACGATCGATAAAAGCATGGTAGAGGAATTAACTGGTGCTACGGTCTTTCAACCTCAAAAAGGACAGAAAAAAGAGCTTGTAGACCTTGCAGCAAAAAATGCCCATGCCGCCTTAAAAGAACGGTTTGACCTAATTGAACGGAACGAAGAACGAACTGTGCGGGCGATTGAAACGTTAGGCGAAAAGCTTGATATGGATCCCCCGTACCGCATTGAAGCTTTTGATAATTCCAATATTCAAGGAACGGATCCGGTTTCTGCCATGGTAACGTTTATAGATGGCAAGCCGGCTAAAAATGAATACCGCAAGTATAAAGTGCGCTCTGTGGCTGGTCCTGATGATTATGCTTCCATGAAAGAAGTGGTTCGAAGGCGTTATGTCCGCTTGTTAAAAGAGCAGGCAGAATTACCAGACTTGATTTTAATTGATGGAGGAAAAGGGCAGTTAACTGCTGCGCAAAGTGTCGTCGAAGATGAACTAGGGCTTCCTATTCCAATAGCTGGTTTAGCTAAAGATGAAAAACACAAAACGTCAAATCTCATTATCGGGGACCCGCCGGAAGAAATAAACCTAGAGAGGGATAGCCACGCTTTTTATTTGTTGCAGCGCATCCAAGATGAGGTCCACCGATTTGCACTTACCTTTCACCGCAACACAAGAAGCAAAGGTATAACAACCTCAGTACTTGATGATATACCCGGCGTTGGAGAAAAAAGAAAACGGGCTCTGCTTAAACACTTTGGTTCGCTTAAACGCATGAAAGAAGCAGAGGTAGAAGAGTTTCAAAAATTGTCCATTCCGAAAAATACAGCAGAAGAAATTGTCCGTTATCTTCAAGAGAAAGCAAAGTAACCGTCTCACTCATTTAGGAGTGGACGGTTTTTAAGTACGAAGGTTGATGATAAGTAAATAGTAGGGTCGAGCGATGGGTAGTATTTAAGGCCATTTCTTCAAAAGAAGTATTCAGCTACGTGTAATTATTGGTCAGAGAGTACTGTTTCTTTGAGATTCCAATGGATATGGAATTCAATGCGGTACTTCTTTTCGACGATAACTGTCTCTGTTGCTGCATTTTTTTGTGTTTCTATTTGTTCAGCTAAGAAGCCAGCTTCAAGCTGCCGGTTAAACAACGGTTTTTTTTGTTCTTCTGGAAGCAACAATTGTAACGTCATCTCTTCTTTTCTTTCTTTTATTAGTTGAAGTTCCCCCCACCCTGCTGTGGTGAAGAACTGAATGACTTCTTCAAGAGAGTGTACAGGGTGTTTTCTTGCTAATACACGCCCGCCCCAATATAATATCTCGCCTTCATCTTGGCCGAGAAGTTCTTGCAGAAATTCTTTTCGGACCAGCTCATAACCAAAATCAGAATACTTTTGTCCCGGGCTTTCCATCTCTTTTTTATCTTCCATTGCGTAAGTCCCCCACTTTCCCCTTCCATTATAGCGGTAATTTCTAGCAAACTCTATAGATGAGAAAAAGAATGGGTGGTATACTAAATGGCGAGTTTCAGAAAGGGCGGTTTCTTATGCGGCGTGGATTGCACCAATTTATGTCTCCATTTCGGATTATTATCGTTGCGTATTTAATTTCGATGTTTGTAGCAAGCATTTTGCTATGGTTGCCTGTAACCCATCAACCAGGGGGCGAGCTTACATATATGGATGCTTTGTTTACGGCCGTTTCTGCTGTTAGTGTAACCGGACTGGTAACTATCACAGTTTCCGAAACCTTTAACGGGATTGGAATTCTTGTCATTGCTGTTGCCATTCAACTTGGTGGAATTGGTATTATGACTTTGGGGACCTTTGTGTGGATGTTATTAGGCCGAAAGATAAATTTAAGCCATCGCTTGTTAATTATGGTCGACCATAACCAGTATCAATTCTCAGGTATGGTGAAATTAATGCGTGGGATTTTATTTACAGCATTGATGATCCAAGGTATAGGAGCACTAATATTAGGGTCCTATTACACCCAGTATTTTGACACGTTTAGTGAGGCTATGTATCAGGGGGCATTTGGTGCGTTGTCGGCCTTTACAAATGCAGGATTTGATGTGACTGGTGAATCGTTGCTCCCTTTCGCTAATGATTATTATGTGCAGTTTATTACGGTTCTTTTAATTTTTGCCGGGGCCATCGGCTTTCCTGTACTTATGGAAATACGAGAGTACTTTCGTCCTTCAAATGAAAACTTCAAATTTAGTTTGTTTACCAAAATCACGGTGACTACCTATGGACTCGTATTTGTATTAGGGTGGTTGGGTATCTGGTTTTTAGAAAGAGGATATTATTTTGCAGGACTTGCCTGGCATGAACAATTTTTTCAAACAATGTTTACTTCTGCCACCTCAAGGAGTGCAGGCTTGACTGTGCTTGATGTGTCGGGTTTTACCCTGGTTACGGTTTTATTTATCTCTGGGTTGATGATCATTGGAGCCAGTCCTTCTAGTGTGGGTGGTGGCATACGGACCACCACGCTTGCGGTAATGTTTTTAACGATTCGAAGCTTTGCTCTAGGTAAGAGCGATGTTAAAGCGTTTGGACGAGAGGTTCACCCAGAAGACAAGCAAAAAGCTTTCATCGTGTTGTCTTTTTTCATTGTCGGGCTTTTTTCTGCTGTTATGGGGATTGCTGCTTTTGAAAGAGGTAATGACCAAGTGGAATTACATGATATCATTTTTGAAACAAGTTCAGCCTTTGGAACATGCGGGCTGTCTACAGGCGTAACAGAACATTTATCTAACCCAAGCTTAGCTATTTTAATGACACTTATGTTAATTGGGCGAGTAGGTATTTTAGTGCTTCTTTTCTCGTTGAAGAAAAAGGATACAAAAACACATTATAAATATCCAACAGAGCGCATGATTATTGGTTGATTTCAAGCGTCTGCTGCAGGGGGAATAGGTGAAAACACCTATTTCTCCTTTATGTAATGAATAGGAAATTGCATGATTCCCGCCAATATAGTGAATCCGTTTTCTTGACGTCGGTAACTGGGGGGAGTAAAATGAATGTGTCGGAATGTTGAACAGGGGAAATTGTACTCTTCATATTGTAGCCCAAAGGAACAACAACGTAGTATTTCTCTTTTGAAGTTATGAAGGAGTATGTGCAGAATGATGAGCGTTTGCTCAGTGCAAGGATTACATATGCTTGATAGCGGTGCTGCAACGTTTTTTTCTACATATTCCATAGAGGGTTGACGTTTCAGGCGGGACAGAGAAGAGTTTCTACAGTGCAACTTTCTTTTTTCGCAAAAATCGGACAGGGTCCATTTTTTGCAAAAGAACACTGCTGCCTGGAAGTTGGGGGAACAACATAGCAAGAGGACAGTGGAACCAGTTAACAGAATTCACCTACAGGGAGGAAGCAGGGCAATGCCTGAGAATCGCGAGTATTTTAACAGAAGATTGCATTCGCTTTTGGGAGTGATCCCGATTGGTATCTTTTTGATTCAGCATTTCATTGTGAATCATTTTGCTGTCTACGGGGCTAGCTCATTTAATGCAGCGGCAAGCTTTATGGAAAGTTTACCTTTCCGGTATGCACTTGAGATTTTTATTATTTTCTTACCTATTTTGTATCATGCCATTTACGGTCTTTATATTGTATTTCAGGGAAAAAACAACACGAGAAGGTATGGATATTTTAGAAACTGGATGTTTTTGCTTCAGCGAGTGACTGGCGTGTTTCTTCTTATCTTTATTGCCTGGCACGTATGGGAGACACGAGTACAGGCAGCACTTGGGGTAGATGTAAACTATGATATGATGGCTGATATTTTGAGTAGTCCATGGATGTTAGCATTCTACATAGCCGGTGTTCTTTCTGCTACGTTCCATTTTGCAAATGGATTATGGTCATTTGCAGTTTCTTGGGGGATTACGATTACACCTCGTTCTCAACTAATTATGACTTACGTGAGCATCGGTGTGTTCGTCGTCTTGTCTTTTGTTGGTATTCGAGCGATTTTAGCTTTTATTAATCCGGATTTGGCTAATATATAAGGAGTGAATAAATCATGAGTAACGGCAAAGTAATTGTTGTCGGCGGTGGGCTTGCTGGTTTAATGGCAACAATTAAAGCAGCGGAAGCAGGGGTTAATGTTGACCTGTTATCCCTCGTTCCGGTGAAACGTTCTCATTCAGTGTGCGCACAGGGCGGAATTAACGGTGCGGTAAACACAAAAGGGGAAGGGGATTCCCCGTGGGAACACTTTGATGATACAGTTTACGGAGGGGACTTTCTTGCGAATCAACCTCCTGTAAAAGCAATGACCGAGGCAGCTCCAGGAATTATTCATTTGATGGATCGAATGGGAGTAATGTTTAATCGGACGCCTGAAGGCTTATTAGACTTCCGTCGTTTTGGGGGTACCCAGCACCATCGTACGGCTTTTGCTGGTGCTACCACTGGTCAGCAGCTTTTGTATGCATTAGATGAACAAGTCCGCCGTTATGAGGTGTCAGGCTTAGTCACGAAATACGAAAATTGGGAATTTCTTTCGGCCGTTCTGGACGATGATGGACGCTGCCGCGGAATTACGGCGCAAAATTTATCTTCACATGAAACCTATAGCTTCCGCGGTGATGCTGTAATTATGGCAACTGGCGGACCAGGTATTGTATTTGGTAAATCGACCAATTCTATGATTAATACAGGGTACGCAGCGGGGGCTGTCTATAAGCAAGGCGCTTCCTACGCTAATGGAGAGTTTATTCAAATTCATCCAACCGCTATTCCTGGTGATGATAAACTCCGCCTCATGAGTGAATCTGCACGTGGCGAAGGCGGACGTGTATGGACATATAAAGATGGAAAGCCATGGTATTTCTTAGAAGAAAAGTACCCGGCCTACGGCAACCTCGTGCCACGTGATATTGCCACTCGGGAAATCTTTAGTGTCTGTGTAGATCAAAAGCTAGGGATTAACGGCGAAAATATGGTGTATCTTGACCTTTCTCATAAAGACCCACAAGAGTTGGACATTAAACTTGGCGGCATCATGGAGATTTATGAGAAATTTATGGGGGATGACCCACGCAAAGTACCAATGAAGATATTCCCTGCTGTTCATTACTCTATGGGTGGTCTCTGGATTGATTACGATCAAATGACAAATATTCCAGGCTTGTTTGCTGCAGGCGAATGTGATTATTCCCAGCACGGAGGAAACCGATTAGGAGCCAACTCCTTACTATCTGCCATTTATGGCGGAATGGTAGCTGGACCAAAAGCTGTGGAATATATGCAAGGTTTAGATTACCTTGCTGAAGATCTGTCGTCTTCTATCTTTGAGGAGAAAGAGAAAGAAGAACAAGCATTCAACGACAAAATTATGAAAATGGACGGGAAAGAAAATGCCTACCAGCTTCATAAAGAGCTCGGTGAATGGATGACGGATTACGTAACAGTAGTACGTGAAAATGAAAACTTATTAAAAACAGATGAAAAAATTCAAGAACTCATGGAGCGTTGGGAAAATATCAATATTAATGATACCGGCCGCTGGAACAACCAAGCAGCTTCCTTTACGCGGCAACTTGATGGAATGCTTCACCTGGCCAGAGTTATTACAATGGGTGCTTATAATCGTAACGAAAGCCGCGGCGCTCATTATAAGCCTGAATTCCCTGACCGTGACGATGAAAACTTCTTAAAGACTACTAAGGCTAGCTTTGACCAAGAAAAAGGCGGGCCGAAATTCGAATATGAAGATGTTGATGTCTCACTCATCACACCGCGTAAACGTGACTATTCAAAGGCAAAAGCGGGTGACAAGCAAGGAGCTGGTAAATCATGAGTGAAAACAACGTAGTGAAATTTATTATAACCAGACAAGACAGTCCAGAAGAGGAGTCTTACACGGAAGAATTTGAGATTCCATACCGTGCCAATATGAATGTGATTTCTGCTTTAATGGAAATTCGCCGCAACCCGGTGAATGCAGCAGGAAAAGAAACGGCTCCAGTCAATTGGGATATGAACTGCTTGGAGGAAGTCTGCGGAGCTTGTTCGATGGTGGTTAACGGAAAGCCCCGCCAATCCTGTACAGCATTGATTGATAATCTAGAACAACCGATTCACCTAGAACCAATGAAAACATTTCCTGTTGTTCGCGATTTGATTGTTGACAGAAGCCGTATGTTTGACTCTCTTAAAAAAGTTAAAGCCTGGATTCCAATTGATGGGACATACGACCTTGGGCCTGGACCTAGAATGGCTGAAAACAAGCGCCAATGGGCTTACGAGCTTTCAAAATGTATGACGTGTGGAGTTTGCCTTGAAGCATGTCCTAACGTTAACAACAATTCAGAATTTATTGGACCGGCAGCTGTGTCTCAAGTCCGTCTATTTAACTCACATCCAACTGGGGAAATGAACAAGGAAGAACGTATTGAATCATTAATGGGAGAGGGAGGCCTGCAAGACTGCGGTAACTCTCAGAATTGTGTGCAGTCCTGTCCAAAAGGAATTCCATTAACGACGTCTATTGCTGCATTAAATCGAGAAATGACAGTGCAGTCATTCAAAAGCTTTTTTGGTAGCGATAAATAATAAGAAGCTCCTGAGTCACTTTTTCATGGTGGCTCAGTTTTTTTAGTTATCCCCAACGTTCTTCTACTCTCTAGGCGAAAGAAGTCGGCAGCGTGTTTATTTTGAAAAATTAGGCCGGATTTAATGGACAACATTCGTCTAAGTACGCCAATTCCTGTCACGTCAGTCCTTTTTTCTCATAAAATGAAATGAACGCTAAAGAGGAAGCGTTATGATTTTGTTTTTGTGTGAGTTCAGCTAGGAGGAGAGGGTGAAATACGTTGACAGATATGGAGCGAAGTCCGCGCCAGTTATTGACTAAAAGGGAACGTGAAGTTTTTGAATTACTCGTTCAAGATCATACAACAAAAGATATCGCAAATAAATTATTTATCAGCGAAAAAACGGTGAGAAACCATATATCAAACACCATTCAAAAGCTTGGAGTAAAGGGGCGTTCTCAAGCTGTGATTGAATTGATCCGCATGGGGGAGCTCCGCATTTAATAGCTCGTTTTATCATAAACAGCAAACCACATTCCCTAATGTGCTGATGGGTACAACCCTTTTACACCTTCTAATCAGATGGTCAGTTTCTTAGCCGGTTTAATGTAAGTGGCAGGTGATAAATACCTGTGTTCTTTTACTGTAATTGAATAGGGTCCGAGTGAGGGAACAAACTGAAAGAAAAGACTACTGTTTTAAAGTCCTATTCATGGAAAACACTTGCTTAAACAGAAGGGGTGTGCTACATTAAGTCTAGATAAATCATCAACAAACAACATTCAACTTTACGTGTTACTGACTCGATCAGGCATGAGTACAAACAAGAACAAGTAAGTGAGCGCACTTTAAGTGCAAACCTTACAAAAGTAACTTGTTGTGGTACTCGTGCCTTTTTTAATGGGAAATCCTAATGAGAGTGCAGACAATAATTATGCAATGGTAAGGGATAAACACCATAAGCAAGTCATCATACGATCGGAAACAGGAAAGATAGTCAGTTTTTAATGAAAACTAGCAAAATCATGTTGATTAAAAGCACACGTAAGGGAATGAATAAAGTTGATGACAATAATTGATAAAACTAAAGGAGTTGGACAATATGCAACAAAAAAACTTCAAAATCACAAGTGAAACAGGTATTCATGCCAGACCAGCTACACAACTAGTAAATAAAGCGGGCCAATTTTCTTCTGATGTAACATTGGAATATAACGGAAAATCAGTAAACTTAAAATCAATTATGGGTGTTATGTCATTAGGTGTAGGACAAGGAGCTGAAGTTACAATTACCGTTGAAGGAAATGATGAAGAGGAAGCGATTGCCGCGATTGAAGAAGTGGTTAAAGAGGGGCTTGGAGAGTAATGGCTAACCAACTGCAAGGCATTGCGGCTTCAAAAGGGATTGCAATTGCTAAAGCTTTTGTTCTTGAACAACCAGATATGACAGTAGAAAAAACATCCGTTGAAGATCCTGCTGCTGAAAGTGAGCGCTTCCGTTCTGCAGTTGGGAAAGCGAAAGAAGAGCTTGAAGAGATAAAAGCTAAAACATTGGAAGAACAAGGTGAGGAAAATGCAGAAATCTTTGCAGCTCACCTACTCGTCCTTGATGACCCAGAGCTGCTTAAAGCAGTGGAATCAAAAATAAGCGACGAAAAGATTAATGCAGAGAGCGCACTTAAAGACGTTACAGATATGTTTGTCACGATGTTTCAAGAGATGGATAATGAATATATGCAAGAACGTGCTGCAGACATTCAAGATGTCTCTAAGCGTGTGATGCTGCACTTGCTTGGCGTAGAAAATACAAGCCTAGCTGGGATTAAAGATACATCGATCGTTATTGCTGAAGACTTAACGCCATCTGATACAGCTCAGTTAAACCGTGACTACACGCTAGGCTTTGCTACCGATATTGGCGGACGTACATCGCATTCTGCTATTATGGCACGTTCCCTTGAACTCCCTGCGGTTGTAGGGACAAAAGAGGTCACAGCACAAGTGAAAACAGGCGATTTGTTAATTATAGATGGAATTGAAGGAGCTGTCTTTGTTAATCCGGACAGTGCAGTTGTTGAAGAGTACGAGAAAAAACAAGAAGGTTTTTTACAGCAAAAGGAAAAATGGAAACAAGTTGTAAACGAATCTTCAATTACAACAGACAACCATCAAGTTGAACTCGCTGCAAATATTGGTACGCCTGATGACTTAGAAGGGGTATTGAATAACGGAGCTGAAGGTATTGGGTTATACCGTACCGAATTTTTATACATGGGAAGAAATGAGCTTCCAAGTGAAGATGAGCAATTTGAAGCTTATAAAAAAGTCTTAACGGAGATGGAAAATAAGCCGGTAGTCATCCGGACTTTAGATATTGGTGGGGACAAGGACCTTCCTTATTTAGACCTACCGGAAGAACTAAACCCATTTTTAGGTTTCCGAGCCATTCGTTTATGCCTTGAAGAAACCGATATGTTTAAAACACAGTTGCGAGCCTTGCTTCGTGCGAGTGCTTTTGGCAACCTAAAAATCATGTTCCCGATGGTAGCCACTATTGAAGAGTTTAGAGAAGCAAAAGCAATCTTCGATGAGGAATGGCGCAACTTAAAAGAAGAAGGTCATGAGATTGCCGAAAAGATTGAACTAGGCATCATGGTTGAGATCCCTTCTACAGCTGTTGCGGCAGACCTCTTTGCGGATGAAGTTGATTTCTTCAGCATAGGTACTAACGACTTGATTCAATATACGTTGGCAGCAGACCGCATGAGTGAAAAAGTATCGCATTTGTATCAGCCTTATCATCCGGCGATTTTGCGCCTGGTCAAACAAGTGATTGATGCAGCTCATGAAAAAGGAAAGTGGGTCGGGATGTGCGGAGAAATGGCTGGCGAAGAAACAGCTGTCCCTATACTTCTAGGGCTAGGACTAGATGAATTTAGCATGAGCGCTACTTCTATCCTTCCGGCTCGTACCCAAGTTCGCGGTTTAGCTTACGAAGACGTTCAGCCACTGGCCAATGAGGTATTGAATAAAAAAACGTCTAGTGAAGTTGAACAGTTCATAAAGGAACAAGGTTTGTTAAACGTATAGCGCATTGACGCTCAGTGTTGCTAAAAGCCGTCCAGGCTACTGGGCGGTTTTTTTAACGGTTAAGAAGTGGTAAGGTGCTTTCAGCTTTTCTGTCTAGCTCCGGGCGCCTAGAGGCTCGAGGATTTTTCTGCCTCTGACTCCGCGCGGCAAGCCACGCTGCTCAGATGCTGAAAAACTTGTCGCCTCTGAGCAAGGCGCCTCCGCTTTTCTATGTCTAGCTGCGGGCGCCATTGGCTTGTGATCCCTTTTCCCGGCGCTGCGGCGGCAACAGCCTCCTCGGCGGTGAAGAAGGGCCCTGCGCCAATGTTCAGGCGCCCTCCGCTTTTCTTTCTTGCATTTGGTTTTGAAAACGGGCAGAATGAAGATGGACTTGCAATGTTTCGTTAGCCTACATTTATAATAAAGCATGCTGATATGAAGAGGGAGGAGTTCACATGACAGATAAACGTCAAGTGGCCAATGTTGAAAAATCGCTCCGAAGAATTGCTTACATTGTAAAGCAGCGAGGACGTGAGATACTAAATCAATTTCCGATTACTCCCCCACAATTTGTGGCGTTACAATGGCTTCATGAAAAAGGAGATATGACAATTGGGGAGTTGTCGAATAAAATGTATTTAGCATGTAGTACGACAACAGACTTGGTTGACCGTATGGAAAAAAATGATTTAGTAGAACGAATAAAAGATAAATCAGACCGGCGCGTGGTCCGTATTCATTTGCTTGAAAAAGGAAAAACTATTATTCAAGAAGTGGTAAAGGAAAGACAGGATTATTTATCGGAAGTTCTTGAAGACTTTTCTGAGCAAGAAGTCGATCAGTTAGAAAAAATATTAGCTTCTTTGCACCGGGAAATGGAAAGTGAACACGCATATGAGCGTTAAGCGTTACTAATTCATAAGAAATTGAGGGGACAACATTGAACCGACCGATAGGTGTTATTGATTCAGGACTTGGCGGATTAACAGTAGCTAAAGAAATTTCGCGTCAACTTCCAAAAGAACAAATGATTTATATAGGGGATACGGCTAGGTGTCCTTATGGACCGCGACCGATTGAGGAAGTGCGCAGGTTCACATGGGAGATGATTGCGCAGCTGAGAAAAGCAGATATTAAAATGCTGGTCATTGCCTGCAATACAGCAACTGCTTTTGTATTAGAAGAAGTGAAAGAAGAACTTTCAATTCCTGTTATTGGCGTCATTCACCCTGGAGCTACTGCTGCTTTGAAAGTTACGGATAGGGATATAGTAGCTGTCATTGGCACAGAAGGTACGATTAATAGTCAAGCTTATGATGAAGCTCTCCGCAGTATTCATCCAACTATACAAGTTAAAGCTTTAGCTTGTCCTGCTTTTGTACCTTTAGTTGAAAAAGGTGTTTTTGCAGGGTCTGAGGCTTTAGAAACTGTACGTAATGGCTTATCCTCTTTAAATAATTTAGATTTTGACACGCTTATTTTAGGCTGTACACATTATCCGCTTTTGTATGATGCGATCAGGGAAGCGGTGGGTCCTGATATTCATATCATTTCTTCAGGTGAGGAAACAGCCAGGGAAGTTAGTACCCTTTTATATCACCATGATCTTTTGTATACAGAAAAAGGAGAACCAAAGCATTCGTTTTTAACGACAGGGTCTCCTACACACTTTCAACAAATTGCCAAACGCTGGATGGGTATTGATATTCAAATGGTCGTCACCAGCGTCAGCCTGGCGACATCTTCCTAAGCGTGATCCTTTCCTTTCTCTTTAAAAACATAAAATAGCATGGGCCGTAACTTGAAATTCTACAATTGATGCTAATATGCTGGTCTATTTCTCTCTTTAGGCACGTACATATGTCGTACAAACTGTCTAAAGGGGGATTGGACTGTGAAAAAAACGTATATTCCAGTATTTATGGCAAGTTCACTTGTCTTTACTGGCTTAATTGCAGGTTGTGGGTTTGGTGAAGAAGAGGAAAATGTCCTGCTAGATGAAGATGAGGAAGGTATGGAAGAACAGGATTTGACCAGCTGGGAAGAAGGAGATTGGTCAAGTGAAGAAGATGACTTAGAGTTTGATGAGGAAGACTTAATCGAGGATGAAGAAATAGATGAGGGGTTAGACGATGGTGCTCAGGTTGAACGCGAGCTTTATCTTCTAGATGATGAAGGCATGGTCGTACCTCGTAGTTTTCAACTTCCTGAGGAAGAAGGCGTGTTAAAGCAATCATTAGAACACCTGGTCATGGATGGACCGGTTACACCAATGCTGCCAGATGGGCTGCAGCCAGTGTTGCCACCAGGTACGGAAATTCAAGGAGTAGACCTTGATGAGGATGGTACGGCTACGGTGGACTTTTCAAATGATATTGAAGAGTATCCAGAAGAGCGAGAAGAGGTCATGCTGCAAGCTGTAACGTGGACATTAACTCAATATGATAGTGTTGATAAGGTGAAATTCCAAATAAATGGGCATGAACAGTCGACGATGCCTGTGGCAGAAACGCCAGTTGGAGAAGGATGGACGCGTTCAAATGGTATAAACATGGAAGATGCAGGAACAGTGGATGTTGCGGCAAGTGAAGCGCATACCTTGTACTTTGCTGTTGATGGAGAGGAAGGGCCTTCATATGTGCCAGTTACTCGCCGAATAGAGGATGTCAATAATAAAGTGGAAGCGATTGTTGAGGAGCTTGTAAATGGCCCTGACCTTACCTGGAATTTAGCTTCTGACTTTGTACCTCAAACTGAATTAACCTCAGAGCCTGAACTCGATGATGGAGTACTTCATCTTCAGTTTAATGAAGCATTATTAAATCAAGAAGACAGTGTTTCTCAAGCCTCTTTGGATATGCTCGTGCTCTCACTTACTGAATTAGAGGAAGTAGAGGATATTGCAATTGCTGTGGATGGGGTAGAAGAAGTTAAAAGTGTTGCAGGCGAAGTCATTGCAGAACCTGTTAATCGTAATGATGTGAGTGTCTCAGGTTATGCAGACATGTAATGTTGACTTATTTTTGCTATAATGAAGAGTACATTTTACAAGGTAGCAGCTATGCTGCCTTTTTTTCAGTTTCACTAGGAGTTGCATAATCTAGCTTAAGGTAGATTACTGAACCGGATCATACGACAAGTTTAGTATGAGTGTTTATTATACAAAGGTGTTAAATCGTAAGGTGGATAAGCTCCCATTGTAATGACAAAGCAACAAAGCGGTAATGAATGCGCTCATTCTAGGTAGCATTACATTTATCACTGCTAGGTATTAACAGCAGCCACAAAAAATAAAAAAAGGTGGTCATATCATTTATGCTGCGTGAAGATGATCGAACGGAAGCAGATGAACTACGGACACTAACAATTGAAACGGATTATTTGAAACACCCAGAAGGTTCTGTTTTAATAACTGTTGGAGAAACTAAAGTAATTTGTGCAGCTAGTGTGGAAGCTAAGGTTCCTCCTTTTTTGAGAGGGCAGGGACAAGGTTGGGTCACGGCTGAATATTCCATGCTGCCACGGGCTACAGAGCAAAGAAATATTCGCGAAGCTGCTAAGGGAAAGCTTACGGGTCGAACTATGGAAATTCAACGTTTAATCGGCCGGGCATTACGGGCAGTAATCGACCTTGAAGCTCTTGGTGAACGGACTATATGGGTCGATTGTGATGTTATACAAGCCGATGGAGGCACGCGTACAGCTTCTGTTACAGGAGCTTTTGTAGCAATGACTTTAGCGATTCATCAGCTAATGAAAAATGAAACACTCAAAACTTCTCCTATTAAAGATTATTTAGCAGCAGTCTCAGTAGGTGTTGACCCGGAAAAAGGTGAACTGCTCGATTTGTGTTACAAGGAAGATGCGAATGCAGATGTGGACATGAACGTAGTTATGACCGGGAATGGAGAATTTGTAGAGATGCAAGGTTCAGGGGAAGAGGCAACCTTCTCAAGAAAAGAAATGAATGTATTATTAGACCTTGCAGAAGAAGGAATTCGCCAATTGTTTTTTA
Organism: Salsuginibacillus kocurii DSM 18087; assembly: GCF_000377705.1. Lineage (GTDB taxonomy): Bacteria > Bacillota > Bacilli > Bacillales > Marinococcaceae > Salsuginibacillus > Salsuginibacillus kocurii. The sequence continues at coordinate 359,428 of NZ_KB898623.1, read as the reverse complement.
TTCAACAACAATCATTAGGTGAAGCGCAAACATTAATTCCAACTTTACTTACAAAGCAGGTGTCAGAGTCATGAGGCTAGTCATTGCTACTAAAAATCAAGGAAAAGCTAAAGAATTTAAAGAGATGCTTGGCGACCGAGCAGCGGTTTATTCATTACTAGATTTCGAGGAAATACCAGAAGTTGAAGAAACAGGAACTTCTTTCGCTGAAAATGCAATCATCAAAGCGGAAGCAATTTGTAAAGCCTTCGAAATACCAGTGCTTGCAGATGATTCTGGGCTCGAAGTCGATGCGTTAGATGGAGCCCCTGGCATTTACTCCGCCCGCTATGCTGGAAAAGAAAAGGATGACCAAAAGAACAATCAAAAGCTGCTGGAACAGCTAGGGGGCCTAGCGCTAGAAAAGAGAAGTGCTCGTTTTGTTTGTGCATTGGCTGTAGCTCTTCCACAAGAGGAAACAAAAGTTGTGCATGGATATTGTGAAGGAACAATTGCAAAAGAACAACAAGGAAACAATGGGTTTGGGTATGATCCTCTGTTTCTTCTGCCTGAATTGAATCGGACGATGGCCGAACTTGAAGCTGAGGAAAAAAACAAGCTGAGTCATCGCCGTAAAGCTCTCGAAAAATTAATACAACGCTGGGATGAATGGTTTTAGTCCATATATAATCTACGAATTATCCTTGGCAAGAACAATGCTTGAAAGGAAGGCTCGTATGAAAAATATATTAATCATTAGTGACACTCATGGAGACCGCACAGAGCTTGCAAAAGTAATAGCGAGGCATGCGAATGATACGGAGGCTATAATCCATTGTGGGGATTCAGAATTAGAGGGAACTGATGAGGTACTTAAAGGTGTGAATATAGTAAAAGGGAATTGTGATTTTGGCACGGATTTCTCTGAAGAAACGTTGCTCGAAATTGAGGGCCAGCGTGTCTTTGTTACACATGGTCATTTGCATAATGTGAAGATGACTCACTTGAATCTGTTGTATCGAGCAGAGGAATCAGGGGCTGACCTGGTATGTTTCGGGCACTCGCACAGTGTGGCTGCTTTTCATGAGCGAGGCGTAGTGTTTGTTAACCCAGGGAGTCTGCTATTACCGCGTCAACCGAGAGAAGCGACATATGCTATTTGTCGTTTAACGGAAAAAGGTATTGAGGATGTTCGTTTTTTTGAACGTGATTCAGGGGAAGAAATGACCTCTCTTCGGCTAGAGGTCTAAATTCCCTCCTTCTCTTCTCTCTAGGGTGAAAAAAGATTAAATCCATGAAAATTTAAAGTTGACGGCGGCCCGAAAGTTAGCTAATATAATAAATGTCGTTATTTTGATTTATAAAACAGTACGTGAATTGTCCCAGTAGCTCAGGGGATAGAGCAACGGCCTTCTAAGCCGTTGGTCGCAGGTTCGAATCCTGCCTGGGACGCCATTACTTATACTGACTCCATCCCCCCTCTTGCTTTGCAAGGGGGGGTTTTTTATGAGTGTCCCCTCTCGCTTCTTAAAAAGACATGGTTTAGAGAATGGTGTTGATATGTTGTTTATGGTCTCCCTTCAGTGAGCGAGTCGCGAGCCTCCTTGGGAAACCCGACCTGCAAGGTATCGACAGGTCCACTTGGCCCGCAAGAGTGTCAGCCATTCCCGACATATCAACGGTTTTTCTCTATGTCTGATCGGGGGGCAAAGATACTTTTTTTTATAGTACAGACTTAATCTGTTGGTTTGCCCGTGTAATCACCCATACCGTATCACCAAACCTACATAAGTTAAAGTAAGCATGCCCATTTGATTAATATCGTAATTTCGAGTGCAGCGCCTACAAAAAAAGAGTGAACAATCACTCAGAAAAATGGTCAAAAAAATTAAAAATAGCTATATTCCCTGATATCTTTGAGTGTAAACGCATTCAAAAAAAATCATAAGTCGGAATCGTCAAATTATTTTACGAGAAGTGGTTGACCCTCTGTAACAATCGGCGTATGATATTCCTTAAACACGATTTGTATTTAAGGAAGACACATTTGCCTACCGGAGAAATACATGAACCGGTAATGCCTATATTACATTACAGCAAATGTCTAAGCTTCCCGCTTTACTTACAACGGTTCTAGGGGTGATTCAACATGGGCGACCAGTGGATTTTTCTGGACGGCGAATTCGTAAAAAAAGAAGAGGCAAAAATATCTGTCTACGATCATGGGTTTTTATATGGTGATGGGGTATTTGAAGGTATTCGAGTATATGGAGGCAATGTATATAAGCTGCATGAACATCTTGAGCGCTTGTATAATTCAGCCAAATCCATTATGCTGTCTATCCCCTACGACATGAAAGAGATGACTACGATTATTGTGGAGACATTGCAAAAGAATGAACTAGAAGATGCCTACATTCGCCTTGTTGTTTCGCGTGGAGTCGGGAATCTTGGCTTGGACCCGCAGAACTGTGAGCGTCCTCAAGTGATTGTTATCGCCGAGAAGTTAGCGATCTACCCAAAAGAGTTGTATGAAACCGGGCTGGAAATTGTCACAGTTGCCACTCGTCGTAATCGTCCTGATGTTTTGAGCCCAAAAGTCAAATCATTGAATTATTTAAATAATGTACTTGTGAAAATTGAAGCGAATTTGGCGGGAGTCAGTGAAGCTTTAATGTTAAATGATCAAGGCTATGTAGCTGAAGGATCGGCGGATAATATATTTATTTTTAAAGGCGATGCGATCTATACACCGCCTGGGTACGTAGGTGCTCTTGAAGGAATTACTCGCCAAGCAATCATTGAAATTTCTGAAGAGTTAGGATATAACTTAAAAGAAGAACCATTTACCCGCCATGATGTGTACACTGCCGATGAAGTCTTTCTAACTGGGACAGCAGCAGAAGTTATCCCGGTAGTTAAAGTCGATGGTCGACAAATCGGTAATGGTCAGCCTGGGGAAGAAACTGGACGCTTGCTACAAGCTTTTCGTGAAAAAGTGATAGAAGATGGTGTGAAAGTTAAAACCTCGTCAAATGCTGAAGTTGGATAAAGATAAAAATAAGCATAATAAAACGATGAAGAGGTCAAGTAACAGCCGTTAAGGTGCTTAACAGAGAGCCGTGTATGCTGAGATGCGGTATCACCGGCGGCTGTGAACTCCCCTCTGAGTGCCGGGATGAAATAAAGACTGAGTAGTTCACGGCCGGGCAGCCCGCACAGCTGGCCCGTTATCAATATAACGAACACATTTCGTTATCGAGGTAGCATTTGCAAAAATGTTACGAAGAAGGGTGGTACCACGGAATCTTTCCGTCCCTTCGACTGGATTGCCCCCAGTCGATGTTGGATGGAAAGATTTTTTTGTTGGTGTATATGGACGAATAAGAACAGGTTACGGGAGGAGCGATTAGTAAGATGAAAATGGAAGGGAAAATGGCTGAAACCCCCACACAAGAAAATGATGCTTATGAAGAAGTTTCAGGTTCATCAATGTTGATTAAAGCTTTGGCACGGGAAAAAGTTGATGTCATTTTTGGCTATCCGGGCGGGGCGATTCTCCCCACTTATGATGAAATTTATAAAACAGGTATTCGGCATATTTTAGCCAGGCATGAACAAGGGGCTATCCATGCGGCTGAAGGATATGCAAGGGTATCTGGCAAACCGGGCGTTTGTGTTGTAACTTCAGGCCCTGGTGCCACCAATGTGGTTACTGGAATTGCAGATGCCATGATTGATTCTTTACCATTGGTCGTTATTACAGGGCAGGTGGCAACGTCAGTCATCGGTACGGACGCGTTTCAAGAAGCAGATGTTGTTGGGGTAACAATGCCTATTACGAAACACAACTTTCAAGTACGGGAGGTAAGTGATCTCCCAAGAGTGATAAAAGAAGCATTTCATATCGCTACAACCGGCCGTCCGGGCCCTGTTCTTATCGACCTGCCTAAAGATGTCTCAGTAGCTTCTGGAATATTTAATTATGATGAAGAAGTGGATCTGCCAGGTTATCATCCGACCTTCGTTCCAAACAAACTGCAACTAAAAAAATTGCAAGATGCAGTTAATCAAGCAGAAAAACCGGTGATTTTAGCTGGAGCCGGCGTATTACACGCCGGAGGAGCTGCTGAACTCCTTGAGTATGCAGAAACCCAGAAAATTCCAGTTGCAAGTACATTGCTTGGTCTTGGGGCCTTCCCTGGACAACATGAGTTATCACTTGGAATGGCTGGTATGCATGGCACTTATACTGCAAACATGGCTCTACATGAAAGTGATTTGTTAATTAGTATCGGAGCTAGGTTTGATGACAGAGTGACAGGCAACTTGAAGCATTTTGCACCGACTGCCCAGATTGCCCATATTGATGTTGACCCAGCAGAAATTGGGAAAGTTGTTGAAACTCAGATCCCAGTAGTAGGGGATGCCCGGGAAGCGCTGAAAGGGCTGCTTGAAAAAAGTGAAAGCAGGGGCGACTTCTCGGCTTGGAGAAAATATTTGCATGAATTACAAACCGAATATCCGCTTTGGTATCACAAGGATGAAGAAACGATTAAACCTCAGCGTTTGATTGAAGATATCTTCACAGCAACAGATGGTGAAGCTGTCGTGACTACCGATGTAGGACAGCATCAAATGTGGGCAGCTCAGTATTATCACTTTAATAAACCAAATCGTTGGGTCACCTCGGGAGGCCTGGGCACGATGGGCTTCGGGTTCCCTTCAGCAATTGGCGCACAATTTGCTGAGCCTGAAACGCCAGTGGTTGCCGTTATTGGCGATGCCGGCTTTCAGATGACGGCTCAGGAAATGTCGATTTTGCAGGAATTGAACTTGCCGGTAAAGATTGTTCTGGTTAACAACGCTTCACTCGGTATGGTTAGACAGTGGCAGCAACTCTTTTACGAAGAAAGGTATTCAAATTCACTATTTCCTATCCAGCCTGACTTCGTAAAGATGGCTGAAGCTTATAACATCAAAGGCGAAAAAGTGGAGGACCCATCAAAAGTAAAAGAGGCTTTACAAGAGGCCTTGGCGCACAACGGCCCAGTATTATTAGATGTCCGGGTGACTGCTGATGAAAATGTCTATCCGATGATAGCACCTGGCAAAGGTCATCAAGAAATGGAGGGGATTAAGCCGTGAAACGAACAATAACAGCAACTGTTACTAATACCTCAGGTGTTATGAATCGTATTACTGGGCTGTTTGCCAGACGTAATTTTAATATCGAGAGTATTACCGTAGGTGTCACAGAGAACCCTGACGTTTCAAGAATGACATTTGTAGTCAATGTCGATAATCATCGCGGGCTTGACCAAGTCATTAAGCAGTTGAATAAACAAGTGGATGTGCTGAAAGTTCGTGATATTACAGACGAATCGATTGTCGCTCGGGAACTTGCTTTAATTAAAGTTGTGGCTGCTCCCCAGCATCGGGCAGAAATTGAAGCTGTTGCGAGCCCGTTTCGAGCTTCACTTATCGATGTAGGCAGAGAAAGCGTAACGGTTCAAGTAACAGGTGACCAAGACAAAGTAGAAGCAATGATTGATCTGCTTAAGCCTTATGGAATTAAAGAGCTGGCCAGAACTGGCGTCACAGCCTTTAAGCGCAGCACTAAGAAAACAACAATTGATCATCCAAGGTATTCTGTTATTAACTAGCAAGATAAAAAATATATTTTACTATGAAAAAGGAGAGGTTCATAATGGCAACAGTTTATTACAATGGTGACGTAAATGAGGCAGTATTACAAAACAAGACAGTAGCAGTAGTAGGGTATGGTTCCCAAGGGCATGCGCACGCTAAAAATTTGCGCGATAGTGGTGTACACGTAGTAGTTGGCCTTAGAAAAGGAAAGTCTTGGGAAAAAGCTGAAGAAGACGGTTTTGAAGTTCTTCAAGTTTCAGAAGCAACAGCAAAAGCAGACATTATCATGATTTTGCTTCCAGATGAGCTTCAGCCAGGTGTTTATGAAAATGAAATTAAACCTGAACTAACTGCAGGCAAAGCACTTGCTTTTGCACACGGATTCAATATCCACTTCAGCCAAATTGTACCACCTGCAAACGTAGATGTATTTATGGCAGCACCGAAAGGCCCTGGTCATATTGTGCGCAGAACATATGAAGATGGAGCAGGTGTGCCGGGTCTGTTCGCAGTTTATCAAGATGCTTCCGGTCAAGCTCGGGATATCGCGCTAGCTTATTCAAAACAAAACGGAGCGGGCCGCGCTGGTATTATTGAAACTACATTTCAAGAAGAAACGGAAACAGATCTATTTGGTGAGCAGGCTGTACTTTGCGGAGGAACTTCTGCTCTAGTAAAAGCCGGTTTTGAAACGCTTGTAGAAGCAGGCTATCAGCCAGAAGTCGCTTACTTTGAATGTTTGCACGAATTAAAGTTGATCGTTGACCTGATGTATGAAGGCGGATTGGAAGGCATGCGTTATTCCATCTCTGACACTGCACAGTGGGGAGACTTCCAGGCAGGACCGCGCGTGATTACAGACGAAACAAAAGCAGCAATGGAAGATATTTTAGAAGATATTCAAACCGGTCGCTTTGCTAAAGGCTGGATTTTAGAAAATCAGGCAAATCGCCCTGAATTTAATGCAACTAACGCAAAGGAAAATACGCATCAAATTGAGGAAGTGGGACGCAAGCTTCGAGAAATGATGCCATTTAATAAAGCGAATGCTAAAGGAGTGGTCGGCAGTGCGAAAAATTAACGTCTTTGACACGACGCTTAGAGATGGAGAGCAGTCGCCTGGTGTAACTTTAAATTTTGAAGAAAAAGTAGAAATTGGAACCCAATTAGAACGCCTCGGTGTAGACATTATCGAGGCTGGGTTCCCTGCTACTTCAGAAGGCGATTTTCAAGCGGTGAAGCGTATTGCTGAGTTAGTAAAAGACAGCTCCGTTACTGGTCTCTCCCGATCTTTAAAAAAGGATATCGATGCGTCGTGGGAGGCGTTAAAAGCCGGTGCAGAACCGCGCTTACATGTTTTTCTCGCTACTTCTCCAGTCCATATGAAGCATAAGCTCAATATGACTGAAGACCAGGTTGTTGAAACAGCGGTAGACTCGGTGAAATATGCGAAAGAACGATTCCCTAAAGTTCAGTTCTCTGCTGAGGATGCCTGTCGCTCTGACCTTGACTTTCTTGTCCGTATTAGTGAAGCAGTCATTGATGCAGGGGCAGAAGTTGTTAATTTACCTGATACTGTGGGTTATATTACCCCAGCGGAAATACAGCATATCTTCCGTTATCTAAAAGAGAACATTCGAAATGTTGAGCATGCCAATCTATCAGCTCACTGCCACGATGATCTCGGTATGGCAGTTGCCAACTCGTTAGCAGCGATTGAAGGCGGAGCTGACCAAGTAGAGTGCGCGATTAACGGCATAGGAGAGCGGGCAGGCAATGCTTCATTGGAGGAGATTGCTGTTGCTCTTCATACTCGCAGTGATTTTTATAAAGCCAATACCAATCTTACCTTGAATGAAATCAAACGAACGAGTGCTCTGGTCAGCCGTGTCACGGGAATGCAAGTACCAAACAACAAAGCTGTGGTTGGTGACAACGCCTTTGCTCATGAGTCAGGCATTCATCAAGATGGCATGCTGAAAGAAAAATCAACGTATGAAATCATTACCCCAGAACTCGTGGGGGTAAGCTCAAATCGAATGGTTCTTGGAAAACATTCCGGGCGTCATGCCTTTTCAGAGAAATTAAAAGAGCTAGGCTATGAATCCACCGCCGAAGAAGTGACAAAAGTATTTAAAGCCTTCAAATCGTTAGCTGATAAGAAAAAAGAAGTAACAGATGAAGATATTTTCGCGTTGATGACCGAAGAAAAAATCGACTCAACCCATACGTACTATGAAATGCAGGCGCTTCAAGTGAACTACGGTACTACGTATATCCCGACAGCTACCATTACTATGACTGACCCTGAAGGCGAGCCAATTGAGGAGGCTGCAACTGGCTCTGGCAGTGTGGAAGCTGTTTATAATACGATCGAGCGAATCGTTGGCGAAGCAATTGTCTTAAAGGATTACCGTATTCAATCGATAAGTGGAGGGGAAGACGCACTGGCAGAAGTATTTGTGACTGTAGAATTTCAAGGTGAAGAATCATCTGGAAGAGGTACAGCGCACGATGTGCTAGAATCTTCAGCAAAAGCTTATATTAATGCAGTGAATCGAATTTTAGCCCGAAAGCCAAATCAAGCTGGGAAAACAGAAAAAGCTAACGTGTAATGATTTGGACTTGAGACGAGAGGATGAACGTAGTCATGGAAAAGAAAATTACTGTTCTGCCAGGAGACGGGATCGGTCCAGAAGTGGTCGAAGCAACGACAAACATTTTGGATGAAGTTGCTGAACAATTCGGCCATACATTCACGTATGAATATGCTGATATCGGCGGTATTGCTCTTGACCGGGAAGGCGTACCGCTGCCTGATAAAACAGTCGAAACATGCCGAGAGAGTGACGGTGTGCTGCTTGGTGCAGTTGGAGGACCAAAATGGGATGAAAATCCTGGCCATTTGCGACCAGAAGCAGGATTGTTAGGTATTCGCAAACAGCTTGAGCTGTTTGCGAACCTTAGGCCGGTTGCTGGACACGAAAGTTTGAACACTTCTTCTTCCTTAAAAGAAGAAGTCATTAACGGGGTAGACCTTATGATTGTCCGTGAATTAACCGGTGGCTTATATTTTGGAGAACCGAAAGAGCGTCGTGAAGAAGGTGGAGAAGAAGCTGTGGTTGATACGCTCTCTTATAAGCGTTCTGAAATTGAACGGATTGTGAGGCGGGCGTTTGATCTTGCAAAAGTCCGTAAAAAACATGTTACATCGGTAGATAAAGCTAATGTCTTAGAATCGAGCAGACTTTGGCGCGAAATTGCAGACGAAGTAAGCGAAGATTATCCCGATGTTACGTTAGAACACATGTTAGTGGACAATGCTGCTATGCAACTAATCCGTGATCCTAAGCAATTTGACGTAGTGGTCACCGAAAATATGTTTGGAGATATTTTAAGTGATGAAGCCTCTGTATTAACTGGCTCACTGGGTATGCTGCCATCGGCTAGTATTGGAAGTGACAGCCCAGGACTATACGAACCGGTACACGGATCAGCACCAGATATAGCAGGCGAAGGTAAAGCCAATCCACTTGCAACGATTGCATCTGCGGGTATGATGTTGAAATATTCATTTGGGATGATTGCAGAAGCAACGGCGATTGATGAGGCGATTCAACAAGTGCTTTCGAATGGCTTTCGTACTGGTGACATTGCAAAGCCAGGAGAGAAAATCCTGAGCACAGACGAAATGACAGCTGAAGTAGTTAAGGCGCTTCAAACAGCTGCTGCTAAGAGCTAACAGGTCAAGGGAAGGAACTTAGTATATAAGTTGGGGGAGTAACAATGAAGCCTAAAACAATAATTGAGAAAATCTGGGATCATCATACCGTCAAATCAGAAGCAGACCGACCGGATTTAATGTATATTGATTTGCATATGGTACATGAAGTTACATCGCCGCAGGCGTTTGAAGGATTACGCTTAGCAGGGCGGAAGGTTCGTCGGCCAGATCTAACTTTCGCTACCATGGACCATAATGTGCCTACTAAAAATCGTGAATCAATTACTGATTTAGTGGCTAAAAAGCAAATGGAAACTCTATCTACAAACTGTGAAGAATTTGGTGTTGAAATAGCAGATATTAATAGCCCTAATAACGGAATTGTGCATGTCATTGGTCCAGAGCTTGGCCTTACTCAGCCAGGAAAAACCATTGTGTGTGGTGACAGCCACACTTCAACCCACGGTGCTTTCGGCGCTTTGGCTTTTGGAATTGGCACAAGTGAAGTAGAACATGTGCTTGCCACGCAGTCCCTTTGGCAGTCACGACCGAAAACAATGGAAGTGCGAGTGAATGGTCGTTTGGCTGAAGGCATTACAGCCAAAGATATTATCCTTGCCATCATTTCAAAATTTGGCGTTGATTTTGGTACCGGGCATGTTATGGAATATACAGGCGAAGCAATCAAAGGACTAACGATGGAAGAGCGTATGACAATATGTAACATGTCTATTGAAGCAGGAGCCAGAGCTGGTTTAATAAGCCCTGACCAAGTCACTGTTGATTATTTGAAAGGCCGCCGTAATGTTCCAGAGGGAGAAGCCTTTGAGGAAAAAGTAAGTGAATGGATGTCCTTTGCTACGGACAAAGATGCTACGTATGATTCAGTTGTGGAAATTGATGCAGCAGAAATTGAGCCCATGGTTACTTGGGGCACTAATCCAGCACAAGGCGTATCGGTACACGGTCAAGTCCCATCACCGGAAGATGCCATGTCCGGACCAGAGAGAAAAGCGATTGAACAATCACTAGAGTATATGGGATTAGAACCAGGAACGAAAATTACTGACATCGAAGTGGAACATGTATTTATAGGTTCATGCACAAACTCTCGAATTAGTGACTTACGTGAAGCCGCTGCTGTGGCTAAGGGTCAAAAAGTAGCTGATGGTGTGCGGGCCATGGTCGTTCCAGGTTCTATGAGCGTGAAGAAAATGGCTGAACAAGAAGGCTTGGATGATATATTTCGGGCAGCAGGATTCGATTGGAGAGAAGCAGGCTGCAGTATGTGTTTAAGTATGAACCCTGATTTTGTTCCTGAAGGCGAACGCTGTGCTTCTACATCTAATAGAAACTTTGAAGGACGCCAAGGAAAAGGGGCACGGACGCATCTCGTAAGCCCAGCAATGGCAGCTGCGGCTGCGGTGAACGGCAAGTTTGCTGATGTTCGTGATTTAGAAAGATCCCCTGTTTCGTAATTGAGTTCAAGAAAGCTATGATGAGAAAGGTTGAATAGATATGGAACCACTAGTTACGTTAAAAGGAAATACAGGCGTTCTTCCCCGTGTTAATATCGATACGGACCAAATCATCCCAAAGCAGTTTTTAAAACGGGTAGAACGTACAGGATTTGGGCAATTTCTTTTCTTCGATTGGCGCTTTAATGCAGATGGTTCAGATAATGAAAATTTTGAATTGAACCAGCCCCATGCAAAAGATGCCTCCATTTTAATAGCAGATCACAATTTTGGTTGTGGTTCATCAAGAGAACACGCGCCATGGGCTCTGAATGATTACGGTTTTCGTGTGGTCATTGCTCCTAGCTTTGCTGATATCTTTTATAACAATTGCTTTAAAAATGGGATTTTGCCAATTCGTCTGCCTGAAGATGAAGTGTATGCACTGATGGAGAAAGGTCGTGACGCAATATATGAACTTACAGTAGACCTTGAAAATCAGAAAATTACTGATGACGGTGGGTTTGAAACCAGCTTTGAAATTGATCCTTATTTAAAAGGTATGCTGCTTAATGGTTGGGATGAAATTAGTTTAACACTACAATATGAAAATGAAATTGAATCGTATGAGAAAGAAGTGCAAGCATAAGTTGGCACTATACCTTTCTAAAATCCAACCTTGTGCTCCAACCTTGTAAGAGTTCACCAGGCAGTGAGTGCTGGAGAGGTGTTGAAAGGTCGCCTATCAGTCATAGGCGGCCTTTTTATACGGAATAAAGAATGTATAAAAGGTTAATAAATAGATTATACGGCTGGTAGCAGGCTAAAGGAGCATTACTTTTAACCAGCATATAAAAGGAAAAGAGTACCATTATTTGGTCCATATGGAGTTAAGGATTGTACTTTAAACCTTCACTTGCTAAACTTAAACAATCATACATACAATTTGCACACAGGAAAGAGGGTGAATCAAATGACAAGTGAAGATAATCACAGAGATAATGTTGTTCCCTTTCCTGGTGCTGTTAAACAGCTAATCGAACAAGGGCTAGATGCTTTAAAACAAAACAAGTATGAAGAAAGTATTGAAAAGTTTAAACTTGCCCTTAATCGAGCTCCAGACAATGAACCTGCGGCAACAGGCCTATTAGTTGCTTACACGCAAATCGGCCGTCTATATGAAGGAAAAGAATGGGCTGAGCAACTTCTTCATGAAGGGCGAGGCGATTACTTTGAAGTTTTACAAATGTACATTACCTTGCTTACCCAACTTGGCGATTATCATGGGGTAGTTCAAACGCTTGAAGCCGTTCAATCAGAGAGTCAATTTCCACCTCATTTAGCCGAACATTTTTTTGAATTACTTCATTTGGCAAGAACGATGGCTGAGGAGGAAGACCAGGGGTATCATTTGGAGAAAAATTCTCCTCCTCCAGAAGGAGATATTGTTTTCCCTGAAGAAATTATGCATCAACTGGAGACTGGAGATCTCCCTCGTCAGTTTCAAGCTTTGTCAATGCTAAAAGATTATCACTCTGAAGCAGTAATTCAACGATTAAAAGATATGTTGGTTGACCTCGACATCAATTCAGTATTGAAATCCTTTATTTTATTCTTGCTAAAGGATTGGAATATCACCCAAAAGGTCACAATTCAAAAGGGTGAAAAGAAAACAGAAGAATCTCCCGGTCATTTGCCTGCGATGGAAGAAATACCGGCGGTGAAACGTGTTTCTTCCTATTTAAATGATCAACTCGGACAAATGGATCCGAGTTTATTGGATGCAGCCAAACAAATATGGCAGCAGGTGGTGTTGGACGCTTATCCATTTGAGCCTCCTGCCTATTCCGTCGAAGCTTGGGGAGCGGCTCTTCACTATGAAGCAAAAATGTATTTAGGACAGATGCCGTGCTTTGATGATTTATGTCGCTATCATCAAACCGAAGAAAAGGAAACGGAAGAATGTTTAGAAATGGTCACTTCACTTGATGAAACTGGTTTTCCATTTTAACCTTTACGAAAGTAACAGTTGTCAAGCTTGGGTTAAAATCCGCTGATTGAAAAGCAAATCGTGTATGTTATAATGTAATGGTTGTAAAGATTGAAACCCGTTAATAACCTATGAAACTTGGAGGGAACGTATAAATGACTGCACAATGGGAAAAGAAAGAAGGCAATGAAGGAGTCCTCACCGTTACGGTTGACTCAGAGAAACTTGACGAGGCTCTAGAGCAAGCCTTTCAAAAAGTACGAGGAAAAGTAAATGTACCTGGTTTTCGGAAAGGGAAAGTACCTCGTAAATTATTCGAACAGCGTTTCGGTATCGAGTCGCTTTACCAGGATGCTGTCGACATTGTTTTACCAGAAGCTTATTCCAATGCTGTTCAAGAAGCTGACATTAATCCAGTTGACCAGCCAGAAATTGACATAGAGGAAATTGAACAAGGAAAAGGTGTCGTTTTTAAAGCAACAGTTACTGTAAAACCTGAAGTTGAGTTAGGTGAGTATAAAGGACTTGAAGTTGAAGAGTTCGATACTACAGTTGCTGATGAAGAAGTAGAAGAAGAGTTGCAAAAGCAGCAGGAAAACCACGCTGACCTTGTGGTAGTAGAAGAGGGAGAAGTGCAAGAAGGCGATACAGCTGTATTTGACTTCGAAGGCTTCGTAAATGGTGAAGCATTTGAAGGTGGAAAAGCAGAGAACTATTCCCTTGAAATCGGTTCAGGTCAATTTATCCCTGGTTTTGAAGAACAGCTTGTTGGTACAAAAGCTGGTGAAGAGAAAGATGTGGAAGTTACATTCCCGGAAGAATATCATGCTGAAGAGCTTGCTGGTCAGGATGCAACCTTCAAAGTGAAACTTCATGAAGTTAAGCGTAAAGAATTGCCAGAACTCGACGATGAGTTTGCAAAAGACGTTGACGAAGAAGTAGACACACTCGACGAACTTCGCAGTAAATTGAAGGACAAGCTTGTTCATGATAAAGAACACGAAAAAGACCATCATGTAAAAGACACCCTTGTAGAAAAAGCTGCAGAAAATGCAACGGTTGATATTCCAGACGCGATGGTTTCCTCTGAGTCTGAACGAATGATCCAAGAGTTTGGGCAGCGTCTGCAAGCCCAAGGCATGGATATGAATATGTATTACCAAATGGCAGGAACAGACGAAGAAGGAATGAAGGAACAGTTTAAGCCTGAAGCTGAAAAGCGTGTACAGATGAATCTCGTCTTAGAAGCAATTGCTGAAACAGAAGAAGTTGAAGCAACAGACGAAGATGTAGATGCTGAACTTGAAAAAATGGCTGAAATGTACCAGCGCGATAAAGAAGAAATTCGTAACCTGCTAGCTATGCAAGGTGGAGAAGAAACCTTAAAAGGTGATCTTAAAATCCAAAAAGCAATTGACCTTCTTGTAGAAAATAGCAAAGAAGTAGAAAAGCAAGAAGCGGCGAACGAATAATCTAATAAACAAACAAGGCACGCATTAAGCCGTGCCTTGTTTTACACTACTTAATTTCGCCGGCTTAGTTTTTTATCTGTCTCACTTTTTTATTTTATTGACGAGGAAAAAGAGTAATGACTAGCTTCAAATACATATTATTATGAAGAATAAGGGAAGCTATTTTTAAATATTAATCATAAAAGTGTTGTTTGCAGATCACCTAATTAGGGAAATCTGATGACAAGCTTATACGTTACCTTTAGTTAAATCACGTACCTTTTTACATTTTAACAAGATGCAACGTAAAATAAAGGACAAAGTGTAAGAATAATGTATGACACCGTCCCAGTTGGCTAGAAACCATTTTTTTCTACTTGCTGTAAAAGTGTGATACAATACATACACTTCCAAAGAGAAGTGGAATGGTACGCATGTTTTTCTGAGTCGTAACGTAAAAGTAAAGCATAAGCTTGCACTAGATACAAAGGTAAAAAGCAGAGTGCTTAATAAAGCAACTGATAACCGTTTGATCGAATTGCTTGTATGCTAAGCCGTACTAAAGGTACAATAAACGTGTTAGGGGTGAACGCTCATGTTGAAATTTAGTGATGAAAAGGGGCAGTTGAAATGTTCCTTTTGCGGAAAAACACAGGATCAGGTAAGAAAACTGGTTGCTGGTCCAGGTGTTTATATATGTGATGAGTGTATAGAGCTTTGCACAGAAATTGTGGAAGAGGAACTTGGTACTGAAGAAGAAACAGAGTTAGAGGAAGTTCCAAAGCCTCAAGAAATCAATGAAATTCTTGATGACTATGTGATTGGGCAGGAAAGTGCAAAAAAATCGCTGTCTGTCGCCGTATATAACCACTATAAGCGAGTGAATGCTGGACAGAATAAGAGTTCAGACGAAGAAGTAGAGTTATCAAAAAGTAACATTTGTATGATTGGACCTACAGGTAGCGGTAAAACGCTGATGGCCCAAACGCTCGCTCGTATTTTAAATGTCCCGTTTGCAATTGCTGATGCAACCTCATTAACAGAAGCCGGCTACGTAGGTGAAGACGTAGAGAACATTTTATTAAAATTGATCCAGGCTGCTGATTATGACGTTGAGAAGGCGGAAAAGGGCATTGTCTATATTGATGAAATTGATAAGGTGGCCCGGAAGTCTGAGAATCCATCCATTACAAGAGACGTTTCTGGTGAAGGTGTTCAGCAGGCTTTGCTTAAGATTTTAGAAGGTACGACAGCTAGCGTTCCGCCGCAGGGAGGGCGTAAGCATCCACACCAAGAATTTATTCAAATTGATACCTCAAATGTTCTGTTTATTGTAGGGGGAGCGTTTGATGGCATTGACCAAATCGTTAAACGTCGTCTCGGACGTAAGGTAATTGGGTTTGGCTCAGAGTCTGAAAATGCAGAGATGGATGATAGTGAATATCTAAGCAACATTTTGCCAGAGGATTTACTTCGCTATGGATTAATTCCTGAGTTTATTGGGCGTTTGCCAGTTATCTCAAGCTTGAAGCCATTAGATGAAGAGGCATTGGTGGAAATTTTGACTCAACCTAAAAATGCTTTAGTCAAGCAATACGAAAAGTTGCTTGAAATTGATGAGGTAGAGCTGGAGTTTACGGATGAAGCTCTTCGCCAAATTGCACTAAAGGCAATTGAACGAAACACTGGAGCCCGTGGTCTCCGCTCGATTATTGAAGGTATTATGCTCGATGTTATGTATGACCTGCCTTCTAAAGAAGAAATTGTTAAATGCATTATTACAGATGAATGTGTCACTGACGACGGCTCACCAATCCTTCAAGACGAAGAAGGAAAAGAAGTTAAACTAAGTGACAAACCAAGAGAAAGTGCATAACTTGAAAACGTCTCGAACAACATGTTCGAGACGTTTTTCACAACTAAAGCTTTATACATATCAGCTGGCTGCAGGAGTTAAATACAGAGGCAGTGGGTATACTAAAAGTGTAGCGCAGGCAGCTTGTTTCTAAGGATGAGGCTCTGTTAAGGGGGAGTCCTCATAGTTCCACCGTGGCTTTTTTTTACGTGTGAGCTGTGAGTGTCTGTAGGATAATCCCTAGTGATGGCTCACCAGTCTCTGGAGCTGTAGGTCTGTCGGCAACAGTCTTTATGCGATTTGCAAGTGTGCTTTGTCATTTAATTAGCACGTTCCGTTATTTATGTATTAGACAAACGTTTGGGCATAGGATAAAATGAAACACGTTTAGTATAATAGTTTTAAGGCAGTCAGCAGGAGTTACATATCTAAAAGGATAGAGCCAAAGAACTATTCTATATAGGTATTAAAAAAGTTTTGATAAAGAGTAGGTTGATATTCTTTTTAATGACCTGCCTTACGTGGGTGACCTATGATCTTCCTCAGGCGAACGACCTGCAGGGGGTCCCAGACCTTTATCACCAACGTCCTAAACAGAGCTTATTAATAATAGTAATAGTGTTAACAGAATGTACAATGGCGTGTGGGAAGCCACACATGCTTCACTGGAGGGGTAGCATGGCAAAACAAAAAAAACAGACGATTCCTTTGTTGCCTTTACGAGGCTTGCTCGTTTATCCGACCATGGTTTTACATTTGGATGTGGGCCGGGATAAGTCAGTACAAGCATTAGAAAAAGTAATGGTGGACAAAAAAGAAATTGTACTTACAAGTCAAACGGACTTATCAGTAGATGAGCCGAGCGAAGATGATATTTATCATATGGGTACATTAGTTTATATTAAACAAATGTTACGACTGCCTAATGGTACAATCCGCGTATTAGTTGAAGGGTTGAACCGGACGCGAATTGAGGCATTTAGAGACCAGGGTGAATACTTAGAAGTTGATGTGAGCACGCTCCCTGAAGAAACAGAGACAGCAGATGCAAATCAACAGGCTTTAATGCGGACGGTGCTCGAACAGTTTGAACAATTTACCAAGCTTTCGAAAAAGGTATCAAGTGAAACACTTTCTTCTGTTCAAGATATTCAGGAACCTGGCCGCATGGCTGATATTGTTGCCTCTCATTTGCCGATCAAAGTTTCACAAAAACAATCACTTCTTAATCTGGTTGATGTGACTGAACGGTTGGAAGCCTTGCTTGATATTTTAAATAATGAAAAAGAAGTACTGGGACTGGAAAAGAAAATTGGCCAGCGCGTAAAGAAATCCATGGAACAAACACAAAAAGAGTATTATTTGCGAGAGCAAATGAAAGCAATTCAAAAAGAGCTCGGAGAAAAAGAAGGAAAAACCGGAGAAGTTGATGAACTGAAAGAAAAAATTGAAGAAGCCGGGATGCCGGAAGCCGTCAAAGCAAAAGCTGAAAAAGAACTGGGACGCTATGAAAAAGTACCGGCCAGCTCTGCAGAAAGTTCAGTAATTCGTAATTACATTGATTGGCTTGTGACCTTGCCATGGCATTCTGAAACAGCAGACCGCTTGGACATCACGAATGCTGAAACAATCCTCAATGAAGATCATTACGGGCTGGATATGGTCAAAGAGAGGGTATTGGAATATTTGGCAGTCCAAGAAATGACCCAAGAAATTAAAGGCCCTATTCTCTGCTTGGCTGGTCCCCCCGGGGTTGGAAAAACATCGCTAGCCCGGTCGATTGCCCGTGCACTAGAGCGGGAATTTGTCCGTGCTTCATTAGGTGGTGTTCGTGATGATGCAGAGATTAGAGGACATCGACGCACCTATGTCGGGGCGATGCCGGGCCGTATCATTCAAGGGATGCACAGTGCCGGAACCGTGAACCCTGTCTTCTTATTGGATGAAATTGATAAAATGGCAAGCGACTTTCGGGGAGATCCGTCTTCAGCCATGCTTGAAGTATTAGACCCAGAACAGAATCATTCCTTTAGTGACCACTATATTGAAGAAGCCTATGATTTATCCAAAGTTATGTTTGTCACTACGGCTAATAATGTAGGGGCTATCCCAGAACCGCTGCTTGACCGGATGGAAATTATTTCGATTGCCGGCTACACCGAAGTCGAGAAGGTAGAAATTGCAAAAAACTATCTTTTACCTAGACAGTTACAGGAACATGGCTTAACAAAAGGACAGCTGCGGCTGCAGGAAGATGCGTTGTTAAAAACGATTCGCTATTATACACGTGAAGCGGGCGTGCGAACGTTGGAACGTCAATTAGGGACGGTTTGCCGCAAAGCAGTTAAACAGATCGTTTCAAATGAGAAAAAGCGCGTGGTTGTCACCCCGAATACATTAGAAGACATGCTTGGAAAACCAAAATATCGTTACGGACAAGCAGAAGTAGAAGACCAAATTGGCACAGCTACAGGGCTTGCCTATACTTCGGGAGGCGGAGACACTTTAGCTATCGAAGTGTTATTAACAAAAGGTGATGGGGAGCTTACGTTAACCGGTAAATTGGGAGATGTTATGAAAGAATCAGCGAAAGCTGCTTTTACGTATATTCGCTCGCGGTCAGAAGAACTAAAAATCGACCCAAACTTTCACGAAAACCATGATATTCATATTCATGTTCCTGAAGGAGCCACTCCAAAAGACGGGCCTTCAGCCGGTATTACGATGGCAACCGCTCTTATATCTGCATTAACAAACCGTCCGGTTAAAAAAGAAGTAGGGATGACAGGAGAGATTACATTAAGAGGTCGAGTGCTGCCGATTGGCGGCGTGAAAGAAAAATCGATGAGTGCTCATCGATCAGGCTTAAAAACCATTATTCTTCCTAAGGAGAATGAAAAAGATTTAGAAGACGTCCCAGAGAGTGTACGTGAAGGCTTAACTTATTTGTTCGTCTCTCATTTAGATGAAGTATTAGATATTGCATTAGGAGAATCAAATGAAAATTCAAAAAGCTGAACTTTATATCAGTGCACCAGGCCCTGAACAGTATCCTGATGGTCAGTGGCCTGAAATTGCACTGGCCGGCCGTTCAAACGTAGGGAAATCTTCTTTTATCAATAAGTTATTAAACCGTAAAAACTTGGCGTATACCTCTTCCAAACCAGGAAAAACACGGCTGCTGAATTTTTTCAATATTAATGATGCCTTTTATTTTGTCGATGTTCCTGGATATGGCTATGCAAAAGTGTCCAAAACAGAACGAGCTGCCTGGGGCCGTATGATTGAAACCTACTTGCAAGAACGTGACCAATTACAAGGAATTGTTTTACTGGTGGATGTGAGGCATAAGCCGACTGAAGATGACCAACAAATGTATGAATGGTTAAAGCACCATGAGTTGCCAGTCCTTGTCGTAGCAACAAAAGCAGATAAAGTACCTAAAACGAAACGCCCTCGTCACGTGAAGCAAGTAAAAGAAACATTGCAACTGGCTGCGGAGGATGAATTAATTCTCTTCTCCACAGAAAGCGGAGAAGGAAAGGATGCTGCCTGGAAGGCCTTAAAGCAATGGGGAGCTTCGGAAATGAAAAAGTAAGAGGAAGGCTGCTTCCTCTTACCTCATTTTTTATACACAAATAGAAAATAAAGACCGCCAAGTATAAATACAAGTGGCCAAAACTGCTCAATATATTGAGAGTAAGCACCAAATAGCTCTATCACTTCTTCACCAAAAAATAGAGCGATCCCCACAAGTAATAAAAATATACCCGGGCCAAGACCTTCTTTTTTAGAAACAATATATGTAAGCAAAAAACTAAATCCAAGTAACAGCCAATACATACCAGGATGAGCTGGCCAAAACTCCATTTCCACTAAAAGGAAATGGAGCCCATAACTTAAAAAGATAAAGCCAGGCAGCAGGCTTTCAGCTTGTTTCTTTTTTAGCCCTTGAATAATAAATGCTGCCCCAATAAGAATAAAAATGGAAGGCCATCTTAAAAAGTAATCAGCAAATGGAGCATTCCATGTTTGTAGTAAGAAAAACAAACCAGAACCAATAAGCAGTAATCCGGGAAATAAGCCTTTTCGTTTCACACGAAATCCTCCTTTATTGAACGGCTGGGCAAGCAGGTGTGGGCGTACATATGTAACCTTTTCAGAATCTGTTCACATTTCATTTTTGGTAGATGATCGCTTGCATGTTATAATAGTTAAGAATTATTATAATGTGACGAAATAAGACAAGTTCATATTAACCATAGCGTAAATGCATTGATCATAGACGTTTTTATAAAGCATTTTATGCTTTTCTTATCATAATGTCTTTTTTTCAAAAAAACAATCATCGTTTGAACTACTAGGGGGTGAATGAGTACTATGCATATCCTCGTCGCAGGGCTGGATTATAAGACAGCACCAATAGATATTCGTGAACAGTTTGCCTTTTCAGAGGACGAACTGCCGCAAGCATTGGATCAATTACGCAATATGAAAAGTGTGCTGGAATGCGTGATTCTTTCTACGTGTAACCGCACGGAAATCTATGCAGTAGTTGACCAGCTCCATACAGGCCGCCATTTCACAAAAAAGTTCTTGTCTCACTGGTCCAGACGCCCAGTCGAGGATTTTGAACATACACTCACGATTAAGGAAAATGATGAAGCTATTCGTCACTTGCTTAGAGTTACAACTGGATTAGACTCTATGGTAGTGGGTGAAACTCAAATTCTCGGACAAGTAAAAGACAGTTTTTTTAATGCGCAAGAGGAAGGTACAACTGGTACCATTTTTAATGAACTATTTAAACAGGCTGTGACGTTTGCAAAGCGTGCCCATTCAGAAACAGCCATTAACGAAAATGCTGTGTCGGTCAGCTATGCTGCCGTTGAGCTGGGCAAAACAATATTTGGCGATTTCAAAGGGAAACAAGTGGCCGTTCTTGGAGCGGGGAAGATGAGCGAGTTGACAGCCAAGCACCTGCACGCAAACGGGGCACCGGATATTTCTGTGTTAAACCGCACGTATTCCAGGGCTCAGGAACTGGCGGAACGCTTTCTCGGTAAAGCCCGCGTGATGGACGAGCTGGAACAGGTACTAGCCGAGGCTGATGTAGTCATTTCATCAACTGGCTCGCAATCATATGTGATTAGTAAAGGCATGATGGAGAGCATTCTGAAAAAACGAAAAGGGCGCCCTCTTTTTATGTTGGATATAGCATTGCCGCGGGACCTTGATCCTGAATTGGCTTCGCTGGAGAACGTATATATGTACGATATTGATGACCTTGAAGGAATTGTGCAGTCCAATGTAGCTGAGCGTACGCGCGAAGCTCAGGTCATTGAAGAAATGCTGGAGACAGAACTGGCCACATTCAAAGAATGGGTCCATACACTTGGAGTGGTTCCTGTAATTTCTGCTCTTCGTTCAAAGGCTCTTGCTATTCAGGCTGAAACAATGGAAAGTATTGAAAGAAAACTGCCAGAGCTGGGCGAACGTGAAAAGAAAGTATTGCGAAAGCATACAAAAAGCATTGTGAACCAGTTGCTGCGTGAACCGGTGACTCGGGCTAAAGAAATGTCCGGGGAAGAAGATGCAGATGAATCATTAGCTTTGTTTACTGAGATTTTTGGCCTAGAAGAAGAAGTCGAGACCGCAAAAATGGCGGAAGCCGCCAAGTTAAAGGCTGATGAAATAGACCAGAAGGAGCGTAGTGGACAAGAAGAAGGAAGAAGAGCACCACTCCTTAGTCCTTACGCATATGCGAAAGATGTTGTTATCCGCTCCTAATAGAGAGGAGTTTTCAGCTGGTGATTGTCGCTGCAAATGCCATCTATTTAACGACTATTATTTTATATAGCTTGAGTGTCTTCGGATATTTTATTGATTTTCTTCAGAACAACCGGAAGGTGAACCGTCTCGCCTTCTGGTTGCTTTCTATTGTATGGTTGTTACAAACTGCATTTTTTGTCCTTCGAGCGATTGAATTCAATCGTCTACCTGTTATCACCCCCTTTGAAGGGCTTTTCTTTTATGCATGGCTGCTTGTGACGTTATCACTTGTCGTCAACTATTTTTTTCGAGTTGACTTTTTAGTTTTTTTCACCAATGTGGTAGGTTTTGCGATGCTGGCTTTCAGTTTGTTTGCCCCTAGTGGTGACGTCCCTAGCGAATTAACGAATTTATTAGTATCAGAGCTGTTAGTGATTCATATCAGCATGATATTAATTGGCTATGCGGGCTTTACAGTAGCCTTCGCCTTTTCGCTCATGTATGTTCTTCAAAGTCAAATGTTAAAGCAAAAAGAGTGGGGAAAACGGCTTGTGCGCTTTGGTCATTTGCCCAAATTAGACCGTTTCGCTTTTGTATCAACGATGGTTGCTTACCCTTCCTTTTTACTAGGGTTAATTCTTGGTTTTATTTGGGCCTGGGTGCAGCTTGAGACGTTACCGTTCTTGGATGCTAAAGTAATCGGTTCTTTCGCTGTGTTACTTATTTATGGGGGATATTTATACCAACGTGGTGTCAATGCTAGACAAGGATATGGAATGGCCTTGTTTAATATTGCTGCGTTTTTAATAGTGCTCATTAACTATTTTCTTTCTGATGAACTAACAGAATTTCATTTTTGGTACTAACTAGGATAAGTAGTACAGGCTGTGAAATAAGAGGAAGTACAATCAATTTATATATGTAGGAGGCTGACGATGAAGACAATCGTCATTGGTACACGTAAAAGTAATCTCGCTATGAAGCAAACGGAGTGGGTCATTGAGCAACTTAATGCCTTGCAATTGCCGTATCACTTCGAAATCAAAAAAATAGTTACAAAAGGGGACCAAATTCTTGATGTAACCCTTTCTAAAGTTGGCGGGAAAGGACTATTTGTGAAAGAAATCGAACAGGCGCTTGAAAATGGTGAAATTGATATGGCGGTCCACAGCATGAAAGATTTGCCGTCAGAAGTGGCGGAAGGCTTTGCTATTGGAGCAATCACGAACCGTGTGGACCCTCGAGATGCTTATATTGCTAACGATCATGTACCTTTTTCAGAACTGCCGGCTGGTGCTGTGGTTGGCACAAGTTCATTGCGCCGTTCTGCTCAAATTTTAGCCGCGAGGCCTGACCTAAAAGTACAATGGGTGCGAGGTAACATTGAGACGCGCTTGCGGAAACTTCGCGAAGAAGGTTTTGATGCGATTATTTTAGCGGCGGCTGGCTTAGAACGAATGGGATGGACAACAGAAATTGTTACCGAGTTTTTAGATACAACAATGAGCCTTCCAGCTGTCGGACAAGGGGCTTTGGGCATTGAATGCAGGGAAAATGATAAAGATGTGCTCGAAGTTTTAAGTCATTTGCATGATGAGGACGTTGCTCGCCGCGTTACAGCGGAGCGTGCTTTTCTTCACGAAATTGAAGGGGGCTGCCAGGTACCAATTGGAGGATATGCTACACTTTTAGAAGACGGAGCCGTCTCGCTTGAAGCGATGGTTGGAGAACCAGATGGCAGCCAAATATTAAAAGAGAGTGGAGTAGGTAATAATCCTGAAGAATTGGGACGTTCGCTTGCAAACAACTTGCAGTCTCGAGGAGCGAAAGAGATATTAGATCGTGTAAAAAGTGAGCTTGATCAGTAATGTCTAGGTCACTTGCTGGACTGCGGGTGATGGTTACTCGTAGAAAAGAGGAGGTTGAGGCCTTGGCAGATCCGCTAAAAGCACGTGGAGCTGAGCCTTTGCCTCTTCCACTTTTTCGCTTGCAGCCTAGAGAACCTTGGCGGGAAACAGTGAGAGATTTTGTACGCGCCCTTCAACATGCAGAATGGCTTGTTTTCACGAGTGCTAATGCAGTAGAGTACGTGATTAAAGCTTGTAACTTGACTGGGACAGCTATAGAAAATATAAACGTAAACGTTGCTGTGGTAGGAGAGAAAACCGCACAAAAAGCAGAACAGCACGGTTTTCAAGTCGAACTGGCTCCAACTAGTTATAATGCAGAAGCGTTGGCAGCAAAAATGATTCAGCATATCTCTCCAGAGGAAACGATTGTGCTTCCGCAAAGCGCTCAAGCACGGCCAGTGCTGCGGGATGAACTTCAAAAAGCTGGGTTTAATGTACTCCCAATTTGTCTATATAATAATGTAATGGCCTCTGAAAATGAATCCAGGCTAAAAGAGTCGCTTACATTGGATGAAATAGACGTTATTACATTTTTAAGCCCTTCCGCAGTAAACGCATTTTGTGGAATAGCAGGTAAAGACATGCTAGAGCAGGCCAGGTCTTTAACAGTGTTTTGTATCGGTCCTATAACGGAGGAAGCAGCTTTACAGGCTGGGTTCCAAGATGTACATACTTCTGAACAATCAACAATTGAAGGGTTGGTTTTATCGCTCGAAGAATGGTACAGGAAAGGTGGAAGACAATGAGCGAACTACAATTCAGACGTCACAGGCGGCTTCGTCGTTCAGCCGGTATTCGGGAAATGGTAAGAGAAACTGTTCTATCACCTTCCGATCTTATTTATCCGGTATTTGTAGTCGAAGGCAGTTCGATTAAACGAGAAGTTGCTTCGATGCCAGGTGTTTATCAAGTATCCCTAGATTACTTGGATGAAGAAATGAAAGAACTAAACTCTCTCAACATACCTGCAGTTATTTTGTTTGGTGTGCCGAATGAGAAGGATGAACATGGCTCAGAAGCGTATGCGCATAATGGAATCGTACAGCAGGCAGTACGGCAGGTGAAAGAACGCCAGCCTGACTTGACTGTTATTGCTGATACTTGTTTATGTCAGTATACGGACCATGGACATTGCGGTGTCATTAAAAATGGAGAGATTTTGAATGATCCTTCACTGGACTTATTAGTTAAAACTGCTGTCTCTCAGGCTGAAGCAGGGGCTGATGTTATCGCGCCTTCGAATATGATGGACGGCTTCACCACAGCCATCCGCAAAGGTTTGGATGAAGCTGGCTTTGAAGATGTACCGATTATGTCTTATGCAGTAAAATTTTCTTCAGCTTATTACGGACCATTTCGTGATGCTGCCCATAGTGCACCATCTTTTGGTGACCGGAAAACGTACCAAATGGACCCTGCCAACCGGACAGAAGCTCTGCGTGAAGCAACATCTGACGTAGAGGAAGGGGCAGATTTTCTTATTGTAAAGCCAGCCCTTTCTTATTTGGACATCGTGCGTGAAGTGAAAAATAAAACAGACTATCCAGTCGTGGCTTATAACGTGTCTGGGGAGTATTCGATGATTAAAGCAGCTGCCCAAAATGGCTGGATTGATGAAAAAGACGTGGTCATGGAAAAGTTGCTTAGTATGAAAAGAGCAGGCGCCGATTTATTGATTACGTATTTCGCCAAAGATGTAGCGAAATGGTTAAATGAATAAAGAAAATAGTACGGAAGTCTAGCTGCATGTATTTGCATAGCCAATGTTTTTAAATGGAGGGATTTTTGAATGGAGCGTTCATTTACTCGTTCTAAAGCTGAATTTGAAAAGGCAAAGCCGCTGATGCCAGGAGGGGTCAGCAGTCCAGTTCGTGCATATGCCTCGGTAGGAATGGAACAAGGTCTTTATATGAAACAGGGAAAAGGCCCTTATATTTATGATATGGATGACAATGAATATATTGACTACGTATTATCATGGGGACCGTTGTTAGTGGGCCATGCCGAAAAACGGGTCGTCAATCGTTTGCAGGAAATGACTGCTTTAGGGACAAGCTTCGGCGCTTCTCACGAAATGGAAACAAAGCTTGCTCAGCTCGTTATTGAACGAGTTCCTTCAATTGAAGTGGTACGAATGGTGAACTCAGGAACTGAAGCTACTATGAGTGCTCTTCGCCTGGCTCGAGGTTATACAGGCAGAAATAAGATTGTAAAAATGCAAGGGTGTTATCATGGACATGGCGATTCGCTACTAATCAAAGCGGGTTCTGGCGTAGCTACACTTGGTCTTCCAGACAGTCCAGGGGTTCCTGAGTCTGTGGCAGAAAACACACTTACAGTTCCTTATAATGATTTAGATAGTTTACAACTTGCTTTTCAAAAATTTGGAGATGAAATTGCCGCTGTAATCATGGAGCCTATAACTGGTAACATGGGAGTGGTAAACCCTAAAGAAGGTTATTTAGAAGGGGTGCGGGAAATCACAGAACAGTATGGCAGTCTTCTCATTTTTGATGAGGTCATGACCGGCTTTCGAGTTGGTTATCATAGTGCCCAAGGAAGACATGGTGTGACTCCAGATTTGACGTGTCTTGGGAAAGTTATTGGCGGCGGCTTGCCTGTTGGCGCATATGGCGGGAAGAAAGATATTATGACGCAGATTGCCCCGGATGGTCCGATTTATCAAGCTGGAACTCTATCAGGCAATCCACTCGCAATGACCGCAGGCTACGAAACCTTAGCGCAAGTCGGACCCAAAGATTATGAAGAATTTGAGCGCTTAGGACAAAGGCTCGGAGATAATTTAAGTGAGGCGGCTTCTCGCCAAGATATTCCGCATACTATAAATCGAGCCGGTTCTATGATTGGTCTGTTTTTCACTGACGAAGAGGTCTACGACTTTGAGACAGCAAGAAGTTCGGACCTTGATTTATTTGCCCGTTACTTCCGAGGAATGCTTGATCGGGGTATTGCCATCGCTCCTTCGCAATTTGAAGGAATGTTCTTGTCTACTGCTCATACTGATGATGAAATTGACCAAACGGTTGAAGCAGCAGAAGAAGTCTTCAAAACCCTTAAATAATTGAGAAACGGAGCAGTTACGGAACACTGATCTACTTTACATCTCTTTTGCTAATTCCGCTCTGTTCTTTCGTAAGAGTTTTGCCGCTCTCGTTCAATATACAGAAACCCCGCTCCAACTTTTTGGAGCGGGGTTTTAAATTAGACCAGTTACGACGGCTCGTTTCTATCCTTTAGTTTATATGGCAACAGCTATTTATAGCGAATAATGAGGCTTTTTTAGTGGCGGCTTGGCAGCAAATGCAAGCACCATGGCTAGAAGAGTAAGCATAGCAGTGGCGAGTAAAATTTCAGTATAACTGCCAAAAAAGTCAAAAGCGTAGCCAAACGGGAGTGGGCCTAGGGCTGAACCAACCACCACCGAAGTGGTCGCTAGACTCCGTAACTGCCCTAAATGGGTTAAACCAAAATAATTTGGCCAAATTACGTTATTACATAATTTCGTAGCTCCGTCAAACACGCCCCAAAGAATAACATAAAGAGTAATTCCGATTAAAGATTCCGTAAGTATAAGCCAGATGACTATCATCGTCTTTAAAAGAAAGAGAGAAGAGAAGAGCAACCGTGTTTGCACGCGTTCAACGATGAAGCCAGAAATTAAGGTGAACAAAAAGGCTGACACCGGCATTAAGCTTAGTAAAAATGCAATATACGTTCTTGATATTCCTTTTTCCCCTAAAATAGAAAATAAATGAAAAGTGATACCTGTGTTTACAAGCGAGGGTACAGCAGCGCAAAAAAGAACAAACCAAAAGGATTTCGTTTTCATGGCTTCTTTCACTGTAAAAGAAGCTACTCGCTTTTTCTCCTCGGCTAAAACAGCTGCTTCTGACTTTTCAGCAGCACTTTTTCCTTTTCCTTCGTTATCAGCTAATAAGCCTACATCTTCTGGTTTGTTGCGTATAAATATAAAGGCTAAAGGGACGAATACTACTAAAAGTAAAATTCCCCAAACTTGCCAGGCAAAACGCCAGCCGCCCGTTTCTATAAGAAATAAGTTAAGAGGGGGAAGGGCAGCAGCACTAATTAATACCCCTAATGTCATAAAACTGATCGCCCGCCCCCGGTATTTAGAAAACCATTGGGGGACCAGGGTATTGGGGACGAGTGTCATCGAGCCTTGGCCAAACAGGCGCAGCATAAAAAAGCCAATAAACATAAGAATCGGTCCGAAAACAGCACTATTAATAAATGCAGCCGCAGCTAGGCAAAGCCCCACTGTAACAGCCATAAACCGCTGCCCTTTTTATCGACTAACCGACCGATAAGGAAAAGAGAAAATCCGGCTAAGAGCGTAGCAGCTGAATAGATACTGGATATCATCGTACGCGACCAATCAAAATGTTCAATATAAGCGTCGATAAATACCGAAATCGTATAAGTTTGCCCGGGGCCTGAGAAAAACGCGGATAAGGCGGCGACTGCTACGATGATCCAGCCGTAGAAAAAAGAGAATGCTACGGGCAGTTGGTCGTTTGCTAAGCGTTTGCGAAACGAAGACATAAGCTATCAACCTTTTTTGTCCAGAGTAACTACTATGTAATGTTCTTTATTTAAAGCAAGAGAATTCTTGCTTTAAATCCACGCTCTATTTTACCCTACTTTTTTCTGTGATTTCTATAGATGGGGTAAGTGAAATCTATTGTATTACCAAGCAAAAACTCAAAGTTTTTATTGGTTCTTTATTTATGAAGGAATAAAAAGTCATACCTCGGACGGCTCTCTCATAAAGTAGAAATGTATGAGTAGCGGAAGTGAGCTGGAAAGGAGGAGATGACATGGGAAATGAACATACCTCTACCCTGTCATTTACAATGGAAGAGTCAGTTTGGCTTGATCAAGAACAACGAATTGGCGCGTTAAAATCTTTGGAATTAGAACCTGATATTACGATCAAAGAATTCGAAGATTCAGTAAGTATTGAAGGTGGCCTGCATCTGAGCGGAACTTATCAACCCGTAACAGATGACGAAAGAAAAAGAGACACTGAAGCGCCTACCCCTCCGCAAATTGTCAATGAAGCGTCTATTCTTCAAAGTGGGGAAGGGTTTATCCGGCATTATTTTCCGATCGAGATTAGTATTCCACTTCATCGCATTAACAGTATTGATGATGTATATGTGCAAATTGACAGCTTTGATTATGACCTTCCAGACCCAACTTGTATTCAGCTAGCGGCTGATGTAACAGTAAGCGGAATGACTGAAGAGCGAGAAGAACCAGAAGCAGAGCCGACCGAACCAACCGAAGCAAGCTCTTTTCCAGTGTATGAACAAGATCAATTCAATAGAGCATCCATTCATGAGTACAGAGAGGAAAACTCGCCTCCAGGGGAGCCAGAACAAGAAGTAGAAGAAGCGAACCAGCTGGAGGACGAAACGGTTGAAGAGGAAGAACGGTTGTCAGAAACTGACGAAGCTACGTACTCCACGTATGAACCTGCCTCTAATTCTTATTCCGTAGAAGAAGAGGAAGATGAGAGTGAAAGTGAGTTATATGCTTATTCTCCACAACGGGAGAACACTACCCAAACAGGTGAGCACAGGCCTCAGGAAATAGAAGAATACGTTGTAGAAACAGAACAAGAAGGAAGTGCAGTTGATGAAGCAGAAGACGTCGAAGAGTTAAGTGAGGAGCCAGTTGTTGAAAGTGTTGAAGAGCTAGAGGAAGAAACAAAAGTTAGTCACTTGCCCTTAGAGGAAGAAGAGCAGGATACACATGTGACTATCACTTCCAAAAATGAGCATCGAACAGAGGAAGTAGAAGATGAAAGTTACTCAGCCGAAGAGGAAAGTGAAAGTGGGGAGGAGGTTGAACGCCCGACCACTGCCAGCACGTTAACTAATATTTTATCATTAGAAGGTGAAGAAGACTATACGAGTTGGCGTTTATGTATTGTCCAGGATCAAGAGTCACTGGATACAATTGCTACCAGGTATAATGTGACAAGCAGTCAACTGATTCGCTGGAATAGTTTGCGCCAAGAACAAGTCGAAGTCGGCGATCTGCTCTATATTCCAAAATCTGAAAGCAAGACCATTCATGATCAATGACCACCTGCCAACGCTCCAACGTGCGTATCACTTTACGGAAACACCTGAAATAATTACTGACAGACTTTGTAGAATTTCAAAAAACGGGACTACTATAGCTTTAAAACGATTAAAAGCAGATCGTCTTCAACAGAAACAAATGCTTCAACATTTAATGATCCTAAAAAGAGAAAGAGTTCAAAGTGGTCCGTCTGTACTTGCTGCTGCAGATGGGAGCCCTATTACTCGAATAAATGGACACGATTATATGGCAACTTATTGGATGGATAGTACGGGAAGTCCATCAGCGGACCCACTTCCTGTTATGATGGATCAATTAGCCCGTTTTCATCGCTATAGTACCCGCCAAAAAGCGCTCGATAAAAACATGCTTCTTTCGTATGAAAAACATCATGCCGAGGCAATAAGGAAGTGGGAACAAACTTTTAGGTTTCAGCATGAAGAGTTTTCACGTCTCTATTATCCAAGTCCCCTTGCTAGGCAATATATGTTAAACTATGAGTTCCTTTATAAAGCGCTGGAACGAAGCAAACAAGCTTATCAAAAATGGTTCGAACGGATATGTTCGATAGAAAAAGCACGCAGAGGTTGTTTGCACGGATATTGCGAGGAAGAACATTTGATATATACCCCAAATGAAGAAACCTATTTCATTAATTGGGAACGAACCAAAATTGGACATCCTGTTGAAGACATTGCGCAATTGATCAGGTCAGCTGTGCAAAAACGTCTGTTTTATGAAGTTAATCCAATTACTTGGCTGCAATTTTATGAAGAACGTCTGCCTTTGCTAGAAGAGGAAAAATGGTTGCTTCTTTCTATTCTTTATTCTCCCGTTCCTTTGTTTTTAACGCTTCAGAATTCTCACCGTCTGAATGTGTCGATGCGCAAGATGAGTGTTCAGTTTGAAGAGGAACTTCTTTTATTAACAATCTTTCATCAATTAAATGAACCCTCTGGACCGCCTACTGGGTAATGGTTCAGAGGGTTTTTATATAAAAATTTCTTCGTTGAACACGAGTAATAAACGAAACAAGTATCATGAAGTAGACTGGCAGCATCCTTCATTATTTATAAAGAAGGAACCACACGATAATCAAGATTATGACCAGGATAATATCTAGTGTGGTGGGAAAGATGAGTGTGCGTATAATCTGGAATATTATGATAGGAAGTAAGCATTGTAATAAAATAAGCCGCCATTTTAATAACCAATATGGAATACGGTATTTTTTTTTATAAGGTTTTTTGAAATGCGGTTTAGGAGGAGGGGGAGGAAAATATCGCATAACATGGCCCTCGTTTCACTTTTTATAATGGCTTTGTTAAAGGATAAATGTTGATAGATTAGAATTATGTTGATTGTAAAGAAAAGTCCGAGACGCCTTCGGAAATAGCATTAGCTGAAGATCCCGCAAGGTTCTTTTCCCGAGGAACCTGAAGCAATGCCCGAGGCAAGCGAGCGTCTTTTAGAGAAAATCAACAGCAAAATTAACAAAGCCTTTATAATAATATATGCAAACCTTTCATAGAATGTCCGTCAAATTAGTCAATCATTACCCGGGAAATATTGACGAACCCTTCAACGTCGACGTACAATAAAGAAAATAAAGCAAACGCTATGAAAAGGAAGAGTACTTCGCCACTCTTATTCCAGAGAGAGAACCAATTGCTGGAAGGTTCTTATAAGGTGCGGAGGAAGGTCGCCTTTGAGCTGTTTTCTTGAAAAAAGTAGAGAAAACCAGTCCCCGCTGTTATCGGGATAAGTGTACAGAAAGTTCTTTTCTGTAAACAAAGGTGGTACCGCGACTCCTCTTCGTCCTTTGATGAAGGGGTTTTTTTATGTGTTGGCTCTTCTCCTTCGCTCTAAAGAATGTGAGCTTGCTTAAATGGCAAAGCAAAGAGTAAGAAGTTTATATGAGAAGCTCAATCAAGTGGCTGAAACGCTGTGGGGGGAAACATCCGCTTGTAGCTAATTCACAGAATGCCCCTCTCTTCAAAACAACCTTAACTTTTAAATACGAGTTATCGGGATGGGCAAGCAGATAGATTTAATTAAGGAGGCTTCTTTATGGATGAAATGAAAACAACGATGTCGACAAAGTACGACCCAAAAGAAACTGAAGCAAAATGGTATCCTTACTGGGTAAACAATGGCTTTTTCGAGGCGAAGCCTGAAGAAGAAAAAGATCCCTTTACGATTGTCATTCCACCGCCCAACGTAACCGGGCGCCTTCATTTAGGGCACGCTTGGGATGTCACATTGCAGGATATTTTAATTAGAGCGAAGCGCATGCAGGGGTATGATGCACTATGGCTTCCCGGCATGGACCACGCAGGTATTGCAACGCAAGCAAAGGTAGAAGGTAAATTAAAAGAAGGAGGGAAATCCAGACATGATCTGGGCCGTGAAACCTTTCTTGAAAAATCGTGGGAATGGAAAGAAGAGTATGCTGAATTTATCCGCGAACAATGGGGGAAAATGGGTCTTTCGCTTGATTATTCGAGAGAACGTTTTACGCTTGACCAGGGGCTATCCGAAGCTGTGCGAGAAGTATTTGTGCGCTTGTATGAAAAAGGTCTAATTTATAGAGGCGAATACATTATTAACTGGGATCCAGCTACCCAAACAGCTCTCTCTGATATTGAAGTGGAATACGAAGAAGTAAAAGGCGCTCTGTATCATATGAAATATCCGCTCGTAGATGGAGAAGGATATATAGAAGTAGCGACCACACGTCCAGAAACGATGCTAGGTGACACAGGAGTTGCTGTTCATCCAGACGATGAAAGATACCAGCATCTGGTTGGAAAGAAAGTGATTCTGCCGATTATTGGGCGTGAAATTGAAATTGTGGCTGATGAATATGTAGATATGGAATTTGGTTCTGGTGCAGTTAAAATGACACCGGCACACGACCCTAATGATTTCGAGCTTGGTAACCGTCATCAGTTAGATCGTGTACTCGTTTTGGATGAAAGTGGTGTCATGAATGAAAATGCTGGTCCTTACCAAGGTCTTGACCGTTTTGAATGCCGTAAGCAAATTGTCAGTGACCTGCAAAATGACGAAGTACTATTTAATATTGAAGAACACGTTCACGCAGTTGGACATTCAGAACGAAGCGGTGCAGTGGTAGAACCATACCTTTCAACTCAATGGTTTGTTCATATGCAGCCACTCGCAGACCAGGCCATCAAGCAGCAGCAAAGTGAAGACAACGTAAACTTTGTTCCGGACCGCTTTGAAAAGACCTATCTGCATTGGCTGGAAAACATTCGTGACTGGTGTATTTCAAGGCAGCTATGGTGGGGGCACCGTATCCCGGCCTGGTATCATAAAGAAACAGGAGAGCTATATGTCGGACGCACGGCTCCAGAGGATAAAGAAAACTGGCAACAAGATGATGATGTGTTAGACACATGGTTTAGTTCAGCGTTATGGCCATTCTCTACTATGGGTTGGCCGGATGAAGGAGCTGAAGATTTTAACCGTTATTATCCAACTAATGTGTTAGTTACTGGCTACGACATTATTTTCTTCTGGGTATCACGCATGATCTTCCAAGGAATTGAATTTACCGAACGACGCCCATTTGAAGATGTGTTAATCCATGGACTTGTCCGTGATGCAGAAGGGCGTAAAATGAGTAAATCTCTCGGCAACGGTGTGGACCCGATGGATGTTATTGACCAGTACGGTGCCGATGCGCTTAGATTTTTACTAGCAACAGGCACAACACCAGGCAATGATTTGCGCTTCCATTGGGAAAAAGTAGAGGCAAACTGGAATTTTGGCAATAAAATATGGAATGCTTCCCGATTTGCACTTATGAATATGGATGGACTTAAGCCTGAGGAAGTCGACATATCCGGAGAAAAAACGATAGCCGACCGCTGGATTTTAACACGGTTGCAAGAGACCATTGAACATGTCACCCGCTTAATGGACCGTTATGAATTTGGCGAAGTCGGCCGCACATTGTATAACTTTATTTGGGATGACGTTTGTGACTGGTATATCGAAATGGCGAAGCTCCCTCTTTACGGAGAAGATGAGGAGGCAAAAGCGACTACGCGCTCTGTGCTTGCTTATGTTTTTGACCGGACGATGAGATTACTTCATCCATTTATGCCGTTTATCACTGAAGAGATTTGGCAGCACTTGCCACATGAAGGAGACTCCATCGTGGTAGCTGCCTGGCCAGAAAGTTCTGAAGAGCTTAAAGATGAAGAAGCTGTAAAGGATATGGAACTTTTAAAACAAGTTATTCATACAGTTCGAAATACACGCGCAGAAATGGAAGTTCCACCAAGCCGACCGATCAAGCTGCAAATTCAGGCAGCTACTGACGATACCCTGGCTTGTTTAAAGCGGGGCGAAGATTACTTGGACCGTTTCTGTTACCCTGAAACATTGACCCTTGATACGAAGATTGACCCGCCTGAAAAAGCTGTTTCTCATGTATTAAGTGGTGCAGAGCTTTATATGCCTCTAGAAGGATTAATTGATGTAGAGGCTGAGGTGGAGCGCCTGCGTAAAGAAAAAGAAAAGCTTGATAAAGAAGTAGAGCGTGTTCAGAAAAAACTTTCAAACGAAGGGTTCGTAAGTAAGGCCCCAGCTCACGTCGTGGAAGAAGAACGAAGCAAAGAAAGGGATTATATTGATAAGCGTGAAAAAGTAATTGCGCGCCTTGTTGATTTATCCTCATAAGTAGGTAGGGCTGCCGCCATACAGCGGCAGCTTATTTTTGCAATACTGCTACGTAAAAACAGAGGTAGAAACAATGTAGCTGTAGTAACGAAACGAAAAAGGAAGCAAAAAAGGTTAGGTGATTATAATGACATTAAAAACGTATGAAGAAGCGTTACAGTGGGTAGAAGAACAAGCCCCGTTTGGTATAAAACCAGGGCTTTCTCGAGTGGAACATTTATTAGCGAAGTTAGGATCGCCAGAACGGCGTTTAAAATCGGTACATATTGCCGGGACCAACGGAAAAGGCTCTACAGCTGAGTTTATGCGGGCCTCTTTGACCGAGGCGGGAATTGTTACCGGGACATTCACTTCTCCATACATTGTGGATTTTCGGGAGCGGATTGCGGTAGACAAAGACCCCATTTCAAAACAGGCATTCCTGGAAATAGCCAACCAGCTTAAACCTCTTGCAGATGAGCTGCAAGAATCTTCACTGGGCCATCCTACTTCTTTTGAGCTTGTTACCGTGATAGCCATCAAATACTTCGCTTCTTATGCTTTCCCGGATATTGTAATTTGGGAAACAGGACTGGGAGGGCGCCTCGACTGTACGAACGTCGTCTCACCAATGATTAGTTTAATAACGAATGTAGGAAGTGACCATGCTGCTATTTTAGGGGAAGAAAAAATAGATAGAGCTTACGAAAAAGCTGGCATTATTAAATCAGGGGTACCAGTAGCTACTGCAGAGGAAGATCCGGAAGTTTTAACGCTCATTCGCGAAACAGCCAAAAACAATCGTACCAAGACATATGAACTAGGCCAGGATTTTCATATAGAAGCAGAAGCGGGAAATGAACGATTCTCGTATTACTCGATCTATCCGTTTGGTACAAAAAAAGATCTAACTCTTGGGTTAAAAGGAGGCTATCAACAAAAAAACGCTGCGTTAGCGATGGCAGCACTTGACTATTTAAAAATGATGTACGCGCTGCCCATTGAAGAAGAACATATAAGAATCGGTTTAACACGAGCCCAATGGCCTGCCCGCTTAGAGGTGGTGCAAGAACATCCGCTTATCATTTTAGACGGGGCCCACAATAAAGAAGGGGTTGATGCCTTAGCTTCTTATATTAGCCAGCAATACAAAGATAAACAAATCCATCTTATTCTCTGTTGCACCAGTGAAAAAGACCCGGAACAAGTCTTTGCGTCTTTGATGGATTTTCCATTATCATCCCTAAAATTTACGACTTTTGAAGGGTATCGGGCTCCGAGTTCAGAAGAAGTAAAGGGAAAAGCTATGACTATAGGGGCTCAACCGGTTGAAGATGTCTTTGAGGCTATTAATGCTACAAAAGCACAGGCCGAACCAGCAGATCTCATATTAATTACCGGTTCTTTATACTTTATATCTACTGTTAGAACCACGTTTATGTAATTAACAGATAAAAGGGTGAGTATTGAGTTAGTGAAAACCAACGAATTGGTCTCAAGCAAATACTTACTAACGCTAGAAGTCGGCTAGCCGTAAGGTTTTTCATGCAGCTAAAGGGGGTGGAGGGAGTGGCAGAAAATAAGATGACGTGGTTATTAGCTGTTTGGATAGTTGGTGCGGCGGGTTATTTAATAGGCGTTATCTATTTTCCCACCCCCTGGTTGTCTGCTCATTTTGTTGATGTACTGTTATTTGCCGTATTGGCTGTTCTGGTTGCCATGTTTCCGATTAAGATGAAGAATTCATCCGTAGTCTTATTCCAAGGTGTCTCCCTCGCTACCTTTTTACAGTTTGGCCTGCTTGCGGAAATTCTGGTAACCCAACTTGCCGTGTTAAGTTCACTTGTCTTATTACGTGTGAAAAAGAGCGAATCCTATCGCTATCTAGTCAATTCGGTCATGTTTTTATGCACGTCAACTTCAGCAGCAGCTATGTACTGGATTGCTGGCGGTTCATTAACACCTGTTATGGAAGGCTCTCTTTCACTGCAATTAATACCTGTGCTTATCTATTTTTCAACTTATACAATCTTTAACCATTCTTTTATTTATGTATTCCGAAATTTCGTACTGCATCGACCTGTTCCATATTTAACCAAAGACTTTTATTGGGAATTAACTTTATCAGGGTTGAAAGTTCCATTTGGATTAATTCTTGTCTTTTTATTTAATGAAGTAGGAACAGTTGCCTTGTTTTATGTAGGTCTGCCTTTTCTTACTCTTGCATTAATGCTCAAGCTTTATTATCAAGCAGACGAAACGAGCATCTACTTGGAAAAAGTGAACATGATAGGTTATGAACTGAGCACATCATTATATGAAACGCAAATTGTCCAATTATTTTCGAAAAAGATACGTGAGTTATTTCCGGTAGATATTCTGCAAATCTATGACGTAAAAGATAATGTTCTATCAATATACTGGGCAGACCGGTTTGACAAGAACCATCTACCTTGTTCATTAATAGAGGGGGACACGATTAGTGAAGCTGTATTAAAAACAAGACAATCTCTGTTATACACAAATGCTAGTGAATGGAAAGAAAATATACTTACCGAGCAGTTTGAGGAGTGTGAAGCCGTCATTAGTGTACCAATGTACCGAGGTGGTGAGCTGGGAGGTGTACTTACACTTGCTAGCAAAGAAGCTCATGCATTCAAAAGTGATCATGTAAGTATAGCAGAGTTCTTGGCAAATTATTTAAATGTAGCAATTGACAACGCAAGGTTTTATGAACAGGTAAAAGAAGAAAGTGAAACCTGTGCATTAACACAACTATACAATTACCGGTACTTGGAAGAAGCGCTGCATAATAAATTTATGCAAGCTCGGGCTTTTAAGCAATATTTAACGGTTCTCTTACTTGATGTAGACCATTTCAAAGCAATTAATGACCACTATGGTCACGAAAAAGGGAATATCATTTTACGCGAGTTAGCACTGCTGTTACAAAAGGAATCTCCTGATCATGCGTTAGTCGCGCGTTATGGTGGAGAGGAATTTGCAGTTATTTTAGAGGATACAAATGAATGTGAGGCAATAGCAACTGCTGAACAACTCAGGCAAAAAATAGCTCACACATCGTTTACTATAGCTTCGGATTTAACAACCAACGTAGAGGAAGTTTCAGTGACTGCTAGTATCGGTTTAATAACGACGATCCCAGATGATGATCACCCTCTGTCTTTACTGAGAAAAGCAGATCGCGCCATGTATATCGGAGCAAAACAGGCGGGAAGGAACAAGGTGTCTGTGTTTGGAAGTCTGGAACATGTGTGAACAATTCCTTATGTTATTGTTCTCCCCGCCAGTCTGTAACATTCCAGCCCCGCCCAGTACATTCTAATTACTATGATAGACTAAAAGTCACCTATATAACATCTGTGAAAGTATGGAAACTAGGCTCTGGTGCCTACCATTCAAGAAAGGAAAAACTATGACCATAACTGTTGGAATTGGCCTGTATCTTTTTACTCTTGGGCTTGTGTTCGGCTCCTTTATGAATGTGGTCGGTCTTCGTATTCCTAAACAGGAATCTTTCACACTAGACCGCTCGCGTTGTCCATGTTGCCATACGACATTGCGGGCATATGATTTAATACCGTTATTTTCCTGGTTCACTTTAAAGGGGAAATGTCGCTATTGTTGTACCTCAATCTCCCCGCTTTATCCAACGATGGAACTATTCACAGGTTCACTTTTTGTATTTGCCTGGTTAACTTTTGGCTGGCAGCCAGAGTTTCTTATAGCACTTCTTTATATATTGTTATTGCATGGCGTCATGGTCAGCGACCTGAAGTACATGCTCATTCCTGATAAATTACTCCTGTTTTTTGTTGTCCCACTTATTGGTTTGCGCTTCACCATCGCACCCCTGGGTTCCTGGTGGGAACCACTTCTCGGGGCTGGAATTGGATTTATGCTGTTATTTACGATTGCATGGGCAAGCCGCGGCGGCATGGGTGGCGGGGATATTAAATTGTTTGCTGTCATTGGCGTTGTAGCCGGATGGCAGTTAACCTTTCTTACTTTTTTTCTATCTGTCTTTCTCGGAGCTTTGATAGGTGGAATTGGTTTATTGAGCGGTCATGTAAAACGTGGCGTCCCTATGCCGTTTGGCCCGTTTATCGTTGTTGGTGCTCTGGTCGCTTATTTCATAGGAGAGTCAATTTTAGATTGGTATAAAGGACTTTGGTTATAAAATAGGTGCCTAATACCCAAGCTGTTTTGTCCACTTTCGTTTTTGGCTTAGAAGAGACAGGCAGCGTGTCCCTTCACTGTTCGGGAAGGTATAATCACCGTTCAGGCTACGACGTTTTATTCTCCTAAACTAGAGTCTTTAGAAGAAGAACTGCTAAAACATGAATTTCTAGAACACCCCTCACGCAAAGGCCCATTAGATGATTAAAGATAGAACTAGAACAAGACGACAAATGTCTTGTTCTTTTTTACATTTATTATGATACGCTTATGTTAACTGATAGACGTGCAGCAGGGGGAGGGACAAGCGTGAGCCCACGGAGAGACCGGTTTTCTGTCCATTTGAATGGGAAAAAAATGAAGGTAAATGAGGGACAATCGAAACAAAATTCTTTTGAAGAAAAAAAAGAACCAGAAGAGACAGGGATGGAGAAAGAAAAAGAAGGTGTTGAAGAAGAAAGCAGAGAGCCTAAAATTATTGACTTTTCTTCCAAACAGGAAGAATACAAAACAAAACAAGGTCCATATTGGGATGATGGCAACCGAACATGGAGCCCGGGCCTTCCCTTCAGTCGAAAAAAAAAGAAGAATGAATCACCGCCGGGGAATGACCAAAAGTTATGGTTAGGACGCTGGATTGCATTAGTTATGGGGGCGGTAAGCCTCGGTTTATTGTTCGGATTTATCTTTTTATATTGGTTGAATGATGCGACGGAAGAAACAGAACCTGCTAGCCTTGCTTTTGACCAAGATACATTAAGTGAAGAAACGGCAGCTTCAGATTCAACATGGTCATTTAATGTGAAACAAGCAGGTGCCTTTGAAACGGAAGCAAAGGCAAACGAACACCTTGAACAACTAGAAGCTGAAGGTGTTTACGGTACAGTAGTCCCAACGGAAGACCATCTCCTTCTTCTTTTGACAATGCTTCCAGAAGAATCAGAAAGTGAACTTTTATCATTAGAAGAATTCCCTGAAACATTTGAAAAAACAGAGACGTTCACATTATCTATTGATGAAGAAAGCACACATATTAAACAATTTTTAAGTGAAGCACTTGAGTATTCAATAAACACCAATTCAGAGGAACTGGAAGGAAAAGCAGAAACGCTTGTGGATAGCTTTGAAGAAGCTGCTCGTGAAGCGGAAACTTATGAATTAAACGATGAGATCATAGAAAGTTTAGAAAAAGTGAAGGCAGGATGGGAAAAGGAAGGAAATGAAAAAAAGCGACATCAGCTAGCAATGGAAGCGTTAGTCACTCTAATAGAATAGCTCAAATGTTCAGGTGGTTAATTGTGTTTCCATCATTTTCTTTTCAGTGGGCAAAGAATTTGGTAAACTTAGATTTACTTAGTACAATATATGCAACATATATTGGAAAGGGGCCCCTTCATGAATTCGCTTATTTTAGCATCCAGTTCTCCTCGACGAAAAGCCTTGCTTGAACAAGCAGGCCTTTCCTTTTCGATTCAAATTCCAAATATCAAAGAAGAAGTAGATCCTAATCTTTCTCCACAAGAAGTTGTAATGCAGCTGGCAAAGCAGAAGGCTGAAGCGGTGTCAGAAGTTGAGCCTGATTCTATTGTAATTGGTGCAGATACAGTAGTTGTACATCTAGGTCATATTTTGGGCAAACCAAAAGATGAGCCAGAAGCGAAACGCATGCTTGCTTCATTATCTGCAAATACCCATGAAGTATATACGGGTGTGGCTCTTCGGAGTGATAAAGAACAAATTCAGACTTTTTATGGTCATGCAGTGGTGACTTTTTTTCCTCTTTCCTCTCAAGAGATTGATGACTATATTGCCAGTGGTGAGTCAATGGATAAAGCAGGAGCATACGGCATACAAGGAAGTGGTGCTTGTTTTGTGGAACGTGTGGAAGGAGATTATTTTTCAATCGTTGGCTTGCCGATTGCCGCCCTCTATCGCAAATTGCTTGCAATAAAATCACTTTAACAGCTGATTGTCGATTGGAGGATAAGCAATGTCAAAGACTAATCCAAACCCTCTGCTTTTTCGTGAGGTGCCAGATATGGAACGCCCGCGCGAACGGATGCAACAAGTTGGGCCTGAGCGGTTGTCCAATCAAGAACTTTTAGCGATCTTGCTCCGAACAGGAAGCAAAAATGAATCTGTTCTTACGCTGGCACAACGGGTGTTAATTCAGTTTGACGGCTTGAAGCTGTTTCAAGAGGCTACCCTCGAAGAATTACAGCGCATTAAAGGCATCGGCTTTGCCAAAGCAGTCGAACTTCGAGCAGCACTTGAATTAGGCCGTCGGATTCATACCTATCAAAATAGTGATCCTTATGTTATTCGTTCTCCAGAGGATGTATCTAATTATGTAATGGATGAGATGCGTTTTTTACGACAAGAGCATTTCGTTTCACTTTGTTTAGATACCAAAAATCAAGTTATCCACCGTGAAACGCTGTTCATCGGCAGCCTCAATGCCAGTATTGTCCATCCTAGAGAGGTTTTTAAAGAAGCGCTCCGTCGATCAGCTGCCTCGCTTATATGCCTGCATAACCACCCTTCCGGCGATCCTTCTCCTAGTCGTGAAGACATTGAAGTAACGAACAGACTCGTTGATTGCGGCCGCTTGTTAGGAATCGATATTCTTGACCACGTCATCATTGGTGATAAAACGTTCACTAGTTTAAAAGAAGCTGGTTATATGACCTAATGCTCTTTTTAATAATTAATGATCTGGACCTCATTTCCCACAATGTCAAAGAAATATTTCCAGTGGTGCGACAATTGATGTAAATTTGTGAAACGTCTATGAAAGGCTATGTTTTTAGATTTATTTTCAGTATAATAAAGGGCGGCTAAGCAAGAAACATCAATGATTCGAATACTTTTCCTCCCCACATTTTCCGATGTGCTAGGTGGATCTTTTCTTTTTCAAGTGAAGGAATTCACTATCTTTGATAGTTGGAAGCAAAAGTATGGATAATTGATGAGAAGCTTAATAGACATTGATTGCGTTTCATGAAGGGAGCTACATAGATGTTTGGTGGTTTTTCTAAAGATTTAGGGATCGATTTAGGGACAGCAAATACACTTGTGTACGTAAAGGGAAAAGGAGTAATAGTGCGTGAGCCGTCAGTAGTGGCAAAGCGTACAGATTCTAATACAATTGAAGCAGTCGGTAATGATGCTAAAAACATGATAGGACGAACGCCAGGCAACATTGTAGCTGTACGGCCAATGAAAGATGGAGTGATTGCCGACTTTGATACTACGGCCACCATGATGAAATACTTTATCAATCAGGCCCAGCGCTCGCGCAGTGTTTTCACGCGTAAACCGAATGTTATGGTTTGTGTGCCTTCTGGTATTACGGCCGTTGAAAAACGGGCGGTAGAAGATGCAACGAAACAGGCGGGAGCAAGAGAAGCGTATACGATTGAAGAACCATTTGCAGCAGCAATTGGGGCAGATTTGCCTGTCTGGGAACCAACAGGAAGTATGATTGTTGATGTTGGTGGCGGCACGACGGAAGTAGCAATTATTTCACTTGGAGGTATTGTTACAAGTGAATCAATTCGTGTGGCTGGAGATGAAATGGATGAATCCATTATTCAATACATTAAAAAGTCCTACAATCTGATGATTGGGGAACGGACGGCAGAAGCCTTGAAAGTGGAAATTGGCTCAGCTGGTGATTACGAA
Source organism: Salsuginibacillus kocurii DSM 18087 (assembly GCF_000377705.1). Lineage (GTDB taxonomy): Bacteria > Bacillota > Bacilli > Bacillales > Marinococcaceae > Salsuginibacillus > Salsuginibacillus kocurii. Next base: position 316,927 of record NZ_KB898623.1, on the reverse strand, counting down.
GGTGTCGAAAGCATGGAGATACGGGGACGGGACTTAGTAACCGGACTTCCAAAAACGTTAACGATTGAGGCACAAGAGGTTGCTGCTGCTTTAGCTGATACGGTTAGACAAATCGTAGAAATGGTTAAGACAACACTTGAACAAACACCTCCAGAGCTTGCCGCAGATATCATGGACCGAGGTATTGTAATTACCGGTGGAGGTGCTCTGCTGCATGGATTGGATGAAGTGCTGGCCGAAGAGACAAACATGCCCGTTTTAGTGGCGGAAGAACCGTTGGACTGTGTAGCACTCGGTACTGGTAGAGCGCTTGAAAATCTACACCTTTTCCGTTCAAGGGCCGGAATTACTTCACGATCAAACCGATAGATTAAATAAGTATAAGAAAAGCCCGGAAAGCCTAGTCTTTCCGGTTTCTGCTTATCTTGTTTGTTTGCAGAACTACCGCAGCAAACTAAGTGCAATCTTTTGTGTAACTACAATTAAATTTAGTACAATGTAAAAAGTGAAATACAAGAAATTAATTTAGGATTAGGTGGGGAGCTATGCCTCATTTTTTTTCAAATAAGCGTTTAATTGTCTTAATGGTCGGCATTATTATCCTGGTTGCCTTGGTCGGTTTTTCAATGAGAGAGCGAGAAACGATTACCTGGCCAGAACAATTTGTGCGTGATACGGTTGGCGTAGGACAAAGCATCCTTCAGCGTCCAGCTTATTTTGTGTCTGGTATTGTCGATGATGTAAGAGATATACGCAATGTCTATGAAGAAAATCAAATATTAAAGTCACGGTTAGAAGAATACGCCTCCGTTGCTTCTGAGAGAGAAACGCTGCGACAAGAAAATGAAACCCTGCAACAAATGCTTGATGCAGAGGATAGCTTATCTGATTATGTTATGAGAGAAGCGCTCGTTATACATCGTTCACCTGATCAATGGAATGAAACGATAGGAATTAATCAGGGAAGTGAACATGGAATTGAACGGGATATGGCAGTTGTAACTCCGCAAGGTTTGATCGGGAAAGTACAACATGTTTCTCAATTCACTTCGACCGTGCAATTGTTATCAGATGATGACCGGACTAATCGGGTGTCCGCGATGGTTCATACCGATGATGAACCAGTTTATGCGTTTCTAGAAGGCTGGAATAATGAACATGAGGCTCTCCAACTACGTAAGATTGAATCTGAAGCAGAAATTGAAGAAGGACAGCTTGTAAGTACTTCTGGCTTAGGCGGTATCTTCCCACGGAGTCTTGCTATAGGTGAAGTAAAAGATGTAGAGCCTGATGAATACGGTCTCACCATGAATGCGCTCGTAGAACCTGTAGCCGATTTTTATAACATTGAACAAGTCCGTGTCATTGAACGGACGACAGATTCACTTGAAGAGGATATTGAAGAAGAGTTAGAAGATGATTTGGTTGAGGAGATCGAAGAGGGAGTCGACGAGCCGGTTGAAGACGAATTGCCAGAGGGTGAAGGCCAGTGAGTCGTTATCTACCGCCAATTCTTGTCTTCGTTCTCTTTCTGGTGGAGAGCATCTGGTTTCAAACCTTCGTAAGTCCAGACCAGCCGTTGCAATTTATACCAAGGTTGGCGATGGTATTGCTAGTAATGATTGGCATCTTTCGCGGCCCTTTAATTGCTGCGGTTTATGGACTTGGTCTCGGTTTGTTATATGATGTGGTATTTACAGATGTTTTAGGGATTTACATGTTTACCTGCACGTTTATTGCATATTTGTTTTCAATTTCTTTACCTGTCATTAAACAAAGCATGCTTTATATTGTCGTGATTGCTATTGTTGCTTTTGCTGCTTTTGAAACCCTGGTATATGGGCTTTACTCTGTCGTTGGGGTAACTACGATGGAGGGGGATGTTTTTTTCCAGTCCAGGCTTGTTCCTTCGCTCCTTATTAATGGAGGGTTTGCCTTGCTTATTGTTTACCCTGTCCGTAATTTAATGAAAGTATTACTACAAAGAGAAGGTACAAATTCAGTTTGAAGCTGAGTAAAACAGATGAGGGAAATTGCAGGAGAATGTGTTTTAATCTCGAATAAAGTAAAGTAGTCGGCTTATAGAAGTGTAAAAGTCTTGATTCAAAAGATAGAAATGATTTTTGTGCCGGTGAGGTGAGGTCGATGCGCACGGACCAATCAAAGCAGTTAGTAACAATCAAAGGAACAAAAGCCGGCCTGACAGTACATCTCGATGATCGGTGCAGCCTTCAGGAACTAATGAAGGAATTAGAAGAAAAAATGACAGAAGAACATATGCCTACAGGAGATGGACCTGATGTTCACGTCAATGTAGACCTTGGGTATCGCTATGTTCATCGCGAGGAAAAAGAATCACTCATTGAGCTGATTGAACGTCATGAAGGCATTCATGTAGCTAATGTATTAAGTGAGGTTACGACCTGGCAAGAAGCGAAAGAGGCGCAGGAAGAAGCTCAGTTTACAGGGATGGCCAGGCTTGTACGCTCAGGCCAAGTCCTGCAGGCGCGAGGTGACCTTTTAGTCATAGGAGATGTGAATCCTGGCGGCACGGTGGAAGCCACAGGAAGTATATATGTGTTAGGTACGCTCCAAGGAAATGCAAAAGCTGGAGTGAATGGGCGGAGAGATGCTGTCGTAGCAGCAGCTGTTATGGAACCAGCACAATTGATGATTCATGATACAATTTATTTAGCACCGGAAGCAGGTAACAAAATACAGGTAGAATCCAGAAACGATTTGCTCTATGCGTACATATCTGGGGAGAGAAATGAAATTACGTTTGAGAAGATCAGAGGAATGCACGTACACAGCTAAAGCTGCTGCGCTTAACACGGCAGGAAGGAGGATTTGCAGTGGGAGAAGCTATCGTAATCACATCCGGAAAAGGTGGAGTTGGAAAAACAACCACAACTGCCAATATTGGTACAGCTCTTGCCTTGCAGGGAAAGCACGTTTGCTTGCTTGATACCGACATTGGGCTTAGGAACCTTGATGTTGTAATGGGGCTGGAGAACCGCATTATTTATGATCTAGTTGATGCTGCAGAAGGACGTTGCAAAGTACAACAAGCATTGGTAAAAGACAAGCGGTTTGAATGTTTGCATTTGTTGCCGGCTGCTCAAACAACTGATAAATCAGCGGTGACTCCAGAACAGATGCAAGCACTGGTTCAAGAGTTACGTCCTCATTATGATTATCTTTTAATCGATTGTCCTGCTGGAATTGAACAAGGATACAAAAATGCAGTTGCCGGGGCTGATGCCGCAATTGTGGTTACCACCCCTGATAATTCGGCTGTAAGAGATGCTGATCGAATCATTGGTTTGCTTGAACAAGAGGATCTATTATCACCACGACTTGTCGTAAATCGAGTGTTAGGCCCACACCGCAGTTATGAAGATGCCCTTGATGTAGATGATGTTGTTTCTACATTAGCTATAGATTTACTTGGAATGGTAGTGGACGATGAACATGTTTTAAAAGCCGCCCAAAAAGGAGAGCCGATTGCGATGCAGCCAGACACGAAGCCTGGACTTGCATACCGTAATATTGCCAGACGTATTTTGGGCGAATCTGTTCCGCTAATGAACTTAGAAGAACGTCCCTCCTTCGTGGATAAGTTAAAACAGTTAATTGGGTTAAAAGCAAAAGCATAAGAATAAATAAAAAGCCTCATCCTAAAAGGGTGAGGTTTTGTCATGCAGGCAGAAATTGAGTTCTTGCACGCTCCCCCTCTAAGGAGGAGGACCATAGTATAAAGCGAACGCTTTTGGCAACTAGAAGTAAAGATAATTTACGTTTTTGGTCCAGATATGGTATAGTGCAGACGAGAATGTAAGCGCTTTAATTTTGTGTTTTTTCAAAATGAAAAGCAAGGTGAGGTCTAACGAATCAAAAAAGGTGGTGAGAAAAGTGGTAGACAACTTTTATACACCAGAAGAAAAAAAGAGAATTGAGGAATTAAAAACTAAAACAAAAGAGACGGACAATCATGAATACCTTAGAAAATATACTACGGACATGACACTAATATATGAAAAAGCACGGGTGCGAAGAGGGCGAAAACGTAGCGGGAAGGAGGATCGTTTCTAACAGGGGAGGACCTTAATGATAAAAGGGTTCTCTTCTTTTTATTAAAAATTATTAATAAGAAACCTAGCAGGATAAAGCGGGCTCAAACTGATACATTTTCCTGCCAGGTAGTGATAAGAATACATTTATTTTATGTTGCATATAGGCTTACGCCTCACGCTTTTTTTCTTTCTTATTGAGTGAGCGATAAGGCAGGCGCCAGCCAAAATACACAGAGGCCATTCTAAGTGCTACAATCATAACTACCAACACTAGATAACCAAGCGTTGATGTAACAATGCCAAGACCTATAATTAATCCAGCCAACATGGCCCAGGCAATATAAATCTCTTGTCGTAAAAACATTGGTCTTCTCCCCGCCAGAACATCTCGAACCATACCTCCACCCGTTCCGGTCAAAGCAGCAGCAGCGATTGCCGCGCTGAACGGGTGGCCCATATCTGTAGCAAAGATTGCTCCTTGCACGGCAAAGGCTGCTAATCCAATTGCATCAAAAAAGATGCCCCATTTCTGCCAATGTTTATACCAGAGGCTCGGAATAATAAAAGCAACCGTCATCACAATAAAAGCAATCGTAAATAGATCACCTTGTTCCCATAAGGCCGAGACAGGAACCCCGATTAGTAAATTTCGGATTGCTCCTCCTCCAAATGCAGTCACAAACCCTAAAATATATACACCCATTAAATCATAATCTTCTTCCATTGCGACGATAACACCACTTAATGCAAAAGCAATCGTCCCAACCATATTTAAAATATCCCAAGTCATGCAGCCAACTCCCACAAATGAATTCACTTTGTTGTCTCAAGTACTCCCCCTTGTTAATGAAGAGTCCGTAATAAGTAAATGTAGAAAAAATTCAAGTTGTATATGGTTTAGATATAAAGTACAACTTTTATACTTACTTCCACAATGATGATTGGCCGTTAATAAGGGCTCGTATTGCTTTACCGAGTATTAAGGGGGCCCTATTCGCTATTCCTACCCCCTCTCCTAGTTTAACATTTAATGCCCTGTTCATATTCTGTTTAATTAATAAGTGAGCTGCAAAAATATGATTTAACTTGCTACAGATGTCGCAGCATTCCTATCGCTCTTCATTATCAACCACCAATCTTTTAGCAACTAGCCTTATCTCAGAGGGAACTTCTATAGTAGAATAACGTTATCGTTGGAGAAGCTTGCTATTTGAAGCTTTATCGGTTACCAATGAAAATATATTATTAACCTAGCAAAAAAGTTGGGCAATATAAACTGTAAAAGCGAGTGAAATTAAAAAAGGAGAGATAGAGATGGAAAGGAACCTTCATGGCCAAATAGTATGCGGGGTGAACCTTGACCAAGAATCACGTTGTGCGCATTATGCCACTTCTTTAGATATTGTTGCTCTAAAATGTATTTGTTGTGAGGTTTTTTATGCGTGTCATCAATGTCATCAGGAGCTAGTTGTAGCTGCTTTTGAGCCTTGGCCAGCCAGCAGGAAGCATGAGCCCTCTGTCCTGTGCGGGCATTGTGGCCAGTTAATGACTTTTGAAAGTTATCTAAGTTCAAACTATCAATGCCTTAATTGCCGAGCTGCTTTTAATCCTGGCTGTGGTCGCCATACTCATTTCTATTTTAGCTCTTCTGAGGCCAGTCAAGAAGGCAAGAGTTGATAAGTAAAGACTGGAAATTATAATTGTAGGAATAGGTGAGAATTCATCCGCATACAGATCTTCGTAACAGGACAACCTTCCTTATGGTTGTTACGGAGGGATGAAGATGGATCAACGTCGCAGAATAAAAAAAGAGTTGAAAAACCGCCGTAGAAAAGCCGATACAAAAAGAGTTAAAGCCCCAAGTGGCTGGGGGTATCAACCCAACCATGATGAAATGCCATCTCATGAACCTGAATTTTACGCGTGGCGTGAAGCAGAATCAGATCAAGATTCATATTCAGTCCGTTTTAAACAACGGTTTCTCCTGCAATGGTTATCATCACTTTTGCTATTCTTATTAATGGGAATGCTTTTTCAATCAACACATCCAGCACTTCAAAGTACACAAGCAACGGTTGAAGAAGCAATGACAGAACATTTTCAATTCGCGGCAGTATCTCATTGGTACGAGGAAAGGTTTGGCTCACCATTGGCATTTTTTCCTGAACCATCCGAAACACCAGGGGTCCCTGAAGAAGAATTAGAAAGTGTGCCTGTGTCTGAGCATGTTTCAACCTCAGTATTAGAAGAATTTGATGAAAATGGGACGGGCGTACTGCTCCAGCCGATAAACGATAACGTTGTTCATTCGGTGACTGGAGGATTCGTTATTCATGTCGGTACCCATGAAGAATGGGACAGGGCGGTTGCTATACAGCATCCAGATGGCCATGAGTCATGGTACGGTTATTTAAGTGAAGAGTCCGTACGTTTGTATGATCATGTTGAGGCTGGTCAACCCATTGGGGAAGTAAATGATCAGGACGATGTTTATTCACTGGCTGTGGAAAAAGATGACGAATATGTCGATCCAATGGAAGTGATGAGTTTTGACTGAGCCCTCTTTGCTTAGAAAGGTGAAGATTCATCCTTTGTTTTGGCTTGTGATGGGGGTAGGTACTGTCACAGGCTTTTTTTATGAAGTGCTGATGGTTGTAGCTATTGTAACTGTTCATGAATTAGGGCATGTGGCAGCTGCCCATTGGTTTGGCTGGCGCATACGTAGAATTGAGCTCCTTCCTTTTGGAGGTGTATTTGAAACAGATGAAACGGGGACGAAGCCCTTTCATGAGGAATTATGCGTTGTATTGGCCGGCCCAGCTCAGCATATAGGTTTGTTTTTTTGTTCATTTTTAATGGTTGGCACCCCACTATGGAGCGCTGCAGATCATGCTATATTTACCTATTACAACGTAGCATTATTATGTTTTAATCTACTTCCCCTCTGGCCATTAGATGGAAGTAGGTGCTACTTACTTTTATTAGAATGGTGGCTGCCTTACCGAAAAGCACTGGTAGTTCATCTATTTACTTCAGCAGGATTCTTTATTAGCTTTGTGCTGATGACAGCGGTATTTTTTACTCACCAGTTACAACTTTGGGCTATTCTTATTTTTTTAAGTATTATGTGGTGGGAAAGACATAAGAAAATTCCTTATATCTTTATTCGCTTTTTAGTGGGACGATTAGACAAGCCGCCTTCTGCTCCTATACAATTTGATATAGTAGACCAGAACGCCACCATCCGTTCTTTATTATATAGTTTAAAAAAAAGCAAGACGCACTGTTATTGGATCAAGCCTGACCGTTATAAGCTTGAGGAAAAGGACTTGCTTGATTTAAGTTTGCGCGAGCATGACTGGAATAGGGAGCTGTGGAAGGTGTTTGGCCCGGCCTTTTAAGGACTTAAATGAAAGAGGGGTCGCAATGAGTCAGCAGTTAGTAATAGATCATACTAGTACAGACACTCGCCTCGCTCTTTTGGAAAATGGAGAAGTCCTGGAGTTTTTCGTGGATGAACGATCTTCTTTTCCAGTAGGAGCTTGTTTTAAAGGAATCGTAAAAAGAGTAGCAACTGAATTAAACGCTGCGTTTATTCAGATTGGGGCGAAACGAGATGGGTTTTTACACTTGTCAGAGTTGCCTGCTTGTTATAATGAGGAGGGAGTACGCACGGTTCCTGTGTTAGACAAGGGCCAAGAAATTGTAGTGCAAATTACAAGAGAAGCTCAAGCTGATAAAGGACCGCGTTTAAGTGCTCGCATCGGGTTAACTAGTAAATATATCATTTATATGCCAAAGGGAAATTATGTGGCAGTTTCTAAGCGCATTTCAGAAGAGTCACGTTCTCAGCTGCGAAGGTGGGGAGAAGAGCAATTAAGTGAAGCGGAAGGAATGATTCTCCGGACGGAAGCTGCTTCAGTTCCTAAAAGTCTTATATCTTCTGACCTTGAGTTTTTACGAACTCGTTGGCGAACCTTAGAAGAAAGAGCCAACGAGATTTCAGCTCCTGGACTCATTTATGACCAGGGCTCTTTTACAACTTCTGTAGCCGCTGAGCTGCCTTTGCATTCTGTACAAGAAATCGTTACCAATAAAGTGGAGGATATTGAACAAATAAAGTCACTTTTAACCCAAAATCCTTCGGTGTTGCCTCACTTCACCGTGCTGGATCATTCGCCCTTTAATTCGTTGCAGTTGGAACAGTCATTTACCGCGGCTTTAAAGCCATATATCGAACTTTCTAGGGGCGGGACTATAAAAATCGAAGAAACGGAAGCGTTAACAGTTGTTGACGTGAACAGTGGGGGCATGGATATAAAAGGGGACGCTGAAAAAACCGCAGTAACAGTAAACCAAGCAGCAGCGCGTGAAGTGGCAAAACAGCTGCGCTTGCGTAATCTTTCAGGTTTGATTGTGGTTGATTTTATTCAGATGAATGAGGAAAAAAGTAGGCATAAAGTGGAAGAGACGTTAAAAGAATATGTCGATAAAGATCGGTTAACGGTTAAAATAGGCGGCTGGACGAGCTTTGGTTTATTGGAGATTACTAGAAAAGCAAGGAGAAGCCCTCTTCATACAGCATGGTCACGAATATGCCCAACGTGCGAAGGGAGTGGCCGGCTAATTAATAACGTAAACGAGAATTGACAGGGGTTGGCACGCGTGCTAAAATGTTTTTTGTTCGTTGTTTGGAGCACCAAACTTCAACCGCACAAATTCAGGTTAAAAAGTCCGGCTACGGCACCTGAGTTGGCGAGTCTAAGTATTCAGGAGGTGCAAGGATATGTACGCAATTATTGAAACTGGCGGCAAGCAGCTAAAAGTTGAAGAAGGACAAGAGATCTTCGTGGAAAAGCTTGATGCTGAAGCTGATGACCAAGTTACGTTTGACAACGTCGTGTTTGTTGGCGGTGACGATGTAAAAGTCGGTTCTCCTTACGTTGAAGGAGCAACAGTTACTGGAAAGGTAGCGAAAAACGGCAAAAACAAAAAAATCATCGTTTACAAGTTTAAGCGTCGTAAAGGCTATCGTAAAAAGATGGGCCACCGTCAGCCGTACACTAAAGTTGTTGTTGAAAACATCAATGCATAAGAGGAACGGTTATGATACATGTAAACATTTCTCGTCATAAAAACGGAGCGATTCAAGCGTTCTCGATGACGGGGCATGCAGATGCTGGCCCCCACGGCCATGATATTGTCTGTGCCGGGGCATCGGCAGTAGCATTTGGAGCCATCAATTCAGTCTATGTCCTCTGCGGAGAATCTCTGCAATTAGACATGGGAGAAGATGGCGGATATCTTCACTGTGTGGTTCCAGAAAGCAACGCAGCTAAAAAGCATGAAGAGGTTCAGCTTTTGGTAGAAGGAATGATCGTTTCCCTTCAATCGATTGCCGAGTCCTATAATGAATTTATTGAAATTCATGATCAAAAGGGAGGTGAAGCACAATGATGGTAAACCTTGATCTTCAGTTTTTCGCCCAGAAAAAAGGGGTAGGGAGCACGAAGAACGGCCGTGACTCTATCTCCAAGCGCCTTGGTGCGAAACGCGCAGATGGCCAGAGCGTAACTGGCGGTTCTATTCTAGTACGCCAGCGCGGTACAAAGATTTACCCAGGAGAGAACGTAGGCATTGGTGGAGATGACACGCTCTTCTCTAAAGTCGATGGTGTTGTTCGCTTCGAACGCAAGGGTAAACACAAAAAACAAGTGAGCGTCTATCCTAAAGAAGCATAAGCGCTCTTGTACAAACCTCACCTTTCCTTTTGGAAGGTGAGGTTTTTTCTATCATGACAGCAGGGTAATGTGATACAAATAGAATGAGAGTTTACGAGCAATTGAACAGATTGGAGGATTTCGATGAAATTAACCGTGGTTGGGTATTGGCATGGTTTTCCTGAAAGTAAGGAAGCGACCTCAGGTTATTTACTAGAAGCCGATGGTTTCAGGCTATTACTTGATTGTGGAAGCGGGGTTATTTCCAACCTGCAGCGTTACACTGAATTAAACCAATTGGATGCAGTAGTTTTGTCTCATTATCACCATGATCATGCAGCAGATGTTAAAGTGCTGCATTATCATCGTATTCTTCGTCATTACGGGGAAGGGCAGGAGCGCCCTTTAACAATTTATGGACATAATGAAGATAGAGAGTCATTTGCAGCTCTGGGTTATGAAGGATTTGTTGATCATTTTCCGATAGATGATACAAAGCCTTTTACAATCGGCCCTTTCACTTTTACATTTGTTAAAACGGATCATCCGGTTCCCTGCTATGGCATGAAAGTCGAACACGAAACAGGCAGTTTCTTTTATACAGCAGATTCTAGCTATATAGAGAAGCTGGCAGAAGCGGGGCAGGACGTTGATTTGTTTATTTGTGAATGTAGTTTATACGCCGGCACTGATGGAAGCCACATCGGGCATATGAACAGCACAGAAGCCGGAAAGTTGGCCGAAAAAGCGAATGCCAACGAGCTGTTGCTTACGCATTTGCCTCATACCGGGGACCACGGCCAGCTTAGAACGGAAGCCGCTGAAGAATTTACCGGTCCGGTCCATGTGGCAAGAAGAGGCTGGACAAGAAAATGGAACTAAGAAAAACCCACTATTTGTTGAAGAAACAGATAGTGGGTTTTAGTAATGGGCTGACGATAAATTTGTTAAGAATGTAAATGGATTTTTCAGAATCTTCATTTATATTTACATAATTTTTACCGCGATAAAACACTTTATTTACTATTTCCTCCTATACTTGAACTTGTGAGGAACAAATCAGGTCCACACAATACATTAGAGAGAAGATGGGGGAGGATGCAAAAATGAAGTTTAAATCTTTGAAGTTAGTTGGATTAATGGGTGCCTTATGCTTATCGGCAGCTGCATGTGGTGAAGAAGAAGGAACTTTATCTGAAACTGGTGAAGGTCCATCTGGCCAACTGGAAATTCGAGGTTCCGATACAATGGTAAACCTCGGTCAGGCTTTTGCTGAAACGTATATGGATGAAATCAACAACAATGCAGGCATCTCGGTAACAGGAGGAGGTTCAGGCACGGGCTTATCCGCTCTCATCAATGATGATGTCGATATCGCCCAGTCTTCCCGGCTTATGGCGGAAGATGAAATTGAAGAGGCAGAAGCAAATGATGTAGAGGTTTATAGATTTATTGTGGGTCGTGATGGGCTAGGAGTAGCAACTCACCCGGAGAATCCAGTAGATGAATTAACAATAAATGAACTAAAACAAATTTTTGTTGGCGATATTACGGATTGGGCTGAGCTTGGTTGGGATGATGGGGGAGATATTTCTGTCTACTCCCGTCAATCAAACTCGGGTACGTATGTCTATTTTAACGAAAATATAATGGACGGTGAAGATTTCGCAAGTGGAGCTCAGTATATGCCAGGCTCATCGGCTATACAAGAAGCGGTTTCTCAGGAGGAAAGCGCGGTTGGCTATATTGGAATTGGCTATTTTGATGACAGTATTCAAGCAGTTGATGTAGCTGAGGATGAAAGCGGTGAATACTATACCCCTCTTGACGAAGAGAATGTAAATTCAGGTGATTATCCGATTGCTCGTCCTCTCAATTTTTATACAAATGGTATTCCTGATGAGTTAACCCATCATTATTTAACATGGATTACGCAAGATGAACGTGCTAGCGAGGTCCTATCGGATACAGGATTTTATCATTTAACGGAGGAAGATGTAGAACATAACGAAAGCAAATATGAAGAGCTTGACCTAGATTATTAAAGTATGAGTATTTCCACAAGGGGTGAGCTTAGTCGCTTCTTGTGGTTATTTCTTCTAATAGAAAAGGGAGGAAAGTTATGTCTTCACATGCAAACAAAACGGTTTCGCACGATGAAGAAATTAAAAACTTGAAAAAAGTTACTAAAGAAAAATTAACACAGAGATCATTTAAATCAAATGTTGTTGATTATGTGATGGCTCGTCTTTTCACGTTATTTGGCTCCATTGCAATCATCATTCTTGCTCTTATTCTTTTTTTCTTAGTACGTGAAGCTATTCCCGCTATCCGTGAGATAGGTTTGGCTGAATTTTTGTTTGGGCAAAGGTGGTATCCTTCTTCAAGTGATCCAGGATTTGGGGCGCTACCATTTATTTTGAGTTCATTAATGGTGACAACTGGCGCGTTGTTTATAGCTATCCCGTGGGGGGTGTTCACAGCTATTTTTATAGCTGAAATTGCACCTAGAAGAGTAAGAGAGACATTAAAGCCGGTGATAGAAACATTAGCTATCTTCCCATCTGTAGTGTTAGGTTTTATTGCTCTTGTAATTATAGCCCCAATCACAGCTCAAGTGTTTAACCTATCAAATGGCCTTAATGCATTTACGGCTTCGGTGATTTTGTCCGTCATGGCTTTACCCACTATCATCAGTATCGCTGAAGATGCTTTAAAAAGTGTGCCGCGCGCGCATAGAGAAGCAGCTTACGCTCTTGGTGCCTCAAGATGGGAAACAATTCGAAACGTCACCCTACCAGCAGCAATGTCAGGTATTTTTGCTGGAATGATGCTTGGATTTGGGCGGGCAGTTGGAGAAACGATGACCGTGCTTATGGCAGCAGGAAATGCGATTGATATGCCAGTCACTGAATTTTTCGGTGTGTGGCTGCCTGAATTTCTGCAATCAGTCCGATCATTGACCGCAAATATTGCGATCGAAGGTTCCGATGTGCCGTGGGGAAGCTTGCATTATAGCGCCTTGTTTGTAACAGCGATTATTCTCTTTGTTATTACCTTTATTGTAAACCTTACAGCTGATTTTCTAATGGCAAGGCAAAGGAGGAAGATGGGCCATGAATAAAACAGCTACCGAACGATTTTGGTTTTCAGTATGTGCCTTATTTGCAGCTTTAACCGTAGCCGCTCTCCTCTTTCTTTTGTACTGGATTGTGATACAAGGAGCTAGTGTTTTAAGCTGGTCTTTTTTAACTGCCAGGCCCGAACAAAACATGACAAGCGGCGGGATTTGGCCGGCCATTGTAGGGACATTTTATGTAGCTTCTTTAACTATCTTAATTTCTGTCCCTATAGGCATCGGGGCTGCTATCTATTTGAATGAATATGCAAAACAAGGTCCGCTTGTGCGGATGATACGAATGAGCATACGCAACTTAGCCGGTGTGCCTTCAATTGTGTATGGGCTGTTCGGTCTTGCCATCTTTGCATCTTTTATTGGATTGGGAACAGGATTGCTCACAGCAGCGATTACATTATCGATTATGGTTCTTCCTTGGGTAATTACAGCTACAGAAGAAGCTCTTCGTAGTGTACCGCAGTCTTTTCGTGAAGGGGGATTAGCTTTGGGAGCAACTAAGTGGCAGACAATTCGCCAACTGGTACTGCCATCGGCGATACCAGGGATGGCAACAGGCTCGATTCTTGGGCTTGCTCGTGCTGCTGGAGAAACAGCTCCGATTATTCTAACAGGAGCCGCTTATTTTTTACCGGTAGCTCCCAGCTCTTTAACTGATCAGTTTATGGCACTACCATATCATTTATATATTTTAGCTACGCAGCATGACCAGACTGAAGTAGTGCGGCCGATTGCATTCGGCACGGCTTTTGTCTTAATTTTGCTTGTGATATTGCTAAACTTGACTGCCATCGTAATTCGTAATCGCTACCGAACGAAAAATGAACAGTTGTAAAAATATAGGGAGGATTTAAACTATGAGTATAAAGGCACAAGAGGTTCAAACAAAGCAGCCTGTGAATTCTAATCAGACATTGAATGATAAAAGTAGGCCAATCTTTGATGTTCAGGATTTGAATTTGTGGTACGGCCACGATCAGGCTTTAAAAAATATAACATTTCAAATTCCAGAGCATGGTGTGACTGCAATTATCGGTCCTTCTGGTTGCGGGAAATCAACGTTTCTTAAATCCTTGAATCGAATGGTAGAGCTTGTTCCAACAGTAAAAACGACTGGGAAAGTGATGTATCATAATACCGATATTTTCAGCCATGAAATGAACTTGGTTGAACTACGGAGTGCAGTGGGCATGGTTTTTCAAAAGCCAAATCCATTTCCAAAATCCATTTTTGATAATGTGGCCTTTGGAGCACGCATGCATGGCATTAAAAACAAAAAAAAGCTACGTGAGCTAGTCGAGAAAAGTTTACGTGAAGCAGCACTTTGGGATGAAGTAAAAGAGCGACTGCATGAATCGGCGCTAGGCTTATCCGGAGGACAGCAACAGCGACTGTGCATTGCTAGATGCTTGGCTGTAGAACCTGAAGTGATTTTAATGGATGAACCAACCTCTGCGTTGGACCCTTCTTCAACCTTAAAGCTAGAAAACTTAATACATGATTTAAAAAAGCAATATTCTTTAATTATCGTTACTCACAATATGCAACAAGCTCACCGGATTTCTGATAAAACTGCATTCTTCTTAAACGGCGAAGTGATTGAATTTGATTTAACTACGCAAATGTTTACTCGTCCTGCAGACCATCGGACAGATGATTATATTAATGGGCGATTTGGTTAATGGTTTTTAATACTCAGTGATGAAACGGCTGGTTCATACAGTCGTTTTTTTAAGTGATTGAAGCGGCAAGTGCTATTAATAAATGAGTTTTGAAATAAGGGTTCCCACCTTCTCATTTTTTAATATGACTGTTTTGCAAACATTATGTGTTTAACATAGTTTCTTGGAGCTGCGTGTACTATAATGTACACTGGAAGAAAACAGTAACAGGAGGTCTTATGTAATGGATGCAGTTAATTCGGTAATGTCGATCATTCATAGCTCAGTTTGGTCACTTTTAGTGGTTGTCTTTTTTATAGCTTACATACTGCTATCTAAAGGGAATCAAAAAGGCTATTTCATTTCACATCAAATTGCTCGATTATTTTATGTCTTAATGATTGTTTCCGGGGGATATACTCTTTTCTATTTAACAACGCTCGGCGATCTTCCTATCAATTACACCATTAAAGGAATTCTGGCATTATGGTTAATTTATTTAATGGAGAAAATTTTAGGGAGCAAGAAGCGAGGAGAATTTGAAGGGCGTATGAGCACTTATTATTGGGTGCAGTTTACCATTACTCTACTTCTCGTTATTTTCCTTGGATTCGGCGTGATCTTTTCATAAGGGTAAGGCTAGTCCAGGGCATGAAAGCGATCCAGCGCTCGGAATATGCGAAAAGTTGCTTGCACAGCGAGCCTGCCAAATCACGCAAGAGTATGAATCGTGGTTGACCGCTTAAAGGTAAACATGGCGACATCAAACTAGTGAAGGTGAAGTGGATGTCGCCTTGGTGCCTGTGGTAAAAGCATTTGCCTAGAGTGAATACAAAGAATCTTAAACATAATGATATAAGCATTAACACTTGTCTCAGCTTTTGGCTATAGCGTTATGCAATATTTTTAGAAAATTCCGTTTATAAGATTAAAAATGTTCTAGAACGGATAAAGTATAATAATGCTATACAAAGGGGTGGTGTAATGAGTAATGTAAAAATTAAAGTGATGGACAAAGGCCCATTAATGGTCAATGGAGATGTAGAGGTTATTGACATGGAAGGCAATATATTTGACACGAAAAGTAAGATCGCCCTTTGTCGTTGTGGAGAGTCTGATAATAAACCATTCTGTGATGGAACCCATGCCGGTAACTTTGAAGATTGTGCGCGTGCAGCTAACTTAAATGTCTAACATGTGCTTAACCCTGTTTCCAAAGGAAACAGGGTTTTGTGTTTCTACGTTTAATCAACATGCTATACTAGTGAAGTAGAGCATGGACTGCAGCGAGAACTACAAAGGCCTAAGGTTCAATCGTCCGGGAGCGATATTTATCATAGATATGAGTCAGATAGTAGTCTTCCTGGGATTCACTTGAAATTAAACTAACATGTTCAAGGTGGGTAACATCGTAATGTACAAATGTTTTCCCACTTAGTAATTTTACATACAGTGTTTTTGTCCGCCCATCATATTCCACTTTATCAATATTGTCCGCTCCCATGGGATTATATCCTCTGCGCATCATGACCTCCCCCTTTTTTATCTTTTTCTATATGAGTTCCCCAAATAATATGGCAAAAAACCTCAAATCCAAAGACGGTTGAAGAAGGGAGTGGGTCTTTAGAATCATGAACATTGGGTTTATAGTATGGTTAACTAGGAGAGGATAAATAAAATTATGTGTGAAAATATACTTATATTCCAATAAATATGGTATGATGAAAAAGTCTAGGAGATGCTCTACTGTATGGAAGAGAAAATGCACTTATTTTCTATTATTTTTACATAAATAAGTTCAAGTGATGAGCTCGATAAAAAGCTCATGGGAATATATGATAATTGGTTTGAATGAGGTGAAGGGGTAGTGAGTAACGTAGAATATTTAGATGTCTTCATTGACGAAAGTCAAGAACATCTACAACTAATTAATAACAGTTTACTAGAATTAGAAAATCAGCCGAATAATTTATCTTTGGTTAGTGAAGTTTTTCGCTCTGCTCATACGTTAAAAGGAATGGCTGCGACAATGGGTTATGAGGATCTTTCTCATCTCACCCATACGATGGAAAATGTGCTAGATGCCATCCGAAATGAACAGCTTGAACCAGACGATAAAGTTATGGATGCTGTCTTTGGGTCTGTAGACGACCTAGAAGCTATGATTGAAGATATAGCTAGCGGAGGAGACGGTAAACGAGATATAGAACAAGCTGTCCAGCAGCTAGAATTAGCTTTGAACGGGGAAGTACCTGAAGTTCCTAATCAGACTGCAAATGCTACTTCGGAAACCGAAGCAATGCTTGAAGTGGGTACTGTACTAGATGAAGGTTTTGATCAATTTGAAATGACCGTTCTTACCCAGTCACAAGAGCAAGGTTTCACTGTCTATCAACTAAAGATCGAATTAGATGAAAATACGATGTTAAAAGCAGCACGTGTATTTATGGTTTTTGAAATCTTAGAAAATATGGGAGAAGTAATTAAATCTACCCCACCTGTAGATCAATTAGAAGAAGAGAATTTTGACAATGAGTTTGTTGTGACTTTGTTAACAAAAGAACCGGGAACTGAGTTGGAACAAAGCATCAGAAACGTATCAGAGATTGACAATGTTCAAATGATAGAAATAAATGTAAACGAATTAAAGGCTGGCCTTGGCCAACAAGAATCAGCAGCAACAGAAACTGCTGTTTTAGAAAAGTCAGTTCCAACTAAGAAACAACCCGCTTCTTCCCCGGACCAAAAGGTTGAAGATAGCGGAAGTAGTGATCAACAGCCAAAGAAAAGCGATATAAATAAAACGATCCGCGTTAATATTGAACGTTTAGATGTCCTCATGAATCTATTTGAAGAATTAGTGATTGACCGGGGCCGTCTTGAACAAATATCAAGTGAGCTTAACAATAGTGAACTAAATGAAACAGTAGAGCGTATGTCCCGTATTTCGGGGGATTTACAAGAAATTATTTTAAACATGCGAATGATGCCGGTGGAACAAGTCTTTAATCGCTTTCCGCGCATGGTTCGGAGCTTATCTAAAGACTTAGGAAAACAAATAAACTTAACCATTCATGGAGCAGAGACAGAATTAGACCGGACAATAATCGATGAAATTGGCGACCCTCTCGTGCATCTACTTCGTAATTCAATCGACCATGGAATTGAAAAGCCTGAAGTTCGTAGAAACCTGGGCAAATCAGAAGAAGGGCAAGTTGAACTACGTGCATACCATAGCGGGAACAATGTGTTTATTGAGATCGAAGATGACGGGGCAGGCATTAATAAAGATAAAGTTATCCAAAAAGCCTTGACAAATGGTGTAGTAACAGAAGAAGAAATAGAGAAAATGAGCGACCAGCAAATCTTTAGTCTTTTATTTGCTTCTGGATTTAGTACCGCGGAAGAAGTAACAGACGTTTCAGGGCGCGGTGTTGGCTTAGATGTTGTACGCAGCACATTTGAATCACTGGGCGGCATTGTAGAGGTGGACTCTGAACTTGGAAAGGGTTCAATTTTTTCCATACAACTTCCACTCACCCTCTCAATTATTGATGTCATGTTAGTGGAAGTGCAAACCGAAAAATACGCCATACCACTTTCTTCGATTGTTGAAACAGCAATTGTAAACAAAGAAGATGTATACAGTGCGCATAATCAAAAAGTGATTGATTTTCGCGGTAAAGTCGTTCCGCTTATCTTTTTGCAAGATACCTTTGATGTACAGGAAGCAGGACAACATGATGAATATTATTCACTTGTGCTTGTTAATAAAGGTGAAAAGATGGCAGGCCTTGTTGTAGACTCACTAATTGGACAGCACGACATTGTATTAAAATCATTAGGAAGCTACTTGACCAATGTATTTGCCATTTCGGGTGCTACTATTCTTGGTGATGGGCAAGTTGCACTTATTGTTGATACAAATGCTTTAATTAAATAACAGAGAATGGAGAGGTGAAGATGGAAGTTACGGAAACCACAGCATCTCAAGATTTAAAAGTGATTGTGTTTCAGTTAAAAGATGAGGAATACGCGATCGAAGTAGACTATGTCCAATCTATTGAACGGATGCAGACAGTAACTCGTATTCCGAAAGTAAGTCCTTATATCATAGGAGTCATGAACTTACGCGGTATTATTACACCAGTGATTGATTTACGAAAACGTTTCGGCATTGAGGAAAAAAAATATGATGAAACAACTAGGATTCTCGTACTTTCCAAAGATAATATCGAACTAGGTTTAATAGTTGACAGCGCAAATGATGTCATTGATATACCGGCAGAAAAAATTGAACCAACTCCTGAAGTGGTAGGAAGTGTGGAAGAAGAATACCTGCGTGGAGTGATTAAGCTTGACCGCCGCTTGTTTACATTACTGAATTTAGACAAAGTGCTTCATGATAAGCAGTCGTAATAATTGTTGAAGAACATAGAAAGAAAAGAATGTAGAGTTATTATTAATAAATGGGGTGTCGAAATGTCATCTGTACTTATTGTTGATGATGCAGCTTTTATGCGTATGATGATTAAAGACATATTAGAAAAAAACGGTTTCGAAGTTGCTGGTGAGGCAGCCAATGGGGAAGAAGCTGTTACCTTATATAAAGAGGCAAATCCAGATTTAGTAACAATGGATATTACTATGCCTGATAAGGATGGCTTGGAAGCATTAAAAGAAATCAAAGGTATAGACCCAGAGGCAAAGGTGATTATGTGCTCGGCAATGGGGCAACAGTCTATGGTGATTGAAGCAATACAAATGGGAGCCAAAGACTTTATTGTTAAACCCTTCCAGTCAGATCGGGTTCTTGAAGCGATTAATAAAGTGATGGCTTAATTCAGAAGGGCTGAATCTGAGACGTTCGTCAAATAGCTTATGGTAAAGGTAGGGAAGGGCAGGAGACTAAAATGGATGCAAATCATGTAAATGCGATCACACGGGCAGCTAAATCAATTATGGTTTCCCACTTAGGCATGAGTGTAGAAGTTAATGCTCCGTATGTTACAGCCTCCGATATTGCTTCTGAGCAGATATCGGTCATTCTAGGAGTGAATGGGGAATTAGAAGGACAAATTATCTGTTCGATGAAAGAAGACACTGCGAAATCCATTGTCGGTACAATGATGGGCGGAATGGATATTCAACATTTAGATGACATGAGTTGGAGTGCGATTCAAGAATTTGGCAATTGGATTGCAGGAACGACAGCTACGGAATTGTCAAAAGAAGCCACCACCATTGATGTGACGCCTCCTGTTATCAATGAAGGGGCATCCAGTTTTCATGCCTCATCCTCTTTTATCACACTTCCGCTTACAAGCCAAATCGGTGATTTAAATGTTCACGTTTCTGTTAAGAAAAGTAAAGCATTAAAATGAAGAAGCTGCCCACATTTTTTGGGGCAGCTTCTTGTCTTAGAAGCACAACCTCCATGATGATACAATGGGTCAATGGAATGTTTAATCGGTCGTATCTCGTTGAACGATCAATCGTTCTACAATGAGGAAACCTAACAATAAGCTCAAAAGTAGTAAACGGATAAACAAAAAGTCTTCGCCTTCCAACCATAAACCAACTATAATAAAACCTAAGTTCAAAAACCAAATTTGGTAAAACCAAAACATGGTAATATAAGAGAAAAACAGAAAATAAGAGCCGGCCGAGAGAGCAAAAAATACCACAGAGCCAATCATAAGCGGGTAGGTTTCTGTACCTTGAACATTAATAACCAGAAGGGTCAAGAGGCTGATAAATAATAAGATGAAAACCAACCGGTCTACTTTCATATAGTTCGGCATATGGCAGTCCCCCCTTTTTTAATACCTAATTTTACCCTTATTGTACTAAAGTTTTGAAAAGGGTACAGCCGTTTAATATGGAGATGGAGGTGTTACAGCTGTTTGCCGGAAATAAAGAGAAAGAAAAAATCATTCAATGTAAAAGCTGTCCACGTTTAGTCACTTGGAGGGAAGCTCAGGAAGGAAAAAAATTAGCATACCAGGATGAAGTATATTGGGCAAAACCGGTACCTGGCTTTGGGGATGAAATGCACGGGTCCTGATTCTCGGGATGGCTCCAGGAGCACATGGGGGAAATCGTACAGGCAGGCCATTTACTGGAGATGGTGGAGGACACGCGTTATTTCAAAGCTTATATGATACTGGTTTTAGTACGCAGGCAGAATCTCACCATATCGATGACGGTTTACGATTGAAAGATGTGTATATTTCGAACGCAGTGAAGTGCTGCCCGCCAAAAAATAAACCAGTGGCTGCAGAATATGAAGAGTGTAAGCCTTTTTTAGAACAAGAAATAAAAAGGCTGCAGCAATTACAGGTGATCGTTGCTCTAGGTGGTGAAGCATTTGCACAAATGAAAAAATACTATAAGTCTTTAGGAAAAGATATAAGCAAAGTAGCTTTTGCTCACAATGCTAGCTACTTTACTGACACGCCAACTCTTCCAACCTTGGTTGGCTGCTATCATCCTTCTCAATATAATTTAAATACGAAACGACTGACCCCCAAAATGTTACGAGATATTCTGTATGAAGTGAAAGAAAAAATAAAATAAGGATAAGTATGTAAGCTGCTCAAGTTTCAAATAAAAGAAGATAAAGCTCGGGAAAAGAATCATGTTGTTCTAAAAGAAAGTGCAAGTTTTTCTACGAATGTAATTATATTGTTTGCTTATTTTAAACATATTGTAAAAAGACCACCCGAACATTGGTCGGGCGGTCTTTGCCTCGTTATAAAGAGATATTTTACACTGGTGGAAAAAAGTACAGCTAAAATAATTAAAACTTGCCTTGGTATTTAGCTACCTCCCAATCGTGTACTGTAGTGCGGAACTCATCCCATTCCTCACGTTTTAATTCGAGATACTCATTGGTGATATGTTCTCCAAGAGTATCGACACCAATTGTTCCTTCTTCAAACGCGTCCAGAGCCTGTGCTAAGCTTGTAGGTAAATTGGCGATGCCTCTTTCTTCAATCTCTTCTTCGCTCATGCTGAAGATATCATCAGTTGTTTCAACCGGTGCCTCTAGTTCTCTTTCCACGCCGTCAAGACCTGCAGCTGAAATGACTGCATAGGCTAAGTACGGATTGGCAGACGGATCTGGGCAGCGGATTTCCACGCGTGTACCACTGCCGCGTGTGGCTGGAATCCGAATCAGAGCTGAACGGTTTGAGGCGCTCCAGGCAACATAGCACGGCGCTTCATAACCTGGGACAAGACGCTTGTAAGAGTTAACAAGTGGGTTTGTAACAGCAACAAACTGATCAACATTATCAAGTAACCCGGCAATAAAATGATAAGCTGTTTTGGATAGTTCTTTTCCGTCAGCTGTTTCATAAAAAGCATTGGCTTCTGCTTTTTTATCAAATAAAGAAATGTTTGTATGCATTCCATTTCCATTTGCACCGCCAATAGGCTTTGGCATGAATGAAGCATGGTACCCAAATTGCTTCGCAACGGTTTTAATAACCCATTTGTAAGTAGTTGCTAAGTCTGCCGCTCCAAGCGCATCTGCATATTTAAAATTAATTTCATGCTGGCCTTGAGCAACTTCGTGGTGGGAAGCTTCAATAGTAAAGCCCATTTTCTTTAACGTTTTATAAACTTGGAGGCGAACTTTTTCACCATCATCATGCGGGGAAGTTTCGAAATATCCTCCATCGTCTTGTGTCTCAAGAATTGGTCTTCCTTTTTCATCAGTTTCGAACAAGAAAAATTCTAATTCCGGTCCGACACTTACACTGTAGCCTAAGGCCGCAGCGCGGTCCACCGTATTTTTAAGAGCGTTGCGTGGGTCCCCTTCAAAATCACTGCCGTCCGGGTACGTTACAGAACAAATAAAACGACCTTCTGAGTAGTCTTCCTCTTCAGTCCAAGGCAATACAGCAAATGTATTCATATCAGGTTTCAAATATAAATCAGATTGATTAATGGTAGAAAAGCCATTGATAGAAGATCCATCAAACATAATTTGTCCAGCAGCTACATCTTCCAATTGATCCGTGGTAACAGTTACACTTTTTAGCATTCCTTCAATATCTACAAATTGTAAATGTAGTAGTTCCACGTTTTTAGCTTCTATGATGTCTCGAATAGTTTCCAGTGTTGCCTCTTCTGTCGGTACGTAAGTTGTTGTCATTCCAATCTCCCCTTCTGCATGTTAATTTAGTTAACATCTCGATGTTATTTATTAGTATAGAAAGTTCTGAACATTGCTGCAACAAAATTGTTAGATAATCTAACATCTTTTTTTATTTCGGATAGTATGTTGGTAACTGGTTACACTGAGTGATGAATGAATATGGAAAGGAAGGGAAAAATGGTAGTACAAAAAATCAGTGTAACCTTTATGGCTTTAGTAATGGCAGTTGGTATGACTGCAGGAGATGCAACTACGCTTTCAGCAAAAGAAAGAAATCCTGATGACCCAGAATTAGAAGGTGGGCCGGAAGAGGGGAATCGGCCGGATACGCCTGCAATTTTTGAACAACTGCAAGAGATTTACCCTGATAATGTTGTTTTCAAAGGACCTGAAGATGTTAATCAAGTAGCTCTTACCTTCGATGATGGGCCTGACCCGCGATATACAGGAGAGGTCTTGGATATTTTGGCTGAATACGACGTCCCTGCCACTTTCTTTTTACTAGGAGCTAGATCAGCAGCTTATCCAGACTTTGTAACAAGGATGGAAGCAGAAGGCCACCAGATTGGTTCTCATACGTATTGGCACCCCGACTTGACTGATGAGCCTCCAGAACAGTTACTGGTAGAACTTGAACAAACAGATGAAGTACTCGAAGATATTATTGGTTACCAGCCGAAATTTTTCCGCCCGCCTTACGGGGAAATTGATCAAGAGTTAGCTGAACTTTTAGTGGAGCGCGATTTCGCGATTGCAGGTTGGTCAGTAGATTCGTTAGATTGGCAGCAGTTAAGTGCAGAAGAGATAGCTAGTAATGTACTTGAAGATGCGGGTCCTGGCGATGTTATATTAATGCATGATGGTGGTAATTGGGACCAAGACTTATCGGGCACGCCGGAATCTTTACATGAAATCATTCCAGCTTTACAGGAAGAGGGTCTGGAATTTGTGACCTTAGAAGAAATGTTTGATATTCCTAGGGCCAGATGACGTACGGCAGACAAGGGACTTTCCCAAAGGGGGAGTCCTTTTTGGGTTTTTAACAGAGTAAGTAAAGGGAAGGGAAAGGCAATAAAGTGGCGAACAGCGGCAAGAAGGTCATGAAAAGAGGAAAAATCGTCACTTTATGGATATGTACGTTAAGCTCCCTTTCATGTATGATGAGATAGAGTATTGAGTTTTATATGTTAATTGAAAGCATAAGGTGATGTAAGTTGGGTCTTGAAAAACCAGTTGAAAAACAATACGATATAAATTTACTTTTTGTGCTGTTTTTGTTTGCCGTTATCAGCTGTTTTTATTTGTATTACGCACAGCAGATTCATCCTGAGAATTTTAATTTCTCATTGCGGCAAATGTTTTTCTATGTTTTAGCATTTATAACTGCTTTTGTTATTTTGCATTTTGATTTTGAATACTATCTATTCCTTCATTGGTTTTTGTATGGAGCAGGCTTGCTCATGCTTGTTATATTAGATGTAGCAGCCGGGAGTGGGTTTGCTCCGGAAAGAATGGGAGCCACACGTTGGTTTGACCTTCCTTTAATCGGGAATTTTCAGCCATCTGAGTTTATGAAAGTGTTCATGGTTTTAACGATGAGCACGCTCATTTACAAACATAACCAAAATTACGCAATAAAAGTATTTAAAAATGACCTTTGGCTCGTTGTAAAATTATTAGCTGTACTTATCCCTCCTGTCTTATTATTAATGCGCCAGCCAGATATGGGTATGATTATGATGATGCTTGCTATATTCGTTGGGTTGGTGCTAGTGTCTGGCATTGCTTTTCGGCTGCTTGCCGTACTGTTTGGCGTACCGGTTCTTTTATTTAGCTTTTTTATTTTTGCATTTTTTCGCTTTCCACAGTTGGTTGAACAATATATTTTCCAACATTTACCTAGCTATCAAGTGAGCAGGTTTTACGGGTGGCTGAATCCGCTCGAATATTCAGATGAAGGGTTTCAAACGGCGCGGGCAATGAGTGCCCTTGGTTCTGGCAGGCTCACGGGCAGCGAAGGCACTAGTGTATATATCCCAGAAGCTCATACGGACTTTATCTTTGCAGTCATTGGAGAAGAACATGGGTTTATAGCAGCTGCCTTAGTAATTACTCTTTATTTTGTTTTGCTGTATCAAATGATGATGATTGCCCTTCGCTGCCACCATCGTTTTGGCGCTTACATTTGTGCAGGAATCATTGCTATGCTTGCGTTTCAAGTTTTTCAGAACGTTGGTATGAATCTTGGCCTTCTTCCTGTTACTGGCTTTACTCTTCCATTAATTAGTTACGGGGGAAGTTCGCTTTTAGCTACAATGCTTGCTATTGGATTGGTGCTTAGTGTCAGGTATCATTCAAAATCGTATTTCTTTGAAAACCCGGCAAAGTAAAGTTGGAATAACTATTCAGGTTTAGGTATTGGCTTATATTGGGAAAAAATAAGAGATATGCTGAATTATGAACTTGAAGGAGTGAAGCCAGGATGAAGGTTTTAATCGTCGGAGCAAATGGTAAAGTAGCTAGGCATGTAGTAGAAAAGCTGGGAAATGATGCAAACCATACAGCCATAGCAATGGTGCGAAAAGAAGAGCAAGTGAAAGACATGGAAGAGCTGGGAGCTGACAAAACCGTTATTGCAGACTTAGAAGGTGATATTTCTCATGCTTTTTCAGAAGCTGAGGCCGTGATTTTTGCAGCTGGTTCTGGGCCGTCAACCGGAGCGGACAAGACGATGTTAATTGATTTATGGGGTGCTTTAAAGACAATTGATGAAGCACAGAAGCAAGGTATTTCACGTTATATTATGCTTAGTGCGATGCGCGCCGATGAACCTGAAGCAGGCCCCGAAAAAATCAGGCACTATCTTGTCGCAAAAAAGCTGGCTGATGATCATGTGCGCGGGAGCGGCCTTGATTATACTGTCGTACGGCCGGGGCCATTAACAAATGATGAGCCAACTGGTTCTGTGCAGCTTGAACCTTTACTTAAAGGAACAGAGGGTGCTATTACTCGCGCTGATACAGCAGAAGTGCTAGTTGAAACATTAGAGCGAAATAATACGTACGGTAAAACATTTGATGTGTTAAATGGGGAGAGGGCTATCACTGAAGCCATTCAAAAAATATAGAGGTTCCCTTTTGACCTTATTCAAAAGGAAATGATAACGAAATAAGTTCTTAATTGAGAAGAATGAAGACAGAACACTTCACTGGCTAAAAGCCTGTACGGCTTGCAGTTTTGATAGGAGTCTTGTTAGAAGAGCTGCCTCAAAAGGGCGGCTCTTTTTATATACCTAATGCAGCTAAGGGCACGTTTGTAATGACATTGTAAGATAAGATGTGACAAATTACGGTGTTCAACCCTGAGCATCTACGCTACATTGAGTAAAGAGAAGAAAATTTTAGCATAAATGGGTGAATACATAATGAAAAAAATTAAAGGTGCTCTTGTATTAACTGCTTTTAGTGTAATCGTGAGTGGAAGCTTACATGCTACCTCAGGATTTGCTATGGAAACTGAAGAATTTCAAGATATTAGCGGGCATTGGGCTGAAGAAGAAATTGATTGGCTGTTTCAAGAAGGCTGGATTGAAGGTGTGGGAAATGCAACATATGCCCCAAATAACGAGGTGAAACGGGGCGATGCTGCTTTGCTCTTAACAAGAATTGATGGCGGCGTTAATGAGGAAGCCACTACGTGTGAGCTAGAAGATATCGAAGCTGAGCAGTATTATAGTGCTGCTGTGTGCCATGCGTTTTCCGAAGGCTGGATTGATGGGTACCCCGATGGAACGTACCGGCCGGAAGAACCCTTAAGTCGTGAAGAAATGGCAGCGATCTTGCATGAGCGTTTCGAAAACGAATTGACAGAAGAACGTTTTGGTACATATTTAAGGGATATAAGTGAGGATAACTGGTCATATGACGCTATTCATGCTTTAGTAGCAAGTCGGGTGGCTGAAGGGTACGAGGCAGGAACATTTCAACCGGATAATGAAGTCAGCCGTGCTGAATGGGCTGCTTTTGTATCTCGAATATTTGAAGAGGCATTTCGCATTCCTCAAGAAGGAAACTCTCCAGCTAATTTGGCAAATGAAGGGCTGGTAGCTTTTGAGAATAACGAAGTATTTGTTAACCCGAATGGAGAATCGCTGCAAAAAATATCTTTAGATGGGACGATGCAACAAGAACTCTTAGAGGGTAAAAATGTCGAATATATAAATAGTGTGAGGGATGAGCTGTATTTTATAAATGATGGAGAAAATGTTCATCGTATAAACAAAAATGGAGAACAATTGGAGACTTTATATGAAGGCGCAGTGGATCAGCTTTACGTAGATAGTGAACAATTATTGATTCAAACTGGAGAAGAAGTGCAAAGAGCCAAAAGTGATGCGCCTGAGCAATGGGAACCTATAGGCAGTGTGAGTGAAGGAGAAGAGGCATTATTAACTACGTATGATGGAGAGCAGCTAATTTCAACACACATTGAAGAAGGAATATTCGTTAATGAGCTTGCAAGTGGCGAAAAAACTCATTTATCTTCTCTTCAAGCTGGGATGGCGTTCGAAGATGCAGGCTACGTTTATGTTGGTAATTACAATGGGGAACTTGTACGGATTAACCCACGTAGTGGGGAAGAAGAGTCGATCTTGACAGCAGGAGAAGGACCTATGCTTCCATTTAATGTATATGGAGAACATTTATATTTTGGACAGGCAGCTACATCGCTAGTGTCCCCTGGCTCGCCACTATATCGGCTGGACCGTGAACCGGGAGGGGAGCCAGAACCAGAGCAAATAACCGAAGAGAGCGTATCTTTTGCCGAGCATGGAATTTACGTTGTTTATGATCCTTCATTATATACGGTGATCTTTGATGGTGTCGGAGAGGATTATTCATTCCCGGTCAAACGTGTTACTGAAAGTGGGCATTTTGCTCCTTTATTAGAAGAAGAATAAACTACATCTTTTTATGATATTTATTAAGAAGGCTCTGTTCAACGTTAGCGTAGATTCGCGCTTTGGCCTCTTTGGACATCATATATCCACGCGCGAGAGAAGCCTGGCGAGCCCTCGCAGCTCATCAGCTTGAAGAGAAGCTCCCAGTCCACCCGTGGAAACGGAGGCTATGGAAGCGCTACTCGTCGACAGAGCTTTTTCAAACTATTGACGTGCGTTTTAGGGAGAGTACGCTAATGTTGACTATTTACAGCTTGTTGAGCTCTCTCATTAAGAAGAGCATGAAAATCTTCACTCCAGCCTGTGCATGGCTGCTGGCGGAGATAAAGAGTTAAGTCTATACCGTAATAAGCTGCCATGTTAACAAAACTATCGGCTCTTTTTGCAGCCTGTGAATGTTCATACGCTACAATAGTACCTTGCAAAGGTTGAGATAATTCATTTAACCACTTGTCCCATAAATCAAGATGCATGAGTGAAGGTTGAACAACAAGAAAGGTAGAAGAGGGAACTAGTTGGTGGCCGATAAGGGCACGCAGCGCAATGTCTCCTCCACTTTCTGCTCCGCCCATAATGATGGGTCTTTCTATAATCTCTGGTTGAAGTAATTTTAAACTATGGAAATGGGTGCTTACATCTGTGAGCGCCTGTTTTGCGTCTGTCCAATGGTATCCATGTCCTCCGTCCGTTTGCGAAGATTGACCAAACCCAAAAAAGTATCTTTGTCTTAAATGTTCATTAAGCCAGCTTTTGGCGAAGTCAGGTGATGAATAATGATCAGGATGCAAAGATAAAAAAGTGGCTTCTCCTTCAGTTGCTCCATACGTAAACAGTTGGGCCTTTGCACGCTCATTTTTACGATGGAGGGTGTGGTTTTGTCTCATGTTTACTGTCCCCCCTTCAGAAATATTAAATTCTAATGGAGCCTTCCATTTATAGTAGTATATATAATTTTCGCCAGGATTTTTGTGGTTCCTGCAAAAAATGTATAAGAGCATCTCTTTTCTGACTGTTTTTCGAACATTGGAGCAGAAATGTTGCTTTTCTAAGGGGAAATATGAGAATCTAACAATAGAATTTATTGATATCCAACTTCAGGAGGAATTAGAGTGGATAAGAAGAAAAAACGTCTTTTGCTTCGCACAAGCATCCTTACAGTTCTTGCTGTTACAGTAGGTTATGTTTTTTATACAAACTTTTTTCAAGCTGAGGCCACTTCTTTATCAGAAGGAGAACAAGCACCTAATTTTGCTTTATATAATATGGAAGGTGAACGCGTGGAATTAGCGGATTACGAAGGGAAAGGTGTATTTCTAAACTTCTGGGGTACGTATTGTCCACCTTGTGAAGAGGAAATGCCTTATATGGAAAATCAGTACGCAGAGTATGGAGATGAAGTAGAGATTTTAGCCGTTAATGTAGGCGAACCAGAATTAACGGTAGATCGGTTTGTTAACCGGCATAATCTGACTTTCCCTATTCTAATGGATGAAAACCGGGATGTACTGGACCATTACGGTATTCGGCCACTTCCTACTACGTTTTTAATCGATGAAGACCAAGAAATTGTAGAAATTATTACGGGCGGGATGACAGAAAGCCATATAGAAGAGTACATGGAACGAATAAAACCTTCTTAATTAAAGCGTTAGAAACATGACACTCATTCCTTAAGGAGTGAGTGTTTTATTTCGTTTTATCGAACAATATATATGACAATAGGGGAATATCTATAAAAACGTACAGGGAATGTCTTCTTCGACGGGAGAATGGATTACCAAGTTTTTCTTAAGAAGGAGAACATGACGAAAAACAAGGCATCTCCTTTTTGAGAATCGGCTATATGTAAAGGTTTAGGATGGGAGGGTTTAGATGAGTAAATGTTACATCATTCGCGGTCACCATCTTTTATGTATTCAAGGGTTTGAAGGAATGGGGTATAGCCCTGCTTTTATACAACGAATGAAAGAATTAACCACTGCTATACGTGAGTCGACTAAGGAATGTGACATTCAAGTTGTAAAGGATTTTGATGAGGCTTGTTGGGCTTGCCCGCACAATGATGGTGATCTCTGTAGTTCAAGTGTTGCAGCCGATGCCAAAGTAAAAGGGCTGGATGAACGTGTTTTGGAGCATCTTCACTTAAAAGCAGGAGAAGTTTACAAAAAAGAAGAGCTATTGGACCGTATCGCACATTCGGTTGCCCCAGATGATCTAGAGCACTTGTGTCAAGGTTGCAGCTGGCTTTCTTACGGGGTATGTAAAGCTGGCATTAGCCGCCTCCAGAAAAGACGTCTTTCATAGAAACCGGGTAC
The DNA here is from genome assembly GCF_000377705.1 of Salsuginibacillus kocurii DSM 18087. Lineage (GTDB taxonomy): Bacteria > Bacillota > Bacilli > Bacillales > Marinococcaceae > Salsuginibacillus > Salsuginibacillus kocurii. The sequence continues at coordinate 286,892 of NZ_KB898623.1, read as the reverse complement.
GAATAGAGAAGGAGAGTTACAGATGGGAGCTAAAAATCAGAAATCCGATGGAGAAGACATCCCTCTTCATGTTGTTTGGTACAGCTTTGGAATATTTGGTCTTATTGGGCTCTTAATCTTGTTTCTTATTTACAGTGGGGATACATTTTCTGTTCTTATTCAATTGTTTACTACTTCAAATTTCGTCCATGATGTGTTGATTGGTATCGGAATTGGGACGGCAGCTTGTCTTTTGACCCTATTTTTATACAAAGTTACTTCGGTTCAGTTTCCAATAAATGAGCAAACGAAGATTATATTTAAGCTTGCTAAAAAACGTTTTGGGGTCGCCACGATAGCTCTAGCACCAGGCGTTATCGAAGAATTTTTGTTTCGGGGTGTGATTATGGGAAGCTTTATGTTAATGATGCCTGCCAGTTTTGCGCTTATTATTAGCACAGTGATCTTTTTTTCTTTACATATCCCTCAATACAAAGGGAGTCCCCTCATGCACCTCTCTGTTTTTTTAATGGGACTGCTATTAGGCAGTCTTTATTGGTATACCGGTTCATTAATTGCCCCTATTATTGCTCATTCATTATATAATGGCGTGCTTGCTTGGTTTATGAAAAATGGCAACATGCGATTAGCGATTGAAAAAGAAGCAACAACTTAATAAGACTCACGACATTCGGCCGGGGAACAATCCCGGTCTTTTTATGGTGGTTTTGTAAAAGGTAGTAGCTTTTAAATAAAGAATACTTTTTCGGAGAGAGTTTACTTTGCTCCGATCTCATCAACTATTTATCACTATAAATTGAATTGAATGATGATGAATATAATTAGCGGTGAATGGACTTTTTCAACAGGCTTCCATTTTCCGTTTTAGTTGTCCTCTTGTTCTCTTTGTTTTCGTTGTTTAGTGCCTTCATATTTTCTTCGATTAAATCTACCAGTTAACATATAAGTCTTTGACAAGATCAATTGAAAGTTACGCACATTTATAGTACAGTAATCATATTAAATTACTAAGAATTAAAATGTGAGGTTATGATGATGAGATATTGGCTCGTAGCATTTATGTTTAGTATTGCAAGTGGTTTTTTCTGGCCCGCTGCTGGTTTTGCCCATTCGTACGTAGAGGATTCTGAGCCTGGAGATGAACAAACGGTAGAGGAAGCCGTAGAAATAATTACGTTAAATTTTGATGCTGGGATTGAATCGCATACGACAATTACTGTAAAAGACCGGGAAGGTAATGAATTTTTAGTAGCAGATGAAGAAGTGAATTCTCCTGTGTATGAGGCTCACCTAGAAGCCCCTCTTTACGAAGGTCAATATACAGTGGAATGGGAGGCGTTAGGAGAAGATGGTCATACCACAGAAGGGACACTTTCATTTGCAGTGCTAGAAGAGGAAGTAGACGAGGAAAATGAAGAAGATATTGAAGAAAGTGAAGAGACGGTTGAAGCAGAAACGGACATAGAAGAGACAGAGGATGAAATGGGAGCAGAAGATGAGACTGCAAGTGAGGAAAAAGCAACAAATGAAGGGGAAGACAGTGCGTTTTTTTGGTGGATCCTAGGGGGATTTTTGGTTCTAGGTGGAGCAGGGTTTGTTTTTGTATTAACTAGGAGGTAATGTGATGTTGGCTGTAGTGGATGGATTATTGTTTCTGGCGACTGCTATGGTAGCTGGAATCGTCATACTGTTTAGTATCTCCCAGTCTAAATACCCTCAGCTGACTCTGCCTAATGGACTGTTTTATAGCTGCATAGGAATGGTGATTGTTCTTGCGAGCATCCCGGTGGTTAGTCAAGTTGCTCATATTATGAATATGTTTGACTCGCCATTTTCACAAACTATTTCAACCATTTTAACGGATTATAGAATGGGGCAAGGGTGGCTTGCTGTTATTTTAGGAGGCGTCATGCTGACAGCATTTAAAGCCGCCTTGAAGAAAAAGGATCACCTTTGGCACGCGGTTTGTTTATTACCTTCATTGGTTCTTACGATTGCTGGGGTGGCATGGATGTCTCATGCCGCTTCAATCGCTCAAACGGGCGGTTTTCTAGCTGATTTTATGCATCTCCTTGCTGCTTTGTCTTGGGCAGGGCTCCTCTTTACAGTAGCTTTTTTCTGTAAAAATGATTCAAATTTGGCCTCTTTTTTCAGTTGGTTCCACTGGTTTGCCCTGGTAGCAGTTTCACTTATTGTCTTTTCTGGGCTCATTCTCATGCAATATATTGTGCCAGAATACCGAAATAGCTGGATGCTTTCCTATGGGCAGTGGTTATTACTAAAGCATTTGCTTTTTATTCCACTTATTTTCTACGGCTTTATTCATGGTTTCATAGTAAAGAAACGACTGAACAAAGGCTGGAATGCTTCGAGGTTTGTTCAGTCCTTGCGAATAGAAAGTGTTCTGATTATAGGCATTTTTTTCGTTACAGCGGTTATGTCTCAGCAAACTCCTCCTCACGAAGTAGCTCAAACATTGCAGTTTGCCCAGCCAAGTGGATTGGCTCAGCTTTTTATTGGCGAGCAATTGCTGCCAGGTGCTCAAGTTGAGTGGCTGATGACGATTGGAGCGGTCAGCTTTTTCTTTGCTGCTTTAGCGACTTTTCTGTTTTTGGTTTGGCTTGTTTTTAAAACAAGACAGCATGCAGTGCTTATGCCACTCGTTCTGGCTGTTTTTTCCGCATTAAGCTATGGCACAGTTATGGCTGGAGCTAGTGCAACTGGAGGGTCAGTTGACCAAAACGCTTATACTTCTGTGGAAGACGCAGTATTGACAGAGCGAGAAGAAGACGAGGATATAGAAATTCTTGACGTCATTCCTTATGGAGAAGGATTTCAGACAGCCATTTATACGGTAAATGAAGAAGATTTAGTCGCAGAATTATTTATGGAAAAAGATGAGACTTTTTATGCCTTGCCAGATTCAACCTTGACGATTGGCGGTACGCCAGTTACAGAAAGCGATCATACGATCCGTACGTTTCTAATAGATGATGGTATATGGCAGCAGCCTGGGTCCAATTATACGTATGTTACAGTCGGGCATGTTCAAGATCCTGAAAATGTAGCAGAAGTTCATGTATATTATGAAGATGAATTACATGAGGTAGAAACTACTAATAACGTCTTTTTCACTTCAGCCTCCTCTGAATATATATGGAATGAAAACCATCCCTTTGAATTTTTTAATGAGAATGGCGAAGAAGTAGGGGGATATATGCGGACGATGATGGAAGAAGGGGCTTTTTGCCACTAAAAACTGGCGTGTGGGGATTCCACCGCCAGTTTTTTATAAGTCTAGAGGTAATCAGTAACATCATACAGACCACCGTTTTGCAAGTTGGAATCTTGAAGCAAGTTTTGGATTGAAGCAGCAACTGTTTCAGGGTGTGAAAGCTTGTTTTGGTCTTTATAATGTTGAAATGTTTCGACGTTTACGAAGTTTTCCTTACTCTCGGATCGGATTTCTTCCTGCATGGGGGTGTCCACAATACCGGGAGAAAAGGAAACAATTGTAGTGTTTGTAGCTAACCGATCTTGTTCAATCCCGACAGAGCGTGTAAAAAGATCAAGTCCAGCTTTACTGGTACAATAAGTGCTCCAGCCATCAAACGGAGATTTCCCTGCTCCTGAAGAGATATTGATGATGGTTTTTTTACAGTCCATCTCTTTCGTTAATGATAAAAATTCATTGGTCAGTTGTAGCGGTGAAGTAAGGTTAACATGTAGACTTTTTTCAATCTCTAATGGATCAAGCTGTCCTGAAGGACCTACTGGTTGTACAAGTCCCGCATTGTTTATAAGAACGACCTCGTCTAAGTGTTGATCAGCTTGGATGTTTTGCAGAATCGAGCCAATTGTAGGAAGTGTTTCGGATGTGTCGCTTAGGTCACATGAATAGGATGAGATTTCTGCCCCTTGATCAACAGCCTGCTGCAAGATATCGGCGTGAGAAGAGCGGGCGATTGTATGAAGGTGTGTGTCTTTTCCTGCGAGCAAATTAACAAGAGCTGCTCCTATTCCTTTTGAGGCACCTGTAATGATATAATGCTTCATTTTCTTATCCTCTCCCGTGAAAAAGTACATATATGTTTGCTTCTATTCCCTTAGCTTGCAACTGTCAAACAAGTTAGGTTGATTCAAACGTGCCTTTATCTCGGAGCGTTTTTCTTTCCATCATCACTTTGCCTTTTGCAATTACAGTATCAATGGTTAAATTCTCATCTAATAAAACGACATCACCATCTTTTTCAGTTTCAAGTCTTCCTTTAGACTCAAGTTTCATTGCTTTTGCGGGACTTGAAGTAATCGTTTGAATGGCTGTCTCTAAAGGGATAGCTCCAAACAAAACCGCATCTTGAACAGCTTTAAATAAGGAAGTCACTTTGCCAATCCCCAGGCCAATAAAATCACCAGCTTCATCAAATTTCGGCAAACTGCCCTGAGCATCAGAAGTGAAAGTGATTTGTTCGATGGGTACACCGGCCTTTAAACACTCCTGGAGTGCAAAGTGACAGGTGATATCATCTTCACCTGGCGAGGATGGAACGGTACTGGTGGTAAAATCAATGCGTCCTCCTTGTTTAGCAAAGGTTTTAGCTGCTTCGAAAAGGGAAGGGTTTCTGTTTAAATGTGTCGGCATAAATTGAGAACGTGGGATATCGGTGTTTTCAATTACCTCTTCTAATAGTTGCAATTGGCCTTTTCCGTCACCGACATGAACGGTAACAATTCCTCCCTTGCCCGCTAACATCCCACCAACACGGGCGCTAGATGCTACTTTTGCAATTTCTGATGCTGTTGGCTGGCTGGAACGATGGTCGCTGATTGCAATTTCACCAACGCCGATAATGGGGTCAATATGTAATAAATCTTCTTCAATACTAGCTGTTAGCGTATTCAGCGGAATTTGATAATTGCCCGTCAGGCAATAACAACTAATCCCTTCTTCTGTGAGAGACCGGGCTTTTGCCACCAGATTGGACATTGTGCGAGTCGTTCCGTCTGTGCCTATGACCCCAACAATGGTCGTCAACCCGCCTAAAATTGCGTCAGAGAATTGCAGTTCAGGGGTGCGAGTGTGGAAGCCGCCTTCCCCGCCACCGCCGGTAATATGGACATGCGTATCAACGAACCCCGGTACAGCATATTGGCCCTCTGCATCTACACTTTCAATATTATTCCAGGACGGTGGAAGATTAATTTGTTTATCTAGCGCTAAAATGACTCCGCCGCCAATTAAGATGTCATTTTTTCCAATCGCCTCCGGGCTGTAAACTTCAGCATTTTTTATCAAGGTGAGCATGTGAGGTTCCTCCTGTCTCGGCCGCTATAATGTCATTCGTTCTCTTGCCATTGGGTTAATTACAAGTCTATTATATTATGAGTGCAATTAGCTAGAACTAACTTTTCCTACTAAACAACTATGGAATTTTTTGCTATACTTAATTTTGTGCATAATACGTTGAGAGATTTAGACAAGAATAGACAAAAGGAGAATGGATCAATTTGAATAAAAAATGGATAAGTAGTCTTGTGCTAGGAGTAATTGGTTTTGGCATATTAAGTCTTTCTTCCCATGCTGAATCAGGGGAAATGGTTTTAAATTTTGATGAAGGAACTTATTTGTATAATGAAGAAACGATTCGCTTAGAAGTTCCTCCTATGCTCGAGGAAGGTGTTACATACGTACCGATGCGCTCTTTTGCAGAACTGTTAGGATTTGACGTTTCTTTTAACTCCTCCAAAAATGAATATGTAATGGCACATTCAGAGTGGGGAGAGGAAATTACTCTAGGAAATGAAGAAAGTGCTCTTCAACATACGAATGGGGATATTACATACGCAAATGGTAAAAACCAAATCGTGGATAATCGCATGATGATTCCATTACGTCCATTGACTGAAGCACTTGGCTTCCAGATTAGGCCTAGAATGGATGAGCGTCAGGTTGATGTAAGTTGGAGGGATAAAGGGGCTGAAGATGAAGGAGCTGAGATTCCGGAACGGGGAGAAGAGCTTGATGAAGAGACTTGGGACTTACATTTCAGTGAGCCTGGTACTATTACCCAGGTAGACTCTCAAGCTGTATTAAATGTTGATATTCTTGATTATGAACGAGTAGAAGGAGAAACGCCGCTCATTCGTAGTAATAGCCCAGAGCATATCAGAGGAGAGGGGTATTATTATCGCGATACAATGGCTGGGGATTTTAGGTTTCATTTTCATAAACAGAATGTAAGAGATGCTGATGTTAATCTATACCTATTAGCTACCAATGTGTCTGACGAAACAGCTGAAGTATCATTAAAACATCTAGGAACTCATGGGCCCTCACCTTTTGTTGGTGACAGTGGTCGGGGGGCCGTTATGAATTATTTAGAGGGGCCTGAAGACTCAACAGCAGATCAGCTTGAGCTAGCTCCGGGCGAACGGGGTTTGATAGGCAGTGAGGAACTAAGTGATATTAGTTTGCCAACCAGTTATACGTTAACCGCATATGCGGATTTACACGCCAGCACAGATGTGCAATTTGAAGTTCTAGCGTTAGACGAACAAAATGATGTCTGGTCAACCCTTCCTTATTTATATGAAGTGGACCAGGCGCGTGGAGACCATCATACTAGAGGAACGTTCGACAGTGGCGATCGTACCCTGTATATAGATGAGAGGATTGGTCTGGATCGTTCTCGTCTTATAATAGGAGGAGAAAGCGATTCATATGTGACCGGATATGACATGATGACTGGTGAACCGGAAACGAACACTGGAAATCGTGGTGTTGTCTATTCGGTAGAAATTGATGAGGTAGAGCCTTATACTGCAATAACGTTAAATCCAAGAGGTGGCCCTTATGTCGGTGCGTTTCGTGTAAATGGAGAAGTAGTTGGCGCGCCAGCCAGTGGTCAACTCTCTAATTCTTCTGAAGCTGCTATGCTCTATCGTACAGGTGCTAATGAAGAATCAGTAACAATTGATTTTATCCCTGCTTCTGGAAGTAATTTACCACTAAATATATTGTTTGAACCATTAGAAGAAGAATATATGAACTTACTAGAAGAATAAAAGAAAAGCCCCTGTTCCTGAAGTGCTATTCACATAGGAACAGGGGATATTTCATATCGTAAGCAAGCAGAAGGTTCATTGCTGCTGTGCCTCATTCACTTCGGTCTTGGTGACGTTCTAGTTTTAATCTTGCTCGCTGCTGCTCGCGGTCTTCAACGATATAGTAGTAAGAATTATTTCGGTATTCATCTATGCCTTCAAGCTCAATCGTTTCAATATTGTCAACTGCAGAGCGGTAGTCTTCGAAAACAGTTTGCATTTCATCAAAAGCCATATTCGTAGATACATTTTCTCCGAGGATGTCAATAATATTACCGGCTTGAAAGACAGATTGGATTGAAAGAGCTTCTTCCATAATTGCTTCCATTACTTGCTGTTGTCTAGCGTTCCGTCCAAGATCACCACGTGGGTCTTGCTGACGCATTCGTACATAATGAAGGGCCCGCTCGCCGTCTAATTCAATGTTGCCTTCATCATAATGGTACTTTTGATCATTAAATTCATCCGTCTCCGAGAAGGCGAATTCATTTTCAACTTCGATATCACCGATTGTATCGATAATATCTCGAAACCCATCCATGTTAGCTGAAATAACATAATCAAACGAATGATCCAGAAAATGTTCGGTCGTCTCTCTTAGTAAAGAGATGCCTCCGTTAGCATACGTGTGATTCAATTTATCCATTTGTCCCGTCTCTGGGTTTTCAACTAGCGTGTCACGAGGAATATTAAACATGAGGACAGAGTCATCGAGAGGGTTAACCGAAATAGCCATTACGGCATCTGCTCGTCCTGGGTCGTCTGGGCGGTCACCAATGCCAGCAAGCAGGAAGGTTATTGGTTCTGTTGCAGTGGTAAGAGAATTGCTCTCTTCCTCAGTAGATGTGTCTTCTTCTTCAGAATCGACTAAAAGTTCCTGGGTCGTTTCATCTTCTTCTTCAAAAGATTCATTCATCGTATGAACTGCTTGTTCGGCAGATTGATAAAGATAAACAGCATAGGCCCCCGTACCTGCTACTAAAAACAGAAGTAAAGTGCCTAAGATGATGAGGAGGGTTTTAAATCGGTTCATGGAAGGGTACTTCCTTTCTGGAAAGTTCAACTTGTAAGCAATCATGATCATAAGTAGATTCCTAGTTATTATAGCGGTAGTTTGTGGAAAGGGTCAACGAGGTTGTTAAAGTTTTAAAATTTATCTTCTTTTCCAAATGACTCTGTTAACGAATAGTGTTGAGGTTTCTGCTATGGTCCTTTTCTATGGGAGGCGTGCGAGTTTTTCAGGCTGGGGCAGCCAGACTCGCTTTTCCCGCCATGAGCACAGCAATTCGCGAAATATCAACGATCGTTATTACCCACGTCGTTAACAGATCCTTTCAAATTAGAACATATCCAATTTTTAAAAGTAATACGAGCCAGGGTTCAATTATTTGTTAATTATGCTAGTACCACTGGTAGTGATAGGAAGGTTTGACTTCTTACCTGAAGTGGTTGACCGTTGCTATGATGGTAAGGGAATTGGCGTTGGCAGAAGGAGGGAATAATGGGTACATTATTAAAAGAAATGAAAGATGTTATCTCTGCAATTGTCCCAGTTACATTAGTTGTTGTCATTTTGCAAATGATTTTTGTTAGTGCTGAATGGCAGGCTATACTTCAATTTGTTATCGGTGCCTTCATGACAATTACTGGACTGGGATTATTTATTGGAGGAGCAAAAATGGGTCTTTTGCCGATAGGTGAGAAATTAGGCTCTAAATTACCTGAAAAAGTTTCCTTCCCCTGGATTATAGCTTCAGGATTTTTGCTCGGTTTTGTAGTGACTGTCGCTGAACCGGATGTTCGTATCCTCGCTTCACAAATAGACGATGCAGGGGAGCAGTTTGTGTCAGATGGTTTACTTATCGGGGCTATTGCGCTGGGCGTAGGTATATTTGTTGGTATAGCTTTTATACGAAAAATCTTTCAAATCCCGTTAATTTATATGCTTATCCCTTCATACGGAGTAGTGTTTTTATTTGCAACGTTTGTCCCGGAAGAATTTATTGCCATCGCCTTTGATTCCGGAGGCGTAACGACCGGGCCGATTACAGTACCTTTTATTTTAGCGTTAAGCATTGGGGTGGCTTCCGTATTAAGAGGTAATAAAAATGAGTCTTCCTCAGATAGTTTTGGTTTGGTGGCAATGGCATCGATTGGCCCTATTCTTGCTGTTTTAATTTTGGGGGTGCTTTTCTATGACTGAGGAGCTCGTGATCTTTGAAGGGTTGCTTGATGAAGTGCTTGAGGTTCTTGGCGCATTGGCTCCTATGCTTGCTCTTTTATTTATTTTCCAGGTGGTTTTGGTTAAATTGGAATGGCAGGAAGTGTATAAAGCGCTAGTTGGGATTTTAATGGCGGTTATTGGGTTTTCACTATTTCTACAGGGGGTTCATATTGCATTTCTGCCCGCTGGACAAGATATTGGTGCCTCAATTGGAGTCCTGGAATTCAATTGGATATTGATTCCAATTGGTTTTTTACTTGGGGTAGTAGCTACTTCGGCAGAGCCGGCAGTACGTGTGTTAACCTATGAAGTAGAAGAAGAATCAAGCGGATCTATAAGAAGCAAAGTACTGTTATTTACCTTAGCTCTTGGCGTTGGCTTGTTTGTGGCCATTGCAATGGCTCGTATTTTGATCGGCTTTCCTCTTTGGTGGGTATTGCTCCCTGGTTATGTGCTTGCCTTTATCGGCGCATTTTTTGCAGATCGCAAGTTTGTCTCCATTGCCTTTGATTCAGGGGGCGTTGCAACAGGACCGATGACTGTAACTTTCATCATGGCTATGGCCATCAGTGTCGCTGGTTCATTGGAGGGCAGGGACCCGTTTATGGAAGGGTTTGGGCTTGTAGCTCTTGTTGCTTTGGCACCTATTTTGTCTGTGACTGTCTTAGGAATATTATATAAACAAAAGAAAACATCATTATAAGGAGGAGCGAACAGTTATGGGTGTAGATCCGAATGTTTCATTAATGGTAACGATAGTAGCGAAAGGGAAAGCTTCAAAACTGGTGAAAGCGGCAAAAGACCATGGAGCTGAAGGAGCCACTATTTTAAATGGAAGAGGCACCGGAATTCATGAGTACAAGAAATTATTCGGAATGGAAGTACAGCCAGAAAAAGAAATCATTTTGATACTGGTGCCTGATTCTAAAATAGAAGAAATTCGTGATGCCTTACGAGAGGAAGGAAATCTTGATGAACCCGGTACCGGCATCGGATTTGTGGTAGAAACGAAATATTTATTCGGCATCAATCATGAACTAAGCGGCACAGATCAAAACCAGGAAGAAGAGTTAGAATAAAGGCTCTGTTAATAAGCCTCTTTTTTCGCAGGCTCGCTTTTCCCGTTAGAGGCCGGTCCTTTCCGGTATATGAACGATCTTTATTAACAAGGCCTTTAATAGGCAGATATAAAAAGCAGGAGGTAGCCCAAAAGGTTCGCTTAGGGAATGAAAAGTGGCCTGCAGCCGGAATATGTGAGGCGCCTGCAGGCAGAGTGATTAAGTAAAAGTCTCGGTGTGAGTGTGTTTTTAGATGCGCTTCCTGCACCAAAAAAAGACACGGCAACATCAACCGTGGGGAAGCCGATGTCGCACGTATACCGCATATGCCAGGGCTTTTGCAGGAACTAACTTGGGCCAGCGGCCTTGGCTTGTGGTGTTTGTTTGATGAAGAGTTGCTTCTTATGTTGAAGAAATTTTAAGCTTTTCAGCGAGCCTTTCTTGGATTGTGGTCAAGCGGCGAATGATGAGAATGAAGAAAATACCTGAAATAATTAATACCAATTCAGAAACAATGGTTGTTTGTACGTCAATGAGGATTAGACCAATTGTTTCTTCCTCTGTATTTAATGCTGCTGGACTCATCACAAGAGCTGAAAAGACAAAAGCAAGCCACCAGACAACTACCATCCATTTTCTCTCTGGTTCTGCGTCTAGGTTATGGGCTTCAGCTGTTCGATAATGGTTCCTATATAAGTGATACATAGAAATTAAGGGAAGTACAAAATTCACAAGCGGTATGAAATAAAAAGCAACCGCCCATCCTGGGGCATAGATAGTTCCCTCTATCGTAAGTGCACGAGCATTTTGGTGAATGCGATAAAGCCAGAGAAGTACAAATACGGCAGAGAGAATAAAAAAGGCTGTGCGCGGTAAATGAATAAGTAAGACACCTATACTTACCATTGCTAATTCTCCGTCTGTTAACACCTCGAGTGTTGCACCTTCATCGTATTGGTGGTAGATTCCCCATTCATAGAAACTAAAAATGATGGAAAATAAGGAAAAGGCCATCGCAATAAGTAAGAAAATGATGGCGTTTTTACGCCTAGATGATGCATTTTGGTATTTATACTTTTCAGCTGAAGTATTCTGAGCGTCCTTCATTGCAAATTCTCCTTTATATTGTGATTAACATAGGGCACAAAACTATAATTAATCTTACAGTTTGACTTTGTAACTGTAAAGCTAGAGAAATAAAAGAGAGACGGTTAACAAAATCTTCATACTTCAGCAGCTTGATGAACTGTCTAATGAGAAATAGTAAATACCATGTTCAAAAAATATGGAAAATGGGAAAGAGATGAAATAGTGTAGAGGAAATGTCGAAGTAAAGGGAGGATTAATGTGCCATATCGATATCAGTCTGGTCCTACAAGCATCGTATTTATCGTTGCAGCAATTATTGTCATCTTTATTGCGGGCTGGGGCTTTTTCTTCCCGGAGCATATGGAAGGAGTCACCTCTTTTTTACTAGACCAAGTCATTGATTTGTTTGGCTGGTTATACGTTATGGCTACGAGTGTATTTCTTGTTTTTTGTTTATACTTAGGTGTTGGGCCATATCGACATATGAAGTTGGGCAAGCCCAGGGACACCCCAGAGTATTCCTTTTTCACGTGGATCGGAATGTTGTTTGCAGCTGGAATGGGGGTAGGGCTTGTTTTCTATGGGGTCTCAGAACCGATGTCTCATATGGTGAATCCTCCAGGTGGAGAAGAAGCAAACAGTCAGGAAGCTGCCGAACAAGGTTTGTTATATGGTGTTTTTCATTGGGGGCTGCAACCTTGGGCCATATACGCAATTGTGGCTTTAGCATTAGGATTTGCCAAGTATCGTAAAAACTTACCAGGGTTAATTAGTTCAGCATTTTACCCAATATTAGGAGACCGTATCTATGGAGGATATGGAAAAGGGATTGACCTTATCGCTACTATCGGAACAACAGTTGGTATAGCTACTTCTTTCGGGTTAAGTACGCTTCAGTTCAGCGGAGGATTAGAAGAAGTATTTGGCATTGAAAATCAAACAAGTACACAGCTGATCGTGGTGGCAACGGTGACAGTATTGTTCCTAACTTCGGTGGTTACTGGGATTAATCGGGGTATGCGTTACTTAAGTATTTCTAACTTGGGCTTAATGGGCATTTTGATGATAGTTGTTTTAGCCTTGGGACCCACGTTATTTTTATTGGAGCATTTAAGCTTGACCTTGGGGCAATATGCTAGCAGTATAGTGCAGTTAAGTTTTGAGACAACACCTTATACTGATAATGAATGGATGGGGGAATGGACCTTTTTCTACTGGGCTTGGGTTATTTCATGGAGCCCCTTTGTAGGCACATTTATTGCACGTGTGTCTCGAGGGCGCAGTGTGCAGGAATTTATTTTGGGTGTATTGTTGGTACCAACTTTGGTTACGGTAGTTTGGTTTAGTATTTTTGGCGGCACCGGCATTTATATGGAACTAATGCAAGGGGCCGGGTTTGCTGAGTCTATCGCTGAAGCTCCCGAGAATGGCTTGTTTCTTGTTATTCAGTCGCTTCCACTTGGTGAGTTGTTAAGTATTACAACACTCATTCTCATTTTGATATTTTTTATTACCTCTGCCAATTCAGCAACGTTTGTACTAGGTGTTTTTTCTTCGAATGGAAGCTTAAATCCAAGAAACAGTATAATGGTGGTGTGGGGGCTGCTTATCTCTTCAATTGCAGCGTCGCTTCTAATAAGCGGTGGACTTGATGGCTTGCAGGCGACTGCCATATTATCAGGCTTACCATTTACACTTTTGATGTTTGGGATGATTGTTTCAATTCATAAGGCCTTAAAAGCAGAAGGCGAAGAAAAGCATAAAGTAGAAAAACAAGAAGATTGGTAAGATAAAAAATAAACGCGTTTGATGTAAGCAGGCCACGGATATTATAAATGCATGGAGAATTGAAGTGATCTCGGCAAACCCCCGCACATGCAGCTGATGCTTTGAATATAACAAAGTAGTTAGCTCTAAGAAATGGATTATGCCGAGTACTGAAGGGCAGAATGAATAAATGTAACTTTTTCCTGGAAGGATGTTGACGTAGAGTAAAAGTCTCTGTATAGTACACAACGGATTACAAACGTATACCTCGTTAGGTGAGGCTCCTGTACGGAGAGAAGCTGCTGCCCAAAAATGTCCAAAGACGCCAATGGGTCAACTGGAACCATCGACATAAGGTGGTTTCTAATGCAGCTGGCTTTGTCCTATGCCGTGCAGTGCTAAAGCTCTACGAATGAGGAGGGAATCTTTTACCAGATTCCTGTTTTGACATGCAATTCAGCGTGCCCTCATTCACCAATTGAGGAGCACGCTTTTTTATTAGATCTTTTGAGGAGGTGAGAGGGGTACATGGACAGTTGTACATCTGACAGGAGTAGGTGTATAAAAAAAGAAATACAATCACACGACTGGCGGCCCCTCTGGCTCTCATAAGAGGATAAGCTGCCCAGTAGAAAGAGGGTGAGCGAATGGTTAAGTTAAATGAAAAAACACGGGAAGAATACACTCAATTATTAATAGAGCTTTTGTCTGCGGAAGATAAGGAAGGGTTCCGGGAAAGGTTTTTGGATTTGCACCCGGTTGACCAGCTTGAAATATTTCAGCGCCTCCAACAGGAGAGCCGGGGTCGTTTAATCTCATATTTAAATCCTTCGGAATTTGCTGAAGTATTTGAAGCGTTGGAAGCAGAGGAACAGAGAGAAGTAGTAAAGCAGCTGGATGATTCGTATGCAGCTGAAATGTTTAACAATATGTATGCCGACGACGTGGCCGACTTTCTTGGCGAACTAAAGGAAGAAACGGCAAAAGATATATTAGAAGCCATGTCTGATGAAGATGCAGAGGATGTCAAAGAGCTGCTCCAATATGAAGACGAAACAGCCGGGGCGATCATGACAAAGGAATTCATCTCATTAGAAGCTTCTGAATCGGTTTCTCACGTTCTAGAAAAGCTACGCAGTAAAGCTCCCGAAGCTGAGACCATCTATTATTTATACGTGGTTGACACCAAGGGCAAACTCGTAGGGGTGACCTCTCTTCGTGATTTAATTACAGCTTCTCCGGACGAATTGATAGAAAATATTATGAGCAGCAGGGTTGTTTCGGTCCATGTTAATACAGACCAGGAAGAAGTCGGTCAACTGATACAAAAATATGACTTCCTCGCAGCTCCGGTTGTAACTCATACTAATGAGTTAATCGGAATTGTAACCGTGGACGATGTGATGGATATTTTGGAACAAGAAGCGACAGAAGACTTAGGAGAATTTACAGCCGCTCGTGGAGCAACGGACGTAAATGTAACTGCTTTTGATGCAGCGAAGAAACGAGCGCCATGGATTATCATGTTAATGTTTTTTGGAATGATCACTGCAGGAGTAATCGGCCAATTTGAAGAGACATTAGAGCAAATTGTCATTTTGTCTGCCTTTATACCACTCATAATGGATTCAGCAGGTAATACAGGAACGCAGTCACTTGCGGTAGTCGTACGTGGCTTAGCGCTTGGCACACTTGAGAAAAAAGGATTAGGAAAAACACTCGCACGAGAATTGGGCACTGGCATGATGATAGGCATTATGTGTGCTGTCGTGCTTGCTGTGGTTATTCCTTTATTATATGACGGTAATATCGTACTGGCCTTTGTTGTTGGTATCTCGATCTTTTTATCTTTGAGTATAGCAACCGTTATTGGGTCTATTGTGCCGCTTATTATTCACAAATTGAAATTAGATCCAGCGATTGCTTCTGGTCCATTTATTACGACTGTGAATGACATTTTAGGTTTATTGATTTATTTTTCAATTGCTACTTCTTTGCTTCACTACCTGTAAAGGCAGAGGGAGAGACGAGAAGAGAGGTGCGCTATATTGGGGGTTATTTCCTGTTCATGTATAATTTCTAGCAATAGTCATGAAAATGAAACAAAACAAAAAGCCCTTGTCGCGACACTCATGTTATATTACGATATGTGAGGAGTTCCGGAGATTATGTTCTCCGGACTTTTCTATTTCCTAAAAGCTTTTATTTGTTAAGCTGGGGAATGATAAGACACAGAGGAAGAGTATGAAAGGGAGACTGAAGAAATGGACATTTTGCAAATTCTTCAATACATATGGCTAGGGATTGTGCAAGGATTAACTGAGCCTTGGCCAGTTTCATCAAGCGGCCACCTGGTTATATTTTCACATTTTTTTGATTTGCGTGTTCCAGACCTGCATTTTGAAACATTTTTAAATGGAGCTTCTTTATTAGCTGTCCTGATTATATATCGCAAAGATTTGTCAGAAGTTGCAGTAGGTACAGTTCGCTTTGTTGTTATGCGGCAGCCGGAATATCAAAGGTTTTACCGTTTAACTTTGATGCTTGTGATTGCTACTATTCCTGCTGTCATTATCGGTGGCTTATTTGCCGATGAAATAGGCGGAGAGCTGACTACCTTAACATCAGTAGCACTGGCTCTCTTCGCTACAGGGACGGCTCTTTGGCTGATTCACCGGCTGAATGGCCATAAACAAGAAGGAGATATTTCCGCAACGGATGCGATTATTATTGGGGTCGCCCAGATGGCTGCATTAGCCCCTGGTATTAGTCGTTCAGGCGCGACAATTGTGGCAGCGATGGCTCGTAAAATTGAACCAACGACTGCATTGAAATTTTCTTTCTTCCTCTCGATTCCTGTCAGTGTTGGAAGCTTGGTATTATTAGCTCCTGAAATATATGTGGCTTGGACGACGCCTGACCAAACACTTTTATATACGGTATCATTTATTGTGGCTACTCTGGTCTCGTTAGTGGCTATTAAAGTTCTAATTGATGCGGTAGCTTCCGGGAAGTTGCTTTATTTTGCCATCTATTGCTTTATTGTTGCTATTTCTCTTCTCGTGTTCTCATAACATAAGTGTGACCCCAAGGATGCGCTGTTTCAGTGCATCTTTTTTACACGGTAAGAATGTATAATTTTTGAAGGGAGCGGTATACGTGCAACTACGGCTCAGCCTACGCCGTAGGCTTGGCTTTGCCAAGTTTTCTTTGTAGAAAAAATGTCTACTAAATTTTTAACAGACCGCCGATTCTTGGGCATGTGTACTTTTGTCTGCTGATAGAAATGCTTATAATCTTCCTATTCTAGTACGGTATAGAGAATTAGAGATTAAACAAAACAATACTTACTGACGCCCCTCCTTTTTTCTCGGGAGAATTCGGTTATCTTCCTTTCTAAAAAGGGAAACAAAATACAATAAGTGTTTCTTCACTCACAATTTGAAATAGAATTTGGCAGGGGAGAGTAGGACATGAAGAGAATTGTAAGACGTGGATTATGTGTTTGGACAGTGGTTGTAATGGTATTTGGAATGTATCGCCCGCTTAAACCCGGATTATCATTCGAAGGGTCTCTCCGTTATCCGGAGCAGGTTGAATGGGCTTATAATATTAGCTATGAGCAAAATGGAAAACGAATGTGGAAGGCTGATTTGTTTCATGCTCAATTGGAATTTATCCGCAGAGCTGAGCACTTTTTAGTGGTAGATATGTTTTTGTTTAATGACTATTATCGTGAAAATAAACAGTACCCAAAAGTAGCAGATCCGTTAACGGAAACCTTAATTCAAAAAAAGAAAGAATCACCTGATATGAACATTATTGTAATAACAGATCCTATTAATACTTTATATAATTCTCATCCTTCTCCTCACCTTGAACAGCTCAAGAAAGCAAATATTGAAGTTAGTGTGACACATCATGTGCCGATGCGTGATTCAACGCCTCTTTATTCAGCCTTATGGCGGAGTTATTTTCAGTGGTTCGGACAAAAAGGGCCGGGCTGGCTTCCTAACCCGTTAACAAAACGCCCTTATAAGACTACTTTGCGATCCTATTTGAAGCTTCTGAATATTAAAGCCAATCATCGAAAAGTGATGGTTTCTGAAAAGGGGGTATTTGTAAGTTCAGCCAACCCACACGATGCCAGTGCTTATCACACGAATGTAGGTTATATTGTAAAAGACTCGGGCCTGATTAAAGATACATTACTATCGGAAAAAGCTGTAGCAGAGCTTTCCGGTTCTGAACTTTACTGGCCAGTTTTACCGGCAGAGAAAATACATAGTAAGAAGAATTGTGGAATGGTGCAACTCGTAACCGAAGGGAAGATCCGACGAAAAACGCTTCAGTTGATCCGCACGGCCCGAAAAGGTGAGGAGTTATTCATGATGACTTTATATGTATCAGATCTGGCTGTCATTAAGGAATTAATTTCAGCGGCGAACCGAGGAGTGAACGTTCGTATTATTTTGGACCAAAACCAAGAGGCGTTCGGGTGGAGGAAAATCGGCTTGCCCAACAAACCTGTAGCTGAAAAACTTGTGCATGAAACAGACGGAAGAATTCAAATCCGCTGGTACGAGACAAAAGGAGAACAATTCCATCCAAAATGTATTATGAAAACGACTAAAACAGAATATGAATGTGTGTCAGGTTCAGCTAATTTCACACGCAGAAATTTAAAAGATCTCAACATTGAGACAGCTCTGTACATGAAAGGGGAGAAATCTATCTCTTATTTAACAAGTAAGAAGGAATGGATGGATGCCTTATGGAAAAATGAAGGAGGAAGTTACACCTCACCTTTTGCTCGTCATCGCAACCGCTCACTTTTATTAAAAGGCATCTTTTATATTCAAAAATATACAAACTTATCTACGTATTAAAGATAGATATATTAAGTGAAATCTTCAAAACGTTTAAGGTCTTGTTTGCGTCCCACTACAATCAAAATATCATTTGTCATAATTTGATCATCTGGCATCGGAGTGATATTCATTTCTTTTGCTCGTTTAATTGCTAGAATGGTCACTCCAAACCGAGCGCGAACATCGAGTTCCGCTAAGGTTTGGGCATTTAATTTGGCTGAAGCTTTAATTTCAACAATTGAATAGTCAGCGGATAGTTCAATATAATCCGTTACTTTATCTGAAACAAGATGTCTGGCAATTCGCGCTCCCATGTCGTGTTCCGGGTGAATGATATGGTCGGCTCCAATTTTATCAAGGACTTTGTGATGATAATAGTTTTGAGCTTTGACCCACACATTCTTAATATCTAAATCTTTTAATAAGAGTGTACACAAAATGCTTGCTTGAAGATTATCCCCAATAGCGACAATAACATGATCAAAATTACGAATGCCCAGGTTTTTTAATGCTTTTTCATCTGTGCCGTTTGCTACGGCACTGTGGGTAACAATTTCAGAAATTTCATTCACTTTGTCCTCATTGCTATCAATGGCAAGCACTTCGTGGCCGAGGCGATGCAATTCATTGCATACACTAACACCGAATCGCCCAAGGCCAATAATTGTAAATTGTTTTTTCATTGCGCACCACCTATTTTTCCAATGGAATGATTAGTAGTTAGGGTTCGCTAAGAAGCGTTACTAAGAAGGCGTGTTTTTTAAAAGGTTGTTGCTTTTAAAAAAGGAAAGGTTTTTAAAATTCACTGCAGGCGGGTGCTTTCACCACACGCCTAAGTGTGACATCGGCTTGACTTTCATGCGATTGGCCTCGCCGTGTACTCATTGCCGCGGGCAGTGCTTGTCTCCCACCGGATAGCCCGTCCTATGGTAGCTTTACCTGTTGTTTTCCGCCTCACCGCTGCTTGATATTTTTTAGGTTTTGTGCAAACCACAACTTTTAAAAAACAGCTAAATGAACAGGGGTGTTGTTTAACCTGTTTATATCATTGGATCTGAATCTTTACGTACTTTACGCTTTAAGTTCATGCTTGTCAATAGGGAAAGGAGGGAGGGGATGGATCATCCATTTATACGTTTAGAAGGTACAGAGGAAAACTTTCAAATGTTTGGGATCGATCATTTGCTCGTCTTGGTTGTAATCAGTTTCATAATACTTTGTTTGTATATTCTGCGAAAAAGTATTCGAGAAAAGAGCGCCCTAAAGAATGCAATGAAAGTGGGGATGGCTTTTCTCCTTTTAGTGATGGAAGCGTTTGTGCAGCTGTGGTTTTGGGATACTGGCTCATGGGATGTTACATATGCATTGCCTCTTCATATAAGCAGTATTACACTCTTTTTAGCAGTAGTAGTCTTGTGCACTCGCAATAAACTGCTATTTGAATTGCTTTTTTTTATTGGTTTTTGGAGTGCTTTATTCACACTAATTACACCGGACTTGCAGCGTTTTGCTTTTCCGCATGTGCGCTTTTTCCACTTTTTCATAGCTCATGGTTTAATTTTAATTGTTCCTCTTTTTATGCTGTGGGTAGAAAATATGCGCCCTCGTGCCAATGCCTGGTGGAAAGTGTGGCTTATATTAAATGGCTACGCCTTATGTGTTTTTTTCGTAAACATTGAGATAGGGAGCAATTATTTATACTTAATGAGCAAGCCTGCAGGCACTACTTTTCTTGACTATTTCGGCTCCTGGCCCAATTATCTGTTTGTTTTACAACTGTTTATACTGATGTTATTTATGCTTTGGTCCAAGCTTTATCCTTATATTCTTATACCTAAAGAACGTCAGGATTAAATAGGAAATCTTAGTTCGAAAAAGGAGTGTGGGAGAGAGGGAGCATAGTAATTTTTGATAAAGTCAAGTAGGCGGTGGAAAGACTGAGGAAGGTTATTTATTATCAGAAGAGGTTCTCTTTGAATTCACTCAGGGCTGACGCTATCACTACTGGCCTTAGCGCGAAATCAGCGTCATTTGCTTTTTTCCAGAGAAGTTATCCTTTTTCGTCTTGTTAAAGAATAGGACTGATAATTCGTCCATGCCCCCCCCCCTTTTCCGTGGGAAATCCGCTCTAAGCAACTTGCTTCTTAAAGAGAGGCGAATAAAGAACACGGCCTGGTGTCTGTGAGGTCTTCTCACGTTCAAAAGCAACAATCAACCAATCATAATAATAGAAAAGTTGGTGAAAGAAATGAAAATCATTTGTACTAGTTTTGAACCCTTTGGCAATTTCACTTATAATCCAACAACTGATCTCGTTCCTATGGCAATGGAAGCCTTTCAAGAATCTGATGTTGAAATCATTCATGTACCGCTCCCCGTTATTTTTGATAAGTGTGCTGATCAGCTAAAGCAAGCGATTCAAAAGGAAAAGCCTGAGGCGGTTATTTCCACAGGACTTGCCTGGGGAAGAAATGGTATCCATGTGGAACGGGTGGGGATCAATATTCAAGATACCGGGGACAGTGAAGGAGGACGCACTGATAATACGGGAAGGGTGGTTACCAATCAAGCCATTGTAGAGAATGGTCCGGATGGTCTTTTCTCCACGCTTCCTATTCATGAAATGGTTGAAAATTTAAGACAAGAAGCTGTGCCAGCTTATATTTCCAACACGGCAGGTACATATATTTGTAACAATACATTATACCGTTTAGTTTACGATGTGAAAGAAATGGGATTGAATATCCCGGTTGGATTTATTCATTTCCCTGCCATTCCTGAGATGGTTAAAGGAGAGGATAGTGTACCTGTTTTAGCATTGGCTGAACAATCCCGTGCCCTTGAAGTAATCATTCAAACCATGTATTCACATAGGAGCCAGGATAAAATGGGCGGATGAATATTTTTATGATCTAGACTTTTTCTATGTATGATCAGCTTGAGCTGACATACAATAAACAAAAGGATTTAAGGTTAAGTTAGGTGTTGAAGTTCTTATTCTAAATTGCACAAATATTTATGGTGCTTTGCTGCTTATTGATATATAATAAGAGTAAGAACTTCATCATTCAATCGCAGCAAGTGATTATAGCCTGAAAGATCATTAAATGTAGGGAAGGGAAGAGGGAGTAGCGTTTGATTTGTCTGAATTTTAAGTTTTTGTTTATAGGGATACGTGTTTAACTAAATCGTGTACAGGGTAATTATTCAAGTAACACAGATTTTATACTGAATGCACTGATTCTTTATGAATAATTTGGAGAAATCTAAACGCACTTCGGTTTGAATTTAAAAGGGGGGTACGACCATGAATAATCCAACATATGAAAAGCATTTGTTAAAAAAGTTGAAATCCGTTCAACAAGGTCAGCGTCCACCCAGACAGGTTCTGCAGTCATTGTATGCTCGCATGATGATGGAATACAGCAGTTATGAAAACAACAAAGCGCGGCTTGAGGCGCTCATTAATAGTGCATTAGACAACCGAGATGAAGAAAAGTTTTACAAGTATACTACAATATACAATGATTGGTTGAGAAATTTTGAAAACGGCAAGATCATTTCAGAACAAGGGTATGATTTGGAACTAACGTTTATGGATGAGTAGAGACTAGCAGGCGAAAGCACCGGGAGAAAAACCGGTGCTTTTCATTATGTTAGAAAAAACGTATGATAAATCAGAGAGTAGATTTTCATTTCAATGATACGGATTGTATTGCATCTGAAGAATTACATACTTAAACCACAGGAGCAAAGGAGCACTCAAGTATGCACTATGATCTTGCCTTACTAAATGGAACTATAGTTACTGGAGCGGAAGAATTTCAAGCAGATGTGTATATTAAGGAAGGACGTATAAGCTTAATATCTTCAGAGCTCATAAGCGAAGAAGCCGTAAAAACGATAGATGTTACCGGGCTTCATATTTTACCAGGCTTACTTGATACTCATGTACATTCCAGGGACCCTGGACCGACATATAAAGAAGACTTTTACCATTCGACGCGGGCGGCAGCGGCGGGAGGGATCACAACGCTTTTTGAAATGCCTAATACCACCCCACCCGTCAGTGACGCAACTAGTTTTATGAGTCAACATAAACATTTGGGTGAGCAGGCTTTGATTGATTATGGGCTTTGGGGGATTTGTATTGGTCCTTTAAATAATCATCATGTAAAGGATATGCATCAACTTGGAGTAATAGGATTTAAATTTTTCTGGGGGTACGCCGTTCATCAAGAAACTTTCCAATTAATGTATAACTATAAAGAAGGCGAGAAAAATGTTATACCCCCGTTTTCCGATGGTGCCGTCTATGAAATGATGGAGCAGGTTCAGAAAACAAATCAGATTTTTGCTGTGCACGCAGAAAACAACGAGTTAATCCAGACATTAACTGCACGCGTAGAAGCAACAGAAGGGCGTTCTTATGAAGACTTGCTCAGAGCCCGACCGCCCCTTGCTGAAGTGTTGACTGTAGAAACTGGCATACGCCTAGCGCGAGCCACTGGCGTAAGGCTGCATATTTTGCATGTCAGCAGCGGTGAAAGTGTTAAGCTCATCCGTGCTGCCCAACAAGAAGGGCTTCCAATTACGGTTGAAACGTGTCCGCATTATTTATTTTTGTCGGCAGATGATTATGAAGCAATTGGACCTAAAATGAAAATTTATCCACCGGTGAAATATCGAGAGGACCAGGAAGAAATTTGGAAAGGAATTGCGGATGGAACAATCGCAGCGGTATGTTCAGACCATGCTCCTCATACACCTGAAGAAAAAGATGGTTCTTTATTTGAAATCCCGGCAGGCATGTGTGGAGTGGAGACACTTGCTCCCCTGATGTTAGATGCGGTCAACCGTGGGAAATTGACGTTAAATCGACTTGTTCAACTTTTAGCAGAAGGACCGGCTCGCCTATATGGGATAGATGATAAAAAAGGGACGCTTGCAATCGGTTCAGATGCCGACTTTACCATTGTTGACATGGAAGAAAAGTATACGATTAGAGAGGAAGAACTGCACAGTAAAAGTAAAGTTAGTGCATATGATGGCTGGGAATTGCAAGGTAAGCCTGTGTATACGATTGTACGTGGCGAGGTTGTCATGGAGCGTGGCACAGTATCTTCAAAGCCGCAAGGAAGCATTGTAAAGCCTGTTGAAGCAAGAAAGAGTGCATCCAGTTAGGTTTACAAATGTTAAATAGAAGGGATTCCGGAAAAATAACAGTATAGAAAAGGAGCTGCGCTCATCATAAGGCGAGGACCAT
Organism: Salsuginibacillus kocurii DSM 18087; assembly: GCF_000377705.1. Classification (GTDB taxonomy): domain Bacteria; phylum Bacillota; class Bacilli; order Bacillales; family Marinococcaceae; genus Salsuginibacillus; species Salsuginibacillus kocurii. The sequence goes on along the minus strand of NZ_KB898623.1, from coordinate 263,513 downwards.
CATCGGTATGGTCCCTAAGCTGGTTGATAGCGCAGCTCTTTTAATGTTTATTCCTTTGCTTTAGGAGTTTGCAGAGGTGTGGAAGAATTAACGGTAGATTGTACAGCCGTAATTCGGGCACGATGTTTAATCGTAGAAGTCAACGAGTGAAGAGTATCATATTCTTTTTGGCCGCGTTCCACATACTGCTGCTGTTTTGAGGCTTTCCAGGCTTTTGCCTCCTGAGGGACATTCCTAACCTGTTGCACAGTTTCTTTCCCTTTTTGACGAAGCGTTTCCCCCTTCACAGGAGCCACTAACAATGTAATTGCGGAAGTTAACACTCCCCCTGCGAGGAAACCGAGGCTTGTGAAAAAGAAGGAATGGTTTTTCATTATTCCATCTCTCCATTTTTATATGCTTTAAGCGTTTTACGTTTTTGAAAGAGAAAATACATCAAAGCAAGAAAACCGTAGACCCCGCCTAGTTCTTTTTGCCATGTTTCTTCGGTAGCTGCTTCTGTGTTTTTCTTAAAAGATGACGTTACATCAACCAGGGAAGAGGAGAGTTTCCTGGATGCTTCGCCGGCATCTTCTGCAATATAAAATACTGGATTTAAGGTTTGCATTTTTTCATTAACGTCGATAATGGTTTCATTTGTATTATGCAATACATCGCCTGTTTCTTTTGTAATTTGGTTAAGCTGGTCTGGCAATTGACCTACTGTCTTTTCCACTCCTGTTAATACATCAGCTAATTTTGCAAGTGTACGGGCAAGAAAAATAACAAGAACGAGAAATGCAAGAGCAGCAATCAAAACACCTATCCCTAATAAATCCATGTGTCATCGCCTCCGTAGATTCATATTATTATGATTTGCCATGTATAGTGTCGTGTGTTGCAGCTGTTTCTCGATGCTGGTCTACTTCATCGAGAATATTTGCATTGAAATCTCCAACAAGTGGCATGTCCACCAACTGCGCTACAATGAAAAAGAAGAGAGCCAGGAAGATAGCAGTTCCTAAGGTTAAGCCGACCCCTCTGGCTGCGCCTGCTATTATATTTACTTTAATCACTTCTCTTTTATTTGTAAAATGATACGCTAAATCTTTTAACCGTGCTCTAGTGGTGGCATCCTCAAGTTTATCAATAAGTGCTGCTAAGCGTTCTTCTTCAGACTCGTTTCTTTTTATCTCAGGCAGGCGTCTGGTACGATTTTCAGCAGGTATTTCCAACTTCCTTTCTTACGTAGTATACATGTGTGATTTATTGCCCAAACACTACACGCAATTACAGGTTTTGATAAATATCCTGGATGGCATAAGCTGCATCGATATCTTTTTGCGTTATTTTTCCTTGATCGAACGTTTTCAGCTTAGTAGTAATTGCTGTGTGATCAATTACAATCTGAGGATGGTGTTGTACTTCCTCAGCGTATTCGGCAAGACGTTGTACAAACTGAATGCCTTCTAAAAAGGCGGAAAATGTAAAGGTAGCTGCCAGCATTTCTTCTTCTGTGCGTTCCCAGCCTTCTAATTTTTCAACATGTTCATTAATTTGTTGTGAAGATAAACTCATAAGTCATTACCCTTCCTTTCTAAAAAACATTTCACAAATTTTTTAATGTAAAGTCGTTGTTCCTGCATCGAGCACATGAGTGGGTTTAAGAAAAATACATTGTTGTTCCTTTCCCATTTGTTAAAGCAAACAAACAAATTCTAACCTTTACTGGCGGAAAACAAAAAATGAAAACGCTTCCTTTTGCTTTGTAACTCGTATTGACATGCTTTAGAATCAGACGTAAAATAACATAAGAACAAACTGACCAGTCGGTCTCGCTTCAGTTGTTAATGTAGAGAGGATGTGTAACTGTAGATGTTTACGAAAGTATTGATTGCCAATCGTGGTGAAATTGCTGTTCGAGTTATTCGAGCTTGTAAAGAGCTTGGCATCGAAACGGTAGCAATTTATTCAGAAGCCGATGCTGAAGCATTGCATGTCATATTAGCGGACGAAGCATATTGTGTTGGTCCTGCTGCAGCCACAGATAGTTACTTAAACAAAACGAATATCATTTCAACCGCCTTAAAAACAGGTGCAGAAGCTATTCATCCAGGCTATGGATTTATGGCTGAAAACGCTGAGTTTGCTGAAATGTGCGCGGACCATGATATTACTTTTATTGGGCCCTCACCTGAGGCCATTAACCGGATGGGAGCAAAAGCTGTAGCCAGAGATACGATGCAAGCAGCAGGTGTTCCAATTGTACCTGGAACTGATGGTGTAATCGAAGATGAGAAAGAAGCTTTGCGCATCGCAGAGGAAATTGGCTATCCAGTTATTGTAAAAGCCACTGCCGGGGGCGGCGGAAAAGGGATGCGCGTCGCCCAAAGTGCTGATGAATTAGAACGTTCCATTTCTATGGCCAGGCAGGAGGCAGCCACTTCTTTTGGCAACCCGGGTGTCTACATGGAAAAGTTTGTGGAAGAGCCCCGCCATGTTGAAATCCAAGTATTAGCGGACTCCCATGGTAATGTCGTTCATTTTGGAGAACGGGATTGTTCGATTCAAAGACGACATCAAAAGCTGGTCGAAGAAGCACCGTCTCCAGCTCTTGATGAAACGATAAGAGCGCAGATGGGTGAAGCCACTGTCAAAGCAGCCAAAGCCGTCCACTATTGTGGAGCGGGTACGGTTGAATTTTTACTCGACAAACATAAGAATTTTTATTTCATGGAAATGAACACGCGTATTCAAGTAGAACATCCTGTAACAGAAGAAGTTACCGGGATAGACCTTATTAAAGAACAGATTAGGGCAGCCGCAGGCGAAACGTTATCTATCACCCAGGAAGAAGTGAAGATTGAAGGTTGGGCCATTGAGTGCCGCATTAACGCTGAAAAACCAGACAAAGACTTCATGCCATCTCCCGGTAAGATTGATATGTATTTACCACCAGGCGGTCTTGGCGTGCGAGTTGACAGTGCATGCTACACCGGCTACTCGATACCCCCATTTTATGATTCCATGGTAGCAAAATTAATTGTTCGAGCAAAGACGCGCGATGAAGCAATTGACCGCATGAAGCGGGCGTTGGGAGAATTTGTTGTCGAAGGTGTCGACACAACGATCCCATTCCACCTTAAATTAATGGAGCATGAAAAATTTAAAAGTGGTGATTTTGATACCAAGTTTTTGGAAAAGCATGAAGTGAACGTTACTCCTTCAACGTAAAGTTGCACAGGAAGCAGGTGTAGATATGGGACGAAAATCTACAAAAACAAAAATTACTGATGCTGCGTTAACCCTGTTTGAAGAGAAGGGGTACCATGCAGTAACAGTAGATCAAATCGTACAGGAAAGCAGCACATCTAAAGGTGGCTTTTACCACCATTTTAAATCTAAAGATGAGTTGCTTTACACGATTCATGACACGTTTATTACATACGTGCTTGATCAGGCTCTTACTGCAAGGGAAAATTATGTCACCCCCGCTGAACAGTTATATGAAACGGTGCGGTCGTTTGTTTTAATGTTTGATAAGTTCCGTTCACATGTCACTGTATTTTATCAAGAAAGCTTATATTTGGCACCGGAATATTTTGAAGAGATTAAAAAAAAGCGGGATGAATACAAGGAACTAATGTTTGCGACAGTGCAAGCAGGAAAAAAACAACATGAATTTAGGCAGGAGCTTCCGGCTCCTATTATGTCAATGGCTATATTTGGCATGATTAACTGGACGTATAAATGGTATCGCACTGATGGGGTATATAACATATATGAAATTGCAGATATGTTCTCTGATATGATTATGCATGCGGTGTTAACTGAAACTGCACGAGAGAAGAAAGAATACCAACGTTTTTTTATGAACTATCAGATTCTTTGACGTTAAAACGAAGCTAAGGAGCCAGCTCCTCTTTCATTAGGATTTATTAAAGCGAGTAATAAAATATAAAAGGGTGTGTAATAGATGTTTAAAATGAATGAAATTAAAGAGTTGATTCGAGCAGTAGACCGTTCAGGTATTGGAGAATTAGAAATAAAAGGTGAAAACCGTGAAAAGTTAACGATCCGCAAGGAAAGTGCTGTTGGAGGGGGACGAGTAACTGAACCTGTTGCAGAACAATCCGTGCCGTCCCCACCTCCTGCTGTCGTAAAAGAAGACGTGGTTTCTAAAGAGCAAGAAGTTCCAACAGAAACGACAAAACCTGAAGAAAGTACAGACAATGCAAATCTTCACAAGATTACTTCACCAATGGTAGGTACCTTTTATCGTTCTCCTAGCCCCGATGCGGAAGCCTACGTAAAAGAAGGAGATCGGATTACCTCTGACTCTGTTGTATGTATTGTGGAAGCGATGAAGTTAATGAATGAACTTGAAGCGGAAGTAACCGGGGAGATTGTTGAAATATTAGTGGATAATGGTGAATTGGTTGAGTATGGCCAGCCTCTCTTTACGGTGAAAACCCAGGATTAATTCATAGAGGGTGTCTCAAAAGATTAGTTTAGGCCATGAAAGTGTCCAATCAACTAGATTACGCGAAGCTCCTATTGCTAAAGCGACGGGGCTGCTGAGAAACTGCTTTTCGTTTCAGAAGCGCTTTATCTTTTTACTATAACCTGTAAAAAGAGGGTGATAGTACTTAAGCAAGTTCGCTTTCCGGAGGGAGTGTCACTTTCTCCGGTCTCATCAACTTCTTCTCACTATAAAGAGAATTGTATGAAGATGAATGTTATACGGTAAATTGACTTTTTCAGCAGCTTCATAAAGCGACAGCGTGGGCGGGTGGTGGAACCGCGTCCGAGGAAAGTAAGTATACTTCAGGTGCTTTTGCTGATAACTGATGGATGGGCCACCCTCTTAAAACTATAAGCTCTTCTTCGAAAGATTCTCTAAGGATTAATAATGAGGGAGAGCTTTACGCCAATAGTTTTGCGAATTTTTAAAGAAAGGCGGCGAGCCAGCATGGAAAACGACGGCATGTTTTCTAAAATTGAAGAAATGGAAGAAAAACGTGAGGAAGTTAAGCTAGGAGGCGGAGAAAAAAGAATCGATGCCCAGCATAACCGTGGTAAAAAAACAGCGAGAGAACGCATTGAATTACTTCTTGATGAAGGGACGTTTGTGGAATTAAATCCATTTATTGAGAATCGTGGCATGGACTTTGGAGCTTCCAAAGCTCCTGGGGAAGGAGTTGTTACCGGTTACGGTAAAGTAGAGGGAAAGCTCGTTTTTCTATTTTCTCAGGATTTCACGGTATATGGGGGCGCATTAGGAGAAATGCACGCCTTAAAAATTGCAAAAACAATGGATCTTGCTGCCGAAAATGGAGCTCCGATCATCGGTTTAAATGACTCAGGCGGTGCTCGTATTCAAGAAGGCGTTCTCTCTTTAGATGGGTATGGAGATATTTTTTACCGTAACTCCATTTATTCTGGCGTAATACCGCAGATCTCAGTGATTCTCGGACCATGCGCGGGAGGGGCTGTTTATTCGCCGGCCATTACGGATTTCGTGTTTATGGTAGAAGAGACGAGTCAAATGTTTATTACTGGACCGAAAGTAATTGAGAGTGTCACTGGAGCCAAAATCAATACGGAAGACTTGGGCGGTGCTAAAGTCCATTCCTCTAAAAGCGGGAATGCTCATTTTACCGGGAGCAGTGAAGAGGAAGTATTGGAAAATGTACGCAAGCTGTTAAGCTTTTTGCCATCTAATCATAAAGAAAAACCACCTCGATTCGAAAATAACCAAACCGAGAGTGTAAAGCAAGGCCGTTTGGATCAGCTGCTCGATCTGGTACCGGTTGATAGTGCCAAAGTATATGATGTGCGAAGAGTAATTAAAGAGCTTATGGATGAACATCATTTTCTAGAAGTCCAACCTGACTTTGCAAAAAATATTGTAATTGGTTTTGGAAGAATAGACGGGGCTACTGTAGGGGTCGTTGCCAATAACCCTAAAATGATGGCTGGTGGACTTGATATTGATTCTTCTGACAAATGCTCTCGCTTTATCCGTTTTTGTGATTGCTTTAATATTCCTATAATAACGCTCGAAGATGTAAGCGGTTTTATACCGGGGATACAGCAGGAGCATGGCGGAATTATCAGGCATGGCGCTAAAATTTTGTATGCGTATTCAGAAGCAAGTGTGCCTAAGATTACTGTCATTTTACGTAAAGCCTATGGCGGAGCTTATGTGGCGTTAAATAGTAAAGCAATTGGAGCAGATCTCGTCTTTGCCTGGCCAAATGCTGAAATTGCGGTAATGGGACCTGAAGGAGCAGCTAATATTATTTTTGCTAAGGAAATTCAAGAAAGCAGTGATCCTGAAGTAACACGCCAAGAAAAAATTCAGGAATATCGCGAGCGTTATGCAAATCCTTATATTGCAGCCGGTAATGGAATTGTTGATGACGTCATTGACCCTAGAGATACGAAATATTCTATAGCGAGCGGACTGGAAATGCTTCGTAACAAATCAACACACAAACCGGACAAAAAGCACGGAAACATCCCGCTTTAAAGAAGGGAGGAAGACGGGGGTTCCTGTCGTATTATCTATGGCTAATGACCAAAAAGAAAAGGTGTTACAAGAAATTTGTTCATTTCCCGTGCCTAGTGATGACAAGTGGTACGAAGCGGTGGAACGTTCTATAAAAGGAAAACCGTTTGAAACACTTACGACGCCAACAAGAGAAGAGATTACTCTTCAGCCGCTCTACCGCAGGGGATCAGCTTCATTAGATTTTGCCCCACCAGGAAGAGCACCGTACCGAAGAGGGGCAGAAAACAATCAATGGGAGATTACGCAGACGATTCGTGAAAGTACTCCAGCTCGTTTTTATAACGAAGCAAATGAAGATATGCAAAATGGGCAAACGTGGCTCGGTGTTAAGCTTCATCCTGCGACGAAGCGGGGCGAAATACCACAACTTTCTTCGTCCAGGAGTGAAGGTCTTCCACTTTCTGACCTTGAGGATGTAAAAGTGGCTTTTGGGACGGCCACTGATCTCCCTCTTTTTCAGTACCCGCTCTACGTGGAAACAGGAGCTAATCCGCTACCTCTGTACTTATTATTTAAAGCCGCCAATGAAACAACTGCACCGTTTAAGGGAGTTATCGCTGGGGACCCCTTAGGAGAAGCCGCAATTCATGGCAAGCTTCCGTGTTCCGTAAATGAAGCCATTCAAGGGGCTGTGGCCGTTTTTAAAGATACAAATGGAGGGGTTCGTTCGTTGCTTGTAAGTGCTGAACCTTATCATACAGCCGGCAGTTCTGCCGTAGAAGAGGTCAGCTATGCTTTAGCAACAGGTGTGTATTATGTAAAAGAATTAAGAAAGAAAAATCTATCTTTCAGTGAAATTAAGAATCTACTTGCCTTTGTATTTCCGCTTGGCCAGCAACAATTTATGGAGATTGCAAAGATTAGAGCGTTCCGTGAACTCTGGGCCAATATTATGGAAGCGTTCGGCGCAGACGATCAAGAACAGCAGACATTTATTCATGGGGTCACCTCGATGTGGTCAAAGACGAAGGTTGAACCTTATGTAAATATATTAAGAACAGCAGCAGAAAGTTTTACAGGCGCAGTAGCATGTGTAAATAGCATGGATGTTGTCCCATTTGATGTGCTATTGCAAAAGCCAACCTCTTTTTCCCGGAGAGTGGCCCGCAACACCCAGTTGATCATGAAGGAAGAAGCATACTTGGCGCATGTAAGTGACCCAGCGGGTGGCTCTCATTACATTGAAACGTTAACGAATCAACTAGCCGAAAAAGCTTGGCTATCCTTTCAAGAGATTGAAAAACAAGGAGGGATGCTGGAAGTTTTGGAAAATGGAGCTATTCAAACGCATTTATTAGATATGTTAGTATCACGAAAAACAGCGATTCAGCAGCGAAAAGAAGTGTTTGTCGGCGTTAACAACTATTTTAATCCAGACGACCGGACCCCACCTGCGCCAAGCGACGACAGCGAAGAGCGCAAAGCCTATGATCAAGAAAAAGAAATGGGACGCTCTTACGAACAGTTAAACGATGTACCAACGATTGCTCTAGAAAACTTGCAAGCTGCTGTTCAGCAGATACGCACGTCTCAAGCTCCGTTGCCGGCTTTATTTGCAGGCTGCCATCGAGAAGAGAAGGTCCAATGGGAAGAAGTCCTTACAACAAGCCGAGGAAGTGAAGCGTTTGAACAGTTGCAGAAACGTGTCCAGGACTCTCAGTGTACAGAAGCGGAGGGCAGAGGAAAAACGAGCGTGTTTTTATTGAATATAGGTCCAATTCCTCATCATAAACCGAGAGCTGATTTTGCCCGTTCTGTGTTTCAAGCAGGTTCATTTGCGGTTGAATCAACAGCTGGATTTTCTTCGATTGAAGAGGCGGTGGCAGCGGTAAAAAAAACGAATGCCGAAGTGATAGTCATTTGCGGACGAGATAAAGCGTATGCAGACTGGATGGAGAAGTTGTTGCCGCAGCTATCTAAAAGCACACCTGAAAAAATGAAAGTCCTTGCAGGAAAACCTGAAGCTGAGAGCTTGCGTTATTGGCAAACCCTCGGTTTAGAAGATATTATATATCAACATATGAATGTCTGGGAAAAGCTTCATCACATATTGGACAGGAAAGGGGTGGAGCCACTTGAAAAATCCTGATTTCACGTCAATTTCGTATGAGCAATTACGCAGAAAAGAGAGTTCTTCCCGCTCTTTCAATTCAGCAGACCACGTGCTGGAGACGCCTGAACTCATTTCGATATCTTCTTTTTACAAAAATGAAGACATCGAAGACTTGCCGCATGTGGATTATGTTTCCGGCTTGCCCCCTTTTCTAAGAGGTCCTTACCCGGCTATGTACAAACAGCGCCCCTGGACAGTTCGTCAATACGCAGGTTATTCTACCGCCGAAGAATCGAATGCGTTTTATCGCAGAAATTTAGCTGCTGGACAAAAAGGGCTGTCTATCGCTTTTGATCTTGCTACTCACCGTGGTTATGACTCTGACCATCCTAGAGTGGAAGGGGATGTAGGTAAAGCTGGAGTGGCCGTAGATTCAATTTTGGATATGAAAGTATTATTTGACGGTATTCCACTTGATGAGATGTCTGTTTCGATGACGATGAATGGGGCAGTGCTGCCGGTTATGGCGTTTTATATCGTTGCTGCAGAAGAACAAGGAGTTTCAAAAGAACAATTAACCGGCACCATTCAAAATGATATTTTAAAAGAGTATATGGTGCGAAATACGTACATTTATCCACCGAATATGTCTATGCGGATTATTGCTGATATCTTTGAATACACTTCCACCTATATGCCGAAGTTTAACAGTATTTCAATTTCCGGGTACCATATGCAGGAAGCAGGAGCGACGGCCGACCTTGAACTTGGCTATACACTCGCAGACGGCTTGGAATATGTACGTACCGGTCTGAGTGCTGGAATTGATATTGACGCTTTTGCTCCTCGATTATCATTTTTCTGGGCAATAGGGAAGAATTACTTCATGGAAGTCGCCAAACTTCGAGCAGCGAGATTACTGTGGGCTCGACTTATGCAACCATTTGAACCCAAAAACGAAAAATCTCTTATGCTGCGCACGCATTCACAGACTTCAGGTTGGAGCTTAACTGAACAAGACCCTTACAATAATGTTGTTCGGACGTCACTTGAAGCAATGGCAGCTACAATGGGGCATACTCAATCTCTTCATACGAATGCTCTTGATGAAGCAATTGCTCTACCAACGGATTTTTCAGCGGCCATCGCCCGGAATACGCAATTGCAGTTACAAGAAGAAACGGGGATTACCAATGTAGCAGATCCGTGGGGCGGCTCCTATTACGTGGAATCATTAACTGCTGAGTTGGCAGCTAAAGCCTGGGAACACATCCTTGAAATCGATGACTTAGGGGGTATGTCAAAAGCCATTGAAACCGGGCTGCCAAAAATGAGAATTGAGGAAGCGGCGGCACGCCGGCAAGCTCATATAGATTCAGGACAGGAAACGATCGTCGGCGTAAACAAATTTCAGCCTGCTGAGAAAGACCCGCTTGATATTCGTGATATCGATAATACGAAAGTTAGAAATGCTCAACTTGAACGATTAGAAAAACTACGTGCAAACCGTGATGAACCGAGAGTTAAAGAAGCACTTGCGAAACTCACGAAAGCCGCTTCATCTCAGGAAGGAAATTTATTGGAGTACGCTGTGGATGCAGCTCGGAAACGTGCTTCATTAGGGGAGATTTCTGATGCATTGGAAAAAGTAAGCGGGCGTCATCAAGCTGTAACCCAGGCAATTAGCGGAGTTTATCAAGCAGAATATGGTGAACAAGAACAAATGGCGGAAGTGCGCCGGCTGTCTGATGAATTTTTTGCAGAAGAAGGGCGAAGACCGCGCATTATGGTGGCAAAGATGGGCCAAGATGGCCATGACAGAGGAGCAAAAGTGATTGCTACTGCGTTTGCGGACTTAGGATTTGATGTGGATATTGGCCCCTTATTCCAGACTCCGGAAGAAGCTGCTTTGCAGGCTGTAGAAAATGATGTGCATATCCTTGGCATCAGCTCTCTTGCGGCTGGGCATAAAACCTTACTTCCAAAAGTAGTAGCAGAGCTTAAGAAACTAGGGCGGGAGGACATTCTAGTCATTATCGGAGGAGTTATTCCAGCGCAGGATTATGAAGAGCTAAGACATAATGGGGCAGACGCTATATTTGGACCAGGGACAGTTATACCAGCCGCTGCCAAACAAATCTTATTACAACTACAAGAAATGGTTGAACCGCAATAGGTGTTACGTATAGGAATAGGGAGAAGGGCAGAAAAGAAATCAGAGTATGCGCAATTGTCTCCACTCCGAAACTAGCTAGTTACAGAATGGGAGGAGGGCGTTTTACTAGCATATCGGGGGTGGGAAAAAGGGAGGTTTGGCCATGGCTGAAAATCAACCGCATTCTAATCGAAAACGACGAAGGAGAACAAAGCTTCCCGCAGAATATATAGATGGAATACTTGCTGCCGACCGAACTATACTTGCTCAAGCAATAACACTAGTGGAAAGCCAATCTACAAAGCATTTTGCTTCCTCTCAAGAGATATTACAGAACATCATGCCTTATACAGGACAATCGATTCGCATTGGCTTTACAGGCGTTCCGGGAGCAGGTAAAAGTACATTGATCGAAGCTTTAGGTATTTTGCTCTGTGAAAAAGGCTATAATGTGGCGGTGCTAGCTGTAGACCCTTCTTCTACAGTTAGTAAAGGAAGCATTTTAGGCGATAAAACAAGAATGGAGAAACTGTCAAAGCATCCATCTGCGTTCGTGCGGCCTTCCCCTTCTAGCGGCACCCTCGGAGGAGTAGCTAGAAAAAGCAGGGAAACGCTGTTACTCTGTGAAGCGGCTGGCTTTGATGTAATCATTGTTGAAACTGTTGGGGTCGGGCAGAGCGAGACGGTGGTTCGTTCAATGGTTGATTGTTTTATTGTCCTTCTGCTTACGGGGGCTGGTGATGAGTTGCAAGGGATGAAAAAAGGCGTTATGGAAATTGCAGATGCCCTTTATATTAATAAGGCGGATGGTCCGAATTATGAAGAAGCTTTAAAAGCTCGAGCTGAATATAACCGCTTGCTTCATTTTCTTCAACCTGCGACTAAGGACTGGACAACAAGCGCTCAGATCGTCTCTGCCCTAACTGGGACTGGCATTGACGAGATGTGGGACCTGATTCGTAAATTTGAAACGACCGTAAAAGCCAATGGAGTTTGGGAGGAACGTAGGCAGAGGCAAATGGTGGAATGGATGGAATCATTAATTGAGGAATCCTTGCTCCAACACTTTTTTGGAAATGAAGAGATTCGTTCCAAATTCCCGGTGAAAAAAAATGAAGTAACAGAAGGCCAACTTCCGCCGGCACAAGCTGCGCAACAACTTTTAGACTTATACTTTAAAATGTTTCATTCGTAATTTAATGACTTCCACCCTACAAAAGGCCAATTAAAGGAAAGAGTTCATCCTGGACCGTTGCGGCAGAGCCTTTAACCGTAAGCTTTGCTTTGCCAAGTTTTTTAGTGAGGGAGCACAAAGTTTGAGAATATAAGCGCAGCAATGAACAGTGAGTTTGAATATCCAGTATTTTTGCCAGGTTTAACTCTACATAAGTAACGGGTATTAAGATCCAGGTTTTAATATGCCCACGGCTATTTGCCCTGACGTCCATCTGTCCAGCCTTTATCTGTTTCAACAGGAACTGTTATAAGGCGCAAAGGCAAGGAAGAGCTAAAACAAGAGCTGGTAAAGGAGAAACGTTGAACCTATGGACCGACATTTATTAATTTTTATGCACCCTAAACAAGACAGCTTTAATGGAGCCATATTAAATAAAGTAAAAGAGACGTTGTTAGAAGCAGACAAGCAAGTGTATACAAGGAATGTAACTGAGTTGTCTCTTAATCCATCTCTTACGATTCAAGAATATGAAGACACACTTCAAGGGATCTACAAAGAAGAAATAAAAGAAGAGTTTTCGTATTGGGAATGGGCAGACCACATCACCTTTATTTTTCCGGTGTGGTGGGGAAGCTTCCCTGCGCTTGCTAAAGGCTACCTTGACAGAGTTATTGCTTATGGATTGGCGTATGAATTAGAAAATGAAGAACCGATTGGAAAGCTTGAGGGAAAAACAGGGCATGCAATTTTCACAACCGGGGCTCCCGTCGACAAGTTTCAAGCTGAAGGATTAACAGATAGTATAAATATGATTTTACAAAAGGCTATCTTTGAATTTTGTGGGATGAAGCATGAATTATCACTTCAATTGGGCTATGTGGTGGAAGCCTCAACCCAAGAACGCACGAAGATGCTGAACCAAGTAAAAGCAGAAGTGACAAAAAAGCTACTGTCCTCCTGCTAATCATAAATGTAAAGGGATAGGAGTCAAGGTGAGGAAGACGTTGTTTCATTATTAAAAGAGGCTAACTGCAATATTTATTAATGATACAATTGGTATGAATAGATTCGATTCGTGTTATGAAAGGATGGGAGTTTATGAAGATTGTAAGCTTTTCAACGCCAGAGAGGGAAACGTTTGGATTGTACCTCGAAGAAACGGGTGACTATGTAGATGCATCTGCCTACATACACAAAGCTTCCAATATATCGGATGTACCAGAAACGGTAATAGATCTTATTAGCATGATGATGGATACCCCTGCTTTGTTGGAAGAAGTAAAGACAGCACATTCTTCCTTTCGTTACCCAGCTGACCAAGTGAATGTGCTTGCCCCGATCCCCCGGACAAGGAAAAATATTTTCTGCATAGGGAAGAATTATGCTGACCATGCAATAGAAATGGGAAGCGCAAGCGATATTCCACAAGCTCCCATGGTTTTCTCTAAAGCCCCAACAGCAATCATCGGCCCAGACGAGAAAATTGAGCCGCACGAAAAAGCCACTGAACAGCTTGATTATGAAGGTGAAATTGCCGTAGTTATCGGAAAAAAAGGACGCGGCATCACGAAAGAAGAAGCTGGCCAATACATCTTTGGTTATACGTTGTTCAATGATGTAACGGCGAGAGACTTACAAAAAAAGCACAGCCAGTTCTTATTGGGGAAAAGCTTAGATACGTTTGCACCGTTAGGACCATGGATTGTCCCTAAGGAATTCATGCCAGAGGAACCACTAACGTTAACCACGTTTGTTAACGGAGAAGAGCGGCAGCAAGGCTCCACCGATCAACTGATTTTTGATGTACCAACGCTCATTGAAACGATTTCTCAAGCCATTACTCTAGAGCCGGGAGATATTATTGCGACTGGCACTCCAGCCGGAGTAGGCAAAGCAATGGACCCTCCGCAGTTTCTGCAACCTGGTGACAAGATAACAATTGAGGTAGAGGGAATTGGCAGGCTGGAAAATATCGTGGCAGACAGCTAAAGGAAAAAGAGCACCACCTCTCCGCAGGGGGAGGTAGTGCTCTTTCTTTGTTTATACGTTCTATTCGAGTCATCCCTGGGGGGAAAAGGAAAAAGTGTGAGACCAGTTGATCTCTCGCGTTTGTCTGCGCTCAAGGTGGAGGGTAAAAGATTCCGGTAAATCTACCGCAAATTCATATTCTCCGTTTAGAACTTGTCCGTCATTGTCGAACTCTGTCGTTGAATGGCTTGGATATATCACTTCTTCTCCAAAAGAAATCCACAGGCCTGCGTCTTGTAAGGAATGCAAGTCAAATGCTTCTAGGGAAAAGGATGAACCAGTTTGTTCAAAGTCACTGATCATTACATCATCATGGGTGATGGGAAGTTCTTCGTCTGTTATATCTTCAAATGTAACTTGATGGTTTGTAGTCTCCGGGCGAGGTTGAAAAGAGATAGGGAGCTTAATAAGCTCAGCCTCACGGTTAATAAATGATTCATAGAACAGAGTGATGTTTAGTTCATTCGACTGTTCTCCTTCTTCAATAGAAGCGTCATCAACAGAAGATGGGTAGGAGTGGCCCTGGTCATCAGCAGCATCTTCTTGAGGAGCTAAACGAACATCTTCAGGTCTCAATTCTCTGCGCTCATCCTGGGTAAAAACGGTGAAATGAGCTGAAAAGCCATTTGTCCCCTCAATGCTCTTTTCTTCCCAGCCTTCAAAAACGATCTGGTAAAAAGGATTTTCATAGAACGTCTCGCTTTGTTGCTCCTGCTCTCCTTCCTCCTCATTCTTAACTTCTTCATCGGTACTATTTGCACAGCCATGTAACAGGAGGAGGGTTGGCAGAATCATTGTGATGTGCTTCATAAGTTTCGCATCTCTCCAAATTATTTCTATGCAAAGTGTAACATGAGTTACAACAAAATAGAAAAAGCTCTCCTGATTGATTTTAGCTGATCATGTACCTTTAACTGCGTAGAATTATGTACAAATATTAAGCTACTTACATGAAAAGTCTACAGTTTAATGTCCCCTGACTGTTTGTGCAGCTACAGTTTGATTATTCTTGTAATGCTCGCCCCTAAGCTTTACAATTCATCTATTTGGTGGATGGTTTTATAAGAACGGCGCAGGGAGACCTGCTATATTAAAGCCTCCCGATCCGAAAAATGGAGCGGGAGGCTTTACAAACGGTTTGAAAGAGCAGCTTCTTAGGTGAACACTGCTTAATTCTTGTATTTGTACAATTAGTTTAATAGGTTATGGTGGCATCGTGCAGGAGTGGCCCCAATAACAGGCACCAATCTGTTATTTTGAGGAGCTCGCCGGCATTTTTCGGTCACGGGGCTTTTTCTTTTGCGGCATATCCGGCATCTCATTTACTGAGACAACGTTTTCAGTCTTTTTCTTAGGCGGGTCCCAGTGTTCTTCGTTTCCTGGAAGGTCATCAAACCAGCCTGCTTCATCGGGACAATCAAGTACCATAAATTTGCCGTACTTACCGTCACGCGATTGGTGGTACTTCAAATACGCTTTGCCGTCTTCAATCGCCAATATTTCAATTTTGCCAGATGTATGGCTCATAGACAGTCGTACTCGCTTACCGAGACCGCTCGTTTTTGCTTTAGCTTCTTCCACAGCTTCATAAGCTTCTTTTAAGCTGAGAACAAAATCATTGTTACCGGCTACTGGACGGTTGATAAAGAAATAGTAAGGTGTTACCCCGGCCCAGGAAAGTTTATCAAGTAATTCAGCCAGGACATCCGGGTCAGAATTAATTCCCTTTAAGACTGGTGTCTGGTTGACAACTGTTACGTTGGCATCGTGAAGCGCCTGGAAGCCGCGCTTTGCTTCAGCAGTAATTTCTCGGGGGTGATTCACATGAGCCATTACATAAATGCGGTTATCGACCGTGGAATACTCCCGGAACAAGTCCAATAGCTCCTCATCTTCGTAAATTCGCATAGGATTAAAGACTGGAAGCTTAGAACCGATGCGAATAATTTTCACATGTGGAATACTTCGCAATTCTTCAATAATATAACGTAATTTCTTAGTGGCTAGAATAAGCGGGTCGCCCCCTGTAAGCAGGACGTTATTGATCTCAGGATGATTGCGAATGTACTCAATACCAGGGTCGACATCTGACATGGCTTCTTTAACGTCATTTCTAAACAAACGTTTGCGGAAGCAATAACGGCAGTAGGCGCCGCAAACTTCAGAGCAAATAAGTAAGGCGGTAGTTTCATATTTATGTTGGCACCCTGGTACGACATAGTTTGTATCTTCATCTGAAGCGTCCCACCTGCCGTATTCAGAAAGTTCTCCTTCATTTGGAATGACCAAATTTTTGATGGGGTCGTTCGGGTCGTTCCAATCGATAAGGCTTAAATAATATTCATTGACACGAAACACAAATTTTTCGGTAATTTGCTTTAGTTTTGCGCGTTCATCTTCTGGAATTGCTTCAATTTTGTCAATATTCATTACATACTTCGGCTGCGCCATTATATCAACCTCCTAAGAAATGAAACTGTCGTGAGTATAACAAGTAAATCAAATAGGGTCAAAAAAGAAAGAAATCATCACGTATAAATTAAAAATGAAAGATGAACTCCAAAAATTAATTGTAAGAACTGAAAAAGAAATTTGACATTCTTATGTGGGTCTTTTTGAAATATATCATTCAAAAATGACAGGAGTTTTCATTGTGTAAAAAAAATCGATGAATTATTTCCTCCAAATTATAAATATAATGAAATAACCCCTTCACAAAATGTACAAAACCCCGTATTATGAAATTAAGAATTCATTCGTTTTTTATTATGAAAAAATAAATTCTTAAGAGAGGGATCGGTTAGCGATGGCAGTTGAAAAATTTCAACAACACCCTGTGCAGGAGTTAATGGAGAAAACAGAAGGGTCTAAACGATTTATGGAGGAAGCAAGTGATGTAATGCCGGGTGGTGTTACAGCCAATATTAAACACTTTGCTCCACGTCCAATTGCAATGAAACATGGCAACGGTGCTCGCTTAACGGATGTGGATGGAAATGAGTACGTTGATTATTTAATGAGTTATGGTGCATTAATGCTTGGGCATGGCCATAAAGACGTTAAAGAAGCTATGATTGAACAAATGAATGAAGATGGCACCTGGCTGTTTGGAGCACCACATCAGCTTGAAATTGATATGGCCCAAAAGTTAAAAGAATTATATCCAAGTATCGAGAAACTCCGTTATACCAACTCTGGTACAGAAGCTACCTTGCTCGCTCTAAGACTTGCAGCAGCGTACACAGGAAAACATAAAATAGCAAAATTTGAAGGTCATTATCATGGTGGTTATGATCAAATGCTTGTCAGCGTAAATCCTCCTGTCCATGAAGCGGGAGAGGAAAGCACTCCAGTTGCCACTTGTGAATCTAAAGGCATGCATGCGTCTCACCAACGCAATACTATTGTCCTTCCATTTAATAATTTAAAAGCGTGCAAAGACATTTTGCGCGAACACCGTGATGAGGTTGCTGCTGTAATGATTGAACCGGTTCAAGCTGGATTTATCCCTGCTGAAGAAGCATTTATTCATGGACTGCGTGAAATTACCGAGGAACTTAATATGGTCTTGATCTTTGATGAAGTTAAAACTGGGTTTCGTGTTCATCTAGGTGGAGCTCAAGCATTATATAATGTAAAGCCGGACTTAACAACGCTAGGTAAAGTAGTCGGCGGCGGGTTTCCAGTAGGGATGGTCGGCGGAAAAGATGAGATTATGATGACTTCAAGCCCTACGCAAGGTTCTGATGTATTCGACAGCAGTCAGAGTAAAACATCCTCAGCCAAAGATGTCCTTTTTCACAGCGGTACGTACAATGGACATCCGATGATTCTTGCAGCAGGGTTAGCTACCATTCAAGTTCTTGAAAAAGAAATACAGGATGTCTTTTTTAAAACTGAACAGTTAAAAAAGCGGTTGGAAAAAGTATTTGCAGCGTATAATATCCCAATGAAAGCGGTTGGCAGCGGGTCAATCTTTAGTGTAGTATTAACAGATAAGAAGAAGATTCGTAATTACCGGGATCTTCAGGATACGGACCTGGCCACCCGCAAAGAAATTGATATTGAGCTTTTGAATGAAGGCATTTATACAAAACCGTTAAACCGGTACAGTCTCTCAACAGCTCATACGGGCGCAGATATTGATAAAACCGTCGCTGCTTATGAGCGTGTGGTGCCGAAGGTGTATGGAAGATCCCGCT
This sequence comes from Salsuginibacillus kocurii DSM 18087, assembly GCF_000377705.1. GTDB lineage: Bacteria > Bacillota > Bacilli > Bacillales > Marinococcaceae > Salsuginibacillus > Salsuginibacillus kocurii. The sequence goes on along the minus strand of NZ_KB898623.1, from coordinate 245,342 downwards.
AAACACCCCCGATTCAGGGGAGATTTAGCGCATAAATAACAACCCGTTGTTTATGTAAAAAGGGATGATGCTACATGCTTGAAAGTGATGTGTACCAGCGAATCACAACGATGCAGGACCAGATGAGTAAATCACAGCGAAAGATTGCCAATTATTTAATTAACAATCCAGAAACAGCCCCCTTTTTAACAGCGTCAAAGCTAGCGAAGCACGTAGAAGTTGGAGAAGCTACCGTGGTTCGCTTCGCTGTCTTTCTTGAATATAAAGGCTATCCAGATTTGCAGCGCCATCTGCAAGAAGCATTGCAGCGCAAATGGACTTCTGCAGAAGTGTTTGCCCGGACCACCGATACCGAAGAAGCTCCAGAAACGGCAGTGAATGAAATCCTGTCAGATGATATTCAAAATTTAAACATGACGCTTCAGCAAATTGACCCAAAGGTGTTTGAACGGGCAGTTAATCAAATTATTGGGGCCAAACGGATTTATATTATTGCTTATCGGAGTGCAGCAAGCTTAGGATTATTTTTGGAATTTTATCTTGACCTTGTATTGCAAAATACAGAAATGGTCACTCAAGCGGACGGAGTTTCTGAGCATCTACTAGATATTACAGAAGATGATTTAGTAATTGGATTTGGATTTTCTCGCTATACAAAACGTACGGTTGAAGTTTTAAAGTATGTAAAACAGCGCGGGGCAAGAACGTTAGTCATCACCGACCACTTAATGAGCCCGCTCGTTCCTTACGGAGATGAAAAGCTTTTGGCTGCTACTGAAATCAATTCTTTTATAGATTCCTTTTCGGCCCCGCTTAGCATCGTCAGTGCGCTAGTTACCGCAGTCACAAGATCGGAACATGAGAAAGTGGAAGGACGTTTAAAAGAATTAGAAGGTTTGTGGCAGACATTCAGTGTATTTGAAGATTGACTTAGACGTAAATAAGTTCTGGCAAACCATATACAATAGCATGAATAAAAAAGAAGAGCTGTCCTTTTTTATAAATAAGGGCAGCTCTTCTTTTAGTAAGGCTTATGCAGTCTGGAGATTATCATGGTCTTTTCGGTTGCGCAAGTACTGCACAATGCCAATTAAGATTAAAATACCGATACCAGACAGTGAGATCATTAAGCTTCCTGGATAAATTGCCAGTAAGCCGGCAGCAAGCAGGAGAATTCGTTCATACCATTTCGGGTGTGCGAAAAAGTAATTCATCATACCTGCACTTACTCCGATCATGCCAATTAAAGCAGTTAACAAGGCAGGAGCAAGCGTGGCGAATGTAGCCTCTTCCAATACTAATACAGGATTGTATACAAAGGCATACGGAATGATGAAAGCAGCTATTGCTATCTTGAATGCATTCACGCCGGACGATAATGGATTAGCTCTAGCGATACCAGCCCCTGCATAAGCGGCAAGGCAAACTGGCGGTGTAATATCTGCTACAATGCCGAAGTAAAAGACAAACATATGGGCAGCAATATCAGGTACCCCTACTGCAATCAATGCTGGGGCTGCCATCGAAGCAGTAACCACATAGTTAGCTGTGGTCGGAAGTCCCATACCGAGCAAAATACAAGCAATCATAGTATAGAACATGAGAAGGAAGAAGTTTCCTCCAGCTAAATTGATGATTCCTCCAGCAATAATTCCGCCTAGGCCAGTAGTTGTTACTGTGCCAACGATAATGCCAGCAGAGGCACAGGCAACGATCACCGGTAAAGCCACACGGGCTCCTTTTTCAAGCGTACCTATCATTGCAGGAATGGTAAGCCTTGTGTCTTTTCGGAAAAAGCTAACTAGAAAAGCTGTGGCGATACCATATAGAGCTGAATAAGTTGGCGTGTACCCATTCAATAAAAGCGTAATGATGACTACAAGTGGCGCAAGTAAATCAATTCGCTTCATAATATTTTTCATTGATGGAAGCTCTGATTTTGGAAGACCACGAATGCCTTGCTTTTTGGCTTCAAAATGCGTCCCCATAAATACTCCGGAAAAATATAAAAGAGCTGGAACTAATGCTATGACGATAATTTCACTATATGGAACGCCAGTATAATCTGCCATAATGAAAGCCGCTGCCCCCATAATAGGAGGCATAATCTGACCACCGGTAGAGGCGGAAGCCTCGGCTCCGGCAGCAAACTCCGGCTTGAATTTTGATCGTTTCATCATCGGGATGGTAAAGGACCCCGAGCTGACCGTATTTGCTACAGAACTTCCTGTAACCATTCCTTGGAATGCACTGGCAGACACAGCAGCTTTAGCCGTTCCTCCAGTAAACCGTCCTGTTGCTCCAAACGCCAAATCGTTAAAGAATTGACCAATGTTTGTTTGAACGAGCATTACTCCAAAGAATAAAAATAGATAAATGAACGTGGAGGAAATTTGTATTGGCGTACCAAAAATAGCTTCGGTACTATAGAACATCCGCTCCATGTATGAAGGCCAGTCAAAACCAGAGTGGCGGAATTCACCAAAAATGGCCATGTTACCATAAACCCCGTACAATAGCGCAGCTGCTGCAATAACTACAATCGGGACCCCAACAGCTCTCCTCGTTGCCTCTAAAAGAAGAATAACACCGAGAAAAGCCACAGTTGTATCTAGTGTGCTATAGCCATGAATAATGACCTGAGTTGTTAATTTTTCGTAATTCCAAATAACATAGAAGTTACAGAACAAGGCGGTCATTGCTAAAAGCGCATCATACCAAGGCACGCCTCTTTTTTTAGTGAGTGTTCTCTTAACTGGGTATAAAATAAAGATTAAGGCAAGGGCGCTTCCTAAATGAATAGCACCTTGCATAATCGATGTATAAGGTCCACGTAAGCCAGTATAAAGATGAAAAATCGTAAGCGAAATTCCAATAATCGCAGCTACCCATATCCATCTTCCAAGATCACGACGAACGGCCGATTCTCGGTCGTATTTCTCAAGTATTTCCGTTTCACTTGGCTGTTGAGTATTCTCGTTTATCTCATCTGTTGAGTTATTTTTGTCATCATTGTTTGCCAAAAGGCCCACCTCCCGTCTAAGTTATAAAACCAGTCAATGTAACCAGACTGGTTTCAAAGAGTGTATGTACAAGCTAAGGATATCATAACAGAAAAGAATTGGCATGTCCCGCTTTCTATGCATAAATTCAAGGCTTTTCTAATACTTACATTTTATCCTTTTCTTAAGAGAAGGATGGGTTTTCTAAAAGGTTATGGCTTTTGAACGAAGAATATCCTTTTCATCTCCTGGAGGCGGACGTTTTCAGCATGGTCAACGCTCTTCTTCTAAAGGCAGTACGTGTTACGGGAGTTCACTTACCATTTTTCGTTGAATTGGTCCGTTTCATTTGAAAACACTAGCGATTGCGAAAATAGCCTCCGGAAAAGACGATCAAACTACACGTTAAAAAAAGAGGCTGTCTGCAATAGACAGCCTCCAAGTAGAACAAAAGTACAAGTAAGTTGAGTTAGTCAAGCAGACCTTCTTCTTCGAAGAAGCGTTCCGCACCAGGGTGAAGTGGAAGGTCATCAGAACCGTTCATCACATCTTCAAGCGTCAAGTGTTCACCTTGTGTATGCGTCACATCATCAACGTTTTCATACAAGCCTTTTGTAATCTCATAGCCCATATCCTCATCGATAAGGTCAGTAGAGCCAACAAGCACAGCATATGCTGTAATTGTGCTTACTTCGCCATCGAGGAAATCGTAATCGTCTTCAGTGATAGTCATTTGCTCGTAACCAGACGTTTCTTCGATTTCTTCAAGGGCTTCACCTTCAACTTCTAGAAGAGTGATGTCGCGCTGGTTAGCAAGTTCATCGCCAATTCCAGAATCAGGAAGTCCTAAAAGGCCAAAGGAAGCATCTAAGTTTCCATCTTGCATACGGTCGGCTGCATCGCCAAAGCCTTCATCAAATGCATTGTAATCTCCTTCTTCAAGCCCGTAAGCTTCAAGAATACGCTGGGAAGCATCGTTTGTTGCTGAACCAGGTGGTCCTACAGCAACATCTGCACCTTCAAGATCAGAGATTGATTCGATTCCAGAGTCTTCAAGCGCTACAATCTGCATAACCTCTGGGTAAATGTGACCCATAAAGCCCATGTTGTCTACTTGAGCACCTTCAAAATCACTCTCGCCTTCAACTGCATCAATTGCAGTAAGGTGCACGGTCATGCCAAGTCCTAAATCACCTTGACTAATCATAGCAATATTTTCAACAGATGCATCGGTAGCCACAGCACTTACGTTAAAGTCATCATGGTCAACATTATCATTCATAACTGTAGCCATTTCTTGACCAAGTGGATAATATGTTCCGCCAGTAGATCCTGTACCTAGCTGAAAGTCGCCAGCATCGGCATCGGCACCAATTTCTTCCTCTGCTTCGTCTTCATCAGCATCTTCGTCTTCATCTTCAAGGCCGTCTTCTTCCTCTTCAAGGTCATCCAATGCCTCATCTGTGTCTTCCGGCGTTTCACCACAGGCAACTAGGATTAAACCGAGTGTAAACACCATAGCTAGTAGTAGCATTAAGCGTGACTTCATTTGTACTCCCCCTTTTCTATGTTTACCAGTGAACAGATGTTCACATTATTTATTTTAATGAAAGGTTTATAAAGTGTCAAAGACTTTGTTAGAAGATGGGAAAGATACTATTAAAAAACATTGGTGGTTTCTCATCTGCACGCGAGAGGGAGCTATGCCCTTGGAGAAATTATTGCTTCGTTTTTTAAAGCTGGTTTTCTAACAACTCCATTTAATAGAAGTAACGGTAACTAGCTGTTAGTAAAGAAGAATGGATTTAGTAACAAAACAAGAGCAAGGTGCATTCATATCAGCCACAGTTAAAAGGAATATGAAACTAGTTTCTTAAAGATCAGCCGTGTAATAAGCATAAAAGAACAGGAAAAAAATATGGATAATACGTAAGCAGCGTAACAGAGGGAATAAGCAATCTGTACAGCAGTTTCACATTAGGAAACAGGACTTAGCGTTGAGGGGCAACATAATGGCTGGGAATAACCGTATATTTTGAGAAAAGAACATTCATGTTTTAAAGATACCGCCCTACTAAAGAAGGTCATGAAAGAACTATCACTACTAAACTTTAACAGAGGTTGTTAAAATTGAGGAAAGAATATATGTCTAATAATGAGTCTGCGACAAGGCTACAAATTAGAAGTTGTTTTAAGAGTGCATATGGACATTTGAATACAAGTTAATAGATAGTTTTTACCGGATTTTATAGGAGCCATGGAATAGTGAAGCAAACTCCTATCCTGTGCTATACTTGAAATAAATTAATAAGCTTGGTGATGCTATGCCTCAAGGGAAATATTTTCGAATAGGATATGCAATAATTATTGTAACCCTAATTATTTATCTATTATCAAAAATTGATTTTGTCTTTCAACCACTTTTTATGATTTTGCAGATTTTGTTTACGCCGATTGCGCTTGCAGGGGTATTATTTTATTTACTTCGCCCGTTTGTGAAGTTACTTTCTAACTGGATGCCCAAAGGCATAGCTATTCTACTAATCTACGTTACAGGCGTGGGTATGCTTACAACAGTGTTTTTACTCGTGGGCCCGGAAATTCAACGGCAATTTCATAGCTTGGTTGCAAATATGCCCAGGTTTATATATGAAGTTCGGGACATGTTTATTGAATTGCAGAACAATGAACGTATTGCGCAGTTCCAGGCCCAGAACCAGCAGTTTTCGTGGGAAGAGCTTACTAGGGAAGCAGCTGCCTATATTAATAACTTTGTCCAGAACTTAGGAGCTAACGTCACAAATGTTCTCGGTGCAGTGGCTAACTTCTTAATTCTTCTTGTGATCATTCCTTTTATTCTGTATTACATGTTAAAAGAAGGAGAAAAAGCACCTAATCAAATTACGCGTTTTCTATCTCCTAAAAATGAACAAGAAGCTAAGAGAGTATTAGGGGATATGGATGCAGCGTTAAGCTCTTATATCCAAGGGCAGATCATTGTAAGTTTTTGCGTCGGGGTGCTAGTTTACATAGGCTATCAAATTATTGGTTTAGATTATCCGTTAATTTTAGCCCTGGTAGCCATGTTTACGAATGTGATTCCATTCATTGGTCCGTGGATTGGTACGTTTCCTGGTGTAATTGTAGGGCTGTTTGATTCTGTATTAACTGGTTTGTTAGTTGTTCTTGTTGTTGTGATCGTCCAGCAGATTGAGAGCAATTTGATATCTCCGCAAGTTATGGGAAGAAAGCTATCCATCCATCCGGTAACGATTTTATTATTATTACTTGTAGCCGGCCGCTTTGCTGGGTTGATAGGCTTGATTTTAGCTGTCCCTACGTATGCAATTTTAAAAGTGATTGTGAGTCATACGTATCGCTTAATTAAACTCCGTCACAATCCAGCCGATGATTCGTCGCTCTAAACGATAATAAGGAAGAAAGGGGCGAGAAAGGTGAGTTATTACCTTGAAGGTGTGGAACAGCTTGGTCCTGAAGAATTTAAACAGCTCGTTTATGATGACGAAGATTCAACCATTATTATTGATGTGCGTGAAGCTGAAGAATATAAAGAAGGACATATTCCAGGCGTACCTTTTCTGCCCATGCACCACCTGCCAGAAGTAATTGACCAATTTCGAAAAGACTATTCTTATCTATTCGTATGCAGAAATGGTAGCCGTAGCCAGCATGCAGCCCTTTACTTTAAGGCCCATGGCATTGAAAATGTGCGAAATTATGCAGGCGGTATGCTAGCTTGGGATGAACCTATCAAAGAAGGGATAGAATATCCGCTTCGCTCAATTTCAATTTTATATGAAGCATAATCCTTCATTCAAAGGGTCGGTCTCTGCCGGCCCTTTTTATTTTTCCTGTAAAACATGATGAAAAACAACATATGAAAACAAGCTTTCATTAAAGGACTTCTTTCTTAGTTTATTATTTTATATTTTCGTAATAAAAAGTCTCGTTTTAAAGAAATCTAAAAAGGTAATGTACGAATTATAGCCATTATTGAGTGATAGTAAGAAACAAAGGAGGTCTTATCATGTGGTTTATTATCGGTTTAATTATTATTTTATGGTTATTAGGATTTAGTTTTGAAGTTGCTGGAGGATTAATTCATGTTCTACTTGTAATTGCGCTCGTTCTGGCAATTTTCAATTTAATTACTGGCCGTCGAGTTTGACGAGAAAATGAGATGGAAGGGATACGCCTTCCGTCTCACTTTTTATTAGGATATAATAAAACTACTAGAAACAATTACCGCTAGAAAGAGGTACATATATGAAAAAGTTAATTAGTAGTTTCTTAGTTCTCAGTTTTCTTTCTTTTTCACTAGTCATAGAATCATTGCCGTTTGCTAAGTCAATTGAAGCTTCAGAAGGTCTATTTGATAACGGGCTGGAAGAGGAGCTGTTAGAGGAAAATCAATACGATACAGACCCAGCTTCCATTGATTATCCAGAAGAAGAAATGCTTGAAGAGGAAGAGTCAGGAGTGCCTCTCTATATCGATGGTCAAAAACAAACCTATACAGGAGAACCATTTTGGGCTGGGGGAGAGCTATTTGTTCCGCTTCCGGCTGCTGTTCAAGTATTAAATGAATTTGAAGATACAGCCTCGGTGCGGGAAGAATCTGTTCCCTATAGTGAAGACGGAGCAAGAAGATATCTCGAAGATGAAGAGTTAGTTCAAGAGGTTGGAGGACAGGAAAGTGTAGCAGTGCGAAATATCGAAGGTTTCGGTGTCCAGGCGTATTGGTATGATAATCCTCCCCGCCTTCATTTTGAAACCGCTGATTTATTAGAAGTAGAAGGCCTGCGCCCAGGTGTTTCCCAACAAACGGTGGAAAATAGTTTTAATGTTGAGTGGGGCTCGGCTTACAGTAGTAATGCAGACTATATTGGCTACTATGGCGATTTACATGAGTTCACTTATACAGATCGTTACGGTCATGAACGCAGTGGAGATGTACCAGATATCCAATTTGAACTAAAAGACAATGAACTTACTTATATGATTCTGTCCTCAGACGACTACCAGACGACAAAAGGAATAGAAGTAGGAGATCAGTTATTTGATGTGCGCAGAATGTATGGGCAGCCTACCTTAGAAGAGCGCATTGACGGCAAACAAGTTTATATTTATCATGTGCGGGATGGTTCGCTCTGGTTTATTAGTGATGAAGATCAGGACATTGAGAGGATTGGGTTGTGGAAGTATCAAGTAGAAACAGAAACATCAGTGAACGACATGGATGAGCAGGAGAACTCTCGCGATGAGGAATAACTCTTCCTCAACTGGAAATGACGTTTATAATCACTCTGCAAGGGAAAAGTAAGATTAGACGTTGAAATCAGGGGGGGAACCTTTATGGGAAAATCGACAATTGTTTGGTCAACGCTTGCGGCTGGAGTAGCTGGAACCACACTTTATTTACTACGTAATGATGAACAACGAGAAAAAGTTGTTCACAATTCCAAGCGCTGGTTAGCAACTGTACGAGGAAGCCGCAAAGAGGAAGAAGATGAATATTTGCGTGATAAAATTGGCCATTCCGACCCTTTAGATGTTGCTGATAATAAAATGGTCGATGAAGGCGCAATGTATTCAGTTCTCCACTACAACGAAAAACAAGAAAATGATGAACATGCCTTTGAACCGACCGAGGAAGGCGCAGAAAGACCTAAACATTAAGAAACTTTAGAAAGACAAGGGAAAAGGCACCCTTGTCTTTCTAACTTACAATTTATTCAGCCTTATATCAAAAGACGTCATTGAATGGATAAATGATACATAATCGGGGTGTCTTTATTGATTACTCGTGAAACCACATTATGGACAGAACTAATTAAAATAGGAGTTATTGTCATTGGGGCATTTGGCGTAGCAGTTGGACTTAACTTTTTCCTCATTCCCGCAGATGTGTTTGCGAGCGGAATGACTGGTATAGCCCAGATATTGGCTGCTTTATTGCCGTTGTCCGCTGGTATTCTCTTATTTGCTCTAAATATTCCCGTAGCTATCTTAGGGTGGAAAAAAGTAGGCAGGCTATTTACTTTTTACAGTTTTATGCATGTAGCCTTGACGACGTTCTTCCTAGAAGTCCTGCCTATTTATGAAATCTCTGAGGATATTTTATTAAATGCAGTTTTTGGCGGGGTGATCTCAGCTGCCGGAGCTGCTCTTCCTTTAAAATATGGTGCTTCTGCAGGGGGGCTGGACATTATTGCTCTAGTGTTGGCCCGTATGAGCGACCGGCCTGTAGGCACTTATTTCTTTTTATTAAATGCTATGATCGTCCTTGCAGCAGGAGCATTGTTTGATCTTGAAGAAGCTCTGTATACATTAGTGGCCATTTACGTAACTTCACGGGTAATCGACGCTATTCATACACGTCATGTAAAATTGACAGCAATGATTGTTACTAAAAATGCCGATGAGGTTCGCGAAGCAGTTCATGAGCATATTACTAGAGGAATTACTCGAATGCCTGCAAAAGGCGGATATGATGCGAATGATAAAGAAGTGTTGATGATTGTAATAACTAGATATGAACTGTATACGCTTAAACAAATTATTGAAGAAGTAGACCCCGAAGCCTTCACCAACGTAATGAATACCTCTGGAATCTTTGGTACATTTCGGAAGGATAGTTAGCATAGTATTGGAGGAACAGGAAAGTGGGAAGGTTCTTTCTATTAGTTACATGTATATTGTTATTGCTTGCTTCTTGTCAGACCACAGAAACCTCGCAAAATAAAGGGGGAGAAACAGTGAAAGAAGAATGGGAACTATCAGTTAGTCTGGAAGAAGAGGAAGATGAATGGGTGGTGGAAACAGAAGTATCTAACCCGACTTCTGAAGATCTTGTACTCACGTTTCCTACCTCCGAACGGATTCGAGTACAATTGTTAAACAGTAAAGGGGCGGAAATCTATAATTCCAGTGCTGACAAAGTATTTGCCCAAGTCATTGAAGATGTTCTCGTCGAAGCAAACACTTCGGCTTCGTGGACTGAGCATATATCAGCTCATGAAGTAAAAGAAGATATTGATACCTTGAAGGTAACTGTAACTGCAACCCACTGGAATGGAGAAGAGATTCCTGAAGCCGAGCGGGCTCTCCGCATGGATTGGCCTGATGATTTTCAATAAGAAGTAAAAAAGACTCCGAAATGGGTAACGGAGTCTTTTTTAGTTTGCTTTAAAAGAAGGAATTGTTAACGTTTGTTGTTGAACTGTAGCAACGTAGCAAAGGCGGTGACTCCTGGGAAAGCATGTTCTTCAAAAACCCGGAGACACCCTCAACAGGAATGCTCTAGCAGGAAAGGCACTGAGGTTACGAATCCATTCATCCATTCACCGCTAGTTGCATTCATCATCATACCATTCACCTTATAGTGAGAAGTAGTTGATGAGAGTGGAGCAAGTAAGACGCCTTACAGTAGCTGCTGTAAGTGCCGTGTAAATCAACAAAGTCTTTTAAAAGGCTCTAAAAGAAAGGCCAGTTTAGAAAAACGGTTCAACAAAAAGATTTAATAGTAATAGGGCAAAGATAGCTGAAAAGACAACTACGATCATATGAGACCCCCGATAAGCAAAGAAAAAAGCTACAGCACCGCCAAGTAGGCCAAATAATACATTGTCATGAACCCATAAGATGCCAGGGAAAATAAGGGCTCCTAAAGCTGCATAAGGCACATTTTGCAATACATTTTCAAGCCAGCGCGGCAAGGTTTTATTTCCTAACCAAAGGAAGGGAATTACTCGGGGCAGGTATGTCACAATCCCCATGCCAGCAATTAAGAGCAAGATTTCTATAGACATCCTACAGTTCTCCTTTCATTTTGCGGTCATAAATGCTGCGAAGTTCAAGCAGGACAGCAGCTGCTATGGTTGCAAGAACAATCGCCCATCCTTCGGCCATGAATAAAGAGAATACCCCATTTAACAAGGCAGCTGATATGGCAAGCAGGATTACTTTTCGATTTTCTTTCATCGCAGGCGCCAGCAGGGCGATAAATAAAGCGTATAGAGCGATCATCATACTGTTTTGAATAAGGTCTGGCAAGAATCCCCCCATCCAATGACCTATGATAGTATTTGCTACCCAGCTTCCATAAGCAATAAGGAACACTCCAAAAATAAAACCAGTAGTGACTATGTTGGGGCGTGTAGCTGTTACAGCAAAAACTTCATCTGTTAAACCGAAAGCATAACCGGCTTTCTTTAATGGTTTATCAGGTTCTGACTTTTTTTCTAAAGATGCTGCCATTAAAAAATGGCGAATATTAACGATAAAGGTGGTAAAGATGATCTCAAGAGCACCAGTTCCAATCGCAATTAAATTTAAAGCCATATATTGAGCAGCCCCTGCAAATACAAACATGCTCATTGCAGTCGCTTCCATTAAGGTAAGGCCAGTAGTCTCCGCTAAAAATCCAAAGGTTATGGCTGCAGGGGCGTAACCAAGAGCAATTGGAAGACCGCTGGAGAGCCCTTGTTTAAATTGAGAATTAGATAGAGTTTGTGTTTCTACATAAGCCAAGTTCATCCCTCCATTGTCTAAGCTGCTAGTATGGCATAAGAAAACTCGCCTGCCCGGCGAGAATTAGTCTTTCATTCGATATGGGGAGTATTTTTAAAAGTGCACCCTGCAGAGCGAAGCTTGAAGCGGTTTGCTGCCTTTCGCAGCTAAAGACCTGGCAGGGCGGGTTTTCAGAGGAAATGCAAGTATTGTCCGTGACAAAGTAGACACGGCGAAGTCAAACGAAGAAAAGACCAAGCTGATGTCGAGCTTGTGCCTGTAGTGAAAGCATCCACCTGAGCGAAGAACTGAAACCACTATATCATACAAACCTAATGTTTTATGAACCTGTGGAGAGTTTTGCAATGCTAGTGAATGTAGGTCCGTTATGAAAACAGAGGTGCTTCATGTTAGCTGTAGTTGAACATATCGTACGGCCAGGCCTCCCCAGATACTCAGAACTTATTGGTCTGCCACCTAGCAGCTCCCTTTCTCTTATTAAAAACTGAAGCCATAACGTTTGGCTACAACATCATAGAAGCCAAGAGAGTTGTAAAGGGCTTTCGTAGCTTGGTTATTTACTCCTGTTTCTAATTCAATGCCTTTTAAATTGTTGTTTTCAGCCCAGTATATAATATGTAGTAATAATTTTTTGGCGATCCCTTGCTGTCGATGATCTTTGTGTACATATAAATCATTCAGCCAAATATAACGCCCGCCTTTAGATAAACTGATGCCAACATTTAAAAATGCTGCTCCTAGTACTTCGCCTTGGTGTTGAGCTATAAACAAGTAAGCTGGAGAGTCATCCTCTAACGTTTCTTCGATGGCCCGGTCTAACCGCTCTTCTGCATTACGTTCACCGACCGAATCCATCTGACCCATCAGAAGATTGAAGATTTGCTGTCTTAAAGGTTCATCTGCATTATTTGGGACTTGAAATATTTCCACTGAAACCCCTCCGTTACAAGCACTTGATAGAGAATTATGAGCTTTAATGACTTAATCATATCATAATTGCAAGACTGTGTAAGATCAACTTTTTAAACTACCGTATTTTAAGGGGAGCCGTAGTTTATTCAATATATGAAGACATTAAGAAGAATAGGAAAGTACTTTTAGTGAAATTTTAGGATGATAAGAAAATGGGTCCAAAGCTCTCGGTATTGGTATAAGAATAATAGAAAAACGAAAGGGATATGCAATTTATTTGAAGGTGAAATTGTAACATCTTGTCCATCCATGTAGTGAAGAAAATATGCTATAGTATTGATGCAATGGGTACACTTTTCTTATAAGTGTTTTCACAAACGTTATGGAAGGTTTCATTTCAACACCTGAAAGAAGCTAAATGTTACTGCTCCAGTTGGAAACGCAACAACCCTTCAAAACACAGCATTCGTATAAACACGTGACAGACCAAGATAGAGTAAACATTCGCAGCTTGACTAGACTTATGTGCCACTGTTGTTTTCATTTCTAAATTTGAAGAGTGTTCCCTTTTCAAGGTCGTTTAACCGATCTATAGGTTAAATGAAAGGTGACGAACCAAACCATGAGTTGAAAATAGAAAGTAGTCGTTTTTTACGGCAGTTTGAAAGGAGTATAGAAATGGGAGAATATTTTTCCACCTTATCTTTTCGTGGTCTTTGGACGCCAGAGCTAATCGCTGTACTTCTTGTCGTTTTTGGCATATATTACTTGCTGACGAGAAAATGGCGGCACCGATTTGTGGAAAGTGAACCGCAGTCTAAAAAACAAGATGCCTATTTTATATTAGGGCTGGCTGCTTTATATATCGGTTGGGGCGGCCCGTTGTATGCTGCCGGTCATATGGTGCTCAGTATACATATGGCACAAATGGTGGCGGCTTATTTTGTTGCTGCACCTCTGTTTATTCTGGCTATGCCGAAATGGCTTTTATATATCGTAATGAACAAGTGGAAAGAGATTTCGCCGTTAACGAACCGTGTAATTATGAATCCTTTGATCGGCCTGCTGGCATTTAACTCGCTTTTTTCTTTTTATCATATACCAGGGGTTTTTGACGCGCTGATGCTCAATGTGGGCATGCACAGTTTCTATGAAGTTCTTTTATTAATGAGTGCTATGTTGATGTGGTGGCACATGATTTCTCCACTGCCGACAGAAGGCGGGCTTACTGATTTGCGGAGAATTGGTTATGTCTTTGCCAATGGCTTATTGATTACTCCTGCCTGTGCATTGATAATCTTTGCAAATGACCCTATGTATAATACCTATACAGACGCCAGTACATGGGCGACTGTAATGGCATACTGCCTGCCCGCCGGAGATACTATCCCACTAGAAATGTTTAATTGGACGGATAACGTGTTTTTAACACCGTTACTGGATCAGCAATTAGCAGGAGTGCTTATGAAAGTGATGCAGGAAGTTACGTATGGCATAACGATAGGCTATATCTTTAAACAATGGTTGAAGAAAGAGAAGTTTCAGGAAGGAGACGTCTCAATCAGCGATATACCTAAAGGGGCTAAAGTGACAGAGTGAAGGATGGACAAAGAAAGGTGAAGGACAATGCAAATTCAGGGACGCCTCATAATAGTTGGTTGCATGTTTTTGTTTCTTTCAGGCTGTGGCTGGCTGTATGAATCTGAAAGTAGTGGAGATGCAGACGGAGAAGGACAGGACCTTACCGAGGCCGACTTATATGTAGAAGATTTTTCGTTTACAGATGAACAAGGGGACGAGATGGGATTGGAAGACTTGGAAGGGTCATACTGGTTGGCAAATATGGTATTTACCCGCTGTCCAAGTGTTTGTAATTTAATGAGCCCGAATATGTCAAGCTTGCAGGCGGAATTGGAAGAAGAGGATACAGCTGTAGAAATGGTATCTTTTACCGTCGACCCTGAGTTTGATACGCCTGAACGACTAAAAGATTACGGGGAATCTTATAATGCAAATCTTAATACTTGGCACTTTTTAACGGGATATACAGATGATGAGATTAAAACATTTGCAGAGGAGTCTTTTAACAGTGTCGTACAAGCTGTCCCAGAAGATGATGACATTATGCATGCCACCAGCTTTTTTCTTGTCAATCCGAATGGTCAAGTGGTTCGTTCATATGACGGGCTGGAAAGTGATACGGATGCATATGTAGAAGAGATTGAAGCACTGGTGAATGAAGAGTGACAATCAAGCATAATTATTGACGCTTATTGACTCAACCGCTACAGTATAATCAGTTTGATCCTAAGAAAGGGGGAGTGGAGGAGATGCATGGTTATAAAAAATCAATCCTTATGCTGCTTACTGTACTTATCTTTGCCGTTCTAGCTGCAGCCTGTGGTGACGGCGAAGAAGAAGAGCTTACAGCTTTGGATGAAGAACATGAAGAAGTATCACTTGCTAACAACGAGAGGCCCACTGTCTTATTTCATTTTACCGGAGTAAACTGAGGTCTTTGCCAACAGCAGCTCGTGCAGCTGCAAGCAGAGAAGGAACGATTTGATGAAATGGACCTCGATTATTATGCAATCAGTGCTGATCCCCCAGCTAACCATGAAGAATTCAAAGAAGCAGCAGGTATAGATTATACAATTTTGTCTGACCCTGACTTAACGATCATGTCACATACGGACATGGGGGACGAGGAACAAGCGTTGCGTGGCTTTAGCGTATTAGATGAAAATGGCGAAGTGCTGACGAGCCATGAAAATAATCACTTTGCAGAGCAAATGGAAGACACAGCAGCACGCATTCAAGACGCATTGAATGAAAATGAATAAGGAATGAATACCTTAGCTTCTCTCTTTTGGGGAAAGCTAAGGTTTTTTTATGGCTTTTACCTAGTTGTATAAAAGCTAATAAATCCAGAGAAATAGGGGTTTCATCCATGTTCTTACGAATGGGCGCAGTAATTCACAATAAAAATGTAAAGAAAATATAAAAATACAGTTGCATTAATTTTTATTCATTTCTATAATAGGAGTTACTAGTTAATTCGTATAAAGATAGAACGGGGTGCAACTTTATGAATATTGCCGTGGTAGGCGCTACAGGTTATGGTGGAATTGAACTGCTTCGACTTTTGCATCAACATCCGCATGTTTCAGACATTACACTATTTTCTTCTTCCCAAGCAGGGGAAGCTTTGAATAAAAATTATCCGCATATGAATTCGATTCAGGAAAAAACATTAGAACAGCTTGATGACAGTCTGGTTTCCAATCAATATGATGTCGTCTTTTTATCAACGCCAGCAGGGGTTTCTGCGGAATGGACAGAGAAAATTCTTTCTTCGCACGCTAAAGTGATTGATTTGTCCGGAGACTTGCGCATTAATGATGAGAGTACGTACCGAGAGTGGTATGGACAGAATACAGCAGGACCGGCCCTGCTTGAGCGAGCTGTTTACGGATTGACAGAATGGAACAATGAGGCCATTGCAACAGCTCAAGTTATTGCAAATCCAGGTTGTTATCCAACGGCTTCACTGCTTCCGCTGCTACCACTAGTAGAGCAGGATATGATTAAAGCCGACAGTATTATCATTGACGCGAAAACAGGGACAACAGGAGCAGGTCGTTCTCCTTCGGAAATGACTCATTTTAGTGAACTTTCCGGAAATTTTAAGACGTACAAAGTAAATCAGCATAAACACCTGCCAGAAATGGAACAAGAACTTTCAACTGTACGCGGAGCCCGAGAAACACTAACATTTACTCCGCATCTCTTGCCTATACCTAGAGGAATTATGGCAACTATTTATGCGGAACCAACTGAAACGGGTGCATCAGCAGCTGATCACTTGCAGGTATTAACCGATGTGTATAAAGATGCACCGTTTATCCGAGTTCGAACCTCAGATTGTTTTCCAAGTACAAAAGAAACGTACGGAAGCAATTACTGTGATATAAGTTTAACAATCGATGAACGCACCGGGCGCCTGACAATCGTAAGTGTGATTGACAATTTAGTAAAAGGCGCTTCTGGCCAGGCGATACAGAATATGAATGTGATGCACGGCTTTGACGAAAAGAGCGGTCTAGATATCGTTCCGATTTATCCATAGAAAGTAGAGGGGATTTGTTGTGGGGCAACTAACATTGAATGAACAGATTACAGAAGTAGAAGGCGGAAGTATTTTGACACCCAATGGATTTACAGCAGCTGGATTCCATACCAAAGTGAAGCGAAAACGCAAAGACCTCGGTGTAATCCTATCCGACCAGCCTGCTTCCGCAGCGGCTGTATATACGTTAAATCAAATTCAAGCTGCCCCTCTTCAAGTAACGAAGGAAAGTATTGCTGAGGACGGCACACTGCAGGCTATTGTAGTTAATAGCGGTAATGCAAATTCGTGCACTGGAGAACAAGGTATGAAAGATGCACTTCAGATGCGGGAAAAAAGTGCAGCAACATTTGGCCTTGCGGAAACTGAAGTAGCCGTCACGTCCACTGGAGTCATTGGCGAGCCAATGCCTATGGATAAAATCATTCCCGGGATTGAGGCGCTGAAGCCAGGACCAACATTTACAGAGGCCGATGCTTTTAACGAAGCTATATTAACAACGGATAAAGTGAAAAAGCACGCTTGCTTTCGAACCAGTATTGACGGCGAGCCGGTTGCTATCGGCGGAACGGCAAAAGGATCAGGCATGATTCACCCAAACATGGCAACGATGCTCAGCTTTATTACAACGGATGCAAATATTTCGCCGTATTGGCTGCAACATGCTTTATCGACTGTTACAGATAAAACATTCAATCGAATTACCGTAGACGGAGACACGTCAACGAATGACATGGTTGTCGTCATGGCAAATGGGCATGCCAAACATGAACCACTGAATCCGGAGCATTCGGATTGGCATCAATTTCTTGCTGCTTTAAAAGAAACATGTGAAATCCTCGCTAAAAAAATTGCTCGCGACGGTGAAGGAGCAAGTAAGCTTGTAGAAGTGCAAGTGAGCGGGGCGGTCAATGATGAAGAAGCTGGGCAGGTTGCCAAGCAAGTGGTGGGCTCTGACCTTGTAAAAACAGCAGTATACGGAACAGATGCAAACTGGGGGCGTATCATTTGTGCGATTGGTTACAGCGGCGCCACCATCAACCCTGAAACGATTGATATTGCCATCGGTCCAATTCAAACCTTAAAAGACAGCCGACCGGTTTCTTTCTCAGAAGAAGAGGCAACGGCTTACTTACAACAAGACACGGTTACGTTTCACGTAGACTTACAGCAAGGAGATGGCTTTGCAAAGGCCTGGGGCTGTGATTTGTCTTACGAATATGTACGTATTAATGCAGGTTATCGTACGTAGCTTTCAGTTTAAGTAAAAAGGACGGTCGGTATATGAAAGAGATAGTGGTGATTAAATGTGGAGGGTCAACCATTGAGTCACTGACGGACACATTTTTCGAACGCGTCGTAAATTTGAAAAAAAGCGGGAAATATCCAGTCCTCGTACATGGTGGAGGACCAGCTATAAATAATATGCTAGAGGCTTTAAACGTCGAGCCGTATTTTGTAGATGGACTCCGGCAAACAGACGCCAAAGTACTTGATATTGCGGAGATGGTTCTTTGTGGAAAAGTTCAGCGTCAGCTTGTTTCAAAGTTTGAACAATGCGGGGCAAAAACGATTGGCTTATCCGGAACAGATGCTCAGTTAATTGTAGCGGAGCAAGTTAACGATGAGCGGCTTGGCTTAGTAGGCCAGCCGAAAGAAGTAAATACAACTTTTATTCATTCCTTATTAGAACAGGATTATATTCCTTGTATCGCACCGATCGCTTCCAACGGTGCAGGAGAAAGGCTGAACGTTAATGCAGACAGTGCAGCCGCAGCAGTAGCTGATGCTCTCCAAGCTGAAGAAATGTTATTTATTACAGATGTTGATGGAATTTTAAAAGGCAATCAAGTATTGGAGTATGTCACTGTAGATGAGATTGATCAATTGATTACAAATGAAACCATTTACGGAGGAATGATCCCTAAAGTGAAAGCTGCAGTTCAGTGCTTGGAAGGGTCGATTCAAAAGGTTACGATCACTAACGGTGCAGCAACGGAGGAAAATGAACAACAGACTATACCAGGGACCGCCATTCAGAAAGCTCCGATACAAAGTATAAACTAGGGAGGATAACTGCATGCCGGAAGAAAGTGCACTTTTTCAAACGTATAAACGCTGGCCCCTTACATTTGAACGGGCAGAAGGAACAACTATTGAAGATGCAGACCATAATAAATACCTTGATTTCATGTCTGGTATTGGGGTTGTAAATGTAGGACATAATCATCCAACAGTGAAAGCTGCGATTGAAGAACAGTTAGAAAAAGGATGGCACGGCTCAAACTTTTTTCATTACCCCTTGCAAGAAAAAGTAGCAGGCCAGCTTACTGACCAAGCAATAAATGGTGGGAAGGTCTTCTTTTGCAACAGCGGAGCAGAAGCTAATGAAGCGGCTATTAAATTAGCTCGCAAAGCGACCGGCCGAACAAAAATTGTAAGCTGTGTAAACTCATTTCATGGCCGCACGTATGCCGGGATGGCAGCCACGGGCCAAGAGTCCATTCAACAAGGTTTCGGCCCGATGCTGACTGGGTTTGCCTACACCCCATTTAATGATGCAGCTGCACTTGAAGAAGAAGTGGATGAGGAGACTGCTGCCATCATGTTAGAAGTTATTCAAGGAGAGGGTGGCATTCGTGTTGGCAGCACTTCATTTTTAGAAAAAGCGCAAACACTTGCAAAACAATATGATGCCATGCTTGTCATTGATGAAGTCCAGACCGGGATTGGCCGGACAGGAAAGCCATTTGCATATCAGCATGAAGGGTTGGACCCTGATATTGTAACGGTAGCTAAAGGCTTAGGGAATGGTTTTCCTGTGGGCGCAGTCATAGGAAAGCAGAAATTGAAAGATGCATTTTCTGCTGGTTCTCATGGTTCCACCTTTGGCGGTAATCCCCTGGCAATGGCAGCAGCCTCAGCTACGTTGGACGTCGCCTTTGAGCCTGACTTTTTACAAGAGGTTACAACAAAAGGAGAAGAGTTCATCCAACTTTTAACCGATCGGCTTGCGTCACTAGATCATGTAAAAGAAATTCGCGGAAAAGGTTTAATGGTGGGGCTCGATCTTACCGAAAATGTGGTGGAATACATGCAAGCCTTGCGAAATAAAGGATTGCTTGTCTTAAATGCCGGGCCGAATGTGATTCGCTTGCTGCCACCGTTAACGATAAACGAAGACGAGTTAAAGCAGGCAGCCGACCTTATTGAAGAAACCGTAACCTATGTTCATTCATAAAGAAAAGACTAAGAAAGTAAACAAACAACCAACCATGAAGGAGGGGATTGGATATGAAAGGTCACATTGTCCTTGAAAATGGAGGAACCTTTACAGGTGAATTCATTCATACACCAAATGACGAGATTTACGGAGAAGCTGTATTTTTCACTGGAATGACAGGCTATCAGGAAGTTTTAACCGATCCTTCCTTCAAAGGCCAAATCGTCGTGTTCACGTATCCGTTAATCGGTAATTACGGAATTAACGATACCGATATTGAAAGTAAAGAAATTCAACCCGCAGCCATTGTCTTAAGTTCATGTCATCACGAAGGCTACCATTATCAGTCTAATCAATCACTTGCTGCCTGGGCGCTTTATCACCAAGTTCCAGTTCTTACCAATGTGGATACCAGGACGCTCGTGAAACGGATCCGTGAACATGGAGATATGGGAGCAGTTGTTACGACTAAAGCACAACCCATTGATTTTTCTGTATATACTCCGCTTGGAGAACGACATGTGATTGACGAGGTGTCGGTAGCGGAAGAAGAAACATATGGAAGCGGAGCAAAACGGATTGCGTTACTAGATTTTGGTTATAAATCATCCATGGTAGAGGCACTTGTTCATCGCGGTTATGAAGTATGTGTTCTTCCTTATCACACTTCTGAAGAGCGCATTCACGAGTTAAAACCGGATGGCCTCCTGCTTTCAAATGGACCTGGAAATCCAAAACAAGTCGAAAATGAACTTGGTAAAATACGCAAGCTTGCAGCTTGTTATCCAACGCTTGGCATTTGTTTAGGTCACCAGCTTCTTGCTTTGGCTTTTGGTGGAGATACGAAAAAACTTCGCTTCGGCCATCGCGGCGCAAACCAACCTGTGCAGGACATTCATTCCAAACGGGTATATATGACCTCTCAAAACCACAGTTATGTAGTTACTGAAGCTTCCCTTGAAAACAGCGACTTCCGCCCGCGTTTTATCAACGTGAATGATAATTCTTTAGAAGGGCTTGAACATGAGAGTCTCGACATTTTATCGGTTCAATTTCACCCGGAAGCTCACCCGGGTCCGGCCGATACAGAAGAGATTTTTCAGGAATTTACCAACTTAATTTACAAGAAGAAAGGAGAACCCGTATATGCCTAAAAATGAATCGATTCAAAGTGTGCTCGTAATCGGTTCAGGCCCGATTGTGATCGGGCAGGCAGCGGAATTTGATTATTCTGGCACGCAAGCTTGTTTAGCGCTTAGAGAAGAAGGTGTGCGTGTCATTCTCTTGAATAATAATCCAGCGACTGTCATGACGGATGATGCTTGCGCTGACGCTGTTTATTTCGAACCATTAACGAAAGAATCCGTTGAAGAAATTATAAAAAAAGAACGTCCTGATGGACTACTCGCCACATTAGGCGGCCAAACAGGGCTGAATTTAGCCTTATCGCTATATGAAGAGAACATTCTGGAAAGCTATAACGTGAAACTGCTCGGTACTTCGATTGAATCGATAATTAAAGGCGAAGACCGGGAAGCCTTTCGCAGTTTAATGAATGAGCTAAATGAACCTGTACCTGAAAGTGAAATTGTAGAAGATGTAGGAAGTGCATTGGAATTTGCTGGTGGTGTCGGTTATCCGATTATTGTACGGCCGGCTTATACATTGGGGGGTGGCGGCGGAGGTATCGCCAAATCAGAAGATGAATTAAAGCGGATCATGAGTGCGGGACTGGAAATGAGCCCAATCAATCAATGTCTAGTAGAAAAAAGTATTGCTGGCTATAAAGAAATCGAATATGAAGTCATGCGCGATGAGAATGATTCGTGCATTACGGTCTGCAATATGGAAAATATTGATCCAGTTGGCGTTCATACCGGTGATTCGATCGTTACCGCCCCTTCGCAGACGTTGACAGATGTAGAGTATCAAATGCTTCGCTCCGTATCGATAAAAGTCATTCGTGCCCTAGGCATTGTAGGCGGCTGCAACATCCAGTTTGCGCTCGACCCTAACAGCAAATCGTATTATCTAATTGAAGTAAATCCCCGGGTCAGCCGTTCCTCCGCACTAGCATCCAAAGCGACAGGCTATCCGATTGCACGGATGGCGGCAAAGTTAAGCCTCGGTTATCATTTGCATGAGCTGAAAAATCCGGTGACAGGTTATACTTATGCCAGCTTTGAACCTGCTCTTGATTATGTAGTCGTAAAAATGCCGCGCTGGCCGTTTGATAAATTTGTCCATGCTGACCGGAAGTTGGGAACGCAAATGAAAGCTACCGGCGAAGTCATGGCGATTGAACGAAATTTAGAAGCGGCCTTACAAAAAGCTGTCCGCTCCTTAGATATTCGTGAAGTAGGATTGGAATTGCAGCATTTAAAAACGAAAAGCGAGCAAGAACTATGGGATGATGTAAGTAAGCAAGATGACCGCCGCTTTTTTGTCGTGTTGGAACTATTGCGCCGTGGTGATAACAAAGAGCAAATTCGTAAGGAAACTGGAATTCACTCCTTCTATATAGATAGCTTTTCTAAGCTAATTGCGATGGAAGAAGAGATTAAAGCGTATCAATGGAGTGCTGTTCCAGCTGATAAATTACGGCAGTGGAAAAGTTTCGGCTTTTCCGATGAATGGCTTGCCAGCCAATGGGACGTTAAGTCTCAAGACATTCTCACGCATCGACTTGAAACGGGCTGCACGCCTTCTTACAACATGGTAGATACATGTGCAGCAGAATTTATTGCCGAGACGTCTTATTTTTATTCTAGCTATCAAGGCGAGCATGATGATGAACCAACCTCTAACTCTAAAAAAGCGCTCGTAATCGGTTCAGGTCCGATTCGGATCGGGCAGGGAGTAGAATTTGATTACTGTTCGGTCCATGGTGTTTTTGCGTTACAGCGTGCAGGTTACGAAACGATCATCATGAATAACAACCCTGAAACGGTGAGTACTGATTATGCGACGGCCGACCGTCTTTATTTTGAACCGTTGACTGCAGAAGATGTCGTACAAGTTGCTGAGCGTGAGCAAGTTCAGGCAGTGATTGTTCAACTGGGGGGACAAACAGGCATTTCACTAACAGAAGAGCTTGAAGCTGCCGGTCTGCCTGTTGTAGGAACAGATTCAGATACGATCGATCAACTTGAAGACCGTGATCGCTTTTACCGTTTAATGAATGAGGTGAATGTTGCCCATATTCCAGGCGTAACAGCTGTAAATAAAGAAGATGCTCTTGATAAAGCGAAAGAGATTGGATATCCCGTATTACTGCGTCCTTCTTATGTTATTGGTGGTCAAGGCATGACAATTCAAGCAACTGAAGAGGAATTAACGGCTTATTTGAGTGACTTGAGCGAAGCCGTTCATTATCCGATATTAATTGATGCCTTTATGCCAGGAAAAGAACTTGAAGTAGATGTTTTAACAGATGGGGAAGAAATTCTTATCCCTGGGGTTTTTGAACATGTAGAACGGGCCGGGGTTCATTCTGGTGACTCCATGGCCGTAACACCGCCCTATTCCATCTCCAAAGAAACGTTGAAGCATTTAGAAGAAGATGTGCGATCGATCGCGAAAGGAATGAATTTCCGAGGGATTTTCAACGTTCAATTTGTATACCAGGGCGAAAAACTATATGTGATTGAAGTGAATCCGCGCGCATCACGTACTGTACCGATTCTTTCAAAAGTAACCGGAGTTAACATGATCGACCTAACCATTCAGCTGTTGCTTGGCAAAACATTACCTGAACTAACAGGCGGCGAAACAGGGTTGAAACGAGAAACACCTTATTACACTGCCAAAGCACCGGTGTTTTCAAATGATAAATTACCAGGGCTAGATCCGATTTTAAGTGCAGAAATGAAATCTACCGGTGAATTAATGAGTCTTGCCTATACGAAAGAAGAGGCCTTGAATCAAGCGTTTGCGTGGTCTGAAGCTCAAATCCCTGCACTGTATAAGAAAAAGGGCTCAGTCTATACAGATATTCACACAACTGAATATCCGGCCTGTAAGCAAGCACTCGAGGTGCTGCAGGCGAAAGGGTATACGCTGATAGATAAGCAAGATAACGAAGCTGATGGTCCTTCGTTTGAAGACTGGGTAGCTTCAGAAGAAGCTGTAGCCTTCATCAATATCCCGAAAAAAGGAGAATCTACAGGGAAAGAAGAAAGGCGGCAGGCTCTTATTCACCGGAAGACCATTGTGACTAATCCAGAGACATTACAGGAATTAATTCAGTCAATGGAAGAAGGCAAACAAGAGCCCGCTTCGATTCAAGAATGGATAGAAACAAACTATGCGAAATAAGACGTGAAAGTAGGTGCCGATGTGGCAGAGGAAACGATCTCGTTGCAAGCTAATCTTACAGGGCGGAGTGTATTAACCTTGTTAGATTTAGAGGCAGAAGAAATTTCTGCTCTCCTTGATGATGCTGCTTACTTAAAAACAAGGCAGCGCAATGGAGAGCTGTACCAGCCTTTACTTGGGAAATCATTAGGAATGATTTTTGAGAATGCTTCAACACGTACGCGGTTATCATTTGAAGCAGGAATGACTCAGTTGGGCGGACATGCTTTATTTTTAAGTTCTAGAGATATGCAAATTGGCCGTGGGGAGCCCATTCAAGATACGGCCAATGTGATGAGCCGCTATGTTGATGCTGTTATGATTCGTACGAATTCGCATGCTGAGGTTGAAGAGTTCAGCCAGCATTCCAATGCTCCGGTCATTAATGCTTTAACTGATAATTATCATCCGTGCCAGGCGCTTGCAGATTTGTTGACGATTAAAGAAGCGAAAGGAACATTAAAAGGGTTGAAACTATGCTACGTCGGAGATGGCAATAATGTTTCTCACTCCTTGCTTGTGGCAGCTGCAAAAATGGGTATGGAAGGTGTGGTGGCTACGCCGCCAGGTTATGAGCCAGATAGAGAGGTTGTTAAGCGTGCGGAGCAAGTAGCCCAAGAAAATGGCGGTAGCGTGAAGGTGACGAATGACCCTGATGATGCGGTTGTTAATGCAGATGTTATTTATACAGATGTATGGGCAAGCATGGGTTATGAAGCAGAGCAATCAGCTAAAGAGAAAGTGTTTCAACCTTATCAAGTCAATGAGAAGCTTGTAAGGCAAGCAAAAGATGACTATATATTCTTACATTGCTTGCCCGCTCATCGGGGAGAAGAGGTTCATACCGATATCATTGATGGGCCGCATTCTGAGATCTATGAAGAAGCTGAAAACCGTCTTCATGTACAAAAAGCTCTGTTAGTAGCCGTTATTCAATAAGTCAAATCACGTAGTATGAACAGCCCCTGTTTCGAAAAGGGGCTGTTATTTTATGTGAAGTGACAAAATAAGTGATTCGTTAAAAGATCTTAAAAAGCATCATCGTTGGTTAGTGTTACAATTGGATGGATTCATTTCTTTTGGAGAAAGGATATTCATATGCGTGAACTTTTGTTAGGCTTGGTCATATTTTGTGTGGTTATCATTATTTCCTTCTTTATTATGAGTTATGGATTTAACCTTTCAGGATCACTGGCAGCGATTATTTCCATACTGGTCGCGATTTTGGCAGAAGTAGCTTACCGTGCTATATTGACCAATGGAAATTCCTGAGTTTGGATTTTGTTTTCAGCTACCATTTCATGCTCTAGAGCGAGGTTTTGAAGCGACCACGTATATAGCACGTCATCTCTTGGTACGCATATAATGGTCTATACTACTATCATATAGCTTAGGAGGAACGATAATGTATAGCCCTTATATGAGGCATCATCGCTCAGATACTCGTTACTTTCCTTTTCTGCCCTTTTTAGCTGGACTCGCGGTAGGGCCCATTTTATTTGGCGGCTACGGTTCGTATGGCGGGTATCCCCCTTATGTGTACAGTCCGCAATATGGTCCCCAATACGGTCCACAGTTCGGCCCCCAATATGGTCCCCAGTATGGCCCGCAGTACGGTCCGCAATTTGGACCAGAGTTAGGATCGGGTCCTTTCTTTTAAAACGGTAAATCAAAAGGACGAAGAGCTGACCTGTTGGTGGGCAGCTCTTCGGTATAGAAGGGTCTTTTAATAAAAGACGTGGGTCCAGTAAATACTACCAAGCTGTACTATATTGCCAGGGACGTAAAGTTTTTTCTCTTAAAAGTGGATCATAAGTAGACAAGCTGGTTTTTTTTACTTAAAATTAGAACCAGGTCATAATAATAAGTGAAAATTAATATATGTTGATTTGAGAAGTATGAAGGAGGAAGCGGAGATGAGGCAAGCTGGTATTTGGGGAGTAGGCCGTTATGTGGATGGCAAAGTAGTAACGAATAAAGAATTTGAAAAGACGCTTGATACAAATGATGAATGGATTCGAACACGAACAGGAATTGAACAGCGGGTTTTTGCCCATGAAGATATAAACACTTCAGATATGGCATATTATGCGGCTCTCGAGGCATTAGAAAATGCTGAAGTAAAAGCAGAAGATTTGGATATGATTTTAGTGGCAACTGTGACACCGGATTACCCGTTCCCTTCTGTTTCTTCATTAATTCAGCATCGACTCGGAGCTACAAAAGCGGGAGCCATGGATCTTAGTGCTGCTTGTGCTGGTTTTATTTATGGTATTGCTACTGCAGCTCAGTTTATTGCTACAGGTGCTCACAAAAATGTATTAATTATTGGAGCTGAAAAATTAACCCAATGGACAGATATGGATGACCGAAATACAGCGGTGCTGTTTGGGGATGGAGCTGGTGCAGTTGTGATGGGACCGGTTTCTCAAGATAAAGGTCTTCTAGCTCATGAGCTTGGCTCTGATGGAGAAGGGGCAATGCACATCAAAAAAGAAGAGTTTGTTGAAATGAACGGCAGAGAAGTATTTAAATTTGCTGTGCGCCAAATGGGAGAAACGTGTGTGAATGTTGTAGAAAAAGCGGGACTTTCGAAAAAAGATGTCGATTTTCTCGTTCCCCATCAAGCAAATATTCGCATTATGGAAGCAGCAAGGGAGCGGTTGGAGCTGCCAAAAGAAAAAATGGCGGTGACGGTAGCGAAATATGGAAATACTTCTTCTTCCTCGATACCAATTGCTCTGGTCGAAGAATTAAAAAATGGTAAAATTAAAGATGGAGACCTTGTCGTTATGGTTGGGTTTGGTTCTGGGCTTGTCTGGGGCGGAGCTGCTCTCCGTTGGGGTAGGTAAGCAACCACTTAAAGAGGTAATAATAATATGAACTCCGAGCTTATTGCTGGAGTTCTCTCAAACGACGAAGAAAGTGAGGCAGATTCGTATGAGTGAACAAGAACGTGTAGTCGTTACTGGACTAGGTACGGTTAATCCTTTAGGCTATGACACAGAAACTACTTGGGAGCAGGCACTTGCCGGGACATCTGGAGTAGGCGAATTGACTAGAGTAAATAAAGATGAATTTCCTATGAAAGTTGCTGCTGAATTGAAAGACTTTAACGCCGGTGACTTTATGGACAAAAAAGAAGCGAGAAAAATGGATCGTTTTACTCAATTTGCCGTAGCTTCAGCGTTTATGGCTTTAAAAGATGCGGACCTAGAAATAAATGATGATAATGCTGAACGCACAGGAGTTTGGATCGGTTCTGGAATCGGCGGCATGGAAACCTACGAACAGCAATTCAGAAACTTTTTAGATAAGGGAGCACGGCGCGTCAGCCCATTTTTCGTACCAATGATGATTCCTGATATGGCTTCTGGGCAAGTGTCCATTGCGACGGGGGCAAAAGGAATTAACTCTTGTAGCGTAACAGCTTGTGCCTCAGGTACGAATTCGATTGGAGACTCCTTTAAAGTAATTCAGCGTGGGGATGCTGACATTATGATTACTGGAGGAACAGAAGCACCGATAACAAATATTGCAGTAGCTGGTTTCAGTGCAGCTAAGGCGATTACGACATCGGAAGACCCAGCTACGGCATCGCGCCCGTTTGATGCGAACCGTAATGGATTTGTAATGGGGGAAGGAGGAGCAATCCTCATCTTGGAATCCCTAACTTCAGCTAAAAGAAGAGGCGCACATATCTATGCGGAGATCGTTGGATATGGTGCCACAGGAGATGCTTATCATATTACAGCACCTGCTCCAGAAGGTGAGGGTGGGCAGCGTTCAATGCAGCAAGCGTTAGAGGATGGCGGTTTAGCTCCTGAAGACATCACCTATATGAATGCTCATGGGACAAGCACTGAATATAATGATAAATACGAAACAATGGCATTGAAAAAAGTCTTTGGCTCCCATGCTTCTGAGCTATTAGTAAGTTCCACAAAGTCGATGACCGGCCATCTGCTCGGGGCAGCTGGAGCAATTGAAGCGCTCTTTACCGTCAAAGCTATTGAAGACGGGGTCATCCCGCCAACGATTAATTATGAAACGCCAGACCCGGATTGTGACCTGGATTATGTACCTAACGAGAAACGTGAAGTTTCTATCAACGCAGCTTTAAGTAATTCGTTAGGTTTTGGTGGTCACAATGCTACGCTAGCATTTAAACAATTTGTGGAGTAAGGAAATAGAAAAAGGATCGTGAGAGTGGGCTCACGATCCTTTTTCTATGCTTTTATTTCGTTGCATCCCTTAATCGGTAGAGTTTGTATGCCGTGCTTGATCTAGTTGTTCAGGGCTCTCTTTGTCTTCTCCTAAAAATTCATGCAAGGCTTCACGGTTTTCTTCCATTTGTAATTCAAGTACTGCACCTGCATGACTGTAATATTCGTCTTCATAAGCCCCTTCTACAGGCACCGTTAATGTATCAAAGTCCTCAACTTCACCAGTTAAAGCTTCGCGGCCAAGGGAAAGCATTTTACCAGCTGAAAGATCAGTTGCTATATTTGGGCGAATAGAGCCGATGAGTTGCGGAACTTTTGTCACCCCGGATAAGGAGAATAATTCATCTTTTAAAAGTGTAAGAACTTCTTGCTGTCTGTTTACTCGTCCAAAATCATTGTCCTGGTCTCCGCGGTATCTAACATACTTCAATGTTTCTGAACCATCTAATTGGTGAGTGCCACTGTCAAAACCGATAGAGAGGTCGCCTGCCTGGTCTGTATAATGCATAGGGTCGTCAACCTCTATTTCAATTCCGTCGGGGGCGACAATATCAACCACTTCAGTAAATCCATCAAAATTCACTTTTGCATAGTTGTCTACTTCAATGTCAAAGTTTTTTTCAATCGTTTCTTCAAGCAGCTCAATTCCACCGTGTGAGAAAGCTGCATTTAATTTATTATCCGTGTGGTCCGGGATTTCAACATAACTGTCCCGCATTAACGAGGCAAGCCGAAGGTCGTCCTGATTCGGGGTATACCGAGCCAGCATAATGGTGTCGGTTCGTGCCACTCCGCCTTCCTCTTCATCATCAATACCGACCAGTAGAAAAGTTAATGGGTCGTTTTCTGCTGCAGCTGCTTCATTGCCTGAAACCATGTCGTCGTTATCTAAGTCGTCTTCTTCAGTTGCATCAGTTTGATTTGCCATGGTCTCTGTATCTGAACTTGTACTCATAGTTTCATATTGATTAGCAAATATCGTGCCTCCGCCTATCATTAAAAAGCCTGTTAACAATAAAAGCTTTCGGCGCAATCGGGTTTTTCTCTGCTTCTTACGATCAAGTCGAGATATCACAAAAACTGCCCTCCCTTACAATAACAACTTTGATTATAACAGAGAATAAAACGATCAAGAAGAAAAATAAAAAGAAAGTCTAAATTTGTCTGCAGAAACTTATGACGATATTTGCTGCTTCAGCCAGTATATAGCATCTTCCCGTGAACGGATCCATCCTTCTAACCAGCCTATTTCTATCGAAAAAAGCAATTCTTTATAAATAGGACCTTGGCTGATTCCTAGCTGTTGCAGATCGGTCCCGTCTACAAGTTTAGGCAGTTGCTCACGGGCGGTAAGGTACGTTTTCAATTGCTCTGACATCTGTGGGCTGCCAGTCGCTTCACCCCACCATATACATAACCACAACATCAGTGAATGATGGTTTGCTCCTATAGTATGAAGCTCTCCCATTGAAATGTTTTTGCTTGATTTAATTAAAACTGTCCATTCTTTAATTTGCTCAATCATGGTATGGTATTTTTTATTTTGCGATAGAAATTTGGCTTGAGGTAAGTTCTTCCCATCGTAATCCAAATAAAGAGTAAGCAGTTTAAAGAAGGTCTCCTCCTTTTTGCTAAAAGCCTTTTCTTTACTTTTATGCTGTTGTTGTATATATTCTTCAGTTTTTTGAAAGAGTGCCGGAATAGGGTGATGAAAACCAGCATCAGGCAAAAAACCATCTATTACTTGCAAATCAGCGAGCCTTTGCAAACTAAGGTGTGGATCATTTTCCTGAAGAATAAGTTGAAATTCTGCCAAGATTCGATCATGAGATAATAGCTTAATGGAATCTGGGCGCTGCCTGGCAAAGGTTTCGGTTTCTTCATCCATGCTGTAACTTAATCGATTTTCAAACCGCACAGCCCGTAGAATGCGAGTAGGGTCTTCTACAAAGCTTAAATTATGTAAGACCCTAATTTTTCGATTTTTCATATCCGTCAAGCCACGGAAATGATCAAGTAAACGCCCAAAATCTCCGTCGTTTAACTGAATGGCCAAAGCATTAATGGTAAAATCTCGTCTTGATAAATCTTCTTTAAGATTAGAAGCTGTTACAGTTGGAAGGGCTGCAGGCTGCTCATAGTATTCAGTGCGTGCCGTAGAAAAATCAATTTTGTACCCACGCTCTAAGCTTACTGTCGCTGTTTTAAACGTTTCATGTTCCTGCACTGTGCCAAACGCATCGTTTGCAAATTGTTCAGCAAATTCTACAGCATCTCCATTTTCAATCGTAATATCAATATCTTCATTTTTTCGCTCTAATAGTAAATCACGAACAATACCGCCAATCATGTAAGCTTTAACTTTTTTTTCGTCAGCCAGTCTACCAATTTGTTTTAATAATTGAAAGATGGGTTGAGGAAAGTGTTCATTCATCGTGGTGGTGACATTCTTCTTTTGTTGAAGTTGTTGCTGCAAGGTTTCGTCATGTAAGACTTCGAGAACGTTCGTGCGGGAGACGATGCCCACCATTGTTTCTTTATCGACTACGGGCAAGCGCCCGATATTATGCTGAATCATCAAGCGTTGAATTTCTTCAAGTGATGTATTCAAAGCAATACTGACTGGGTCCTTGCTCATAAAGCCCTTAATGGGCGCATGGCCAAGACCATGATGCATAGCTTTGTCAACGTCCCGCCTTGAAATAATCCCGATTAAGTTACCTTCTTTTACGACAGGGAGTCCTGAATGCCCATAACGAAACATTAATTCCTTCACTTCATCAATGCGAATGTGTTCTTCTGTATATTTTACCGGGCTGGACATGATTACTTCAGCAGTTAACGCAGGTCTTAACGCTTGATGAATATGGTCGGTCAACTCTTTTTTTGTAGCCGTTATATCTGCCTCTTTAAGGACGGCAGAGCCGGCGCGGGCATGACCGCCTCCTTTAAACACTTGCATCAGCAGGCGGACATCAAGACGGTCAGAGCTGGACCTTGCTGTGATAAATGTTTTTTTGCCTGCTCTTATTAGTAAAAATACTCCATCCACCCCTGTTGTTTCCATTAATTTGGAGGCAAGCGTACCTAAGCCGCTTATGTACTCCTCTTGTTCGTGGGTGGTTACAAGCACAGTTAGCCCGTCAAGTTCGATATCTTCAGCTTGCTCTAGCAGCTTCTGGAAGGTGTGTTGTTCTTCTTGACTTAAAATCTGTTCAGAAAAGCGTCCGATTAAATCAAAATTCATCCCATTCGCCAGCAAAAAAGCAGATGCTTGTAAATCACGCACCGTCGTCGATGGATAGGAAAGAGAGCCGGTATCGGTATACAACCCTAGGCCAAATAAGGTAGCTTCGAGTGAACTAATACGTATATCTTTTTTTTGCAGCTTTTCAATGAGAATGGTTATACAAGCTCCGGTGGCTTCGACAACCCCGTAATGATCAGAAGATAAACTATTCTTTTTTTCGAGGTGGTGATCGTAAATTGTTACATGTGCAGGCTGCCAATTTGAAGCAAAGGAACCTAGTCGTTCGATCTCAGCTGTATCCACTAAAATAACATGGTCTGGGTTGTTCATTTGAATATCTGCCGGGGAAGTAAAAGAAAAGCTATCACGGTATAAGGCTAAAAACTGTTTCACCTCTGGTTGTTGAGAGGGAGGGAGAACGGCTTCTGCGGCTGGATATAATTTTTTTGCTGCTACCAGTGAGGCAAGGGCATCAAAATCAGCTTGTTCGTGCGTTGCTAGTATAATCATAAAGCGTTTCAACCTTTCCCATCGCTGCATAGACATAAATGATCTTTTAAGACTGTGCTTCGAATAATAAGCCTTTTACAGGCATGTCATTTCTTTCATCATAGTGGTGTAGTGATGTTTGTAATTGAACAAGTGCGCGGTATTCTCGTAAAATTGCTTGCCGCCACGTCGTAAAAAGAGTCTGATTAGCATGTTCATCGGCTTTTAATTTGCGCAGAAAACGATCGCCTTCTAGCTTGAGTACATAATTTGGAGTAGCATAAATACCATAATCAGCAAAAGTAGTTTCATATTGTTTATAAATGGTGTGCAGCCGTTCAGCGAAGGTCGTACCATCTTGTTTATCAATTGCTTGAATGGTCTTTATGACTTCATTGTATTTTCTTAACAGTTCCTCTGTTTCCACAATCACTTTTTTCTTCTTTTTATTATTAGAGTTTATTTGCTCAAGTGTATAGTTTACACGTTCTGGGTGATTATAAAACGTTTTAAATTGTTGAATGAGTTGCTTAAGTTTAGTGTCAAGTAAGGCATAAGAAGCAGCTTCATGATGACTCGGATGTTGATCTACTTCTCGTGTTCTTTGAGTTGGAGCAATAGGTTCTACCCGTGAAACTTGGCCGGGCTGAGTCATGCGATGTACATACGATGAGCTTATACGGTTGGCTCTAAGAGAGGAAGCCGGGCGAATGCGGGCCATAATCATCACACTCCATCATTTTTAGTGGGCTCTTGAAAAAGCATGGGGCTAAACGACATACCTTGGAAGGATGAGTGCATACCCGTCCGCTTCCTCGGGAGCATTGGCAAAGCCAACTTGATATAGGTCATTCGTGCTCAGATAAGTCGCTTGAAGAATCGAGGGATAGAATATAGTGATGAAATTCTTTTAAGGCCATGGCGATGATGGTCTCCGTTGTATTATTTTTAGCATCCATTCCTATGCGATCGAAATAACTCATAATATCTTCAATCTCGTCTTTTTGTTCTTTATACAAACGTAAGTGGGTAAACATTTGTTCTATTGCTAAGCGTCGTCCTTTTTTATTAAGAATTTGTACAAGTTCGTCATATTGTTTTACTTCTTCATCATACTCTTTCTGTAAACGTTCTCTGTGGGTTGTCATGGTTTATCCGTCCTTTAGCCATAAAGACATTCATCCATTTTGTGGAATATACAACCTTGTTTATGATTTCTGTACTTTCTGACAGTATAAAAAAAATGAAAACAGGTTGCAAAAAGGAGCGCCGCTCTCATGATATTTCGATTCGGGTTGATGGTGATCGGTTTTAGTCTAGCGGTTTCAGGCGGGGTCTCATTAATCGGGTATTTTAATTATTTAGCCACCGGGTATGACGTCAGAACATTTATGGATTTTATTGTTCATCGAATCGAGCTTTACTTCTTTATCACCGGATGTATTTTAATTTCATCGAGCTTCTATATTCCTGAGCTAAACAATCGCCGCAAACAGTGAACAGCAAATAATTAAGCAAATTATGGAATAAAATGGACAAGTACAGACGATAATGGGACTACAGGAAAATAAGAAAGGAGGAGGCCCGGTGGCAAGAATTCGGGATGTTTGGGTCAATTGGTTCGAAGGAGAAGAAAATGGATATAATGTCTGCCCGTTTCATGAATGGCGGAGTGAAGATCACATTGAGGTATTGGATTACGCAGAAATCGTTCGCGTCACCCCTTCATTGCTAAACTACATTGAGGACCGCCTCGAAGAGTTACCTGATAGCCTGATGTCGTCTGTATATCAAAAAACAACGCTGCGTAAAAACATGAAAAAAATCACCCTGGATTACTGTTTTATAGCTACAGACGGCGAAAACGTACTTGCTGTAGATACAGCTGGTTATCATACCCCGATTAAGAAAAGTAGATTAACACCACGACAAGAAGAACTCGTATTAGAAAAAATAAAACATGATGTATGCACTCCATTTGAATTGGGTTTTACACCATCGCCAAAAAGCTACCATATTTTATCTCCCCCTCCTGCACATATGGCAGGTTTAACGAGAAAAGAACGGGCATTAAAACAGCTTCTGTATATGGCTATTGATGAATTGAATACATCAAAGAATCGTGCGAAATTAAAATATTGGTTTACAGAATGGTCTCCTGAAGATTACCCGTGGCTTGATGCGTTAACAGGAGAGGAGATATGGAACCGTTTATACCGAGAAATAAGTGAAGGATGGACGACACGTCATTATAATTTATGCCGGTGCCTCGTAAAGGGCCAGCCCTTTTTTGAAAAGCTTTGGAGCCTGGAACATAAGGATACTGTCAAAGAAAACGGTATTTAAAGTTCCAATTCATATCTAAATCATACCATACAGTTAAAAAAGATGTGGATAATTTGTAACGGTCATGTATTGATCGTTTACAGGCGAGGGATAGTTATCTATAATATGGTTTAGGTATAGAGTGACTCGTTTTTACAGGAGGTGGTGGAGATGGACAACTTCGTATATATTGTGATGCAATGGTTGACCATCCTCTTTGCTGTCGGTACAGTCGGCGGAGCCCTATTTGTAGGTAAAGTATGGCGAAAAAATAATGGCTATTAAAGAAAAGTGTGGCTCACTGCTGAGACAGGCAGTGAGCCTTTTTTAACACTTGAAAAAGATGAGACTGCTTCAACATCTAAGAAAGAGCTGCCCACATGAAGGAAATCTTCAAAGGCAGCTCTTTTTTATTTAAGTGAATGACAGCAGCAGAGAAAGCCTCTTCGTCCGTGCAGGCCAGCGGGAAGTGCTCTGCCTGGCGCGAAGAACTGAAATCACTATATTGAATGTTTATCTAAAGGTTAAGAACCTGGGGGCAGTTTAGCAACACGTATGAACAGGTATTCCGTTATTTTGCTGAACTTGCCTTTTTTGAAAAATTGACGGACATACGTTTAGCTATTTGAGCTGTTAGCTTAAAAAAGATAGGATTTTGGTAGAATAGCGAAACAAATGACCGCAATTCAATGAAAAAGCGCTTGTTTACCGACATAGATGAATAGATGACCGGTAAAATGTAAGCATGGCGTCCTTTGATGTCATTAGTTGCTCTTCAGTTTCGCTACTCATTAGCTGATCGCCGTACTGGGGTGAAACCGATCTCCCCGGTGTGATAAAAGAACCTGCACCATGATGGGTGAGTAGGTTCCTTCTACTTTAAGATCTATCTTCGTTTTCTTCCTAAGCCCATTGCTCGTTCTGCTTTAGTCAGTGTTTTGTTTGCAGTTCGATTGGCGTGCTCAGCACCTTGGTCTAGGATTTGGTCAAGTTCTTCAGAGTCAATTAATTCATAATAACGAGTTTGAATAGGTTCTAGCATGCTGACTACAGCTTCCGCTACATCTGCTTTGAACGTGCCATAACTTGAATCCTTATATTGTTCAACTAAATCTTCAATTGCTTGCTGGCTGCTAAGCGCATAGATGGAGAGCAAATTCGCAATGCCTGGTTTATTTTCCGGGTCGTAATAAATTTCTTGTTCCGAATCGGTAACAGCGCTTTTTATCTTTTTCCGGATGGTAGCAGGTTCATCAAGCATAGAAATAAACCCTTTTTGATTGGCATCGGATTTGCTCATTTTCTTGGTTGGATCTTGTAAAGACATAATCCGAGCGCCGACGTCCGGAATTTCAGGTTCTGGTATGGTTAAAATATCATTGTATGTGCGGTTGAAACGTTCAGCTAGATTACGAGTTAATTCAAGGTGTTGTTTTTGGTCCTCTCCTACGGGAACAAGTTCTGTTTGGTACAGGAGAATATCTGCACTCATTAATGGAGGATAAGTAAGAAGCCCTGAAGAGACGGCTTCTTTACCAGCCGATTTATCTTTAAATTGTGTCATACGCTCTAACTCACCTATGTAGGCTACACATTGCATCATCCAAGCCATCTGGCTGTGAGCTGGAACTTCAGATTGAATAAATAAAGTAGACTTTTCAGGGTCTATACCTGCAGCTAAATATAGTGCAGCCAAGCTGCGAATATTTTTCCTAAGTGCCAAACGGTCCTGAGGGACAGTGATTGCATGTTGGTCTACAATACAGTAGAAACAATCATGTTCTTCTTGAAATTGAACATGATGGGACATAGCTCCAATATAATTGCCGATCGTTAATGTTCCACTCGGCTGAATGCCGGAAAAAACCGTACTCATAATTACTTCCTGCCTTTCTCTTCTCATCTCTATTCTTTTACATCCTACCCTAAGTAGAACCCCTTCGTAAATAAAGTCTTCACGTAATTAGGCTTATTTTGGTTTTCGATATTTGATGAATAAAGCTGCTATCCAAAGTGGAATTGCTAACAACAGCGGTAGTAAAAGCCAAGCACCCGGATCTGATCCTGTAATTGTACTTATAATAATAAGTGCTGCCACCCAAACGGCCAAAAGCCCTAATCCAATTCGTAGTAAAGATAATGTCACAGTTCCGGCCCCTTTCCAATCATTTACGTTAACAACAAGGAGTTGATGAAAGTG
This sequence comes from Salsuginibacillus kocurii DSM 18087, assembly GCF_000377705.1. Classification (GTDB taxonomy): domain Bacteria; phylum Bacillota; class Bacilli; order Bacillales; family Marinococcaceae; genus Salsuginibacillus; species Salsuginibacillus kocurii. The sequence goes on along the minus strand of NZ_KB898623.1, from coordinate 208,677 downwards.
ATCCTCAAAACCTGTATCCAACTGATTAAGCCGTGGTTAGCTTTCATAGTAATAGTTAGTGGCGTTACTGCTTCTATAATAAGTGAAGAACCCTCTGACGTAAAAGCAGCAGAAAACGTGCTTATCGAAACAAAAGAAGGGGAAAACCGTGCTTTAATTGAACTCTTGAATGACGAAAAGACGAATCTCTTCTTTTTTACAACGTGGTGTGAAATTTGTCAAAGGGAGCTTGCACAGTTGGAAAAAAGGGAAGAACCAGCTCCTTATATTGCGATTCATCTACTCGAATTAGAACCCGACCCTTCTTCGGCAAAACGTCAAGTAGAGGATAGTACCTTAAATATTGTTTACGATCATCAAGGAGATGCCGCCAAGCATTTTGATATTCAATCTGTTCCCGCTCACTTAGTGGTAAATAAAAAGGGACTTTTAATCGACGAGTTATAAGTCTTTAAATATGAACTATGTAGCTATACATTGTATAATGAAGGCAGGAGCTCTTAGTCAGGAGATAATAAATGATGGGCATTTTTTTTGCGTTTTTAACCGCTTTATTTTTCGCTATAAGTAACATCCTTATTCGTAAAGGAATGGAACGTTCACCTGAAGACAATGGTGTTTTTATGACATTGACGGTGAATATCTTGATGCTAGGGGTGGCAGCGTTAGGTTATCGTCTCTTAATTGAAAGTGTGCCTTTCTCTTTAACCGGATTTGGCTGGTTTATTCTAGCTGGTATTTTCACGACTTTTTTAGGGAGAACCACTTTATTTAAAAGCATCCGGTTAATAGGCCCGACCCGGGGAACTGCGATTAAAAACAGTGCACCTTTGTTTACGATTTTGTTTGCCGTAACTTTCTTTAATGAACGGATGGAAGGGATGGCCTTATGGGGGGCATTACTTGTACTGATTGGCTTATTTATTCAAGGCTATTTTATGGTGAGAACGGAAGGAGAACAAAGTCAAGCTGCTGTAAAAAAAGACGAGCGGGTCGGTTACATGATCGCGTTACTGGCTGCGCTAACATTTGGCCTGGGGCAGGTTTTTAGAAAACCAGGAGTAGATGCTTTCCCTGACCCATTTTTTGGAGCGTTTGTAAGCGCTGTTGTGGCCTTTGTCGCACTAACTACCTTACAATCTTTTAAAACCAACGTGAAAGCTCAATTTATTTATCAGATAAAAAATCGGAACCTCTATTATGCTGGTGCAGGGGTAGCAACTGGAGCTGCAATGATTTCATTTTTTACAGGCATTACATACATTGAAGTTTCTTATGTCTCAGTCATTGCAGCTTTAGAACCGCTTCTTACCATTATTTTAGCGACCTTATTTTTAAAAGGAAAAGAACGCATTTACAAGTATACCTTGTGGTCAGCTGCTATTGTTTTTGCCGGCGTTATTTTGATTGTTTTGTATACGTGAAAAAGCCCCTCTCTTAGGTGAATGGTTTGAGTGAGTCTTGTCCCTTCAGACGCTTGTAGAGATGGAGTCGTAAAGGGGGGTTAGGAAAAATAATACACGATAGCTGTACAAATGAAATATAGCAATATTAGCAGGATAGAAGGCCAACTCGCATAGCTTCGCATGGTCTTTTTTGCGTACATCATTCGTGCTAGAAGCCCGCATGACAATAAGGTAACTGCAACAGCGGTTACGATATGAGCAGCAGATAACACGGGGTACAGAGCTGTTGGACCGTATAATGCATCAATAAACACAAGAAAAAGTAAATTTAATAAATTGCTGCCAAGGATAGAAGCTAAAGCTAAGTTGTAATTATTTAATTGAAGAGCGATAAGTACGGCGACTGCTTCAGGTAAAGAAGTAGATGCTGCTACAAAGAAACTGCCAACAAAACTTGCCCCAAGCCCTGTGGTAAGTGCTATTTCATCTGCGGTGTACGTTAAGATTGACCCAGCTAACAAGATTAGAAGAGCAGCGAGCGTAAAGCCATACACAGCTCTTCGCGTGGAAACAGGAAAAGGAGGGAGCTCTGATTCATCGGCGCTTAAATTCGGCTGTCTTCTTTGTAACATATAAATAGCAGCACTATATGTAATAAGGATCGCAATACTTTGCACGCTGATAATAGAAAGTTGATATTCCAGCGGCCAAATAAGTATGGCTGTCGTAACAAGTGATAATACGGCTCCAGCCACCGCAGACGTTTTATAAGCATTCGAAACAGAAACAAATACCCTTTTTTTACGATAATATATATCAAAAAAAGCGATGATTAAGATATTAAAAAGATTACTTCCAATTACGTTTCCTACTGCTAAATCTGGCGTATTTACTGCAATAGCCGCTACACTAGTAGTTAATTCAGGTAAAGAAGTGGCGCCAGCTAAAAGCCAGGCTCCAATCAATGAAGCACCAAGCATGGATTTTTTACTTAATGTATCAGCATAGCGGGAAAGTCGAATAGCCGCAAGGACAGTAATTAATGCAGATAATATGAACAAAACAAAAACCATTTTCAAAATACTCCCAGTTTCCGACATGTAATGAACGACATAATTGCTCTGATTAGAGTATCACCACCTCTTTTAAGGGTCAACGAAACAGGCCCATTTAACGAAGAGGGACTTTAGGCAGGAAAACGAAGGGAATAAATCTAATCTACTACTAAGCGTGCATATGTTTCGCTTAATTTTAATTGTTGACGAAAGGTAGGTTGTAATGATGAAAAATGTTGGATTTATTGGTTTAGGGAATATGGGCATGCCGATGGCAAAGAATATGATGGCAGAGGGATATGTAGTGACAGGTTTTAACCGTTCAAAAGGGAAAGAACAAGGGTTTTCAGAAGTTGGAGGTAAAGTAGGCTACTCTGTTGCTCAGTTAGCTGAAACAGAAGATGTGATTTGTCTATGTCTCCCAAAACCAGAAGATGTAGAAAGGATGGTATTAGGGGAGGACGGCATTTTAAACCATGCAAAAGAAGGGTTGTACATTGTTGATTTTAGTACGATTTCTCCAAAGTTAGCAGAACACTTGTATCAAGTGTGTCACCAAAGAAATATACATTTTGTCGATGCTCCAGTGAGCGGAGGCACAACTGGTGCAGAAGCGGGAACATTAACAGTAATGGTTGGAGGAGAAAAAGAGGTTTTTTCCCAGTTATATTCATTGTTTAAAAGTGTAGGGGAACAAATTTTCCATACAGGGGCTGCCGGCAGCGGCACAAAAGTAAAGCTTCTAAATCAATATATGGTGGGCATGCATACCTTAGCAGTTGCTGAAGGTGTTGGGTTAGCAGAACAATCAGGCGTAGACCCGGAACTTGTTTATGAAATATTGAGCCAGAGTTTTGCGCAAAGTAAACTTTATGACAGACATTATCCGAACTTTATTGCAAAAGATCAATTTGATGGAGGCTTTGCAATTGAGTTATTGTTCAAAGACTTAGACTTGGTGCGAGAAATGGCAGAAGAAAGTGATACTCCGCTAACTATTGGCCGCCAAGTGACCTCACAATTTGAACAAGCTGCGCATTCAGATTTGAAAAAGAAAGATATGAGTGCGATGTACAAATTTATCAATAAACAGTGAACAAGCTGTGCATTAATTTCTGGTCTGCTTCTAGAAGTAAGGACGAGGGCCAGGCCGAGATAAAATAGTTTATTGAAAAAGGATTGAATGGAAAGAAAAGAGGGAAAGGAAGGTCGAAGGGGATCGAAAGGTCGTTGTTACTTTCAGTTACATAATAAAACATGCTCTGTCTAAGTAAGAGCATGTTTTATCAGCTAGAGGACGACAGAGGCCGTTCGAGCATGGCCTGATTGATTTTCTCATCAAGGTCATTTAATTTTTTGTGTGCTAGCTCATCTGATATTTCCCGGTAATGGTGTTTTCCATCTGGTTCCTCGTCGAGTTCATCGGCCTCTTTAACGACTTGTTGAAGGGGGGTGCGGTTAACATTTTCATCTGGCAAGTAGGAATCAGTATGCAAGAGAACAGCTAACGATACTTCTTTAGCGACTTTTAAGTCTTCACCGCAGCGTACTAATAATTTATGAGCTCGTTCGGCTCCTTTAATCGCATGGATATCATTTTGTTTATACAACTCAAAATCCCACTTTCCATTTCGGTACCAAGTGTAATGACCCATATCATGCAAAAACGCAGCCTTCGTGGCGAGATCAGGGTTAACTCCGTTTTCTTTTGCTAACCGGAAAGCATGGTAGGCTGTAGAAATAGCATGTGCTAACCCTGCACGTTTCACATATTTCTGGGTGATCGGGTGGCTGAACAATTCGGTTAAGGTAACCTTTCGCATAAAACAAACCTCCTTTAATACCATCAAAAAGGTATATTTCTACAATTATAAACAGTTGGAAAAGCGAATGCAAGCTGCATTTTACTCACATATAAACGCCTATAGTACATTTATATAGTCATGTAACTGCCCGAAAAAGCATATCTTTAAACACTATGACAGTGAAGTGAAGAGCATGTTGCTTTCCACTGGCTATGAGGGCGTTGTCAGTTCGTATACCGCATTATTTGAATAAGAACCAGAGTAACGTGAGGCTGGCAGAGGAATTTAAGTTTTTCTTAAAAAATGGTTGGTGTGAGGTATTATCACTTGTATAATTGATTTTGGAAGAACTTGAGATTTTTCAACATGAACATATATAGAAGGGATAGAAATATAATGAAAAGATTCACTTCATCACTTCTGTTAGCGACTTTTGCGACAGGCATCATAGTTAGTGTTCCTTACGCAGAAGCTAATGAGGAATTAGTTGCTTCTGCTCATTCTTATAAACAAGTTGAAAATAATGATCGGGAAGTGCCTGAAGACATGTCACGTTTTACATATGATTCTGGTTATGATTTTGAATATCCTGATGCGGTGCGAGGTATATTTGTCACAGGCCATTCTGCCGGCGGGAGCAAGTTTGATGAATTAGTGGAGCTCACTAATGAAACGGATCTGAACGCAATGGTTATCGATATTAAAGAAGATGAGGGGTATATAACCTTTAGGCCTGACGAAGACGATCCATATTACGATATGAGCCAAAACATGATATCTGACCCAGAAGAAATGATGGAAACATTAGAAGAGAATGAAATCTATCCTATTGCTCGAATTGTTGCATTTAAAGACACCTTATTAGCCGAAGAAAAGCCAGAATGGTCTTTTACTGATAATGGAGAAGTTTGGAAAAACTCACGTGGAGAAGCCTTTGTCAATCCATTGATGGAAGAAGTATGGGAATATAATATAGAAGTGGCAAAAAAAGCAGCTGAGATGGGCTTTGAAGATATTCAGTTTGATTACGTGCGTTTTCCGGAAGGATTTGAAACAAGGGATGAAGACTTAGATTATTCCCGTGGTAATTATGAAGAAGAAGAAGACAATGTACGCGCAAGAGTGAATGCAATCAATGATTTTTTAGCAGAAGCTAAAGAAGAACTTGAGCCTTATGATGTGGATGTGTCTGCAGATATATTCGGTTATACAGCAACGCTTGAAGAAGCGCCAGGTATTGGTCAGAATTTCGCTGAAATGGCAGAGGAGGTAGACGTTATTTCCTCGATGCCGTATCCAAGTCATTGGACGGCTCATTTTGGTTATGACAACCCTGATTTACATCCGTATGAAGTGACCAAAGAATATGCTAAGTTAGAAAATGAAATTCTTGAGGAGGCAGATGACCCTCCAACCAGCCGTCCATGGCTGCAGGATTTTACGGCTCCATACCTGGGCGAAGGGAATTACCGTGAATACGGGGCTGAAGAAGTAGAAAAGCAAATTCGGGCATTTAATGAAGAAGGGGTCGATGAGTTTTTATTATGGAACGCTTCAAATAATTACTCTGAAGGCGTTGACTACACGCCACTTGATTAGAAGCATAAGAAGAGGAGCTTTTCCCGCGAAGAACGGGAAAAGCTTTTTTATTTGCAGGATAATTTGTCAACATGATGTATAGTAGACGCATATCGTAGCAAAATGAGAGTAACAACCATTTTCAAAAAGCGGCTAGTTTCTTATAATAAGGGTAGAAGCATATTGGAGGTTATAATACAAGATGAACTGGTATGATAAGTTAAGTGAATATTTTCCTGTGGAAGAAATGAAGTCAAAGGAGCATATGGAGACGTTACTCAAAGAAAAGAGTGACCTCTACCATAAAGATGAAGGGCCTCATCACGTCATGATGTATGCTGAAACACCTCATTTCACTTTTATTGATTACCTGTTCGTCTCTACTGAGGCCCGTGGCCAAGGGTTAGGGCATAAGCTAATAAGCAAACTAAAGGAAAAGGAAAAGCCGATTATTTTGGAAGTGGAGCCGCTCGATTATGAAGATTCTGACACGTATAAACGCTTGAATTTTTATGAACGAGAAGGATTTACGCACGCTAAATCAATCGGATACAGACGTCGTTCACTAGCAACTAATGACCAAAATGTCCTAGAAATTTTATTTTGGTCTCCTACAGATGAAGCAGAAGAAAGCATATATGAGAAAATGAAACAAACCTATGAAGAAATCCACACCTATAAGGATGTAGAATTTTACGGAGCATCATATGAAGATGTGGACCGAGTATTAACTTTTGATAGCGAAGAAGTAAAATCATAACATGTTCGTATATCCTTCTTTAACTAATAAAATGAGGAGGGATGAGAAATGAAAAACAAACAAAAACAAAAATTACGAAAGAAACGAGAAGTCATGCGTGATTTGTTAAAGAAAAATGTAAAAGATTTAAAAGGTGTCCCCAGTCCGCATAAGGGCCCAGCCACAGCAGGGAAATAAGCTGACTTTTAGGCTTAGACTGCAAAAAGAGCCGACCACTTAGGTAGGGCTCTTTTTTCACCCTAAGAATGTATAGGTATTTGAAGGAAACAGTAAAAGTTTAACTAAGACTCAGCCTACGCCGTAGGCTTGGCTTTGCCAAGTTTTCATTATGAGCTAGGGCTGCGGTTGTATAGTAAGGCATTTAAGTAATGACAGTTCAATTTATTAATGCTGTCGAAAGAAGGAAGGCATAAATAACTACAGCGACTGTATGATTAATGAAACATTCTAGGTGGAGTAACTTGGGCAGTAACTACAGGGCAGTTTAGGGTACGAAAAATAGTCAGTACCCGGAATATGGGACTCCTGTTGGCAAAGGACTTTTGCTGAAGACTGACTTATCGTGCAAATGTTTTCCGAAAATTCCGTTTTCTTAAAACCGTGTTTAAATATCAATCAAAGCGGTTAAAGACTCATGTATTGAAGAAGTCAAATGTTATACAATATTGTGAACACCTCTGGTAAATTTTTTATAACTCTACCCAAATTAGAATTATTATTGTATACTTAACTTGTGACAAAAGAAGGTATAAGGAATTAGAGGCGCATCGAGTATTGAAAGGAGAAATTTTATCATGGTTACCTTGTTAACATCTCCGAGTTGTACATCTTGTCGAAAAGCCAAAAGTTGGCTTGAAGAATATGAGATTGAATTTAACGAACGCAATGTGTTCGCAGAACCATTAACTGTAGAAGAAGTCAAACAAGTGATTCGGATGACTGAAGATGGAACGGATGAAATTATCTCAAAACGTTCCAAAGTTTATCAAGATTTAGATCAAGACCTAGATGCGATGCCTCTACAAGATTTGTTCAATTTAATCAGTGAGCATCCAGGGCTGTTGCGACGCCCGATTATATTTGATGATAAACGTCTGCAAGTAGGATATAATGAAGCGGAAATCCGTCGGTTCCTACCGCGGCAAGTTCGAACGTACCATTTGCAAGAGGCGCAAAAGCTTGTTAATTAAAGGTGAGAAAAACTTCTACTATGAAATTTACAGTAGGAGTTTTTCTCATTTAAAGAAGCTGATTGAAAATAAGATCCGTATTGAAGAAGGTAGTAATGTGCATGGGGTTGACAGAATAAGGTGTTACCTTCAAAATGTTAATTTAACGAAGTGGAAAGTGCATGAACTGTCGAACAAAAATTCCACACTTTTTATACGGTTATCCTTAACAAGCTAACGGGAATCGTATAAAATAAAAGTAGGTAACTTACCATAATAAACAACAAGCAATCTTTAGGTAAATCGAATGGGCTAAGTAATCCCTGCATTCCACCTTACCTTCTGGGAGGGAGACACTGTGGAAATAGAGAGAATTAACGACTCAACGCTGAAATTTTTCATTACGTACAAAGACATTGAAGATCGTGGCTTTGATCGTGATGAAATTTGGTATAACCGTGAACGAGGTGAAGAGCTTTTATTTGATATGATGAATGAAGCTCATGATCATGAGAACTTTGAGATAGAAGGCCCGTTATGGATTCAGGTTCAAGCACTTGAAAAAGGGCTGGAAATGGTAGTTACCCGGGGGCAAATCTCGGATGGGAATGTGAAACTTGAAATTCCAGTTCAGGACCAAAATGACGAGACTCCAGTTGATGATAATATTGTCGATATGCTAGATGAGCAATTTCGAAAAGGAAATAAAGAACAGCAAAATCAAGGATCAAGTCAAAGTGAAGATCTTGAATTAGTCGTGGCTTTTGAAGACCTTGAAGATCTTCTCTTCTTAAGTCAGTCCTTTACGCTAGAGCAAGTTCAAAATGAAATTTACCATTTTGATGGTACGTATTATCTTTATATTGCGTTTGACGATTACTATTCTGAGGACGAGCAAGATAATATGCTGAGCCGTGTACTTGAATTTGGTGATGAGTCTGATATCTCCATTCATCGCATTCGTGAGTATGGTACTACGGTCGTAGGCGAAAACGGGTTACGGACGTTAAGTCAACATTTCCACACCTAAGTATATGGTTTTCGCTGAGAACGACTGCTGCACATTTTGCGGTCGTTCTTTTTTTACCTTTATCCCCTTCTACTCCCCCCATTTTCTAATTACCCTTTTTACACTCTTTATGCCATATTTTATTAAAAGGAGGATGCTTTTGTTCATTGCAATTACAAAAAATAAACAATATGTAAATGCTTTAGATGAGCCATTATTGACCGAATCGCTTTATTGCCCGGCCTGCGAGCATCCTGTACATTTAAAAAAGGGGGCCATTATTCGTCCGCATTTTGCCCATAACAAAAGCTCTCTTTGTTTAATTCAAGGTGAACCAGAAACGAAAGAGCATATGGAGGGAAAAATAAAGTTATATAAGTGGGTGAAGAACCATGGTTATGAGGTTTCTCTAGAAAAGTATTTACCGACGATTCAAAGACAGCCAGACATTTTTCTGCTTACTTCTCAGGGCAAAGTTGCGATTGAATTTCAATGTTCTACGTTGCCTGCGCAAGATTTAACAGAACGGACCTTGGATTACCTTAAACAAGACATTTATCCGGTCTGGATATTCAGCCATCATCATTACCCGCGGCGCCCCAGCACTTCTTTTGTTTCGATTGGAAGTTTTGCGTGGAGTGCTCTTAGACAAACTGATGTCCAAGCGCTGCCCCACCTATATTATTTTAACCCTTCCTCCGAGTTATTTTTTAATCTCCATGTTTCATATCCCCTCTCTAAGAATAAAGCATTTTCTAAAAGTATTACTATTCCCATGAATAAGCTAACAGTCTCTGGTTTATTACAGCCTTCCCCGCTGTTTCCAACGTTTCCCTTTATTGACTGGCTGCGACACCGTAAAAACATAAGATTTGGACGTAATAATCTCCGGGATCAACCATTTGAGCTTCAACAGTTATTCGCTTCTTATAAACGCTCCTTTCCTTATTTCCCGCCGGAAGTCGGTTGGCCCCTTCAATCTGCTTTTCCTATCCTTACCTCAAGCTATATATGGCAATCCCTTCTGCTCTTTAAACTAATTGAACGGTTCACGCCTGGGACAGATTTTTATGTAGAGCATGTAGTAGAAATGATCAAGCAGTTTGTTCAGATGGAAACAATAAAAGTAAGGTCGCTCCCGATGGTGTCTTTTTGCTTTAATCAGCTATGTCATGAATATTTGCATGTATTAAAAACTTTCGGGCTTGTAACGATAAGTGGAAGAAAGATCAGCTGGAAAAAGGCGTTGAGGCTTCCTGAGAGTTTAGAGGAAGGCTTTCAACGGGATCAGCAGTTAGCTGTCATGTACAAGAAGCAGGTAAATTTCATTCCTAAATCGAAAGAGTTCATGTAAAATGGAAATGAATGCTATAGGAGGTGAGTAAATGGCAGGTAGTACGAAGAATAAAACGCTTCCAAAGCGTGAAGAAGTACCTGTTGAATTTACGTGGAATTTAGAGGATATTTTCCCAGTAGATGAAAATTGGGAGAAAGAGTTTCAAGAGGTGAAGAACCGTCTGCCCGATATTCAAGCATTTAAAGGCATTCTCGCTGAGAGTTCGGAAAACCTTTATAAAGCATTATCCCTCGAAGATGAGCTAAGTGAAAGGTTAGGGCGGTTAGCCACATATGCCCATATGCGGTCTGACCAGGATACAGGAAATTCTTACTATCAGGGGTTGGACGACCGAGCTCAAAATTTAGCAAGTCAAGCAGGTCAACAAACATCGTTTATTGTCCCTGAAATTTTGAGTATATCTGAACAAACGCTTCAATCTTTTATTAAAGAGCATGAGGGCTTGAAGTTGTATGAACATTTCTTAGAAAAAGTTAACAAACAACGTGATCACGTTCTCTCTGAAGCCGAAGAGTCTATTTTGGCCCAAAGCAGGGAAGTAGGAGCGGTGCCCGGTAATACGTTCGGCTTATTAAATAATGCTGATTTAACCTTTCCCTATATTACGGATGAGAATGGAGAAGAAGTCCAAGTGACACATGGACGTTTTCTTGGCTTTCTACGAAGTTCTGACCGGCGCGTGCGCAAAGAAGCTTTTGAAGCAATGTATGAAACATATGCCGCATATGAAAATACGTTTGCAGGTACATTAAGTGGTCAGGTAAAACGCAATTTATTTTATGCAAATGTTAGGAATTATGAGTCTGCCCGCCAGGCTGCTTTAAGTAAAAACCATATTCCTGAAACGGTTTATGACCAGTTAGTGGAAACAGTGAATGAAAACTTGCACTTGCTTCACCGCTACGTTGAACTACGGAAAAAAGTGTTAGGGGTAGAAGAGTTGCACAGCTATGATCTATACACCCCCCTTGTTCAAGATGTAGACATGGAAGTAAGCTATGAAGAAGCTCAAGAACTGGTGCTTAAAGGGGTGGAGCCTTTAGGAGAAACATATCGTGAACGCGTAAAAGAAGGGTTTAGAAACCGCTGGATTGATGTGTATGAAAATGTGGGGAAAAGGAGCGGAGCTTACTCATCTGGTGCTTATGGAACCATGCCTTATATTTTGATGAATTGGCAGGATGATCTCAATAACCTTTTTACCCTTGCCCATGAATTGGGTCATTCACTACACAGTTATTATACGAAAGAAAAGCAACCCTATCCTTATGCGAATTATACCATCTTTGTGGCTGAAGTAGCCTCCACCTTAAATGAGATGCTGTTAAATCAACATATGTTACAAAAGACGGATGACCGCAAAGAAAAAATGTATTTGTTAAATCATTTTTTAGAGGATTTTCGCGGCACTGTCTTTCGCCAGACAATGTTTGCTGAATTTGAACAGCTGATTCATAAAAAAGCTGGAGAAGGAGAACCATTAACTCCAGAACGGCTAAATGCCTGGTATTATGAACTGAACGAAAAATATTTCGGTGAAGGCCTGCATGTTAGTGATGAGATCGCAAGAGAGTGGGCTCGCATCCCCCATTTCTATATGAATTTCTATGTCTACCAATATGCGACAGGCTTTAGTGCTGCTACAGCTCTATCGAATCAAATTCTTGAAGAAGGAGAACCGGCCGTTAAGCGTTATTTAGATTTTATATCTTCTGGGAGCTCAGATTATTCGATTGAGCTGTTGAAAAAAGCCGGTGTTGATATGACTTCAAAAGAACCAATTCAAGAAGCGATGAATGTATTTGCGAAAACCTTAGATGAAATGGAAAACTTACTAAACGAGGAGAAATAAATAATAGAAAAGAGGGTCTCCCTGTTATTGGCGAGACCCTCTTTTAAAAATCAAAAACATATAGGGAAAATAAAGACGTTATACAAGCAAAAGGTACTTAATTTATGATCTGTTGTCCGATGGGAGGAATGAGCGGTACGTTAAAAACCTTTGAACCGTTTACTTTCGTTCCATTTGTAAACCGTCCATAAGATTGATAGAAATAAAGCGACTGAACCAATCCAAACAGGGATAAAGTACATTAATCCAAGGATGAATGCTATGAAACTGGCAAGGATAGCTGTTCCACCGATGAGTGCTATCATCCAACGAGGCATGCCGATTCCTCCTGACAGATGGTAGATGGTAGGACTAAATATGGCTCAAAGCCGGCTTTAGTCATTTAGTCAAGATAGCGCCAAAACGTCCCGTATTTCACGGGTACTTTTTCTACTTTCTGTTGAAGCTGCAGTTGTTTTAATTTGCACTCGGCTTCGTTAATGCTTAAATCGTAAACTTCAGCTACTTCGGTTGTGGCCACATATTTGTATTGTTTAAGAAAGTCAGGCAGGTCTACTTTATCTTCTGCATAGAGATGCTCGCCGACTAACTCAGACAAAATGTTTACATACACTGCATAATCATACAAACCGCACACTTTTAAACCAGCATCTTCAATACAATCATTAAAAAAAACAAACGTAGGTGCTTTTTCAACCTCCATCTCTCTTGTTGTCCTCATATCACATTGTAATGCTTTTATTGCCCCGTTAGAATGAAGATCTTTTTTAAATTCCTCTAGGTCCAGCCCTGCGTTTTCAGCACAAAGCAGAAGTTCCTGTTCTTTTTCAATGTTTCGTTTATTTAAAAACAGAGCTTCTCGCAGCTTTCTAAGAAAAATGGTGGCAAGTTGACGTCCTTGCATCTCCGCAGCTTTTATGGCCAGGGAAGGTACGCACGCAGATGATATAGGATCTTCAAGCCACAAATCTCCATCGCAGGACATCCCTGTTCTGCTACCAGTCTCTTCCCATTGAGAAGCCAGATCTTTTTGCTTTTGGGTGGTATACGATTCTGTTTGCTCACATATGTTCCATGTTTGTAAATGGCCAGCAACAAAAAAACGAATCGTTAAATAATGACCGTATTCCATTTTTAATTTTTTCAATTTAGGTTCAAAAGCCCAGCACTCAGGGCAGAGAGGGTCAGTGAATACATAAAGTTCCACTTTTTTGGCGTTAATTGGAAGCCCGTCGCACGTTCCGGTTTCGTTATCACAAAATAAATAGTGCTTATCTTCGCTCATGAACGATCACTCTCTTTATTCTCATCGTTTTGGGAGTTTACCATATGATGAGCAGTGAGCGTGAGGCGCTCCAGCATTGCTTCTTTCATTGCAGGAGGGATATCTATTTCATCCATTGCTTGGTCCATACACCAGAGCCAAGCTTCTGCTCGTTTAGGTGTGATCTCAAAAGGCATATGTCGAGCTCTAAGCATAGGGTGACCATGTTCCTCCGTATAGTAAGAAGGCCCACCAAAAAATTGAGTTAAAAACTGCTTTTGTTTACGAGCGGTTTCTGTTAAGTCGGCTGGAAAGATTGGGGCAAGATCTGGATGTTGTTGAACTCGTGCGTAAAATGCTTCAACGAGTTCATGAATGATCTCTTCTCCACCTACCTCTTCAAAAGGGAGGGATGGTCTACTCATAATTTGAACTCCTTACATGCATATAATTAATGAAGCTATTGACTATGATACATCATATGACATGCTTTACACTCCATGCAAGCATTTTGATTCCAGCAACATTAGATCACTTAAGCGATAAAGAATGAAGAAGATTGCTTTTCCGAGTAAATCCAGGTATAAAAAAAATCGATCGTTTTATGCAAACGATCGATACGTACCCATTACTGTAGGGACATAATGTTCAGTTTCTTGAAATGGTGGAATGCCACCGTGTTTGTCGACGTTGCCAGGACCAGCATTATAGGCAGCCAAGGCCAGCTCTGTATTACCGTTGTAACGGTCTAACATATCACGCAGGTATTTGGTTCCGCCTTCTATATTCTCTTTCGGATCGTAAGGGTCATTTACGCCTAGCCAAGTTGAGGTGCCGGGCATTAGCTGCATTAAGCCCATCGCGCCCGCATGGCTTTTTGCATCTGGATTAAAATTAGATTCTTGTTTCATTACCGCATAGATAAGGGAGGGATCGACATCATATTTTGCACCAGCTTCTTCTATTAACTCTTTATATGCCGCTGAATTTGGAAGGTCGTCAGCTTCAGAAGTACCAGCTGCCGGGACAGCTTCCATTTCTTGCGAAAACGCTGCCGTCTGAAAGGCTGGATCATGCAGCTCGGGATGTAGATATAAGGAGTCTTTCATCTTGGCTGTGCTAGTATCTTCGGCCATCCAGGTTGAAGATGGTCCTGCAAAAGCATGTTGCAAGTAAGCAGCAAATAAGGACGAAGCTTGATCATTCAAAGACGTAGACTGATTAGAGTTTGTCCCAGCAAGAGGGAGTTTTTGGCCAATAGGGGAAAAGAGAGATGAGCTCCAAAGGCTCTCGTTCATTCAAGTCACCTCAATAAAAGTAGTACTGTAACTATACCAAAAGGAAGAGAAACCGACAATTGCTAATAGTCACTAAGACGTAATTTCTTTCTTCCTTGTAAAGAAGCGCTTCACTTTGTTTGGCGTTTCACGGCTGGGGATTTCGTAACGTTCGAACAGATCGTTTAAGATCTGGTTGACGTGAGCGCGCGAAGTGCCTTCAAATTCAATTTCATAATCATCCGTTCCTAAGTACGTGCTATAATCTAAGGCGAAAAGGCCGTCAAAAGCAGCAACTTCTACACGTTTCGTTTCAAGTGTGCCTAGGTACAGGCAATTCTCAGGAGAGAGCTGCAGGTTATTGGATAGTTGCTCTGCTACTGTTCCCGCTGGTAATGGGCCCTTTGACAAGGCCTGAGCCATTTCTGTTTCTGAAAGAGATTGGTGTATTTCTAGCAGCCCTTCTGCATGAGGACGCTTTAGAGTTAAAGTGTGCGTACTATTTTTTTCTCGAATGCGGAGAGCGCACCCTTTCTCTTTTAATTGGAAATCAGCTGTGTCAAAATAGTGATTGCGCTGGGTAACGAAATCGTTCCATCCTTTATTAAAATAAGAGAGAAGCGATTCAAATTCAGCAGCTGTAACTAAATTTTTCCCTTCGATTTCAAGTTCTTCAGACATGTTATTACCTCCTTTTTTATAGGTGCTTTATTTCCTGGCTTCGTTAGTATTTAAGTCAGTGACTCTCATACCCTATATCGTTTCGTATAACTGACATTGGGGGGGAGATGCAGCTATTATCAAACGGAAGAATACTAACTGGAAGTTATTATGCCACATGTGATACTTCTTGAATAGAAGGGAAACATCGTGAACTATCGAATACTACTAGAGGTGATTTTGTTATGACAGTTATGCATGTTGAACACGCTGAAATAAATGAACAAGCGGTTCGCCTTTATTTAAAAGACAAAAGCAAGCAAGAGCTTAAAGAGATCACTCCTACTGAACGTCTCTTAACCGATTCTAATGACTTTGCTTTTGTCTATATTGTTGATCAAGGTGGTATGTTTACTCAAGTACGTTTTGCTGAACATACTTGGCCGGTGTTAAATGAAGCGAGAAAAGAACGGCTTCCTGTTGTATTAGCAGAAGCACCAGAGATTGAGTTAACAAGCTTTCATAGTGAACTCGACTTTTTATTAGAAAACATTCCCGGAAACAATAACTACGGGGAAGACTTTGAACACGTGGTGGCACAGGCATTTCCTGAATCACAGGCGAATTGAACGAGGTGGGATCATGAGTAATTGGGAAGTTTACCTTGCTCCCTATAAACAAGCGGTGGAAGAATTAAAGGTTAAAATGAAAGGTCTTCGCGAACAATATACAATGTCTTCTAAACATACACCGATTGAGTTTGTTACAGGGCGGGTTAAACCGATTGTAAGTATTATTGAAAAAGTAAATAGAAAACAAATAACAATGGACCAGCTCGAAGAAGAGATTACCGACATTTCCGGTATCCGGCTTGTATGCCAATTTGTTACCGATATAGATACAATAGTAGAAATGATTCATGACCGCACTGATTTTACAGTCATTGAAGAACGGGATTATATCAAAGAAAAAAAGGATAGCGGCTATCGTTCTTATCATATGGTTATTCAATATCCTGTTCATACGATTGAAGGGACGAAGTATGTATTTGTAGAGATACAGATTCGTACCCTTGCTATGAACTTTTGGGCTACTATTGAGCATTCACTTAATTATAAATATAGCGGTGAAATTCCTGAAGATATTCAACGTCGTCTGCAGCGCGCAGCTGAAGCAGCGTTTAATTTAGACGAAGAAATGTCTAAAATACAAGATGAAGTGCGTGAAGCCCAGCAAATTATTACGCGTAAACAGTTTGAAAATCGTTCAAATTCTTAAGCTATAATGGTAGGAGGGTAAGATGAACTACTTTGTGAGATCACGAGGAGATGAAACTTCAGACGCACTCTGTCAGCGAATTCGTAATTATTTAACCGAGTTTGGCCTGACAGAAAGTGAAGAAGAACCAGAGATTGTGATTAGTGTAGGCGGGGACGGCACATTATTGCATGCTTTTCACGGTTATTTGCATCGTTTAGAGGAAACCTCTTTTGTCGGTATACATACAGGCCACCTTGGCTTCTACGCTGATTGGAAACCTGAAGAAGTGGAGCGTTTGGTTATCCATATTGCGAAAACGCCTTTCCAAGTAGTGGAATATCCTCTGTTGGAAGTGGTCGTCCGCCATTTAGATGCAGAAGAGCCTGACCGGTATTTAGCCTTGAATGAATGTACTGTAAAAACAATGGAAGGCTCGCTCGTATCCAATATTGAAATTAAAGGCGAGATTTTTGAAACATTTCGAGGTGATGGCTTGTGTATTTCTACGCCATCTGGAAGCACGGCTTACAACAAGGCACTGGGAGGAGCAATATTACACCCGTCTCTTGAATCCATGCAGGTTGCAGAGATGGCTTCTATTAATAATCGGATCTATCGTACAATTGGGTCGCCGCTGGTGCTTCCTCAGCATCATACGTGTTTGCTCAAGCCTTTAAATAATGTGGAAATGCAGTTAACTGTCGATCATTATTCAATGGTGGACCGTAACATTCAATCGATTCAATGCCGCGTCGCCGAAGAAAAAATTCGATTTGCACGATTCAGGCCTTTTCCATTTTGGCAGCGTGTCAAAGAATCATTTATTGGAGATTAATTAATTACAAACTTGTTCTCTTTGCTCAAAACCTTGAAGAAAGAGTCAGGCAGCTACAGTGCGAAGCAAAACCATATGAGACAATGCGGCAAATCCGGCTGAAGAAAAAGTAAGAGCCACAAAAACTGCTTATCGTATAAGAATGGGTTTTTATTTATCTCTAATCTGTCTCAAGTGGTGAATGACGCTAACGCAACCTCGCTCTAAGCAGATATCACCCTTGTGCTTTTGTGAAAGCGTCGGCCTGGAGCGAAGAACTAAAGCCACCATTTGAATGTTTAAACTAATGTTTGATGAACCTGTGGCCTTTTGCAATGCTAGTAATACTATCGTTTAAAAAACTACCTTAACTATATGTCACCCTGGAGAACAGATATGTTGATTAAATGGTGTTGGATTGTAGAAGAAGAGATGGAAGGCGTTACACTTAAGACGTTTTTAAAACAGCATAAACGCTGTTCCAGTAGGCTGTTAACAGCTTTAAAACAAGCAGATGGCTTGTTGGTAAATGGAGAAAGAGGGTATCTCGGCAAAACGATAGCTCAAGGCGATGAAATTGCGATTTATTTGCCGAGAGAAATCCGTTCAGAATCGATAAGGCCAGTGCCGCTGCCATTAAATGTGTTATATGAGGATGATCATCTTCTCATACTTAACAAACCAAGTGGCCTTCCTACGATTCCATCAAGGAACCAGGCTGAACCTTCACTCGCCAGCGCAGTGTTTTATGAGTATATCTGGAAAAATTGGGAAGCATCCTTCCATCCCATCGGGCGCCTTGATAAAAATACGAGCGGACTCCAAATTGTAGCCAAACACCGCTACAGCCATTGTTTCTTGCAGGAAGCAAATAATTTGGATCTTAAGCTAAAAAAAACATATTTAGCGCTTTGTGAGGGAGAGTTTCCGGGAAATCGAGGCATCTTTACTGCTCCGATTGGACCAGCAGAACATAGTTTGATTGAACATTGTGTTCGAACAGATGGAAAAGAAGCTTTTACCCAGTATGAGTGTATAAGCAGAAGGAAAGAATGGAGCCTGGTATCTTTTCAGCTAGCAACCGGCCGAACCCATCAGATTCGAGTTCATATGGCGCATGCCGGTTATCCCTTGCTCGGAGATTCACTATATGGAGGAAATGATTATTTCATAAAACGGCATGCATTACACGCATGGCGCTTAGAGTTAACTCATCCTTTATCAGGAGAACGGTTGGAAATAGAAGCTCCGTTACCTGCCGATATGAATGTGTTATTGGGAGAAGGGGAAGTAGATCGAAACAGGAGGAGTGAGATGTAGACAGACTCACTCCTTTTTTAAAAGCGACTTTCTTAACTTTCTTCGTTAATGTTAGCCAAAGTGTAGGAAAACACTTCCTCATCATTTTCATTTAAGAGGACAGCTTCAACTTGGCCTTTAATTTGTTCAGTCGTTAAACCTGAATCTTCTGCTAAACCAAGCGTTTCATTAACAAAAAAGCGATCTCCTCCATCTAAGTCAAAGGTCATGGGTTCACCATCACCGCTCTCCGTTTCTAATAGTAAATAATCATCGCCGACAGCTTCGGCAAGGTCTTCATCATTAATTCGAAAAGCGGCATAATGATTTTCTGCCGGCAGGGAAGCTTGATTTGTAAAAACAACATGAAAAGCGAGCAGATTCTCATCTTCATGCCAATAAATTGTACTTTCATCTTCATCTACAGATAGCTCCGCCTCAGGTGTGCAGGCGATTAGGGTTGATAGCGTAACTAAAAACAGGACAGCTTTCATATCTTTTTACCTCCGGGGTTCGATTCGTTAGTAGTAGGGAGAGGATCTGAGTCTGCAAACTTACTAAATTTTTCAGGGAGATAGGGTTGCATTGACGGAATCGAGTGAATGTCCATTTCCGGATAGCGGAAGGCAGTAAGCGAACCTCCAAACACACAGCCAGTATCAATGTTGATAGTACGATTTTTCACGCGTGGCTGAAGCACAGGTGTATGTCCATATACCACCCAGGCCTCGCCATCATAAAGCCGGGCCCAGTCACGGCGTACGGGGGAGCCGTCCGGATGCTTTTCCCCAGTTACGTCACCATAGAGGACAAAGGTTTTCACCGCTTTATCTGTGCGTCCCTGGTATGTACGCCGCAAACCAGCGTGAGCAGCATAGACTTGTTTATCTGCAAGCGCTAAATAAAGAGGTGAATCTTTGTATAATCTGCGAAAGGACTGACTTACCTCGCGCTTATCTTGCTTAGACAGTTGTTCAAGTTCAGCCACGGTTGTTTCTAGGCCGTGTGTAATTTTGACGTTATTTCCAAGCAAGTAGCGGTACAATTTGTCACAATGATTACCCGGAACATATTTTGCTTTTCCCTTTAACACCATTTGGCTTACTAATTTCATAACGGAGATAGAATCGGGACCACGGTCAGTCAAGTCTCCAATGAAAACTGGAATTCTTCCTTCAGGATGGTGATATATTCCTTCAAACTTTTGATAGGAAAGAGTATGGAGTAATGCTTCAAGTTCCTCAAAACAACCATGTATATCACCGATGAAGTCGTATGTCATCACGGCTCACTCCTTCTATTCTTATTCTCAAAGCATATCAAAAATACAATAGCTGAACAAAATCAAAAGTACGAATAGGTTGGACGGGAGAACCATGCTATAATACAATTGGTACCAGGTCTTAATACAAAGACGAGAGCGAAGGGAGCAATTTAATATGAACTTATCATTAGAAGGACGAACATATGTAGTCATGGGAGTGGCTAATAAACGAAGCATAGCCTGGGGCATAGCACAAAGCCTTTCAAAGGCTGGAGCTCGGCTTGTATTTACATATGCTGGTGAGCGCCTGGAACGAAATGTAAGACAATTGGCAGAAACATTGGACCGTGATGATTCCGTGATTCTGCCTTGTGATATTACAGACGATAGCGAAATCGATCAAACCTTCAAGCAAATCAAAGAAGAAGTGGGCACAATTGACGGATTGGCTCATTGTATTGCTTTTGCAAAAGCAGAAGAGCTAGAAGGAGGCTATTTGAACACAACCCGGGAAGGATTTCACCTAGCTCATGACATTAGTGCTTATTCTTTAACAGGGGTAGCCAAAGCGATACAAGAACATGATGTCATGGCAAATGGCGGATCCATTATTACGATGACGTATTTAGGCGGAGAACGAGTTGTGAAAAATTACAACGTAATGGGAGTAGCCAAAGCTTCTCTAGATGCAAGTGTCCGCTATTTAGCCAATGATTTAGGAAAGGAAGGCATTCGCGTTAACGCTATTTCGGCCGGTCCTATTCGAACACTTGCAGCCAAGGGGATTGGCGGCTTCAATGATGTGTTGAAAAAAATGGAAGAAGAAGCCCCGCTTCGCCGCTCTGTAACACAAGAAGAAGTCGGTGACACTGCACTCTTTTTAATGAGCGACCTAGCCCGTGGTATTACAGGAGAACTCATCCACGTAGACGGAGGCTACAACATCACCGGCATGTAGAAAGAAAAGCGGAGGCGTCTTGTTCAGA
This sequence comes from Salsuginibacillus kocurii DSM 18087, assembly GCF_000377705.1. Classification (GTDB taxonomy): domain Bacteria; phylum Bacillota; class Bacilli; order Bacillales; family Marinococcaceae; genus Salsuginibacillus; species Salsuginibacillus kocurii. The sequence goes on along the minus strand of NZ_KB898623.1, from coordinate 187,862 downwards.
TGCGACAGGTTTTTCTGCGCCTGCGCAGCGGCGCTTTGCGACTCGGAGTCAGGAGAAGAAAAGCTCGAGCATCTAGACGCCGAAGCTGGACAAAGAAAAGCGGAAAGCGGCGGTTAGGGGCGTCAAGCAAAAGACGAGCACTGCCAAAGCCGCTTTTTGGCTTTGAAAGGGCGCGACTTTTGACCTCGAGCCCCTGCCGCTTGCAGCTGGACAGAAAAGCGGAGGGCGCCTGAACATTGGCGCAGGGCCCTTCTTCACCGCCGAGGAGGGTGCATGCGCCGCTCAGGTCCAGCCCACAAGCGATATGCTAAGGTGGCAGGGAGTAGATCAGGTTTTTCTATGGTACTCGTGACTTTGAAAGAAGTCTGGCCTTATTTAAACGATAGGGCACTAGTTTTTTAATCAGCTGAAAAATAATATCATAGCGAAATTGCTAACGGGGGGATAAGACTTTCTCTCCCTAAACTTGTGAAAGCCAACCGAAAAAACTCCGGTTGGCTTTTTTGCTTTTTATTCTTGCTGAATTCGTTAAAACAGATGCTGCCACAACCACGGCCAGAACCCTCCTGGTCCCGGTCCTGGTCCCGGTCCTGGACCCGGTCCTGGACCCGGACCAGGCCCTGGTCCAAATGGGGGCCTTGGCCGAGGGCCTGGTGTGGGGCCAAAGTATGGGCTGATTCCCACCATATCACTATAATGCACTTGCAAGTACTGGCCTCGCCGTCTACGTCTCGGGTAAATGATAAGTGAAACCATCCCTGTACGCCGATTATAATCTAATACATAAGCAATTACTTGACCATAGCCAGGAATATATGTGGTGATCCACTGATTGATATAACGGTTAATAACAACAGGTGGAACCAGTTGAGGGGTCACCTGCTGGCGTTCGAATTCTTCCTCTGGTGGATACATCTCACTACCTCCTTTTTTATGTGGCCATGTTTCATAGGCTAAAATCATGAGCACCAACATCGTGATTTTGTCTATCTGCTATAGCCTATGAAAAGAAGAAGAAGTGGTGAGATGATCTTTATCCCCATTTTATAAAAGGGCAGTTGCCTTACTCTGCCTGAGCTAAGCTCTCCGATTCGTAGGAAAAATAAGCCAAGTCATCCCCGTTAAAAATAAGAGAGTGCTGAAGGTGAGAAGCGGTGAAATATCGGCGGCCATGGCTCCTAACATCGGAGCCATTATTCCACTCATGATTCCACTGCTAAATCCCATTAACGCTCCTTGTTTATCAATCAAACTCCCAAAAAAAATGCCAGTAGCCAGTCCAATACATGTGGTTATGATAGTAATCATAATGAATGCTTCTGGATAAAGTGAGAGTAAAATTAATCCAGCTGAAAGGCTGAACAAACCGGTGGGAACCATAGCCACATTCATTCCTAAATGGTAATTAATAAACCGTTTCTCTTTAAAAAGAAATAACCAGGCTAGGAGAAGCATAAGCATATGACAAGAAAGCAAAAGCCAAAGCATGAATAAATCACCTCACCACAAAATATGCTTTGTCCATATGGGTATGAATAAAAAAGGAGCAGCAAAAAACGTTCTACCCCAACTCAGCAAAGAATATGAACTTGTCCTACTCAACTGCAAATCATTTCATGCAGATAATCATAAATAAACAAGCACGGCATAGGCATAGAAGTAGACTAAGGAGGAGGGATGGCTGTGCCTAAATCATCCAACCGGGAATCAAAAAAGCGCCCGTTTTTCTATATTGATCAACCACAGGAGCAAGCGATACCAACTTCAAAGGAGCGGCCTTTTGTTTACAAAAAAAGCAATACCAATACTAGTGAGCGTGCAGATAAAACAGAACAAAAAAAACCTACTAAAAATGAAGGAAATACAACTCACAAAGAAGAAATAGATGAAGAAGAGGGGACCTTATTAGACGACAAAGCTGAAGATGATAGAAATAACGGAGTAAGCGATAAACTAGAAGGAGACTCAAAAAAAAGAAGGCCTCCCGAGACTCTGGTCAAGGAAGGCGATGAGGAAGAAGATTCTCTTCCAAAACAGAGAAAACGAAAGCCATACGCTGAACAAAATGTTCAAGAACGCGTGGATTTTATATCTAGGTTAATGCGACGTGCTGCTCCTGTTTGTCGTTGTCGTTCAAATGGGGAAGACTATTACGGTTTGCTAGGCGACGTTTATGAAAATGAGTTTACTCTCCATTTGTTTATGGCTCCGCATATGAAAACATTTCGTTATGAAGATGTGGAAGAAATTGATATTGAAAGGTTCAGTTAAATAGCTTAGCTATTGTTAGCCGACCAGCTCTGGGTCCAAGCACTGGATGGCACAGAAGCAAGAAAGATCCACTTCTACACAGAACTCTGTTCTTTCAAGCGAAGTAACAGCAAGAATGGAGTCTGGGTCCACACAGCATTTGTCCTTAAATGCAATAGCCGGATCAGGTCTTAGTAAAGACAAGGTTGCACAGCAATCGTCTTCGTCCACATGTTCTACACGGAAGAAGATTGTGTTAAATGGGATGTCAGTTTTTGCTGTTAGGCCCCCTGTTGCCCAGAATGGCTTACCATCTTTTCCTTTTAACATAAAAGGGGTAGTATCTAAAGGTCTGCCATTAGGCTTTAATAAGTTTTGAAAGCAGCTGTTGACACACTCGCCTTTCTTTTGAACAGCTTTTTGTGCTTCATGAATTGCTAGAACGGCGTCACAAACGCAGTTACCGCTTTTGAAATCTTTGCCACAGCTCACACAAATTCACTCCTTTTTTGGTTATTCGCTACATTCTATGTAGGTGAACGTCAATGCGTGTTCAAAGAAATACCCATTCTTGGGGAGTCAATCTTTCATGATTGATTTTATTGAAAAAAGGGTAGTTGTTCATAAAAGAATTTATAAAAAAGGAGAGTGAACGAATGGGCTATGTACCACCTACGCAAAATGAAACGGCGGTAAAGTATGGGCAAAGAGCTGAAAAAGAAAGGCCTCTGGTTCAACCCGTTCCTCCAGCTGAAAATGTCAGTTTTATGAATTTCATCCTTAGAAATGAGCGGGATGACGGTCGGTTCGAAGAGCACTGGCAAAAATTAAACAAGCGGCGTGAAATCGAGCAGGAAATCACAAATAAAGGAAGAGAAATTGATGCAGGGGTTTAGAGTCTAATGTCGAACGTACTACGGTGCGTTCTTTTTTATTGAGAGTATATATATTCACCTGAAAACTCCAAAATTGGATGGGAGTCTATTTTACCTCACTGATGTTCTACTTGTTTATTAGGCATTTGTAAGGGAGAGTTTTGAAAGCAGAAGGTGCGATGCTCCTGCAAAAAGTGAACAGCTTGAAGCGAAAAGCAAGATTAACGTTTAACATGACCAGTTATATAAGATGAATTGGAGAAATGTAGGGAAGGAGCAGGAGCAGGATGATTCGACTTACGCCCAGCTGTTATTACATAGCAGGAAACGTCAATATTGGATATATTACAGACGGTGAGACAGGATTGCTTATTGATGCAGGATTGGAAAAAAGACAGGCCAAACAAGCAGTTAAAGCGGTCACAGAGGGGGGGTATCCGCTCACGCATCTATTAATTACTCATGCCCATGCCGACCATTTTGGGGGGGCTGATTGGCTCGCTAAGCAGCATCAGCTTATTGTGTTAGCTCCTCCGTTAGAACAAGCAGTATTATCGTTTCCAAAGCTTGAACCGTTGTATTTGTTTCAAGGTAATGAGCCACCTGCTGAGTTGCGGACAAAATTTTTAGAAGGCCCTGCCATTAAGGTAGAGGAAACTGTAGAAGAAGGGAGGTGCTTTATTGGTACACTGGCGGTTGAGATTTTATCATTAAAGGGACACAGCCATGAACAGGTCGGGGTCATGTGTGATGGCATTCTATATGCTGCCGATAGTTATTTTGGCGAAGAATATCTTCAAAAACATGCCATTCCATTTATTGTCGATTATGAGGAAACAATTCGGTCAATCGAGCAAGTCCAAGCTGCTGTATCTAACGGAGTCGGAGTATTACCAGGACATGGAGACTTTGAAGCAGATGGCACAACAACCTTGGAGATGAATTTAAAGCGACATCAAGCTATTTATCAGTCAATCGCAGATCTCATTCAACAGCAGTCTCCATTGCCTTTAACCGACGTGATTGCTACAACGTGCTCAGCATATAATGTAACAATCGACAACCTTCCTAAGTGGGCCTTATATCGGACAGCAGTCACGGCATATGTAACAGCCTTGGTCCGCCGTAAGGAAGCAGAGTGGGTATTTATCGAGCAAAAGTTATGTGTTCAATCAGCACAGGGTACAGAAAACAGCTGTAAGGGTTGAACTAAATGATTAAGCGACCAGGACAATAAGTTAAGCTTGATCGTTTGAGGGAAGGAGTCAAATCTCAGCAAAAAGGAAGGGTTATATGAAGAAAGCTGTCCTTTCTCGGACAGCTCCTCATTCTTTACAATTGTTTTTCCATTGTGACATGGGGGATGCCGGCGTCTAAAAACTGACCCGAAGTCACTTCATAATTAATGGATTGATAAAACGGTTTTGCTTGAACTTGGGCGTTTAAAACGATTTTTTCTGCACCTTCATCTTTTGCTCGTTGTTCGAGCCACTCCATAAGCTGACGCCCAACTCCTTTTTTGCGGTAAGAGGGAAGAACACACATTCGTTCGGCTTTGCCCTTTTTATCTATGAGGCGAAGCCTGCCTGCACCAACAGGCGTCTTTTCATCATATGCTGTAAAGTGAACAGCTTCTTCTTCAAGGTCGTCGATTTCTTCTTCTTCTGGAACTTGTTGTTCTTCAACAAAAACGGTAAAGCGTACGTGGTACGCATCCTTTCGCATTTGCTCTGTTTGGCATTCTGTAACGGTTATCACGATTGATTTCGTTCCTTTCCGAGTAAGCGGAATGTTTCGTATACCGCCCATGAGTCATTATCTAATTGGTATAAAAGGTGAATACGGTCAATATATTCACAATGATCGATATTTTTCAGTTGCAAGCGGCCCACCACATCAAAATGTTCATCGTTGCTAAGGTCTTGACCGACCGTCAGGTGTGGAATGAACTTCCGAGGAGAACCACCTTTGTCACCAAGCCATCCCTCGTTTAAGCGTTGATATAAACCGGCCAGTGTTTTGTCAGGTGCAATCTTGAAAAAGATTTTGTTTTCTTTTGGATGGAAGGTATCAACTTTATATACATGCATCGGAAATGGAGGGGTTTCGTTTGCGATATGTTCTATTTCCGACATGGCATCTGGCACTTCCTCGCTCGTTAACGGAATAATGCTTTTTAACGTAACATGAGGCACAATATGCAGATAATGTGAATCATATCGTTTACGGTAAGCATTTGCTTGGTCCTGCAATGATTTTGAAGGAAAAATAGCGATGCCATACGAAAGCATAAAAACCCTCCCTTTCCGTATTTAACCCCCGGGTATAGATATCATTATTGTATACCCGTATATCTGCTTACTGAAACATGTACCACAATGCATGTTTTAAGTCTGGTTCCCAGCTGACCCAGGTATGGTCTCCTTCTAATTCTTTGTATGTGTAGTTTTCAACCTGGGTTTGCAGGATTTGATTTAATTCACGATTTGGTGATAGAAAATCAAGTATTCGTTGGTCAGTTGTGTGAACCCGAGTTTCTTGAAGTCCGATCGAGTGATAAAGGTCAGCAGAGGATAATTTTTCAGCATGTTTGACAGCCTCAAGAAAAGAAGCGTTCACATAAGGAGATTGCAAAATAGCTCTGGCAAAACAGCTGGGATAACGAATACATGCATTCAAGGCAGTTGTAGCGCCAAGGGAATCTCCTATTAATGTTCTGCCGAAGGGCAGCTCATAGGTGTGGAAGCGTTCCTCTAGTATAGGAAGTAACTCGCGTACCAAAAAATGTAAGTAGGAAGAGTGCTGGTTGGAATCAGGGTGAAGCCAAGCTCTACGCACATTAACGCTCGGATAGACAATACCGGCTACGATCGTTTCTTCGCCATTTTCCTCAAGGATAAACTCTTCCATTTTACGACCGATTTTACCCAGATGAAAGTAATCCTGCCCATCTTGTGTGATTGCTAGGTGGTACGTATACAAATCGTTGTAATTAGGAGGAATATAGAGCTTTACTTGAACCCTTTCCTGTAAGTATTCACTGTCTATATGAATAACTTTCATTTCTCCTTCCATATCTAGCCCCCTTTTTTAGATGCAGTCTTATGTTTAGCTCAATTATCATGAGGTATTGTACCATATGGCTACTAACAAAACGAGAAGCAAGAGTATGCTAGAATAGAAGTTAGAAGGAGGTTGATTCACATGAAAGACCCAGTACCATGCAATTTAGTTGAAAAAGCGGCAAGAGAGGCTTTAGAAAACCGTGGTGTTTATGTAAAAGATATCGCTCAAATTGTTTATGATATGCAAGCCAAATATTCAGATAATTTAACAATGGAAGATTGCATTGAAAGTGCAGATGCAGTGCTCTGTAAACGAGAAATTCAACATGCTATCCTGGTAGGGATTGAACTTGACCAGCTGGCAGAAAAAAATATGCTATCTGAGCCCTTGCAGTCATTGGTGGATACAGACGAAGGATTGTTCGGCGTTGATGAAACCATTGCCCTAGGCTCAGTGTTTGGATTTGGGAGTATTGCTGTGACAACATTTGGCTATTTAGATAAAGAAAAAGTGGGCATTATTAAAGAACTCGATACGCAAAAAGAGAAAGTTCATACGTTTCTGGATGATCTTGTCTGCAGTATTGCAGCTAGCGCCTCTGCCCGTCTCGCTCACCGCATGAGAGACCGAGAGGAAAACCGGAAGAACGATGAAATAAAAAAGCGTGAAGATGAAGAGCTCATCGGATAGTGTTTGTTCCCCCTTTCTGTTTATGTAAAGGGTAGTAACAGTAGAGATCAGTTTAGCTGATTACGTATAAACTGGTCTCTATTAGACAAAATGATAAACGAAAGCTTATAACTGGAAAGAAACAAACACGTTCGGTACAATGAATAAAAATTACAAGTGAAGGAGCATCGATAGGATATGGAAGCCGTGACGACGCCAAGGTGGATTTATTGGAAGCAGACCTTTCGTTCAAAATTTCAGGCAGGATGTATAAAAGCTAAGCTTGAAGACAATTGGGAAAATGGATATGAAGTAGGGCCAAGTGTAGAGATAAAAAAACTTCGGTCAAACAAGTATGTGGTTCGTTATACATACGATGAGTAAGCGTTAAGACCCTATAGGTCAAGAGAGGGGACAAGGGTGGAAGGCTGATCGTACGTATTATACGAGAAAAATGGAAGCAGAGAACAGGCTCGCAGCTGATACATGTTTCTGAAGGAATTTTCTTACCAAAGGAAATACAGTTGAGATAAGGCCTGGAATCTGGGGGTCTTACTTTTATTAGTAGTCAATCTATCAAGGAGAGGGGCTCTGCATGCCGGTGAAGCAACAAAACTAAGTGGTGCCCCTTCTTTGGATGCTGACGTAGTAAATTGAGATAAGTCGATACATAAGTTTTTTGAAAACTTCCGGTATTCCGTTATTAATTAGAGGAGGAGAAAGACACTTATTTTACACCGTAAGAATGTCTAAATAGTTGATGGAAACGGTATAAGCGCAACTAAGGCTCAGTCTGTACCGTAGCTTGGCTTTGCCAAGTTTTCTTTAAAGTGAGAAGCTGTTTTATCTTACCGTCCATTGGGTCAAGGCAACGGTGGAATAAGAAAAGCCGTCCCGGGAAAGAGGGACGGCTTTTCTTATTAACTCGTTGGTCCAACCATTTTGGAAGGATCCACAATCTCATGAAATTCTTCTTCTGTTAATTGGCCGCTGTCTAGAGCAGCTTCTTTTAAGGTCTTTCCTTCAGCATGGGCTTTTTTAGCAATGGCTGCTGCATTTTCATAGCCAATATGTGGGTTGAGGGCTGTGACAAGCATCAGGGAGTTACGAACATGTTCTTCTATTTTATCATTATTAGGTTCAAGCCCTACTGCACATTTGTCATTGAAGGCAGTCATTGAATCAGCGAGCAATTCACAGGATTGCAAGAAATTATAAATGATAACGGGCTTAAAGACATTCAATTCAAAATTTCCCTGGCTTGCGGCAAAGCCAATCGTAGCATCATTACCCATCACTTGGCTTGTAACCATTGTGAGTGCTTCCGATTGTGTTGGGTTGACTTTTCCTGGCATGATTGAGCTCCCTGGTTCATTTGCTGGAATCGTTAATTCTCCAATTCCACTGCGTGGGCCGCTGGATAACCAACGTACATCATTTGCAATTTTCATTAAATCTGCAGCTAAGCCTTTAATCGCTCCATGTACATGAACAGTATCGTCATGACTTGTAAGAGCGTGGAACTTATTTGGAGCAGAGCGGAACGTTTTTCCTGTTACTGTTGAAATATGCTTAGCAACCAAATCTCCGAAGTCAGGATGAGCATTGATGCCTGTCCCTACCGCTGTACCACCGATTGCTAAATCACGGAGGTGTTCAACGCTTTCTTTAATCATTTGTTCGCTTTTTTCCAGCATGCGGTGCCAGCCGCTGATTTCTTGGCCAAGCGTAAGAGGGGTTGCATCTTGAAGGTGGGTCCGGCCAATTTTAATAATGTCATTAAAAGCTTTGCTTTTTTCAGCTAAGGTGCTTTTTAAGTTAGTAAGTGCAGGCAAAAGGTCATCTTCAACTTTTGTTACTGCAGCAACATGCATGGCCGTTGGAAAGGTATCATTGGAACTTTGCGAACGGTTGACATCATCATTTGGATGGATGAATTCATCATCTTCACCTTTTAACAATTCAGTTCCACGACGGGCAAGCACTTCATTCATATTCATATTAGACTGTGTTCCACTTCCAGTTTGCCACACAACGAGTGGGAAATGATCATCCAAATCTCCATTAATTACTTCATCTGCCGCTTGAGAGATTGCTTCAGCTTTGTTTTTTTCTAGGTTACCTAGTTCAAGGTTACTTAAGGCAGCTGCTTTTTTTAAAACTGCAAAGCCGCGCACAACGTCTATTGGCATGGTTTCGCTGCCGATTGGAAAGTTCTGAAGACTTCTTTGTGTTTGAGCACCCCAGTGTTTTTCAGCTGGTACTTGCATTTCGCCTAGTGTGTCTTTTTCTGTTCGATAACTCACGTTACAACTATCCCCTCTCGTCAGAAAATTTCAGTAAGTACACTTTAATTATAAACGGAAGCTGGCAAATGGCAAAACCTTTAAAAAGATTTGTAGATATACAGGGGAAAAAGGATTTTATTTTGCAAATAAAGGCACAAATTATACAATAAGAAAGAGAAGGAAGATAGGGCAAGGAATAAACACATAAATTTGAAGGGGGTATTTTTCATGAAACCAAAAGTGGTAGTAACTAGAAAATTACCAACTGAAATATATGACCAACTTAGTAAGCGCTGCCAAGTGTATATGTGGGAGGAAGAAGAAAAGCCTATCCCCCGTTCCGAGTTAGAAGCACAAATAAAAGATGCAGCAGCGTTATTTTGTATGATTACTGAAACTGTTGATGCTGAATTACTAGACCAAGCTCAAAACTTAAAAGTAATAGCCAATATGGCAGTGGGATATAACAACATAGATATATCGACTTGTGAAGCACGTGGCATCCGGGTAACTAATACACCAGGCGTCTTAACTGACACTACGGCTGATTTGGCTTTTGCATTACTAATGGCTACAGCAAGAAGGATACCTGAAGGGATGGATACCATCCGTAGAGATGAATGGAATAACTGGTCCCCGTTTTTCTTGACTGGACAAGATATTTCTCACGCTACGCTTGGCATCATTGGCATGGGACGAATCGGTTCTGCTCTTGCGAAACGGGCCAAGGGATTTGAAATGGAAGTCGTATATAATAATCGCAGCAGAAATTATGAAGCAGAACGAATAAGCGGAGCGGTGTTTGCCTCTTTTGACGAGCTTCTGGAGAAGTCTGATTATGTCTGCTTACTCACCCCATATACAAAGGAAACCCATCACTTAATTGGAAAAGACGAACTTCAAAAAATGAAAAAGACAGCCATATTAATTAATGTGTCACGCGGGGGTACTGTTGATGAAGAAGCACTATATGCAGCTTTAAAAAGCAATGACATTTACGCAGCAGGATTAGATGTGTTTGAAGGGGAACCGATTGCCAGTACCCACCCATTACTCACTTTGTCAAATGTTGTAGCTACTCCGCATATTGGTAGCGCGAGTGTAAATACACGTATGGAGATGGCTCGCATGACAGCACGTCACATTCTGCAAGTATTAAATGGGGAGGATCCTGATCATTTAGTGGTTTAAGCACAGAGGGACTTACAGCGCAAGGTTATGGCTTCACCCCTTTAACTTCAGTGTTTCTGATCGCTTTTTAAAAAATGTTCATGTTACAGTAGATAAGAAGAAACACTATGGAGAGCAGGGGGAGCTTATGACAAAAAAGTGGTTTATTCCACTCTTATACATTATTATTGGTTATTTTATTTATCAGTACGGAGAAGGCGTAGCCCAATGGATTCAAAGTGATGGCCATGAATATGTATCGCTAACTATGATTGCGGCTACGATGTTTTCTTTATTTCCTATTATTCCGTATCCAATAATCGGGGGGATCACCGGCGCTTCTTACGGGCCTGTCTTAGGGTCTTTTGTTGTGTGGTTCGGTTCTGCTGCCGCATCTATTCTTATGTTTTTATTTGTACGTTACGGGTATCATGACTGGGGCGTCAAGATGATTACCCGGTATAAAGCGCTTCATAGAATTACCGTTCTTTTTGAAAAAAACGCATTTTTCACTTTGTTGATTACCCGCTTAATACCAGTTATCCCAAGCATTATTATAAATTGTTACGCCGCAATTAGCCGTGTCAGGTTTTGGCCTTATGCTATTGCATCGTCTGCTGGCAAAGTGCCATCTATGATTCTCTTTGCAACGATCGGCACGCTTGTCACTACAGATCCTGGTCAATTACTTTACGTGATCTTAGTGTATGGCTTGTTTTTGGCTATCTTTTTTGTACTTTATCGAACGTTCAAGCGTCGGGCCGAACGTACGCTCCATCATAAGCAAGCTTCATATCCAAATTAAAAAGTGGGGTTGTTCCATAAGTCTGTTCTCGGAAAACAGCGCAGCTGAAATATGCTTGCTTTGCGCAGAAAGCCCGCCCTGCTTAGTCTTCAGTTGTTGCTTTTCCCACTGAAGGAGCCCATACGGAGACGTAACATATCACAAAAGGAGAGGAAGTCCTATGGAGAATGGTTCTCTTAAGGTTTTAGGAATTGCCGGTAGTTTACGAAAAGACTCCTTTAACAAAAAAGTCTTAGCCGAATTAAAGTCTCATGCTCCAACTGGGGTTCAAGTAACTACCTTTTCATTAGATGCTGTGCCTTTATTTAACGCAGATGATGAAGAAGGGGGCGATCCTGACGAAGTAGCGTACTTTAAAAAACTTATCGATGAACATGATGCGCTTTACATTGTGACTCCGGAATACAGCCACGGGATGCCTGGGGTGTTAAAAAATGCGCTTGATTGGGCAGGTAGTGTAACGAATACGAATGTGTTGGCTAAAAAACCAGCAGCAGTAGCTGGAGCTTCACCAGCTCCTTTAGGCACTGCATTAGCTCAAGTTCAAGTGAAGCAGACCCTGGCAGCGACAGGTGCTTACGTAGTAGAGCAACCGGAAGTGTTCATTGGTAAGGTTCAAAATCAAATAAATGAAAACGGGGAATTTGCTTCAGAAGAAATGATTAATCTCTTAAGAAGAAGTTTACAGGCCCTGCATCATCGCTACCTCCAAATGCAGAAGAGTTAAAGGGCGAAGGAGAATGAGTTCGATAATAACTATAAAGCGGGAAGGGCATTAAAGCTCTTCCCGTTTTATTAATGGTAAAACGCGTTATACATTTGACTGCTCACGTTCTCGCTGTCGTAATTCCACTCTGCGAATCTTTCCAGAGTTGGTTTTTGGCAATTCATGGACGAACTCTATTTTTCGTGGGTATTTGTAGGGAGCGGTCCATTTCTTCGTATGTTCTTGAAGTATGTGAATTAATTCTTCTTCATTGACTTTATTGTTCCTTTTTTTTAATACAACGTATGCTTTTACGATGTTCCCCCTTACTTCATCAGGAGCTCCGACGACTGCACATTCCTGCACAGCATCATGTTTGGTTAACGCATCTTCGACTTCAAATGGTCCGATCGTATAGCCAGAGCTGATGATGATGTCATCGCTGCGTCCTTCAAACCAAAAATAGCCATCCTCATCTTTACTGGCCAGGTCTCCGGTTAGATACCAATCTCCTCGATAAGTTGCTTTCGTTTTTTCAGGCTCTTTGTAATAATGTTGGAAAAGGGCAGGAGCGTCCTTATGAACAGCAATGTCGCCCACTTCATTTACGTTTACAACTTCGCCATTTTCATCAATGATTTCCACATCATTTCCTGGGGTCGGTTTTCCCATTGAACCGGGTTTTACGGTCATATCTAGTTGGGTGCCAACAAGCAGTGTGTTTTCAGTTTGTCCATACCCGTCCCGCACGTCAAGGTTAAATGCCGTCTTAAACGCTTCGATGACAGGGCGGTTGAGCGGTTCCCCTGCTGAGACGGTACTGCGCAAGTGCTCAAGCTTATATGATGAGAGCTGGTCTACTTTAGCCATCAATCGATATTCAGTCGGGGTACAACAAAGCACATTTATTTGTTCATCTTGTAACAACTTTAGATACGTATGGGCATTAAAAGGTCCGTGATACACAAATGCAGTCGCTCCCAGCATAATAGTAGACAGGAAAGGGCTCCAAATCCATTTCTGCCAGCCAGGTGCTGCAGTTGCCCAAACCACATCTTTGGACCGCACGTCCAGCCATCCTTTTGCCGCGGTTCTTAAATGAGCGTAGCCCCAGCCGTGTGAATGAACGACACCTTTAGGATTGCCCGTTGTACCTGAGGTGTAAGATAAAAAAGCGATATCCTCACGATGGGTGGAGACTGTTTCAAATGTTGTTTCCTCTGCCTGTGCAAGCGTCTCTAATCGGGCCCAATTATGTCGGTCTTGACCTACGATAAAATAATATTCAATGCTTCCGTCTTCCATTTGATTGATTTCATTGATAGCACTGTGGTAAGCAATAATCGCTTTTGCCTCTGAATGGTGCATGCGATAATCTAAATCTTTTGCCCGCAGCATTTCAGAACACGGCACAGCCACAAGACCCGCTTTTAAACAAGCTAAATAGACGATATAAGCTTCGGGTAAGCGGGGAAGGATAATTAATACTCGCTCTCCCTTATTTAAACCAGCTCGAGTAAGGACATTGGCGTAGCGATTCATTTCTTCAGTCAATTGTGAGTAGGATAAACTGCGGCGCTTACTATGTTCATTCAGCCACCGGATAGCTGTCTGCTCCCCCTCAATAGATAACGATTCCATTTCAGAGGTTACATTATAAATTTCAGGTGCAATTAAATCATTTCGGTTCAAAAGATGCCCTCCTTTATCTGAAAAATCATACAATTACCATTATACACGAGAGGAAGGTAGCAATAAAAGGAAATATTGGTGAGAGAAGTGGGTGTAAAAGCATTCTTCCCATAAAAAAGAGAGGCTGTCCTTAAGTTAGTTATTGAAGGAAGTTGTAACTAAGCTTTTGGGACAGCCCTAATACATTTTATCTTCTTCTGGCAAAATCAACAAAACGAAATCGATCTGTCCGGTGTCTTGATTCAGTATATTGAAATAAAGTGGCATTTTCTAAATATACATAGTTTTTAACGAGGACAATCGACGCGAATTGCTCTAAGTCCAAATGTACTCGGTCTTCTTCTGTAGCTTCTTCTACCGTAATTTCCTTTTTGGCAAAGCTAATACAATAATCAAGCTCTTCTTCCATGTATTCATAAAGTGATCCTGCCGCAATGTCGCTCGTAAGGTCAGGGAGGACTCGTTGCAGCAGAATATCTTTATCAAGTATTATACGTTCACCATCCACTTCGCGGACACGGTTCAAGCGCCAGATTGGTTCAGCTTCAGCGACCTCTAACTGATTTGCAGCATGGGAGTCACATTTATCTTCATAAAAAGCAGTTACTTCAGTTACTACGTTTTCACCGAGTTTAGGGGAGAGTTCTTGAAAGCTGACGAGACCGGAAACCGGGAAATTGAACTTCTCAACATCAAGCACAATTGAACCTCTGCCTTGCTGCTTTTGAATAAAGCCGTGTTCTGATAATTGGTTCAGCGCTTTTCTAATCGTCTCGCGCGACGTTTGGTAAAGGGTGCTTAATTCATGTTCAGACGGCAGTAATTCTCCAGCAGTATAGGAGCCATCTCGTATCTCAGATCGAATCTTGTCATAGATCTCTAAATATTTTTTTTTCATCGGCTATCACCTAACGCATCATATCATGCTTAAGTTATATGATAAATAATAGATTCATACGGACGCAACGTAAGTGGAGAAGAGAGGTCAGTAGTTGAATCTTTATAATTGGATAATAAGACAGCCACGTGTTTGTTCGGCGCATGTTGGTACTCTTCCGGAAGCTCGAAAGTAGTTTCAGCTCCATAAAAGTTGCTGACAACAAGCAGCTGTTCTTGTTCAAAGGTGCGAATATAACTAAAAACATTTCGGTCTTCTGGAAACAGGAGTTCATAGTCTCCATAAGTGATAATATCATATTCTTTTCGCAGCTCAATCAGTTTGCGGTAGTGATGGAAGATCGATTCTTCATCCGCCACAGCTTCAGCTGCATTGATTTCTTTATAATTTGATGCCACATCAATCCAGGGGGTGCCTGTGGAAAATCCGGCTTGTTCTGTCTCGTCCCATTGCACGGGGGTCCGGGAATTATCACGAGACTTCGCTTGGATGATTTCCATAATCTCATCATGTGGTTTGCCTTCTTTTTTCATGAGTTCATAGTAGTTGAGCGTCTCCACATCGCGGTATTGATCAAGGGCTTCAAACTTAGGGTCTGTCATTCCAAACTCTTCACCTTGATAAATGTAAGGTGTGCCCTGCATCATATGGATGGTGGTAGCAAGCATTTTAGCCGATTCCTTATGGTAAGCAGCGTCATTACCATACCGAGTGACTACCCGTGGTTGGTCATGATTGCACCAGAACAAAGCGTTCCAGCCTCCACCAGCATGCATTTCTTTTTGCCATGTCGATAAAATGTCTTTTAAGGCTATAAAATCAAAGTCGGCAATGGCCCATTTCTCACCATTTGGGTAATCGACTTTTAAATGGTGAAAGTTAAACGTCATGCTTAATTCATTTCGGTCTGGACGCGTATACTTAATGCAATGGTCGATAGTAGTGGAAGACATTTCACCGACGGTTAAGACATCATATTTAGAAAAGACTTCTTTATTCATCTCTTGCATAAATTCATGCGCTCTAGGTCCATCTGTGTAGAATTTGCGGCCGTCCCCCGGCGGCTGGATGCCATCATCATTAGGGAAAGACTGATCTTTTGAGATCAAATTAATGACGTCGAGACGAAACCCATCCACCCCTTTGTTAAACCAGTAATGCATCATTTCATATACAGCTTCGCGAACCTCTTCATTTTCCCAATTTAAATCAGCTTGCGTAACATCAAACAAATGAAGGTAGTATTGATTCGTTTTCTCATCAAATTCCCAGGCGCTTCCTCCAAATTTTGACTGCCAATTGTTTGGTACATCTCCATCCACCTCATCTTTCCAAATGTAAAAGTCACGGTATGGTTGATCTTTTCCTTGCTGTGAAGCTTTAAACCATGGATGTTCTGTTGATGTGTGGTTCACGACAATATCCATAATTACACGGATGCCGCGTTTATGTGCTTCATCTAATAGGCGTTCGAAGTCAGCCATCGTCCCATATTCTTCATGAATGGAGTAATAATCAGCAATATCATAGCCATTATCGCGCTGAGGCGAGGTATAAATCGGAGTCAACCAGATGACATCAACTCCCAGTGTCTTTAAATAATCAAGCTTTTCAATAATTCCATTAATGTCGCCTACCCCATTCCCCGTCGTGTCATTAAAACTCTTCGGGTATATTTGATAGACGACGGATTTTCTCCACCATTCATTCATATCGTTTCACCACCATAAGAAATATAGTTGCAAATAAGGAAGGAATAGCTCCCATCAATTGTCTGCGGACAACGAAGGGAGCTTGTTTTTTTAAACGTCAACTTTTCGTATCTTAGCATAAAGATAAGTTAGTACAAATGGAACAATCATGACGATAACCATGCCGATGATAAACGGCATCCAATCTTCTGGGAATATAGAGAAGATTCCAGGCACACCGCCGACCCCAATCGAAGTAGCAAGCACGTTGCTAATCGAAATATAGGTGGCAGCAATTGCCGCTCCGATCACCGCACAGACGAACGGGAAGCGGTAGCGTAAATTAACCCCGAACATTGCAGGTTCTGTAACTCCCAGCCAGGCTGATATACCACTTGATAAAGAAAGACCTCGCATGTTTTCGCTGCGGGTAGCAAGCATAATGGCAAATGCAGCAGAACCTTGAGCAATATTAGATAAAGCCAAGATCGGCCATAAGAAGGTGCCTCCTGTACTTCCAACCAGCTGTAGATCCACGGCTAGGAAAGTATGGTGAAGGCCGGTCACAACAAGCGGTGCGTACAGTAGTCCATACAAGAGTCCACCTAACCAAGCAAATTGCTCAAATGTATTGACAAAGAATGTGGTGATACCATCTCCGACTGTAAACATCACCGGACCGATAATAATAAAACCAAGGAAACCGGTAACTAGCAAGACGGTAGGTGCTACGACAAGCATTTGAATAGCGTCTGGTACTCGTTTTTTCAAGGCTATTTCCATTTTAGCCAAAATATAAGAAGCAAGCAGGATGGGCAGCACTTGACCTTGATATCCAACTTGTTCAATTTCAAGTCCAAATAAGTTCCATGTCGGTACACTACCTTCTTCGAGCGCGTCCGGATACTCCCATGCATTTAATAAGTCTGGATTTACTAAAATTAATCCAAGCACAATCCCGAGTAGTGGACTCCCGCCAAATTTATGAACAGCTGACCAACCGATTAATGCAGGCAGAAAAGCAAACGCAGTGTTGGCGATTAAGGCAATAATGTCAGCTAAATCTGCCCACTGGGTGTGCACATCAATGACGGATTGCCCTTCATAAAAAATATCAGGCCCGGTAAGTAGGTTATTAAGCCCAAGCAAAAGACCAGCAGTAACAATTGCCGGCAAGATCGGAATGAAAATATCAGCAAGCATTTTTATTCCGCGTTGCAGCCAATTCATATTTTGTGATGCAGCAGCTTTTGCATCATCTTTTGAAGCTTCCTCCAGGTTAGTTATAGACGTTAAATGGTCATACGCTTTTTCTACTGCACCTTGGCCAATAATAATTTGGTATTGGCCCCCGCTGCTAAAGGCTCCGCGGACAATATCAATTTCTTCTAACGTTTCTTGGTCAACTTGACTTTCATCGTGCAGAACAATCCGAAGCCGAGTGACACAATGAGTGGCGGTTGAAATGTTATCTTTTCCACCAATGGCTTCAACAATTTGTTCAACCGCTTGTTTGGTGACTTTCGCCATTCCTTTCTCCCCCTCGTAATCGTTTTCAAATATAAACTTAGCGGTGTACGCGTTTTCATAAACTATCTTGTATATACAAATAGTTCAACCAAACGTAATTCTAACTTGCCTATACAAATTGGTCAAGTCAAAAAATATTTAATGAAATACGGACTATAATAGGGATGAGGAGGTAAATGATAGCTATATTTGCAATCGTTACCATAAAGGGACAGTGGAATGTTCTATTAGGATATAGAAAAACAACAGTCAGAAAGCGTAAAGGATGATAGAACAAAATTCTTGGTTTATAATTAAAGCAAGCAGAGTATAGTAAATTTAGGTAGATTTTTTGATTAGCAGGAGGTGACTTTGCCTTGACTTTAGAAGAAAAAGAAGAACTAAAAGAACGTGTCATGGGCGAATTAGAACAAGTAATTGACCCAGAATTGGGGGTTGATATTGTTAATCTTGGCTTAGTGTACGAAATTCATGTAGATGAACAATCAAATGTTAAAGTAGAAATGACCCTTACCTCGATGGGATGTCCACTAGCTGGAACGATTGTTTCCGATATAAAAAAAGCACTCTCCGATTTGCAGGAGTTTGGGGAAATTAATGATGTAGATGTCGAGATTGTCTGGAATCCACCATGGGATAAAAGCATGATGTCCAGGTATGCCAAGATTGCTTTAGGCATTCATGAAGGTCCGGAAGACCAAAAGTAATAATCAAAAATAAAGGTTTACCAATAGGTTTATTTAAAATGTGAAAGTAACCCAGCACCTGGAATATGCGAGGCTCCTGCAGGCATTGCAATTGAGTGGAGGGCCGGCAGGGAGCGGTTGCGGCCCAAAAGGAGGCTGTACCCTGGCCCATGGCAAAGAAGACACAGCGACAGCAAACATCGTAAAGGTGAAGCAGCTGTCGCGCTTGTACGTGTTGCCTGTGGTGAAAGCGAGCATATTCCTGCTGCTTTCGCCATCAACCGACTTATGAGACAGCCCGATTAAATGGCTGCTGAAGAATTACATAGCAGTGTTACAAATCACCGCTCCACCCCCTCATTTTTCTAAGATAGCTTTAGCTAAGGAAACGGCTTTACTCGTATAGTTTCCTTTATTTAGCATTACCCCTTCAGCTTCTTTGGCAGCTTCCACATCAATTAATTCTGCTTGATGTGCTTGGCCCGTTTTTGCGGTGCGCTGCAACAGCCCGGTGGCAATGATGACAGGGAGATGAGCGGCTTTTGCACTTTTTAAAACGGTACGCTGCATATGAGGCAATTCATCACTGGCTACCATCGCAAGTAAGTCTCCGCGGCCCAACATAACGCCAAACTTTTGAAAAGATAAACCTTCTTTAAGAATGGTGTCAATATTTTCTACAGCTCGTTCGGATTCGATTTTTGCCATCACTCCTAGGTGTGTTAAATTCAAACGTTCGAGCTCTTTTTTTAATTCCTGTAATTGCTCCGCATTTTCAACAAATGATAAGAGAATGAAATCACTTTGTTTTCCCCACTTCTCTAACAGCTCTCTATCAGGGTTGGAGAGGGAAGGAGAAAGGTTTTTTTGTTCTGGAAAAACGATACTTCGTTGTTCTTCAATCGGAGAACGTTGGTCTTTAGGGTGTTGCACAAGTAATTCAACATATTCTGGTGTGCTGATTTGAACAACGCCAGAAATCTTTCCATCATCTATTAAAAAGGGTTCTTCTGCCTGCAAGTTTTCAAAGAATTTAGCAGCAGGAGAGTTTATTACAAATGCTCCATCTTCTTCCATATGGTCTTCGGGAGCGGAAGAATCAAAACGAATACGGAGCTTGTCTCCGTCGGTTACTGACAGGGTGACAGGAGAAGAAGGAATACCCGAAATCGTCCCGATCATTTTCTTTTTGTAATACAGTGTCGTTTGGTTTTCAATATAGGCGTTCCGGTAGAGGCGTACTTGAAGGTTATCGCCAACTGGGTCTGTTAAAACGTGAAGTTTTCGTTTTCTGCCTCTGTAGTCATGGAATTTTAGTTTATCGCCTTTTTTAAAAGACGAAAGCGAAATGTCTTTAACATATAACGTGAAAGTCGATTGATCCACTGTTTGTTTTTCGACAATACTTTGCGTCGTGACTGGGGTCAAAGTGCCGTCAATAAAATATTCATTATATCGAACTGGCACTTTTAGAATTCCTTTCTTTTTTTGTAAAGAAGGGATACGAAGGGTGTCACCAGGAAGGTCCAGGCCGATACGCAAACTATACGAATCAGATAGCTGACTCCCCCAGCTGAACCAGTCTGCTAGAATATTCTCCTCATCTCTTCCTCCGTTAATACGAGCAAGAGTCATCCCTTGTTGGCAAAGATTTTCCAATTCATCGATTGAACGATGACGGCTGCTGTCTAAGGTGACCATGATATTGGCTCCTTGCCTTGGGCCCCCTAATAATAATTTACTGCGCCAGTCTAAGAGCGCTTGGCTGTTTCTTTTCGTAGGGCGCTTAAGAGAATCGCCTTCATCCTTTACTTCCCCAAAATGCTGGAGCAGGCGTTCAAAAGCGCTCAGAAGGTGACTTTCTTTATTTATGAAGGGGGTTAACCCTCGTTCTTCCAATTCTTCGTTTATTTTCTGAAAGGGGATTGATTTTATCTGCTCATAGACAGCTAAATTATCTGCGCTCATTTGTCTTCCCTGATCTTTAAAAGTGGGTCGAGAAGAATCTTTTTCCACGTTTTTTATTGTTTCTTTATAAAGTGAAAGCAATTGCTTTCGAGCAGTTATTGGTTCTTGCATACGTACAGCCCCCTCTATCAATCCTATATTTTTCATTCCCAAGAACTCATAAAAATATGTCGGTATTTGACATTTTCCCCACTTTCGCGTGATTTAGAGCAAGGAATTTTGTTTTTAGTTTTTTAAAACTGCTGAATTGGATGGAGAAGATCAGTAATGAAAGGGTTGCCCCGAAGAAAGAAAAAAGAAGGAGACAGAGCATGAAAGGGTGATGAAAATCAGACGGATTAATGAGCCGGTTGGTTCCGGTACTAAGCACCGTGTATTTTTGAAGGGGGGCTTAGCTTTTAGTTTGTTTTGCCTCCCTGGTTGGGAATAACACATAACATAAGTAATCTTTAGGAAAGCAGGTGAATGAAAATGGGTCTGATTATTCGACGCATCGTAAGAGCTGTTGTAATTGGTTTTGTACTTAAACAAGTGAAGCGTTTGCTATATAGAGCCTTTGATAAGAACTCCCGATCATAAATAGTAAACTCCCTCATGTTTTTTCCATTTGAGGGAGTTCTTTTTGACGAGCGAAAGAACGAAGGCCCGGAGGCTGGACCTGGTTAACATTTTTTAATAAGTCCGACGGCAGCAGAAGGACAGGCATTTATTTGAGCTCATATTCATCCAGGGTTGCAAATTCAAACCCTTCCTGCTGCAAATTGGATACGGCAGCTTTTACGCCTTCAAATGTTTCGCTTTCAGGCTGGTTCATATGGAGAAGAGCGATATCGCCGGGATGGGCGTTTACTAAAGCGTCTTCCACTTCTGTTTTAGTAAAAGTGCCGCCTCCGTCCCCAGCGATTGAATAATTTACAATTTCCAGATGAAGATCATTTACAATTTGGACGGCAACATCATCCACATGGGCGGTGCCTGCACGAAAGTAGGAAGGTTCGTTAGTCGTATACTTGTTTAAAATTTCTTGATTTTCAACAACTTCATTTTTTATTTCTTCTGGACTGGACGTCCCTTCAATTCCCCAGGCTGTGCGCCCGTCCACTGATAAGGGGAGATGATCTCTTCCATGATTTTCTATTTGAAAGAGCGGGTCGTCCGCGAGTTCCTGCATAAGTGCTTTGTTTTCTTCATTATCAGTGACCCATTGGCCGCTTATAAATAACGTAGCCGGTATTTCTTCAGCTTGTAAAAACGAAATCAATTCTTCGTCATAGCCGCTGCCAAAAGCGCCTCCACAAGCGTCAAACGTTAACGCCAGCACTTTTTTGCTGGTATCAAGCCTGGTTTTTACGCCGTCAATTTCTTCTCCCCACTCACTTGCGCTTTGCGGATATTGGAAAAGGTCAATGGGGGGCTCACTTTCTTTTTCAGCGTCAGGTTTTTCAAAAAAGCCGCGTTCCTCTGCTGCTTTTGGATGAGGGTCTTGGTCCAGCGGCGGGGAACAAAATGAAAGAATGGGAATAAACAACAGCAACAGTAATGAAAACAAACGCATGATAGCACCTCCAGTGTTCAGATAAAACAAACAGTTACGATAAAGATCGTACAGGAAATATGGATCTCATCTAGAAATGAAGGTAAAGAGAGGAGCCGTTAAGATGAGAAAAATTTTTATTTCGGATATTCATGGATGCTTGGACGCTTTTCAACGATTATTAAAGCAGATTGATTATAACAGTGCAAATGATCATTTAATATTATGCGGCGATTACGTAGACCGTGGCCCATCCTCTAAACAGGTAATTGATTATATTATTGACTTGAAAAATAGGGGAGGAAAACTTGTGTGCCTGAAAGGAAACCATGATGATTGGATGCATCATTCACTAATGAACAGGCCGGGGGATATGGACCGGTCCATGTGGCTTGATCAAGGCGGAAAAGAAACATTGCTTAGCTATTTTGAAGCGGAAGAAATCGAGAACGAAGGAGTGGAAATGATCTGCCGCAAGTTGGCTGATCAGTTTCCTGAACATGTAACATTTATGGAAAACCTTCAATACTACTACGCAGATGATGACCATATAGCAGTCCATGCGGGCTTCCCTCCAGAATTGAAGAAGTTCTGGGAGGCGGATCCCGATCATTTCTTGTGGATGAGGGAACCTTTCCTGTCTACTAAAGCAAAAGCGGGGGAAGACCGCAGAATTATTTTTGGCCACACCCCCACGCCTAACCTTCAAGAGAAGGCGGCGCCATGGTTTAGCCCGGACGACGATAAGATTGGCATCGATGGCGGAGCGGCCTTTGGCTTCCAGCTGAACGCTCTCTTGTATGAAAATGGAACCTATTCTTACGAGGCGGTTGAGGTGTAAAGCCACTGGACCTATTGTGAAGGTGAGGATAAAAAATAGGCATGGCAGTCGCAAGAAGCGATAGCCATGCCGCAGAATCAGCTGATGAACTTGTCTAGCTGTAAAGGTTTATTTTTTATCTTTTTTTCTGTTCCTTTTTTGCTTTCTCTTTTTTCTTTTGCTCCTTGTCTTTCTCTTGTGTTTTTGGCATATCTGGTTTCTCTTCAGTTGCTGGACCATATCTGACGACGTAGTGAGGGTCCTCGCTGTTTACTTTTGGGGTATCGGTGTATGCTACCAACTCTTTTGCTATTTGTTCAGGCGTTTTCATATACTCTTCTTCGAAGTCTTTGATATGCGGGCCTGTATAGTTTGGCAGGCGTTCTTCATCTCTTAACGGAATAGGTGTTTCAGTCCATTTGTTGTAGGTTTCTGGGTCGATAGCTTGCACCTGCTCCAAAAAGGCGTCCAAATAGTCTAATTGATGAAGATCGTCGAACAGTTCGAGCGGCCGGTCTTGTTCGCGGCTGAACGAATACACATGGTCGATTAATTTATAGCCTTCTTTTGTGATAATGGTATGACGGAGGGGGGCATCGATTTGTTTAAACCCTCTTTCTTCCATTGTTTTTAAGATATCAAGCAGCTGCCTTGTTACTTCTTCTGGAAGAGAGCGTTGTTTTTTAAGAAAAGAATTCAAATCGGGGCCGAGCAGATATTCCATTAAAACATAATTGGAGCTGGTTTCGAAGACTTTTGGAATGAAGGGTAAGTCCTGGCAGGAAACGAGCACTTCTTGTTCTTGTTTTGCATGTTCTTCTTTGCCGTAAATTTTAGCACATTGATCTTCGGAAACGCGGTAGACAGCCCCTTGATGTCCTTGACCAATGAGCGGCATCGGAAGAGCGCTGTCCACGTTTACCGCCCTTCCCGACCCTCCGGAAGCTACGGAAATTTCCCTGAAATCAAGGTCTCTCGCTTCAAAAAACTCCTGCCACTCTTCATACATCTCGGGTTCTAGCTTTTCGGCATGCATGAGGAAGGATTCTCTTAACAATAGCATTTTTAATTCTCGCAACAATTTAATAGGGACAGGATGCTCTCGTGTGTATGCATGTACGTGATCTACGACTTTTAGTTCTTCATTTTCAAGCACAAACACATGCCGCAGCGGAGCATCGACCATGGTATACTTCTCTTGTCTTAATGCTTTTAAGGTATCTAATAGTTTTCGAGCTACAGACTCTGGCATAAACGTGCAATTCTTAAGATATAGCTTTAAATCGGGAGCGTTAAAGTAGTCCATCACTACATAGTTGTCTCCGGACTCATATAACGTAGGCATAAAGGACAGATGTTGTCCAGCTTTAAGAGCTTCTTCCTCCATTTTTGCTCGTTCAGTGTTTGCATAGATTTTGACACATTTCTCTTCTGACAGTTTGAATACGGCACCTTGGGCCCCCATTCCTATAAGCGGGTAGGAGGTGGGGTTATCAACCATTAACGATTTTTCCCCTCCGGTGGTAACTGAAATCTTCGTAAAATCAGCCATATTTACCCTCCTAACAGTTCATCGTATAATCTGGCTTGTTCTTGAAGCTGCCTCGTCTGGTCAAAGTTTTGTTCAACTGTCTGCCGTGCGGCGGTGGTGAATTGCTCCCATAAGTGTTTGTTTTTCAGCATATATTCAAGCGCTTCAGCAAGCTGGTTCACGTTATTTTCCTCAACTAAGACACCATCTTCGTGATTGGTCACTAATTCAGGTATGCCGCCGTGTGTTGTTGAGACAACCGGAAGCCCTGTTGCCATCGCTTCTTTGACTGTGTTCGGAATGCCTTCCACATTTCCGTCGGATGCTTCTAAGCTGGCTGCGCAAAATAAGTCAGCCTGAGCCATTTCCTCGTGTACTTGAGCTTTAGGGATTTGTTTTAAGAGGCGGAAAGAATCGCCTAAATTTAATTGGGTAGCTAAAGAATGAAGCGGTTCTTCGAGGTCTCCTCTTCCGATAATGGTTAATGTGGCTTTAGGGAACTTGTCCCGGATTTTAGCGAAGGCCTGCATTAATACGTGATGGCCCTTCTTTTCTACGAGTCTTCCCATCGATAAAATATTTTGTGACTCTCTCATTTGTGGAGGACGGTACGTGAATTGGCTCAAATCAACCCCGCCGTATAAAACCTGGATTTTTTCGGAAGGGCATCCCCAGGCATTAATTCTGTCAGCTAAAAATTGACACACTGGAAAAAAGCGCTCTCCTTTTTCAAACAGCATCTTCATGTGCTCGTAATAGCCAAGCCTTCCTTCAGAAAGGGTGGCATCTGCGCCGCGTATGCTGGTGACCAGGGGAAGATTTGTTTTATCTTTAAAAGGAAGCAGCAATATCCCCAACTGGCCATGGTGAGCATGCATTAATGAAATGTTTTTATTGTTAACAAAATCTCCTGGAGAAAAAATTTCATTAAGATAATATACATGCTCATTTAAAAGTGAGGGGTCTGTCATATATTTAGGCTGCCTGACTAAGTGGATATAGTCATATCCGGGAACTTGACGAATTTGCGGAATATATTGAGTGGGGTCTACTCGTAAATTCAAATGCATAACGGTAGTCATGTTCGGTACTCCTTTCGACAAAACAATTTAAAGCAAAAAAAATTGCTCTAACACTTAGTTATGCAAAACGGTGAATTACGAGTGGACAAATACGCAAAGAGAACAAATTTGTACGCTGAATTCCACGGTTATATTAATCTACTAACAACATTAGCCCCCTTGGCATACGAGTTATAGGTAGTGATGTTTAGTATCGTACTGTGCATGTGGTTTATAAATTGGAGTACAGGAAAGCAATACTAGGCAGCAAGCGCAAGGTGAAAAAGATAACAGACAACGATCTATTTTTAGTTTTAAGAGTTAAGCCTTGAAATCTTTTATAAAGTTAGATAGTGTATGGAACGGATGCATCATTTACTCCGTTAAAGAATAATCGTGAGAGGAGAAGAGACTCGATGTGGTTTGGTGTCATCATCCTGATTTTACTTTTTCTTACATATATAATATATCAACGCTACGTTCCTGTTCCTGGGGTCCGTGATGTTCACTCTTCTCAGTTAAAAGAGCATGAGGATTGGATTTATGTAGATGTGAGTGATGAACAGTTCTATAATGTAGAGCCTAATCATTTATCGATCATACAGTTACCACTTGCTTATTTGAAACGCCATCATAATGTACTGGGAGAGAAATCAATTATTGTCGTAGCACCCGACCGGGCAGCAAAAAATTTAAGTGTGCGAATTTTAAAGCGGAAAGGTAAAAAAGTAAAAGGCTTTGCGATTAAACGAGCCAAAGACTTAGAAACAGAACAGCATTGTCGACCTTGTTAATCTCAGGTTTTAAAGATGAAGGCCAGCACAAATTTTCTGCTGGCTTGATATAGCAAGTTTGAAAGAGACTGCAGCCAGTCGTGATCAGAAGCAGTAGACCAGGAATAGCTAAGAAAACCATGCGATTGCGTTAGGAAGAGTGATTGAATGTAAGCTTACACTACTTTGTAGAATTAAAAAGGAAAACAGAGAAAAAAAGCGAATAAGAGTAAGAGAAGGGTAGAGGAGGTTGTAGCAATGAAGAAAATTGGGATAGGTGCCTTATTGTTTTTGGTTGGTTTTTTGGCCTGGGGACCTATAGCGGCTGCTGAAGGCATTACTGTTGTGGTCGACGACGATGTAAAGGAATATGATCAATCACCTGTCTTGAAAGAAGAGCGAGTCCTTGTGCCTCTGCGGGGGATTTTTGGAGATTTGGGCGCTGAAGTAACATGGGAAGAAAAAACAGAAATGGTACATGCCGTAAATCAAGAGATAGAAATGGAATTGCCGCTTAATAGCTCAAACGCGATTATTAATAACGAAGAAGTAGAGTTGGATGTGAACGCTCAAACAGTAAATGATCGCACAATGGTACCGTTACGGTTTGTTAGTGAAACATTTGGCGCTAAAGTAGATTGGCATGATAAGGAGAAAACGGTAAAGATTGTTTCTGCTGAAACTCCTGATGAAGAACTTCCACTTCCAGAATCAGTACCAGAAGATGAGGACGAAGAAATCAGCCTGGTAGATTTCACGGATTAATCGCTTACTAGAGGCTGTTGGAGGCTTTTAGCGGGTAAGTTGGTCATCTGAATGTTGAAGAAACGTAAGCTGTGATGGTTTAAGCGACCGTTACAGCTTTTTTGTAGTTATTGGACAAATAAAATAACCGCCGAAGCAAATGCTTCAGCGGTTGTTCATATGTATGGTGTTCCGTACTGGATTCGAACCAGTGACCTCTTGCCTGTCAAGCAAGCGTTCTCCCACTGAACTAACGGAACCTTTAGTTTGCTGAGTTGTTAACGACAAATATACTATACTATGCATATGTCTATGGGTCAACACTTTTAATGGAATGAGCCCGTGGTTTCTTTGCCGCGAATGTGCCCCTCCGCCTCCTCGCTTCGCTGTGGGGTCTTCGAGCCACATACTTGAAGCCGCTGAAAACGTGAGTATGACCTTAAAAAATCCCCTCGCTTTCCGCAGGCAATGCTTCGGCTTCCTCAGGTAACCCCTCTTATGCGGGATCGCGAGCTTTGCTTTTCCTGCTGGAACCTTTCCGGAGGGAGTATCCAGGTTTTTGAAGAACATATTATCATTAGATGGCTTTCAGTGGCCTCCACATGCTTCCGCAGGAGAGGGGGCCTGCTCTACGTTTCTATGTTTCCACAATCAACGTTAACAGAGTCTCATAAATAAGAAGGTCGCTAAGCACAGATTCAAGCCAATCTTTTCAGTAATGATAAAGTGGCAGTTTTCTCAAAGTTTGCTGTTATTTCGTAAGGCGAAATGATAAAATAGAAGATATTGAAAACACTAGGGGGAAGTAAGATGAAAGCATACATAAACGCTACGCTTTTAAACGAAAAAGGAGAATGGGTAGAAGGGCAGGCTTTGCTCGTTGATGGCACAAAAATTAAAGATGTTCTTTCGCTGCATGAAGTCCCTGCAGAAGCAGAAAAAATTGATGTGAACGGCTTAACAATTACTCCCGGGCTTATTGACGTCCATACGCACCTTGGCGTCCATGAAGAATCGATTGGAAAGCCAGGTGCTGATTTTAATGAGACGAGCGACCCGGCCACTCCGGAAGTAAGAGCGCTGGATGGACTGAATCCGAGAGAAGAAGGTTTTTTATTGGCGAGGAGTTGTGGTGTCACCACTGTCCAAGTGCTGCCTGGAAGCGCGAATGTAATCGGGGGCGAAATGTGCACGGTGAAAACAGCGGGCCATATCGTCGATGAAATGATTGTTCAATCGCCATCGGGTATGAAAGCAGCTTTTGGAGAAAATCCGAAGCGGGTGTATGAAGCAAAAGGCAAAAAACCGATTACACGAATGGGCGTAGCAGCCGTATTTCGCGAGAACTTGATCAAAGCCCAAAATTATAAACGCAAACTTGAAAACGGGGAATCATTAGACCGTGATCTCGGCATGGAGCAATTAGTTAAAGTGCTCAATAAAGAAATTCCGCTACGCGTACATGCACACCGTGCGGATGATATGGTGACAGTGCTTCGTTTGGCGGAAGAATTCGATGTAAACTTAACGCTTGAACACGGCACCGAAGGCCACCACATTGCGGATTATGTCGGCAAGCATGATGTGTCGGTGTCTGTAGGGCCTACGATGACACCCAAAATTAAAGTAGAGGTTAACGATAAGCAGTGGGAGACCTTGCAGGAACTTGAAAATAACGGGGTCAATGTAGCGATTACGACGGATCATCCAGTCATTAGTATCGAACATTTTGTCACGGGCGCTGCAAAAGCTCATAACGCTGGTTTCCCTGAAAGTTCTGCCTTACGAGCCATTACCATTAACGCTGCTAAACATCTTGGGCTAGAAGA
This sequence comes from Salsuginibacillus kocurii DSM 18087, assembly GCF_000377705.1. Taxonomy (GTDB): domain Bacteria; phylum Bacillota; class Bacilli; order Bacillales; family Marinococcaceae; genus Salsuginibacillus; species Salsuginibacillus kocurii. The sequence goes on along the minus strand of NZ_KB898623.1, from coordinate 159,276 downwards.
TCGCCTTGGCTCTCTTGAAGCAGGGAAAGATGCTGATTTTGTCATTTGGAACGGCCATCCGTTTGATTACCGGACAACGGTTCAAGATGTGTTTATTGAGGGAAAAGATGTACTGAAATGATAGTTTCCTGCTATGCATGAAGCTATTAAATGGCTGCGAAAGGCAGATGAAAATGAAGAAGAATGACAAAAAATGAAGGATGGAATGTGCCCAAACTAGCTAATCTGCTGTTTCGGGCACATTTTTATTTCGGCATTATAGCAAGAAGATATTGATTTTGGTACGATAAGGACAAGTTGAACTCCATGATTCGCAAAGAAGGTAGAGGCGTTTACGTTGCAATTACTAACTGATGTACAGCAATTCATTGAAAATTGGCCGTGGCTCCATTATTTATTTGCAGTCTTAATTGGAGCAGGTTTTTGGCTCTTTCGAAAGATTTTCACAAAGTATATTTTTACGCTCTTTTTACGACTTTCGAAAAAAACATCAACTGACATTGTTCCTAATTTATTATTTTCTTTTGAAAAACCGCTTCACTTTTTAATGACCATTCTAGGTTTTTACTTAGCGCTCGTTTATTTACCGATTCCTGCGGAAATCATGTATTACCTCCATCTCTTATTTCGTTCTATTCTTATTATTGTCCTCGGCTGGGGGCTTTATAATTTCTCTGGAACGTCTTCGACGCTATTTAACACCATTGCCGGGAAGGTAGACCAAAGCGGCAACAGCATGGTCATCCCATTCCTGTCCAGGATTGTTCGCTTTTTAATCATTGCTCTTACCATAACCGTTGTAGCAGTAGAATGGGGTTACAATATCAATGGATTCATTGCTGGCCTTGGTTTGGGGGGACTGGCTTTTGCACTGGCTGCCCAGGAAACGTTAAGCAATTTGTTCGGCGGTGTCGTTATTATTGCTGAAAAACCATTTAAAAAGGATGACTGGATTGAGACCCCTAGTGTGGAAGGGCTCGTTGAAGATATTAATTTCCGCAGTACGAAAATACGTACCTTTGCAGACTCTCTGATTATTGTCCCTAATTCGATTCTTGCTCATGAGCCGATTACTAATTGGTCAGAAATGGGGAGGCGGAGAATCACGTTTTCTATCGGTGTAACATACACCACCCCGAAGGATCGACTAGAAGCCTGCGTTGAAAAAATTAGAGAGTATCTGACGGACCATGATGATATAGACCAGGAGGACATTTTAGTCTATTTTGATGAGTTTAACGAATCAAGCTTAAACATTTTTTGTTATTTCTTTACTAAAACCACCACCTGGCAGGAATGGCTGGAAGTGAAGGAGAGGGTTAACTTCAAGGTCATGGATATCTTACAAGGAGAATCGGTGCAAATTGCTTTCCCTACCCGCAGTATTTATGTTGAAGAAGACCCGAGAAGACAAGGTGGAACAGGTGTACGTCCCGAGGATAATACAATTTTACGTGATAACGAGCGACTGGACGGAGCAGCAGACGAAGAGAGCTAAGCAGTCGAACTGACCTTTTTAACGGTCAGTTTTTTTTAATCACCGTAAGAATGTATAAATAGTTGAAGGAAGCAATATAGGGGCAACGAAGGCTCACCCTACGCCGTAGGCTTGGCTTTGCCGGGTTTTCTTTATAAATGTTTGTTAGTACTAACCATTGAAAATACCCCTGTTCAGCGGAAGATAATAAAAGGAGACAGATGAGTAATGGATATGTGTTATGGAAAGAAGGTTATTTAAATTGTCAATTGTAATTTGGAGACTGTATTGTAATTTGAAAGGGAAAAGAATATAATGTTACACGGTTAGTGAAGCTCGGGTGTTTTTTTATGAGAGATGACGTTACAAAGTTATAGATGCAGTTAAAATCGTATGCTATAAACAAGAGAAGAAAGGAAAGGAGTTAAGATGTAAATGGAAAGAAAAGAGAAACTGTCGTTTTTCAAAGGTCTTTCGGTGCACAAAGTGGTCGAATTAGTGCATATCACTGAAACGTTTCAAAGCGACATTTCTTTTTCAAAAAAACATGTTACTGTAAATGGAAAGAGCACGCTTGGCATGATGTCCCTGTTGACTACTCTTCGGGTCGGCGACCAGGTTGAGGTCCATATCAAAGGGCAGGATGCTGATTCTTTAGTAGAGGCGGTGACAGCGTTTCTTCAACAGGCAGAAGCTGCCGACACTCCACTTGATTTTTGGGAAGAAGAAGGAATTGATTCGATCGAACGAGCGATGACTGGTTCTCTTCATTCCTGGTCTCCTAAAGTACGGCATGTCGCCAAATCTTATTTAAAAACTACACGCCATTAAATCTGTTGCTTCTAGCAATAACTTCAATTCCTTGAGGTTATTGCTGTTTTTATATGAGGTTAGACCATGTGGCTCTCGCAATATACTCCTTTTTAAAATAGGTACAAGCGCGGCATCGGCTTTATCTCTACTAGGTTTGCTGTCGCCGTGTTTTCTTTTCGGCAGGGGATGTTTCAGCCTCCTTTAGAGCTACAACCGCTCATTGATTGGTATTAGCTGCCCCTTTTTGAAGCTGTTGCAAAAGTCAATTCACGGTTAGTTACATGGATCATCATTCACTTCAATTTCTATTGAGAAGGGGCTGATGAGAGCGGAGTAAGTGGGGTTTATTTGATAAATAATGACACTAACTATTTCCGCTTTAAAAAGACAATTCTATGTTGTTTCGGGAAATTTCTGTTTTTGCTTCTCTTATTATTTTATAATAAACATAGATTGAGTTTGAATCCAAACATATCAGGGGCTGAAAAAATGCGCTATACATTAATTGAGAATGTTCAACAAGGGGACAGGCTGGGACGCCACATCTATGCAAGCGATGGCCGAATTTTACTGCATGCTGACGTTCAACTGACGATCGGGTTAATTTCGAAATTACGTCACATGGGCGTGAGGGCCGTTTACTTGCAAGATGATATGTTTGCCGATATAGAAGTGGAAGAACTTGTTTCCGAAACAACCCGAAGGGAAACGATGACAGCGCTGTCCTCTTGTTATGAACATATTCAAAATAACAAAGATTTTAATGCAAAGTCATTGAATCAATCAGTCGATTCAATGATTGAAGAGCTTTTACTAAACCAAGACACGCTTATTAATTTAACTGATATTCGAACACAAGATAATAAGATGTACGTACATGCTGTTAATGTTTGCATGATTTCATTATTGATTGGTTTAAAAATGGGACTGGACCGCCAAAAGCTGCAAGAGCTAGCAGTAGGAGCCTTGCTTCATGATGTCGGTAAGATTTTGTCTAACCAGGAACTGTCTTTGCGCACGACAGAAGAAGTCAAAGATCCTACTCATCATACTTGGAAAGGTTTTGATTTATTAAGGCGCAACCAAGAGTTAAGCACACTGTCTGCCCATATTGCCCTTACCCATCATGAATTTGTTAATGGGATGGGGGAGCCGCGAGGATTAAAAGGTGATGATATTCATTTGCTTTCAAAAATTGTTGCCGTAGCGAATGAATATGATAATTTAATCTCAGCAGCAGATGGCAAAGAAGTTCTACTTCCAAACGAAGCATGTGAACATATGATGGGACTGACTAACATTCAGTTTGCCCATAATGTCGTATGGCGCTTTTTGCGTTCTGTTGCTTTTTATCCAACCGGAAGCCAAGTTCGCTTAACAACAGGCGAAACAGGGGTTGTGACTGGACAGCCGAAAGGGTTGCCCCAGCGTCCGATCGTCCGTACGTTTGCTGTGGTAGGGAACAGCACGGAAGATTATGATATCAATGAAGTAGACCTTTCCAAAGAAACGACTGTATTTATCAAGGAAGTTTTATGATGCTTGATGAACTGGATGAACTTAATCGCCCTGTTTTACTTATCACAGGAGCTGCACAAGGGATAGGAAAAGAAACGGCGATTTTATTTTTGAAAGCGGGTTATAGGGTGTTAGCTGGAGTAAGGAAGATTGAAAATAGTGATTCCTTGCTGGAAACAGCTGAACAGGAAGGCGTCGGTGCGCAGCTAGTTATTTTTAAGCTTGATGTCACTAATCACGCTGAAGTAGAAAATGACCTGCCGGAAAGGTTGCAAAAAGCAGGAAGGCTGGATGTCCTTATACATAATGCAGGCTATGCAGCAGCAGGATTTTTGGAAACACTCTCGCTTGATGATTGGAAAAAGCAGTATGATGTAAATGTATTCGGGGCTGTAGCTGTCACAAAAGCTGCTCTTCCCTGGATGTATAAGTCTGCTTGCCCTCTAATTCTATTTGTCTCTTCTATTAGTTCAATCACCCCGTTTCCTGGTCTTTCTGCTTACGCTTCGTCGAAAGCAGCAGTAGACACAGTTGCCGAAAGCCTTCACTTCGAGCTTGAAACCCGTAATATCAATGTTCGTTCCTTTCAGTTCGGCTCGTTTAAAACAGCAATTTGGGAACGGGGAATACAGGAAAACCAACTGGGCAGCCAGCCAACTCAGTACGCTCAGATAATAGAACAGAAGCTGCGTGAACGAGTAAGTAAACAGCAATCAAATTTTGAAGAACCCCAGAAAGCAGCGGCTCAATTATTAAAAGCAGCGAAAAAACCTTGTAAACCAAGGCTGCACCAGACATTTGGGGGAAATAGCCGGCTCTTGCAATTTTTAAAATGGCTGCTTCCTTGGCAAGCTTGGCGCAGGGCGGTGCTTAGAAATCTAAATAAGTAGACATAGGAATCAATTTCATCATTGGTCTTTGGAATAAAAATCACCAACGTTTCGCATTTAGCGAAAGGCGGCGACTCCAACGGGATTGAGGTGAAGACCCCGCAGGCAGTAATGTTGCTGCTGAGGAGGCTGAGGCCAAGTCCGTGGAAAGCGTCCGCCTGAAACAAAATCGAGCGACAACGTATGATTTATAAATAATATTCGTATTTGAAGATAGTAAGTTGAGTTATGAAATTGATTCATAGGGTTGTATTAATAATTGGATGAGGCAACAAATTCTAAAAATGCTTGATTAGCCCGGGTCATTGTTTTCTCTTTTTTCTTAGCAAGAGCCAGTTTTAAGGTGACCTTTGGCTCTAAATTTACAGAGAGCAATTCTTCTTTTTCGTCTACGACAATGTCTAAAAATAAAGTCACGCCCAACCTTTCTTTCACCAGTTGTTTAGCCATAGAAATTTGGTCTGTTTCAAAGGCAATCGCTGCTTTTTTTCCAGCCTGCTTTTCTAATTGCTGCAACAGTGTACGTTGATAGTAGCCTTCTTTAAATAAAATAATAGGCATTTCTAATAAGTGGGAGGCCTCAATAGAAGTGGGAGGAAGCAAAGGCTCAGTCAAAGAAGTGACTGCTACCATCTCAATATCTGTCAGCGGAAAGGTTTCAAGGCTGGGGTCCACTTCTTCTTGTAATACGATCAGCCCCATATCCAGCTGCTCCTTTGCTATCAAGTCTTGAATCGTTTCTGTTCCTGCTTCGGTAAGTTCAAACTGTATCCCAGGATATTTTTCTTTGAAACTCCGAAAAAAAGGTGGGAACAGATAAGAGCCCGTCATTGAAGGCAAGCCTAAAGAAACTGTGCCTTTAGTTAACGATTGAAAGTTAAATGCAAGTTGCCGTGCTTCATTAGCATGCTTCAATATAATGCGGGCGTGGGATGCCACCTCCTCTCCTTCAAGCGTTAAGTGGACTTGACGCTTACCGCGTTTAAACAAAACCAGCCCTAGTTCGGCTTCTAAATTTTTAATGGCATAACTTAATGCGGGCTGCGCGACCCGTAACTCCTCTGCTGCTTTCGTAAAACTTTTATGTTTTGCAATCGTCACTAAGTATTCACATTGACGGATTTCCATGATATCACCTTCGGATAAACATCATTTATTATTAAAATAAAAATCATATATTTTATTTATCATATTACACATGCTACGCTCAATATATCAAGTGTTACGAAGGAAGTGACTGATTTGATTGAGCGTCAGACAAAAACATTCTGGCTTGCCACTTTTGCGCTAGCCTGCTCTTCTTTTTTTATATTTGCTACTCTTTATTATCCTCAACCTCTACTCCCGTACTTTGCTGAAGAATTCTCTATTTCTTCTACGCAAGCGGGGCTTTTAATTTCACTCCCTTTATTAACATTAGGGGTAAGTTTCTTCATTTATAGCGGCATTACCGATGCAGTAGGCCGTAAGAATGTATTGCTCGCTTCCCTTTGTGTAGGCTTAGTAGCCACTGTCCTGCTTATATTCAGTCCAGGGTTTTGGGCCTTGTTGATTCTTAGGATGTTGCAGGCCGCTGCTCTCGCTGCAGTTCCTGTTGCAGCCATGGCTTATATTAGTGAAGAATTTACCACTCGTGCCTTGGCAGTAGCTGTTGGTATTTATATTAGCGCCAATAGTTTAGGTGGAATGGGCGGGCGTTTATTAAGCGGTATTAGCATGGAGCTTGCTGGCTGGCAGATAGCTTTTGTAGCCCTTGGTGTCTTAAGCATCATTCTTTTGCTCGTGGTGGCAAGATACTTGCCCGCTGAACAAGAGTTCAAGCCTAAACCTTTTCGGTTAAAAGATGTAGCGCTAGACCATGTGCGCCACCTCAAGAATAGCCGCCTGCGTTCAGCTTATATAATCGGCGGTCTTCACTTTTTCTTATTTATGGGGATATTCAACTATATTACTTTCTATCTAAGCGGGACTCCTTTTTATGCAGGTCCAGCGCTACTCGGTTTTTTATTTCTTACCTATGCCGCTGGTACAGTTTCCTCGACGGCGGCAGGGAAGGCAGCACAGTGGCTTTCAAAGCCAATTGTAATCATTTCAGGGATTGTTATGATGGCTGCTGCTTTGTTTGTTACACTGATTCCTCATCTTATCGCTATTATACTCGCTTTAAGTCTGCTTAGCTTTGGTTTTTTCTTTGCTCACTCAAGTGCCAGTGCCTATGTTGCGGAAGTGGCAGAAGGGGGAAAATCAAGTGCTTCAGCTCTTTATTTAACGTCTTATTACCTTTGTGGGGGATTAGGGAACTTTTATTATGGCTGGTTGTGGGAGCAATTCCAATGGACCGGGGTTATTGCTGGGTCCTTTGCTGTTTTGGTGCTCACTGGATTGATCACCATTTCTCTGTATATAACTCAAAAAAATGTGCATAAAGCACAAGGAACAATTACCACTGCTTCTTAGCTAGAATTAGAGCTGAAGAAACTATGAATCATGAGAAAACAATTAACTATTGCATAGAAGCTGACTCCTCTCCCTTATCGATCCGGGCACAGGAGTCAGTTTTTTAATGGTTGTAACTGCGCTCGGCCTTCTGAAATCCAGGGCAACATTCTAAAAAGTAGTGTAGCAGAACCCTTTTGTTTTATAACAGAACAGTCGATTTAGCTTCCTGTTATAAAAAAATTTATTTATTTTTTGAAAATTGGTTGATTATTCCGTCAATCTGTTATATTATAATAATCAAATAAACATACTGTATTAACACAGAAAGGGTGGTGCTCAGTGAAGCAGTGTTTCTGATGAAAAAAGAACTGACTGCTCAGGAAGATTGAAATGGAAAAAGGCAGCTTCACCACTGAGAGTCTGTCAGCTGAACTGCTCTATGGCATAGGTGAGAAGCCGCGGGTTATGAGTAGTAAAGAAACGAAAGAGAAATACAGCATGAAGAAGGGCAGTTTTGAGTTTGTCTATCAATTATATAGAGGAGAGTGAGAGAATGGTTACAAAAAAAGAGCAAGTAGAAGAACTGCAAAAAGAGTGGGCAACGAATCCACGCTGGCTGGGAGTTGAACGACCTTATAGTGCAGAAGATGTAGTAAATCTTCGAGGCTCCTTGCAAGTTGAACATACCCTTGCCCAACGGGGAGCAAACAAATTGTGGGAATTAATGGAGGAAGAGGAGTATGTAAATTCTCTAGGGGCATTAACAGGAAATCAAGCCTTGCAACAAGTCAAAGCAGGGTTGAAAGCGATTTATTTAAGTGGCTGGCAAGTGGCAGCTGATGCCAATCTGTCTGGACAGATGTATCCAGATCAAAGTCTCTATCCTGCCAATAGCGTACCTCATGTAGTAAAGCGCATAAATCAGACATTACAACGCGCTGACCAAATACAGCACATGGAAGAAGAAGGAGATATTGATTATTTCGCTCCGATTGTAGCCGATGCAGAAGCTGGATTTGGGGGTCAATTAAATGTATTCGAATTAATGAAATCGATGATCGAATCTGGAGCGGCCGGCGTACATTTTGAAGATCAGTTAGCTTCCGAGAAAAAGTGCGGCCATATGGGAGGGAAAGTTCTGCTGCCAACACAAACTGCGGTTCGAAACTTAACGGCTGCCAGACTCGCTTCTGATGTAAGCGGTGTTCCAACAGTTATTATGGCACGGACAGATGCTGACGCAGCAGATTTAATAACGAGTGACATTGATGAAAATGATGCTCCGTTTATTACCGGTGAACGAACAGCTGAAGGTTTTTACCGCACAAAAGCGGGCATGGATCAAGCAATTGCTAGAGGGCTAGCTTATGCCCCGTATGCAGATCTGATCTGGTGCGAAACGTCCAAACCAGATTTAGAACAAGCACAGCGTTTTGCAGATGCGATTCATGAAAAATATCCAAATAAACTGCTTGCTTATAATTGTTCGCCTTCCTTTAATTGGAAAGGTAATATTGATGAAGATACAATCGAAAACTTCCAACGTGAGCTTGGGAAGATGGGCTATAAGTTCCAGTTTGTTACACTCGCAGGTTTCCATGCGTTAAATCACAGTATGTTCGAATTAGCTCGCGGCTATAAAGATCGTGGAATGGGAGCTTACTCAGAGCTTCAGCAAGCGGAATTCGCAAGTGAAGAAAACGGCTACAGCGCAACTCGACATCAACGTGAAGTCGGCACAGGCTACTTTGATGAGGTCTCACAAGTAGTATCAGGCGGTACCTCGTCAACTACCGCACTTACGGGTTCTACTGAAGAATCTCAATTTTAAAAATCAAACGACAAAAAGGAGCTGTCCCGGGCGGGTACAGCTCCTTTCTCTTTATAAGGTGTTTTTAGTTATTGAAGTTTGTGCTCCGTTAATAAAATACCATCTTCATCGGCGTAACCCCACATGTTTGGCTGCCATTCGAGACCGGCAAAGGAAAGATTGCCTCCCAGCTGGCCGTCCTCGTTCTTTTTAGATTTAAAAGATTCGTGCCGAGGGCGAAAATCGCAGTATCCAAGTTATTTATTTTAGCGGAGTCGCGAATACAGCCATTAATAATTACTCCGGCAATGCTTCTGTCCTGGGCAATAGCTGCGAGTCTATCCCCCTCAGTGCGCACGCCTTGGCCCCTTGTCTGTCGACGACAAGTATTGTTCCTTCACGCACCAGGAACCTCCTTTAATGCTTGTTCAACGAGCACATTATCTTCGTGCATATTTACAATTGCGCCCGGGCCGGCAAACGAACGTTTTTTACCGTATGGAAGGTAAGGAAGAGAAGCTAATTGGACTTTATATGGATCGTTGTCACAAATATCTGTGGTAGATACATTTATATGATAACCTCCCATAACGGCTGATTTTATCCCCCTGCAAGTCATAGGAGAGGCAAACCGGCTTTCCGTGGAAGGCGAAGCGAGTTCGCAAAAACCTTAGGAAAAAGCTGAAATTTGTATTGGTTAAGGCGTGGTATGCGACAACTTATCTGTAAAAGATGGAAGAAGAATAAAACCCGCTATAAGAACCTCCGAAAAATGAAAGTTTCCAAGCAAAAGGCTTGGGAATGGGCGAACCCCCGTAAAGGTTTTTGGCGTATTTCCAATAACAATATTCCACCCATTGCCATCCCTACACAAATACTTGAAAGAATCGGGCTACTATAACTGAATCCTCTCCATCAGAAAGTTAATTAAGTACACTTAACTTACTGATGGATCCGTACGTACGGTGGTGGGAGAGGACGGCGCAGTGATGCGCTTCCTGCTCGATTGTGTTCCTCAGTCTTGATGGTCGACAACAGCGTCATAATAGCACTCTTGTACGTTGATTTGCGTATCCAAATCGAAGTTTTCTTCGATGACTAGGCGTGCTTTTTCCGTATAATCCTTCCAAATGTCTGGATTCTCAAGGAAGAATTCAATACCTTGTGCTAGTTGGTGAGGGTTTCTCTCAGTAGCTAGAAATCCAGTTTCTTTGTGTCTAACCAATTCAGGAATTCCTCCATGTTCTGTGGATACAACTGGGGTTCCACTTGCCATGGCTTCTTTTAATGCATTAGGAATGCCTTCTACATCTCCATCGCTTGCTATTTGGCTTGCTAAGCAGAAGATATGAGCATTTTGAATTTCATTAGCTATTTCTTCTGTGCTTAATCTCCCTCGAAGTTTTATTACGTTCTTTAATTTCTTTTTTTTGATTAGTGATTTTAGTTCTTTTTGATTTTCGCCTTCTCCAATAATGTGTAACGTTGTATTTGGATGGTTTTGGTGAACCTTTGCAAAGGCCTCAATTAACGTGTCAAACCCCTTTTTCATAACTAATCTTCCTACAGAAACAATTCGCACTTCCCCTTTTTCTGGTAATTGGTGTTCGACAAAAGGAAAGTGGTCAAGATCAATTCCACCGTATAACACTTTTAATTTCTTTTCTGGGAAACCCAATTTCTTCATGTCGTCTGCAAGATATTGGCAAACTGGAAACAACACAGTTCCGTAGTTTTTTAAGTCTTTATATCTATTAAAATTACGGTCAAACGCATTTTTGTGTGCAGAACCGTCTCTACCTCGAATACTAACGATAAAAGGAATGTCTAGTTCTTTAATTTTAGGCAATATCTTTAAGGATTCACCACCATGATGAGAATGAATGGCAACAACATTTTGTTCTTTTAAGAATTCAGCTAAATTTCCAATATCATTTAAGTTGTAAAACTCTGCAAAAGGGTAAAAATTATCTTGTTCTTGATAAGGTCCGATCACAATTGAACGATAATTCTTTAATTTGGATATTTGGTGGTAAACAAACTCTTGATGCGGTTTTACACCTTTATATAGAAAATGAGCAATGGTTTTTTTCAATTGAAAATCTCCTTTCTTGTTGTTTTGTAAAATTATAAGAACTCAGTTCAAGTACTTTCCGCCTAAGGGGCTACCTCCTCATAACATCGAACCTAAATGCTAAGCACATTCTGTCTCGGATAATTCGTTCACCACCTTATCAGGGGACTAGCGCCATTCAAAAATTAAATTATTCAATAGGTAGAAAAGAGAAACGGCATTTAACTTTAAAGAAATCATCCATAGAAAAATGGGGGAATTACTAGGAGGATCTGCCGTGGCTTATAAAGTAAGACAGCATAAGTTATTGGCTGAGGACTATTTTAAGCCTCTTAGAGTAGTCAAAGGATCAAAAATAGAGGAGTGAAAGTATGACAGAGCAAGATATTTATCCAGTGAAATATATAAAGTCTTTAAGAGGAGCAATTGCCCATGTGATTCAATTTAGTGACGGATTCAATTATGTCGTGAAATTTGATACGAAGAAGGAGAAAAGAGAAAAAGAGTTAGTTAATGAATATGTTGTTGGACAATTAGCAACTCATCTATCTTTGCCAACGATTCCATCAAGACTTGTATTCATTCCAGAGGATTTTATAAAGGAGGTATCTAGTCGTAAGAAGCTTCAACCTGGCTATCATTATGCTATCTTATTCATTGAGGAATCTGTGACATTTCCTAATAAGGGAGATGAATCTTCAATAGGGACAGTAGATAATAGCGAGGAAGAACTGGCAGGGATTGTGGTGTTTGACCAATGGGTAAACAATACGGATCGAGGAAGAAACAATATTTTATTTAAAAAGCTTGAAAATAGTTATTATGTTTATATGATTGATCATGGCAGATGTTTTCCTGGAGGATACTGTTGGAATAGTGAAACTCTAAAAGAGGAACCACAGTATAGAATTAAGATGCCTGTTTATAAATGGATTCTTTCATTCGTAGAAAGTCAAGATCAACTCTATGCATTTGCCGAGAAAATTAAAGAATTTTCAAATGAATCAATTGCCAATATTGTACAGTCAATTCCCGAAGAATGGAACGCAACAACAAGTGATAAAGAATCATTGATTAATTATTTAATTAATGAAAAAGAAAACCTATCAAAAGTGGTTGATTTAATTGTTGAAAAGTATGGAAAGAAGATAGGAGCAAAACGGTAATCTTTTATAATCAGTCTATTTAAAGAAGGGATGTGGATTTGAAGTGAGCGACAATATGCCTAACCGTGAAGTGTTGGAACACTATGGGATTGAGAGGGAGAAAATTCGTTCCATCAATCCAGCTGGAAAAGTAGGGAATCCGATTATTAAAATTTGGTTTGTCGAAGAACACGAAACAAATAACGTGTATGTATTAAAAGTAGTAAAACCCAAACACAAATGGTTCCCAATTAAGTTGCAACACCTTTTGAATAAGAAAGGATTTGGAGCACCTGCAGTCTATAAAACAAAGAAAGACGAATTGTATGTAGAAAAGGAAGAAGGGTGTTATTTCTTATCTGAATATATTGAACCGGCTGGGAAATTATCTACTATTCAGAGAGTAAAGGCCTTGGCAGACTTTCATCAGTTAGCTCGTTTTAGTGAATTAAAAGAAATGGAAGAGAAGATACAGTTTCCTACTGTGGATGAGTTTAAGGCAAGTTATAGGGATAAGCTAAGGGACATGCAAGGATGGCATTCTTCATTAAAGAACGAACATGTAAAAGCAGGTTTAGAAGAAATGATTATGCAAGCGGAAGAAAGTATAAAGAGAATAGAAGCCTGTGATATTAACTCTTATATAAATCAAGTTAAGGAAAGAAATAACATTTGCCATGGGGATTATAATGCGAGAAATAGTTATTTAAATAAAGAAGGAGAAATAATGGTCATTGACTATGACCGAGCATATTATGGCCTTCCAATGGATGATTTCAGATATTTGGTATACTCTCTTTCAAATAGAAGTGAGCACGTTGAAAAGTTGGATTTTCTTTTTGATAACTATTTCAATTTTTGTCCAGAAGATGAAGCGTACGAGAGTTTGTATGCAGCAGATACTATCTTTCCGCACCGTATTCATAAGGAGATTACGAGATATTTAAAAACGAAGAAGCTAAAGAAGCTGGAAAAAGAGGAAACGGTACTTGAAGGATTAACAAATTGGATTGAAAGTGAGATAAGAAAAAGAGAATATGTGTTACAGCGTTATTCAGAAAGTTAAGTAGAAAATCTAAATAACGATGAGCTTGCATAGATATATTTATGTATCTTACAAGCGAGAAAGAAAAAAGCCATGTTTTCTATATAATAGATAATACATGGCTTAATGGCTTACAAAAATCAAATTAAACAAAAGTGGAATAATTACGAATTCCAAGTACCTTCAACCATTCAGGAACACTCTGTATTGTTGAAAAAAACCAAGTAGCAATAGGAAACACCATAGAGATGCGAAAGTCGCAATACGGCCACTGAGGGTGAAGAGGATGAAGAAGACGATTAAAGTAATCGGTCTACATATAAAAAACTCATTTAGTTTCACCACGGTGAATGGGCGCTTATTCCGAGCTTCAACAGGCGGAGTTTGCAAGCGAAGAAAATGGCTGCAGCGCGACCCGCCATCAGCGGGAAGTGGTCACCGGCTACTTTGATCAAGTTTCCCACGTCATATCCAGAGGCACGTCTTTGACTACCGCGCTTACGGGTTCCACCGAAGAATCTCAATTTTAAAGTAAGAAAGAGCTTTGTAAGAAGATATAGTTAAAAGCTGGTCCTCCACCTGTTCAATCAATTTGTGTATCACACGTGAACCCTGAGTTTCTGGAATTAAATCACTAAAATTCAGTGATAGAACGAGTGGTCCCATGGATTAATCTTTAAACTTAAGAGATCATCCTTTCTTGTGGTTAGTGTGGTTCCTATTCATTTCAGTAAAAGGATGATCTCTTTATTTTAGTACTAGAATTGAGATAAATAGGGAAGGAGCTACCCTTTTGGGAAAGCCCCTCCCTCATCTGTGCTTGTGTTTACAGCTGGTCCTCCGTATGCTGCGTTACCTTTCAGGCCTGCAGGCTTGGTTGCTCCCACTGCTACCATTAACTGTTTTATGTTTGTTTGCTGCGATGTATCTAGGTTCGTTCTATTGAAGCTTTGACTCCGTTAGTAAAATTCCATCCTCGTCAGCATAGACCCACATATTCGGCTTCCACGTAAGGCTTGCAAAGGTAAGTTGGACATCGCGTTGGCCGTCCCCACTTTTCTTAGATTTAAATGGGTTCGTGCCTAATGCAAATATGCCAGTGTCCAGGTCATTTATTTCTGCCGAGTCACGAATGCAGCCATTAATAATCACTCCAGCCAGGCTGCGGTCTTGGGCAATGGCTGCCAGTCGATCTCCCATTAAAGCACAGGCTTTAGACCCTTCACCATCGACAACGAGTACTGTTCCTTCGGGTACATCGTTTAATGCTTGTTCCACCAGAACATTATCTTCATGTACATGTACGGTAGCGATAGGACCAGCAAAGGATTGTTTTTTTCCATAGGAGTGGAAAGGAATTGAAGCTAGTTGCACTTGCTCAGGATACTTATCACAAATATCAGCTGTCGGAACATTCATGTTTAAAACCTCCTACAATAGTGAATAATTGTTCGTTTTAACTAATATAAAGGGAGAGACAACTTTGCTATAAGCGAAAGAGCAGGCACACTTGTTTAAGTGCTACATGAAAAACAAGTATGGCGGTCACCAAAAAGCCTTAATAAAAAAATACGGCCTTATAGTAAAAACAGCATCATTAATATATTTTGACAGGAACAAGGCAGGTTCCTGCTTAACAGTTGGAGAAACATACATATAGTCGTTAACGGCCGCTCATGATACAATAATACAGTTGGCTTGAACGCAGTGGGAAAGAAAGGCCTTCATGCTTTTTTGAAGGGGATAAGCTGTGGTAAGCTAAAGGAAAGAAATGAGGAGGAGATTGTATATGTCCATGATGGATGCGAATGAAATTATTCGTTTTATTTCAGAAAGTGAAAAGTCAACACCGGTAAAGGTACATATTAAAGGAGAGCTAGAAGGAATTGATTTCGGCAGCGAAACGAAAACATTCCTCTATGGCGATACAGGTGTACTGTTTGGCGAATGGAAAGAGATTAAAGAAGTGCTTGAAGCAAATCAGGCCAAAATTGAAGATTATGTAGTCGAAAATGACCGTCGTAATTCCGCAATTCCACTTCTTGACCAAAAAGATATTCAAGCACGTATTGAACCAGGTGCTACGATTCGCGATCAGGTTGAAATCGGCGATAATGCAGTTATTATGATGGGAGCTACTATTAATATTGGCTGCGTTATTGGCGAAGGGACAATGATTGATATGAATGTGGCAATGGGCGGCCGTGCCACTGTAGGTAAAAATTGTCACGTTGGAGCAGGTACCGTGCTAGCAGGAGTTATTGAGCCTCCTTCTGCTCAACCTGTTATCATTGAAGACGGTGTTGTCATTGGTGCGAACTGTGTAGTGCTTGAAGGGGTAACAGTCGGAGAAGGTGCAGTAGTAGCTGCTGGTGCTATTGTTACTGAAGACGTACCACCGAACACAGTTGTTGCGGGAACGCCAGCTCGCGTATTAAAAGAAATTGATGAGCAAACAAAAGGAAAAACAGAAATTAAAGCAGAACTTCGCCGCTTAAATGATTAATTGATTCAAAAGACTCCCGCTGTGGCGGGAGTCTTCTATTTACATAAGGAAAAAGTGTTGTAAAATAGCTCATGAGCTATCGTATATACATTGCTAAATAAATACGAAATGTAAAGAACATAAACAAAGGGAAATAGAGGAGGTTGGGAAACCTTGAATCAAGATTGGCTGGAACTTGATCAAACTTATATCATGCCGACTTATAATCGGCTTCCGCTTGCAATTGAAAGCGCTGAGGGCAACACGTTAATTGACGCGGATGGAAATAGCTATATGGATTTATTTACCGGATTGGCGGTAAATGTGCTGGGGCATTCCCATCCTAGAATTATGCAGGCGTTAGAAGAACAAGGGAAATCATTTTTGCATATATCCAATTACTTCGTTGCTCCACCGGCGGTAACCTTGGCCAAACGATTAGTGGAGCACTCCATTCCGGGAAAAGTATTTTTTGCTAACTCGGGAGCTGAAGCGACTGAAGCTGCGGTAAAGCTGGTCCACAAGTGGGCTAAAGCTGAAACAGAAGCTAAAAAGGGCATTGTCGTTTTAAAAAACAGCTTTCATGGTCGCACGCTCGGTACTATTCAGTTGACGCGCCAGGAAGGCGTTTACCAGGACTTCCCTGCGGCTGATTTTCCCGTATATGAAAGCGAGGCAGAAGATATTGAACAATTGCGTCGCACATTAGCTGAGCACAAGCCAGCTGCCGTTTTGATGGAACCAGTATTAGGCTCTGGGGGAATCGTACCTTTATCTGAAGAATACATTTCGGTAGCGGCTCAGTTGTGTAATGAGTACGGCACATTGTTTATCATGGATGAGATTCAGACCGGGAATGGGCGCACCGGTACTTTATTTGCTTATCAGCATTGCGATGTATCACCAGATATTGTCTTATTTGCAAAAGGGGTCGGCGGGGGCCTTCCTCTTGGCGGCCTTATTGCCGGCGATAAAGTATTGGCGTCCTTTCAGCCGGGGGACCACGGCACGACTTTCGGCCCGTCCCCTTTAAGCGCGGCGCTTGGAAATGCTGTGCTGGATGCGCTCTTTAAAGATGATGAACTAACTAAAGGGGCAGAACGAGCACGTTATTTGTGGCAGAAGCTGATGGAGCTTACAGAAGAGTTTCCCCAGCATATTTCCGGGGTGCGGGGTAAAGGGATGATGCTAGGGGTGGTTATGAACATGGAAGGTGGACAAGTTAAAAAACTGCGCCAGGAACTTATGGAAGCAGGATATTTAGTAGACATCACCCAACAATCGATTCTTCGGTTATTGCCGCCTCTGACATTAACATTCGAAGAAATTGATGACTTTATAAGCAGTATGAGAAAGCTGTTGCCAAAATCCCGCGAAGGAGCGGAAACATAATGAAGCAAGACGAATTAATTCAAATTAGAAGAGAGTTACACAAATTTCCGGAACCAGGGTTTGCCGAAACAAAAACACAAGCCTATTTGCTTGATTTGATTGCTCAACTGCCACAAGATTACCTCGAGGTTGAAACATGGAAAACTGCGATTTTAGTACGTGTTACTGGGAAAGAAGGAAGAAAAACATTCGGCTACCGAACGGACATGGATGGATTGCCGATTGCTGAACAGACAGGGTATGCGTTCGCTTCTGAACATGAAGGCTATATGCATGCGTGTGGGCATGACCTTCATATGACAATTGCCTACGGATTGCTCCATTACTTTAGTCATCAGCAGCCGCTGGACCATGTGGTGTTTATCTTTCAACCGGCTGAAGAAGGGCCTGGCGGAGCCTTGCCATTGCTGCAAGCAGAACCTTTTAACAAATGGCGTCCAGACACGATGCTTGCACTGCATATCGCTCCGGAATACTCAGTTGGTACAGTGGCTACTCGCCCTGGTCTGCTCTTTGCCAATACATCTGAGCTCTTTATTGACTTGGAAGGCAGAGGAGGACACGCTGCTTATCCGCATCAAGCAAATGACATGGTAGTCGCAGCCAGTGCTCTGGTGACACAGTTCCAATCTATTGTGGCCCGTAATGTAGACCCGCTTGATTCCGCTGTTATAACAGTAGGCTGCATTCAAGGTGGCACAAAACAAAATGTAATCGCAGGGACCTCTCGTTTGGAAGGGACGATTCGCACTCTCTCCCTTACTTCAATGGAAGAAGTGAAAAAACGCATTACTAGTATGGTGCAAGGGATCGAAGCTTCCTACGAATGCAAAGCAGTAATTGATTGGGGAGCCAATTATAAGCAAGTGTATAATGAAGAATCCTTGGCACGCGATTTCTTGGAGTATACGGATAAATACTCCAAGCTTCAAGCAGTAGAATGTAAAGAAGCTATGACTGGCGAAGATTTTGGATACTTCTTAGATGAGATACCAGGGGTTATGTTTTGGCTGGGGGTCAATAGCTCTTACGGTTTGCATGATGCAAGGCTGAATCCGGATGAAGAAGCTATGAAACTTGCAGTCGATCATGTGGCTTCATATTTTGAATACGCTATGAATAAAGAATAAAAAAAGAAGGAGTGGGTGTTAATGAGACATCCACTCCTTCTTTTTGGCTGTTTGTGCCTGCACTATAGGCACATGTACGACCACTGCTTTTGGCTTTTAAGTCAAGATTTGTGAAAACCGCCGTTTGTACAAATCTGTGTATTTATTTTGCTTCGTCTTTATGAACATAAACTTGATGAGGATAAGGGATCTCTATTCCGGCTGTTTGCAATGCTTCCATACCCGCTTTGCGCAGCATTCGTTCCACACCCCATTGTTCCATATTGGCCGTTTGAGCAAGGATTCGAATCACGACATCAGAATCGCCCAGGCTTTGAACACCGATAACATGCGGTCCTTCTTTTATTGCTTCTTCTTCACTGGCAACCTGGTTACACGCTGCTTGCAGCACACGAATGGCTTCGTCGGCATTGTCATTATAGGAAATACTAATATCAACAAGCGCCTGCATATTTCCCCTTGAATGATTGCTCACACTGCCTATTTCACGGTTAGGTATGAAATGAAGGGTGCCGTCAAAGCCGCGAATTTGCGTTGTGCGCAAACCTACCTCTTCAACCACGCCATCAAGCCCGCTGATGGTAATGTAATCATCAACTTCAATTTGCTTTTCCATTAAGATGAAGAATCCGGTAACTACATCACTTACAAGCCCTTGTGCCCCAAAACCAATCGCAAGACCAATAACACCGGCACTGGCAATAAGAGGGGCTATATCTAATTCGAAGATACCTACAATAATTGTTACGAAAATAAAGATAAGTACATAAGAAAAAACGCTAGTACCAAGCTTTTCTAACGTTTTGACGCGTCCAGGGTGCATGTTCTTTTGAGATTGCATGCGGGTGAAACTTCGGTTAATAATTTTCTTGCCGATTGCCCGTGCAATAAAATAAGCAATGACTGCTAAGAGAATTTGCAGTGCGATAATCACAGCCCCACTGAGAAAAGCACCCCAGATTCCTTCTTCAATCCATTGTGGCAATGACTGACACTCCTTTTCGACAACTTCTTTCCTTTACCCGGATTTCTGTATACTATACCTTAAAATTTGATGAAAGCAAACAAAGTATGACATGTTTAGTTATCAACTAAAAGGGAAAATGTTACGCATGTTTTTAAAGCCAAGGTTGGGTATGCTTTTAAGTGAGGTCAAGTTATTGTCGGCAGTAGTTGTCATTTATGAATAAAAACTAAAGAGAAGCTAATTAGCACCTCCTTTTATTAACGAAATCCAAACTGCAGGGCCAAGGATCGAATTGAAGGCGATATAGCTTCGAGTACATTGCAAGAACATCGCATTTATTGACGTAACATGAGTTCTTAGATTATAATGATTCTTGTTCACAAAACAAAGAGCTAATTTACTTAGGAGGTCTTTTACTATGAGTGAAAAACGTATGGTAGCAAAACAAGCTCCACGGTTTGAAATGGATGCGGTTCTTCCAAATAAAGAGTTTGACAAAGTAAGTTTGGAAGGCGTAATGAAAGAAGACAAATGGACTGTCCTTTTCTTCTATCCAATGGACTTCACGTTTGTATGTCCTACTGAAATCCAGGCAATGTCTGATCGTTACGAAGACTTTGAAGACCTTGATGCAGAAGTGATCGGTGTTTCAACTGATACTGTTCATACACACAAAGCATGGATTAACACTTCCCGTGACGAAAACGGTCTTGGCGACTTGAATTATCCGCTAGCAGCCGACACGAATCACAAAGTCTCCCGTGACTATGGTGTTTTAATCGAAGAAGAAGGCGTTGCACTACGCGGTCTCTTCATTATTAACCCAGAAGGAGAGCTTGTGTACTCTGTTGTAAACCACAACGATGTAGGCCGTGATGTTGATGAGACACTTCGCGTGCTTCAAGCTCTACAAACAGGTGGACTTTGCCCGGCGAACTGGAAGCCAGGCCAAGAAACATTAAACGTATAATCGAAGGAATTAAATGAAGTAACGAAAAGGTCTAGCATTGATGTTAGACCTTTTCTAACCAATGCATGAGTTACACAGTCACAAAGGAGGAAGTGAAATGGGTTTAAAGCTTCGCTCAGAGATGCCAGAACTATCAGGCGCAACCAAATGGATTAACCAAGAAGTTTCTAAAGACGAATTAGTTGGCGATAAACCGACACTTGTTCACTTCTGGTCAGTGAGTTGCGGTTTGTGTAAGGAAGCAATGCCAAATGTAAATGAATTTAGAGATGAGTATAAAGATGAATTAAATGTAATAGCTGTGCATATGCCGCGGTCCGAAAAAGACTTAGATCTTGATAGCATCGAGGAAACAGCAAAGGAACATGGCATTACTCAGCCAATCTTTGTAGATAACGAACACAAATTGACCGATGCGTTTGAAAATGAATATGTGCCAGCTTATTATGTATTTGATAAAGATGGCGCTCTTCGCCATTTCCAAGCTGGCGGTGGCGGAATGAAAATGTTAACTAAACGCGTTAACCGCGTGCTTGATAAACAGCGGAAAGCTGAAGAAACATCTGAATAGATTATCTAAGGAGCTGACCTGTTGAAAAGGTTAGCTTCTTTCTCTGTTGGTCATCACTAGCGTTGCAAAACTCTCCACCGGTTCTTCGATCATTATGTAAGCTTTCCATATAATGTTTGCAGTCTTCGCTTCATGCGGATGCTTTCACCACAGGCCAGAGTGACATCGGCTTGGTCTTCACTTCATTTGACCTCGCCGTGTCTTCTTTCCCGCAGTAACACTTGCATCTCCTCAGGAAGTCCACGCTCTAGGAGACCAGGTGGTTCATCCGCAGAAAGGGGATGAATGAAGGCGCAAACCAAAAACTGGGGAGGCAATTGTCCGGCACTTCTTCTTGTGTGGATACATTTACAACGCTAGTGGTTGCTCATGCCTTTACAGGGACGCCTCTAATAAAACGTTGTTACGTTTATTGTCTTGTATTAGGGATGGGGAAAACATAGCTTTGTTTTTAAATAGGGTTTATGTACAATAGGAGCAGACGTACATATGTTGGAAGGGTCGGAGGGATTGAATGTGAAAAAGCAGTTTGCTGTCATCGGGCTCGGTCGTTTCGGGGGGAGCATATGTAAATCGCTTGTAGAAGAAGGTATGGAAGTACTGGCGATTGATACCGATGAAGAGAAAGTAAATGAATATGCTGCCATTGTGACACAGGCAGCGATTGCGGATAGTACCGATGAAAAAGCATTAAGAGGACTGGGCATAGGTAACTTTGATCATGTAATTGTTGCTATTGGTGATAATATTCAGGCCAGCATTCTTACTACTCTAATTCTAGATGAAATGGCAGTGGGCCATATTACCGTAAAAGCTCAAAATGATTATCATGAAAAAGTATTAAATAAAATTGGTGCTCATGAAATTGTTCATCCTGAACGGGATATCGGGGTAAGGATTGCCCATAATATTGTTTCAGAAAACGTGCTAGATTATCTAGAGCTCTCTGATGAGTATAGTATCGTAGAGCTTGTAGCAGGGAAAACGATTGGTGGGGAAACGATTATCGATTTAGATTTTCGTTCAAAATATGGTTGTAATATACTTGCGATAAAACGGGGAGAAGATATTAAAGTATCTCCATGGCCTGAAGAAGAGATTAAACAGAATGATGTATTGATTGTGATTGGAGCAGACAAGGATATTAACCGCCTTGAAAATCACTGGATTGATGAGAATTGAAGCAAACCCTTTATATAAATAACCCCCCCTTTTAAGCTAGTAAGCAAAAAAGGGGGGTTGTTGTAGGCGTGCTGAGATGACTGCATTTACATCTCGTTTCTATTAATTTTCACACTTCCATGATAATTGGTAGAATCATTGGTTTACGCTTTGTTTTTTCATAAAGGTAAGGTGACAGAAGATCAATAATCTCATTTTTTATTTCAGACCATTGCGTAGTCTGTCGTTTCATCACTTCTTGCAAATGCTTGGAAAGAAGTGATTGAGCATCGTTAATGAGATTTCCGGATTCTCTCATATATACAAATCCGCGTGAAATAATATCCGGTCCGGAAGAAACTTTAAAGTTTTTCATATCTAGACTTACGACTACCACGACAAGACCTTCTTCAGACAAAATTCTGCGGTCGCGCAAGACAATATTACCAATATCTCCGATTCCATGCCCGTCTACGTAAACAGAACCAGACGGAACTTTTCCAACTATTTTAGCTTCTTGTTTTGAGAGGGCAAGTACATCTCCTTTTTCCATAACAAAGCAGTTTTCTGGTTCAACTCCGCACTCAACTGCTAATTTCTTATGGTTGACGAGCATACGGTATTCGCCGTGAATGGGCATGAAGTATTTAGGCTTCATTAAACGGAGCATAAGCTTTTGTTCTTCTTGGCCCCCATGCCCTGAGGTGTGAATATCATTTAAGGAACCGTGGATCACGTTCGCACCTGCTCTAAACAATTGGTTGATCGTTTTATTTACACTCAATGTGTTTCCTGGTATAGGAGAACTTGAAAAAACAACTGTATCACCAGGAATAATTTGAATTTGCCGGTGCGTGCCAAAGGCAATCCGGGATAAAGCTGCCATAGGTTCACCTTGAGAACCGGTACAGAGGATAGTTACCTCATTGTCTGGCAGGCGGTTTAATTGAGATGGCTCAATAAACGTATCTTTTGGTGCCCGAATATAGCCGAGTTCCTGGCCGATACCGATTGCTGCTTCCATGCTGCGTCCGAAAACAGCTACTTTACGCTCATGGGCCACTGCAGCTTCAACGACCTGCTGTAAGCGGTGAATATTTGAGGCGAAGGTGGCGAAAATGACTCGTCCTTCAACACGGCGGAATATATTTTCGATGTTTTCGCCGATTTTAGATTCAGAAGTTGTAAATTGCGGCACTTCACTGTTAGTACTGTCTGATAATAAACAAAGAACGCCTTCTTCACCAATTTGGGCCATTTTTGTTAAATTGGCTGGTTCCCCCACTGGCGTAAAGTCAAATTTGAAATCACCGGTTTGAACAATATTTCCTTCTGGGGTTTTTACCACAATGCCAAATGAATCTGGAATGCTGTGCGTCGTTCTAAAAAACGTCACCGCTAGATGCTTAAAAGAAAAGACTTCATCTTCATCAGGAATTTCAGTCATTTTTGTCTGTCGTAAAAGTCCGTGTTCTTCGAGCTTATTACGAAGCAGCCCGCAGGCTAATTTTCCACCGTAAATCGGGATGTTAATTTCGCGAAGCAAATATGGGATCCCACCTATGTGGTCTTCGTGCCCATGGGTGATAAAAAGCCCTTTGATTTTTTCTTTGTTTTTAATGAGATAGGTATAGTCCGGAATGACATAATCAATTCCTAAAAGCTCATCTTCGGGGAACATGATCCCCGCATCAATTAAAATAATTTCATCTTTATATTCAATAACATAAGTGTTTTTGCCGATTTCCCCCAGCCCTCCAAGGGAAAATGCAGCTACTTGATGTTCTTCTAATTGCTTCATGTTTACAAGTTCTCCACTTTGAAATCATCTTTTTGTTTTTCGTATTCAAGCAGGGCTTCAGATAGGGGTTCAATGTATTCAATGTTGTAATTGTGGTCAGCTAGTTTTTTTCTAACTTCTCGTTCATTGTCTGCTTCAACAAAAATGGTATCTGTGTTTTCACGTACAGCTACTTCGTTGAAATTTTTCTGGTGAAATACTTTATAAATCATGTTCAATCTCTCCTTATTCGAAAAATAGCTTAGTTTATTATAAATCATTTGTACCGACTTTTCATGTTTGAACCCTGAACAAACCGTTAACCGTTCGAAATACCTCTGCAATTACCAAATTGTAAGGGATTTTCTTCTAATAAGCAATAGGAGGAGTTGTCGAAACAGTATAAGGGGTTGATTTAAAAGGAGTTCGAGTATTGTCTACTGCTACATTGTCATTCCTCCATTCCTTCCTCCGTCACACATAAATATGATGAAGGACCGGATGAAGCGGCACCGTCGAGAAAGTTCAAAAAACATGTTATGATACCGGGTGGGAGGAGAGAAATATGAAAAAGAATTGTTTGATCTTTGATATTGACGGTACGTTATTTACTGATGAAAAAACGGTTCCCCCCTCAACAAAGTTAACGCTTAAAAAGTTGCAGCAAGCTGGATATCCGCTCGCTATTGCAACTGGAAGAGCACCATTTTTCTTTAGTGACCTTAGAAAAGAACTGGACATTTCTCATTACGTGAGTTTCAATGGCTCATATGTTGTAAGTGATGAACGAGTGATTTATGAGCAAGCGTTGAACCCCGCAGCTCTCGAGAGGCTGCATGAAGCAGCTACTCAAACGAACCATCCCATGGTATTTTTAGCCGCGGAAGGCTATGCGGCTAACGTGGAAAATCACGCGGAGGTCGCTCAAAGCTTAGCAGAGTTAAAGCTTCCTTATCCACCATTTAATGGGTCTTATCCGGATACTACAACGATCTATCAGGCCTTGTTATATTGTAAGGCTGGGGAAGAAAGTTTATATGAAGAAAACTTTTCCTCTTTTAATTATGTCCGGTGGCATGAATATTCAGTCGATGTTTTGCCGGGAGGAGGATCTAAAGCAAAAGGAATTCAAGCTCTTGCCTCAGAGCTCGGTTATAGTATGGATGAGGTCATAGCCTTCGGTGACGGATTAAATGACATCGAAATGTTACGAGAAGCAGGTACAGGCATTGCGATGGGAAATGCTAAGCAGGAAGCAAAAGCAGTTGCTGACATAGTTACTGCACATGTTGAAGAAGATGGCATTCAGGAAGCCGTGCAAAGACTGGAGCTTTTGTAAACTAGGAGTGTAGAGTTGTACTTTTTTTAAAGCCAAGTGGAAGAGGAGAGGAAAGGGCTCTTGTTTTATGGCAGGGCCAGTTAGTCCTCCGTAGACTCACGGAACCCTTTACGCTGTTAAAGCTTTTTGCTTTTACATTCATCATCCTTATTAAAAATCCTGCACCAGGACGCTTCCTGGGCAGGATTTTCGTATGCATAAACGCTCAAGAGCAAAATACGACTGTAATTCATCTATAAATAAAATGATGTAGTTTTTTTACCTTTTAATGAACCGAAGAAAGATACTTTACATCAAACAAGGAGGTAAGTTCGCTTTATGTGGGTAAGTACGACGATGAGCTCGCAAAAGCAGATGTTTTGTCTCGATCTAGTATGTGGATTTAAACAGGTCGCTTTAAAGGATCCTTAAATTCTTCGATACGATCATAAAACATGATTCCGTTTAAATGATCAATTTCATGTTGGAAAACAATCGCGGGAAATCCTCTGAGGCGGTAAGACTGTTCCTCTCCTTTTTCATTATAAGCTCGTACCGTAATCCGTTTGTAACGAGGGACAATTCCTGCAATCTCTCTATCTACAGATAAACAACCTTCTCCGTCATCTAAATGGGTTGTTTCAACAGAATGACTGACGATTTTAGGGTTAATTAATTTGTAGCTGTGTACCTCTTCTTTGTCATCTGTGAAATGCACCACCACTAAGCGCTTAGAAATACCTAGCTGTGGTGCCGCTAAACCAACACCTGAACGGAGCTGATGCTTCTCGGCAATCTCGGGGTCTTGGCTGTTTTTTAAAAATTGCATCATGCGTTCTAATAAGTCCACTTCTTCTTCAGAAGCAGGGAGGTTTACTTCTTCTGCAACTTCCCGCAATACAGAATTTCCTTCGCGAACGATATCATCCATCGTAATCATTTAAGTCAACTCCAAACTCATCTCGTTGTGATAACCAGCATTTTATTGTGGATTCGCTCATAAGTATAGCAAACTTTCGGTTTACACTAAAGAATTCTAAGGAAGATAATAAAGGATAGTATTTAAGGGGGAATAACAAATAAGCCGCCCCAGAATGTACTGAGGCGGGACTCAAGAAGCTTAACAATATTTAGAAGCGCCGACGATGATTAACAAAATGAACAACACGACGATAAGGGCAAACCCTTTTCCTCTGCCATCTCCGGCATATGAAGGGCCGTAGCCATATCCACAAGGGTCATAGCAACCATGACCAACCATGCTAACATCCTCCTTTAAACTTCCCAAAAGTAGGTGGGTACAGTACAGCGTATGTCGCAGAACCAAAACAGGGTGGACGGTTGCCCAATTCGTAAAGAACTCCCTGAGAGGAAGGGTTGAAACGGGAGAACAAAGTTTCATTTAGCAGTTCTACTGCGGTGGCTATGTCTAAATAAGGCAGAAGAGAGAAAGGGAGTAAACAGCTCGTTCACTTAGGTTACTTAGAGAATACGTTCGTGTTTATGTGCATCTTCCATACAAGAGGATGCTGGATTATGTAACAAATAGCGGTGTGACCGATCGTTTTAAAAAGTCAGGTGGTTTTATTGAAAAGGATAAGCACTTGATTTATTATGGTTAAGGTAACTTTCTACATGTGTGATTGTCGTTTGGTGATGTAATCAATTGGAGGGATAATAGTTGAAGACGATACAGTCGAGGATGCCTATGTTTTTCCTCATGGGTCTTGTACTCTTGTTGCTGTCGGCTTGTCAAGAAAACACAGCAGAAGAGATGCATTCTCACCTTGAAGAGGCAGTTGAAACAGAAGAAGTATTTGAACAACAGCAGCAACCATTACTTGAGGCTGAACAAAGAGAGCAAGAGATTTACGAAGAAATTATTGATTTAGGGCTAGATGAAATGGATGAAATTGAAGCGTTGGCTGAGGAAGCGTTAGAGCTTGTCGATGAAAGGCAAGAACGATTAGAAACAGAACGAGAAAGTTTGCATGCCAGTTATGAAGAGTACGAAAAAGCCATCGAATTAAAAGATGACTTAGAAGATGAAGAAGCTTATGCTGAGGCTGAAACGATGGAAGAGGCTATGGAAGCAAGAGTAGCAGCGTACGAAGAAATGTATGGTCATTATGAAGAAGCATTAGAACTTGACAGTGAATTATATGAAATGTTCCAGAACGAAGATTTAACCATTGAAACGTTAAGTGACCACATTGAAGAAATCAACGAAGTGTATCGTTCCATTATAGATGCTAAAGATGATTTTAATACCTATACAGATGAATACAATGAGGCTAAAAATCAATTTTATGAAACGAGCGGTTTAGAGGTTACTCAGGATGCTGCAGAAACAGAAGTAGAGGAACCAAATGAGGAAGAGGACTCGGAATAATTCAAACATCTTAACGTGTTATAGAATAAAGGAAAGCGCTTTTCGCTGTCGACGAAGGGCGCTTTCTTTTTATCTTTATACAGTCAGCTGTGCAGATAAAAGTGAGGATGATATATAACAGTAGTGAGATGTTAGAAAATTTTTCGAAGGGTAGGGATGGAGATAAGTCCTTTGTGCATAAGGATTGACGAAGTAAAACTCCCTCGTGTAAACTTAGGACCAGAAAGATGGTTGTATCACTTAATTGAAAGAAACAGTGAAACAGGTGTTGATAAGGGACAAGAGCATGATTAACAAACGGAGATGTCGGGAAATGGGCTAGTAAGTCGTACGTTCCTGATTTTAGTTGAAAGATGTTGGATGAGCTGTTTTTAAAAGGTTATACTACAACCAGCGTGCTTTTTCCAAGCGAGTTCAATTTCATATAAGGCTCCCTTATTGATAAAAAAAAACGCCATTTTTTCGAGGAAAGGAAGAGGTGAAAGCTGTGGCTGCTAACACATTAGAGCAGATCGAAGGTCAATTTGAAACCTTCCAAATTCTTAACGAGAACGGTGAAATCGTAAACAAGGACGCTGAACCTGATTTATCAGATGAAGATTTACAAGAACTGATGAAACGGATGGTTTACACACGTATTTGGGACCAGCGTGCAATTTCTTTGAACCGTCAAGGTCGTCTAGGCTTTTATGCACCGGTTGCTGGCCAAGAAGCTTCGATGCTTGGTTCACAACTTGCACTTGATAAACAAGATTGGATTTTGCCGGGTTATCGCGATGTTCCACAAATTGTTTGGCACGGACTGCCGCTTTACCAGGCCTTCTTATTCTCAAGAGGTCATTTTAAAGGCGGACAAATGCCAGAAGGCTTAAACGTACTTATGCCTCAAATTATTATCGGCGCTCAGATTGTTCAAACTGCAGGAGTGGCTTTGGGCTTAAAGAAAAAGCAAAAAGACAATGTAGCGATTACTTATACTGGTGACGGCGGCGCTTCACAAGGTGACTTTTATGAAGGGATGAATTTTGCTGGCGCATATAACGCACCTGCAATTTTCTTTGTGCAAAATAACCAGTTTGCTATTTCAGTTCCTGTTGAATTGCAGTCAGCAGCTGAGACTATTGCTCAAAAAGCAGTGGCAGCAGGTATTTATGGTGTTCAAGTCGATGGAATGGACCCACTTGCCGTTTATGTTGCAACAAAAGAAGCTCGGGAAAACGCATTGGAAGGAAAGCCAACTTTGATCGAGTCTATTTGTTATCGTTATGGCCCTCATACCATGGCAGGGGACGACCCGACGCGTTACCGCACTTCTGAAGAAGATAGTGAATGGGAGAAAAAAGACCCTCTTGTTCGTTTCCGCAAATATCTTGAAGATAAAAACTTGTGGAGTGAAGATCAAGAGAACGAAATCGTCGAGCAGGCGAAAGAAGATATTAAAGCAGCGATCAAAGAAGCTGACGATACACCAAAACAAAAGGTGTCCGACTTAATAAACATTATGTATGAAGAGATGCCTGCCAACCTCCGCGAGCAGTTAGACGAATATCGAGCGAAGGAGTCGAACTAAGCTATGGCAGAAATGACAATGATTCAAGCAATTACAGATGCAATGCGCACAGAATTGGAAAATAACGAAGATGTGTTAGTTTTTGGTGAAGACGTTGGTCAAAATGGCGGCGTATTCCGTGCTACAGAAGGCCTGCAAGAACAATTTGGGGAAGACCGTGTGTTTGATACACCGCTTGCCGAATCTGGTATTGGCGGTCTGGCTATTGGACTTAGCTTAACGGGGTATCGTTCTGTCATGGAAATTCAGTTCTTTGGATTTGTATTTGAAACGATGGACAGCGTATCCGGTCAAATGTCTAGACTTAGATATCGTTCCGGTGGGCATTATGAAGCGCCTATTACAGTACGTTCCCCATTCGGCGGCGGTGTAAAAACTCCTGAGCTTCACGCAGACAGCTTAGAAGGTTTGATGGCGCAATCACCCGGTCTTACAGTAGTTATCCCTTCTACTCCATATGATGCAAAAGGGCTATTAATTGAATCAATCCGAAGCAACGACCCTGTTATTTACCTAGAACACATGAAATTGTACCGCTCTTTCCGGGAAGAAGTACCCGAAGAAGAGTATACAATTGAGCTTGGTAAGGCAGATATTAAAAGAGAAGGCAGCGACATTACGTTTGTTGCGTATGGAGCGATGGTCCATACTTGCCTGAAAGCAGCTGACGACTTGGCCGAAGAAGGAATTGAAGCTGAAGTGGTTGATTTACGTACGGTCAGCCCGCTAGATATTGATACTATCTTAGGGTCAGTGGAAAAAACCAACCGTGTCGTTGTCGTTCAAGAAGCACAGCGTCAGGCTGGAATTGCTGCTCACATTGTTGCTGAAATTACTGAACGAGCAATTCTTCATCTTGAGGCTCCGGCGATGCGCGTGACAGCACCTGACACGGTTTATCCTTTTGCTGCTGCGGAAGATCTATGGCTACCGGACCAAAAAGATGTAGTGGAAAAAGCAAAAGAAGTGATCAACTTCTAATAAGGGATTGTGTTATGACTGGAATAATGAGCGATCATTTATTCCAGTCTGTTTTCCGCTTACAAGAAAAGATTGAAATAGCTTGTGATTCTGGAGGCAGTGCCATTAACATGGCAGCCGGCAAGCGTTAGAACAGCTACTGAGATGGATAAAAAGGAGGCACTATTTGTGGCATTTAAATTTGAACTCCCAGACATAGGCGAAGGTATTCATGAAGGTGAAATTGTAAAATGGATGGTTAAGCCTGGCGATGAAGTTAAAGAAGATGACGTTTTGTGCGAGGTTCAAAACGATAAAGCAGTTGTAGAAATTCCCTCTCCTGTAGATGGTAAAGTCCTTGATGTTAAAGTGGACGAAGGAACAACTGCGATTGTAGGAGATGTCATTTTAACGATTGATGACGGCAGCGGAGAAGAAGAGCCAGAAGAAGAAGCCGCCCCACAAGAGCAGGAAGAGGAAAAACCTGCAGACGAAGCCTCTTCAGAAGAAAAGAAAGAAGCACCGGCTGCTGACGAAGAGGATGATTCCGGTGATAAACGAGTTATTGCTATGCCTTCTGTTCGCAAATTTGCTCGTGAGAAAAACGTGAATATCTCTAAAGTAACAGGAAGCGGAAAAAATGGCCGTATCCTAAAAGAAGATATTGAAGCCTACCTTTCTGGTGAAACACCTGCAGAAGAAAAAACTGCAGAACCAGAAAAGCAAGCAGAATCTGCTAAAGAAGAAAAACCTGCTGCTGCTTCTGTTCAAGGAGAAGAAGAGCGTGTACCAATGAAAGGTATTCGCAAAGCTATTGCAAACGCAATGGTTAACTCTAAGCAAACAGCTCCACACGTTACTCATATGGATGAAGTAGATGTAAGCGCGCTAGTAGCTAACCGCAAGAAGTTTAAGCCGGTAGCTGCGGAACAAGATATCAAACTCACATATTTACCATATGTAGTAAAAGCGTTAACTTCTGCGCTTCGCAAGTATCCAGCATTAAATGCCTCCATTGATGATGAAAATGAAGAGATCGTCTATAAAAAGTACTTTAATGTTGGTATTGCTGCCGATACAGAACAAGGGCTTGTTGTGCCGGTTGTTCCTGATGCAGATCGTAAGTCGATCTTTATGCTTGCTGATGAAATTAACCAACTTGCTGCAAAAGCACGGGACGGGAAGCTTTCTTCTGATGAAATGAAAGGCGGCACATGCACGATTTCTAATGTTGGTTCAGCACAAGGTGCTTGGTTTACTCCAGTTATCAATCATCCAGAAGTTGCAATTCTTGGAATTGGCCGTATCGAAGAAAAAGCGGTTGTTCGTGATGGAGAAGTTGTCATCCGACCAATGCTTGCTTTATCCTTAAGTTATGATCATCGGATCATTGATGGAGTTACTGCCCAAGAATCAATGAACCATGTGAAGCGATTGTTAAACGATCCAGAACTATTAGTAATGGAGGGGTAAGAATGGTTGTAGGAGATTTTGCAGAAGAAGTAGACACACTAATCGTAGGTTCAGGACCAGGGGGATATGTAGCAGCAATTCGTGCAGCTCAGCTTGGCCAAAAAGTAACGATTGTGGAAAAAGGAAATTTAGGCGGTGTTTGTCTAAACATTGGCTGTATTCCTTCTAAAGCATTAATTGAAGCTGGTCATAAGTATCATGAATCAAAAGAAGGCAATGAAGAGATGGGGATCAAGACAGACAATGTTTCTCTTGATTTCTCTAAAGTCCAAGAGTGGAAAAATGGTGTAGTAGAGAAATTGACCGGTGGAGTCGAAGGGCTCCTAAAAGGCAATAAAGTCAACATCGTTAAAGGAGAAGCGTACTTTTCCGATGAAAGTACCGTGAAAGTGTCGGGTGATGATTACAATTCACAAACATATAAGTTTAAAAATTGTATCGTAGCTACAGGCTCACGTCCGATTGAGCTTCCAAACTTTAAATACAGTGACCGTGTCATCGATTCTACCGCAGCGCTTGATCTACAAGACGTACCTGAAAAACTTATCGTTATTGGTGGCGGCTATATTGGCGTTGAGCTTGCGGGAGCCTATGCTAACCTGGGCAGTGAAGTCACTATCCTAGAAGGTGAAAAGCGCATCCTCGGTGGCTTTGAAAAGCAAATGGCCCAGTTGGTACAGCGCAATTTGAAGAAAAAAGGTGTTTCCATTGAAACACAAGCAAAAGCTTCTGGCGTAGAAGAAACTGATAAAGGCGTAACGGTAAAAGCAGAAGTCAAAGGTGAAGAAAAGAGCTTTGATGCCGATTACGTTCTCGTATCAGTCGGCAGAAAGCCAAACACTGATGAGCTAGGCTTAGAGCAGCTAGGCGTAGAACTCTCAGACAAAGGCGTAATTACTGTGGATAAGCAGTGCAGAACAAGCGTAAAAAATATCTATGCTATTGGAGATATCATTGATGGCCCTCCACTTGCCCACAAAGCTTCTTATGAAGGCAAAGTAGCTGCTGAAGCAATTTCTGGAGAAGCGAGTGAGATTGACTACCTTAGCATTCCACTTGTAGCCTTTTCAGAGCCTGAGCTTGCTAGTGTCGGCTACACAGAAAGCGAAGCAAAAGAAGCAGGGTATGAAGTTACTGGCTCTAAATTTCCATTCCAGGCTAATGGACGTGCCCTTTCTCTTAATGAATCGGAAGGCTTCGTCAAGCTTGTGACGCGAAAAGAAGACGGGCTTGTAATTGGTGCTCAAATTGCAGGAGCAAATGCATCTGATATGATTGCTGAACTTGGCCTGGCTATTGAAGCCGGTATGACAGCAGAAGATCTGGCTATGACCATACATGCTCACCCAACACTAGGTGAAATTACGATGGAAGCAGCAGAAGTAGCTATAGGCCTGCCTGTTCATATCACAAAATAAGTATAAGAAAAAGAAGCTATGATCTCCTTTGAGAACATAGCTTCTTTTTTTATATACTTAAATTTGCTACTGTCACTCCAGCGAGAAAACGAACAAGGCTGTTGAAAATGTTATTTCACTGCAATTTACATTCATTCTCATACCATTCAACTTATCGTGAGAGAGAAATAGTTGGTGAGAGCAGAGCAAACGAGACCCTGCAGAGCAACGCTAGAAGTGGCATGCCGACTTTTCCACTCGTAAGCGTCATCCACCTCTTTATACAGATTAGATTATGAATAAAAATCGACTCTTAAACGGTAAACAGTATTTCTATGTCTCTGAAAAGGGGAGCTGAAGTCTAGTGATTTACGTAACATTCCTTTTTCAAAGCTGACCAGCTTTTCTATGAGGAGGTGGCGTTGTCGAGCTCAAACGAGGAGAAGACCAAGCTGATGTTGCCTTATGTCTGTCGTGAAAGCGTCCTTGTAGGAAAATCGAAGAGTCTAACCTTTTATTGAAGGCCTACATAATGATTGAAGAACCTGTAGCCAGTTACGCAACGCTAAGGACATGCAATCGACTGAATGATAGGTTAAGGTGAAAGACTGTATAATACTTGAACCAAAACGACTTGGATGACTTGTGATTAAGTCATAAAGGTCATAAGGAGTAAACACTGAAAAATTCCGCTAGCGAGACGTGTGAAAGGACCATTAACTATCATCAAAGAGAGAAAGAGCCAGCTGTGATTTATTCACAGCTGGCTCTTTTTAGAAGGAATAAGAACAAACTAGCAATGGTTACTGATCTCTATTTTGTTCATCGTCCTCGTCACTTTCATTGTTCTCCGTGAACTTGTTTTCTTTCACATCTTTGTGGTCTAATGATTCTTTTGATTTCGAGGTTGGTCGTGCGTTTGCTTTCTCGCGTTTAAATTGAGCTTTTTCTCGTTTCAATCGTTCTTTATCCTCTTTTAAATTACGGCGTTCTTCTCGTAGCTGGGCTCGTTCAACCTGCAGGCTCGGCCTTTCTTTGCGAAGGCTCTTCATTAGAGAGACACACATTAATATCATTATAATGGTAAATGGTAAGGCCGCAATAATAGCAGCGGTTTGCAAGGCATCCAACCCACCTGATAAGAGAAGAATAGCAGCAGCGGAAGACTGAATAATACCCCAGATAAACTTAACAGATATTGGCGGATTCATACTTCCGTTTGTCGTCTGCATGCCGAGTACAAATGTTGCTGAGTCGGCTGAGGTGATAAAGAAAGACATGATTAATAGC
The DNA here is from genome assembly GCF_000377705.1 of Salsuginibacillus kocurii DSM 18087. Taxonomy (GTDB): domain Bacteria; phylum Bacillota; class Bacilli; order Bacillales; family Marinococcaceae; genus Salsuginibacillus; species Salsuginibacillus kocurii. The sequence goes on along the minus strand of NZ_KB898623.1, from coordinate 125,209 downwards.
ACAGCTATGATCGTTACTAATCCAGAAAAGTGGAATTGATCCAGTAAGGCAAACATTGCCATTTCTTCACCAGCATCCATCATATCATAGATGGCTCCACCCAACGTTGTATCAAAATTGATGGCTGTTCCACCAAAAACGGAGAACCATAATGCGCCAAATAGAGTTGGTACAGCTAATACGCCGAGGATAAATTCACGGATCGTTCTCCCCCTGGAGACACGGGCGATAAATGTTCCAACGAATGGGGCCCAGGCAATCCACCATGCCCAGTAGAAGATGGTCCAATCTTCAATCCACACAGAAGCATCTTCTGCTCCAAACGGTTCAAGCTGAAAACTCATTTGCATGAAGTTTTGTATATAACTTCCAAGCGTAGTAGTGAAGACGCTCATAATATGGACAGTTGGCCCAAGGAATAATACAAATAGCATAAGCAAGATAGCAAGAATAATATTAGCCTTACTCAAAATACGAATACCACGGTTAAGTCCTGTTAATGAGGAAATCATGTATAAGATTGTAATGACGAGAATGATCAACAGTTGGGTGCCTATATCATTTGTAATAAATTCAAACGTGTAATCTAGCCCTGCTCCCACCTGAAGGGTTCCAAAGCCAAGGGATGTTGCAACACCAAAGATGGTAGCAAATACAACAACCGTATTGATTAGAACACCCCAGCCTCCATCGGCTTTATCACCGATAAGAGGGCGGAAGGTTGCACTGATAACACCTGGAGCATCATGACGAAACTTAAAGTAGGCGAGAGAAAGAGCAACTACCGCGTAAATAGCCCACGGGTGTAATCCCCAGTGGAAAAAGGAATACTGTAAGGCAGTATTTGCTGCATCTGTTGTCTCTGGGTCTGCACTCATTGGTGCATAGTAATGGAAAAGAGGCTCAGCCGCTCCCCAAAAGACAAGGCCGATCCCCATACCGGCCGTGAAGAGAAAAGCAAACCAAGTTAAGTAATTATATTCGGGCTTGTCATCTGGTTTACCTAACTTAATTCGGCCATATGGGCTGAAAATAAGAAAGATAGAAAAGATAACAAAACCAGTTGCCGCTAATAAGTAGAACCAGCCAAGTTCCGAGGAAATAAAGCCTTGAATGATTCCTGTGACTTCATTTAAATTTTCTGGAGCAATAGCACCCCAGAGAATAAACGCAAACGCGATTACAACTGAAATCATAAAGACTGAAGTCAGTTTTTTCATATGTTACGTGCCACCTTTCGATCAAAATCTGCTTAGTAGAATTTAAAGGATGTACAATTTCATGATGTGGAGTGCTTCCTTTCCTTTTTGAAAACATGATGCCTGTTACGCAATAAAATAAGTAATCAATAATTGCTACTCAAAAAGTCTATAGGAAACATTTAATAAAACCACGCAAATCATTATAACACTTTGTTGAAAAGGCGCAAAATCTGTCTTTGCCTAGATTCTATACCCTAAGTTAAAGAATTCAATACATCTTTAATGGCTTGAACGTTTCAGACCCTTGCTGTGCCGCTGAAAATTTAAATATGAAATTGTAAAATAAATTTGTTATAAGCGGTTCAATTTTTTTAAAAAGATTTGATAAGATTAATCAATAAAGGGGTAAAGGTGGTAAAAAATGAAGAAGTTTTGGCGATTCGGAGCATTAATTGGAAGTTTTTGTTTAATGATAGGCTGTACAGCTGAAGAGGAAGCATCGCATTCTGAGGAAGAAGAGTCCCCATCAACAAATGAAGAAGAAAGCGACGAAGAGGACTCAGCTAATGGTATAGACATAGAAGAAAGCGACGAAGAAGCTGTTACGCTAGAATCTGAAGATGAGTCTGAAGCAGAAGAAGTTGAAAGCGAAAAAGATGAACCAGAGTATAAGTATGAAGTAAATGATGCTTCTTCAATTGTCCCGATTGATGAAGCAACGAGTGAAGTCGTTTTAATGACTATTGATGATGCTCCGGAGGATTATGGTCATAAAATGGCTGAAACTCTCGCCGAAGAGGAAATTCCGGCTATCTTCTTTATAAATGGCCACTTCATAGATGATGAAGAAGGAGAAGAACAATTAAAGCAAATTGACGAGCTTGGTTTTGAAATTGGGAATCATACGATGACGCATCGGAACCTAAATGATTTGTCAGAAGAAGAGCAGCATGAAGAAATCGTAGACCTCAATGATAAAATTGAAGATATTACAGGAGAGCGGCCCCGTTTTTTTAGAGCCCCATTTGGTGAAAATACAGAGTATTCCCGGTCGCTAATGGAAGAAGAAGAAATGATCTCAATGAATTGGACGTACGGCTATGATTGGGAAGAGGAATATTTAGAAGAAGAAGCATTAGCAGAACAAATGGTAGAGACGGAGCACCTGTCGAATGGCGCCAATTTATTAATGCATGATCGGGAATGGTCATATGAAGCACTCCCTGCCATTGTGGATGGAATTGAAGAAAAAGGATATGAATTTGTTGACCCCGATTTGATCGGCTCTAGTGAAGAGTAAGACTTGTAGAACATGACTTGTACAACATGAAAGGAAGCATAATATGGTTAAGATGAAGCACATAATTAGCGGAGCTATCCTAGCGATGATGCTGACCGCTTGTACTGATGACGGGGAAGAGCAATCAAACGAGAGCGAAAATGAAAACCTTGATGATAATGAAGGTGAAGAAGAAGAGCAGGAATTAAGTAAGCTTCCTCTAAAAGAAAATGACAACGAATTTGTGTCTGCAGCGGACCTGGTAGATACGTTTGATGGCTCCTATTCTTATGATGAGTTACACCGTACGCTTGAAGTATCGATCATGGATGAAACGTATAAAATGATTTATGATGTACCGGTCTTAGAACATAATGGTGAATATATTGCAAATGAAGAAGTTAAGTTTGAAGTAGAAGATGAAGATGTTTATCTTTCTCTAGAGTTCTTAAATGAGGGGTTAGGTTTAGCATACGAAGCAGATGATGATGAAGTGCGTTTCTCTCCCACGGAAAAATCGACTCCAGCATACGGAGAGCCTGCTGATTTTACCTTTGAAGAAGAAGAATGGGACGCTGAACAAATGAGTGAGTATTTAGCCTTTCTTCAGTCTCCTATTGAAGGGGCGGAAGTAAGTACAGTTGAGAGTCACCTCCCTGGTGCTCCCCGCGATTATCGCAATGGAGAACATGAAGGGATTGACTGGTATGAATATGGAACTGAGGTTGAAATAACTACCGATACTGAAATTTATGGAATGGCCGATGGTACCGTGGTACGGGCAGACCATGACTACGAAGAATATTCATCACCGGAAGAAAGAGATGAAGATTTAGCGCTTGCAGCTGATGCTGATGAAACCCCGGAATATATCCTTGATCGTTTGCGGGGGAAACAAGTATGGGTTCAATATGAAAACGGAGTCATGAACCGTTTTGCTCATTTACATGATATCCCTGACGATATACAAGTGGGTGATACAATTGATGAAGAAACAGTTATCGGTTATGTCGGTAATTCCGGTACTAGTCATGCTGTAAAAGGTGATGAGATGGGCGGTTTACATTTGCATCAAGACTTATTAATCTATGGGGACTTATTTTATGAGCCCTTAAATGAAGAAGAAGTGATTGATGTCTTGCAACAGATTTTTTAAATGTGTTAGAAGGAAGGCATTTCTAGAAAACCGAAGTGGTTGCTTAATTAATAGCGAAGAGATAACACCGGGCCAGAAGAGTGACAGCAAATAGGACATGCTCTTCGGCTGGGTGTTTTTCTTTACAAGCAGAAGCGATTTTGTCGAAATCAGTCGATTTGTGAAAACTTTTTACGAGTGGTGACTAATAATTAGAAAAGTCTCTTAACGTAGAAAAGAATGTGCTATTCTATAGCAAACCACTCCTGAGTATAAAATAGAACGTAATGGAGGGATGGCTATGGATCGTTCACAACAACTAGATGATATGCGCCTGGAGGTCGGTCGGACACTAGATGTAGCTCAATCACTCAAAGACTTTTATGATAAAATTGCTGAAATATTTGGAGCCTGTTATTTAAAAAGAGGAAGTGTTTCTGTTTACCGCCATACGCATGGAGAGTTTCAACGCCTGTCTCAATTCGGAGCTTGTCCCTTTAAAGAAATAGAAACATATCAACATCTCCCTTTTAAAATGTGTGCCATACGTGGGGAGCTTACGGTTTATTATAGTTTACATACACACTCCGTACTCGTTCCTTTCTTTTCGCAAGCTTTTTTACAAGGTGTACTAGCTTTGCACATTCCCAGACAAAGCTTTGAGTTTGATGAAGAGGATGCGACGTTCTTGAAAGAAGTTACTCGTTTCGTAAGTAATAATGTTCATCAATTCACGTATTAAAGACAGTTTCTTTTGAAAAAAGCCTGGTTAATGCCAGGCTTTTTACTATGCTTTTCTTAGATTAAAGGTTCGTGAAAAATAACGAAGTGCCCTGATGAGTCGTGAAGAGTAGTGGAACTGTCAGCTATCCTTGATAGGTAAGCATACAAAAATAAATGTGTTATACAATTTAAATTGACAACGCCTTCAATGTGTCATACTATATTAAGTAAGAAGAACATAATTTGTTTCTAAAGGAGTTGTACGCATGGATATCATTATTTGCCGGACGTGTAACGAAACGATTGGTCATCACGAAGGTGAGAAGGTGGCTACACTTTATGGAACTTGTTCAAGTTGTTCGAGTCGTGAAAAGTCTACTGCAAAGAAAAAATAAATTAGAGACGATCATCACCTCTGGCTGAAGTAATATAAGCCAGAGGTGTTTTTTGTGTGGAGAATCATTGCCTGAGTTTAAATCTTTAGTGTTGCACATGTATCCATAAAAAAGTGTGTTGAAAAACATCCGATGTTTGGTCAGCTGCTCTATCTTCTTGAAGCGGAGGCTGAAGGAAGACACAGCAACATTAACCGGATGGTAAGGCTGAAGCCAATATTGTACGTGTTCTTATAGGAAACTTCACCAGCATTTTTTAACGATGCTGTTAACGTAAAGGAACTTGTTGATATAGGTCGTTGATAGGCGAAGAATAACCTACCTGGACTGAGCACAGGCCGGAGAAAAAAGTCATGCCTTAAGTTGATAAAGAAAATTCACTGTCCCTTTAACACGTTTTATTAAGCAACGCTTGTTGGGAGAACAATAAGGTGATACGGTATTAGGAAGCTGCACTGCTTCTTGCTTTATTTGTGTCTTGAAAAGTTCCTGTATTGTACGGTTATGGTAATATGCAAGCATATAAGTAAATAGTTAAAAGCAAATGTGGATATAAGCGTACTTCATCTAGGCAAGAGGGTTTACAATTAACTGACTAATAACCAAAGGGTGACGAGAGTGAAAGAAGATATACATTATCCAATATCGATGGAATGGAGTAAGGAAGAAGTGATTCATGTCGTAGAGTTTTTTGAGATGATACAAAAAGCTCAAGCGGATGGTATACGAAGTGAGTTACTTGTTGAACAGTACAAAAAATTTAAAGCGGTGGTTCCTTCGAAGCGGGAAGAAAAACAGTTATTCGCAGAATTTGACCAAGCAGCTGATGTATCATCCTGGAAAACCATTCAAGCGGCTCAAAAAGCAGAAGCTGACGAGTTAATCAAAATGACGTGAGTAAAAGCGTCCCTTGGCATTACAGCGTTGTTTTGGCCAAGTGGACGCTTTTTCTGCTTTTAAGTGTGTACGCAGTTGCTGCAAAGCTAACAGGAGAGTTTATTCCGCTACAGCCTGTATAACATGAGGTGAGTTAGGGGCTATTTACTAGGTACAGCTGTAGACTTAGCAAGCTGATAAAATGGGAGGACCGTTTCAAATGTCTCTTCTACCGTTTGTTGAAGGCGTGCCCCATCTTGGACATTTTCGTCATTAGGGTTTAAATGCCTGCCAACGAGCAATTCAGCTTTCTTTATTTTCTTTAGGCGTTCTACGTGCCGCTCAATCTCCGCAGCAGTTAGATCCTTTTGTTTCATGGCTTCTGGTTTGGTGTGGTCTATGGACCAAACATAATCTGAAGGTACGTTTTGAAGATAGTCATTTAATTGTGGTAAAAGTGCTTCAGCAAATTCTCCTTTGGCCGGTGCTTCATATATCATAGCAAACCAAATGAAAAGGTGGGACTCGAAAAGACCTACTTGAAAATGTGGGAGCTTTTTATAGCCGCGTTTGGAATCGGCAAAAGCTACCCATGTATCCTCGGGTGGGTTCACTTTTCGGCGGGCATGCTTGGCAATATGATAGTGCATTTCATCACCAGTCAGTGTTGATAAGGAGGCTGAAACATTTTTGCCCAACAGGTCAAATTTAGGTTGAATGTGGGTACGAATAGCGTCCATGCGTTCTTCTAAGCCAGGTATAGTAAAAACATTAAAGTCTTCCTTTGTGAAACCTTGTATTTCAGTCATATCTTCACCTCTTAAAATATAAGTTATTTCAATCTTACGAGGTTTTGTACAGGCACGCAAATGATTAGGCCGCTGTATCAAGTAGAGACCTTGACAGGACCTTACACTCATAATTAAAAAAACAAGCTGTTCCGTTTGAATTTATCTACACATATGCTATAATATCGATAATCTAATAAGTCAGAAAATTTAGTTATTACCCTGTCACGTAGTGGGCCATGCGAAGATTACAGATCACTTTAAGGGGTGTGAGTGTGATGGAACAAGTCATTCAAACGTTTAAAAGGACAGACGCAGAGACACGTATTCCGATTTTGCGCATGGAGATTGATTATGAACTTATTTCGCTCCATGACGCCATGATGGTTAAAGATCAAGATATGATGAAGGAAACAAAGAATCGTTTAGAACAATTAAGATTGGAATGGCTTCAACTGGAAGCTTAAATGTTAAATAAATACAAAGGCTGTCCCAACAATGAATGGGGCAGTCTTTTTTTATAGCTCTGCCCAAGAACGTTTGATAAAGATCATTAATATTTCAGGGTGGGTCGAGGTTCGGCAGGACAATCGGGTGTAGTGAGACTTAGCAGGTTGTTAGTCTGAAGAAGGCGGGGTGCTCGTGGAAAAAGAAGTCATGGAAGGACTATCAATATTAGGGATGAAGGTTCACTCATTAAGGCAGTAATGCTTGTGTGCTATTAGTTTTTTGTTAAAGGGGGTAAGATAAGGGTGGATAGCTTGTTTCCTGTTCATCAGCACAGGGATTGTGGCATAATAAGGAAGATAAATTTAATGAAGGGTGCTGAGACGTTTTGTCTAACCAAACCGATTTTCATGTGAAAGAAAACGCTGAAACCATTATTAAAGAAGCAGCCAAGCTTCTCTGCACACCTCTTCAGGATGAATTACATATTCAAACGAAAAGTGATGCCGATGACTTGGTTACAGATAAAGATAAAGAGGTAGAAGATCTGTTTAGAACCCGCATTGCCGAAATGTATCCAGAACATAAAATGATAGGTGAAGAAGGCACAGGTTCAGAAGTAAATGCGAATAAGGGGACCGTATGGATTATTGACCCTATTGATGGGACGACAAATTTTGTCCATCAACATTATAATTTCGTCATTTCGGTTGGAATCTATGAAGATGGAGAAGCGAGAGTTGGGGTTGTATATGACGTGATGAATGATGAATGGTTTAGCGCCGTTAGAGGTGCTGGCTTTTTTCATAATGATAAGCAAAAAAAGATGGCAGCAAGCGGTCCTTATGAAGAATCAATTATTGGCCTGAATGCAAGGTGGTTAATTAGCAAACGGTTTCCACGCCGGGCAGAGGTTTGTCGTCACATTGTTCGTGATATAAGGGCTACTCGCTCTTATGGCGCTGCGGCGTTAGAAATGGCTTATACTGCTTGCGGACGGCTCGATGGCTATCTTACGATGAGAGTTTCTCCCTGGGATTATGCAGCTGGAAAATTATTAGTGGAAGAAGCAGGCGGGAAGATATCAGATATCTTCGGCCAATCTCTGACATTCGAAGGAGAAACCTCATTGCTTTGTGCTGCTTCTGACCTTCATGGAACACTTAGCACTGCCTTTTCACAATCAGAACGTGAATAAGTAAAACGGGTTCCCTTTTGAGGGGTTCAAGGAAGGTTAATAGCGGAAGAGTAAAAAGAATAACGACGCGCGGCCGGCGGGTGATGCGTTGTTAGTGGGAGAAAAGGGCTTTGCGTCGTTACGAAAGCCCCTTCTATTTTTCTTAGTTGTGGGTGGAGTTGGTTTGCAGTTTTTCCCGGTAGGACCTGGCAACGTTAAAGCAACCAAACATTACACCAACGGCGCCAAGCGCAATCCAAATACTTCGTTCAGCTACGGCCACGCCAAGTGCTAATATACAACATACTGTCAATGTGGCAAGAAGTAAAAAAATCCATTTTTCTTTCGTCATCATTGAAATGCCTCTCTCTTTTAAAAGTTCTGTGTATTATTATACCTTGTCCATACTAAGAAATAAAGGCGAGAGTGATAGGAAGGAAGAAGAAGGTATGCTACAATGGGAAAGTTGGATAGAAATCAAGGCGACTAAAGTCGTTAGTTAAGGGAGCGAATACGTAGTGAGTACAATTCGACAAGACTTGCGTAATATCGCAATTATCGCCCACGTAGACCATGGCAAAACCACGCTTGTAGATGAAATGTTAAAGCAGTCCGGAACATTTCAAGCCCACGAGCAGGTAGACGAGAGGGCAATGGATACAAATGATTTAGAAAAAGAGCGCGGGATTACGATTCTTGCTAAAAATACAGCAATTCGTTATGAAGATGCAAAAATTAATATTTTGGATACTCCCGGCCACGCTGACTTTGGCGGTGAAGTTGAACGTATTCTCAAGATGGTAGATGGAGTATTGCTCGTGGTAGATGCTTATGAAGGCTGTATGCCGCAAACGCGTTTTGTGTTAAAAAAGGCGCTTGAACAAAAGCTGACTCCAATTGTCGTATTAAATAAAATTGACCGACCGAGTGCTCGGCCTGAGGAAGTCGTGGACGAAGTATTAGATTTATTTATCGAGCTCGGAGCAGATGAAAATCAATTGAACTTTCCAGTTGTATATGCTTCGGCTATCAATGGCACGGCAAGTGAAGACCCAGAGAATCAGGATGAGGGAATGGATGTTTTATTTAAATCCATTATGGAAAATATGCCGGCTCCTTTTGATAATTCAGACGAACCATTTCAGTTCCAGCCGACGATGCTTGAGTATGACAACTATTTAGGTCGTATTGGAGTCGGGAGAGTTTTTCGGGGGACGATTCGAACAGGAGATCAAGCTGTTGTAATGAAACGTGATGGAACTCAGAAAAACGTCCGCATTAGTAAATTATTCGGCTATTTAGGGCTTGAAAAATCTGAAATTGAAGAAGCTTCAGCCGGAGATATTATTGCAATTTCAGGTATTGAAGATTTGAATGTAGGAGAAACCATTTGTCCAGAATCAGATCCGGATGCTCTGACAGTACCTCGTATTGATGAGCCAACCTTGCAGATGACTTTTCTTGTAAACACAAGCCCCTTTGCAGGTAAAGAAGGCAATTACGTAACGAGCCGCAAAATAGAAGAACGTTTGTTAACCCAGTTGGAAACAGATGTGAGTCTTAAAGTAGAAGAGACCGATTCTCCCGATGCCTGGCGTGTATCAGGACGCGGCGAATTACATTTATCCATCCTAATTGAGAATATGCGCCGTGAAGGCTATGAATTACAAGTGTCTAAGCCAGAAGTTATTATTAAAGAAGTAGACGGTGTGAAATGCGAACCAGTTGAACGCGTTCAGGCAGATGTACCTGAAGATTATACCGGTTCTGTAATGGAGGCACTTGGCGAACGAAAAGGTGAAATGGTGGATATGATCAACCAAGGAGACGGTCAAGTGCGGCTTGAGTTTTTAGTACCATCGCGTGGTTTAATCGGGTATGGGACTGAATTTATGGCGCAGACAAAAGGTTTTGGCATTTTAAATCATACATTTGACAGTTTCCGACCGCTTGTTGAAGGACAAGTCGGAGGAAGACGCCAAGGTGTTCTTGTAGCCCTTGAAGCAGGGAAAGCTACTTGGTACAGTATGATGGCCCTTGAAGACCGTGGTGTGTTATTTGTGGAGCCAGGCACTGAAGTGTATGAAGGTATGATCGTAGGAGAGCATTCAAGAGATAATGACTTATCAGTAAATATCACTAAAGAAAAACATGTTACAAACATTCGCTCTGCTACTAAAGATCAGACCCAATCAATGAAGCGCCCACGCATTTTAACGTTAGAAGAAGCGCTTGAGTATTTAAATGAAGATGAATTTTGCGAAATTACCCCTGAATCGATCAGGTTGCGGAAAAAAACGTTAAATACTTCGATGCGTGAGCGCGAAGAGAAGAGAAAAAAGAAGTCTTAATGTAAAGGAGGAGCCGCCTCATGAATGGCGAAGAGCCAACCATCAATGATATCGGCCAAAGCGATGTCTCCTGGTTCGCCGGGCTTCTAAATGTCCACGAACAGCCGGTTCTCGGGTTTATACTATTGTATGCAGCAGTAATTATTATGAGCATCGTAGTTTTTAATCTTGGATTTGCTCGCAAACTTCCTCTTTTAAAAAATGTAATTGTTTACGCTGCTTTGATAATTGGCGCGTTCCCCATTACTATATTTGCAGTAGGAATGCCGATTGTGGAATCATTAATTATCTCTGCCCTTGTGCTTGGCATATATAAAATTAGACTGCGATCTCATAAAAAGGATCAGCAGTCTGAACACAAGACAAGCTGATGAAAAGGTCCGGAGCATCTCTTCTTAAGAGAGCTTCGGACCTTTATTATAAGCTTGGCTTTACTTGTATACTTGTATTACTTGTCTATGCGAAAAACATAAGAGTGTGAATACTTGCTCGGCTTTACGACAAAGTGTTAATCTGAATCACTTTTTCCTGCGGAGGCTTAAACGATGAAAAGAAGTGAAGAAAAGATAATTTTGAACTCAGCTTCAGTATAGCTTCCATGCTTTTGTTAAGGGGGAAAGCTCATAGCTCATATAGTATTTAATTTACCAATCTTCTTTCGGTTGAATATCTTTATAGGATCGGTAATGGTCAGACGACGTTCGTTCGATGGTACGGTCGGTAATACGGGTGTGACAAGCTTCGCACATATACGTGTGAATCGGTCGATTTCTAAGCTTTTTTGCTAATGGGTTATCATCTGATATTACGTCAATTGTGTCACATAGTACACAACGTGCTTTCATAACTATCCCTACTCTCTACTTACAAGTTACTGTAAATAGTATAACATGGATATAGTGTTTATCGTGAAGGAGGAATTGATGAATCTATCCATAAAAAGAAAAATGAGGGTTGCTTAAGCTTGTGGGACATATACATAAAAAGAAATGGCGGAATGGACAAGGACATGTTTTCCTGTTCTTAAATTTTAGGTATAGTAGTATTATCCGGATTTATTCGGTAAGCATATGTTACACATAGGAGGTCACGTTATGGCCAATCAAGTTGAGCATAAGCTGCAAGATAAGTTGTTGACTGCTTTACAAAAAGAACGTTTTGTCCTTTTGGCTACCACCGACTATGAACTCGGTTCGCCAAATGTAAGTGCTATTTCCTGGGTGTATGCCCCGGATTCAGAGCACGTGCGGTTTGCAGTGAATACTAGCTCACGAATTGTTGAAAACATCAAAGCCCACGCAGGTGTAGTGTTAAATGTTATCATCGATGGTTCTTCTTATTCCATTGCTGGAGAGGCGCGCTTTATTACAGAACGAATGGAAGGTATCCCGTTAAAGCTTGCTTTTATGGAAGTTGATATTCAGGAAGTGAGAGATGTGATGTTTTACGGTGCCCAAATTTCTGAAGAGCCGAAATATGATAAAACGTATGACCTTGATGCCGCAGCTAAATTGGACCGGCAAGTGATGGGAGCTTTAAAAGAGGCATAAATCGGGGAACCCCCGATTTATGCTTTTTTTTACTCTTTTTTTACAGAGTTGAAAATCAATAATTCCTCTGAAATATGGACAAATACAGCGGTTGATAGTTTTACTTTAGGAAGAGTGATGATAATCGTTTAGCAATATTTTAAGCTTGTTTGCGTATATTGAAGGAATAGCTGGTACAAATAAAAATGATTATAGTTCGAGGCAGGAGGCCAGAGCATGAAAAAAATTTACGTGCTGGATACGAACGTCCTTTTGCAAGACCCCCGTTCTTTGTTTGCATTCCAAGAACATGAAGTGATAATACCGGCTGTCGTGTTGGAAGAAATTGATGCAAAGAAACGATATATGGATGAGCTGGGTAGGAATGCTCGTTATGTAGCGAGGTTGCTTGATGGATTACGATTAAATGGAAGGCTGGATGAAGGAATTCCGTTGGATTCAGGGGGGACACTCCGCGTTGAATTAAACCATCGCTCGTTTCAATACATGAGAGACCGTTTTCCAGAGATGACTAATGATAATCGGTTGTTAGCGGTCGCCATGAACCTGCAAATGGAAGAGAGGCAAAACGCTGAACCAAAACCGGTCATCATTGTAAGCAAGGATGCGCTTGTACGGATCAAAGGAGAAGCTTTAGAACTAAAGACAGAAGACTTTTTGCATGATCGGGTTATTGACGATGATCATATATACGAAGGGTTTAAGAGTTTATCAGTCAGTAAAGAAATTTTGGATCAGTTTTATCAAACGCGCTCACTTCACGTTTCAGAGATCACAGATGAACCGGTGTCACCTCATGAGTGTTTTATTATGAAAGATGCTTTTGGCTCTTCCACATCTGCTTTAGGGAAAGTTTCGAAAGATGGTAAGGAATTAACGCCAGTTGAAGTTGAATCCGAACAAGTGTGGGGTATTCGCCCGCGTAATGTGCAACAGCGGATTGCCCTTTCATTTTTGCTGGACCCTTCAATTTCTGTGTTAACGATGACAGGGAAAGCAGGAACGGGAAAAACACTATTAGCATTGGCAGCAGGCTTATTGCAGACCGAAGACTTAGCTGCATATAAAAAGCTGCTTGTCGCAAGACCGGTTGTCCCCCTTGGTAAAGATATTGGCTACCTGCCCGGAGAAAAAGAAGAAAAGCTGCGCCCTTGGATGCAGCCAATATTTGATAACCTAGAATTTTTATTTAATACCAAAAAGCCTGGAGAATTAGATGAAATCCTGGTGGGAATGGGCTCTATTCAAGTGGAAGCTTTAACGTATATCAGGGGGAGAAGCTTGCCTGACCAATTTATTATTATTGATGAAGCTCAAAATTTAACGAAACATGAAGTGAAAACTATTTTAACCCGGGTTGGGGAAGGCAGCAAAATTGTATTGATGGGAGACCCGGCTCAAATTGACCATCCTTATTTGGACGAACGAACAAATGGACTCACTTATGTGGTGGAACGATTTAAACATGAAGCAGTTAGTGCCCATATAAAATTGGAAAAGGGAGAAAGGTCAGGTTTGGCTCAACTTGCAGCCGATTTATTGTAAGCTTGGTATATCGTTATAAAGGCAAAGGCTTTAAACAAAATAGAAATGCTTTGTTTCGAGGCTGCCAGCTATAAAAAATAAAGCGCGGTCGTTGGCAACGACCGCGCGGCACATTAAAGTACTTTCTTGATGGACAGGCAATTTATTCGATTCGAAAGCCTTTTACATGAGTGATGGGGTTGCTTTGATTGCTCCCATCTCCGTAGTAGGCGTGCACAGGCCCTGTTTCATATAAAGGCTTGCCTTCACTGCTGAATCCAATGATAAGCCGACTTCCTTCATCAAGGGAAAGCTTGTGTTCGCTATGTTCGGTTTCAATTATTAGTGAACTAGCATTGGTTGAGGGCTCTGAATTTTCTAGAAACGGGGTGAACTCTATTCCAAATGAACCTTCAAGCAGTGCTTCTTTTTTTGAGCGGATCTCATTTGTTTTGTGCTTTTCAGGCATGTTAGACCCTTCTGTTCGCTCTTTCTCCCAGCGCTTAGCAACAGAAGCAATTTCTTCTTCCTGTGCTGCATCCTTCCTATCTTCTTGAAAATAAGTGGTTAAATCAACTTTACGTTCGTCAAAAATCCAAACGGTGGGGTCAATTGTAATCGTATGTTTTACATCCCCATGAATAAATACAATAAATTCCATTTTTATTGCTCCTTTTTATAACCAGCTAGTACCCATCCTATCACAAAAAAATCTAAACTGTGTGACGAGAATCTTCGGAAATACGTTTATCTCGGCTTGCATTTTTAAAGAGTAACCGATATGATGAATGAATAAGGAGTATGATAGAGGAGGGTTCCTCATGAGTATAGAGGTTACTTCAATTAGTTATGATAAGGCGTATGCCTTACTAAAAGCTGATGCTGAAAAAATTAGAAAGCTTATTGAAGTTCAGATGGATAATTTAACGATGCCCCAGTGCCCTTTATATGAAGAAGTTCTAGATACCCAGATGTTTGGCTTATCCCGTGAGATTGATTTTGCGATCCGGTTGAATTTAATCGATGAGCAATCAGGTAAACATATTCTTTCAGAGCTTGAGCGTAAACTCGCTGCGCTGCATGAAGCAACGATTGAAGGTAAGTAAAAAACCAAGCTATTCGGAATTCACCCGAATAAGCTTGGTTTTTTTATTGGCCTACTCGTGCTAAGGGGCGAAGATAGGGGTGTAAGGCATCTTTTATAAGCCATTTAGAAATGTAGATTCGAACCAACTAGTACAGTTTGTACGCTTAGGAAAGGTTTGTCTTTTTAGCAGATATAAAATGTTGTCACAAACTCTATATTGCTTAAAGAATGAGTTCATCAGTGTTGAAGAGCATAGGTACTTACATATAATATGACAGTTTTTAAATTTTGACTGTTACAGAAAAAGTGTTATGATATACTATATTTCTAAATAGTCTGTAAACTAGCTCGCCCACAAAATACAAAAGCGGGCAGGGGAGAGAAATGATACGCTAGGAGGAATTTGATGAGTGAACTTAAAAACATTAAAAAGGTGCTAGTGGCTAACAGGGGGGAAATTGCGATTCGCATTTTCCGGGCATGTACAGAGCTACATATTCGGACAGTGGCCGTGTATTCCCAAGAAGATACCGGCTCGTATCATCGTTACAAAGCGGATGAGGCTTATTTAATTGGTGAAGGCTTAAAGCCGATCGATGCGTACTTGGATATTGAAGGTATTATTGAGACAGCCAAAAGTGTCGGAGTAGACGCCATCCACCCTGGGTATGGTTTTCTCTCCGAAAATATTGAGTTTGCGAGGCGATGTGAAGAAGAAGGTTTGCTTTTTATCGGACCGAGCAGCGAACACCTCAATATGTTTGGTGACAAAGTGCAGGCTAGGACGCAGGCTATTAATGCGGGACTGCCGGTCATTCCCGGAAGTGACGGACCGGTTTCCGGAAAAGAAGAAGTCCGGCAATTTGCTGAAGAGCACGGTTTCCCCTTTATCGTCAAAGCATCGCTTGGCGGGGGCGGACGCGGCATGCGGATCGTACGCAGCGCAGAAGCGTTAGATGAAGCGTTTGACCGAGCAAAATCTGAGGCGAGATCAGCCTTTGGCAGCGATGAAATGTATGTAGAGAAATTCATTGAAAATCCTAAGCATATTGAAGTACAAGTGCTCGGTGACCACCACGGAAATATGATTCATTTATATGAGCGTGACTGTTCGGTTCAACGCAGGCACCAGAAAGTTGTGGAAGTAGCACCTAGCGTGTCATTAGAGGAAGAAGTTCGTGAAAAAATCAGCCAGGCTGCTGTACAGCTAGCTGAAAATATAGAATATGTAAATGCAGGAACTGTGGAATTCCTCGTCGATGAATCAGGCGCATTTTACTTTATTGAAGTTAATCCGCGGGTTCAGGTGGAACATACCATCACGGAAATGGTCACGGGAGTTGACATTGTCCAAGCTCAGCTCATGATTGCTGATGGAGTGGATCTTCATGGGCCGGAGTTAAGCATTCCAAAGCAAGCTGACATTCGCACACATGGATATGCCATTCAGTCCCGGGTGACGACAGAAGACCCAAGCAATAATTTTATGCCTGATACAGGCAAAATTATGGCGTACCGTACTGGTGGAGGCTTTGGGGTCCGGCTTGATGCAGGTAATGGATTCCAGGGTGCGGTAATTACACCTCATTATGATTCCCTGCTTGTAAAACTCTCTACATGGTCTTTAACATTTGAAGGTGCCTCAGCTAAGATGCTACGAAACCTAAGAGAATTCCGTATTCGTGGAATTAAAACGAACATTGCCTTTTTAGAAAATGTAGTTCAACACCACCAGTTTTTGTCTGGAGAGTATAACACCTCCTTTATTGATGCGACGCCAGAGCTCTTTGTCTTCCCTAAACGTAAAGACCGGGGAACAAAGATGTTGTCCTTTATCGGCGAAACAATTGTCAATGGCTATCCAGGCCTGGAACAGGAGAAAAAGCCTGTTTTTGAAACACCGCATCTGCCGAAGGTTAAGTATAGCGAACCGATACTAAACGGCACGAAGCAAATCTTAGATGAACGCGGGCCGGAGGGGCTTGCTGATTGGGTTAAAGATCAAAATGAGGTACTTTTAACTGACACTACGTTCCGCGATGCGCATCAGTCCTTGCTGGCGACACGGATTCGCACCAATGATTTAAAGAAAATTGCCGACCCGACAGCAAGACTGCTCCCTAACTTGTTTTCTTCGGAAATGTGGGGCGGGGCCACATTTGACGTATCAATGCGCTTTTTGCATGAAGACCCATGGGAGCGTCTGATTACAATGCGTGAAAAAATGCCGAATGTGCTTATGCAGATGCTTCTTAGAGGTTCGAATGCAGTAGGGTATAAAAATTATCCAGATAATTTAATTAAAGAATTCGTGGACAAGTCAGCCAGTGCAGGGATTGATGTCTTTCGGATCTTTGACTCCTTGAATTGGGTGGAAGGCATGAAGCTAGCGATTTCTGCTGTGCGGGAATCAGGTAAAGTGGCTGAGGCCTCCATGTGTTATACCGGAGATATTTTAGATACCAAACGAACAAAATATGATTTGAATTACTATAAACGTTTGGCTCAATCCTTGCAGGAAGAAGGAGCTCATTTCCTCGGCATTAAAGACATGGCCGGCCTGCTAAAACCAGAAGCAGCTTACAGCCTTATCTCAGAACTAAAAGAAACAATTGATATTCCAATTCACCTTCATACACATGATACGAGTGGTAATGGTATTTTCACCTATGCAAAAGCAATTGAAGCGGGTGTTGATGTGGTTGACGTAGCTCTTAGCCCCATGGCAGGAGGCACATCTCAGCCAAGTGCTGACAGTCTTTATTATGCGTTGCGCGGCACTGAGCGCCAGCCGTCGCTCGATATTAAAAGCGTAGAACAATTGGGTGAATACTGGGAGAGGGCTCGTACCTTTTATCAAGGCTTTGAGAGTGGGATGAAGGCACCTCATCCGGAGGTTTATGAACATGAAATGCCTGGAGGCCAGTACAGCAATCTTCAGCAGCAAGCGAAAGCAGTAGGCCTCGAAGATCGTTGGCCGGAAGTAAAGAAAATGTACCGTCGCGTAAATGATATGTTTGGTGACATTGTGAAAGTCACACCGTCCTCTAAAGTAGTTGGGGATATGACGCTTTATATGGTGCAGAATGATTTAACTGAAGATGATATTTATGAACGCGGAGAAAACTTGGACTTTCCGGACTCTGTGGTTGAATTGTTCCAAGGTTATTTAGGCCAGCCATATCAAGGATTTCCAAAAGAATTGCAGCGCATCATTTTAAAAGGACGGGAAGAGATCACCTACCGTCCTGGTGAAAACATGGAGCCGGTTCAGTTTAATGAGTTAAAAGAAGAGCTATACCACAAGCTTAATCGCCAAGTAACTGCGCATGATGTTCTATCCTATGCGCTCTATCCAAAAGTGTATATGGATTATCAGCGTTTTAACCAGCAGTTTGGTGACGTAAGTGTGCTGGATACTCCTACGTTCTTTTATGGACTTCGCCTGGGTGAAGAAATTGAGGTCGAAATTGAGCAAGGGAAAACGTTAATTGTAAAACTAGTTTCGATTTCTAAACCGCAAGATAATGGGAACCGCATTGTTTATTTTGAATTAAATGGACAGCCACGCGAAGTCATGATCAAAGATCAAAATGTTCAAGTTGAAAGTGTCGTTAAACCTAAAGCTGACAAGGATAATGATAATCATATTGGGGCTACAATGCCGGGGACTGTTATTAAAGTGTTAGCAGAAAAAGGTGAAAAGGTGAAGAAAGGCGATCATATTATGATCACTGAAGCGATGAAGATGGAAACGACTGTACAAGCACCATTCGATGGTGAGATTAAAGCTATCCATGTCGCTAACGGAGACCCAATTGAAACTGGTGATCTATTAATAGAATTTGCTGACTAACCTGAGCTAGTCCGTACAGTATAAGGCTCCTCCCTTTTCAGGAGAGGAGTCTTTTCATATGTTTAGCTTTCTCTCTGCGCTTAGGATGAAGCACTTGAGGGGGAGGGGGTGATTTAACAGGAAGTTAATTATTGCTACATAATTAAAGGGTTTGCATAAATGAGTGAAGAAAGGCTATTCATCCCCTGTCTCAACCACTCGATGAAGCAGCAGGGGGGGAACCCCTCTGTTACGTAATCAGCTATAACATAAAGGAGTGAATATACGATGGAAATTAGAAAACTAACTACAGAAGACAAAGAAGCAAGTCTTAACTTGGGTGAATTTGCTTTTCAACATGAACTTACAGACGAAGAACGGGAGGAGCGGCTGCAGAAAATGCGCCCGGAGTGGGAGCTGGGCGCATTTACGTCAAACAATGAGCTTGCTTCAAAAGTGTTGGTTTTGCCTGTAGATACGTATTATCACGGTAGAAAGCTATCAACAGGTGCGGTATCAGGTGTTGCTACTTGGCCTGAATTTCGCCGGCATGGCTTAGTAAAGAAGCTGCTCATGCAAAGTATAGAAGAGATGTATCAAAAACAGATGATTGTTTCTATGCTTCATCCATTCGCTATCTCCTTTTACCGCAAATTTGGATGGGAGTTGTTTTGTGATAAAGAACTATGGCGAATGGATGCAGAAGACCTGCCCAAGCCCTCCCAACCAGCTGATGGTTATGTCACACGTTTAAAAAGTGATCAATATGAACCAGTGAAAGCGGTATATGAAGGATTTGCGGCTAACTATGATGGGACTATCTCACGGCCTGATTGGTGGTGGGAACGAAGAATGAGTCGTTTTAAAAGTGGCCAGCGTGTAGTTTACTTTAATAAAGACAATGAGCCAGAAGGGTATATTCTCTATCAAGTAAAAGATCAAAAGTTATCCCTGCACCAAATGGCCTACCTTAATAATAAAGCCAAACGTGCATTATGGGCTTTTATATCTCAGCACGATTCAATGATTGATGAAGCAGAATTGAATATGCCGACTGGGGAGTTTTCACGCTTTATGATGAGAAATCCCGGTTTTGATATTGAAAAGAAAAGCTATGCGATGGCGAGAATAATTGATGTTGAAGCATTTTTGAAATCTACGCCGTTTCATGCAGTGACCGAGCCAATTGAATTAAACATTAAAGACCCGCTAGCTCCGTGGAATGAAGGAAGTTATCAAATTGATACTCATGCCGGCACTGTAGAAAAAACGAGTGACTTTCAAAAAAACGATAAAATCTTGACTCTAGACATTAACACTCTTGTGCCTCTTTTCTATGGATATTCCACTCCGATCGAGCTGTATCAACATGACTTTATTAAAGGACCTGCAAGTCAAATTGAACAATTGCAAAAAAGCATTCCAACCGCCAAGCCGTTTATATATGACTTTTTCTAAAAGGTTAGAGGCTGTGAAAACGTGCAGGCGGACGTATTCACTATAGGCACATGCGTGTAAAGAGCTAAGGAGCTTTTGTTACCAGGAGATGTCCTTCATTCAATAGTTCGCAGTAACTAGAAAGAGCTGGCCTGCTAGAGGTCAGCTCTTTCTTTACATTGTTCTATGAAAGGAAGTTGATGATAACGAGGTTTGTATGCCGGGGAGGGCGCCCCTCCTAAAGACCAAGCTCTCGATACGTCCGCGGAAAAGGAGGACATCGAGCTAGATCAACACTACTTTTACAGAGACTTACATCATTGGGCCTTATTAGCGGCGTCTCGTTATAATCATCCCTATATAACATAACACCGTAAATAACAGCGATATTACAGAAGCATGAATGAGAGAAGTAGTTATGTTGTCTTGAATGTATACAATGGCTACCCCTGAACCTGCTTGAATTAATACGAGCAGAACGCTTACTCCTGTTAGTACGGTTAATAATTTAACGTGGCTAAGTTGTTTGAACGCCCAAATGAATAGAATGATTAAAAAGATAAGGAGCAAAATACCACTGAACCGATGAAGGAGTTGAACGGATATTTGGAATCCTCCTGGAACACTTAGGTCAGGGAGCACTTGACCATGGCAAAGAGGAAAATCAGGACAAGCATAACTTGAACCTGTATGTTTTACATAAGCTCCTGTGTAGATGACTGCATAACAGTATACTAGTACAAAAAAGAGATAGTAGCGAAAGCCTTTACTTACTTTTGGGGTGATGGGTTCTTTTCCATCTTCAAATGCAAGGACGGTTAAAATTACTACTGTTGCAAAAGATATGGCAGAGATACCAAAATGCAGAGCAAGTACAATGTTAGAATTTCCCCAAACTACTGCTCCTGCTCCCATGAGTCCCTGGAAAATAATAAATAGCACTGCCATAATAGCCCAAAATTTTGTTTCGCGAATATGGGACAATTTTTTCCAGGACCAGATAGCTAAAATAATAACCAGTAAACCAACAAGCCCTGAAACAAGGCGATGGCTGTATTCAATAATTGTTTCTAGTGCTGGAGACTGCGGCATAACTTCGCCAAAACAAAGGGGCCAAGTCGATCCACAGCCATCTCCCGAATCTGTTGCTGTTACAAGCACTCCTTGTAAAAGAACGATAAGCATGCCTATGGACGTAATAATTCCATAAATTTCAAGACCTCTATGCAATGTTTTCACCCTCTTGTCAAAAATCGAGGTGAATCGCATGGGATTACGATAAACACCACATTTATCGTAGGTATAAACGGGCTAAAAGTCAATTTATGAACAGTGAAGATTATATGGCAAATCAAATGTGAAGATCGTGTGAAACTCAGGAATCTAATGAAACAGAAGTTGTTTTAAGATATAATGTTCCTAGCGTATGCAACTAAGTCAAAGTATAATGAGTGTGCACCCGTGCTCATCCCTTGTTAAAATAAAGGAAGGGGCAGAGGGACATGAAAGCGTCATCCTGACAAAGGTCGTGCTCATTTGAGGTGAGAAACGGCTTTGTGTTTTTAGATAGAAGGGGGTGAAAGAATGGAGAAAACAGACACCGCTATGAAAGCAGCAGAAGTAATGAAAGAAGAGGCGAGCCCTGTCGACGCAAAACCGAATGCGACATCTTTTCGCAATTATTTAACCTTGGCGAAAATGGGAATTGTCAACTCTAATCTGATGACAGCTTTTGCTGGTTTCTTTTTAGCTGCAACATATACAAGTGGCTATAGCTTTGTTGGGAACCTTCACTATTTGTTTTTAACTTTGCTTGGAATTGGCTTAGTGATGGCGGGGGGGTGTACGTTAAACAATTATATTGATCGTGATATTGATCATTTAATGAAACGTACGGAAGAACGTCCTACAGTCACTGGGCTAGTAGAACCTAAACAAGTGCTTGCTGTCGGTTTAATGCAAGCTGGAATTGGACTAGCTGTGCTGCTCGCAGTTGAAGTGACAGCAGCGATTATTGCCCTGGTTGGTTTTGTGGTCTATGTGGGCATTTATTCGATGTGGTTAAAGCGCACCCATTCATTAAACACAATAGTGGGAAGTATAGCAGGTGCTGTGCCGCCGCTCGCTGCTTGGGCTGCTGTTGATCCATCTCTCCATACCTATGCTTGGGCTCTGTTTGCCATTATGTTTATTTGGCAGCCACCGCACTTTTTAGCACTTGCGATGAAGCGGTGTGACGAATACCGAGCTGCGGGTATTCCAATGCTGCCTGTTGTAGCTGGGTTTGAAATGACAAAACGTCAGATTGTTGTATACGTCGCAGCATTAATTCCGGTTTCTCTTTTACTGTTTGAATTCGGGACCTTCTACACTATTGTAGCCGCTATCCTGGGATTAGGATGGCTAGGGCTCGGAGTAATGGGATGGAAAATGAAAGATGATGTGAAATGGGCACGTCTTATGTTTGTCTATTCCTTGAATTATCTAACGATCTTGTTTGTTCTTATGGTCATTGTCCACCTATAATTTGCAATTCCGCTGGTAAGGATAATGATCATACTAACAAAATAGAAGCTTTTATTTTTAAACAGAAAGTGAGGTTAACATGTAATGAGTACACGGAAAGGTATTATGCGTTTCTTTCCATTTGCCTTATTGACTCTCCTGCTGGCAGGGTGTGGTGAAGAAGGGCTGACAGCTCTTGATCCAATGGGACCTCAAGCCCAGTGGCTTTTTGACAATATGATGCTTAGCTTGTATGTGATGGCACTTGTTATCATTGTCGTATTTACGTTGTTTTTCATAGCGGTTATCAAATTTCGTAAAAAGCCAGGGGATGAAGAAATCCCAGAGCAAGTGGAAGGAAGTAAGACCCTTGAGCTTACTTGGACCGTTATTCCTATTTTGCTGCTTGTTATTTTGGCAGTACCTACAGTTACAGGGACATTTATGCTGGCTGATACTACGCCATCAGGTCCTGAAGGTTCAGGTGACAGCGGAGAAGAAGAATTGGACGAGGACGAGATTGAAGAAGACGGGGTTACTATTGAAGTAACAGGACATCAGTACTGGTGGCAGTTTGATTATGAAGAAGGCTTTACGGCTGGGCAGGAAGTATACATACCTGCGGAAGAAAAAGTAGAGTTCGAACTTCACGCGGAGGATGTTATCCATTCATTCTGGGTGCCTGCCCTTGGAGGTAAGGTAGACAACGTACCTGGTATTACAAATAACTTATGGTTAGAAGCAGATGAACCAGGTGTTTATCAAGGGAAATGTGCAGAGCTTTGCGGACCGTCTCACGCTTTAATGGACTTCAAGCTTATCGCGTTAGATCGTGATGATTATGATGCATGGGTTGAAGAAATGTCTCAAGACCCAGAAGAATTTGAACCAGCAGAAGATGATGAGACTATGGCAAATCAAGGCCGTGAAGTTTTTGAACAAGAAGGATGTATTGGTTGTCACGCTATTGGTGGCCAAGGCTCAGAACAAGGTCCGACGTTGACCAACTTTGGTGATCGCGAGACACTTGCTGGATATTTGGATCCAACTGATGAAAACCTTGATGAGTGGATTAGATACCCACAAGAGGTTAAGCAAGATAACAACATGCCTGGATTCCCTGACATGGAAGATGAGGACATGGAAGCACTAATTGAATATTTGCAAGGGTTATCTGTACAAGATTAGTTTTTTAATATTATAAAAAAGGAGGTTAATCCACGTGGCTGACACAACCGTCAAAACAAGCGAGAAAAGTGTTTTATGGGATTGGTTAACGACAGTTGACCATAAAAAGCTCGCAGTGCTTTATTTGCTGGCGGGTGCGCTGTTCTTTGTTAAGGCCGGTATTATGGCTCTTTTCATGCGTATCCAGCTTATGTTCCCTGAGAATACTTTTGTTACAGGACAAACGTTTAATGAATTAATTACGATGCATGGAACAATCATGCTATTTTTGGCAGCAACGCCGTTGATCTTTGCGTTTATGAACTTTGTTGTTCCCCTGCAGATTGGAGCACGAGATGTCGCGTTCCCATTTGTAAACGCCCTTGGTTTTTGGATCTTCTTTTTTGGGGGTCTGCTGCTAAGTCTTAGCTGGTTCTTCGGAGGAGGACCAGACGCCGGCTGGACAAACTATGTACCATTATCAAGCCGGGAATATGGGCATTTAGGTATTGACTTTTATGTATTAGGGTTACAGGTAAGTGGTATTGGGACACTTGTTTCTGGTATTAACTTTATCGTAACGATTGTAAATATGCGGGCGCCGGGAATGACAATGATGCGTCTTCCACTCTTTTGCTGGACGACACTTGTTACTTCTATACTTATTGTATTTGCTTTTACTCCGCTCGCAGCAGGTCTTGCGCTTATTATGCTGGACCGTGTATTCGGAGGCCAGTTCTTTATTACAGAGTTGGGCGGTAACGTCGTTTTATGGCAGCATATTTTCTGGATTTTTGGTCACCCGGAAGTTTATATTCTTGTCTTGCCGGCTTTCGGTATTATTTCTGAAGTTATTCCGGCCTTTTCACGGAAGAGACTGTTTGGCTATACTGCGATGGTATTTGCAACCCTAGTTATTGCATTCTTAGGATTTATGGTATGGGTGCACCATATGTTTACAGTAGGTGTTGGGCCAATTGCTAACTCCGTATTTGCGATTGCCACGATGGCCATTGCCGTGCCTACTGGTATCAAGATCTTTAACTGGCTCTTTACTATGTGGGGCGGGAAGATCACTTTCAATACAGCGATGCTTTGCGCTTCTTCCTTTGTACCTACCTTTGTATTGGGCGGGGTTACAGGTGTAATGCTAGCTATGGCGCCTGTAGACCATTTGTATCATGACACGTACTTTGTCGTTGCACACTTCCACTACATTATTATTGGTGGTATTATTCTCGGTTTGTTTGCCGGCCTTTTCTACTGGTATCCAAAAATGTTTGGTCACCATTTAAATGAGAAGTTAGGAATGCTCACCTTCTGGTTAATGTACATTGGCTTTCATATGACCTTCTTTATTCAGCATATTCTCGGATTGATTGGAATGCCGCGCCGAGTATATACGTATCTTGAAGGCCAAGGTATGGCTACAATGAATATGGTGTCAACAATCGGAACTTTCATCATGGGTGCAGCAGTTATTGTACTTGTCATTAACCATGTGTATTCTGCTTATAAGAGTGAAAAAGTTACTGTGCGCAACCCATGGGGAGCTAGAACACTTGAATGGTCGACGCAGACTCCTGTGCCAGAGTATAATTTCGCTCAAACGCCGCAGGTTCGTTCCTTGGATCCTGTCTTTTATGAAAAAGTACATGGTGACGGGAATATGAAACCAGCAGAACCTTTAGATGATATTCACATGCCAAATGGTTCTATTTATCCGTTTACGATCGCGCTTGGATTATTTATCATGGGCTTCGGTATTATCATGTTCAATATGGATAATCCGATCATACCGCCACTAGCAGTTACTATAATCGGTGGGGTAGTTGTATTTGGATCAATGTTCCTTCATTCCATCAAGGAAGACCATGGATATAATATTCCAGTTGAACGCGTAAAAGAAGAGCTAGATAAGGAGGTGGGCTAATATGGCCGATTCGGTAGATATTTCTAAAGGCCTGCCCCCGAATCCTGAGAAAGCTACACTTGAAGGCCAAAATAAATTTCTAGGATTTTGGGTCTTTCTTGGCGGCGAGACGATTATGTTCGCCACGTTTTTCGGAACCTATCTCGGACTCCGAGGCGGTACGGCCGATGGCCCGACTTCAGCTGACGTTTTCTCCCTGCCGCTCGTTTTCATTATGACAATGATCCTTTTAACAAGTTCTTTAACGAGTGTGCTTGCCATGTTTGCCATGAAGAAAAACAACTTCAAAGCACTCATGGGCTGGATGTGGGTTACAGTTCTATTAGGTGCAGCCTTTCTTGGACTGGAGATCTTTGAGTTCTATGAATACTCTGTGCATTATGGTTTAGGCTACACCACCAGCGCATTTGCCTCATCTTTCTATACGCTAGTCGGCCTGCACGGGGCTCACGTATTATTTGGTTTAGGTTGGATCACTACCCTGTTAGTTCGTTACAGAAAGTCGGGTATTACCTTAACGAATGCCCCTAAGTTTTATGTGGCAAGTTTGTACTGGCACTTTATTGATGTTGTCTGGGTCTTCATTTTCACGGTTGTATACTTGATGGGAGTAGGAGTGTGATCACATGGGTGAAAATTTATCACAGCCTTTCACCGACAGCGCAATGTCAAAGGATGAAAAAATC
This sequence comes from Salsuginibacillus kocurii DSM 18087, assembly GCF_000377705.1. Lineage (GTDB taxonomy): Bacteria > Bacillota > Bacilli > Bacillales > Marinococcaceae > Salsuginibacillus > Salsuginibacillus kocurii. Next base: position 99,112 of record NZ_KB898623.1, on the reverse strand, counting down.
CAAATGGAACAAGAAAAACGTGTTCAAATTACTGCATTTGCGTTTATGATTTTTATAACAATTTTGGCGTTTATCGCCGTGGCAAGCGAAGCCATACCTTATGGTTTCGCGGTGCCATTCATTCTTTTACTTGCCATGGTTCAGTTCTTCTTGCAAATGTTTTATTTCATGCATTTAAAAGATAAAGACCATGGCTGGCCAAATGCTATGATGGTATCTGGTATCTTTTTATCAGCGCCAACCGTTATTTCATTAACCATTTTGCTCGGTGAAGTGAAATTTTAATGAACTGATTCAAACCCTCCTTTTTCGATAAAGGAGGGTTTGTTCATGTTTTTGTAACGATTCTTTTAGTTTATAAGAAGGGAGTTTTTAGTATAATGGGGATGGTTAAAAAAGAAACAAGCAGCTGTAACCTTGGAAAGCACATATATGCTGGAAAGCAAAGTGATTTCAATGGAAGGAAAGAGGGATGAACGTGAAGCAACAAAGTGTCAATAATGATAGTGCTCGCAATTACACGCCATTAGTTGTTACCTTAACAATTGTCATAAACGGTTTAATTGTCATATTATTTTTTATGGATGGTTATCAAGGTGACCTGCTCGGGTTTGATTTAACCCTTCTGCCATTAATGAATGCGATTTTTAACAGTTTTACCACCGTATTTTTATTTGCAGCATTGTTTGCTATTCTTAAAAGGAATGTCAAACTGCACCGGCGCTTTATATATGCTGCATTTACTTCCACCGGTCTGTTTTTAATAACGTACCTGTTTCACCATTATTTAGCAGACTCCACTTCATATGGTGGATCAGGTGTGATGGCCTGGGTTTATTACTTCATCTTAGTCACCCATATTGTGTTAGCAGCGGTAATCGTACCTTTAGCTCTGCTCTCCTTTTTTCGAGGAATCTCCAATCAGGTTGAAAAGCATCGTCGGATTGCTAGGTGGACAATGCCTTTATGGTTATATGTAAGCATTACAGGTGTGCTTGTTTATCTGATGATCTCACCTTATTATTAAAGAGGCGTTGTTCTGTTACAGAGTGATGTTGATATTTCTACCATAGTTTTCCTAAACGTACCTAGAGTCTTAGGCTATCGGTCTTCGGGATCTCGCTAGGCTCGCTTTTCCGTAGGTGAGTCAGTCACGCTCGGCATATCAAGCAACTTTATCACTACCATCCTTAAATACAGGCAAATTCAGTACATTAAAGGTTTGATTAGCATCAATCATAAAAAAAGCCTGGGAAAAGTGCAAATGCTTTTCCCAGGCTTTTCTTTTGCACCAACCTGAATTTAACACTCAAGCGTTTACAGGTGGTACGAATATAAATGATCAGTGCTTTCCCTGCTTTGGTAAAGGGTTGCAGTTATTAGACTGCCAGGCCTTTATCATATTTAAATTTTAAAATTGAATTTAATAATCCCTGCTTCGCGAGCTGATGTAAAGGCAATTACTAAAAGAGGGCCAACAATAAATCCGACGACTCCTAAGAGCATCAAACCAATATAAAGTGAAATGAGTGTGGCTAAAGGAGAAAGGCCGATATGATGGCCCATTACTTTAGGTTCCACGGTACGGCGGATAATGAGTAAAACAGCTGCCAACACTAACAGCTGACTTCCTAAGACGAGATCTCCAAGAATCAGCTGGAAGAGCGCCCACGGGCCTAATATCGCAATTGAACCGATAATAGGGATAAAATCAACCAACCATATAATGACGGACATCATTAATGCTACATCTGGTGCAATAAATGATAAACCAATATACGTAACAATGAAAATAATTATACTGACAAGAAATTGAGCCTTGAAAAAACCGAGTAGTACAGAAGCCAATCGTGAAGTCATAAAGCTTACTTTTTTTGCTGTAGCTTCTGTCATAAAGCTGTACATTTGTTTTGTTAGACGAGGAAGCTCAAGCATAAACAGAAAGAGAGCAATTAAGTAAACCAGAAATGAGACTAGATAAGACGGAATAGCTGCGATCATCGCAGTAACACTAGCAATAATTTCTCCGGGAGAGAAGTCTTCACGGATTGAATTAAGGGTGCTGGTTACTTGAGAGTTAATTTCATTTACTAAGTCAGGTGGCAAGTCCGCATAAGTAGTCTCAAGGTTTGCCTGAAAATTTAACCACGCCCGGTTGATTTCATTTAACAAGGCAGGAAGATTATCTACAAAGTCCACAATTTGGGTAATTAATTGCGTCGTCCCAATGTAGCCAGTCAGGCCTAAAATACAGAGGAAAAGCGTAAAAACAAAGGTTACTGCCAAATTTCTCTTCAACTTCGCTCGTGTAGTTAAAAACCTTACCAGTGGATTTAAAAGCAATGCTGTTAATAAAGCAAGCAAAATCGGCAAGGAGACCGGTAAAATAAAATAAGCTGCAACTAGCAGGAATAGAATAAAAAGAGCAGTTAGTAAATTTTTTTTGGTTAATAGTTGAGCCACTCCTATACTCCTTTCTCAATTTGATTGCTTGTCCTGTTTGTTTTAATGCGTAGAGTTTTTACTACCAACCCTATGCTGCAGCCAATAAATAAAGCAGTACTTTCAGTATATCTTCCCCAATTAAGCTGACCCGGTCTGTGCTGTACAAAAAAGAAAACCGGTGAACGAGAGTCAGCCGGTTTAAGTAAACAAATGGGTGATACTTAAAGTTCGGAATTTAGTTCCTCTTCAACCGCTTTAAGTTTCGCTTCGCATTTTGAGGTGATTTTGTTAGGGAACTCCTCATCATATTCTACTCCATGTGGATAGTAATGCCGTCCCAAATAAGGTGTAAGTATTTTAACTGTGGCACTTTTTTTAGGGATCTCACCGTCTACTGCAATGACGGGTACACGGAGATAATATGTAGCATCATCTGTTTTGTCCAACATTTTTATATCAAACGTTGCGCGTTGATAATCCCATTGTTCAGCATGAACAAATGAGTTTTCTTCCATGACTCGTTTCAACTTTGCAAAATTGACTTCTTTATCCTGAAGGTCAAAATTGGTTAATTTCATCTTTGTGCCTCCTCAACGTCATTGTATCTTTCTTTATCATAGTATGAAATTTAGTTCGATGCAACGCAATTGTTTGGCATCTTTATGACAGCTGTCTTCCGTATATTCTTAAACTGATATGAACAAACTAACCGTGATTCAGAAACAAAGGAGGTATAATATGGAAGTGCTACGTGATTGTATGTCCACAGATGTACAAACGTGTCAACCTCAGGATTCAGTACAACATGCAGCAGAAATGATGAGGGATGTACATGTTGGGGCGATCCCAGTTTGTGATCAGGACAATCATCTACTCGGGATGGTAACAGACAGAGACATTGTTATTCGCTGCATAGCGGAACGAAAAGAGGCAACCACTCCGATCCAAGAAATTATGAGTGAACAGATGGAAGTGGCTTCCCCTACGACTAGTTCAGAGGATTGTGCAGAAACAATGGCTAAAATGCAGATCCGCCGGATGCCTGTCGTGGAGAACGGAAAACTTCAAGGTATTGTTTCACTTGGGGACCTTTCATTAACTAGAACAGCTAAAGACGAGGCTGGTATCGCATTAAGTGAAATATCCGAAGAACCTCATCTACATCATTGATGGTAAAGAAAACCCTCTCGTTAATTTTACGGGAGGGTTTTCTTCAGGCGAAAAGAAGTATAAAATTTAAAAGAAGTAGTTGTTACTAGCTCGTACAAGAGTTTAAATAGTGGTATGCCACAGAGTTAGGAAAAAGGACAAGGAAAGGGATTTGTCGTGTTAAAGCAGGCGTTTTTAGTTTTCTTTTTTGTGTTCGTACTGTTAATTTCTCTGTTTTGGGTTTATTTATATTTTACCCCCGTGGGTGAAGAGCAAAGTGATGACCCTCTTGGAGAAATAGGAGAAACAAATGAGGAAAAAGAAGCAGAGGAAGAAGCGGAGGAAGAAGAACCTGTTGAACAGGATCATGTCGAGGAACCTGAGGAAGGTAGTGAAGCCGCTAATCATAACTGGGTTGGAAAAGAAGTTGAAGAGTATCAAGAGTTGCACGGAGAACCAATTCGCTCAGGACCATCTGCTTATGACTACGATTGGCAAATGTATCATTTAGATGAAGGATATACAGGGATTGGTGTTTCTAACGGTACGATTGTAATGGTAGCTAATATGGGCGAGAGTATACAAGATGAAGAGGTCCGTGCAGGCATGAGCCGTGAAGAAATCGAGAGCGCTTATACTTTTTCTGAAGACGTGGATGTAGAGGTGGACCAGCGTCAGTATACGTTTCATATCGAAGATGAAGCTTATTCAATCAGACCATTAGCTGAAATCGACAATATTTTTGTACAAGCTTACTTTGATACGGTTCAAAACGAACTCGTGGCCATCCGTTATTTAACCGCAGAGCTTCTTTTAGATCATCGTCCGTATTCGGTGACATACCAAGGAGCACTTCCCGAGCGGCCGAGTCATACAAGACAAGAATGGCAAGCAATTGAAAACAGTAGCAAATACCGGGTTCATGACTGGAATAATGGCATACGAGATCATTATGAGCTCCCTTCATTAGAGTGGGACGATAACGCAGCTGCAGCAGCTTTTTCCCATAGTGAACAAATGGCTGTAGAGGGCTTCTTTTCTCATACAGCACCTGATGGAACCGATTTGGGAGAGCGGTTAGAGGCTCATGGGGCCACCTATACAGCGGCAGGTGAGAATTTAGCTTCTCAATATACCGATTCACTTGCCGCTGTAGTTGGTTGGTTAAATAGCGAAGGGCATCGTGAAAACGTTTTGCATGAAGAATTTACTCATCACGGAGCCGGAGTATATGAACGTTATTTTACCCAAAATTTTATTGTCCCCCTTGAAGAGCACCCCTAACCATGAGTAAAGACTAACGGTTAAGGCTTTTCAATGACTGCGTACGTCGCTGTCCCTTTTGCGATAAGGTCTCCCTTATCATCAAAAATAATGCCTTCGGCTGTACATAGAGATTGCCCAAGGCGCAAGAGCGTCCCATAGCAGGTAAGTTCATTTCCTTTTCCAGGCTTAAAATATCGCAGTTGCAAGTCAGTTGTTACGGCACCTTTTGTTTCAGGGAGATGAGCATGAATAACTCCTCCTGTGACCATATCAATTAAAGTAGCAGTAATCCCCCCGTGCACTATATGTAGGGAGTTGTAGACTAGTGGGGTTATGGGGATTTTCATTTGAAAGGATCCGTTTTCTAACAATTTACGTTCAGGTTGAAGCCAACTGCCAATATATGATGAATTGCCACCATCTTGATATTGCAGTAAACCGTTGGTTAAGTGATCTAACGTTTTTAAGTCTTCAGCTGTACAAAGTTCTGCCAGTTTATTTAATTTGGTCTTTAGTTGGTCCTGTGTTACAGAATGTGCATTCAAGGGGAGAGCCCCTCCTTTCAATAATGAACAGTACTAGAGCAAACCATCAGCACTTTTGGAACAGGAGGCTGCCTGCAAACTAACGCCCGTGAGCGGGTTTTTGAAACGTAAACTTTGTACTATTGTAGCAAGCAAGTCACAAGCCGACAATTAGGCGAACCTCTTTACATTCATAAGCGTAGTCTAACAGTAAAGGTTACGAAAAGGTAAAGGAGATGAGAGCTGTGTCGGAAGAAACCTCTAAACTCCACCCCGATGTTCAAAAATTCAAATCATTTGTTTTGAAGCATCCGCATTTGATTCAACGCGTGAGAAGTGGAGATGTAACCTGGAATGACATATATCAAGATTGGGTCATACTAGGAGAAGATCATGATGAATGGAAGACATATCGAACTGAGGATGATTCTTCTACCCAAAACCCTTCAGAGGCAGGTGGATCTTCTAACCCTACGGGCAATTCAGAACAAATGGATGGCCTCATGAAGTTGTTAAGTCAAATTAATATTCAAGATCTCCAGCACCACATTTCTCAATTTAATGGCGCAATGGGCAATGTGCAACGGCTTTTGCAGCAATTCCAAGGAAATTCCTCACCGCCTCCACATAGAGATGGACATCAAGAAGACCCCTTCATGTTTCGTGGGTTTTAACAAATGAAGCCGTTAATGGTTGAAAGTGATTTATTTTCCATTCGGTTAGTCAAAGCAGACTACGCATAGACCGAATGAGCTTATAGTTTCTTCGTGCAGATTCAGACCTGTCTTATGTTCTTGTGCAGGGAAGGTAGTATAACCCATTTAATTCGGTATGTCTGAAAGATGAAATAACAATAGTATTAGGTAAACAAAAAAAGAGGATTGGATAATGGCCGGCATTTGTACTCACACTATAGGGAAAGGAGTGAGACAAATGGTTAGGCCATTTTTAATATATGGAGCATTTATTCTGTGCATAATGCTAGTAGCATTATTCCCTCAACACGCTGACCTGCAAGAAAATAATACAAATTTGTCAATAAAACATGATGTACAGGATGGAACTGTATTTGTGGAATGTTATATAGGTGGATATACATTGAGGGAAGAAGCAAATGAAGAACAGGCACCTGCGCAACTTACAGTGTTAATAAACGGTTCAAAACACAGTGTCCAAAATCAAGCAGCTTTTCGTTTACAGGATTTAGAAGAAGGGAGTCATCAAATTTGTATCGAAGTGACTGATCAAGAGGGTACAAGTTATGAAGAAAAGGAATGTTTTAAAGCAACGATAAAATAGTCAGGATATAGATCGGTGTCTTACAAGATCTCTCTCCACATGTTACAATGCAGATAGTGGAGGTGTTCTAATGGAAACAATCGTATCAACTCCTGCGGTATTTCTTGATGAATCTTATGAATTAGGACAAATCGTGTTGAATTCAGATGTGTACGCTCATTATATAAATACACGCGCTTTTTTGGAACAGGACGAAGAAGCGCAGTTGTTGATTAAGCAGTTCATTCAAAAGAAAGAAGACTATGAAGAAGTCGAGCGTTTCGGTAAGTACCACCCTGATTATTCCCGTTTGACTAAAGAAATTCGTTCGGTCAAGCGTGAGGTAGATCAGAATGAAACCATTGCCACTTTTAAAAAAGCCGAAAAAGAATTGGAGCAATTACTCAATGATATTTCGGCTGAAATAGCAGGCATGATCTCTTCCACAATTAAAGTCCCTACTGGGAATCCATTTTTTGACCAGATGTCGTGTGGCGGAGGATGCGGAAGTGGGGGCAGCTGCGGCTGTTCATAAGCTTTCGTTTTAATAGTTGCGGTAAAAGGAATCTTCCTTTTACCGCAGCTTTTTTTAGTGTTCATGAGGGAAGAATAATCCGTTAACTCTGCTAGAACATAATGTGCTGGTTAAAGAACGGGGTTTGAATATAATAAATATGTTAAGGATATTGTTATATTAACTAGAAAAAGGGAGGGGGAAATGATCTCTATATTTATTTACCACACAGATATAGAAGCTCCGCTTGAAGAAGCTTGGGATTTTTTCACTCAGCCAAAAAATATAGAGCGTGTACAAAGTTTTCAAAACCTCAAAATTGAAAGTTCACCCTATGTGACAGAAGGTGAAGATTTACACGTTGCACTGTCTGTAGGCGGAATTAAAACAAAGTGGATATCAGAAGTTACGAAAGTTGAACCAAAACGTCGCTTTATCGATGAAGGGAAAGACCTCCCTTATCCCTTAGAGTACTGGTATCACGAGCATTTGTTTACCGAAGCAGATGAGAAAACTATAATGGTTGACCGAATTATATATGAAGCTAAATTACCAACGTTTTTACTGAATATAGCTCTCAGACAAACGTTTAAGGGTCGGGCAAACAGGATTAAAAAATACTTTCACGAAGAAAGAACTTCGCTGTATAGATAGAGCTTCACTTAAAAAAAAACTGACTATACCAACGCTGTTATCATAGTTGGGCTTTTTAGTTACACCACAAAAAGGATAACAGTTGGTATAAAGTCAGTCATACGTTTACTGAACAGCAAATACGGTTATGTGTGTTTAAAATAACGGTTAACTAGAGCAAGAATGGAACGGCGGGTTAGAATGCCTACAAACGCTCCATCTTCGTCTTCGATACATACAAACGGATGATTGATTGACCGTGTCAAGGCTTCGCCAAATGTGCTGTTCATACTCATAATAGGCATTTCTGTTTCCATCGTATCTTTTACTTTCAAGTCGTTTAAACGTTCCATTTCAATTCGTTCGAGGCCTAAAATAGAATCCAGAATTTTGGCTTTACTAATTTGGCCTTGAATGCGGTAATCTCGATCAAGCACCGGGATCGCTGTATATCCTGATTTAATAAGAATTAATAATGCATGATCAAGTGGGTTATTTAATTGAACATGGGCTACTTTTTCATGAGAAATAATCAGTTCCCGGATTTCTTGATCCAAGAGTTGACTGTTTTTTAAAGTTTGCATCTTTCATCACTTCTTCCTGTTGTCATTTTCAGGTAAAATGACTGGCTCCAACTTAATAGTAGAAATGAAAGTACATTTTGTCAAGTCTAGATGTTTGTTTTGATTCTCCGCAGTACATGACTGGAGAAAAGTCCCTCTCCAATAAATCCCCCTCGTTGATAAGTCAGCAATACTGCTCGAATAAGCGCATAAAGGAAAAAACCGGGTGCAATAAAAATGGAGGTAACAAAAGAAAATGAAGTGAGGCGGCGGAGAGCAAGACAAAAGGTGAGTGAAATTAAGGAGAGGGAGACGAGTGCAACCCAAAAGAGCCTGCTGCTTGCAAAGGTAAGGATAACAAAAGGAAAGAGTTGAAGAACAAGAAGTCCTAAAACGGAAACGAAACAAACCATTCAAGAAGTTGAGAAGTTAATATAATCCACTAACCCCCGATCTAGTCATATTTCCACCTAAAACCCTCCTTTATCCAGGCTTATACCCCATAGTAATAAAGGTGACACCGGAACGAAGGAGATGAGTGTGGAAAGTAGACGTGTTTACGTAAAGGGGACAAAAGGTAGAAAAACAAAGTAAGCGCACTGCATGATGGTATGAAAACTGCACAAAATCACATGACTATAAGCGTTGTTTTGAAGGTTGAACGTTCTTTTGAAAAAACATTAATCTCTGAGATGATTTAAAGGATATTGATATTGCCAAAAGTTGTCTGGATTATTAGTTGGTTCTTTTAAAATAATGGCGGAGGCTGGCGCTATATGTTTTCTCTTATCTTTATCAGTAAGAACTTGGCTTAATGCTGCAACTGTTTCTTTGCCCCGGACTCCTACGTGTCCAATACCAATTGCGTATTGTTGTTCTTTTCCGAGAGAAAATAGTTGTTGAAGCTGTTGTTCAACAAAGTGGCGGTTAGAATTTGTATCATCAAGAAATACATCTCTTGAGGCAAATGGTACGCCCAGTTCCCGGCAGATTTCAGGAATAACTGAATCTCCATGGGTAGCGCTGTCCAATACATACAAGCCAGCTGCTTGTACTTCTTCTAAAAAAGGACGCATAAGTTCTTCTTTTGTCACAACGGCAGAGCCCATGTGGTTATTGATGCCTGTTGCTTCCGGTAGGTGTTCAATGGCATCCTTAACCACTGAGCGGACCTCGTCTGGTTCCATACTCGGTGTAATGCCTCCTGGCCCAAGCCATGAAGCTTTTCCGTAGGAGGCAGCCATTGGCATATGAATCATTACTTCATGCCCGGCTGTTTGAGCTTTTTGTGCATCTTCTTGACTCGTCGACAAGAAAGGCATAATGGCAATTGTTAAAGGGACGTCAAAATCCAGCAGCTCACTAGTTCCTTCTCCTCCACCGCCAAAATCGTCAATAACAATAGAGACATTGTAATCAGATCCTGATTTACCTTCAGTTGCATGCGCTTCAGAAGTTACGCTAAAGAGCAGTAAAAGAACACTTAAAAAATAACTGCATCTCTTCACTCGCCTTACACCTCGTTATCATTTTTTTTTTAGGGTGTCCGTCCGAATGAATTTTCATGAATTATTTTCTGACATTAAAGGCAGCATTAATCTGGCCGCGCAGCATTCGTTCACGCAATTGCTTGTCGGTCAGTTTCTTCTGTTCCATTTTACGAATTTCAAAAGTTTGCATGCCGTCTTCCATTTTATTGGCGATATCAATTAATTTTTCGACATCGGCAAAAGAATATTTTCTGGTTCCCCCATTTGTTCGTTCAGGGAACAATAATTTGCGTTCTTCATAATAACGAATTTTCCGTTCAGACAAGCCGGTTAGCTCACTTACAATTCCTATGGTAATGACTTTTTTATCCTTATATGAAGACATTAATTACGCCTCCTTCATGATTCACGCGAAGATGTCATCTATAACTATATCATATATGTCAGATTCACTACCCTTTTATGTTAGTTTTCTTAACATAAAAGTTTCAGTTATTTAAAAATAGACTGATAGTTTTTTGGAACACACGCACTTTCTGATAATTACCCTATAGAGAGGAAAGGGGATTCTTTTTGACAAGGTGTGAGTGAATAAGTACGTTATTTTTTTATGGGGTGAGGTTAACATAACTTCGCTTTAATATAAACTAATAGCAAAAAGCAGTTGAAACGACGATAAAGAATCCTATATCGTGTGTTTGCCTGTGGTGACGGCCAGCCGCCTGGAGCGAAGAACTAAAGCTACTATATGGACTACTTTTAAGAATTTATGGATAGTGTTACGACCTTAGTGGAACTCTCTCCTTTTGACAGACGACGGATAACTGTGTCAGCAGTGAAAGTCGGAAGTGAATGTTTCCTGTGGCCAGAACAAATGTGAATAAACCTTACGTTCATAGCAAGTGTCGGAACTGTATTCAGCGAATTCTTTATTTGTAGAAAATTATGTAACCGTATCTGGCTACGAGAAGGTTGGAATGAAACGACTACATCAGCAGACCTGAGGTTTAAAAAAGACGATTAAATGGAACAACATCATATAAGGCAACTACTGTAGAAAAAAGGGGTGTATATGATATGTTGTTTCGCGCGAAAAGGTTAACGAAGTTTGGTGTGTTAACGGAAGACGGAGATTTAGGCACAGTACGAGATCTTTACATGGACCGCAGGCAATGGGCAGTTCGTTATCTACTACTGGATACAAAGCCGTTACTGCCGAGCAAGAAAAGTTTGATTTCTACGATATCTGTTAAAGGGGTAGATGTTGAGGAAGGTATCGTGCGTTTAAATATAAGTGAAGAACAAGTGGAGAATGCCCCCTCGATTGAAGATGTAGAACCTGTAACACGCCCCTATGAACGGGAACTCTTACAGCATTACGGCTATGGTTATTACTGGAACGCGACAAATATTTGGGGAGCGTTCCCGTATCCAAATCAGCTTGCTGCTTCTCCCTATGCAGATGAGTCTATGGTTACAGAAGCAGAGGAAAAAGAGGAGGAAAGAAAAGAATCTTCATATTTAAGAAGTCTTAAGGATTTAAGTGGTGATTGGTCTGGATATACGGTTCAAGCTTCTGGTGAAAAGGTGGGTCATATCGATGATTTTATTATCGAGAGTAAAGATTGGCAGATCAGGTACTTGACGTTGGATACGACCCGTTTTGCCCCGTCAAAATCTGTGTTAGTGTCAGTAGATTGGATAACTGACATTAATGATCGCGACCTAACCGTTGAGATAAATGTGTTACCTGAAAGAATAGAAAATGCCCCAGCTTATGAAGAAGGGCAGCCTTTAACAACAACGTATGAGCGAAAGCTTTATAGTCATTTTGAAAAGCCGTACGATGAATGATCAATGAAGAAGTTCAACCAACCTAAAATAAGGTTGGACTTTTTTGTTTATCGGCTCTTTTGGGAACTGACGTGATAGCGAAGGCTATAAAAAAGAAGGGGTAGAGATGCCTTGCTGAACTTTCACTTACTCCTGCAACTTTGCCATAAAACGTAAGCAAAGCTTCTATTAAACAAAATGCTTCCATAATAGAAAGCATTTATCTAAAAAAGGTTCAATTTAGCAGATTGATGATTTAGGCTTTCAAACTCAAGCGGTAGACCTGCAGCTCCCGAAAATCGTATAATAAGAGGTGGATAAATCAGAGGAGCTGATGGAAATGGACCTTATTAATGGGCTTAAAACCCGGCGCACCATTTATGATTTTAGAGACGACTCTATAGATGTGTCTATTATTAATGAAGCTATTGAATGTGCCGTCCTGGCCCCGAATCATAAAATGACCGAACCGTGGCATTTTCATATTATTCAAGGGGATAGCAAAGAGAAATTAGCCTTGCGACGCGGTCGACTAAAGCAGTCTTTTTTTGAGGATTCTACTTCTGAGCGGGCCGTTACTGCAGGGAAAAAGGGATATCAATTTATGTCTGATGTTCCTTATGTGATTTGTGTTACAACACAGCAATACAGCATTGATCCCATACGTGAACAAGAAGATTATGCCGCAGTAGTTTGTGCCGTTCAGAACTTGATGTTGTCAGCCTGGTCGCAAGGGGTAGGATCGTATTGGGGGACAGGCCCACTTACGACTGACGAGGAAGCAAGAACACTTCTGCAATTAAACCCAGAAGAAAAAATTGTAGGTTTTATATTTATGGGGATACCTGAAAAGGTCCCGAATGTAAAAAAACGAAATCTGAATGAGTCTGTAACTTGGCACAGTTAAAGCAAGGCAGGGAGTGTGACTTTACATGTTTAGAAAACCACTGATATTATTTACTGTTGCAATTCTTGTCTTATTTTCTGTAGCCTTAATTGTTCCTATTACATTATCAGCTCCTCCGGACACACGGATGATTGTTGATCATACGCACGAAGTTTATATAGCGCCTCAATGTTTTGATCAGGCAGATACAACTAATTATTTAGAAGAAACAACGTGGGGGGGAGCCCAATCTACTGACTACAGTGCTGAATCTGAATGTACAGACCAGGCTATGACAGATGAAGGTGTTCCTATTATACATGCCCTCTTACAAACGCTGGGGGTGATTCCTAGCAAATGGGACCATCCCACCTATTTTGGCTAAGTCGAAAGGATATTGAAAAGCGAACTGGTTGCGCAGTAATGATTGAGGCGATTGGATGAAGAAGAGTAAAGATGCTTTGAAAAATGCTTCATCAGGCGACACCTTTTTTTCCACGGGGGTCCAAGCGATGAAAGAAGGAAAGTCCAGCCAAGCTTTCATTTGTTTTAAACGGGCGGCTGAAGCGGGACACATGGGGGCTATCCGTAACTTAGGACGAATGTATGAACAAGGACTAGGGGTGGCAAGTGATGCTCATAGTATGGAGCATTGGTACAAAAAAGCGGCTGATGACGGAGATATAGAAGTGCAAATTTTATTAGGTAATCATTATTATAAAGGTACATTCCTTAACCGCGATGAAGAGAAAGCTCACTACTGGTATAAACAAGCAGCAACCTCAGGGCAGGCTGATGCTCAATTTATGCTGGCTACAATGTATTATAAACGAGTTATCGAGAACGAAAATGGGGAAAAGAAGGCCTTTTATTGGTATCAACGAGCAGCCAAGCAAGAACATGCACGTGCGATGAACAATTTGGCCTGGATGTATGATAAAGGGATTGGTGTGAAAGAAAACCCGTTAAAATCGTTTAAACTGTATTTGCAAGCAGCCGAAAAAGGGGATGCAGCAGCCATGCAAAATGTGGGCTTTATGTATTTAAACGGACGGGGAGGAAAGCTGGACTGGCGGGAAGCATTGCATTGGTATGAAAAAGCTTTAGCAACTGGAGACAAACAAGCTAAGAAAATGTATAAAAAAATAAAAAGAAAGCAAAGGGCCCATTCATTAAAAGAAAAGCTCGGCCCTGCTTTTCGTCTGCTTCATAAGAAATGAGTAAGCATGTTTCAGAGTAGAGGCCATGAACGTCTTCGGGTACCGGGGGCAACATTAAAATTGGAAGTATGCTGTGCATGAAGCTCTTGGAGAAAAAGTAGGTTCTCTAAAATGTTTTCTTCTTTCTAAGCACCTGAGCCTCTTTGAGGAGATCTCAACTTATCTGATGCGATTTGAGCTCAGGTAAAGCCTATGATATGTTAAGAAAAGTTACAAAAATAAAAAAGATCGTATGGGAGATGTGGAGAATAAGATGAAGGTAGCGAAGTTTGGTGGAAGTTCACTAGCGGACGCAGGACAAATTAAAAAAGTAACAGATATTATGCTGACTGACTCGGAGCGTCGGGTAATGGTAGTATCTGCTCCTGGCAAACGAAGTGACGATGACACGAAAGTGACTGACCTTTTGATTCAGCTAGGCGAAGCTTATCTTAAACGGGGTGAAGCACAACAAGAACTAGAAGCTGTGGTTGCACGGTATAAAAGCATTGCTGATGAATTAGAGTTAGGCGAAGATATTGTGAGCACGATTCGCGAAGACTTTAATGAGCGTTTACGTTATGATTCAAGCCATCCTGGGGAGTATATGGACCAAATGAAAGCGGGCGGAGAAGACAATAACGCAAAAATTATTGCTCGCTATCTGCAACAGCTTGGCGTGTCAGCCCAATATATGAATCCAAAAGAAGCAGGATTATTGGTTAGCGATGACCCAGGGAATGCCCAAGTTTTGGCGGAAACCTTCGATCACTTGTATAAATTGCGTGAGCGTGAAGAGATTTTAATATTTCCAGGATTTTTTGGGTATGCAAAAAGCGGTCGACTTGTTACATTTCCACGGGGCGGTTCGGATATCACAGGGTCAATTGTGGCAGCAGGCCTGCAGGCAAGCTTATATGAAAACTTTACAGATGTAGATTCTGTATATGCCGCTAATCCTGGAGTAGTGGAAGAGCCTTGTGAAATTAAACGGATGACATACCGTGAAATGCGGGAACTCTCATATGCCGGGTTTGGTGTTTTTCATGATGAAGCATTAATACCTGCTTTCCGTAAATCCATACCAGTGTGTGTGAAAAATACTAATAACCCTAATGCTCCAGGAACAATGATTATTGCGGAAAGAGAGCATGCGGAAAACCCGATTATTGGAATTGCAGCCGACAAAGGATTTAGTACTGTGTATGTCCGTAAATATTTAATGAACCGGGAAATTGGATTTGGACGCAAATTGCTAACTATTCTTGAAGATGAGGATATTTCGTACGAACATATGCCTTCAGGAATTGACGATACCTCGGTGATCCTTGATGAAGGGCAGCTGACTCCCGAAAAAGAAAGCCGTATTCTGCAACGTATTCGCACAGAGTTAGAAGTAGATGATGCTCATATTGAAAAGGGTTATGCGATGATTATGCTTGTTGGAGAAGGGATGCATGAAACGGTGGGGATTGCTGGAAGAGCTGCGGCAGCGTTATCTGATAATAAAATTCCAATTGAAATGATTAACCAAGGTTCTTCTGAAGTGTCATTATCTTTTGGCATTTATGAAGAACATGTAGACCATGCGATTTGTGCTTTATATGAAGAGTTTTTTAGTGCGAAAAAAGTACTCCAATAAAAGAAGAGATAAAAAAACGACCGTCTTATTCACGGTCGTTTTTTTGATTCATTTCTTTTAGCATTTCTTTTAACTCAGCCACTTCAGAGCGCAATTCTTGAATCTCCCTCGTGTTGCTGTCAGGAATTAACGGTTCAGCTCCTTTGTCAGCTCCTGACTCCCCATTAAAATCTTCTTCATTTGCTTTTTCCACATTATTTACAATAACACCAATGAAGAGGTTGAAAATAACAAACGTTCCAACCAGAATAAATGATACAAAATAAATCCAAGAAGAAGGGTCAATAGCAAGCACCGGCCTCATAACTTCTTCGGCCCAGGACTCAAGCGTAACGACCTGAAATAGAGTAATCATGGTAGCACCTAACGTGCCGAAATACTCTGGTAGCACATCGGCATACAAAATCGTGCCTATCACTGCAAAAATGTAAAACACGATGCTCATTAAAATCATGATATTTCCCATCGATGGAATGGTGCGCATTAAAGCATCAACGAGCCGGCGAAGGGAGGGGATGACAGTAATGGCACGTAAAACACGCAGTACGCGAAGAATTCGCAGAACAGTAACGAAATGCCCTCCGACGAATATATGCCCGGCCGCTACAATTAAAAAGTCGAACCAGTTCCAGCCACTGCGGAAGAATGACAAAGTGGGGGCAGACGCAATTAAGCGTAAAGCGATTTCTACAGTAAAGATCCAGAGCAAAATGCGGTCTAAAAGAAAAAAGAGACCTTCATTGCCATCATAAAATGCGGGATAGGTTTCGATTCCAACAATGATCGCATTGATTAGAATGAAGGTTATAATTGTCCAAGTAAATAGCTTATGTTCAACGAGGCGGGAAACTTTATACCGCCATGATTTGTGTTCAGCTGCTTCTTCATTCATAGCTTTGAAGTCTTTGCCCCTTTCTAAGTATGTAGAGATATCCTTTTAGATTGTACAGGAGCTGGACTATTCTTAAAAGATAAATCTTAAAAGTTCTCTCTTTTGTAATAATTTATAATGCTGTAATAAGCAGAAAACGTGACACCAAATAGTAGGGGATGTCACGTTTTCTTATACCTTATTTTAAATTTGAAGGAATCTGCCCCAGTTCTATTGCGCGTTGGACCGCCTGCTGGACCCCTGCTTCGATCCCTTGTTGCACCTGATAAGATTCGAGTTCTTTAAAGGCCGCTTCAGTTGTTCCTCCCGGGCTCATAACTTCCTGGTATAGTTCTCTAGCTGATTTATCTGAGTACTTCAACCGTTTAGCAGCTCCATACAGCGTTTGTACAATCAATTCCCGGCTCTGTGTATCGGTTAAACCAGCAGCATGTGCTGCTTGCTGTATTCCTTCTGCAATATAATAAACATAAGCGGGCCCACTGCCAGAAACGCCTGTCACTGCGTTTAGCTGTTCTTCCTCAACGATAGTGACACTCCCGATTGCCGAAAAAAGCAGACGGGCAATTTGGATATCATTTTGTACGGCATGCTCACCTGCAGAGATAGCAGTGGCTGAAGCTCCAACTTTTGCTGAAGTATTAGGCATGGCCCTAATGATTGGTATCGTACTCTGACTTAGTTCTTGTAAGTAGGAGGTTGGAACTCCTGCCAAGACCGAAACCAGTAATTGGGAAGGTGTGAGATATTCTCGTAATTTTTCCATGACCTCAGCACTGTGTTTTGGTTTTACGGCTAGGATGACTATATCAGCTGCAGTCATTGCTTCCTGCAAATTAGTCGTAGTCTGAATGTCATATTTCTTCTGCAAGGTTTCGAGATGCGGGTGGTTTTCTTTATTGATAGCAGTAATTTGTCCGGGTTGGATGAGCTTTTCTTGAATGAATCCTCCGATCATCGATTCAGCCATTGACCCAGCACCGATAAAGGTGATTTTTGTATTTTCAAGCATACTTGCCCCGCCTTCCTACTTACTTTTAGTTTGGCCTGTGCCTTTAATTAAATATTTATTCGAGGTGAGAGCTGTTAATCCCATCGGCCCTCTTACATGAAGTTTTTGCGTGCTGATCCCTATTTCTGCCCCGAATCCAAACTCTTCTCCATCCGTAAAACGTGTGGAAGCGTTATGATAAAGAGCAGCCGCATCTATCCGACTAGTAAAATTCTCTACAGATAAAGGTTCTTCACTCACAATGGCTTCTGAATGTCCCGTTCCATACGATTGAATATGACGAATTGCATCCTCCGTGGAGTCTACAATATTTAAAGCTACTGTAAGGTCTAGATATTCACAAGACCAGTCTTCTTCCGAAACGCGTTCAATATTCCCATCAAGAGCCCTTGCTTTTTCGTTTCCACGAATGGTGACTCCTTGCTTTCTCAGCTCTTCACTCAGCTCCACTAAATAGTTATCGGCCCAATCTGCATGCAGTAAAATGGTTTCACAAGCATTGCAGACAGAGGGGCGGTCTGTTTTGGCATCCACCGCAATTTGAATAGCCATTTCCTTTTTTGCTGATGCATCGATATAGACATGACAGTTTCCAACGCCTGTTTCTAATACTGGAACAGCAGCTTCTTTTACAACGTGTTGAATTAAGCCGGCTCCCCCTCTTGGAATCAAGACATCAAGATAGTCAGTGAGCTTAAGCATTTCATTTGCCGTTTCTCTTGAGGTGTCAGTCAACAATTGTAACGCAGTTGGGGGAAGAGCAGTGTCTTCCAAGGCACGTTTTAATACATCCACTATGGCTTGGTTCGAATGAGAGGCAGAAGAACTTCCGCGCAGGAGTACAGCGTTACCAGCTTTTAGACAAAGTGCGGAGGCTTCAGCGGTGACGTTAGGCCGAGCTTCATAAATCATTCCAATCACGCCGAGAGGCACGCGTTGTTTCTGAATCAGCAGTCCATTTGGCCGCGTCCATTCCTCAGTAATTTCCCCAATTGGGTTTTCTAGTTCAGCTACTTGACGAAGCCCATTTGCCATTCCAATGACCCGTTGATCACTTAAGGTAAGCCGGTCAATCAACGCAGCAGAGATGTTTGCTTCTTTTGCTTCATCAATATCTTTTTTGTTTTCAGCTACGATAAAATTCCTTTCATTTTCGAGAGCTTCAGCCATATGCTGCAGCGCTTCATTTTTTTCTTCAGTTGTTAAAAGTGCAAGTTGTTCTCGGCTCCATTTTGCTTGTTGTGCTTTTTCAATTAATTCATTCATATTTATGTTCGCTCCTTTGTTAATGGGACCCAGTCATCACGGTGAATGACTTCAGCACGTGAGGTTTGAATTAAACCGAACGCTTCATTGGATGGAAGTCCTTTAATTTCTTGGATTTCAATTGAAGACATATTGACTTGGCCTCTTCCAATTCGTTCGTCCTTTTCGTTTACAACTTCTACTACGTCACCGGCATGATAGCTTCCTGAGGTTTCTTTGATACCGGCAGGAAGCAGACTTTTTCCCTTTTCCATTAAAGCCCGTTCGGCCCCTGCATCAATGACAAGCTGTCCGGAGACTTCGGAATGAAGTCCGACCCATTGTTTTTTGTTTGAGATGGAAAGCGAAGAAGGGGGTTTATAGCCGATGTATGTGCCATTGCCTTTGCCTGCTAGTACATCTAACAAGGCATCTGCAGATTGTTTTTGGCCAATAAATACATTTAATCCTAACGAGAGAGCTCGCTGGGCAGCTTCAATTTTTGATTTCATGCCACCTGTGCCGAGTGTTGAACCTTCGCTACCTGTATTTTCTACTAATTCTTCAGGGACATCAGGTAAAAAATGATAACGTTTTGCGTCGCGGTTTGTGTTTGGATTGGAATCATAGATGCCGTTAATATCCGTTAACATAATGAGTAGACGGGCATGCATCATACCCCCTACGAGGGCGGAGAGCATATCATTGTCTCCAAACGTTAATTCGTCAATGGAGACGGTGTCATTCTCATTAATAATCGGAATCGTTTGCCGTTTTAATAATTCTTGTAGTGTCGCATAAGCATTTTGATATTGTGAACGGTTGGCAAAGTTTTCTTTCGTTAAAAGAATTTGAGCGGTTCGTAAACCGTGAGATTGGAAAGCTTCAGTATAAGCTTGCATCAACGCCCCTTGGCCGACAGCCGCAGCGGCTTGTTTGCCAGCTGTGGATACTGGACGGGTTGGATAGCCGAGGTCGTTAAAGCCGGCTGCCACCGCACCAGAAGAAATGACGACCACTTCATGTCCTTGTTTTTTAAGGCGGGCTATGGCTTCGACATATTCTGATATAGCTTTTTCTGCCAATCCACCTTGTTCATTGGTAAGTGAGCTGCTGCCGATTTTAACAACAATCCGTTCTTTTCCCATTTTTTTCGCTCCTTGTTCTAAACTGAAACAAAAAACACCCTCTGTCCTGTTACAAAGGACGGAGGGTGTTCCGCGGTACCACCTTTGGTTGATGCATGCAAGGTTCATGCATCCCCTTAATCGTCAATATCGCTGACGTGCGAGCAAGTTTGCTTGCTAGCTCCGGGACAGGTTCAGCCGATGCAGTGGCACGAAATCTTCCAGCCGTGGATTTCGCTCTCTAATGCTTGGTTTCAGCTTACTTGATCCTTTCTTCGCTTTTTATTTATATGATGCAATGTATCGTTTGTGTATCATTTGATGAATACTTTATCATTAGTTGAAGAGATGTGCAATCATTCTCGCTGCCTATTTACGATATTCGTAAAAATGAATAAGCTGCATAACGAGGAGGTGGCTGCGTGAGACGAGAAGTGTGGGTAACCGGTGCATCAAGTGGAATTGGCAAAGAAACAGC
This sequence comes from Salsuginibacillus kocurii DSM 18087, assembly GCF_000377705.1. Taxonomy (GTDB): domain Bacteria; phylum Bacillota; class Bacilli; order Bacillales; family Marinococcaceae; genus Salsuginibacillus; species Salsuginibacillus kocurii. Next base: position 78,936 of record NZ_KB898623.1, on the reverse strand, counting down.
TTTGCTGCTTGCCCAAAACGGCCATTCGCCCGTTTTAGTGGCACGCTCGTCAAAGAAACTGGCCGAAGTTAGTGCGTATATTTATGAACAATCAGGATATCAACCGTCCTTTTTTGCTTGTGACATTACAAAAGAAAAAGACCGGAGTCAGTTAATTAAGTGGATTCAAGACAATAACTATTCTCCTGATGTTTTGATTAATAATGCGGGTTATGGGGTATTTCAGGAAATAGAACAAATAGATATGCATACGGCTGAGGAAACGTTCCAAGTAAACGTACTTGGTGGAATCGCACTGGTTAACAACTTACTTCCGTTTTTAAAAGAAAGTAATCAAGGGCATATTATAAATGTAGTTTCTCAGGCCGGGAAGCTTCCCACTCCAAAGTCGGCAGTTTATGCTGCTAGTAAGCATGCCATGCTCGCTTATACGAACGTATTGCGGATGGAGGTGGGGAACCATGTATATGTAACCGCAGTCAATTATGGCCCTGTAAAAACCCCATTTTTACAAAAGGCTGACCCAAGCGGGGGTTATGAGGAAGCAGTAGGGCGCTGGCTCATATCTCCATCTACAGCTGCTGAGCATATAGCAAGAGCTGTAGACAAGCCAAAACGCGAAGTAAACCTGCCGCGCTGGATGAACATTGCGGCCTTCTTTTATAGCTTATCTCCACGTTTTGTTGAGACATTATCGAAACCCTTGTTTATGAAAAAAATTAATCGCCGTTAAAATAAGCATAAATACAATCGTGAATAATTTCGAATTCTGGCGTATCAGTCTCTGTACGCAAACGCTCGTCAATGTGGTTTTTTAGCTGTAATAGTTCTTCTTCTGTTAAAGGGAACTCCTTCTCTCCTGAGTAAGAATAATATACTTCTTTCATATAAGAAAGTGTCCAATCAGCAGACAACTGGCTTCCTCCTTGCTATAAAGGAATAAGACTCGCGTAAAGAAAAGGAATCGTGTAAAATAAACGGAGAAAAAGATTTCGTCGAAGCAGGTGAAACAATTATGAGTATGCAAAAAGGATTATCACTCGGGGCAATTGCTTTATTTGTTGCCTGGTGTTTAGCTCTAGTCTTTGAATGGAGCCGCTACGGTGGACTTGATTTTCTATTAGGAAGCTTGTTTATGGCCGCATTGGCTGTCCTTGTCATTTTCTTAGTTTGGATGGCAAAATCTAACCGAAAGACCATGATCAATGGAGTGTTATTAAGTGTAGGAATTATTTCCGCCATTTTAGCAGTTGGCTTTGCCATTTAATATTAACAGAATGTGCTTCAAAGCGAAGGGGTCATAGTGTTCGCCTTCGCTTTTTTATTGGCACTTAAAATGTAAGCACAGGGGGCAGATGCTTCTGGCATGAACGGATGCTTGCCAAGCTAGTAATGGAAGAATCTTACCTTTGTTAATAATAATTTAATGCATGAATGTTGCTTATTAATAAAATTCATCTCTTAAGGCGTATACAATCAGTGCAGCCATTCCCGCAGCAGAAACGTTTCTTCAGCGGGACCACAAAGCTCACCCTATAAATGTGCTGATCTTGCCCAGGATCATAACGGGAATAATGAATATTTGCTTGCAGCTGTTTGCCTTGGATTACACGGGCTGCAGTTTTTTGTAATTTGTATTCAAGTTCGTTGTGAGCCGGCAGGTAAAAAAAATGAACCCCTCCAGCCATTCTGTGTTTTACATTGAATTTGCCGAAGGTATATGCTAATTGTGATTCTAATTGGGCGTACATAGCTTCTAGTGTCATCCGCTCCCCCCCCTAATTCACCCAACTCCATTCTACCTTTAAAGGTGCTGCCAAATTTACAAAAAGAGAGCAAAACCCTGATTTTAATAATCATTTAGTCTCCTGATTGTCGATATACGTTACCCGTGCTAGACTTAACGTAAACAGAGAGCAAAGGGTGGAATATATGTATAAAAGTAGACAAGGGCTCTCCGTCTGGTTGCGATCGACAAAAAAAGCACGACAATTGCGTAAATACGGAAATGTTCACTACGTATCAAAACGAATGAAATATGCAATCCTTTATTGCGATGCTGAGGAGGCAGAGCATGTGGCTGCAGATTTAGAATCTCTTCCTTTTGTTACCCAAATTGATTGGTCGTATCGGCCCCAGGTTCAAATAGAAACCTCTAACACCATTGCCAATTTAAAAGCCGAGACCGAAGAACAGACGTCTTCCCATTAAGTGAGAGGGTCAATGATTCGGCTCATCCGGAGAATCCCGATTAAATACTGGTAATAAAGCTGAGGTTCAGCAAATTCAGAAGAATGTTTAACATCCAATTCCTGAATATATAAGCCGTTTGCTGAAACGGCTTCGTCAATCAGCCGGCTTCTCTCATTTTGTGTATATGCTGGGTTTGGAATGCCTTCTCGGCAAATATATAATGGCTGAAATTTTTGTTGAGCTGGTTTAAGGATGGCAACATATGAAACGACAGTAGAATTGCCGCTCTGTGCATTTAGCTGAAGGACAGCCTGTATACGGTTGTTTTGATGGTGAAGAATTTCGATCAATTCATAAATATCGCCATATCCGGTGCCTAGTTCAATAAATCGCTGTATCATTTCTTTCGACTCCTTTTTTATGTATGCATCTACTTTATCACGAAAGAAAGAGAAAACTGTACCCTAAATCATGCACGCATGTATGAAGAGGTTATAGAAGGCTTGTTATGACCGAGGCGTTTGGGTTATAAGCGAGGCTCCAGCTCCGTATGTGACGTAAGAAGCCATGGACAAAATATCAGCTCTAATTTTAACAGAACTTTTTTCAGTAGCTGAAAATAAAAAAAAGCTGCTCCAAGCTAGGGAGCAGCTGGTCCAGATTGTATGGACAATTGTAAGGGAGAGGAGAAACCGGAGTATGTTCTTTTGGGGGGAGCAAAAGAACATTGCGGTTTAAACAACACCTAGTCATGTTGTCTGTTTTCAAGTATGAGCAAGATTAGAATGTTTTATTCAATAAATCATAAGAAACATGGAAAGTGTAAGAAGTATTAGCGTGAGGAAGGTTATGTTTTGGCTTAAAGAAAGAGGGCGGAGCTTATGAGGATTGTAGCTGGTAAATCAAAAGGGCTTGGGTTGAAACCAGTACCAGGCAAAAAAACGAGGCCAACTACTGATAAAGTGAAAGAAGCGTTATTTCAACAAATTGGGCCTTTTTTTGATGGGGGCCAAGTGCTTGATTTATATGCTGGCAGCGGGTCATTAGGGATTGAAGCTTTAAGCCGTGGTGCAGAATCTGCTATTTTTATCGATCGTGAGCGGGCAGCGGTCCGAACGATTCATGAAAATATCCGCCGAGCAGGCGTAGAGGAGCAGACGCAAGTATTTATGAACGATGCGAAGCGTGCGATGAAAGCTTTACAGAAACGAGAACTGGCGTTTCAGTATATCTTTTTAGATCCTCCGTATGATAAGGTTAATCTTTCAGAAATGCTTGTTCAACTTCAAACGCATCAACTAGTCGGAGAGGATGCACTCGTCATCTGTGAACATCCACGTGAGAGTAAACTTCCCGACAGGGTAAACGATCTGCAGTTGATGCGCCAACAAGCTTATGATTCCACAGGGGTTTCAATTTTCAGTGAGTGAATATTAAAAAGGGGAGCTTTGTTGTGAGTACAGTAGCTGTTTATCCAGGGAGTTTTGATCCAGTAACGAATGGCCACCTTGATATCATTGAACGAAGTGCAAAGGTTTTTGATCATGTAGTGGTTGCTGTTTTACATAATCGGAATAAAACCCCGCTTTTTTCAGTGGAGGAACGAGTTCAAATGTTAAAAGAGGCAACAAAAGACATGGCTAATATTGAAATTGATGCCTTTCATGGGCTTTTAATTGATTATATAAGAAGTCGGGAGGCAGGAGTGATCGTAAGAGGTTTACGGGCTGTTTCTGATTTTGAATATGAAATGCAAGCTGCTTCTATTAATCGTAAACTGGATACGAATGTCGAGACGTTCTTTATGATGACGAACAATCAGTATTCCTATTTAAGCTCGAGCATTGTGAAAGAAGTAGCAAAATATAATGCGGATGTCACTGATCTTGTACCGCAATCTGTAAAAGCAGCATTGCAGAGGAAGTATGGGGAGGCCGTTGATCAGAAGGACTGATGCGGATTTATCATTTTGTTTGTGGGTGTAGAGTGCTTTGCTAGCCCTTTTTGCAGGCACCACAATAACTATACATAGTTACACAGGAGCTCTCCCTTTTTGGAGCAGCTCCTGTGTAAAGAACTTCCGTCTATAAATACCTTCCTCTCATCGCTTCTCGTTTAAATTCATCGCTGTTTACTTAGGTGTTAACTTTTTAATTGTATCCTCTTCTATGACGGGGGAGTAGTACTTTCATTTTAAAGTGTTTGTTCAGCTAGAACAGCGGCTCACTTCTCTTCTTTATACCTTCCGTAAGCCCTTTCCGAAGTGAAGATTTATTCCCTCTTAATTTAGAAATTTGTTTTAGCGTTTACCCGCCATCTGGACTGGGTACATGTAGTATTTTAAATTTGGATAGTACATGGACATAGCCTAAGGTTATGAGAAAGGATGTTAGATAAACCAAAAAGGTGAGGCTGATGGTCCAACCGTTATAGTAGGAGACTCTGCCTATCGTTACGCTCATTAGTTCTGCAAATGTAGTCGTAACTGAAAAGGCCAAAACGAGGACCACGCTATTCAAAGTTTTTTTAACTGTAATATAAGCAAATATGCATGCTAAAAACGGAAAGTATCCTATGTTCCAAGCAAATGATGAAAGAGAAGGGTTTACTTCGACATATGGGGTCACTATCCAAAAAATCCCGTCTCCCCAATTGTTCGCAAGAAATGCTAAAGAAATGCCTAAAGGGAGGATTAAGACGGTTATTTTAGGAGACTTTTTATATAATAGGAAGAGAAAGACCCACGGAATTAAGCACCCGATCACTATATTGAAAAGCAAAATTATCACCTTTTTCTTTGCTATAACCGCCGTTAGTATGCCCTTAGACTGTTAACATTATCAAATGTTTATATTGTTTTACGAGGTTGGCGCTGTCTATTTAATGAGCGTAGTACTGTAAAAATTAATAAAAAGGTACATAATACTTCGACCCAGCCGAAATGGGAGAAGGTAAATGACTCTAGTGGCGAGGCAACTACACTTCGTGATGTCTCCATGTTTGCCTCAATATTTAAAAACGGCCATAGCAAATAAGTGAGAAGGGCAGCTAAGAGACCGTGCAGTAAGCGGGCAAAGAAAAAAGGAGTTAAACGGATTGGCGTTTTAGCCAACATACTGGCAACTTGAGCTTGGATGGAAAGGCCGGAACATCCTAAGACAAAACTAGCTGCTATTGCTTGTTCTTTGAGCGTGACACCTGTAGTTTGACTAATGAGGTTTGCTCCAAGAGTCATCTCGAATAACCCAGCTACAATCGCACTATCCATAGCTTGAGGAAGGCCAGCTAAAGAAGTAATAATATGAAGAAATTGGCTAAGCAGAACTAACGCCTGTAATGAAGTGGCCAGCTCAACGACTACAGAGAAAAAAATCATGAAGCCTCCAACCATGAGCAAGGTACGTACGGAACTTTCCACGGCATCGCTTAAGATTTCTCCAATGGGGCGCAATTCTTTAATACGGTTTTGATGCATACGTTCAAATGCAACCATTAATGAAACTCTGCCTTTTTTATGAGCAAGGGAAGGAGTTTTTCCATAAAAACGCATGCTTATGCCTACTAGTGCATTTGCACTGTAATGAGCAATCAGCAGCAGTACACCAAGAGCTGGTTCATGAAAAAAACCTACGGCTACAGCCCCAACTAAAAATGAGGGATTAGCTGCATTCGTGAATGCAACTAACCGTTCAGCTTCTGTGGTTGAAATGTCGCCGCGCTCCCATAGTCTAAGCGTAAATCTAGCTCCCGCGGGGTAGCCTGAAGCCATTCCTAAAATCCACACAAAGCCCCCGGACCCAGAAACACGAAATAAAGGGCGCATGACCGGCTCTACCAATGTACCGATAAAATGAACAACACCGAAGGCAAGGAGTAATTCTGACATAATAAAAAAAGGAAGTAGTGTTGGGAAGACGATCTCCCACCACATCGTCATACCGCGCATGGATGCTTCAAATGATGTTTCTGAATCAACGATTAAAGCAATAACAAATGTAAATGTAACACATCCTATAAGTAAGGAATAAAATCTAGATCGGACCACCTGTAAATGAAACCTCCTTATAACTTCTACCCATGGACGTACTGTATGGCTGGAATGCCAAAGGACTCTCAAAAGAGAGCAACTAACATGAATTGTGAGTATTCGTTGAACGAAGTGGACAGGGCTGTCATCACTATACGTATGAGATGATAAAATAGAATAGGAATGTAAATGGAAAGAGAACCGGAGGGTTGAACATGTTTCCGAAGATTGGTTTAGCTTTAGGATCGGGAGGCGCACGAGGAATTGCTCATATTGGCGTTTTACAAGTGCTTGAAGAACATGAGATCCCGGTACACTATATTGTAGGCTCCAGTATAGGAGCGCTCATTGGTTGTCTGTATGCAGCTGGTCAAACCCCTTCTGACCTTGAAAAACTAGCTAAATTGTTTCGTAAACGTTACTATCTGGACTTTACTGTGCCAAAAATGGGATTGATTCAAGGTAATCGGCTAAAACAAGTCATTGCTATGCTAGTAAAAAACAAAAAGCTAGAAGAATTGGATATTCCAACTACCATAGTAGCTACGGACTTAAAGCAAGGAGAACAAGTGTTGTTTAAGGAGGGAGAGGTAGAACAGGCTGTACGGGCGAGCATCTCAATTCCAGGTATTTTTGTCCCAGAAAAGATCGGTGAGAAGTGGTGCGTTGATGGGGGCGTCATTGACCGAGTACCGGCTAGTACATTGAAAGAGCAGGATGTTGACGTAACCATAGCTGTAGATGTTTCTTTTTTTGAAGAAAATATTGAGATCACTTCGATCTATGACGTGATTATGCAAAGCATGGAAATCATGGGACGGGAATTGATGCAGGAAAAAGAAATTAATGCAGACGCTATTATTCGCCCTATCACCACACGGCATCACACCTTTGAATTTGAAGAGAGTGAGAAACTAATAGCTGCGGGAAGAGAAGAAACTGAGCGCTTAATTCCTACAATAAAAGAAAAAATTTCGGAGTGGAAGGAGCTCAATCATGAATCAACCGAATCAACAGAAACCCAAGCCGATGCCTAAATACTGGTTAACTGTTTTCATCCTCCTAATTATGCTTGCCATATATCAAATCCCGCTCCCTTATTATTATTCCCAGCCCGGGGATGCATTAGCGCTGGACCAATTTATAGAAGTCGAGGGTATGGAAGAACAAGAAGGGGATTTCTATTTAACAACGATTCAACAGCAACGGGCAAATCCTTTTCTATATGTATGGTCACAGTTTAGTGATTACAGAACGTTAACTCACGAAGATGCTTTACTGCAAGAAGGCGAAACAGACGAGGATTATCAGCATAGGCAGACAATGTTGATGACTAGTTCGCAAGAGGCTTCTAAATTGTCAGCTTACGAGGCTGCAGGCCTGGAAGTAGACATGGAGCCATTAGGGATTCTAGTGACGCAAGTAGTTGAAGGAATGGATGGAGCCAACTATTTAGAGAATGGAGATTATATACGTGCTATTGATGAAGTCGAGATTGAGACACTAGAGCAATTGCACGCCCAGCTGGAAGGAAAAGAAGAAGGAGATGAAGTTCAATTAACAATTGAGCGGGACGGAGAACGATTTGATGAAATTGTACAAATGGAGCCTTTCCCTGGCGAAATGGCAACGGATGGTCAAGTCGGATTAGGTATTCAATATCCTGTTGCCGACCGGGAAGTAAGCTTTGACCCGTCAGTAGATATTGATGCCGGTGCTATCGGCGGGCCTTCAGCAGGTCTTATGTTTTCACTTGAAATATATGACCAGGTTACGGAGCAGGATTTAACCGGTGACCTTAATATAGCAGGGACCGGTTCCATAGATGAAGGGGGAAATGTAGGGCGGATTGGCGGTGTCAGTCAAAAAGTTGTAGCAGCTGACCAAGCTGGCATTGATATCTTTTTTACCCCGGCTGATGAAGATGAAGAAGGTTCGAACTACCTGGAGGCAGCTGAAGCAGCTGAAAACATAGATACGGCTATGGAGATTGTCCCGGTGGAGACGTTGCAGGAAGCTATTGATTACCTCAATGAACATAGAGGTTCCTAGCCATTTTTGTTTTAACATACCTTTCTGAAAGGTACGAGATTACAACAGAAACGCGCTCCAAGGGAACTCTCGCAGGTACAAGGCGGAGGCTGCTAAAAAGTCCATTCACCGATAATTACATTGTTAGAAATAGTTGAGACCGAAGAAAGTGAGACTCCAGGGGGAAAAGAAGTCAGGGCAAGGCCCTGCAGAGCGACGCTCGAAGCGGCTTGCTGACTTCTCCAAGGAAAGCGAGCTTGCGCAGATCTCATCAACCCCTTTAAACAGGTTATAGTAAAAAAATAAACCATTTCTTATGCGATAAGCAGTTTTTCAGCAGCTTTGTGCAAGGCGTTATGGTGGTTTTTAATGCGTTTGCGGCAAAGCAGATATGGCGACATCAAACGTAGTGAAGACGACGTTGATGTCGCCCACATGACTGTTATGGGGGGAGGGAGCAGCCTGCACGCCTTCAACAATGTTAGAGCTATTTAAAGAGTTGTGCTTCTTCATCATAACGAAGCGGGGGCATGCTGTATTCATGCTTTATTCCTTGTAACCGTTTATCTTTGGGAAAGCCCATGAAATAACTTTTAGCTGCTCTTGCATCTAACCGACTCTGGGTGGTGTCTTGTTTACTAGGGGTGGTGTATAATGAAAGGTGAAGATTATGTTTTTGCTCGTTTAGCCATTTTTGTCCTTTCTGGTTCATCCCTAATAGCCGGGCGGAGTCAATCTTGCTATCAGTTAGTGAAACCCTCATGTCTTCTTTTTTAGCTCCCGTGAGCAAATGAGTAGCCATTCGCTGAATGCGCGTCCAAGTGTAGCGTTTTGTTTTGACATTATTTATCCATTCGTTAAAGGTGGTTGAGTTTAAAGCTGCTTGTTGCAGCCTATTCTCAATCCCTTCTTCAATTTCATAGCAGGCACTAAGTTCCGCGGGGGTTGTTGTTAATAATTTGTACTGTAAATAGGAAAAATAACGTTCCCAGTTCATGTCGACCAAGAACTCATCTTGTTGCCACTCTTCAACAGTGGAAGCAGGCAGGTAAGGTTTGAGGTCCACAAGTGATTGGCCGTTTGAAAGGGCATTCCGAATCCCTGTGGCGCTCATGATCCCTTTTGTTTCGTGCAGAGAATGGTAGCCGCTCCCAATTCGCTGAACCGTAAAGGGTTTAATGTTGGCTTGGAGCCTGGTAATAGCTTCCATGTAATGGAAGCCGAGAATATTGTTTGGTTGAGAGAGGCTAGGGAGGCTCTCAGCAGGAAGTAGTGCCTGGAAAGCTTCTGAGCAAGCACGAGGATAGCTCATTCCTAGTTTTATCTTGTTTTGAATAAGTTCTTCATACTGTTTTTTATGAGTGGCCATGAACGTTTGTAATTGGTGAAATGAATCCTGGTCCCCGGCTTCACTTCCAAAACAGATGGAATCGGCGCCCAATTCCTTCAGTATAGCGATACTCCCGTGTGCAAAAATTGAGGCGTGCTGAGTAGAGTATAAATAGGGGAGCTCAATGACAAGATCAGCGCCTGCGCGAAGAGCCATTTTCACCCGTGTTCGCCTGGGAAGAAGAGCAGGTTCTCCCCGTTGTAAAAAATAACCACTCATAACAGCGGCTACTATATCTGCACCGCTTTGCTTTCTTGCTTGTTGTAAGTGATAAGCATGACCATTATGAAGTGGATTGTATTCAACAATAACGCCGGTCACGTGCATACGTCGATCGTTCCTTCCTCCTAAGGGTTGAATGTAAAAGTGAAAGGGATAGAAGAGATAAAGTTTACAAAGACTAAATTGTGGTTACTACGTAAGAAAACCACATTATTAATGTTAAAAATCTGTTCAAAATTCTTTCCGCATGTTAGGATATAAAAGCCCCGCTACTAATGAGTATAATGTAAAGAAAAAACGTTGACAAACTAAGGAATAAACATCTATAATGAGTTTTGTTGCTTTGAGGTGATCATCAATGAGATGGACCATTCAACAATTATTGGCAAACCAGCGCACAGGTGTAACGATTGATGACTCAATCGATGGACAGGACCTTGTTGAAACTGATAAAGAGCTTCGAGCTATATCTCCCATTAAAGTAACGGGTAATGGTGAGATTTCGTCAGAGCGAGCGGAGTTTACATTAAACATCAAAGGAGTAATGACTCTTCCGTGTTCGCGAACATTGGCAGACGTCGAAGTTCCATTTGATATTCAAGCTGTGGAACGCTTTCAATTAGATGGAAAACCGGTGAGTGAAGAAGATGATTCGTTGCATGAACCTGAGCAGGGTATTATTAACTTATCTCCCTACATCAAAGAACATGTCTTGTTGGAGCTTCCAATCCAGGTGATTGGAGATTCGGCAGATGGAGAAGCACCGCAGCAAGGAGAGTTTTGGGAAGTCGTTACAGAAGATGAATTGAAACACCGCCGCGAGCAGGAACAGGATCAAAAGGTAGATCCCCGCCTCGCTGACCTTGCCAAGTTTTTTGAAAAAGAAGATTGAATGTGGCATAAGCCGACTTCATGAATACGAAAAGGAGGTGGGACTGATGGCTGTACCAGTCAGACGCACATCCAAGACAAAGAAGAGACAACGTCGTACCCACAAAAAGCTTTCAATTCCAGGCATGGTTGAATGCCCGGAATGCGGTGAAATGAAGCGTACTCACCGTGTATGCAGCTCCTGCGGTTCTTACAAAGGGCAAGATGTTAAAGCGTAAGACTAAAGGACAGAACCTTCCCGGCTAATGAGGGAAGGTTTTTTGTGTTGATTTTGATTTTTAATTGTTGATATTATAGTAGACTAAAATAAGGAGATGGTTTTTTGAGAACGGTTACATATCAAGTGGAGCAAAAGGACGCCTGGATTACAATTAATCGTCCTGATAAACGAAATGCAGTGAATTATGAAGTGATGACTGAATTAATGGAATGTTTAGGCCGGGCTGAGTCAGATCCGAATGTTCGCGCTGTGATTGTAAAAGGGAGTGGAGATGCTGCTTTTTGCTCGGGTGGAGATTTATCTGTATTTCATAACTTAAAAACTGAAGTCGAAGCGAAAGAGATGTTAGAGAGAATGAATCGCGTATTGGATAAGTTATATTTCTTTCCGAAGCCTACAGTAGCCTTGCTTAATGGCACAGCAATAGGAGGAGGGTGTGAACTAGCTACAGCTTGTGATTATAGATTTAGTACTCCTCAGGCAAAAATAGGATTTGTACAAGGAGGTCTCGCTATTACAACGGGGTGGGGCGGAGGCACCCTTCTTTTTACGCGAATTGACCGGTCCAAGGCTTTTTCGATGCTAACGTCCAGTGCTATTTACTCTGCTCATGCTGCCAAAGAAATGGGTTTTGTTGATCACATACTAGCAGGTGACGCACTGATAGAACATTGTCAGCAAGAGATAGAGGAAGTGTTAGCTTCTCCGCCTGACGTGTGCAAAGCTTACAAGGCGATGGCATTGCGAACCGTAAATAAAGAAGAGTTGCGAAGGCAAATGGCTGAAGAAATTGCAGAATGTGCACGCCTATGGGCACTTCCGGCACATGAAAAAGCCGTTCAGCGCTTCATAGAGAAAAAACTATAAATGAGATAAAGGGTATTCTATCTCCAAGAATGTAAGCATATCCTGAGTTAACTCATCATTTGAAAGGAATGAGTAATGATGCGTCAGGATGCGTGGTCAAAAAAAGAAGATCAAATTCTTGCGAAAATAGTTACGACGTACATTGATCAAGGAAAAACTCAGTTAGATGCGTTTAAACAAGCAGGGCTTGAGCTAGAAAGGACAGCTGCTGCCTGTGGTTATCGGTGGAACGCAGTAGTTAGGAAGCAATTGCAATCAACAGTAGAGAACGTGGAGGAAAGTGGGAAAGAGGCAGAGGATACACTTAACTCTGAACGTATGAACATGCTTGAAGACGCAATTGCACATTTAAAGAAATGGAAAGAATGGGAAGTAGAAAAATCCTCTCAACCAGTTGATGAAACGAAGTGGGTGTCGGCGAACGAGTACGAGGAAATGCTGAATGAGCGGGACCTTTGGAAGGACAAATATGAAAAGTTGCGGGAAGAAATCGTTCGCGTTACTGTCGGAGAATCGATGGAAGCGAAATAAGCATGCTACTAGCTGCTTCTAGGCTTTGAGCAAAGACAACACCGTTTTCATCCGCGGGAAATTGAAAAGAGGCTGCCGGGATCGGCAGCCTCTTTTGGTTGTACGCAAAAGCAACTCGTTGACAGCTAGTCCTGTTCTTGTTCTTTGACGCCCTCCGGGTACCAAACGTATGGATTTTCACCGCGGTCTCGTTCGGGAACATAGGTGACGGCTTCAAAATCCATTTTATGCCAAAAATCATCAGAGCGTTGCCTGGCGTTTGTTTTTACCGGGAGACCGAATGATTTTGCATAATTGACGAGTTCTTCGCCGAAGCCTTGGCCCCGGTATGGTTGCAACACTTCAAGTTTCCATAGTTCAAGGTAATCTTGTGGAGGCTCAAAATAATGATCATATTTTGCGCGAATGCGGTATAAACACATACGTGCGACCAGGCGGTTGCCATAATATATTCCGTAAAAAGGAGATTCACTGTCGTTTTCAATAATGTTTTCTTCAAGTTCTTCTTTCATCGAAAGTTCTTGAATGCCGTACTCTTTGAAGTTTGTAAAATCTTCAAGTGTTTTGTAATTGATGAGCAAGCGCTCAACGTTTGAAGTAGTCAATGTAACCCCTCCTAGTAGAAGTGCGAGTCAATTTTATTTTACTACATATGAAAGCGTTTGTATGGGGTGTAATTAAATTTTGAATAGTAAAAATCTTTTAAATGCCAACACTCCATGGGCATGCTTTTCTAACTATGCTAAAATCTAAGAGCTACATCTACCAAACTAACACCGGGGGGTGTGTTAAGATTGGGCGAGGCAGTCGCGTTTATATTAGCTACTTTGCTAACAGTACCGCTTTTACTGTTTTATTTTATATATATTATATCTGTCAAAATACATAAACAGAAAAAACGAGCGCTCCTCCATGCTGCTGATGGTTCTACCATCTTTTTTATGGGTGCTGTTTATGTTTTGGTGAGTGCTATATGGAATTATTCACTGTTATGGCTTTTTGTGCTGCTCTTATTGGTTGTGGCGAGCCTGTTCACATGGGTTCATTGGAAAAAGTATGAAGAAATCTCTCTTCGTCATATGCTAATGGGAGTTTGGCGTTTTCAGTTTCTTTTGTTCTTTTCAGCTTATGTGCTACTTTCTTTTGTAGGGTTGGGGTATTATTGGATGAATTATGTCTATATTTAATCGATTCTTTTTTTTAGAATAACAGTTTTCGTCATGATATCCTGAAGGTAATTGCTTGCAGAATGGATTAGGGGGCACCAGTTCATGAAGGTAACAGATGAATCCCCTCCGACACTATCTGGTTTTAGTGGGGACTACATAAATGGAAATAAGAAAGCTCTAACGTACTTTGATTATCCTCCCTTTGGTGCGGAGGACAAAAGGTTGGAAGAGCTTAACGGCAGAGTTTTTGAACGGGAAAAGCTCTATTACATCTTAAAAAGATATCAAGAACGCTTCTTATATTCAGAAAACGCATTAGAGATGATAGAGAAAGTAAAAGACGAAAACAGTGTGTTTGTTGTTACTGGCCAACAACCTGGTTTACTAACCGGGCCGCTATACACGATAGCTAAAGCTGTCACTGCTCTTATTCTGGCCAAAGAGCAGGAGAAACAGCTGGGTGTACCTGTGATTCCGCTATTTTGGGTGGCTGGGGAAGATCACGACTTTGAAGAAGTTCACCACGTCTTCCTTCCTAAACATGAAGTAACACAGAAACAAACATACCAAGGGAGGCAGTTGAAGCGCTCGCCTCTATCTGAGCAAGCTTTAGATAAAGATGCGTTGGAAGATTTTTTAGTTCAGGTTTTTTCAACTTTACAGGAAACGGAACATACGAAGCCATTACTAGACACGTTGCTCACGTTAGCAAGTCGCGCTCACACGATGAGTGATTATTTTGCGGAAGTTCTTTCTTTCTTGTTTAAAGACCAGGGACTGGTCTTAGTGGATGCTTATGATTCAAACCTGCGGGCGCTTGAAGGCGATATGTTTAAAGAGATGATAGAGAAGTTAGATGATCTTCAGCATGCTTTTGATACCGGGAAACAAAATTTACTTGCCGATGGCTATCAAGTTCCATTGGATATTTCTAAAGACCATACTCATTTATTTGTCGTTAAAGAGAAACGAAGATGGCCGCTTTTACAAATGGATAGTGGGGAATTGAAGCTAAGCAATGGAGAAGGGCGAGCAGCTGTGGGAGAATGGAGTGCCATGGCTGCAGATGATCCCGCTCGTTTTAGTACAAATGTCTTTACCAGACCTTTGATGCAAGAACACCTTTTTCCTGTGTTGTCCTTTGTAGCCGGCCCTGGCGAAATCCATTATTGGTCAATGGTAGCTCCTTTGTTTCATAAGTTTGGTTATCATGTGCCGCCGGTGGTGCCACGTTTGTTTCTGCAGCTAGTAGACAGAAAAACAGCTAAAACCCTTCGGAATGAACACTTAAAACTGGAGGAGCTTACTGCAGAAGAAGTGGATCACTATTTGCAAGGTGTAAAAAAGCAGGCAACGCCAATAGATGGTGAGAAGGAAGCCGGCAAAGCGCTATCAGAAATATTGCCATCCTTAGACCAACTTTTTCAGTTGATCCATGAAACGGCGGACGGGCAAGAAACATACGTCAAGCAGAAAAGAGGCCAGATCGTGAAGGAAGTCACTAGTCTCGGGTTGCGGTTAAATGAGCTTCAGACCGAACGCTTATATACTCGCTTAAAGAATCTCCGTATGGCAAAAAATCATCTCTTTCCCCTTGGAGGTACGCAAGAACGGCTGTTTAACGTCATGTGTTGGTTGAACCATAATGGAGATGATGATCTTAACCGATTTATAAACAATGTCTCTACGCTCGGTAAAGGGAAAAAGGTCGTTTATTTATAAGAGTGAGCGTTTTCCATAAAACAATTTAATAGTAATCACGAAAAGCTGTCCTACCCGGGGCAGCTTTTCGTATTTGCGAGAGATATAGGAGAAAGGGTGAAAGCTGTATTAATAGGTAGTTAGCAAACCGACATTTAAAGAGACCGAAAATAAATGTTAATAAAGTTCATGTTTTAACAAACGTTAGTAAAGAAGGCTGGGCTTTTCTCTGATATTGAAATCATTTTTTAAAATTAAATTTATAATTTGAAGTGGTAACAGGTGGTGGATTGTGGTACGTTATACACATAGGGTGGAGTAAAGGTGGAGAAGCTATGTTTATCGGCGAGTTTAATCACCAAATCGATGATAAGGGACGCCTCATCCTCCCTGCCAAATTCCGTGATGGCTTAGGTGCTCCTTTTGTAATTACAAGAGGGATGGACCATTGTTTATTTGTCTACCCGTATGAAGAATGGAAGACATTGGAACAGAAAGTGAAGCAATTACCTTTAACTAGAAAAGATGCACGGGCATTCTCTCGCTTTTTGTTTTCCGGAGCGGCCGAAGTGAAACCGGACAAGCAAGGCCGTGTCCCAATCCCGGCATCGCTTCGCACCTATGCTGAGTTATCAGGAGAATGTGTAATCGTTGGTGTTTCGACTCGCGTTGAAATTTGGTCTGCTAGCAAATGGGAAGCTTATGTCGACGAAGCGGAAATGTCGTTTAGTGAGCTAGCAGAAAACATGGCTGATCTTGATTTATAGAACGCAGGAGGTGGAACGTTTGAAGGCGTTTCAACATGAAACTGTCCTGCTCCATGAAACGGTTGAAGGTTTACAAATTAACCCTTCAGGAACGTATGTAGATTGTACGTTGGGCGGCGGCGGTCATACTGAAGAAATATTGAAGCATTTAAATGAAAAAGGCCGAGTCTTTGCTTTCGACCAAGATGAAGAGGCTGTAAAAGCAGCAAAGAAGCGATTAGCTGCCTATGAAAATCAACTTATTATTATTGAAGAAAACTTTAGAGGGTTAAAAGCGGCTTTGCACAAACAAGGCATAGACGCTGTAGATGGAGTTGTGTTTGACCTTGGTGTCTCCTCTCACCAATTTGATGAAGGAGAACGGGGATTTAGTTATTGGCATGAGGCACCCTTAGATATGAGGATGAACCGCAACCAGACACGGACAGCATTTCAAGTCATTAATGAGTGGTCGTTTGCTGATCTTGCTTGGTTAATTCATCGCTACGGGGAAGAGAAATTTGCCAAGCAAATTGCGCGCAAGATCGAAAGAAATAGAGAAGAAAAACCTATTAAAACAACTACCGAGCTTGCTGAGGTCATTAAATCGGCTATTCCAGCAGCAGCCAGGCGAACCGGCGGACACCCCGCTAAAAAAACCTTTCAAGCTATACGTATTGGCGTTAATGATGAGTTGAAAGCATTTGAAGAAGCACTTGAGCAAGCATCACAACTATTAAATAAAGAGGGCCGGATTTGTGTCATCTCCTTTCATTCTTTAGAGGACCGCATTGCAAAACAATTCTTTAAACAGAAAAGTTCCCTTCCAGATTTGCCGCGCGGCCTGCCTGTTATCCCTGAGGAGTATCAACCTGAGTTTGCACTAGTCAGCAAAAAACCAATTGTTCCAACAGCTGAGGAGCAAGAACAAAATAACCGTGCACGTTCGGCCAAGCTAAGAATTGCAAGGAAAAATTAGAGGGAGGGATTAGAATGCAGCAATATGCTAGACAACAAGAATTCAAATCTGCACCGGAGACAGTACATAAAACGGTACAGAAAAGGCTGCCTGGCAAAATAACAAAAGGCGAGAAGCTACTGTTTTTGTTCGTGACTGTGATTATAGCCATTGTTGCCTCAGTGATTATTTCGAATTACGCCCACATTCATACACAAGAACGTGAAATATCCACGTTAAATACTTCCGTGCAGGAACAGCAAGAGATTAATGAAAGTCTTTATGTACAAGTATCCGAGCTTAGTGCCCCAGATCGAATCATTCATTACGCCACAGAAGAATTAAATATGTCACTTCAAGAAGATCGTGTTCGAGTCGTCCAAGATTAAGTGAGTCTTATAGGCTTAGGTGGTGGAAAAATGAATGAAAATAAAAAAAGAGGCACGGTGATCACACGTGCACTTTTTATTTTAACGATTATATTTATATTTCTTGCCGTCTTTTCAGGGCGGCTTATTTATGTGCAAGTCGGAAAAGAAGTTGATGGTCAGAACCTTGAAGCAATAGCAGAAAGCCGGTGGACCACCGAGGAAGAAATCGCTGGAAGCCGGGGGACGATTTATGACCGTCACGGTGACCCGATTGCGGAAGAAGTTCAGTCCTATTCTGTTTATGCAGTCTTACACCCTGACGCTGATGAAGCGGTGGAGGACCCTGATAAAACAGCCAGTGAACTTGCCGCGCATATCGATATGGAAGAAGAAGACTTAAGAGATCTGATTGGACGGGGAATCGAAGAAGAACGCTACCAAGTGGAACTAGGCGCTGGTTCACGCTTTTTAAGTTACGAAGAAAAAGAAGAGATTGAAGCGTTAGAGTTAGAAGGTATCTTTTTCCGTGATGAAACGAAACGTTATTATCCGAACCAAGAATTTGCTTCGCACGTATTAGGGTATGTAGACCGCAATACGGGTACTGCAGGGATGGGGTTAGAAGCAGGGTTGAACGAAGAATTAACTGGAGAGCCAGGGTCGGTATCTTATAAACGAGATGGAAGAGGGCTGCCTCTTTTAGATCCTGACGAAACCATTCAAGAACCGGTGGAAGGAAATGAAGTGACCTTGACGCTTGATTCGACGATTCAGACATCGCTAGAACAAGCGATGTCTCAAGTAGAGAAAGAGTATGACCCAGAACGCATGACAGCTATCGTGGCTGACCCTGAAACTGGAGCTATTCTTGGAATGACTAATCGTCCCAGCTTTGACCCGAATGAATATAATAGTATAGAGAATTATTCCAATTATGCCGTTTCAGAGAGTATTGAACCTGGCTCAACCATGAAGATGTTCACACTGGCTGCGGCGATAGAAGAAGGAGTCTACAATGGAGAAGATACGTTTCAGTCCGGTCGTTACTCTATTGGACCAGATACAGTATCTGATCATAACCAGGGCGAAGGCTGGGGAGAGATTACGTACGATGAAGGATTTGAGCGCTCATCTAACGTAGCCTTTGCAAAGATGGTAAAAGAACATTTAGGTTCAGAGCAATTTTACAATTACCTTGAGGATTTTGGTTTCAATGAGCCGACTGGCATAGATTTACCACGAGAAGCTACTAGTTCTATTGCCCGTCAATATGAGTTTGACACAGCGGCGACTGCCTTTGGACAAGCCTCGGCGTTCACCCCTATTCAAATGGTGCAAGCAGCGACAGCTATTGCCAACGATGGAACCATGGTTCAGCCTTATGTGGTTGAAAACATGTATGATGCCTCAGACGAAAGTGTGTTGTATGAACGTTCGGTAGAAGAAGCAGGAACGCCAATATCTGCTGAAACAGCTCAACATACAAGAGATTTGCTAGAAGATGTGGTAACTTCTTCGAATGGAACGGGGACTCCTTATCATATTGAAGGGTTTGACGTGATTGGGAAAACGGGTACAGCCCAAATTGTTGGACCAGAGGGTGGATATTTGCAAGGAGATGACGAAAATATTTTTTCCTTCCTCGGCATGGCCCCAAAGGATGATCCACAGTTAATTACATATGTAGCTGTCGATCGGCCGAATTTGGACGAACAAGAATCCGGAACAGCTCCTGTTTCAAAGATATTTAACACAGTGATGCAGCAAAGTCTTCAATATTTAGATGTGACTCCCGATTTTGAAGAAGAAGCCTCCCATGAGCGGTCAGGCACAGCTGTCGAAGATGTTACTGGCATGTCAATTGAAGAAGCTGCTAATACGCTTGAAGACCAAGGGTTAGAGCCACTTGTGCTTCATGATGAAGGAGAAGTTGTCAACCAAGTACCCAAAGCAGGAAGCAGTTTGATTCATGGTGAAAAAGTTATCCTTGCAGGACCTGCTGAAGAACCAGGGGAAATGCCTGACCTTACAGGCTGGACGTTAAGAGATGTAGCGAAGATTGGCGAGGTGCTTGACCTGTCTGTTCATCATCTTGGTAATGGCTTTGTGACCGCACAGAGTATTGAGACTGGAGCTAACCTCAATTCAAAGGAATATCTTACCGTTGAATTAGCAGAACGAGATTTTGAAGAAGAGGTCGAAGAAAGTGATGAAGATGCAGAAACGGAAGACGATGAAGGTCAAGCTGAAGACGAGCTTCATGAAGAACACCCTGATGTAAACGATTCGGAGTAAAAGAAGAGGCCGGTTCAGTGTTCTAATGTAGAAGGTACAACCATACAGTAAAATACCCGCCCTTGGTGGAGTTTTTACGTGGAGGCTTTCTGCATTGAAACCGAATCGGAAACAATTAAAACGCCGACTTATTCTAATGCTTGCAATTGGGCTGTTTGTTTCAGTGTTGCTCATCGCACGCTTAGCTTATGTGCAATTTTATCTTGGAGGATGGCTGACAGATTTAGCTGAAGACTCCTGGGCAAGAGATGTACCGTTTGAAGCCGAACGAGGAGAAATAAGGGACCGCCATGGCGAAACACTTGCGACCAATATAAGTGCACCGTCGCTGTTAGTTGTGCCAAGTCAGGTTGAAGATCCTGCTCATGCTGCTGTTGAAATTTCCTCCATTTTACAGAAGGCAGAAGATGAAGTGTATGAGAAAATTACAGAGCAGCAATCGATCGTCCGGATTAATCCGGAAGGGCGCAAAATGACACCTGAGTTGGCTGATGCCCTGCGTAGCTTAGATCTTGAGGGACTATATATAGCCGAGGATAATCGAAGGTATTATCCAAACGGTGCGTTTTTATCACATGTTTTAGGTTTTGCCGGGATTGACAACCAGGGCTTAACAGGACTTGAGCAATACTATGATGAAGAATTAAGTGGAAGTCCCGGCTCGGTTTCTTTTTATTCTGATGCTAAAGGTCAGCGCATGCCTGGTATGGCAGAGAGATATGTTGAGCCCGAAGATGGTCAGCACGTGAATTTAAGTGTTGATGAACAGGTTCAGAAAATTATTGAACGAGAACTGGATATCGCAGAAGCAACTTATTCGCCTGATGGGGCAATTGGTATTGCAATGGACCCTAATACAGGCGGGATACTTGGGATGTCTAGTCGGCCAGACTTTGATCCTGAACATTTTCAAGACGTGCCGCCAGAAATTTATAACCAGAATAAGCCTGTTTGGTCACAGTATGAGCCAGGGTCAACGTTTAAGATTATGACATTAGCAGCGGCTCTGGAAGAAGAAGTAGTAGACTTGGACGAGGACCGTTTCCACGACCCGGGCCACATTGAAGTGGCTGGTCAGCGCTTACGCTGCTGGAAAAAAGGCGGACACGGGGACCAAACCTTCATGGAAGTGGTGCAAAATTCGTGTAACCCCGGCTTTGTGACGCTTGGTGAACGGCTCGGTGAAGATCTGTTGTTTGACTATATTCACGAATTTGGTTTTGGGGAACAAACAGGGATTGACTTGCAAGGAGAAGGAACAGGAATATTATTTGACCCAGAGAATGTGGGGCCGCTTGAACAAGCTACCACTGCGTTTGGCCAAGGCGTTTCAGTAACCCCATTACAGCAAGTGACAGCTGTTGCAGCTGCAGTGAATGGAGGGTATTTGTATGAGCCGTTTTTGGCCATGGAATGGGTTGACCCAGAGACAGAAGACATTATTGAGAGAAAAGAGCCTGTGATGAAAAAACAGGTAATCAGCGAAGACACGTCTCAAGAAGTGCGCCGGGCCCTCGAGCATGTAGTAGCTAAAGGGACTGGTAAGGGGGCGTTTGTGGATGGATACCGGGTAGGAGGAAAGACCGGAACCGCTCAAAAATCTTCAGGTGGGCGTTATTTAAAAGATAATCATATTGTCTCATTTATCGGTGTTGCCCCAATGGATGATCCTGAAATTGTCGTCTATATTGCCATTGACAACCCTAAAGATACGATGCAGTTCGGAGGCGTAGTAGCTGCACCGATTGTGGGGAACGTTATAGGTGACAGTTTACGAGCGATGGAGGTTGAACCAAGAGAAGACCAGCTGGAAAAAGAGCTGGATTGGACCGATACGGAGCCCGTAGAAATTCCGGACGTGGTCGGTCTGCCCTTAACTGAACTCCACCATGCGTCCTATCCGTTGGAAATACAAACGGAAGGAACTGGGGAATATGTTGTTAGTCAGTCTCCCGCCCCTGGTAGCAGAGTTGAGCAAGGTTCTACGATCAGACTTTATCTTGGTGACAAATCACAAGCAGACGATTAAAATAGAAGAAGTGTATTAACTAAACATCAAAGAAAGTGCTAGAGCTATATACGCATTTTTGGGGGAGCTATACTATGGACGGTTCAACAACTTATACCTTATCTAAGCTATGTGAGATATTAATTGATTACGAACAGATTGGGACCGGGGATCCTGAAATTCTCTCGCTGGAGATGGATTCTAGGGAGGCACAGCCGCAATCTTTATTTATTTGTATATCGGGATATACTGTGGATGGGCATGATTTTGCGGAAGAAGCAGTAAAAAATGGGGCCGTGGCAATTGTTGCCGAACGGCCTGTCTCTACGAATAAAGTGCCTGTCATCCTTGTCAGAGATTCGAAGCGGGCAATGGCAGAATTAGCAGTCGCATTTTATAACCAGCCGACACAACAGTTTACACTTTATGGCGTGACGGGCACCAATGGCAAGACGACAGTCACTCATTTAATTGATGCGATTATGCAGACAGCTGGCAAAAAAACGGGAATGGTGGGGACTCTTTATACAAAAATTGGCGATGAAGTTCAGCAGACGGTAAATACAACGCCTGAATCACTCGTTTTGCAACGCACATTTGCTGCTATGGCAGATAAAGGCGTAGAAGCAGCAGCAATGGAAGTCTCTTCGCATGCTTTGGACTTGGGGCGTGTAAGAGGTTGTGATTTTGATGTGGCTGTATTTACTAATCTATCGCCGGACCACCTTGACTACCATAAAACAATGGAAGCATATACGTATGCCAAAGGTTTGTTATTTGCCCAGTTGGGAAACAGCCTTGACGCAAATGGCAAAAAAGCAGTTATTAATGCTGATGATCCTGCTGCAGAAGTGATTGAAAAAATGAGTGCCGCACCTACACTTACATATGGAGTGGACGCAAATGCAGATGTTACTGCTAAAAACATTCACTTGTCTTCCTCTCATACGGCGTTTACGCTGAGCTCGCCCTATGGATCAATAGACCTGAATGTAAAATTAATTGGCACCTTTAGCGTGTATAATGTCTTGGCTGCTGCCAGCGCCTGCCTTGTAAACGGCTGTTCTTTAGAAGTCATTAAAGAAAGTCTGGAAGCTGTCAAAGGGGTAGATGGGCGGTTTGAGCTCGTAGAAGGGAAACAGGATTTTTCGATCATTGTTGATTATGCACATACAGCCGACAGCCTTGAAAATGTATTAAAAACACTAAAGGAAACAAGTAAAGGCCGGTTAATTACGGTAGTTGGTTGTGGTGGTGACCGTGACCGTGCGAAACGCCCGGAGATGGCTAAGCTAGCTGTGGAGTATGCTGATGAAGCGATTTTAACGTCTGATAATCCGCGTTCAGAGGAGCCGGAAGCTATCATAAGAGATATGGAAACTGGTATTAAAGGTTCAAATTACAAGGTAGAGATTGACCGCAGAAAGGCGATTGAGCAAGCTGTTGCCAGCGCAGCTGCAAATGACGCCGTATTAATTGCTGGCAAAGGCCATGAAACGTACCAAGAAATAAAGGGTGAACGGTTTTACTTTGATGACCGGGAGATTGCAAAAGAAAGTGTACACAAGCTGATGAAAGGAGGGGGTCCACGTGATTGAATGGTCAGTTGTGCTTGCCTTAGTGGTTTCTTTCCTCCTCTGTGTTGGTTTATCGCCGATGCTCATCCCAGCACT
This sequence comes from Salsuginibacillus kocurii DSM 18087, assembly GCF_000377705.1. Lineage (GTDB taxonomy): Bacteria > Bacillota > Bacilli > Bacillales > Marinococcaceae > Salsuginibacillus > Salsuginibacillus kocurii. The sequence goes on along the minus strand of NZ_KB898623.1, from coordinate 55,643 downwards.
CAAACGCTTGAAATTCGGCCAAAGCATCCGTGAAGAAGGTCCGAGCTCTCATCAAAAAAAGCAGGGGACGCCTACAATGGGCGGGGTAATGGTGTTACTTGCCATTGCTGCGGCAACTATAGTGATCGCCCTTATATTCTCAGAATTAACGATTCAAGTTTGGATGCTTTTACTTGTATTGCTAGGCTTTGGGATTATTGGATTTTTAGATGATTTTATTAAAGTTGTAAAAAAACGGAACCTTGGTTTGACGTCAAAACAAAAATTAGTTGCCCAGCTTTTAATTGCAGTTGTCTTTTTCTTTGTATTGGATGCTGTTGGATTAAATACTGAAATTACTATTCCGCTGACAACCTATTCACTTGACCTTGGCTGGTTTTATATCGTTCTAGTGATGCTCATGCTTGTAGGTGCTTCAAATGCTGTTAATTTAACAGATGGGCTTGATGGCTTACTAGCGGGAACAGCAGCCGTGGCATTTGGTGCTTATGCTATTTTGAGTTGGTATGTAGGAGCAACTGATGTAGCTTTATTCAGCGCAGCTGTAGTTGGCGCAGCTCTAGGATTCCTTGTCTTTAATGCTCACCCTGCTAAAGTTTTTATGGGTGATACCGGTTCGCTTGCGCTTGGCGGAGCGATTGCAGCGGTGGCCATTGCAGTCAACCTTGAGCTTTTATTGATCATCATTGGCGGGGTATTCGTCATCGAAACATTATCAGTAATCATTCAAGTTGCTTCATTTAAATTAAGAAACAAACGAGTCTTTAAGATGAGCCCATTGCATCACCATTACGAATTATCCGGCTGGTCTGAATGGCGCGTGGTGGTGACATTTTGGCTGGCTGCGCTCGTATTTGCAGTGCTTGGTATCTATATTGAGGTGTGGTTAGGATGAAACAAATAACAACATTTAATGGTAAAGAAGTTCTTGTGTTAGGTATGGCAAAGAGTGGTGTAGCAGCTGCCAAGTTGCTACACCAGTTAGGTGCTTACGTCACTATAAATGATGCGTTGCCGGAAGAGAAATTAACAAATGTAGAAGCATTGCGAAATCAAGGGATTAAGGTTGTCGCTGGCGGTCATCCGCTATCGCTTGTGAATGAAAAACTTGCAGCGGTGGTGAAGAATCCAGGCATTCCTTATCATAACTCGCTGGTCCAAGCGGCTGAAGAAAAACAAGTCCCAGTACTTACCGAGCTAGAACTAAGCTACCTTGTTAATGAAGGCCGCTTAATTGCGATTACGGGTTCTAATGGGAAAACGACTACCACCACTTTAATTCACGAAATGCTTCAAGCCTCTTCACAAGCCTCTCATCTTGCTGGCAACATCGGAAGTGTAGCTTGTGAAGTAGCTCAACAGGTGAAAAAAAGTGAAGTAATGGTTACTGAAGTATCCAGCTTTCAGTTAAAAGGCACAGCTTCGTTCTGCCCTGATATTGCTGTTTGGCTAAATATCTATGATGCTCATTTGGACTATCATGGCACAAAAGAGGATTATATTCAGTCTAAAGCAAAGATCATGCGCAATTTAACTTCCGACTCAACGTTTGTATATAACGTTGAGGACCCGGTTATTGCTTCTTATGCAAAAGAAAGCTCAGCTTCTCTTCTTCCTTTTTCCAACAAGCGCTTGTTAAAGGAGGGAATTTCTTTTGTGAATGGGGCCCTGTATGTAAAAGGAGAGTTCCTAATCAATGAAGGAGATATCCTTTTGCCTGGCGAACATAATCATGAGAATATGATTGCTGCCGTGGCTGCCGCGTTAGAGAGCGGAGCTACGTATGCAGGCATCCGGAACGTTTTAAAGACTTTCACTGGGGTTACGCACAGGCTGCAATACATTGGAGAAGTTGCAGGGCGTGAAGTGTATAATGATTCAAAGGCTACAAATGTTTTGGCAACTGAAAAAGCTTTATCTGCTTTTCAAACACCAGTTGTACTAATAGCTGGCGGCCTTGATCGGGGTCATCATTTTCATTCGTTGATTGAACATATGAATCATGTAAAAACGGTAATCAGCTACGGCGAAACCAAAGAAAAATGGGCGGAAGTGGCAAGCTCTGCAAAGTGCAAATATATTAGGGCGGTAGATACGCTTGACGAAGCAGTAACGGAAGCCTTTGAACATTCAGCCTCAGGAGATGTTCTGCTTCTTTCCCCTGCCTGTGCCAGTTGGGATCAATTTGCCACCTTCGAAGAACGAGGTAAGCATTTTATAGAGCTTGTAAAAAGTTTACCGAAGTAAGGCATGTCTTCCTTCATGCAATCATACATTGGACCAGCACATATTCTGTGTCATCTTGTATGAATAAAGGCGTGAGGAACATGGAATCTAATCAAATGTTTAAGCAGGTTGATCGCTGGCTGTTATTGGTGACGGTACTTTTGGTAGCCATAGGAGTTGTAATGGTATATAGCGCCAGTGCAGCGTGGGCAGAGTATAATTTTGGAGATTCAACTTATTTTTTGAAACGTCAGTTGCTCTTTGCCACATTAGGATTGGTTGCTTTAACCGTTATGATGAATATCCCCTATCAAACGTGGCGCCCATATTTACCTTTAATCATGCTGATTTGCTTTATCCTGCTGATTATCGTTCTGATTCCAGGAGTGGGACTGCAACGAGGAGGGGCTAGAAGCTGGCTTGGAATAGGAGCTTTTTCGGTCCAACCTTCAGAATTTATGAAGCTAGCTATGATCGGCATGGTGGCTCACTTATTGGCGGTAAGAAGAGAGCATATGAGTTATTTTGGCCAAGGAGTCTTCCCGCTTCTTCTTTTAATTGGGACAGCGTTTGGACTGATCATGCTGCAGCCAGACCTTGGGACAGGAGCAGTCATGGTCATTACTGCCATGGCGATGATTTTCATCGGTGGGGCCCGTATTCTCCATTTTGTCTGGCTTGGTCTCCTCGGTGTGGTGGCTTTTGCCTTGCTAGTCATCTCAGCTCCTTACCGGCTGCAAAGATTAACATCCTTTCTCGACCCTTGGTCTGATGCCCTGGGCAGCGGTTTTCAAAGCATTCAATCACTGTATGCGATCGGACCTGGTGGTTTAGTGGGGTTGGGATTTGGAGATAGCCGACAAAAATACTATTACTTGCCAGAGCCGCAAACAGACTTTATTTTTGCCATTTTAGCAGAGGAAGGCGGATTTATTACCGGGGCTATCGTTATTTTGCTTTTTTCCATTTTCATGTGGAGAGGTATTCGCATCGCTTTATTAATTGACGATCCGTTTGCTTCCTTCTTAGCTGTTGGTATTGTAGGCCTTCTACTCGTTCAAGTGATGATTAACATCGGGGTAGTTATTGGAATGTTCCCGGTTACCGGGATTACTCTTCCATTTTTAAGCTACGGAGGGTCTTCTTTAACCCTGATGCTCTTAGCGGTAGGCTTATTGCTCAATATTAGTTCTCAACTCAGAAGCGTTTAACAAACAGAAAGGAAGTCTGCGATGAAAGTTGTGGTTACAGGTGGAGGTACAGGTGGACACATCTACCCTGCCTTAGCTTTTGTACGGTTTTTGAAAAAGGAAGAGCCCCACGCTCGTATCAAATATATTGGAAGTGAAACAGGATTGGAAAGCGACTTTGTACCAAGGGCGGGGGTAGCTTTTTCCTCTGTGAAAATTAGTGGCTTTAAACGCAAACTTTCACTCCATAACGTTCGTACGGTGTACCGGTTTTTAAAAGCTGTTAAACAAGCAAAGAAAATGTTTAAAGAAGACCGGCCGGATGTAGTGATTGGAACAGGAGGGTATGTAAGTGGCCCGGTTGTTTATGCTGCCGCTCGGATGAACATTCCGACAATCGTTCATGAACAAAATAGCGTTCCAGGTTTAACGAATAAATTTTTAAGTAAATATGCAAGTCGCGTCGCTATTTCTTTTGAAGATTCTTCGTCGTACTTTCCGAAAGAAAAAGTTGCATATACAGGGAACCCAAGAGCTCAAGAGGTTTCTTCCATTCGCTCAGAGAACCCTTTGGCTTCATTTGGTTTAGTTCCGGAAAAACGAACGGTGCTTGTTGTCGGAGGCAGCCGGGGCGCGAGGCCGATTAACGATGCTTTTCTTGATAGTATAGCGGAGATTGAACGCAAAGATTATCAAGTCCTTTACGTGACGGGGCAGGTTCATTATGAAAAAGTGAATGAGAAGATGGAGGCTTCTGGCCGTCCAGCTAATATTGCAGTTGAACCTTTTTTGCATAATATGCCAGAAGTGCTGCCCCATATTGATGTTCTTGTTACAAGAGCAGGGGCCACCACGTTGGCAGAATTAACAGCGCTTGGAATCCCGTCCATATTAATTCCAAGTCCATATGTAACAAATAACCATCAAGAAAAAAATGCAAGGACACTCGAAACCCGAGGAGCAGCTTATGTGCATCTGGAACAGGACTGGTCCAAAACGCATTTTATTGAAACGCTTGATGAGTTGTTTGAAACGACGGCGACGTGGGAACGTATGCATGAAGCAGCTTTAAACGCTGGAGTGCCCGATGCTTCCAATCGCTTATATCAAGTAATTAAAGAAGTGATTGAAAGCAAGTGATTCGTAGTCTATCGTCTCATGTGACGAGGAGTAAGAGGTGATAAAATGGAAGAGCTCGTAGATCGACTGCAGAAAGTAGGAATTGAGCACGTAAAGCAAGACGAACCTTTAAGTAAACATACTACCTGGAGGATCGGCGGACCTGCTGACATTTTCATCGAACCAAGAAGCAGTGAAGAATTAGAACAGACGATAAAAGTGTTGAAAGATAACCAACTAAGCTGGCGGGTTATAGGCAGAGGTTCTAACTTGCTCGTAAGTGATGCAGGCATTCGTGGTGCGGTGATTAAACTAGGTGATAAGATGTCACGCCTTGATGTTTCAGAAGACGGCAAGGTCCAAGTAGGAGCAGGTTATTCATTAATCAAGCTGGCAACCATTTTAAGCAAAAAAGGTTGGTCAGGCTTGGAGTTTGCCGGTGGAATCCCTGGGAATGTTGGCGGGGCCGTTTTTATGAATGCTGGAGCTCATAAGTCAGAGATGGCTCACATCGTTGAAGAAGCCCTTATTCTTTATCCATCTGGTGAATTAAAATGGGTCCCTAATGAGGACTTGAATTTTTCTTACCGGACCTCAAGCCTGCAATTTGATGGAGGCATTTGCGTAGAAGCTCGCTTGAAATTAAAAGCAGGGGATAAAGAAGCAATCACGAAAGAAATGCAGAAAAATAAAGACTACAGACGTGATACCCAGCCCTGGAACCATCCGTGTGCAGGAAGTGTTTTTCGCAATCCCCTGCCAGACCACGCTGGCCATTTAATCGAAAAAGCTGGCCTGAAAGGTTTTAAAAAGGGTGGTGCCCAGGTTTCAACCTTGCATGCAAATTTTATCGTAAATGTCGATGAGGCCAAGGCTGAAGATGTAGTTGCAATCATTGAACATGCTAAAGCAGAAATTCAAAAACAATATGGCATCAAGTTGGAAACTGAAGTAGAGATTGTCCGCTAAACAAGTATCCAATAAAAAGGGGGGGGCGGGAATGGCAGATAGAAAAGTAGTGACGATTGAAGACCGGATCCCAACGTTAAAAGAGCAGAGAAAAAAGAGAGCCAATCGTCGGCTTATTCTATACTTGTCCATTTTCTTTCTCCTCATTTTGACAGTGGTATACTTTCAGTCCCCTCTAAGTCATATATCACAGATCAATGTTGAAGGAAATGAGTTTGCTGATAGTAATGAAGTTTTGCAGTATAGCTCTATACAAGAAAATGACCACCTCTGGAATGCAGATTTAGAAGAGGCTGCTGCACGCATTGAAACACTCCCTACCGTCGAACAAGCAGAGTTAACAAGAAATTGGCCCAATACAGTCACCATTACTATTGTTGAAGATTCGCTTATGGCTTTTCTTAGACAAGGGGATAGGTATGTCCCCATCCTTTCAAATGGGCAGCTATTAACAGATGAAGCTGTACAACATCCCTCTTCGGAGGCTCCTGTCCTTTATAATTGGGAAGATGTCGACATTTTAAGGGAATTTACGGCTGAGCTTGCTGAAACAGGAGATGGGATTGTAAACCGTATTTCTGAGATTCATCATATACCTTCAGAAGACAAGCCGTTTGCACTAGAATTAGTGATGAACGACGGGTTAATGGTACATACAGAAATCGCTGATTTTGCTGAAGCAATGGAGCCCTATCCTGCACTTGTTAATGAAATTGATCCCGAGGAAGCCGGAGTCCTCCATATGGGAATGAGCCCATATTTTGAATCTTACGAAGATGATGAAGAGAATGAAGAGCAAGGAGAACAAGGAGTGGAAGAAGGGGGAGGAAGTATTGAAGAATAGAGGGTTTCAATATGGTGTTGCATTATTTTTAGGCTTAGTTGCCCTCATAGTAGTGACATTGCTAGTAGACACCGAGATTGGTCCCCCTTCTTCTTCCTCAGCTGCCCACGTCGAGTGGGAGCAGCGCGAACACTTACAAGAAAGAATTATGAGCACCCAAGATAAAAACCGGGAATTAGAAGCAGAGTTACGTCTGCGCCAAAGCGAAGTGAGCCAATTGGAAGAAAAAGCAGCCGAAACGGAAAATAGCTTGCAATTCATAACTGAGCAAATTGAACAATTGCGGATGCTTGAAGGAGAAATAGCCTACGAGGGGCCGGGGGTTAAAGTCTCTCTTGATGATTATTCTTATATACCAGAGCATCACAATCCCAATGATTATATCGTTCATGACAGGCACGTTCAGCAAGTCATCGATGAACTTTTAGCAGCTGGAGCAGAGGCAGTAGCGGTTAACGGGACCCGTATTAACCGCCATTCATACATACAATGTTTAGGTCCGGTAATTGAGGTTGATGGTACGACGTCCTTTGCTCCTTTTGTCATAACGGCAATTGGGCCATCAGAGACCTTATCTGATGCCTTACAGCTTTCTGGCGGGACAGCCGATCAGTTATTGAACGAACAAATTCAAGTACGCATTCAACAAGTAGCCGAGTTGAGTCTTCCTGCACATGGAATGTTGGAGGAGGAAGCCTTATGAAGGCACGGTATCTGTTGTTTGCCATAGCTGTTTGCACAGGAGTAGTCGGAGGCTGGTTACTTATTCAGCCAGTAGGTGATAATGCGTTTGAGGGAGAAACTGTCCTTGAATTACGGCAGCTGTTGGATCGTGAACAGGAGAGAGCACTTGCTTTAAATGAGTCTCTTTCTGAATATGAATCATTATTAGCTGATTATCAACACGAGCAAAAAGCACATACGGCTGCTGCAATGGAGGAGACTTTAGAAGACCTCGAAAAAAATGCAGGTTTGACGGACCGAGAAGGTGGTGGCTTGTTGATACGAATCAAGCCGGAAGAACATCCTTACGAAACTGACCAGCATGTACGCGTGGAACATTTAAGACGTTTGCTGAATGATTTGAACCGCTATGAAGCAGAGGATGTAGCAATTGGCCATGAACGAATTACTACACAATCTGCATTTCGTGAAGTCAATCAAATACCTCACATAAACGGCAACCCGCTGCCTGCGCTTCCACTTACGGTGTATGTGTTAACGGATGAGCCGGCAGAGTTGAAGAGTCAAATGCAGGTGGCTGAATCGGTGCAATGGCTGGAAAATGATCGAGCAAACGTAAACATGACCCCGGCTGAGGCGGTAAGTTTGCCTGCTTTTTCCCAGGAGCTTCGTATGCAGCATTTCTCTGCAAATGAGGAGGGGGAGAAATGATTTGGATTCCGGTAGTTGGAACCTTTCTGGGACTAATGATTGGCATCCTAATAAACGTGCCGTTCCCAGCTAGGTTTGATATGTATGTTGCTTTATTACTGCTCAGCCTCCTCGCCACCCTCTTTGGTGGAATTCGGGCCTCTCTTGAAAACACGTTTCATACAGGAATATGTTTATCAGGCTTCGGAAGTAATCTTATATTGGCGCTAACTTTAGCTTTTCTAGGCCAGCAAATTGGTGTAGACTTATACTTAGCCGCAGTTTTTGCATTAGGACTTGGGCTTTTTAAAAATTTATCACAGATCGTAAGGTTATGTATGCCTCAAAAGCAGGCGTGAAAAAGCTTCACATGTGGTGAATTCTACTAAGGTTTAATTGGGATATACAGTGATTGTCTGCTCAAACTGAGTCACTTGTTCCTAGTTTGATCTTAATTGATTAGAATAGTCTCATTCGGAACGCACCTCTCTAATCTTACCTTAAGATTTCACAAAATTGGAAGGGATTTTCATTTGAAATGTGGAACTTCTCTTCTACAAAGGAAGGTTCGGGTCACGCATTCCATTATCGTAAAAAACAACTATTAGTTAACACAACAAATGAAAAAGAGATTTGATCAAGAGGAGGTGGCTTACGGACAATGTCAAGAGATGAAATTTATGTAAGTCTGGATATTGGTACGTCCAGTGTACGGGTGATGGTAGGCGAAATGAATGGTCGCCAGCTCCATGTAATCGGGGTAGGCGAAGCAGTGTCAGATGGGATTAAAAAAGGTGCCATCGTTGACATTGATGAAACTGTGTATGCCATTGAATCCGCGGTCACCCAGGCAGAACGTACTGCAGGTTTGACGATTGAAAAAGCAATCGTCGGCGTGAATGGAAATCACATCCAATTACAGCCTTGTCATGGGGTGGTTGCTGTCTCTGATCCTAATCGGGAGATCGGGGCAGATGATATCGAGCGTGTTTTAGACGCTGCTCAAGTATTATCAATCCCTCCAGAACGTGAAGTAGTTGATGTTGTGCCAAGTCAATTTATTGTTGATGGCCTTGATGAAATTACAGATCCCCGCGGTATGATCGGCGTTCGCCTTGAAATGGAAGGTATGATTATCACAGCATCTAAAACAGTCTTACATAATCTACTTCGCTGTGTAGAAAAAGCAGGACTTGAAGTTGCAGATATTTGTTTACAGCCTTTAGCTGCGGGATCTGTCGCTATCTCAAAAGATGAAAGATCCCTTGGAGTTGCGCTTGTCGATATAGGAGGAGGATCTACCACTGTCTCTGTGTTCGAGCAAGGGAGACTGCAGGCTGTGTCTGTGTTGCCCATCGGTGGGGATCACATAACCAATGATATTTCAGTCGGTTTAAGAACATCGACAGAAGATGCTGAGCAGGCCAAAATTGATTATGGACATGCTTTCATTGATGAAGCTTCTGATGATGTCACCTTTTCTCTTGTAACGATCGGAAATGGTGTGGAAGAAGCATACAGCCAGTATGAGATGGCTCACATCATTGAACCGCGACTCGAAGAAGTGTTTGAAATGGTTGAAGCAGAAATTGCAAAGCTGGGTTATTATGATTTGCCAGGCGGGTATGCATTGACTGGAGGTACAGTCATGTTGCCTGGGATCTTGGAATTGGCGCGTGATGTGCTGAACCAGGGAGTTCGGATTGCCATTCCAGATCATATTGGCGTACGGGAGCCAAAATATACCAATGGCATTGGGCTGATTGAATTTGCTCAGCGTAATGTTAAAATTCAAGGCAAGGAAGTTGGTGCAGCAGTTGCACCATTAGAAGATGAACATGGACCAACAACCGTAGAAAAACGAGCGGTTAAACAAGAAACTGTAAACCAAGACGACAGCGATCGGCCTGGAATTAAGAAGCGTGTCAAAAACGTTTTTCGCGTCTTTTTTGAATAAACGCGTTTCATAGACAGGTAGACTTGACTGATTGGGGGACCTGAGATGTTAGAGTTTGAAATGGATATGGACCAAATGGCGCAAATTAAAGTGATCGGTGTAGGTGGCGGCGGTTCGAATGCTGTAAATCGCATGATTGAAAACGGTTTGCAGGGAGTAGAATTTATAGCAGTCAATACAGATGCTCAAGCGTTGCAGCTATCTGAAGCAGAAACAAAACTTCAGTTAGGTGGAAAGTTAACAAGGGGGCTCGGAGCTGGAGCAGACCCTGAGATTGGTAAAAAAGCAGCCGAAGAAAGCAAAGAACAGCTTGAAGAAGCACTGACAGGTGCGGATATGGTATTTATTACTGCTGGTATGGGCGGTGGCACAGGTACAGGTGCAGCGCCGGTTATTGCAGAAGTGGCTAAAGAAATTGGCGCCCTTACAGTAGGCGTAGTCACGCGCCCATTTACCTTTGAAGGCCGGAAACGTTCTACGCAGGCTATGAACGGAACTGGCAGTTTAAAAGAAAAAGTAGATACATTAATTGTTATTCCAAATGATCGACTTTTAGAAATCGTAGATAAAAATACACCAATGTTAGAAGCTTTCCGTGAAGCGGATAATGTGCTCAGACAGGGTGTGCAAGGTATTTCTGATTTAATTGCTGTGCCAGGACTAATTAATTTAGACTTTGCTGATGTAAAAACGATTATGATGGACAAAGGTTCAGCGCTCATGGGCATTGGAATAGCTACAGGTGAAAACCGTGCAGCCGAAGCTGCTAAAAAAGCTATTTCCAGTCCGCTTTTGGAGACTTCTGTTGACGGTGCACAAGGTGTATTGATGAATATTACTGGCGGTTCAAACTTAAGCTTGTTTGAAGTTCATGAAGCAGCAGAAATCGTGTCTGAAGAATCAGACCCAGAAGTAAACATGATCTTTGGTTCAGTCATTAATGAAGAGTTAAAAGATGAAATTGTCGTAACAGTAATTGCTACTGGCTTTGAAGAAAATGAACAAGAAAGTGCTCCTGCACAAAAACGTGCAGCAACAACTCAAGCTAGCCAGAAACGTCCTTCACTTTCTTCTAGTTCCCAACCAAGTCCTAGTAGAAAAGAAGAACCAGTGAACGAACAACCTCGTCAAGAAGGACAAGAAGCTAATGACACATTAGATATCCCAACCTTCTTGAGGAACCGCAGACGTAAAAAATAATTAATTTAATTCTTCTTTGCGACAAGGATTTCAACCTCTAAGCTAAGCAGCAGTGAATAAGACTACGTTGCAACGCTTATCAGTGACATTTTTATAATGATAAAACCATATAAGAAAAAGGGGTGTTCACCTGTGGTGATGCACCCCTTTTTTCTGCGTTCATAAGGAGAATAAAAGGTAAAAATAGACAAAATTGGCATTTTTCTGTCGTGATAGAGCGACAGTTTTTTTTATTTTGGTGGCTTACACTTAGGTAGAGAGGGGGGATGAGGTGACCATTTATATGGATGTAATGTATGTAATGAATGTAGTGATAACATGCATGCTCCTTCTCATAACAAGTTATTGGATTAAAAAACCGATTAGCTTTAAACGTCTCGTTTTTAGTGCGGGAGTATCTAGTTTGAGTATCTTTCTTTGGCCGCTTGGATATAGTCATTATCTTGAATCGTTTACAAGCCATATTATGTTGGCTGCATGTATTGTTGTATTGGCCTTTGGGAGGCAGCCATTTCCACTCTTTTTAAAAATGGTCACGCTTTTTTTTGCCGTTAGTTTTACAGTTGGCGGTTTTATTTCAACTCTATCATTGTATAGACAACCTGTAGGAGCCTTAAATGAGCCTGACTCGTCCTTCCCTCTAAATGTAGGAGTAGTGCTCTTAACGCTTAGTATTGGTACGGGTGTTCTGCTTTGGCTTAATCATTTACAAAAAAGAAGAAATCATCAAACCTCTCATATTGTAGATATGGAAATTGAACTTTTTAACAAAAAACAACATGTAAGAGGACTGCTTGATTCTGGCAACCTTTTGAAAGACCCAATAACAAACACCCCGGTTATTATCCTTGAGCTAGAAGCTTTCAAAGCGGTACTTCCAGTACAGCAATACAATGAATTAACGTTGCTTGCAGAGGGATCGATTGACCAGTGTTCCGAAGAAACAAAACACACATACAAGCTCCGCTTTATTCCTTATCAGAGCGTAGGCACGAAAGAAGGTTTACTCGCAGCCTTACGTCCTGATGCAGCAAGAATTAAGCGTGCAAACAACTGGATAAAGCTTGAATCTATATTAATTGCTGTAGAGAAAAGACGTTTGTCAACCAATTCAGATTTTCAGGCCATTGTTCCAATTTGCGACGAATGGTCAGAAGCATCCTAACTTAGAAAGGGGTTATTATCATTAAGTTCCAGATTACTAAATGGTTCCGTAAAGTAGAACAGTGGATGCAACGTTTGAAGACAGGAAAAAATGATATATATTATATTGGTGGAAAAGATGCACTGCCACCCCCGCTGACTAAAGAAGAAGAACAAGATTTGTTAGCGCGTTTGCCTGAGGGAGATCCAGACGTCCGCTCTGTATTGATTGAACGGAATTTGCGGCTGGTAGTATACATTGCACGCAAGTTTGAAAATACAGGCATTAACATTGAAGATTTAATTAGTATCGGTACAATTGGCTTAATTAAAGCTGTTAATACCTTCGATCCTGAAAAGAAAATAAAACTGGCAACGTATGCTTCACGTTGTATTGAAAATGAAATATTAATGTACTTGCGCCGGACAAATAAAATGCGTTCGGAAATCTCTTTTGATGAACCGTTAAATGTAGATTGGGATGGAAATGAACTGCTGTTATCAGATGTACTCGGCACAGAAAACGATATTATTACAAAAGATTTGGAATTTCAGGTAGACAAGTCCTTGCTAAAGCGGGCAATGACTCGCCTGAATGATAGGGAAAAACAAATTATGGAGATGCGATTCGGTCTGGCAGGCGGACCTCCTCATACTCAAAAAGATGTTGCCACTTTATTGGGTATTTCGCAGTCTTATATTTCAAGGCTGGAAAAGCGAATTATTAAAAGATTGCAGAAAGAATTTAATAAAATGGTATGAATGCTCGAGTATTTGTGGCACGCTCAATGATTTAGACTCAGGACAGATTTACTAAATTCGACAAATTTGGAAAGGAAAATAGGCCGCTCCGCATAAAAACATGTCGTCCGGACAAACTGAACGTGTAGCTTCATGATTCCGGAAATTCAGGGTAAACAATGTACCTGTTTTTCGCACATCACGACAGGGAGGGACGGCATGGCACGTAGTAAGGTTGAAATTTGCGGTGTAGACACTTCCACGCTTCCAGTCCTAACAAACCAAGAAATGAAAAAGTTATTTACAGCGTTTCAGGATGGTGACCATTCAGCAAGGGAAGAACTCGTAAATGGAAATTTACGGTTGGTCTTAAGTGTTATCAAACGATTCAACCACCGTGGCGAGAATGTCGATGACTTGTTCCAGGTGGGCTGTATTGGCCTTATGAAATCCATTGATAATTTCGATTTATCTCACAATGTCCGCTTTTCCACTTACGCAGTACCGATGATTATTGGGGAAATTAGGCGACACTTACGGGACAACAACCCGATCCGTGTCTCCCGTTCCTTACGTGATACAGCGTACAAAGCGCTGCAAATGCGTGATCAACTCATGAACGATAAAATTAAAGACCGAGAGCCTACGGTCCAGGAGCTTGCAGATGCCTTAGAAATACCTAAAGAAGACATTGTTTTCGCTTTAGATGCGATCCAGGACCCTGTTTCATTGTTTGAACCGATTTATAATGATGGGGGAGACCCCATTTATGTGATGGATCAGATTCGCGATGAAAAAGAAAAAGATCATTCATGGATTGAACATATCGCGCTTGATGAAGCAATGGAGCGCCTAAATGATCGCGAAAAAAACATTGTGACAATGAGGTTTTTCGATGGGAAAACCCAAATGGAAGTAGCCGATGAAATAGGGATTTCTCAGGCTCAAGTATCACGTTTGGAAAAATCAGCTATTAAACAAATGAATAAACATACAAGTGATGAACTCCCGCGTTAAGCGGGAGTTTTTTATAGTTTAGCACAGAAAAATCATACGCAAATAAAAAGAGTAGAGAAAATAAAGACTTCGTATTTTAGGGATGGATATGTCAGGAGACAGATGCATATCTATAGTATGGATAATAAAGCAGGGAGGGGTGGCGGCATGTTACGAGTCTCTGAGTTGGAAACAAAGGATATTGTGAATATGCACACCGGCAAGCGGCTTGGTTTTTTACAAGATGTAGAAGTTAATTTGGAAACAGGAATGATTGACGGCTTAATTGTAGGAAGTGGTGGTAAGATGCTAGGCTGGCTCGCAAAAGACGGAGAATGGATGATACCTTGGTCGAATGTTGTGAAAATCGGCAATGATGTCATTCTTGTCCATGCACCCAAAAGCCATCCGTAAATATAAGTAAGCGTTCTTAGGGTGTGGGGGCTGAAAAAAATATGGTACAATTAATTGAATCCTGTATTAGAACGACGAAATAACGAGAGGTAGGATGGGCATGAAAGACGAACCATTTGAACAAATGGGTCGCTGGCTGCAGCTGACATCATGGGAAAATAAGTTCCCCTTACTCCGCGCAAGATTCTCGACTCGCCTTCACGGAGAGAGCAAGCAGCCTTATGATACGCTTAACACGGGGCTTCATGTTGGCGATGAGCCGAGTGATGTATTAAAAAACCGAGCATACTTGGCTGAAGATATTCAAATTCCATTAGCGCAGTGGGTTGCGCCTGAGCAGGTTCATGGCAATCAGATTCAAGTGGTGAACCGTTCGCAGCGTGGCCAAGGTGCTAAAGACATAGAAAATGCCTGTGGAAAAGCAGATGGGTTGATAACAAACGATGAGGGCTTGTTATTGACTGCAGTTTATGCGGATTGTGTTCCTATTTGGTTTGTAGACCCTTCAACCGGCTGGATTGGGCTGGCTCACGCTGGCTGGAAAGGCACAGCTGCCAATATTGTTAATGAAATGATCTATCATTTAAAAGCTCAAGGAATAAATATTAATTCACTCCAAGCAGCGATTGGCCCTTCAATTGGAAAAACAAATTACGAAGTAGATGAACGAGTGTATAATGAAATAGTGAACCTTCAACTCCCGCAAGTCGAATTAGATGAAGCGATTGACTATGCAGGTGAGGGGAGCTACCGCATTGATTTAAAACGAGTCAATGAAGCTCTTCTAAGGGCTGAAGGGGTGAAGAGTACTCATATTCTCAAGTCGGAGTATTGTACATATGATCATTCTTCCCTCTTCTATTCACACCGTAGAGACGGTCTTGAGTCTGGCAGAATGCTCGCTGGAATTGGCTGGGTTGAAAACGAGACATAGAGAGAGGAGATTCTTTCGTGAGCACGGTTGCAACAAATTTATCAACTATAAAGGAAAGACTTTCCCACGCTCTGGAGATTAGCGGAAGAACGGCGGAAGAGGTGGAAGTCATTGCTGTAACAAAGTACGTCTCCAGCAACAGAGCATACGAAGCCTGGGAGGCAGGTATAAAACATTTTGGGGAAAATCGCGTAGATGAAGCAATGAATAAATACAATGCTCTTGAAGCCCGGGGGACCTGGCATTTCGTAGGCCAACTTCAGTCAAAAAAGGCGAAAAAGATTATTCCTTATTATAATTATATACATTCATTGGACCGCCTCTCCTTGGCTGAAGAAATTAATAAACGCATGCCACCCGGAGAAAAAATGAAATGTTTAGTACAGGTGAATGTGTCTGGCGAACGTACAAAGACAGGCTTGGCTCCCGCTGATTTGGAAGCATTCATTGAGCAGCTAAAAGAATATCCAGCGCTTGAGATAAGCGGTTTAATGACAATGGCTCCTTTTGTAGAATATCCTGAAGAAGTTCGCCCATTTTTCAAGGAACTTCGTCAACTTCGTGATATAATCGCAACTAAACAACTTGCTCACGCTCCCTGCCATCATTTATCAATGGGAATGTCAAATGACTTTGAAATTGCTGTTGAAGAAGGAGCTACTATGGTACGGCTTGGGCAGTTATTAGTTGGACAAGACGTGTCTGGCAGTGAGGAGGTGCGTTCAGATTGAGCATGAAAAACCGTTTTAAAAAATTTTTCGAATTAGATGATGATGTCGTTGAGGAAGTGGAAGAAGTTACCGAGTGGCCGGAATCCCAGGAAGAACAGAAAGTAAAAGCCCAAACAGGAGAACAAGATAAAAAGAATGTTGTGAGCCTGCAAAGCGTTCAACAATCGGCCAAAGTCATGCTTGTAGAACCTCGTACGTATGATGAAGCACAAGATATTGCAGACCAGTTAAAGAACCGCAAAGCTGTAATTATTAATTTGCAACGAATTGGTCGTGATCAGGCGCTTCGTATCGTTGATTTTTTAAGCGGCACAGTTTATGCCATTGGCGGTGATATAACTAAAATTGGTCAAAATATTTTCCTCTGCGTGCCCGATAATGTCAACGTCACTGGGCAAATAACAGAAATGATGCAAGAAGGTCACGAGTTTTAAGTGGATTAAGGTGGTGAAAAAATGGAATCTATCGGTTATTTTCTAGCTTTTGGTATGCAAATCTATTCATTTGCCGTCATTATTTATATTTTCATGTCGTGGTTCCCAGGTTCACGTGAATCACAATTTGGACAAATGCTCGGTTCAATTGTAGAACCGTTTATTGAACCGTTTCGTAAAGTCATTCCGCCACTTGGAATGATCGATATCTCGCCAATTGTCGCATTAATTGCTTTAAACTTTGCTCGCTATGGCGTGATTGCGCTGTTTACGTAAGCAACGGTCGTCAGTCTGTATATAAGCCTTAGTTATAAGGCTGGCTATAATAACAGGTGGTGCGGCAAGCAGTGAAAGCTGCGTTTGTGATGTAATGGAGGTTCGAACGCGTTGTCTATTTATCAGCATTTCCGAAAAGACGAGCACCCGTTTATCGACCAAGTATTAGAATGGAAAGATATCGTACAAACACGCTACACCGCTAAATTAACGGACTTTTTAGATCCGCGGCAGCAGGAAATTGTCCGTAGTGTGATCGGCAAAGATGAAGAGATTCTGCTTTCGTTTGATGGCGGCTTCAATGGACCTGTTGAGCGAAGAAGAGCCCTGATTGCTCCTTTCTATGAGTCCAATGAACGCGGACAGTTTGAACTTGTACTGTTAGAATTAACGTATCCCGGCCGGTTTGTTGAGTTAAGCCATCGTGATTTATTAGGTGCTTTAATGAGTTTAGGGGTACGAAGAGAAAAGTTTGGCGATATTGTTAAGCAGGGCGACACCTTTCAATTTCTTGTTGCTAAAGAAATTGCGACATTTGTAGAAATGAATTTAACTTCGGTTGGCAATACATCGGTTTCGCTTCGAACGCTGCCGTTAGCCCAAGCTCTTACGGTAACTGAAGAATGGAGTGAAGCAAAAGGTTTTGTTAAATCGTTTCGTTTGGATGTCTTACTTGCAGAGATATACCGTCTTTCTCGCACAAAAGCTCTACCGTTTATTGAGAAAGGACGAGTCAAAGTAAATTGGCAAACGATTGAAGAACCATCTTTTATCGTAGAGCCGGGGGATTTTATTTCGGTGCGGGGGCTTGGCCGCAGCAAGTTGCTGAGTATAGAGGGTGAGTCCAAAAAAGGCAGTTTTTTTATCCACTATGGAAAAAAAATAAAATAACTACAGGGAAATAACGGCTATATCTCGAAGAAGTACAGTATAAAATGTTGAGCAGACCGCTGAATAAAATGTTTATTTAGGAGGTGTTTTCTTTGTCATTAACTCCTTTAGATATTCACAACAAAGAGTTTGCACGTGGATTTCGCGGTTATGATGAAGATGAAGTCAATGAATTTTTGGACCAGGTGATCAAAGACTTTGAAACTGTAATTCGAGAGAAAAACGAATTATTTGAGAAAGTAACAGAGCTAGAGGAACGACTTGAGCATTTTTCAAATATTGAAGAAACCCTTAACAAATCGATATTAGTTGCTCAGGAATCTGCTGAAGAAGTGAAGCGAAATGCTAAAAAAGAAGCGGACTTAATAGTTAAAGAAGCGGAAAAGAATGCGGACCGCATTATTAATGATGCGTTGTCAAAATCGCGGAAGGTTTCGCTTGAGACAGAAGAAATGAAAAAACAAGCTTCCGTATACCGTATGCGCTTTAAAATGTTAATTGAGTCCCAACTGGAAATGTTACATAATGAAGATTGGGATGAGTTAACGCGATCCATGGACCAAAGTGATGAAGACGAAAATACACCTATGTATAAAGACAGCTATTCTTCGACTTGACGTACGAAGAAGCGAGGTCTATACTTTTTTTACACATCGAGTATTCATAAAAATTGTGATGATGACAGGGACAGTAGGTACGGCAGCCCAGCTAGCGAATCAGGGATGGTGGAAGCCTGATGGAAGCACCGGACTAAATATCACCCTCGAATCCCCAGACCGAAGAACCGAAAAATGGTTTTGTAGATTCTGGCGGTCCCACCCGTTATAGTGGACCTAAGCGGAGCGTTTTAGAGCGGAAAATGCCAACGTAATAGGGAGAGAAAGAGAAGCTGTCAAACGGGCGGTAACTCATGTTCTCGTCTAGCAGGCGCAGCTCCATCAGGGTGGTACCGCGGGTAATCCTCGTCCCTTTTTGGACGGGGATTTTTGTATGCTTATAGAATCAGATTTTAAGGAGGACAATTCATTGAGTTATAAAGAGACACTGCTTATGCCAAAAACGAAGTTCCCGATGCGTGGTAATTTGCCAAACAAAGAACCAGAACGGCAAAAGCAATGGGAAGAAGAAAATATTTATGCAAAGGTGCAAGAACGGACGAAAGGCCGAGAGATGTTTGTTCTTCACGACGGGCCTCCATACGCGAATGGAGATATTCATATGGGTCACGCCTTGAATAAAATTTTAAAGGATTTTATTGTGCGCTACCATTCCATGAATGGCTATCATGCCCCTTACGTGCCGGGCTGGGACACCCATGGTTTGCCGATTGAAACAGCCCTCACAAAAAACAAAAAAGTCGATCGCAAAAAATTATCAGTAGCTGAATTTCGCAAGAAATGTGAAGAATATGCGATGAAACAGATTGACCGCCAGCGTGACCAATTTAAGCGTCTTGGTGTGCGTGGGGATTGGGAAAATCCATACGTCACTCTGACACCCGAATACGAAGCGCAGCAAGTACGGGTGTTTGGGGAAATGGCAAAAAACGGCCATATTTATAAAGGAGAAAAACCTGTATACTGGTCTCCTTCCTCAGAGTCGGCGTTAGCGGAGGCAGAGATTGAGTATCATGATAAGCGCTCTCCTTCCATCTATGTCAGCTTTACGGTTTCTAACGGCAATGAAGTATTAGAGAACACGGAAAAATTCGTGATCTGGACAACAACTCCGTGGACTATCCCAGCAAACTTGGCTATTGCTGTTCATCCTGAACTTGAGTACAGCGTTGTAAAAACAGGTGGAGAGAAGTTTATTGTGGCAACTGAGTTAGTTGACACATTGGCTGAAGAATTTGGTTGGGAAGATACAGAAATTGTGAAGACATTGACAGGGTCTAAACTCGAAGGCGTGAAAGCAGTTCATCCACTATATGAACGCGAATCGCTTGTTGTTTTAGGAGAGCATGTTAATTTAGAAGCTGGTACGGGCTGTGTTCATACCGCTCCAGGCCACGGGGAAGATGACTTTGTTGTCGGCCAGCAATATGGGCTCGATGTCCTTTGCCCGGTAAACGACAAAGGCTACTTCACTGAGGAAGCGCCAGGATTTGAAGGTGTCTTTTATGACGAAGCCAATAAGTCTATTACTGAACAGCTGGATGAGCGCGGTGTGCTTTTGAAGTTAACATTCATTACTCATTCGTATCCTCACGATTGGCGTACAAAAAAGCCAGTAATTTTTAGAGCAACGAATCAGTGGTTTGCTTCAATTGAAAACATTCGTGAAGAATTGCTGCAAGAAGTGGAAAATGTAAACTGGTACCCAGGCTGGGGAGAAACCAGGCTCTACAATATGGTACGCGACAGAGGCGACTGGTGTATTTCCAGGCAGCGTGCCTGGGGCGTTCCAATTCCAATTTTTTATGGAGAAGATGGTACGCCCATTGTGGAAGATGAAACGATTGAACACGTGGCGGCCCTCTTTAGAGAGCATGGCTCAAATATCTGGTTTGAATGGGAAACAAAAGATCTACTGCCTGAAGGATACACTTCTACCCACAGCCCACAAGGTACCTTCACAAGAGAAATGGATATTATGGACGTGTGGTTTGACTCTGGTTCTTCTCACCAGGCAGTACTGGAAGAACGAGAAGATCTCCAGCGCCCGGCGGATGTGTACATTGAAGGCTCAGACCAATATCGCGGCTGGTTTAATTCATCACTTTCAACAAGTGTGGCGGTGACAGGAAAAGCTCCGTACCACACGATTGTCAGTCATGGCTTTGCGTTGGACGGAGAAGGGCAAAAAATGAGTAAATCGTTAGGCAATGTAATGGTACCAAATGACATCATGAAACAAATGGGTGCCGACATTTTAAGGCTTTGGACAGCTTCCGTTGATTATCAGGCAGATGTGCGTATTTCTGATGCGATATTAAAGCAAGTAGCTGAAGGCTATCGTAAAATCCGGAACACGTTTCGCTTTTTGCTTGGCAACTTACATGATTTTGACCCAGCAACCAATCGGGTAGACCGCTCCGATTTTCGTGAAATCGACCAATATATCTATGTTCGTCTGCAGGATGTATTGAAAAAAGCGAAAGAAGGCTATGACAGCTACCAATTTTCAAATGTGTATCAAAGCGTGCATCATTTCTGTACCATTGAATTAAGCTCCTTTTATATGGATGTTGCCAAAGACACACTCTATGTAGAACCTGAAAACCTTTCAGCTAGACGAGCGACCCAAACGGTGATGTATGATACGCTTGTTACATTAACAAAGCTTGTAACGCCAATTATCCCGCATACGACGGAAGAAGTATGGGCCCACCTTCCAGGAGTAACGGAAGAATCTGTACAATTAACAGACATTCCAGAACCTGTAGCCATTGAAGGGGCTGACGCTCTTCGCGAAAAATGGACCCACATTATGGAAGTGCGCGATGAAGTGTTAAAAGCCCTCGAAGAAGCACGGAATAATAAAGTTATTGGCAAGTCGCTAGAAGCACGGGTGGAATTGTTTGTCTCGGGAGAAACGAGAAGCCTGTTAGAATCAGCTGGTGATTTGAATGGACTCTTTATCGTCTCAGATGCCGTAATTATGGGGGAAAAAGAGAGTGCCCCAACAGATTCCCATGTGTTTGAAACGATCTCTGTGCGGGTTGAAGCGGCCTCTGGAGAAAAATGTGAACGCTGCTGGCATGTTAAAGAAAATGTTGGTGAAGATGAAACACATCCAGAACTCTGTTCACGTTGTGCCACTGTGGTAAAAGAGCATTATTCTCACGTGGTCTAAAAAATAAGTGTTTTTTACTCTTTGTTTCAAACTAAGTGAGACAAAAAGTAAAAGAAGAGAAGCTGCCCAGCCGAGACGTTCAATCTTCTGGGCAGCTCTTTGGTATGAGTAGCTATACTAAAGATGTAGGAGGATTTTGCTTCCTGCTTATCCCCGGGTATGCTAAAATGCGAAGAGTGCAAGAAATGATATTGAGAGAGAAAGAAAGGACGTCGCTGGCATGTGGAAGTATTACCTGCTCGCAGTTGTGATCATTTCATTGGATCAATGGACCAAGCGTTTGGTTGTAAATAACATGGAAATTAGAGAATCGATCCCGGTTATTGATGGGTTTCTTTACCTCACCTCGCACCGTAATGCAGGGGCCGCTTTTGGTATTTTGCAAGGCCAGCAATGGTTATTCTACATTGTAACAGTCGTTGTCACAGTTGCTCTCATCTATTACATGTATCTCTATGCAGGACGCAGTGTTTGGTACGGTCTTCCGCTAGGATTGTTGCTAGGCGGGGCAATTGGAAATTTCATTGACCGTATTCTTTTTGGAGAAGTAGTGGATTTTGTTGATGTATATTTCGGAGCCTATAGTTTTCCGATTTTCAATGTAGCTGATGCAGCACTGGTAATTGGTGTTATTTTACTCTTAGGACGCATTTTTTTAGATGAACGAAAAGAAAAGGAGCAAGCGCATGAAGGATGAACAATTAAGTCTTGTAGTATCTCAAGAAGGAGAAGGGGAACGGCTGGATAAACATATTGTCGCGCTTTTTCCTGACTGGTCTCGCAGCACTGTGCAAAAATGGGCAAAAGAAGGTCACGTGCAAGTGAATAACAAAAGTGAAAAAAGTAACTACAAACTTAAAGCTGGCGACCAAGTAACAGTTACCCCACCAGCGCCCGAACATGAAACAATTGAGCCGGAGAATGTTGCTCTTGATGTTTTATATGAAGATGAAGAACTGCTCGTTGTTAACAAACCAAGAGGCATGGTTGTTCATCCCGCTCCGGGTCATACGACTGGCACGTTAGTAAATGCACTTTTGCATTATACACCTTCCCTATCTACACTGAACGGCGACTTCCGCCCAGGGATTGTCCATCGACTTGATAAAGATACATCCGGATTACTCGTAGTGGCTAAGACGGACTATGCTCATGAACAGCTAGCAGACCAATTGCGAGAAAAGAAAGCAGAACGTTTGTATAAAGCAATTGTCCACGGAGTCATTGCCCACCAGCGTGGGACGATCGAAGCTCCAATTGGACGAGACCCTAATGACCGCCAAAAAATGGCTGTAACTGACCAGCATGGAAAAGAAGCAACTACTCACTTTGAAGTGGAAGAACGATTCAACTCGCATTCTCTATTAACTTGCCAGCTCGAAACAGGCCGAACACATCAAATCAGGGTGCATTTAGCATATATAAATCACCCTGTTGTAAAAGATCCTAAATATGGACCAAAGTCAAAGTTCGCTATTAGAGGGCAGGCGTTACATGCAGAAACGTTGGCTTTTGTTCACCCTGCCACTAAAGAATTCATGAAGTTTCAAGCGCCATTTCCCGATGATTTCACACAAGTTTTGACGCAACTTCGAATGAATGCTTGATTTTTTGCCTGGCTTTTGTCATACTAACTAACAGAATAAAGCTTACCTTTAAGAACAGTCCAGTGAGGCTGAGAAGGTGTGAATTAACGACAAAGGCGTATTTGGCTTCAGTCTTTGTGATACTGTTATAATTCCATCCTCTCGCTCAACTGGGCGAGAGGATTTTTACGTTAACGTTGGACCAAGAGGTGATTGTGGTGAAAGAAGAGCGGACAATATTGGATGAGCAAGCAGTACGACGGGCTTTAACACGAATTTCTCATGAAATTATTGAACGCAACAAAGGAATAGAATCATGTGTGCTTGTCGGCATTAAGACGCGAGGCATTCATATTGCCAAGCGGCTGGCTGAACACATTGAACGAATTGAAGGAAGCAGTATTCCTGTTGGAGAGGTCGATATTACATTGTACCGGGACGACTTAAGTGTAAAAACGTCCGATGAACAGCCAGAATTGAAAGGCACAACGATTCCGTTGGATGTGACCAATCAAACCGTTATTTTAGTTGATGATGTGCTGTACACTGGTCGAACGGTGCGAGCAGCAATGGATGCTGTGATTGATGAAGGAAGGCCCTCACAGATTCAACTTGCTGTCCTGATTGATCGTGGACATCGTGAATTGCCGATCCGCCCTGACTTTATTGGTAAAAATGTACCAACCTCAAAATCTGAAATCGTGGTCTGTAACGTAGAGGAAGAAGATAAGAAAGATGGAGTCGTAATTACATCAAAATAAGCACTACCTCTTTAAATCGGTCCCGTGAGACCGAAAAGGGGGGACGTACCACAAGTATGCAAGAGCAAAGAAAGGCTCTTCTACCTGTGCGGCGAAACCTCTTTGCTCGTTCCGGCAAAGATTTTTTTTGGACTTTTTTAGGTCATTGGCTCCATTAATCGCCCACATAAACGCTTTATAACAAACAAGCTGTTTATAAAACTACTTTCCTTTGAAAATCCAAAAGGATTTAAGCCAGGGACACACCGAATCATATGCACAGGAGATGATAAGAGTGGCACAACAAAAAGAAATTGACATCCAAGAACTGCCCCCAAAAAATAAATGGCTGCTTCTCAGCCTGCAACACTTATTTGCCATGTTTGGCGCAACAATTCTTGTCCCGATTTTAACTGATTTAAGCCCAGCTGTAGCGTTAGTATCCAGCGGCCTTGGGACGTTAGCTTACTTGCTTGTTACAAAAGGGCAGATTCCAGCTTATTTAGGTTCTTCCTTTGCTTTTATTTATCCGATTATATCAGCTATGGCGATTGGCGGCCCCGAAGGCGTAATGATTGGAACATTTTTCGCTGGAATTATTTATGGTATTACGGCACTAATCATTCGTAAAACAGGCGTGAATTGGCTGATGAATTTGCTGCCTCCCGTTGTGGTTGGCCCCGTCATCATGGTTATCGGCCTGGGCTTGGCCGGAACAGCGATTGAAATGGCCATGAATTATGATGATCAGGCCGGGCAGTACATTGATCCGATGCTAAACTTCAGTGTAGCCCTTGCCACTTTGGCGATCACAGTCCTTGTATCTGTATTTTTCACTGGCTTCTTAAGCTTGATACCTATTTTGTTAGGGATTGTCGGCGGTTACTTGATCGCACTGGCTGCCGGTCTGGTTAATACGACGCCCGTTGCCGAAGCACCTTGGTTTCAAGTGCCGGACTTTGTCATTCCGTATGCAACCTACACCCCTGAATGGTCTTGGACTATTATTTTTATCATGGTGCCGATTGCCGTCGTAACATTATCAGAACATATTGGCGACCAGATGGTGTTAGGGAAAGTCACCTCGAGAAACTTCTTAAAGAAGCCTGGCCTGCACCGTTCTATTATGGGGGATGGGGTGGCCACGATTACCGCTTCTTTGTTGGGAGGTCCACCGAATACGACGTATGGAGAAAATATTGGAGTGCTTGCTATAACCCGAGTGTTCAGCGTCTATGTCATCGGGGGGGCTGCTGTTCTGGCCATTATCTTTGGCTTTATTGGTAAGATCGAAGCTTTAATTGCAAGTGTCCCAACGGCTGTAATGGGCGGCATCTCGATTCTATTATTCGGGATTATCGCCTCAGCCGGGATGCGGATGTTGATTGATAATCAAATTGACTTTGGTGTAAAACGAAACCTGATCATTTCTAGTATTATATTAGTCCTTGGTATTGGCGGTGCATTTATCGAAATTACAGATGATCTTGAAATAGCTGGCTTGGCGCTGGCTACCGTGATCGGAATTCTGTTGAATCTAATCCTGCCTGGCCGGGAACATTCCTATGGAAATAACAAAATGTTTGCTTCTATGAATGAGGCAATGAATGAAGATACGAAGAAGTACGAATAATTCTCCCTTTAAATATGTCCCGAGAGACAAATAAGGGTGTAGCAGGCAGCACGCCTGTATCCAGCACGTGGATACCTCTATCCATTTGCGGTTTTACACACCCTGATTCTTATTGAGTCAGGGTGTTTTTTATAAAAAAGTTTAGTGCATGACAAGGAAAGGCATTTGTATGATTACGCTCTGAAGACGACGGCCCAACTGTTCATGTATTGTACTTTCTGTGAATACGATCACTACATTTAAGCTGATGAAAGGGGTATATTCTCATGCTGCAACTTAAAAACAAGTCTTTTTTAAAAAACTCGTCACATATTACGACACTGACTGATTTACCTATCTCTATCGTTCATTCACTCTTAAGCGAAGCTGAAAAAATTAAAAGAGGGCAGTTTAGTAAATTTAGCGAGGATTGTTTTGTGGCGAATCTATTTTTTGAACCGAGCACAAGAACAAAAATGAGTTTTGAAGCAGCTGAGAAAAAGTTAGGCATGCATATTTTAAATGTTGACGCTGATCAATCCAGTGTAACTAAAGGGGAAACACTTTATGACACCGTCAAAACAATGGAAGCGATTGGGGCAGATGTTGTGGTCGTTAGACATCGTCAGGATCGTTACTTTGATGACTTAGTAAATGGTGTCAAGATACCTATTATTAATGGAGGAGATGGATGCGGCCATCATCCCTCTCAGTCCCTGCTCGATTTAATGACCATACAAGAAGAATTTGGATCATTTCAAGGGCTCAATGTAGTGATTGCCGGCGATATTCAGCATAGCCGGGTAGCACGATCAAATATAGAAGCTTTACAACGGCTTGGCGCAAATGTTTATGTAAGTGGGCCGCGTGAATGGGTCGAAATGATAGACCCTGCTGTTCCTTATTTGCCGATGGATGCGGCCGTAAAACAAGCAGATGTGATGATGATGCTCCGTATCCAGCATGAGCGCCATGCGGTGAAGATGGCAGCTGGAAAAGACAGTTACCATCAGCTGTATGGCCTAACACTTGAGAGAGAGCAGCGCATGAAATCAGGTGCGATTATTATGCACCCTGCTCCTATTAACCGCGGCGTGGAAATTGCTTCTGAGCTAGTGGAGTGCGAGCGTTCCCGCATATTTAAGCAAATGAAAAATGGTGTTTTTATTCGAATGGCACTTTTGCAATATACGCTCAATGAACAACTGACTACGGCAAACGTTTAAAGAAAAGGCGTTGGTTACGACCAGTGTAAGGTGGTGTTGGTTACAAGGGAAGGTGCGGTACTTTTGAAGCGAAAATTAATAACAACATATAACAAAGCCAAAGAAAAAAGGGGAGAGAGGCTTATGAAACGGGCACTCGTATTAGAAGACGGAAGTGTATTTATCGGAGAAGCGTTTGGCGCAAAGGAGGGAAGAGCAGGGGAGGTCGTTTTTAACACCGGAATGACCGGTTATCAGGAAATTCTTTCAGACCCTTCGTATTGCGATCAAATTGTAACGCTCACCTATCCGCTGATAGGTAACTATGGTATCAACCGTGACGACTTCGAATCAATTCACCCTTCTTTAGCGGGATTGATCGTAAAAGAAGCAGCTGCTGCTCCAAGTCACTGGCGTTCAGAGAATACACTGCATGAGTTGTTGCAGGAAAAAAATATTCCCGGTTTGGCAGGAATTGATACGCGGCGCCTTACAAAGATCATAAGAGCGCACGGAACATTGAAGGGCCGTTTTGTCTCACTTGACGAAGATATGGAAGTAACGGCAGCGGAATTAACGACGCAGACCTTTCCTCGCGATCAGGTATGTCGCGTTTCGACCCAAGGAGCCTATCATGCCCCTGGGGTTGGGCCCCGGGTCGTGCTGATTGATTACGGTGCGAAACACGGAATTATTAGGCAGCTGATTAAACGTGGTGCTGATGTATATGTTGTACCTTATGACATGTCTGCAAAAGAAATTCTTTCTCTTAAACCAGATGGCATCATGCTAAGTAACGGCCCAGGAGACCCAACTGATGTTGGCGAAGCGATTGAAACGGTTAAAACCTTAATTTCCAAGCTTCCTATTTTCGGGATTTGTTTAGGCCACCAGTTAATCAGCTTGGCCTGCGGGGCTACTGCTTCCAAATTGAAATTTGGCCATCGCGGGTCCAACCATCCAGTCAAAGATGTACGAACCGGTCGGGTCGATATTACCGCGCAAAATCATGGCTACACCATTGATGAATCATCACTGGCCGGCACTGATTTAAGTATTACTCATGTAGCTATTAATGATGGAACGGTTGAAGGGGTCGCCCATAAAAAATACCCAGTGTTTAGTGTGCAGTATCATCCGGAAGCAAGTCCTGGGCCCGAAGATGCGAATCCACTGTTTGATCGATTCTTTGAAATAATGGAAAAAAGTGAAACGGAGAGAAAGGAGCTGTCAACGAATGCCTAAGCGTGAAGATATCAAGAAGATTCTAGTGATTGGCTCAGGTCCAATCGTTATTGGCCAGGCAGCGGAATTTGATTATGCAGGTACGCAGGCGTGCCAGGCTTTAAAAGAAGAAGGGTATGAAACGGTGTTAATCAATTCAAATCCGGCTACGATTATGACTGATACGAATATGGCTGACGCTGTTTATATCGAACCTCTTACCTTTGATTTTGTGAGCCGGATCATCCGCCAGGAACGGCCCGATGGCTTATTGGCTACACTCGGCGGTCAGACCGGCTTAAATATGGCGATGGAATTAAATCAAGCAGGCATCCTTGAGCGCTACAATGTGGAGTTATTAGGAACAGACTTAAAAGCGATTCAAGAAGCAGAAGATCGCGAGGAGTTTAGAAGTTTAATGGCGCGTCTTGGGGAGCCTGTGCCTGAAAGCGCGATTGTAGAAACTGTATCACAGGCTAAAGAGTTCACAGAATCAACCGGTTACCCTGTGATTGTAAGGCCTGCTTATACGCTGGGAGGAACCGGCGGCGGTCTCGTTTATGATGAACAAGAACTTGAGGAAATTGTAGCGTCAGGCTTAAAGTACAGCCCGGTTACCCAATGTTTAATCGAGAAAAGTATTGCTGGATTTAAAGAAGTAGAATACGAAGTTATGCGCGATAAAGATAACCAAGCGATTGTCGTCTGTAATATGGAAAATATTGATCCAGTAGGAATTCATACAGGGGATTCAATCGTAGTAGCACCGAGTCAGACGTTATCAGATCGCGATTATCAGCGCCTGCGGAACTCATCACTTCGCATCATTCGCGAGTTAGGGATCGAAGGCGGTTGCAATGTTCAGTTTGCCCATGATCCTGTGCGAGATGAATACTACGTAATAGAAGTTAATCCGCGTGTCAGCCGTTCGTCTGCGCTTGCTTCAAAAGCAACAGGCTATCCGATTGCTAAAATGGCTGCAAAAATTGCGGTCGGTTATTCTCTTGACGAACTAAGAAACCCAATTACCGGCACCACATTTGCAAGTTTTGAACCTGCTCTGGATTATGTGGTAACCAAGTTCCCTAGATGGCCATTTGATAAATTTGAAGCGGCTAACCGTCGTCTTGGTACGCAAATGAAAGCGACTGGAGAAGTAATGTCTATTGGTCGCACGCTGGAAGAATCATTGCTTAAAGGCATTCGTTCTCTTGATACAAAAGAAGATCACATCCTTCGTGACATAGACTGCGAGAAAACAGATGAACAATTAATTGACCAGTTAAAACGAGCAGATGATGAGCGGATTTTTGCGGTTGGGGAAGGCTTTCGCCGCGGCTACTCATTAGAAGATGTATTCCGTTTTACTTGGATAGACCGCTACTTCTTAACGAAACTACAACAGCTTGTGCAATTTGATGACCATTTAAGGGAGCAGCGCTTGGATCAAAGAACATTGGGAGAAGCCAAGCAGCTGGGCATCAGTGATCGTCATATTGCCATGAAGTGGGAAATGAATGAAGATGAGCTTCGTCGTATGCGCCAGGCAGCGGGCATCCACCCCGTTTATAAAATGGTGGACACGTGCGCGGCTGAGTTTGAATCCTTTACGCCTTACTACTACAGCACGTATGAAGAAGAAGAGGAATCACTCGTAACTAAAAAGGACTCCATTCTTGTGCTGGGCTCTGGTCCGATCCGGATTGGGCAGGGGATTGAATTTGACTATGCGACCGTCCACACGGTCTGGGCGATTCAAGATGCAGGCTATGAAGCCATTATCGTAAATAACAACCCGGAGACGGTTTCCACTGACTTCAGTACCTCAGACAAGCTTTACTTTGAACCGCTCACGAAAGAAGATGTACTTACCATTATTGAACACGAAAAGCCAAAAGGCGTGATCGTTCAATTTGGCGGCCAGACAGCTATTAATTTGGCCGAAGAATTAAAAGAGCTCGGTGTTACCGTATTAGGTACTTCCTTAGAAGATATGGACCGTGCCGAAGATCGGGACAAATTCGAGCAAGCCCTGCATGAACTGAACATTCCTCAGCCGCTCGGCAAAACCGCTTCCTCGGTAGAAGAAGCGAGGAATATTTCAGCACGAATCGGCTATCCGGTATTAGTCCGGCCTTCTTATGTGCTCGGCGGCCGTGCCATGCAGATCGTAGATAATGATGAGGAACTACTGCAGTACATGGAAAGTGCGGTAAAAGTAAGCCCGGACCACCCGGTATTAATTGATCGCTACTTGATTGGAAAGGAACTCGAAGTCGATGCGATCTCAGACGGAGAAAATGTCTATATCCCCGGCATTATGGAACACATCGAGCGGGCCGGCGTTCATTCCGGTGATTCAATTGCTGTCTATCCCCCGCAGAGCCTGACAGCAAAAACAAAAGAGACGATTATAGAGCAAACGATTGCGCTGGCACGTGGATTGAAGATCATTGGACTGTTAAATATTCAGTTTGTGCTATTTAAAGACGATGTGTACGTACTAGAAGTGAATCCACGCGCAAGCCGTACTGTACCGTTTATGAGCAAAATTACCGGCGTGCCGATTGCCAATCTGGCTACCCGCGCGATTCTCGGAGAAAAACTGTCGGAGCTCGGATACGATACGGGCTGCCACCCTGAACCAACCCAGGTTTCTGTTAAAGTGCCGGTCTTCTCATTTGCTAAGCTAAGGCGGGTGGATATCAGCCTTGGCCCTGAAATGAAATCGACCGGGGAAGTGATGGGACGGGATTATACCTTGGAAAAAGCCCTGTACAAAGGACTAAAAGCAGCTGGTATGAACGTTCCAGTCCATGGCACGGTGCTCTTTACGATCGCTGACAAAGATAAAGATGAAGCAATCAGCCTGGCCAGACGTTTTCACCGCATCGGCTATGACCTTCTTGCCACCAAAGGAACAGCTGCTCTCTTAGCGGATCACGGCATCCCTGCCGCTGAAGTAAATAAAGTAGGTGAAAAAAGCCCAAACCTTTTAGAAACCATTCAAGGCGGAGACGCTCAATTTGTTATTAATACGCTCACAAAAGGCAAACAACCAGCCCGGGACGGCTTTCGGATCCGCCGGGAAGCGGTTGAAAACGGCATCGTCTGCTTGACTTCAATGGATACGGCAGAAGCGCTTTTAAAAGTACTGGAAATGATTACGTTTGCTACTGAACCTGTCCCTGCGTTAAGAACGGCACACAAGCAAGAGGTGCATGTATGAAACAGGAAAATATGAGGGTTTATTCACATCGCCACATTGCAGAGCAGACGTATGAGTTGGTACTAGAAGGCGAACTCGCTTCATTTCTTCAGGCTCCCGGCCAGTTTTTGCATATTAAACCGCCTGGAGGCGAACTGCTCCTTCGTCGCCCGCTTAGTATCGCTAAAGCAGAACCAGAGCTAAAGCACTGTACGGTGCTGTACCGTGTAGAAGGGAAAGGGACGCAGCAATTAACAGCTTTATCTCCAGGAGATACCCTTAATGTGCTGGGTCCAATGGGAAATGGCTTTCCAATTGCAGAAGCTCAGTTGGGAGAAACGGCTTTGTTAACAGGCGGAGGAATTGGAGTTCCTCCTTTGTATGAACTAGGACGGCAGCTAAAGCAAAAAGGGCTGAGGGTTGTTTCCGTACTCGGTTTTTCAGATCGTCAAGCTGTTTTTTATGAAGAGCAGTTCCGAGAACTGGGGGAAGTGTTTGTGGCAACCGATGATGGAAGTTACGGCAGAAAAGGGTTTGTTACAGATGTGATTAGCCAGGAAGCTCTTTCCTTTGACTGGCTGTTTACATGTGGACCCAAGCCGATGCTTGCAGCGTTAACCGAGCAGCACAAAGCCGCAAAAGGCTATATTTCCTTGGAAGAAAGGATGGGCTGCGGCTTTGGCGCATGCCTCGCCTGTGTTTGCGAGCCTCTTTCTCCAGCTCGTGCTGGCCAAACCTTTTATAAAATTTGTAAAGACGGACCGGTCTTTCCACTACGGGAGGTTAAATTATGAGCCGCTTACAAGTAGAACTACCAGGTTTATCTATGAAAAATCCAGTGATGCCAGCTTCTGGGTGTTTTGGCTACGGGCGGGAATTTGCCCCGTTTTATGATTTGTCGACTCTAGGTGCGGCTGCTGTAAAAGGAACCACTCTTGAAGACAGATTCGGGAATCCGACGCCAAGAGTCGCTGAAACATCATCTGGGATGCTAAATGCTATCGGCTTGCAAAATCCGGGAGTAGAAGCAGTTGTTGCTGAAGAACTCCCGTGGCTCGGCCACTATGACCTGCCGATCGTCGTTAATCTTTCGGGAGCTGAAGTAGAAGAGTACGTCCAAGTTGCAAAATGTTTAAATGAATCAGAGTATGTTGATGCACTGGAATTAAATATTTCCTGCCCGAACGTGAAAAAAGGCGGGCTCGCTTTTGGCCAGGACCCGGAGCTTGCGGCAGCCTTAACTAAAGAAGTTAAGCAAGTGACAACGCTTCCGGTCTATGTCAAGCTTTCTCCGAATGTAGCCGATGTAACAGAAGTCGCTTTGGCAGTTGAAAAGGCAGGCGCAGACGGCCTTTCATTAATAAATACATTGCTTGGTATGCGTCTTGACTGGCGGACAGGTGAGCCCATTTTAGCTAACCAGGCTGGGGGGCTCTCTGGCCCAGCTGTAAAACCAGTAGCGATTCGCATGATTCATCAAGTCCGGCAGGTAAGCAACCTGCCGATCATTGGAATGGGTGGCATCGAAACGGCAGAAGACGTGTTGGAGTTCATGCATGCAGGAGCAAATGCAGTGGCCGTTGGAACAGCTAACTTTAGCAATCCATTCGTCTGTAAAGAAATCATTGAAAGCTTGCCGACATTATTGGACGAAATTGGAGTTCATACGATCTCTCAGCTTGGCAGAGATGAGGTGCAGGTATGAATACATGGGAAGAACCAATTATTGCATTGGATTATGAAAATGAAGAGGAAGCAAAGAAGTTTTTATCCTTGCTAGAAGGCAGCTCACCTCGTTGTGTGAAAGTAGGCATGGAATTATATTATGCTAGCGGCCCTGACTTTTTAAGATGGTTGATTGCTAGAGGTTATCATGTTTTTCTCGATTTAAAGTTGATGGATATTCCTACCACTGTTAAAAAAACGATGCGGGTGTTAGCGAGTATGGGGGTGGGGATGGTTAATGTGCACGCTCCGGGTGGATCCACTATGATGAAAGCGGCGCTGGAAGGACTGGAAGAAGGAACAAAGCCCGGTCAAGCACGTCCCATTTGTATTGCAGTCACGCAACTAACTAGCACAACCGAGCACATGATGCAGACCGAACAATTGATTGATCGTTCGTTAGAAGAAGTAGTGGTGGAATATGCCAAGTTAACTCAACAGGCTGGTCTTGATGGAGTCGTTTGTTCGGCGAATGAAGCTGAACTACTCAAACAAGAACTGGGGAACGACTTTCTTTTAGTAACTCCAGGTATCCGCTTTAAAGATGAAGAAGCAGACGATCAAAAACGTGTTGTAGACCCTGGGCAGGCTAAAGCAAAAGGGAGCGATGCGATCGTGGTGGGACGTTCAATTACCCAGGCAGAAGACCCGCAGCACGCTTACGAAAACGTAGTTCAATTATGGAGGGACGCACAATGAACCATGTTATTGCCAGTCATTTATTATCAATTGAAGCAGTTAGTTTAGCTCCTAATGATCCTTTCACTTGGACTTCGGGCATTAAATCGCCAATCTACTGTGATAACCGCTTAATTTTATCTTATCCTGCTGTCCGAAAGGATGTCATACAAGGTTTTACAGAGTTGATCCAACGCGAGTTTTCTATGGTTGATGTGATCGCCGGTACTGCCACCGCAGGCATCCCTCATGCTGCTTGGATAAGTGAAAGGCTAGACCTGCCGATGCTTTATGTTAGAGGCTCTGCTAAGTCGCACGGCAAAGGAAATCGAATAGAAGGAGCCTATGAGAAAGGTCAGCGGGTCGTATTAATTGAAGATCTAATCTCGACAGGAAAGAGCGTAATCGAAGCTGCCGAAGCATTACGAAATGAAGGTATGGAGGTAGCAGGGGTGGTTTCTATCTTTACGTACGGTCTTAATAAAGGCAAGAAACAATTAGCAGACGCCAGCCTTCCTTCCTATTCCCTTACCAACCTGGAGGTACTTATGAGGGAAGCTCGCCGTAATGGCGCGATTACAGCTGCAGATGAGAACAAGATTAAGCAATTTCAACAAGACCCGAGCGACAGCCGCTGGATGCACCTTCAAGAAAAACATGGTATCCTTAACTTCTAAGCAAAGAGGAATCAGGTGATTGAATGCGAAAAATGACAGGGTCAGAATTTGATAACCGGGTCCGCTTTTTTGATGAAATGGCGCAAACATCCTGGCTTGCTCAAATTCACGAAACAATTATCCAAGAAGCTGATATTCACAATAAGACGATCCTGGACGTGGGATGTGGGTCCGGACGTTTACTACTAAAAGCTGCTCCTCAAGCACATGCTCTTTACGGCATTGATTTATCAGAGCAAATGGTTGAAAAGGCCGGATCGCTGTTAACAGCGGAAGGATTTTCAGAGAAAAGCAATTTGGTCCAAGGCGAGGCTTATGCGCTGCCCTATGGGGAGGCTCAATTTGATGTTGTGACTTCTACCTGTGTTTTATTTCTGCTGCCAGAACCGGAGCTTGGCTTAAAGGAAATGAAACGGGTTCTTAAACAAGACGGGCGTTTGATCATGTTAAACCCAGGACCTTTTTTTGGGGAGGAAACAGCCAGTGCTTATTGCGATGAAAAGCAGTTAGAGGGCTTTGAACGGGAAGCATTGCAAATGTGGGCCGGAGTCAGCGAAAAAAGACATACGTGGAGTCCACGCGCCATGCGCCAGTTTTTAAAAGATAATGGCTTAAAGGATGAAGCGCATATTCCCGTCCTGGACGGTTTAGCCTTTGTGACAGCAGCTACTCTGCCAACTTCATAACGTGCAACATAAAAAAAAGCTCCTCATTTCAGCAATGAAGGAGCTTTTGTGATTATTTGTTACCTGTCCTTTAATTGTTCAATTAAGGATTGGTCCGGTGTGACATAGAGTGTTTTTTGCTGATCATACGTAACAAAGCCAGGCTTTGCGCCACTCGGTTTTTTTACATGTTTAATTTCTGTGTAATCGACCGGTACAGAACTCGATGCTTTCGCTTTTGAAAAATAAGCGGCGATATTTGCGGCTTCCATCAATGTTGCCTCTTCCGGTTCAGCGTTTCGAATGACAACGTGTGAGCCTGGAATATCTTTAGTGTGCAGCCAAATATCTGAAGAACGAGCATAGCGGTTCGTTAAATGTTCATTTTGTTTATTGTTTTTCCCTACATAAATCTCATCCCCAGTAGAAGAACGGTACTTTTCTAGCTGTGGCCTCGTATCTTTCTTTTTCCGTTTCTTTTTCTCTTGTTTTCGTTTGATGTAGCCTTCTTCTTCTAGTTCCTCGCGCATTTCTTGAATGTCGCCCGGCGATGCACTTTCAATCTGTTGTAGCAGACCTTCGAGGTAATTCATTTCCCGCACAGTAAGTTTATTTTGTTTCTTTGCCTCCTGCGCGGTTGTCTTGGCTTTGTTGTATTTTTGAAAATATGCCTGGGCATTGTCAGACGGCGATTTTTCCGGGTCGAGTACTATCGTCAAGCTCCCCCCAGCTTCGTCATAATAATCCAGCACTTCAATTTCTTCCATCCCTGTTTTAACGAGATGCATATTTGCCGTTAAAAGTTCACCCAGTTTTTGGGCTTCTGTGTCTTTTTCTGCTTTCTGCAGATCCTTCTCCAGCTTTTTTAACTTTTTCTTATTTTTTTGCCACTCGTTGCGCAGCATCCGTTCCAAGTCATACGCCTGCTGTTTTACGCGGTCGCGTTCAGCCTTGCCGGAAAAAAATTGTTCAAGTAATTCACTCATAGACTCAAAATGGCTTGCTTGTTCATTAAACTGGGTAAGCGGAAGAGCGGAAAAATACTCTTTGTCTTTGCTCGTTACGAGCGTAGGTGAGTAGTGGTGCTTGCTAATGTCAGCAAAGATAGTTGTGAATGCTTCCGCAACCTGCCGCACGTTGCCCAACCCGGCCCGGTGCGTAATCTCACTGGCCACGAGCGGAGAGATACCGCTAAATGCCGACACGATTTGTTTGTCAATTTTTCCTTGGTTGGGGTCAAGCTGTTTTAAACACTCCTCTTCGTCAGCTTCGAGCGGATTTCGTTTATGCTGGGCAGGCGGGAAGACATAGGTTCTGCCGGGCATGATCGTGCGATGGCGATTGACTGCTGGTGACAGGTGTTTAATGCCGTCAATGATCTGCTCACTTTCTGCATCGACCAATGTAACATTTGAATGCTTTCCCATAATTTCAATGATTACTTTTTTTTCGGACGGGTCGCCCAGTTCATCTCTGCCTTCGATTGTCAGAGTGATGATTCGTTCCATTTCTTTTTGCTCAATAGCTCGAATAAATGCTCCATCCAAATGTTTGCGCAGGAGTGTGCAGAACATCGGTGGTTCCGCCGGGTTCTCAAAGCTTTGGTTCGTAAGATGCAAACGTGCAAAACTAGGATGCACTGAAACTAAAAGTTGATGATTAGTACGGTTCGCGCGAATAGTTAAAATGATATCTTGAGCTGTTGGTTGTTTAATTTTTGTAATTCTACCGGGTACGAGTGTTTCACTTAGTTCATGAGTGATCGCCCGGGTAACAATGCCATCAAAAGACATAGTACCACCCTTTCTGTCACGAACAAGTATAGCATGAAAGTGGACGTGCCTGAATAGGATGTGCTGTAAGATACTGTGAGGGTGGGGGAGCGTCTAGTGAATTGGCATAATTATTCTACAGATGAATGTTTACAGCACTTTCATACAGACGAGCAATCGGGTCTATCTTCGCAAGAAGCGAAATATAGACTGCAGCAAGTAGGGTTAAATGAATTATCTAGTGAAAAGAAGCGATCAAGTTTACTCATTTTTTTAGAGCAATTTAAAGATTTTATGGTATTGGTCTTGCTCGCTGCTACATTGCTTTCCGGACTTTTAGGAGAATACGTAGATGCGATAACGATCATGATTATTGTCTTTTTAAACGGTGTACTCGGGTTTATGCAGGAGCGAAAAGCGGAACGTTCGATTGAAACATTGAAGGCGTGGACAGCCCCCCAAATGACAGTGAAACGAAATGGGGCATGGGTTGAGATTCCAGCTAAGACCGTTGTGCCCGGCGACATTGTTAAACTGCAGGCAGGAGACCGAATTGGAGCTGACCTTCGTCTTCTCAGTGCCCATGAATTATTGGTGGAAGAATCAGCTTTATCCGGAGAATCACAACCTGTTGATAAAAACACAGGGGTTGTATGGGACCGGGCAAACGCCCTCGCTGAAAATACAAACATGGGTTATGCTGGCACTACAGTTTTGCGAGGTACGGGAGAAGGGGTGGTAGTAGCAACCGGGATGCAGACAGAAATGGGGAAAATTGCCCACCTTCTTGATAATACGGTGGCTACCATGACCCCATTGCAACGAAGACTTGAACACCTTGGAAAAGTGTTAGTTGTAGGGGCACTGGCCCTCACCTGCCTAGTTGTTTGGACAGGGGTCATGCAAGGCCACGATGTCTATACGATGCTCTTTGCCGGCGTTTCTTTGGCGGTAGCTGCTATCCCTGAAGGACTCCCGGCAATAGTAACCGTTGCTCTTGCCCTGGGCGTACAGCGCATGATTAAGCATAAAGCTATTGTGCGTCGGCTCCCGGCCGTAGAAACATTAGGTTGTGCTACCATTATTTGTTCAGATAAAACAGGGACCCTAACAAAAAATGAAATGACTGTAACGAAATTGTGGTCCTGGGAGCGCAGCTGGGATGTAGAATATAATAAAGGCATGGCATTTTACACTGAGCAGGCAAAAAAAGTTTCTGCAAAAGAAGATAACTTATTGCAACAAATCCTATTATACGGGGCAATGGGCGAACAGCTTGAAGGAACAAACCCAACTGAACAAGCTATGGTTAATGCCGCTAAGCAGGCAGGCATCACGTCTTCAGCCCATTTGCTCGCCAGCAAGTCATTTGACAGTGAACGGAAACGATCTACCATTATTTATCAGACGAACAATAATGAAAAGTACGCTGTATTGCGAGGAGCTCCTGATGTATTAGCTGAACGTGCTGCAGCGATTCAGGCTGCCGGCCGTATTTTACCGTTTACAGCAGAGCGGCAACTCATTTGGAACCAGGCCATTCAACAGATGGGAAAAGCCGCCCTCCGTCCCCTCGCTGTAGGGTATAAAAAAATTAATGGACCAATTGCAGAGGTGGATTGGGATGAGGTGGAGCAAGGAATTACGCTTGTAGGCATGCAAGGGATGATCGACCCCCCGCGTGAAGATGCAGTGGAAGCGATTCGCGAGTGCCGCAGAGCCGGAGTAAAAACGGTAATGATTACCGGCGACCATCACGTAACAGCAGAGGCTATCGCGAGCCAGTTAGAGCTCTTGCCAGAACATGGAAAAGTGTTAACTGGGCGCGACCTTGACCGCTTCAGCCCGAAAGAACTAGAGCGTGAAGTGCAAGACACTTATGTGTATGCACGCGTCACACCCGAGCATAAATTGAAAATCGTCCAAGCTTTAAAGCGAAATGGGCACATCGTAGCTATGACCGGCGACGGGGTGAATGACGCACCTGCTCTAAAAGCGGCAAACATTGGTGTTGCAATGGGCAAGACGGGGACAGATGTAGCTAAAGAAGCTGCTTCTTTAATTTTAAGTGATGATCATTTCTCAACGATTAAACAAGCGATCAAAGAAGGGCGGAATATTTATGATAATATTCGTAAGTTCATTCGCTATATGCTCGCTTCTAATGTCGGTGAGATTCTCGTTATGCTGTTTGCTATGTTAATGGGCTTGCCTCTTCCGCTTGTTGCGATTCAAATTTTATGGATTAATCTTGTCACAGATGGTTTGCCTGCAATGGCTCTTGGCCTGGATAAACCAGAGCGGGATGTGATGAACCGTCCGCCTCGTCCAGCAAATGAAAGCATATTTGCCAGAAAACTTGGCTGGAAGGTCATTAGCCGTGGTTTTTTAATCGCAATCGTTACATTGATTGCATTTGTGACGAGCTTCATGCTTTTCCCGGATGATTTAACGAGAGCACAGACCATTGCTTTTGCAACGTTAATTATGGCTCAACTGATTCACGTGTTTGATTGCCGCAGTGAAACAAATATTACGTCACGAAATCCATTCGGCAATGTTTATTTGCTTGGAGCGGTGGCATCTTCTGTGCTGCTAATGCTCGTTGTTATATATTTTGAGCCATTACAAGGCATTTTCCATACTACAGCGCTGCCACTGACGGAATGGTTGTTAATAGTGCCGCTGGCTGCCTTGCCGACCCTTTTATTTGCCATTCCCAGACGCAACAGTAAAGTATAAAGTTAAACAGGTACAGCAAAACCCTTTCATACCCAGAGCAGGTTTGAAAGGGTTTTGCTATGCAGTAGCACTTTCATTGTTTGTGCAAATAGTTCATCTAACATAAACGCGCCCGCCCCAGCCGTTTTATCCTCATACTTCGCCTTTCTCTCTTTTCTTTTGCTTGTTGTAGGTGGTAAAATTGGATAGAATAAACCCAAGGAGCGCGGAAGTGATGTTATGTTAACGAGTATGACCGGGTATGGATATGCTACAGCCAGCTATGGAAACGCTCGGGTTCAAATTGAAATAAAAAGCGTAAATCACCGTTACTGTGACGTCCAATTTAGAATGCCGCGCCGTTTTAATGGGATTGAAGAGGAAGCAAAAAGACGTATTCAGTCCCACTGTAAGCGGGGAAAAATAGATGTCTATGTCGCGGCAAGTGACGATGCGAAGGCGGATAAAACCGTCCAGCTGGATTGGCCTCTCATCCATCAATATATGAAGGCCGCTGATGAGCTAAAGCAGTACGGTGAATTTGAAGGCTCCCTGCCGATAGAATCTGTGCTTTTTTCGCCAGAGCTTACGACAATTCAAGAAGACCTTTCCTTAACTGAAGAAAGTCGAATTGCTTTTTTACAGGCGCTTGAGGAAGCACTTGAATCGTTAAATACGATGAGAACACGTGAAGGTGAAGCTTTAACCGAAGCCTTGCTGCAAGAAGTAGAGGAGTTTTCATATCATACAAAAGAACTGGAGCGCTTATCTCCAAAAGTGGTAGTATCATATCGGGAGAAGCTGCATGCCCTGTTAAAAGAATGGAAAATTGAAAGCCGGGAAGAAGAATTGGAACGGTTGCGGTTGGAAGTTTTTCTCTATGCAGATAAAGTGAACATTGAAGAGGAGATCACGAGATTACAAGCGCATATAGGGCAGTTCCGTACTACGGTTGACCAGGCTGGCGTTGCAGGAAGAAAGCTGGAATTCATTCTTCAGGAAATGCACCGCGAGATTAATACGGTTGGATCAAAAGCAAATGATGCCGCGATGAGTGCTCATGTCGTAGAAGGAAAAAGCCTGCTTGAAAAAATGAAAGAACAGATTCAAAATATTTGTTAATAGGGAGGTTGTATTTTGTCTTCTGCTCGCAGAACGTATATACTTAATATAAAAGGGATTAAGAAACCGATGGAAGCGTGCTTTCTAAACTTGTATAGATAAAAGCAGCCATGTCAACAAAGCATAGCCGACCAAACGAAGAGTGAGGGGATTTACTTGAACATCAAATTAATTAACATTGGGTTTGGAAATATTGTTTCTGCCAATCGGATGA
This sequence comes from Salsuginibacillus kocurii DSM 18087, assembly GCF_000377705.1. Lineage (GTDB taxonomy): Bacteria > Bacillota > Bacilli > Bacillales > Marinococcaceae > Salsuginibacillus > Salsuginibacillus kocurii. The sequence continues at coordinate 15,257 of NZ_KB898623.1, read as the reverse complement.
TATCGATCGTAAGCCCGGAATCAGCTCCAATAAAACGTATCATTCAAGAAGGGCGCGACCGCAATATGCTTATAGATGCTACATACGGCCGGCGTACTCGTGCGGTTATTATTATGGACAGCGACCATGTCATTTTATCTGCTGTGCAACCAGAAACAGTGGCACAGCGTCTTCATACAAAAGACGATTCAGATGAGGAATAATTAGATTTAGTGTAAAGAGGGCGTGAACACGTTATGAAAAAAGAAAAAGGGTTACTTATCGTTTTATCTGGCCCTGCCGGTGTGGGGAAGGGAACGGTTTGCCGTGCGCTAAGAGAAACAGAGAACAATATTAATTATTCTGTATCTGCTACTACACGCGCCCCCCGTGAAGGTGAAATCGATGGGGTGAACTATTTCTTTAAAACAAAAGATGAATTTAAAGAGATGATTGAACAAAATCAGCTGTTAGAATGGGCTGAATATGTCAACAATTACTACGGCACACCTCTTCCTTATGTGGAACAGAGCTTAAATGAGGGTAACGATATTATTTTAGAGATCGAAGTCCAGGGTGCTCTTAAAGTAAAGGAACGCTATCCGGAAGGTGTGTTCCTCTTCTTAATGCCTCCAAGTTTAAAAGAATTGCGAGAGCGTATTGTAGGACGAGCTACGGAAAGTGAAGACTTGATCAATCAACGTATGACTGTAGCTAAAGAAGAGATTGAAATGATGAAACAATATGACTACGTCGTTGAAAATGACGAGGTCGAAGAAGCTGTGAAACGCATAGAGGCGATTGTTACAGCTGAACATTGCCGGAGAGATCGCTTGATTCATAAATATAAAGAACTGGTGGAGGTTGATCAATAATGTTATATCCATCGATTGATGACTTATTAAAGACAATTGATTCAAAGTACACGTTAGTGACGATTTCAGCCCAGCGTGCCCGTGAACTTCAGGAAACAGATGAAACGAATATACGGGTAGCGCGGTCAGAGTCACATAAACTTGTCGGAAAAGCATTGGAAGAAATACAAGAAGGGAAGCTGAACTTTAAATCAAAAGATTAGTTTATGTTAAACAACCTATCCATAAATAGGTTGTTCTTTTTTCATGTACAATAAATTAGCTGTGTAAAGCTTTATTCTTATTGCTTCTTACAGAACTGCCGGTCAGGGTTCTTTAACCATGAATGGCACTTGGTAACAAAAGTAATTAAAGAAGAATATTAAAGGGGGAGAATAGGGTGGAGGAGACAAACGTATTGCTCGGTGTAACTGGTGGCATTGCCGCTTATAAAGCGGCTGCTTTAGCTAGCAAATTGACGCAGGCTGGAGCGCATGTACGCGTCATCATGACAGAAGGAGCGGAGCATTTTGTGACGCCCTTAACCTTTCAAGCATTAACCCGCCACACGGTATATACAGATACATATGCAGAGAAAGAGCCGGATAAAGTAGCCCATGTCGATCTTGCGGATTGGGCAGATGTTGTTGTAATAGCGCCGGCAACAGCCAATGTAATCGGAAAAATGGCACAGGGGATATCGGATGACATGCTCACTACCACCTTGCTTGCTACCTTGGCACCAGTCTATATTGCTCCTGCCATGAATGTGAATATGTATAATCACCCGGCAGTGCAAGCGAACATGAAAGAGCTTTTCCAACAAGGTGTTTCCTACCTTGAAGCAGGGGAAGGATATTTAGCTTGTGGATGGACAGGCAAAGGTCGAATGGCTGAACCAGAGGCGATCGTGCAAAAACTGCAAAACGACCTTGCTTTTAAAAAACGCCTCACTGGAAAATCGATTGTAGTAACCGCCGGCCCGACGCGAGAACCGATCGACCCTATTCGTTACTTTTCCAACCCCTCCAGTGGGAAAATGGGTTTTGCCGTTGCTGCAGCTGCTGCCAAGGCAGGAGCTGAAGTGACGCTTATTGCAGGGCCGGTTCATGAGCTTACACCGGCGGGAGTCACTCGAATTGATGTTTCAACGGCTGAGGAAATGAGTGAAGCCGTATTTGCCCGTTTTGACGAGACGGATGCTGTCGTTAAAACGGCCGCTGTCGCTGATTATCGTCCGAAGCACGTGTTTGGCCATAAAGTTAAAAAGCAGACTGGGGATTTGGTTGTTGAAATGGAACGAACTACAGATATCTTAAAAGAGCTTGGCGAACGAAAGAAAGGCCAGCTGCTAATGGGATTTGCAGCTGAAACGGAACAACTAGAAACCTATGCAAAAGAAAAACTTAACAAGAAAAATCTCGATTATGTAGTCGTAAATGACATCGGCCAAACCGCAAGTGGATTCGGCACGGATACAAACACGGTTATCCTTTTTTCAAAAGATGGAGAGCGCAAGGAATTAGAGCAGTTATCCAAACTGGAAATTGGAGAGCACTTGGTAGCTGCCTTGGAAAAAGAGTGGAAAGGGATTTCTAAACTATGATTGCCCGTGTCATTGTCGATGTAGCTGCTGGTCAAACGGATAAGCTTTTTGATTATGACATCCCGGCCAAATTGGAAGAAATGGTGGACCCCGGGATGCGTGTTGTTGTACCCTTTGGTCCACGTAAATTGCAAGGTTTTGTCATGGCAGTGGAATCCGTGTCAGACGTTTCTGGACGCAAAGAGATTGTAGAGTTATTGGACCCGGAGCCAGTACTTACACAAGAACTGATTGAACTTGGCAAGTGGCTGGTAGAAGAGACAGTCTGTTTTCATATTACAGCTTATCAGGCCATGCTCCCAGCAGCGATGCGAGGCAAAACCTCCAAACAAGTCGTTCGTAACGCAGAAGCGGAACAACTGCCGGGAAGTCTGCCGGAGAAGTTTCATAACCGTACAAGTGTGGCCTGGAAAGACTTAGACTCTCCAGATTTAACGTTTGTTAAAAAAGCGCTTGCTGAGAATCTCGTGTTTATCGAGTATAAAGTAAAAGACCAGGCCCGGGCCAAACTGGTAAAGTATATCCAGCTTTCCGAACAAGCAACCGATGAAAAATGGGTTGGTGAGCAAATTAAACGGGCCAAAAAGCAACAGCAGATTGTTGATTTCCTGAAAAAGACTCCGGAGCCGCAGATTGCGCTTTCAACTGTACTGCAGGAGCTTTCGATCACAAAGTCAGTCGTTGATGCCCTTGTACAAAAAGAAGTGGTTGTTGAAAAAGAAATAGAAATGTACCGCGACCCTTTTATTGAAGCGGAAAATGAGCAGAGTGCCGCTCTGCCCTTGACAGATGATCAACAACAACTGCTTAGCCAGCTAACTACCGCTGTTTCAGCGAACAGCCAGTCTCCTTTTCTGTTGAGAGGAGTAACCGGCAGTGGAAAAACGGAAGTCTATTTGCAGACGATTGATCACGTCTTAAAAGAGGGGAAAGAGGCAATAGTATTAGTACCGGAGATCTCACTCACCCCGCAGATGGTCGAACGTTTTAAAGCTCGCTTTGGCCAGGAGGTAGCTGTATTACATAGCGCTTTATCCATTGGAGAAAAATATGATGAATGGCGGAAAATACACCGGCAGGAAGTCAAAGTTGTTGTCGGCGCACGGTCTGCTATTTTTGCTCCCTTTCAACATTTAGGGCTGATTATTATTGATGAAGAACATGAGAGTACATACAAGCAAGAAGACCATCCAAGATATCATGCCCGCGATGTAGCAATTTGGAGAAGCAGCTATCATCAGTGTCCCGTTTTATTGGGGAGCGCGACCCCTTCGCTGGAATCGTACGCGCGGGCAAACAAAGGCGTTTATACATTGCTTGAACTGCCAAAGCGCGTCAATAATCGCCCTATGCCCGCTATTGAAGTTGTAGATATGCGGGAAGAATTAAGGGAAGGAAATCGGAGTGTTCTATCCCAAGCTCTTTATGAGAAATTAAAGGAGCGAATTGCACGCAACGAGCAAAGTGTCTTGTTTTTGAACCGGCGCGGGTTCTCGACGTTTGTGATGTGTAGAAACTGCGGCTTTACCGCAGAATGTCCGCATTGTGACATTACACTGACGTATCACCGCAATCAAAATTTGCTAAAATGCCATTACTGCGCACATGAAGAGGAAGCAGCTTCCACTTGCCCGGAATGTGAAAGTGAACATATTCGTTTCTTTGGAACAGGAACACAGCGTGTGGAAGAAGAATTGCAACGTCTTTTGCCGGAAGCTCGAATTATCCGCATGGATGTAGATACGACACAAAAGAAAGGTGCACATGAGAAACTGCTTTCTTCTTTTGGAGCGGGAGAAGCTGATATTTTGCTCGGCACCCAGATGATCGCCAAAGGGCTTGATTTTCCAAACATTACGCTTGCTGGTGTGTTGGCTGCAGATACCCTTTTAAAGCTTCCAGACTTTCGGGCAGCAGAACGGACGTTTCAACTGTTAACCCAGGTCAGCGGTCGCGCTGGACGTGACAAAGTTGAAGGGGAAGTGGTTATTCAAAGCTATGAGCCTGAGCATTACAGCATACAGCATGCAAAGAGTCATGATTTTGTTTCTTTTTATTATGACGAAATGAAAAGGCGGCACCGTGCCTTGTACCCGCCGTATGTGTTCATTTGTTTAATTACCATTTCACATCCTAATATAGCAAAGGTGATTCAAACAGCTGGAGCCATTGGCGAAGCTCTTTCTCACCACCTGTCGAATGAGGCTATGATTTATGGACCCACCCCCTCGCCGATTGCTCGGATCAAGGATAGATATCGATATCAATGCATGATAAAATATAGGGATGAGCCTGAACTCTCTCGTATTTTAAAGGACCTTTTAAATCATTACAAAAAAGAAATTACAAATGAAGATCTATATATCGCCATTGACCGTCACCCGCAAATGTTTATGTAATCTTGGGGTGGCGGTTGCTTTGAGAAAGGGAGTTTGACTGATGAGAATACTTTTTATGGGGACCCCCGACTTTGCGGTACCTGTTTTACAAACGTTAATTGCCTCAACTTATGAGGTTGCAGGAGTGGTTACACAACCTGACCGTCCAAAAGGAAGGAAAAAAAAGCTGACTCCGCCACCGGTTAAAGTAGAAGCCGAAGCAAATGATTTACCTGTCTTCCAGCCGGAATCATTAAAAGAAAAAGAGAGCTATGAGCCAATTTTAAACATGAAACCTGACTTAGTTGTGACTTGTGCATACGGTCAGATCCTGCCAAAGCAAATCATTGAAGCACCACCGTTAGGATGCATGAATGTACACGCCTCTCTTCTTCCTAAGCATCGAGGCGGTGCCCCTATTCACCGGGCCATCATTAATGGCGATACAGAAACGGGGGTCACGTTAATGTATATGGTAGAAGCTCTTGATGCCGGGGATATCATTGCTAAGACAAGCGTTGCGATTGAAGAAAGTGATCATGTAGGCAGTCTCCACGATAAGTTAAGCAAGGCAGGAGCCAAGCTATTAGCTGAATGGCTTCCGGCGATTGAAGAAGACCGGCTTGAGCCGCTTCCTCAACAAGAAGAAGAAGTAACCTTCTCTCCTACTATTAAACGCGGCGAGGAAAAAATTAATTGGAACCATTCAGCCAGAGCGATATTCAATCATGTGCGCGGAATGAACCCATGGCCGGTCACCTATACGTCTTTTCGAGGGGAAAGCTTGAAAGTCTGGGAAGTGCGTCCTGCTGAAGGGACATTTACCGGTGCGCCTGGTGAAGTGCTCGAGGCGGAACGAGAAAAGCTGCTCGTAAAAACTGGAGGAGACGGTGCCGTTTATTTGCTAGAAGTACAGCCATCAGGCAAGAAACGCATGCCGGCAGCTTCATTTCTCAACGGCCTGCAGCAAGAAATAAGTCCCGGGGAGCGATTAGGAGATGAGTAAGCACTCGGTTCGAGATCATGCCTTGACCATTTTAGAACGTGTAGAACAAGAAGGGGCGTACAGCCACCTCTTGATTAACCATGTCCTTGAAGAACATGACATGGACCCGAAGGATCGTGCTTTATTGACAGAGCTTGTGTACGGCACGATCAAACGTTCACGTACGCTTGACTTTTATTTGCAACCATTTTTAAAACAGCCGATCCAAAAAATGGACAACCGCATTCGCATTATTTTACGTCTTGCCGCTTATCAAATGGTTTATTTAGACCGCATTCCTGCTAGAGCGGCTATTTTTGAAGCAGTCCATTTGGCAAAAACTCATGGCCGGAAAGGCTTATCAGGACTTGTAAATGGCGTACTCAGGAACCTTGACCGCAAAGGCATACCTGACGTAGAAAAGGTTAAGCACCCGCTTGAGCAGCTGGAAATTAAGACATCTCATCCACGCTGGATTCTTACATTATGGGAAGAAGGCTACGGAAAGGGTGAAGCGGAAAATATCGCTCGTTCTCATTTGGAAACTCCGCTGTTGACGATTCGAACGCAAACCCTCAAGATAACGAGAGATGACTTGATGAAGAAGCTGGAAGAGGAAGGGTTTCAAGTAGAAAAAGGAAACCTTGCCGAAGAAGCTATCCTGATTCAAAAAGGCGACCCATTTTCATCTAAAGCCTATGCTCAAGGGTTGTTTACTGTCCAGGATGAAAGCTCGATGTTAGTGGCCCATGCTGCGAACCCGAAAAAAGGCGACAAAATAGCCGACCTGTGTGCAGCTCCTGGCGGAAAAACGACGCATATGGCTGAAGTGGGGCTTGATTCAGCTTTCATTTTTGCATTTGACTTATATGACCAAAAAGTGTTGAATGTAAAACAGCAAGCAATGCGCCTAGGTTTATCATCGATTCAAGTCGCTCAAATGGATGCAAGACAGGCAAGCGAGGAATTGGAAGAAGAAACATTTGACGTTGTTTTAGTCGATGCGCCTTGCAGCGGCCTTGGTGTTATAAAACGCAAACCGGAGATTAAAGAGCATATGAAACAGGGCACAATAAATGAGATCCTTACCCTGCAAGAAAGCATATTGAAGGAAGCCGCCAAACTGGTTAAACCGGGAGGACGGCTTGTATATAGTACGTGTACGCTGAACCCTGCTGAAAATGAGAAGCAATTGACAGCATTTTTAAATGATCAGACGGAATTTGCCTTTGATCAAACACTCTTTTCCAGGCTGCCTGTACATGAAGGTGCGGTAAAGAAGAGTGCAGAAGGCGCAGTGACAATCCTGCCGCACATGTATCAAACGGACGGGTTTTTCATCGCTGCCATGCAAAAAGAAACCCTCTAGGAGGCTAAATGTGGAAAAACTGAAACAAAAAGTACCAGCGGAAATCAAAGGTAAACCTTCGATTTTATCGCTGGAATTTGATGGTCTAAAAGACTGGCTAGTAGAACAGAATGAACCTGCTTTCCGGGCGACCCAGATTTTTGAATGGATTTATGAGAAGCGAGTCACTTCGTTCGAGGAAATGACAAATCTCTCCAAGGATTTGCGGGAGAAACTACATGATTCTTTTTCCCTCACACTTTTAAAAGAAGTGGTCTGTCAGGAATCCCAGGATGGGACAATGAAATTTTTATTTGACCTGCCGGACGGATATGCAATCGAAACCGTTCTGATGCGACATGACTATGGGAATAGTGTCTGTGTAACCACTCAGGTTGGCTGTCGGCTCGGTTGCACGTTTTGTGCGTCTACGTTGGGCGGTTTAAAACGTAACCTTGAAGCGGGCGAAATTGTTGCACAAGTTCTTGATGTGCAGCGCGCCTTGGATGAAAAGGAAGAACGCGTGGATTCAGTCGTTATTATGGGAATAGGCGAGCCATTTGATAATTATGATGAATTGATGCCGTTTTTACGCACAATTAATCATGATAAAGGATTAAATATTGGCGCAAGACACATTACCGTTTCCACGAGCGGGGTAGTGCCACGTATTTATGACTTTGCCGACGAGCAGACACAAATTAACTTTGCCGTTTCGCTTCATGCCCCAACTACTGAAATCCGCAGTCGCTTGATGCCAGTAAACCGGGCTTGGCCGCTTGATAAGCTTATGGAAGCCATTCGTTATTATCAAGAAAAAACAAATCGCCGTATTAGTTTTGAGTATGGTTTATTTGGCGGTGTTAATGACCAAGTAGAACACGCAGAACAATTGGCAGATTTAATCAAAGGCATAAACTGCCACGTCAACTTAATTCCAGTTAATGATGTACCTGAACGTGATTATGTTCGGACCTCGCGTAATGATATTTTTGCTTTTGAACGAACATTAAAGAGTCGCGGGGTTAATGTTACGATTCGTCGTGAGCAAGGACACGACATTGAGGCAGCCTGCGGACAGTTAAGAGCAAAGGAGCGCGAAGAAGAAACGAGGTGAATGCAGTTGGACTTTGGGTCGTTATCAGATCGAGGACAAATTCGGCCTCATAATGAAGACGCGGCTTTTGTCAAAGCTTTGGCCGATGATCAAATTCTTCTTGTTGTCGCTGATGGCATGGGAGGACATAAGGCTGGAGACATTGCCAGCCAGGCGGTTGTTGATATTTTCAAGCAAAAGAGTGAACAAAAAGAACCGTTTGAAACAGTAGAAGAGGCAGAAGCTTGGCTGATTGAAGTGATTACTGAAGTGAATGGTGAAATTTTTAAAGAAGCGCTAGCAGATCCGGAAAAAGCAGGGATGGGAACTACAGTGGTTGCAGCCTGCGGCTTTCCCAAGGATATTGCAGTGGCCCACGTAGGAGACAGCAGAGCGTATCTATTAGAGGCTAATAAGATGTTTACGCTGTTGACGGAAGACCATTCCCTTGTCAATGAATATGTAAAGCAAGGGCAAATCACTTCTGAAGAAGCAGAGCATCACCCGCAAAAAAATGTCTTACTACAAGCACTGGGAACAGAAGAAGAGGTTACTGTCAGCAGTAACCTCTATAATCAAGAATCAGGTTATTCGCTTTTCTTATGTTCAGATGGAGTGACTGATACGTTATCAGAAGAAACGTTAGGCGAAATGCTTCGTTTAAATCAACAAGCTCAAGAACTAGTGGCTAAGGTTATTGAGGAAGCAAATGCTCATGGAGCAACTGACAATGTAACAGCTGCATTGCTTCAGACGACAGACGGAAATGTATCCGGAAGGTGATTCAGTTTGATTGGACAACGAATCAATGACCGCTATGAAGTCATCCGTACCATTGGAGATGGCGGAATGGCTGTGGTATACGAAGCGAGAGATATTATTTTAGAACGTCCGGTGGCTGTTAAAGTGCTCCAGCCTCATTATAAGGGAGACAGTGATTTTGTACGGCGCTTTCATCGGGAAGCGCTGTCATCGACCAATTTGATTCACTCAAATATTGTAGATATTTATGATGTTGGTGAAGCGGATGGGGTCGATTTTATTGTCATGGAATATATCGAAGGTGAAACATTAAAAGAATATATCAATCGCGTCGGTGTTTTGTCGCTTGATGATGTTATCCGGATCTTTCACCAAGTTGGTTCAGCGATAGCTTATGCACACAGCCAGCAAGTCATACACCGAGATATTAAGCCGCACAATATATTGCTAAATCAGAACCAAGAAGCAAAGGTAGCTGACTTTGGGATTGCTAGAGCTTCAACAGAAGCGACGATGACTCATACAAAATCTGTGCTCGGTACAGTCCATTATTTGTCACCAGAACAGGCCCGGGGAGGCATGGTGACTACAGCCTCTGATATTTACGCTTTAGGTATTGTGTTATTTGAAATGGTTACAGGCGAGCTGCCTTTTCATGCGGATTCTGCCGTCTCCATTGCGATTAAACATTTGCAGGAGCCTCTTCCGGACCCATCGAATTTCCGCGAGAACATCCCGCAAAGTTTAAAAAATGCGATTTATAAAGCAACCGCAAAAGACCCCGACCAACGTCATGAAAGCGTTGAGGCAATGGTAAGAGATGTGGATACTACGTTAGATCCTGACCGGTATGAGGAAGCACCTCTTGTTTTAGAGCAGGAGGATAATGAGCAGACAAAAGCGGTTCCTATTGTAGGCGGAGTGGAGTACCCTGACGAAGAGACGCAGATTGCAGGAGCGGATATAAAGGAAGAGGAAACGCTTGCAGGACCTCTCCCTAACGAAGAAGCTAATTCCAATGAAGAGCGACCAATTAAGAAAAAGAAGAAGAAGAAGAATTGGGTGTTAATATTATTTCTTATTGGATTGTTGTTTTTTGGGGCGATTGTTGCCGCCTTTACTTTAATTCCTGCCTTATTTAGTGTTGATGATGTAGACGTGCCTGAGGTGGCTGGGCTTCATATAGAGGACGCAGAAGAACAGCTTGAAGAACAAGGGCTTATCAGCGAAATTGAGTGGATTGAAGATGAAGAAATAGAAGAAGATTATGTTATTAGGCAAAATCCGAACCCAGGCCGGACGGTAAAAGAAGGCTCAACTGTAAATTTACATGTTAGTGAAGGGCCTGAAAATGTTGATATGCCAGGTGTTATGGGCATGCAGAGAGAACAAGCTGAAGAAACTCTGGCTGATTTTGAAGAAGTCAGTTTTGAAGCTGAAGAGTCCACTGAAGCAGAGGAAAACACAATTATCAGTCAAGACCCGGACGAAGGTGAACGTGTTGTTTATGAAGATGAAATTCACTTAGTATATAGTTCACTCCCTGAATTTTCTCTAGATAACCTTCAGGACCAGTCAGAAGAAAATGTACGTAATTATTTACAATCACAGGGACTTACGGGGACCTTTAATGAAGCACATTCTGAGTCGGTAGCTGAAGGTGATGTTATTCAACATGAACCTGGGCCGTATGAAACGGTAGAATACGGGGATGAGGTCCAATTTGTGATTTCGTTAGGGCCAGAAGAAGAGGAAGAAGAAGAAGTAGTAGAGGAAGAAGAACCAGAAGAACCAGAAAGCCAACAAGTAGAAGCAGTTCTTCCGGTGGAAATCTCAGAAGAGGAACAGGACGAAGGAATAGAGTATGAGGTGCTGATCGTTTATGAGGATGCGACAACAGATGAGCCGTCAGTTTTCGTAGAAGAGACGATTGAGGAGTCAGAAACGTACCACATACCACTTGAGATTACACCCGAAATAGATGGCACGTACACACTTTATATCGATGATGAAGAAGTCCAATCCAATACATTTCCGTACGAAGAATAAGGAGGCTCTATGGCTGAAGGTAAGATTGTAAAAGCAGTCGGTGGTTTTTTTTACGTAGAAAATGAAACAGGTCGTTATCAATGCCGGGCCAGAGGGTTATTTCGCAAAAAGAAAGAAAAACCACTAGTAGGTGATGAGGTAATCTTTGAGGCTGAGACTATAGAGGAAGGATACGTCCTCGAAATTAAAGCGCGGTTTAATAAATTGACTCGACCTCCGATTGCCAATGTAGAGCAGGCATTAATTGTGTGTTCAGCGGTTTCTCCGGATTTTTCTCCTTGGCTCTTAGACCGCATGCTTGTACATGTGGAAGCGAAAGATATCGAACCGATCTTGCTGTTTACGAAAAGAGATCAGTGCAATGAGGAGAAATATGAGCAAATGAAAGGCTACCAGCAGCTTTATGAATCATTGGAGTATCCTGTTTATTTTGTCTCTCATACAGATGAAGAGGACCTGGACCAAGTTGCTACTGCTTTTGCAGGTAAGGTTACGGTGCTGGCAGGAGCATCAGGAGTTGGAAAGTCCAGCTTCTTAAATAGGATCAGCCCCGGCCTCGATCTGGAAGTGGGTGAAATTTCAAAACAGCTAAAGCGTGGCAAACATACGACTCGTCACGTGGAACTTCTCTCTGTTCAGGGCGGACAAGTAGCAGATACACCTGGCTTTAGTGCGCTCGATTTTGAAAACATTCAGCCCGAAGAGCTTACTCTTTATTTTCCGGAAATGAGGGAGCGGCGAAGCGCCTGTAAGTTTCGGGAATGTACGCATCGAAAAGAGCCGGCTTGTGCGATCAAAGAAGCTGTTGAACAAGCTGAAATCTCCCGTGAACGTTACGAGCATTATCTATCATTTTACGAAGAGATTGTGAAACAAACTTCCTGGAGGTAAAACATGACGATAAAAATTGCGCCTTCTATTTTAGCAGCAGATTTCTCCAACTTGGGTGAAGAGGTCCGCGGAGTTGATCAGCTCGGAGCTGATTATATTCATGTGGATGTAATGGATGGCCGCTTTGTGCCGAACATTACAATGGGACCGCCCGTGGTTAAAGCCATTCGTCCGCATACAAACAAAGTACTTGATGTTCATTTAATGATTGAAGAACCAGAGAAGTATGTAAGCGATTTTAAAGAGGCAGGCGCAGATATTCTTACTGTGCATGCGGAAGCTAGTCCGCATTTACATCGGACGCTTCAACTCATCAAAGAACACGATATGAAAGCAGGAGTGGCGATTAATCCTCACACGCCAATAGATGTGGTTCAGCATTGCCTGGAGTTGACAGATTTAATTTTAGTTATGACGGTAAACCCTGGCTTTGGGGGTCAAGCTTTTATTCAGGAGACGTTGACAAAAATTCGCGAGATTACAACATTAACTGAACATTGTTCACAAGCAATTGATATTGAAGTGGATGGCGGAGTGAATGAGCAAACAGCCGCCTGGTGTAAGCAAGCTGGAGCAAATGTGCTCGTTGCTGGTTCAGCCATTTTTAATCAAACAGACCGAAAAGCAGCAATGGAAGCCATTCGCAAGGAAGGGTAACCGTGGATAAACTGAGGTAAAGGCGAAGGCAGAAGATTTTAAATCTCTTTTAAAAAAATCGTGTACTTTTTTCGTCAAGTTGAATATATATAACAAAGAACATGTGGGCATTGACGGAATAAACGCCAGCTTTGAACCAAGGAGGAATGGCGATGAAATTTTACACGGTTAAACTGCCGAAGTTTCTAGGTGGAATGGTCCGCGCCGTCTTACATTCATTCCGAAAAGATACGTAGAAAAGCGGAGCATGCTTGAAAAGCGGCGACAAGTTTTTCAAGAACTGCGCAGCACAGCTCGCTGTGCGGAGTCAGGACTAGAAAAAACCTCGAGCCGCTAGCATGCGCAGCTAGACAGAGAAAAGCGGAGCGGACTTGTCTTGCGACGCAGAGCCCTTCTCACCCCCCGAGGAGGCTGTTGCCGCCGCAGACCGGTCCAGAAGCGATTGCAAGCCGCTAACGCCCGTAGCTAGACAGAAAAGCGGAGGGCGTTTGGTCAGCGGCGCCGCACGGTTCTTAACCGGCGAGGAGGCTGTTGCCGCCGCAGACCGGTCCAGAAGCGATTGCAAGCCGCTAACGCCCGTAGCTAGACAGAAAAGCGGAGGGCGTTTGGTCAGCGGCGCCGCACGGTTCTTAACCGGCGAGGAGGCTGTTGCCGCCGCAGACCGGTCCAGAAGCGATTGCAAGCCGCTAACGTCCGTAGCTAGACAAAGAAAAGCGGAAAACGGAGTTGAGGGGCGTCAAGCAAAAGGCGAGCGCTGGCAAAGCTACTTTTTGGCTTTGAAGGAGCGGGACTTATGATCTCTTGATACATTTGCAACGTTAGTTGAGGTGTCGCCATTAGCCCTGCAAAAAGCACAGAAGGGGCTGTCCCAAAAGGGCAGCCCCTTACCTTTTTATTCCAATTTAAAATACTAAAAAAGAGATCATCCTTTTGCTAAAATGGAAAGTAACCACACCAACCACTAGAAAGGATGATCTCTTATGTTTAAAGATTATACCATGGGACAACTCGTTCTACCAATGGATTTTAGTGATTTGATTCCAGAAAATCATGTGTCACGTGTGGTGCATGACATGATTGAACAGGTGGATGAGCAGTTGTTCTATGCCGCTTATGAGGGCGGAGGCCGCCCTTCTTATCACCCAAAAATGATGACGAAAATTGTTTTGTATGCCTACACGCAAAAATGGTATTCCTGTCGTGACATTCAAAAAGCCCTTGAAGAAAACCTGCCGATGATGTGGTTAGCTGCCCAGCAAGTACCGAATTTTCGAACCATCAACCGCTTTCGTTCCGAACGCATGCAAGACTTGATTGAGCCCCTTTTCACCCAATTAATCCAACTTCTCTTAGACCAAGAGTATATCACTATGGAACATTATTTTCTCGATGGGACGAAAATCGAGGCGAATGCCAACCGGTATTCATTTGTATGGCGAAAGGCTTCTGAGCGTTATGAAGCAAAGCTCCAAGACAAACTAAAAACCCTTTTCGCTCATATTGAAGACACGATCCGTCAAGATGAAGCCACCTGTTCCCCTTCGGAAGAACCTTCGGCTCGCATAACCTCAGAACAACTTCAAGAGGCGGTCCATCAAGTGGAAGAGCAGTTAGGCAAAGCGGAACAGGCTGTTGAATCAGCTGCCGATCCTGAAGAGAAAAAAGTAAAGAAAGAAGAGCTTCGCACCTTACGGCGGATGCATAAATCCATGACATCAGATTATTTGCCGCGGCTCCAAAAGTACGAAGATCATTTTGCCACATTTGGAGACCGTAATAGTTTCTCAAAGACAGACCGTGATGCGACATTTATGCGCATGAAGGAAGATCATATGAAAAATGGGCAGCTCAAGCCGGGTTATAACGTTCAAGCTGGTACGGAAAATCAATTTATTCTGGGGTACTCGATTCACCAACGTCCAACGGACGCTCGCTGCTTTCAACCGCATATGAAAATGCTGAAAAACCGAGCACTGCCCTTCCCTGAGCAAGTTGTTGCGGACGCTGGTTATGGAAATGAGAGTAATTATGTATATGCCGATGATCAGGACATCGATCTCCTCGTTCCCTATAATATGTGGCGAAAAGAGAAGAAACGCAGTTTTAAGAAAAATCCTTATCATGTACAAAACTGGACCTATGATGATAAAGGAGATTACTTTATTTGCCCGAATAATCAAAAGGTAACCTTTCGATACAAAAAACATCGAACGGATACGTATGGCTACCGACGTCAATTTCGGATTTACGAGGCGGAAGATTGCAGTAATTGCCCGGTCAAGTCAGCTTGTACGAAAGCAAAAGGGAATCGGCAGATTCATTATAATCCGCTGTATGAAGCGAAAAAGAAAAAAGCGAGAGAAGCCCTTGGTACGGAAGAAGGCGCTGAGACCTATAAGTTGCGTAAAGTAGAGGTCGAAAGCGTGTTCGGCCATATCAAGGGCAATAGGTCGTTGCGCCGCTTTTCTCTTCGCGGCCTAGACAAGGTCAACGTAGAGTTTGGGTTGGCAGCCATAGCCCATAACCTCCTAAAACAAAAGGAGGTGGACAACCTCTATCATTATCATAAGGATAATACTAAAAAATCCGTTGTGATGAATAACCATCACAACGGATTTTTTAATACTTTTCAAAGGCTTTTGGGACAGCCCC